>JADGDO010000003.1 GCA_016744855.1 Candidatus Fermentibacteraceae bacterium | reverse complement strand
GCAAAACAAGAAGTGCAAAAATTGATTTCCCTGTCATATTATTCTTCCTCCGTATAAAGATATTTTCCATGTCAAAAAGGGAATATATCCTGTTAATAACCATAATACCAGAATCTTATCTGACAGTTTCAGAGAGGAAGACGCTCCTTATCCTATTGCATAAGAAGAAGACTTAGAGCCATAACCACCATTCCTGCGACTAGTCCGAAAATGCTGTCGTGCCCCTTGCCGTATGCTCTGCTGGTTGGGAGCAGTTCATCCAGACTGATATAAACCATTATTCCTGCAACTCCAGCGAATAGGATGCCCATTATTGCTGGTGATATTTCTCCCCCGGGGCCTGCGGTGAAGGTGCGAATAGCCAGGTAGCCGATAATGGCCCCCAGTGGTTCAGCCAAGCCGCTTAGCGCTGAGTAAAGAAATGCTTTCCGCCTGTTCCCGGTAGCATAGTAGATGGGAACAGATACACTGATACCTTCAGGTATATTGTGCAGAGCGATCGCAATAGCTATTGCCATTCCCAGGCTGGGATCTTTGAGCGCAGCAAGAAAGGTCGCCAACCCTTCGGGAAAATTATGAATACCAATTGCAAGTGCAGTGAATAGCCCCATGCGTTTCAGTTTGTAGTCATTCAGTGAGTTTGGGACCTTTTCTAGGGATCGATCATGCAGCGGTCTGGTTTCAGCTTCTGAATGTATTTCATGAGGATTTTCTGCTTTGGGAACAAGGTTGTCTATCAGCCCGATCAGAAGAATACCGCCGAAGAAAGAAGCTGCATTAATCCAGTTACCGAGGTACGTTCCATATTGTTCCGCAAGTGATCCTGCGCCTTTGTTCAAGATCTCTACAAACGATACATAGAGCATTACTCCTGCTGAGAAGCCCGTTGAAACGGATAGGAAACGATAGTTGGTTCTTTTTGCAGTGAATGCAATGATGCTGCCAATTCCTGTTGCCATTCCTGCAAAAAGAGTAAGCCCCAAAGCTGCCCAGATGTTTCCCACTACCATTCCCTAACTAAGGTTTTGCATTGATATTCGATGCTGACAAAAGTCCAGCAATTAGTTTCATCACAATTATACAGAAGGTATTCGGGTTGTAGTTAGCTTTAACTGGTTTGTCTGCAGTTTTCTCTTTGTGGCGGTATACTTGACTTACACAAATGACAGGGGAAGCTGATGAAGAAAACAAAAATAGTTGCTACAATCTCAGATATGAACTGTTCCGAGGAGTTCATTCGAGAGCTTTTTGATAACGGCATGAATGTTGTAAGGCTTAATTCAGCCCATCAATCTCTTGAAGGAGCGCTGAAGGTTGTTAACGCAGTTCGTTCGGTTTCTAAGAGAATAGCACTGATGATGGATACCAAGGGCCCTGAGATAAGAACAGGATTGTTCCCTGAACCCTTTGCAGTTGAAGAGGGACAGACTGTTGTACTCGCGGGTGGCGAAGAACCTCCTGATGGAAGCGTTCCGGTTACCTTTGCAGGTTTTGCCGGTGTAGTCCCCTCCGGGAGTCAGGTTCTTATAGATGACGGAGAGATACAATTGACAGCCGTGTCCCGCGATGGCAACTGTCTTCAGTGTAAGGTTATGAATGGTGGATTGATAAAGAGTCGTAAAAGTGTAAATGTTCCCAATGTGCACATTGAGCTGCCTTCTCTCAGCGATAGAGATCGTAGGTACATTAAGTTCTCTGTAGAAAATGATCTTGATTTCATAGCTCACTCTTTTGTAAGGAATCGAGCAGATGTTGATGCAGTCCAGGCGGTTCTTGACAGCTTGGGTAGCACAATCAAGATAATTGCTAAAGTAGAGAACCGCAGTGGGGTTAACAACATAGATGAGATTTTGGACGTGGCATACGGGGTAATGGTAGCAAGGGGCGACCTTGCTATAGAAATTCCCTTCGAGCAGGTCCCGGGCATACAGAAGATGCTGATAAACAAGTGCATCCTCAGAAGAAAACCGGTAATAATAGCAACCCAGATGCTCCACAGTATGATTGAAAATCCAAGACCGACACGAGCCGAAGTTAACGATATCGCCAGCGCTGTGTACAGTCAGACTGATGCTGTAATGCTTAGTGGCGAGACTGCAGTAGGAGCTTACCCGGTTGAAGCAGTTAAAACAATGGCTGCCGTGGCTGTTGAAGTGGAGAAAGACAAAGAGGAGATGAATGATATCCCGGTGGCTGTTGTTAACAATGAGATATCTGCTTTCCTAATCAAATCAGCTGTTGAAGGTGCTGTCGAGCTTGATGTTAGGGCTGTCGTAGCGGATACCACATCCGGTAGAACAATAAGAAGCCTGGCTGCATACAGGGGGAACAGACCTGTTCTTGCTCAGTGCTACAGCAAAGAGACTGTTCGGCATCTGGCCCTTTCATACGGAGTTTCTGCAAGATTCATGCAACCTGAACAGATAACACACCGTTTTGTGGGCAAAGCTCTACTTCAGTTACAGGGGGAAATTGATCTTTCAGATGATGATATGGTTGCTGTCGTTGGGGGAAACTTCGGTAGAAGCAAAGGTGTTTCTTTTGTAGAAATAGGCTCTGTGGGAAACCTGATAGAAAGCAGCAGTGCTCCGGGGTTGTAGTTTTTCAGATTTGCAGGATTTCGTTCTGCTTTTTTACCCACTGTTTCACCAACTTGTAAGGATAAGCTGACAATTCACCGTATCCAGGCATTGATTTGGCTTTATGCTGAACCATTATCGGGGTCGATATGCCACACAGAAAACGGACCATCATCCTGATGGGCAGCGGTGAATCGGCAGCAGCGGCCAATGGTTGAATGAGTTTTTGGAAATCAAATTCTTCAAGTGTCGGGAGCTGTGGAGAGGGCAGTACTGCCGGCGTCTGGCTGATACAGAAAGAGCAACGTTTGCAGTTGTGTCCCAAATTTTCTCCAAAGTATGAAGAGAGGCTTTCAGCGAGGCACTGCTCTTTTTCGAAGAACTCTATCATTGAGTGGATTCGTGAGATATCCTTCGCTTCCTTTTTTGAAAACATGGAGGCGAGTTTTCTGGCAGTAGAATCGATTTCAAATTCAGGGTTGAGAATCTCAAACACATCCACGGAGTTTTTCGGTTGAAGACTTATCCAGCCCTTTTCATCGAAGTAGTCCAGGGCCGTAAGAATCCTTTCACGACTTGAGCCTGATGCCTGAATAATTGTGTCGATATCAACTTTTACCCGGGTTCTGGCCTTAACGCAGTTATCAAGAATGCTTTTTACAAATATTTTTCTTTCATTGCTGAAACCGGCAAGAATTTCTTCAGGAGAAGTTATGTACTTGAAGGAATAGAATTCGAAAAATGTGTACAGAGGAGATAGTATTTTTTCAAGCTCAAGATAAACAAGAAGTGTTTTGAGAGGCAGCAATCGTATATCAGAGGCTTTGCTCAATTGGTAGAGATGAACCTCGAACCTGTTACCTTCAGCTTCCTTAACTGATTCAAGTACCTTGTGGATATTGCTCTGTTCCGGAGTATCACCGTAAGCAAAGTTTTCCAGCACGGGTACACCGCTCTTGTTTCCGAGCAGACAGCAGAGAGACGGCTGATTGTCTCTGCCTGCTCTGCCTATTTCCTGGCTATAGCTCTCAATGGATTTGGGCAGGTCATAGTGAATTACTTTACGAATATCTCTTTTGTCTATTCCCATTCCGAAGGCAATAGTCGCCACAACAATTCCAGCAGAGCTCTGCATGAAGCGGTTCTGCACTTCGTCTCTGTGGTCAGTATCCATTCCAGCATGGTATGGTTCTGCTTCGAATCCATTATCCGAAAGCATGCAGGCGACTCTCTCTGCAGTTTTTTGTTGAGTGACATATACAATTGCCGGGCCATCGGGTTTTCCAGCTAGAACTTCAAGCAGGTGAGCATCTTTGTTCTCCATGGAAACCGGATGCACTCGAAGAAAGAGATTCTCCCTATAGAAACCTGTCAAAACAACATTCTTCCTGGCAATTGAAAACTTGGCACACATGTCATCAATTACTTTTGTGGTTGCTGTAGCTGTTAGTAGCAAAACTTTGCTGATACCGAACTCCTGTGCGAACACCGGTATTTTCAGGTAATCCGGTCTGAAGTTGTGCCCCCATTCCGAAATGCAATGTGCTTCATCGATTACCAGAAGCGATACATCCATCTGTTTTAGCTGAGTACGGAAGCGCTCATTCTTGAATCGTTCAACAGCGATAAGAAGAATCTTGAGATCTCCTTTTTTCGCTGATTCAAGAGTGTTTCTGTAATCTTCAAAACTCATTCCTGAATCAAGTTTGGCTGCGGCAATCCCCTTTGATTTCAAAAAATCCAACTGATCTTTCATGAGTGAGAGAAGGGGGGAGATTACAAGTGTCATTCCTCTTTCCAGAAGAGAGGGCAGCTGATAACAAAGAGATTTACCCGCGCCTGTCGGAAAAATTGCAGCACCCGATTCACCTCTAACAATAATCTTGATAATGCGTTCCTGGCCGGGCTTGAATGTATCGAACCCGAAAGAATCTTTAAGAACTTGATCTATTGTGAGAGGCATGGTTATTCTCTTTCTGCAGTTTGACGGGTCACAGTTGTACGCCGGTAATCTGCCTTAACTTAAAACATCTCTTGCGAGAACTCAACAACAGGAGGCAAGTCAGAACCATTTTCCATACTGTTGAACGGTTTATTCGATTATCAGCCATGGCTGTTTTTTGTTTTATAAGTGCATATCTTTGGTATTTAATGAGAAAGGTTCAGCATGTTTCTTGAAAGTGGTCAGACCATTCTGTTTACAGGGGATTCAATAACCGACTGTCATCGAAACAGGCCGGTGGGAGAAGGCTTAGGATTGGGTAGCGGATATGTGTCTCTTCTGAACAGTATGTTGGCAGCCGGAAAACCTGAAAGAACCATCAGGGTTCTTAACACCGGTGTTGGGGGAGACAGGGTAACTGATCTTGAAGCAAGGTGGCAAAGGGAGGTGCTTGACCTTCAGCCGGACTGGCTCTCAGTAATGATCGGCATCAACGATGTGTGGAGGCAGTTTGACAGTCAGGAATCTTTCCAGGTAGATGTTTGCATGTATGAAAAGACATACAGAAAACTGCTTGCTCAGGCTCGACCCAGAGTAGATAGACTAGTGTTGATGAGTCCGTTCTTTATTGAAACGGATCTGTCCGATCCGATGCGCTCTATGATGGATCTGTACGGTGGTGTTGTCTCCGAACTGGCTTCTGAGTTCGATGCTCTGTTTGTCGATGTTCAGAAAGCTTTTGACAGGCATCTGCATTTCAGAACTGCTGCTAGTTTGTCGGATGATAGAGTGCATCCAAATCAGACTGGGCACACTATTATTGCTAATGCGTTTCTCTCATCTGTTGGCAATATTTAACCTTGCTGGCCAGTTTGTTTGCAAGCAGACTGACAGTGAAATTGTCACTGGAACACACAGCATGGAAATGAGATAGCAGAAATCAATAGAGTTTCGGGAATTTTCAGCTAGCGGGACGGAGGAGAGTTATTCAGAACTTATTTATCATAGTGCTGGTTTTGATTTGCACGACAGCTTCTGCTGATATTCCGGACCACATCCTTGAATGGCAGTCTCTGAAGGTAATTGAGCAACCCGGAGACGATGCCGTTGTTGAGTGCACAGCTCTTCGTGACGGTTCTGGTTACAGTGCTGTTGTTCTCAACGTTTCGGGTCTGGGATGGAGATGGAGTCTTCTCTCGCTGAACAGATATGGTACGGAAACGGGGAGAATGATTCTGTTCACCTGCAGGGACGTTCTCGAGAAATGGGTAACCCCTGTTTTTACGGATGATAATACCCTAGCTGTTTTCCACGGATCAAGGCTGGAGAAAAGCCCCGCTACCATGCGTATTTACCACATTCCATCTGAGGAATTCACCGATTATCCACTTGATTTTACCAGTTACGATTCTGTTGTTATCAATTCTGCAATTCAACTTGTTAGCGGCTCACTGCTGGTATCCGGAACCGGTAAGGATTCTGATGACGAAACGATGCTTTTCACAGCAGGGGTTGATATAGAGGGAAACATTTTGTGGCAGAGCGAGTTGCCGATTGGGTACAACGGTTTCACTGTTGAGTGTGTCAAATTGGAAGAACTCTACGACGGAAGTTTCATGTTGACTTACGAGGAAGACGGCTTTCCCGGAGGCTTACCGGTGTACAGGCTGGGTGCGGAGGGGCAGGAGATGTGGGAAGATTTCATTGATGTGCAATCTGAGTTCATCGCCACACCAACAGGTTTCCTCGAGCTGCCCGGTGGTTACATTCTTATGGCAGGTTCGTTTGATGAACTGGGGCAGATGGCTTTCAGGGGAATTCTCCAGGTTTATGACCCGTCTCTTTTTGAGCTTGGAAGTCAAGAAGTTCTGTACGATGACCACACTTTCCTGACCAGCCTGGATTATACTGAAGATGGAGAGGTCCTTTGCGCGGGATGGACTGCGAGTAGCGGATACTCACCTTTTGAAATCGAAGATGTCTGCCCTCTCATGATTTTTATTGATCCTGATACAGGAGATATCCTAAGCTATTCCATTGAAGACGAATCCGATCAGACACCGGCATTTATCTTCAATGTGGGTATTGGAGAATACTTGATCATCGGAGAGGAGATACAAGAGAATCAAAACGACTCTGATCTGTTCTTTGGAAGGGTTATTGTAAGAGATCAAATCTGATCGGTGCTCTGCTCCTGCAACTTCAGACAGGGCACACGGGGAAAGGCATCTCGTAAAAGGTAAGGCCTGGTGGTGGATGATGGCTGTCTTGGCCGGATGGGGCGATACAGGTATTTCTTCTTCTAATGGGTATTAGTGTAACTGTTGAGAACCCGGTACATGTTCCATTTAAAGTCAGAGTTTCCTCACCTGTTTTGAAACACTTAAGGTTAGTGTTTACGATGTTTGTGGAAGGATCACAGGTTTTTGCAATCGGCAGGAAGATCAAGTGTATACTGTAAGTAACCTTGCAGCAGGTGTATACTATATAAATGCGAATGACGGCCTTGAAGCCGTCACCTGCAAAACAGTGGTTCTATGTTAACAAATTTTTTAGACAATTCTTCTAGAAAAACACTGTTATTCCGGCTGTAGCAAAATTCACCAGTGTAAAATTGTATACTGATTCAACATCTGCTCCACCTTCAACAATTCTGTATCCTGCCCTGGCATGGAGTTTGTCAGACAGCTGATACTCTGCCCCGAGGAATACATCCTCGGCACGACCCACGGGCCCAACAAGTGCATCTCCATCCAGTAGCAGAGCAAAAGGCAGTGATGGTCTCCACTTCAACTGGAAGCTTAACAGCGGAACAAAGCCTGTATTGCTAGTGGAAGCGCTTTCTTCCTCCGAGTGAATTGTAATTTCTGCATCTCTGATTTTAGCTGTGAATCCGAGCTTGAAAAGAAAACTTGGGTTGTTCTTCAGTGTGTATTGCCAGGTAACTCTGTAGGAATCAAAACGGTATGTTGCACTGACTTCTTCTCCTTCTGAGAATGTTTTTCCTGCAAACAACACCTCTGACGGAAGTGTACCGGTTCCTTCAAGCTGAAGAGGAGCTGCAAAAAGACTGAAGGTATTGTTTCCATTTTCATAGCCGAGTCTGATACGGTAGATTGCTTCTGAACCGACATCCAGAGTTTCGCTTATCGAAAATCGGGTACCTGTTGAATCATTTGGTACCTGAACGTCATTGTAACCCGGGAAGGCTATCCCGCTTTCCAAGTCGATAAACCATCCGTCAGATCCATACAGAGGCAAGGACAAAGTGAAAAGTATTAGAAACATCTTAGATAATTTCTTCATGATCTTCCTTCCTGGAAAGAGAGAATTATCTGGGAATCAGTAGAATGCATCTTAGTGATGGACCGAAAGCAACTTCACCTCCTACAGTGCTGCTGAAGCCCAGTTCATCAAGAATCTGAATTGTTCTTCCGGCATCTCTGTGCAAACAGACAATAACCGGGCTGGTTCCGTTCTCCGTATTCTGCAGTCTGAATAGAGCCTCTGCGAGAAGTCCTGCTGTTTCTGCATAAACGACCGGAGTGCCTTCTATCATGTTATCGGTAAACCAACCGGGAATGACCCAGTTCGTTGCTATTACAGCTCTATCCGCCGCCAGAGTACTGAGCTTTTCAACCCTTCCTCTGTTAGTCCCCAGAAAAAGGAGTGATGAAGAAGTTATCAGCAGGGCGAAAATTAGGATTGAGACAAGTTTTTTAGACTCTCCAAAACCCTTCATATTTCGAATCATTAGAAAGACTGGGAGAAATAGGTGACGAACTCCCCAGTCGGGTCCCTGGGTATGCATAGGAAGAAGCATAAGAAGAAGAATCACAAAGACAGCAATTTCCGGGATGCTCTTCTTCAGTGTTTCCTTAGAGAATAGCCACAGAATCGGGAAAACCATCAGCGGATGCTTCATTGAAAAACCATCCAGGAAAGAATACTTGCCCAGAGCCCACAAAACACATGGCGCGAGACTTAAGGTCAGCGCAACTAGTGACACAGAAAAAGAGGTTTTGGACTTCCATATTGATATGCCCCAGAGTATCCAAAGCAGTATGCCGGGAATAAAACGAGCATTACCAGTTTCCCCGGGAACCATCGAGAATAGGGCTGTTTGAGCTGCTTTCCACTTCTGTTGAATAACAGAGATGTCCTCGCTAGTGTAGAGGCTCTGTTCAGTAGTGCTCGCAGCTAGATGGCTACCCAGGACATTTCCTCCGGAGAAGAGCCAGTTTCCTGCGAGTAGCAGGAGAATGGCCGGTATCCCCGGCAGAAGCTTCTTATGCCAGCTTCCGGGAAGTCTAAAAAAGACCGGGATAACTGTTACCAGAAATTCTATACGGAAAAGTGCTGCGATTGCAATGAACAGATAAGCCGTGAATGGTTTTCCTTTTTCGGCTTTGTTTACTGCCGAAATGGCCAGCAAAATTGATAGAGGATAGGACCAGAATCTCATAGAATAGAATAGAACCGGGGTGCAAACTAGTGGTATCAGGGCCGCAAGAATTGGAGAGAATCCGGATTTCTTAAGAGTCTGCCAGAGAGTGAGCCAGAGCAGAAAGCCTGAAAGTAGCGGGACAAGAAGCATTCCTTTGCCCGTAAAGGGTGAAGCTAATAGTGCAAGGGTAGGACTATAGAAACACTGAAGTTTGCCCTCAGTGAGACTTCCATAATGCGCTGGCATAGGACGCAGGTCACCAGCTAGATTTCCTAGAGAATTGGCACCCGGATATTCAATAAGAACGGGAAAAGATAGTTTTTCGTGGAGAGATGAGGCTTGAAGAAGTCGGTATCCTTCGTCCATAACAAGATGAGAGCCGGGGATAATCATCCAGAGAGCAGTGAACAACACAAAAACAGAAGCAACGATCCAGTAGTTTTTCAGTTGCATACTATCTTTCTCCTGTGCTTTCTAGAACACGCCTGTCTTCGCCAGTCTATACTCTATTTAATGTAACCGAGATCCCGAAGTTCAACCTCGACCGCTTCGGTCCATGGAACCGGTCCCGGGTCGCCATCCGGTGGTGATGCCCAGTAAGCAAACACCTGATCCAGAAGAGCAGAATCTGCAGGTAGAGGCAACATTTCAGTTGGATCCAAAGCCTGGTTGTACATGTAAGAACTGTCGCTGTCCACATTCCATATCACTTTGCTGTCTAGTTCTCTTACACACGCTTCCCGGCTTTCTCCAAGACCACTTGCTGCAAGAACTCTCTGGTTGTCACTCAAAGAGATTCTCAGATCTCTTCCGGTGAGATTGTCAGGTGATTCCAGCCCCGCTGCTGCAAGAATGGTTGGAAAAACATCAATGTTTCCTGAAAGAGTACTGTCCACAGAACCAGCTACTACACCAGAGCCTGAGAGTATAATGGGAACCTGCAGTAGCTCTGCGTGAAGAGAGTGACCATGAGTGAATTTACCGTGCTCCCCAAATTCTTCTCCGTGGTCTCCAATGACAATAATAAGGGTTTCCTCTCCAAGGTCTCTTGCGCGAAGAGCAGCGAAAAGTCTTCCCAGCTCAGCATCTGTGTATGCAAGCTCTCCATCGTAAAGATTAATAAGATTAGCGATGCCGTCAGCGTCAATTGATATCTGCCCGGAGTTGGCTTCAAGCATATCATTACCGATACCCCATTCCTTCCCGAAGTCACCGGAGTATGAAGGATCAGCGAACATTGTATCATATGGTGAAGGGGGATCGTAGGTGGCATGGGGATCGAAGAAATGAACAGCAGCAAAGAAAGGTGCATCATCCTCATCTGAATCAAGCCATTCTAGAAAATCGTCGACTGTTGTTTCTGCAATTCTGCTGTTGGAGAGTTCCACCAGCCCTTGACAATCGAAGTGCTCAAAACCTCTGTGAAACCCGAAGTGCTCGCTCATATAGATAACATTGAAGAAAGCAGCAGTTCTGTATCCTGCTCTGTTCATCATTACCGGTAGAAATGGCAATGACGGATCTACACCATAGAATGTTGTATTTTGCAAACGTGCTCTGTGAACCCTTTCAGGGAGTCCGGTGAAAGTAGTAGTCATGGAAGGTAAGGTCCATGGACTGCCGCTCATTACTCTTGAGAATCTTGTTCCGGAGTGAGCCAAGCTATCCAGTGTGGGTGTTGTATTTCTGTCGTACCCATAACATCCAAGATGATCGGATCTTACTGTATCCACAAGAATAAGCAGAACATTCGGCCTTCTGTCCGAACCACAACCCGAGAATATTGAAACAAGCAGAATCAGGTAGAGAAAAACTCGTTTTGTTGTAAGTATGTGATTTTGTAAAAATGATACAGTATCAGGGGTTTTCATGAGGCTCCGTCTGTTCTTGTTTGAGTTATTGCAAAGGTTTGCATCTCGACGAATTATACAGGTACTGCTTCGTACGAGTCAACATAATCTAGGCTCTTATGGTGTGTCCTGAACACTTTTTTTCATCTAGCTCTGTCTGTGGGAAAAGGTTTTTAATCCACTTGTATTGATGAGTAGAGTAGATCATTGTATTCAACGATTCTTTCCTGAATCAACTTCACAGACTCCAATATATAAACCTCTTCCATTCCTGTTCCGTATACTGGCACATCGCTCGCGAGGTCATACCACTGAGCTTCTTCAAGGAACAAGGCATGAAGATGAACTGCTGCGAGAAAAGCCCGATGATCTTCAATGAAGAGATCCTGAAGAGTCGGATTGTAACTAAAGAGAACCACGATATCTTCAGAGAGTCTATTGAATTCACTGTGTAATGAATCAAGATAGAGAGATTCCCTCAGCAGCATTTCTGCGATTGGATCCTCTGATGCGTTGACATATTGCTCCAGGGTTTGTGTACTGACATCTGGTGGGTCTATCGGATCTGCAATAATAGTTGCTGCAACTATCAGCATTAGAAAAGATATTTTCAACATTATTGCTCCCTTCCAGGTAGTTAACCCTTGTCTATCATACATGTTTTGAAGACGTAGTGTTTTCCCTTGTGTTGTTTGATCACTATGACAATACTATTTCCAACGAAACTACCGGTAACTCAAATCTGGAGGACATCATGGATGCATTCCCAAGTGATATCGAAATAGCCAGTAAAGCCAAACCTGAACCCATTGTTTCCATTGCGGCTAAGCTTGGACTTGGTGAGGAAGACATTGATCTGTATGGATCAGCTAAGGCCAAGGTGCATCTTGATACCCTTCAAAAAAAGGGCAGGGGAACAGGAAAACTGGTTCTTGTGTCTGCAATTACACCGACTGCCTCTGGAGCAGGAAAAACCACTGCAACAATCGGACTCACCCAGGGTCTGGCCAAACTTGGTGAAAATGTTTGCTGTGCCGTAAGGGAACCATCCCTGGGACCTATTTTCGGTATCAAGGGAGGCGCTGCCGGCGGGGGATACTCTCAGATAATTCCCATGGAAGACATAAACCTTCATTTCACAGGAGACATGCATGCAATAACAGCAGCTAACAATCTCCTGGCAACAGCAATAGATAACCATCTTCACTGGGGTAACAAGTTAAGAATTGATCCCCGTACAGTATCATTCCGCAGGGTAATGGACATGAATGACAGGTCAATGCGTGACATCATAATAGGTCTTGGGGGCAGAACTCAGGGAGTACCCCGAGAAACGGGATTTGATATAACAGCAGCTTCAGAAATAATGGCTATTCTTGCCCTTGCTATTGATATGGAAGATCTGAAAACAAGAATGAACAATATTTTTATTGGACTTACCTATGATCGTGAAGAAGTGCTCGCAGGTGAATTGGGTGTTACGGGCGCAATGGCAATGCTGTTGAAAGATGCCATAAAGCCAAATCTTGTTCAGACACTTGAAGGCAATCCAGCATTTGTACACTGTGGACCCTTTGCTAACATAGCGCACGGGTGTAATTCAATTCTTGCTACAAAGATGGCGGTTTCATTTGCCGACTGGGCTATTACCGAAGCTGGATTCGGGTTTGATTTGGGAGCGGAGAAGTTCTTTGATATCAAGTGCCAGTATGGAAAACTGTGCCCCTCTCTTGTGGTGCTTGTGGTCACATGCCGAGCTCTTAAAATGCATGGAGGAGTTAAGAAGAAAGACCTGAACAAACCTAATGTTCTTGCCCTCGCTCAAGGTCTTCCGAATATGGAAAAGCATCTGGAGAACATCGGCAAGTTCGGTTTGCCTGCGGTGGTTTGTGTTAACAAGTTTGAATACGACTCTGAAGCAGAGCTGAATTTGGTGCTGGAACGCTGTAGAGAGCTCGGTGTAGCTGCTGCAGTAGGCGATGGCTTTGCCCGCGGAGGTGCTGGCATGGAGGAGCTTGCTGGGCTTGTTGTTGAAAATGCTAAGGACTGTTGCGGAACTTTCAAGCCTCTTTATGACTGGAATGATACGGTTGAAAACAAGATAGAGATAATCGCAAAAAGAATTTACGGAGCTGAGCACTTGGATTTCACGACCCTGGCGAAAAAAGACCTGAAAATGATTAAAAGACTCGGCTATGACAAACTGCCTGTGTGTATTGCTAAAACCCAGAAATCCCTCTCTGATAACCCAAGATTACTGGGCAGGCCAAAGGATTTTGTGGTAACTGTGCGAGAAATTGAGATTTCTGCCGGTGCTGGATTTCTTGTTCCCATAACAGGCGATATTATGAGGATGCCAGGTTTACCATCAACCCCTGCTGCTGCAAACATGGATGTTGATGACGAGGGAAATGTAACCGGGCTTTTCTGATTTAAGCTTCAGAACGGTAACAGTTGCAGGAGGGTTTATACCGTCACTGGTTCTGAGTAGGAGAGGCTGGGGAAAACTATTCCAGCAATGTATGGCGTTTTGAAATTATTTGTTAGGAAGGTAATACTGTGAAACCTGTTTCTTCAATGCACCCTCTTTTATACCGTTTGTCTGTTTTTTTACACAAAATTCAACGCCGCCTCTCATGGTTTTTCAGTGAAGTCGATTTTGCTTCTACAATTTCCCATGAGCTCTCTCCGGTAATCATAGTTTCACACAAATCACTGCTTATGAGGAAACTTGCTGGAACAGATGCCGATTTGCAGACCAACAAAGTTGCCAGTTTGAGGATTGCGGCAGCTCTGATCGACAGTGTGTTAGTTAAACCCGGCGAAGTGTTTTCCTTCTGGAAACTGGTTGGAAAGCCAAGTGCCTCGCGGGGTTTTCCCCCGGGCTTACAACTCTCATTCGGCAACCTTACCTCTATGGCTGGAGGAGGTCTCTGCCAGCTGACAAACCTATTGCATTGGATGGTTCTGCAGACTCCTCTACTTGTAACTGAACGACATAGACACGCTACAGATCCCTTTCCTGACTACAAGAGAAAGGTGCCTTTTGGAACCGGTGCAACAGTTTTCTATAACTATCTTGATTTTGCTTTTCGCAACGAGACTTCTTCTACTTTTCAAATCAAGGTGTGGCTGGAAAGAGAGCACCTTTGTGGCGAAATCAGGTGCGAGAAGAACTTGCCTTTTTCCTATTCTGTCATTCAGAAGAAGCACCGTTTCGTTAGAGAAAATGGAATTATTTACCGGGAGAATGAAGTATGGTGTAGAGAGACAGATGCTGAATCTTTAACAACAGTATCAGAGACTTTACTGTTTACGAATCATGTTGAAGTTCTTTATGATGTTACAGATATTGCAGGAATTGAGATTTTTGAGGCCGAGTAGCTGACATTTTTAGCAGAACCATTTTTAGAGGAGAATTAGAAATGAAGATTATCATTCTATGTATTGTGCTGACTACAGCAGTTTATGGTTCTGGCTGGACATTTCTTGGAGACATTCCTAGTGATGTAACTCCGAGTGGACTGCACAGTAACTTCAGTGGTCAGTACATTGTGGAATACAAGGAGAACTTAAATGATTCAATTGTTTATATAGAATTGGTAATAGATACTGATGGCAATGTGGAGACGAGAGAAGCAGAGCTTGATTCATCCAGAGTGCCGGGTAACGAAGATCAGTTCTTCACCTTTCCCTACCCTGACTATTCTGAGACTTGGGATACTTTCGGAGGACTAACCAGATTGTCTCCTTCCGGTGATACTCTCTGGTCAGTCACACTCGATAGCGTAGAAAGTAGAGTAGAAGTGTTTCAGCCGGTTATTCCCTGCAAGGATGGGGGCTGCTTCGTTGTGTTCGGTCCTACCCACGGGGATTTTGTATGGAATTTCTACAAGCTCAGCGAATCCGGTGAGCTTCTGATGAGCGGCGAATTCCAGATGCGGGGTGGACCATTTATCAGAATCTCTGTCGTGAAGGAAACTGCGGATTCCGGTTTTGTTTTATGCGGAACTACAGATGATCTGGGTGATAGACTCTTCATGTATCTGATTGGAATAGACAGTGACGGAGATCAATTCATAGAAGTGAGGGAGAATTTTCGTTTTCACGCCGGCGCTCGACTGATAGAGCTGGATGAAGCAGGGAACATTTACATTGCAGGCTATACAGGGTTTGAAAGACCTGATGGTTCGTTCCTGCCTCCTTATGATTCTGATGTTTTTCTTATGAAACTGGACTCGGCCGGTAACGAGATATGGCGAACTGTATTTGATTATCCCGGTGAAAACAGGCCAAGTTTTATGCAGATAGATGAGGATGGAAGTATTGCTGTAGTGATATCGTCATTTTCGTATTACCCCCCAGGCCAGCCAGTAAACTACTCTCTTATGCATTATCAGCAGGAATAGTTATTGGCAATTCTTCAATACCTTCAGTATTTCCAGTTTTGATCTTGCAGCAGACCTTAAAGTAGCAGTTCTGAATTGAATACTGGTATGTTGATTATTCGACACTTCCGGTTTTCAGTTCTTCTACTATCTGCTTGTCAACCCGGTTAAACCAGAAATCCGTTTGTTTGCCATGTGCTGTCAGCATTGCCTTGGTCAGGTTTTCAACAGTTGACTCAAGTTCAAGAAAGAAGGTATTCATGGCAAATTGTTTCTTGGGGTCGGCGTCATCAGCGCCGAATAGGATTTGTATCGTTTCCTCAAGCAGTTGATCCATACCGTAGAGTCTTAAATGAAGAAGCTCGTGAACAATTACTTCCTCCAGTTGTGACTGGGGAACAGATTCATGTATCAATACAGCTGCCATCTGGTTGGATACGTCTATTTTTATATCACCGGATTTCCGCCAGCTCTGCTTAACAAGTACCGCTTTGATGTCCCAGTCTTTAAGGCGCATTATCTCCTGCCATTTTGTCAGGAGTTGTCCTATTTGTTCTTCGTTAATTTTCATGATTTTTCCTGCCTTGGAAGTTAACAATAGTTATTCCTTTTTCAGTGGATTCTTCCCGGTAAGAATGAGAAAGAATAGAGCATATCCCCATGAGATTCTTTGCCATCCGCTCAGGTATTTCAAATTAAGCAAAGTTGGTACTTTGTTTCCTTTGCGGAGCTTTTCAAGAATGGCTTCCCGGCCACTGTGGTTGTTCTGCAAAGAGCGTATTACACCGGAGGGAACTTCAGCATTCAACTGTGAAACAGCTGTTTCCAGGGGCAGAGCAATTGCACTTCCAAGCTTTGTTGTAAAAGCGTTTTGCCGGAATTCATCCCATGTACCTGCTTCTGTTACTTTTCTGCACAGAAGACAGACATCGACCCACCATACCGGCCTTATAGATACATTTGTAAGAAGGTGTATGATTACCAGCAGCAATGCGTTATGCCATGCGAAACCCATGAGCCCCGGTTCGAGCAATCTTCCCTTTTCGAAGAGATCCAGAGGAAGCTTACCCGGAAATGTTGCCGGGAAGTAGAAAATATGAGTATGCAGTTCCACCATTACATTGTGTTTATACATTTTCATCTCTGAGACAATGTCCGACGTGAAAATACCATCTCCTGGAGACCCTTTCGACCAGCCGCATCTCTGGAAAATGCTCATGATTTCCAGTCGATCTTTTCTCTCAATAAAAAGGTCGGCATCGCACATTGGTCTCCCGCCCGGAAAGGGATATATGCTTCTTGCCAGGTCGAATCCTTTAACCGCCCAAACTCTAATTCCCTGTTTAGCCATTTCCTGAAGCACAGTTCGTGTTATCTGTTCCTGACGAAACCATCTTGCAGCATAGGAGAGGCTTATCTCTTTTCTCCCGGTCTCTCTTGAGAGGAGGGGTGAAAGGTCGTGGAAAGCGCCCGGGTCAGGACCGGAATAGCTACCCTGCTCAGCTCCTTCAAGAAGCCACTGGCAGGCGGACTTGGTTATCTCGTCAGGTTTTAATACTTGCTTCATAGTGCCTAATGGATAATTCAGTCTGTGATTAATTACAACCCTTGTGTTGGTTCTCTCTTAGATGCGTTTTAGATTAGAACCATGAAACAACCAGCCGCCAGCAGAAAAGTAATGATTATCAGGGCAGTATCTCTTGTATGGAAGGGCAGTCGGGGATTAACGATTGCTAATCTGTTCTTGACCATTCTTCAGGGACTACTGCCTCTTATTCCTCTCTACCTTATGAAAAAACTGATCGATTCTATCGAGTCTGTCATCAATGGAACTAACACTTCATCATTTTACCCGATTGGAATTATCATCGCAGTGATGGGTGGCGTGGCGTTACTCTCTGCTCTCGTGAAGTCTATTGCCGGTATTGTTGAGCAGACACAGGCAAGGGTTGTTACTGACTACATGCAGGATATTCTTCATAAGAAATCGATAGAAGTTGATTTGACTTATTATGAAGACTCGAAATTCTATGACACTATGCACCGTGCACAGGGTGAAGCACCTTACAGACCGACCAGCATTGTTAATGGGTTGATTAGAACTGTCCAAAGCAGCATTTCCCTGCTTGCAATGGTAGGTCTTCTTCTTTCGTTCCACTGGATAGTTGCAGTTGTTCTTCTGGCAGCGGCCCTTCCAGGGGTGTTTGTGAAGCTTAAATTTTCCAGAGTTAACTGGAACTGGCAACGCAAAAGAACCGAAACGGAGCGGAAAGCTTGGTATAAGCATTGGCTACTGACCTCTGTAAGTCATGCTAAAGAACTGCGTCTTTTCGGTTTAGGTGAGTTTTTTCGTGAGAAGTACCTTAGCCTCAGAATTCTCATAAGAAAAGAAGCTCTTGGAATAGCCAGACGCAGAGCAGCTTCGGATTTAGGCACACAAATTGTTGCTACTGTCCTGATTTACGGATCACTCGCCTTCATTGCCCGACAGGCTTTCGCCGGTTTAATTACGATAGGTGGAATGGTAATGTACTTCCAGGCTTTCCAGAGAGGGCTTGGCTACCTCAAAGGTCTTCTCGGAAGTATTGCTGGACTTTACGAGGGGAATCTTTTCCTCTCAAATCTTTTTGATTTTCTGGACATTAAGCCTGCAATTGTTGACCCTGAATTTCCCCGTCCCTTCCCTTCAGTGATCACCGAAGGAATTGTGTTTGATAACGTGAATTTCAAATACTCTTCCAGCAAGAACAGTGTTTTAGACGGGGTCTCACTTTCCATTAACTCCGGAGAAATGCTTGCCCTTGTGGGAGAAAACGGTTCAGGTAAAACTACTCTGGTGAAACTACTGTGCCGTCTTTACGATCCTTCTTCAGGCACTATTAGTGTTGACGGTACTTCTGTCAAGAATTTTTGCGTAGAAGATCACAGAGGGCACATCGGTGTAATTTTCCAGGATTATGCCAAGTATCATCTTACGGTAAAGGAAAATATAGGCCTTGGTGACATAAAGAATTCACCAGATGATACAACTATACGCAGGGCTGCAGAAGCGGCTGGAGCAGACTCCGTTATCAGCAAATTAGCCGAGGGGTACGATACTGTTCTTGGTCGATCATTTAAAAATGGGAAGGAACTTTCCATCGGTGAGTGGCAGAAGATTGCTTTGGCAAGAGCTTTCGTCAGAGATGCCCCTGTGGTAATTCTCGATGAACCCACCAGCGCACTCGACTCCAAGGCAGAACAGGCGGTCTTTGAGAAATTCAGAGAGCTTGTAAAAGGTAAAACATCTGTAATCATCTCACACCGCTTCTCAACGGTGAGAATGGCAGATAAAATAGCTGTTATGCATAATGGAAGAATTATTGAGTACGGTACTCACGAGGAACTTATGGCAGAGAATGGCAGGTATTCCGAGATGTATACCATTCAGGCCAGTGCTTATAAGTAAGACTTTAAAGACTACCAGAACAGCTTTCTGATGATTCGATTGTAGATTCTCACTACAATTGAAGGGGAGAGTAAGTCGGATACAGATACGCTTCTAACAGGGCAATACCGCCCTCTTCGAAGTACACCAGTAACTGATACTATCTGATCAGAAAACTGGAAATGCCAGTTGCAGTCATCCGGACCTGATCTGTCTCCGCCCGATTCTACAATTATCTCGTCTATTGTTTTACTAACCTTTAATACTCGGTGAACAACATGCACCGTGCTGTTGCCTTTATTGAAAACAGCAATCATTCCCGGTTTTAGGTTTGTCACCTGGATTTCCACAGAGCTAAGAACATCACCTGGAATAAGGTTGGGCCACATCGAAAGGCCTCTTACCCATCCCCGACCTTCTGGCGATGAGTTTCTCATTTTAGAAAAGTTTTCGGCTCTTCAGATAATCCATAGCGTATTATGTATGAGGGGAATGAATCGAATAGAAGTTTAAGAAATACAATTGCTTGTCGCTGCTCTTCTTCGGAAATGTGCTCATAGGCCAATACTGAAGAAATCCGGGAAGCTCTGTAAAAGGCATATTGAGGTGTGATTTTGAAGCTTAACCCAGGAGCCCCCTTCTCTACAAAGTAGAAAGACTTCAGAATTGCTCCGTCTATTTTCTCTGTGCCCAGGAATTGCTTCATTGAACCACACGGAAGGCATCGAATACGGTCATCTGTTCCTGTTGAAATCACCGTACTATCATCAGCGATTGCCCCGTATTTTTCTTGTGTCAAATTTTCCATGAGAGTAGATTTGCCACCTCCGGAACGAGCTAAAAATACGAATGCACTGTTATTTTCAGCTACTGAAGATGCATGTAGAACTACACCACCGGGTAGAACCGACCTGAGCTGAGCTCTAAGAATGAATCTGTCCATCATCTGTTAATCAATCTTGTCTTAGGGAAAATACCTGCTTCGTATGCTCTCTGGCAGAGGATATCCGGACTTGTTATTGACCCACCGGTTTCAAGATTGTTTACAACACATCTTCCGATGCAGGAATCTCTATGCATACACCTGTGACATATACCCTCAAGATTTTGAGGTACATTCGTTCTGATCTGCTTGTAAACTGGGGAGTTTTGCCATGCCTCTTTTACCGTTGTTTCGGGGAACTTGCCCCAGGCAAATTCTTTTCTTGAAAAAGCTACACCACAGAGTGAGAACGTACCATCCGGTAGAACACCCATCAAATTGTTAACAGGGCAGTATCCCAGATTAATGAGACGGTTTACAGGCATAAGAGCAGCTGGAATGGATGGCAGTACCCATTTGGGTGTTTCCTTATCAATCCAGTTGAAGAAGTCTATGGTTTCCTGTATGGAGTTTTTGCTATAGAAATTGTTGCTTTGTCCTCTTCCGGATGGTGTAATAAAGTTAATCTTGAGAGAGTTCATGCCAAGTTTCTGAATCAGGTTAACCATCTTCAGTATCGGTTCATGATTCATGTCAGATACTGACATTATTATCTGATTGCTTATACCAAGATTAACAAGTTTACTCCCAAAATCTACTGTTTTCTCCCATGCCCCCGATTCACCTCTGAACTCATCATGTACGTCAGCGTCTGCGCTGTCCAGGCTGATGGAAATATGAGAAGGCGGTTGTTTAGTTAAGGCATCCAACAGACCCTCCGGTTGGAGAGTTCCATTTGTTTCTATGGCAATCTGTGGAAACAGAGCAGCTGAATAGCTGTATAGATGAACTATTTCTGGATAAAGCAGTGGTTCTCCACCTGTTAGCTTCACATAGTTGCAGCCCTCTGCTTTTGCCTCCGCGAGCAGCTCTTTCCATTGTGCCAGACCAAGAGGCTCACCGGAAAAAGAACCTTCATTCACCCAGCAATGTTTGCAGTGCAGATTGCAACCACCAGCGGGGTTGATGTAAAGAACTCCCAGGGTCGGATGAGGAGATTGCTGTGTCGTCATGATTCTCCCAAAGCTCGTTTAAGGCAGGAATTCCTGTCGAGACCAATAGCTTGCTCATTACTAAGCGCTTCAACCGGACAACCACCCGTGCAGAATTCCAGATATTTGCAATTTTTGCATTCTGGATTATCCGAGCGTTTCTGATTCATAAATCGGGTTAATTCATGCATTTCGTCTCCGGTTAGAATTGCTTCTAATGACTGGTTCGTTAGATCACCCAATGTTAAGGTTGGCAGGTGATCGCACGGCGTAACTCTACCATCCGGAAACACAGCGACTTTTCCAAGACCTGCTCCACACGAGAAAGCTTTGTCCTTTCTCTTCTTCAACTCTCCCCGTTTAAATTTTAGCATACGCATATGCATATCCAGAAGTGTTCCTCTTATTTTTCCGGGGTACTTTGCTGTGAGAAGTCTTAGATCTTCCGCTGCTCTGTTAATGCGATTCGATTCTGGAATCAATCCGGAATCAAGAACAGGGCCTGCGACGAGATAATTGTTGAATTTTATCCAGCCAGCCCCTAAAGAAATTGCAAGCTCTGCTGTTTCCACAACCCTGTCTACGTTCAGGTTCGTTACAGTACAGTAGAAACCAAAGGGAATCCGAGACATGCGAAGTTTTTTTACTCCGATCACCATGTCATCAAACACTCCATCACCTCTCTGGCTGTCGACTGTTTGTCTGTCGGGCCCGTCGAGGCTTACCATAAATCCATCAAATCTGGAAGAGTATAATTTTATCGTTTCAATGATTGCAGGGGTTATCAATGTAGCATTGGTATTGATTGAAAACCTGAAGGGTCTCGCGTAAATCTCACCTAGGAAATCGACGAAATCCGGTCTGCACATTGGTTCTCCACCTGTAATGGTAAGGCTGAGAAGTTTTGATCTTTTAAGTTCGTCAAGAATCTTGACCCATTCAGATAAGGGAAGATCTGTTTTCAAATCACCGTGACTCGTAACAGAACAGTGTTTGCATCTAAGATTGCATCGCCCAGTTATGAGCAAATTGGCCTCTCTGGGAGAGACCCAGTAAGAAGTTTTCAAACCAGAGCACCCTTTTCCCTGAGCTCTTTGATGAAGTCGTCTAGATCCTGTTCAAGGTTTGATTCCTCTGAATAGTGCTTTTCTAGTTCAGCAAGGATTTCATCTCTTGTTTTTCCATTGTCTATCATGTCACAGATACCGAAAGCCACACCTTCAGTTACCTGAAGATCACCGGTATCGATATTGAATAGAATGCCTCCTGAAGGTTCTTTCCTAAAAACAACACCTCTGGCATACTCAAGTTTGTGCATATTCTCTCCAATTGTAGATTAGGTGTTAAACTATAACACGAAATTGTATTTGTGTCTTGAATTATGCAGTGTACAGTTGGTTAGTAAATACGAGAAAGCTAGTAGAACCCAGAGGGAGTCTAAACATCACCGCTGACAGATGCTACGACATTTTCTCCTTCACTGGTTGCTCTTCTGAATACTTCCCCATCTTTGTAAATGGTTACAGTTATTGACCCTGTTTCACCCTGATTCTGGGCGTACAGGTAAACATATTCACCAGGCTCACTTGAGAAATTATGTGACCATGGTAAAGCAACATTGGTAATTTGAGAAATCCCACCGCTTCCATTTTCGTAAGTAACATTGACCAGTTCTGCACTGCCCGACACTTCATATCTAATATCGATAGATGTGTCAAAAGGGTTTGAACAGGCTAGTACTAGACACAAGAAAAGAATTGAGCAGAATACTTTCATACACCCTCCTTATATTATTTAAACTTGACCTTCCTCCTAATGTATTATACGGGTCTCGTCCGCCTGTGTATATATCAGGAAGAAACCAACCTGAATGAAAGGCTGAGATAATTGTATTCTTCTACTTTTTCCCTTCTTGCGTTTGTTGTTTGTTTTTCTTCTGCTCCGGCACTCAGTCAATCATTCTACAGGTACCTTGATCTAACTCCCACTATGGAATTGGTTCCCAGAGCAGAGATAAATTCTTCGCTTGCTGCTAATATGATTTGCTTCCGCTTGGTTGAATCCGGTGATTCACTTTCTGTGATGAGGCTTGACCGGGGAGAGACGATTCCAGTTTACAGCTTCCCGAGTGGATTTTCAGTTGTGTCAACTGACTCAGTTCTTCTCTGGACAGGATATGAAGATGAATCATCCGGATACAGAATAGAAATTAATGAAGAAAGCTTACCGATTTCTCTTGCCAGGCTCGAAGGTGCAGCATTTCTTGAGTGGGAATGGGAGAATGACTCAACTGTATACTCTTATTCTCTTGACTCTCTCGGAAACCGCTTAACTGTGGATATTCTTCCCAACTACTCAGCTACCGCTATACGATTGGATGGGCAGGGAGATCTGGAGTATTTCAAGTATGGAACTGTTTCTGCATCTGCATGGAAATACACTATTGACGATTCCGGCAGGGTTGTTTCTAAAACGGCTGTTGATCAAGCTGGTCAGAGGATCGCCTCATCAGATGGTGTGCTTGAAACAGTATATACCTACGATTCCTCAGGGAATCTTACCTCCACACGGCTTCTGAATTCAGAAGGGGAACTTCTTCTGAAGGACTATTCATCTGCACTCAGCGGGAATTTTGTTTTTGATGAAAACGGTGTTGTTGTAAATCAGGAAAAAGTTGCTTTCACAGAGCAATTGTTTGATGAGAACTCACTTTACATTACAGAGCGTCATTACGGAGCAGACGGTGACTTTGTTGAAAATTCATTCGGTGTTGCCTCGATCAGTTACAAAAGGGATATACTGGGCGGGATATCTGAATCCGTCTGGCTTGATATTGATGGTAATAGAACAGAGATTGAGGGCATTTCTGTAACGAAAAGGCTATTCAATAGTGAGGGAAGAGTTATTGAATCATCCACCTACGACTCAAACCTCGATATAGCTCCTTTCCCTGGAGGATTTGCATACACCCGCTTCTCCTACAATACTGAAGGTCAAACAGTTTTTATTTCATACTATAATGCTGAGGGTTTACCGGTGATTAACCGCTCTCTTGGCTGCCATGCCAGAAGCTTTATCTATGATGACCTCGGCAACTGCATTGAACTCAGCTATCTTGACACAAACTATAATCCTGTAAATCTATCAACCGGTTATGCAAAGGTTGTTTCCGTATTTGATGAAGAGGGAAATCTTCTGGAACACCTGTTTTACAACAGTGAAGGCGTGCTGGTAGAGTAACAGAAGGGGAGCTGAATTCCACTCTCTGTATTGTATGGTTAACTATCAAATGAACATAAAGCGTAGTTACGCCAGAGCCTTTCGAATGTCTTTAATGTAAGACGAACATTTCCGAAAGCTGGATCCTGTAAAAAGACATGGGTTGATGTAACTTTCTTAACGATAACCCAATGATTTAGTTTTTGTGTTCTGATTCCCAACTTCTCAAACTTTTCCAGAATACACCCCAAAGGGTAAAGTGGGTGCATTTTCCAGGTATTGATCAGTGAAACAACTCCAGTTACTGAATTTTCACTCATGTAGCTTTGGAGTTTGTGAATATTGACAAACCTCAATCCTTTGCATCTAAAGCCAAAATGTTCCAGGAGGAGTTTAAGATGATACATACTCATGTAATACTGTTCAATATTGCATTCATTGATTTCAACTGGAAATTCAATGTGATCTCGATTTAACAGCATTTTTATGCATGATGAGCCGCAGTGTCCTGACCGATCTTGAAAAACAATTCCTTCAGAAGACAAGTAGTCAATATCATTCAAATGCAGTACCCATTTTGATATGATTTTCATTGTTATAAACAAGTTCTATTCATTGTTCCATAGCTTATCGTTGCGTTGGACAATGGAAAGTCGGAAAAATTTATCCAGAACATGATCAATGTTGTCTGTTCCAGTGGGAATGCTTTCTGTCTGTGTGAGAAGATCCTTTATACTGATTGGGCCCTTTGATAAAATTTTCCATACTTCAAAAGACATTTCAGAAAGCAAGATTTCCCTGCCGGAAGAGTTTGAGCGAATCAGATATACTCCTTCACTTAACTCATACCAGACTATTGAGTTAGGAATAGCGACAATTACTGAATGCTCCAAAACCATAATCCTCCAAAGTTTTTTCTGAATACTGTGAAGATTGCTTCCGATCATAGAAGGCAGCTGCGCTAAGCAGCCTGTCGTATTCTTGTAGAAACAATTCACATCTGCTGTCGAAAGTTCCTATGCTGGCCGCCGCTGCTCTGCATCCGCCTCCGCAAAAATAGCGATAACAGCAAATTGAGCATGTCGGATCATTATCAACATTGAAAACATTACCATTCCACTTGATTCCTTCATTTCGTAGCTGTTGGTATGATCTGGAAGGGAAATATCCTATTAGACAGGTTTCATTCTTGCTCAAAGAAGAACACGGGAAACATGATCCATCCGGTAGGAATGTAAGTGAAGAAAGACCACCAGGACAGTTTTTCTTTATAGATGTGCTTAGGAGATTATTTCCCGGTACATAATAAACAGATGTTTTGAAATCTATCAAATCTTTTCGTGGAGTTTGCAATAGCTGAGTTGCTCGCTGAATTGCTTGTTTCTCTTGATAGTTCAGTATCTGTCTGAATTGTGAAATACAGTTAAACTTAAAACGACTTTCACCGGAGTACATTGAGTGATATAGTTCTGAACCACCGACACGAGCAGAATGAAAAGCGTATTTACTTGCAAATCCAGGGAAATTCATCCAATCGGTTTCGGTTGCCGTTGAAGCGCACAATGTAACCCCTATGAAAGCTCTATTCATTTCCATTACATTTTCAACAAAATCAATTGCTTTAGCAAATGCTCCTTCACCATGTATATCGTCGTAAAGGGAAGAGTTGAGCGAAGCAAATACTATCTCGATACTCTCTACATATGGTTCAATTTTTGTTATCTCATCCAAAGTAACCTCATGCGCAAAGGAAGAAATTGCATATTTGATAAATTCCGATTTTCCGACTTTTTCAATGCTTGAAAAAACAGCATCACATGATGCAGTATTGTACCCAACAAAGTTAACAAAAGTGTTTTCCCCGCTTAAGGAGATTTCCTTAAGCAAGTTTTCTAAGAGATCATTCTCGAATAGAAGCGACTTGAAATTTCTATCCATATCTGACTTCTTGCAGAGTATTTTGATATCTGTGTTAGCAGGCTCACGAGTTTTATCTGGTAAGATGTTATTCTCACAGACAGGGTATTGATTACTCAGATTGCCAGAAGAAACAATGATGGCATTGATAGAAATTAAACGATCAATAAACTGACAAATGTCGGCTTCGATGATTTTCACCGGAATACTGTATTCTTTAGCTACAGTACTGAGCACTTCAGAGACGCTGATTGGCTCTTTTTCGAACAATCTGAATATTTCGAGCCCAACAGTTGAGGTGCATACCCAGGTTGGCAGCTTATCAAAAATCAGGCAAACAGTACCATTTTCAAAGTGCTTTACAACAGGTTTAAGAATTGCTGCATACCGTGTTTCTGATCGATCGTGTTTAGTATCCTCTTCTTTTTTATGCTTCATTAAAATTCATTCCCAGTCTTCTATTTATCTCTCTATAATAGTTTTCATGACAGATCCCCGTGAAAGGACCTTGTATCAACTCAGATGTGGGGGCCAATCTAAAAAAGTAACTTGCTTTCCTTAAGTCATTTTCACTAAACTCACTAGTGTTGTATATGGGCTGAGTTAAGTCGTAGCATGACCATGGATGATCATTGATTTCTATGCCAAGACCCTTGGAATGAAGTCTTAGCGGAGTGCCGGGAAATGGTGTAGATATGCCAATACTCGAACTTGAAAATATTCTTTCTTTGAGAACTCTGGCGAGAATTAGAGTTCTTTCAATTGTCTCCAATGTGTCACAATAATGGCCAATTATAAACGAGCATTCGACACCAATTGAGTGACTATTCGCAATGATAATTGCATCAAAAGCCTTCTCGATAGTGACACCCTTACCAATTTTCCCAAGTACTTCTGAATCAGAGGATTCTATACCAAAGTGAACTGAATAGCATTCACTATCCTCGAGTGCTGTTGCAATTTCCTCTGAGAAAACATCTGTTCTACTTTTACAGACCCAGGTAAATCTTTTTGATTTCTCTCTGATATGCTTGATATGGGCTGCAACTTTAAGGAAACGATTAGTGTCGGCTGTTAGTGTATCATCAAGAAAATTTAGTGTGTCAAACTGATAAAAATTGAGGTAATAGACTATAACGGCCTTTATCCATTGATCGGAGTAAAATCTATACTGAGAACCGGAGAGTGCTCTGGATGCACAGAATACACATTTTCCAGGGCAACCTCGGCTGGAGACTAATACAAATTTACTCTTGTATACCTCTTCTAATACTCCTGGAGAGTTCTCATAGTCCGGCACTGGCAGAGCATCCAATGAAGTAATGAACCTACGATCAGGGGTGGACTTTATAGATTTACCATCCATATATGAAAGTCCATCTATTGATTCTAGACTTATGCTCGAGGGAGATCTTAAATGCTCTAAAAGAAGTAGTAAGGTGCTTTCACCTTCTCCTCGAACTACAAAATCGATAGAGCAATTCGTTAACAACTCAGGTCCCATAAATGATGCATGCGGGCCGCCAACGATAATGCTGACCTCATCAAATACTTCCTTGACATATCCGATTATTTCATGAGTTTCTTGAACCGACTCGGTATACGATGTCAGGCCAACAGCTAAAGGGCATTTAGATAAAGTAGAAATATGTTTCTGGAACTCATCTCGAGAAAAGAGCTCCATTCTCAAATCAACAATGAAAACATTGTACCCGTGCAGCTTTAAGAATGAAGACAGAGATAATAACCCAATAGCAGGGTACGGATATCGATCGGTCAATCCAGCACTTGCATCCTTGGAATTCCCAGTTTCAATAAGTATGATGTCATGCATAAATTATATGTCAGATAGAATCAGGTATACAGAAACAGCCTGTTCTCTGTGCCCTTAGTTACTAGACCGTTGTCATTCCTCCGCTCCCAGTCATTGCACCGATAACTAAACAGAGGACAGCTGTGGGATACACTCCTCCAGCCATGGCTGAAGCAGAATTGCCTCCTCTTATCGTTTTCATTTCATCATCCTTCAAATCCTCCGGCGAAAACGCTTTTGGTGATACATAAACTTTCATAAACACCCCATTGAATGAAAAAACATAACAAAGACACAGTTACTTTATAGTATATTAGATATAGTGCGTCAATACATGATGACGAGTGTTATTAATTCAGTAATAGGAGATAGCACGAGAAATAAAACAGCTATATATTCGTGTCGGAGTGCTGTACCGGCTTATGTTGTGTAAATCTATCCATTGACATAAAGGCATTCAATGCTTAAGTAAAACACAAACCAACAGAGAATTTATGAATCATTGGATGATAGAGTTGAGTGAAGTGCGATCTGCTTAAATACAGAGAGGATCTAGTTTATCATGACAGAAGCATTGTCCGCAATTATTGAAGTTGGAGACATTGAGAAGTGCATTGGTATGAGACTAGTTCTGCGAACAAGCACAGCAATTAATTTTTGTGGCTTAGCAAAAGAGATTCATTCTGTTAATGGAAGAGAGGGTTTGCTCCTTGAGACTGATTCTTCAAGTGGAATATCTATTTGGTGCCCAATTAGTGAAATTGAATCAATTACTGTCATAAAGTAGGCAGCCACATAAACTAGAGTATTTGCCTTTTGAACAAGGCTTGGAGCTCATTTGACGAGAAAAGGGAGCGGAAAACCGCTCCCTTTTTATATAAGCGTGTTCTATTCAGGCAGAGAGCCGTAAAATACTCTCGGGTAATCTTCAGGTTGTATATCAAAACTGATAAAGTTTTCTTTACCTATGAATGTCTGCCATTTGGTGGAAGCTTCTCCGCCATCTATTGCTGATGTAAAGAGAAGATTACCATCGAGATCAAATACATCGAATGTGTTAACCTGCTCGGTGCCCTTCGAAACCCAGAGCCTGTCCTGGCCATCGATAGATAATCCCATTATTGAAGCTCTGTAGGGATCAGGTTCCCAGTTAGCCATGGAGGGAGGCATACCCTGGGCAATCATTCTCGCATTTACAATTTCTGTTTCCAGGTCGATTTCAGACTGGGACTTTTCTACTCTCTCAAAATCATCTTTTTCAAACGTGTAGAGTTCTTCACCCTCAGCACTCCATGCTGTAAATGTATATTCTTCTGTAGACATGGGGGCTGTAAATACTCTACCGTCAGTTGTTGCTGTAAAGGACACAACATCATCGCCCACAGAGCTTAAGTCAGATGGGTTAAAGGGAGACATTTTGGAGTAATATACCTGGAGAGGTTCTGCGCTTTCCATTCCCCATCTTGCAACGGTGAAGCCCATTAACATTCCATCTTCATTATTTTCAAAATCAGGCTTCATTCCGATTATTTCCATTCCTTCTATTGGCACGATCTGTGCTGGTGGTGCTGGTATGAATGGAGTTGTTTCAGCAAGAAGTTCGTAATTCTCATCGAAATAAGCAAGTTTTGAGCCCATGCCATCGGAAACGATAAGACCGCCTTCAGGTCGGAATGCAAATGCTACAGGCATTCTGAATTCTCCCGGCCCGCTTCCCTCGCGACCAATTGACTGAATGAATTCACCATCGTGTGTAAAGAGAGAAAGAGAGTATTTCTGCGCATCAAGAATTGCGACATCACCGTTTTCGGAGAAACCTGCTGCGAGTATTGCTCCGAAAACAAAGTTGCTGTCTCCGAGCTCTACTCCGATTGAATCGGTTACTGTAAGGTAGATGTCTGCCTCAGGAAGTGTGTACTCACCTTCAACTGCAGATCCCCCTGCATTATCAGCTGTTTCGACATCTGAAGCAGGCTCCGAGCTGCCGCACCCTGCGATAAACAGAATTACCATAGTGAGAAAAAGCAAGTATCTCATATTAGATCCTTTCGTTGTACTGAAACCCCTTATGAAACTTTTTAGCAAGTCAGAATATTGTAGCATAATTGTTTATGTCAACTTTTTGGTTGGATCAACTCCGTGAGAGCATGAAGGTGGTTCTCCAGGCCGACTCGTCCTTTTTCGGTCAGGCTGTACCAGCTTACAGGCTTGCGGTCTCTGAATTCTTTCTTAACAGAGACAAAATCCTCCTCCTCCAGTTTCTTCAGTTGGGCACCCAGGCTGCCGTCAGTTTCCTCCAAAAGCTCCTTTAACCTGCTAAAGGAAAGTGCTGTATGCCTTGCCAGTAGAACACAAATTCCAAGCCTTGTTCTGTGGCCGAGGAGCTTGCTGAGCTGATCAAGAGCCTTTTTTATACCATCACTCTGGTTGTGAGGCATTTTCCCTACCTTTACGCATTGCAATAATTATTAGTGTGAGTCCAAGTAGAATCCCCATTGCGGTCCAGGCGTATTTGTCCAGAAACAATGTGCCAAGAAATCCGAGCGCCATCATTCCACCCAACCATAAGAAGTTTCTATCGAAGTGAACCCCTGCTGTCCACCAGCCAAGAGCTACGATTAGAAGAATAATCTGGCTGATAACCACCCCATGAACGATACCCATAATACCGAGCAGTACCGCAAGAAAGATAAACACCAGCATGCCGGACCAGTGAAGAGCATGTTTGATTCCAATTTCCCGGTTCATCTGGCCCTTTTTTGCTCCGGCTTTGCAGCCAAGATATCCGCTGAGGAGCCCTCCCGCTGGCCCCGCTATCATCCAGAAAAACCCCACCCACCTGGGGGCAAAATCTACCATGGAGAAACCAATTGTTATAAGAACAGCCCACAGCACATATATGGAAGAGGGAGAAGGTAAGTCATCTGATTTTGAAACAAGATCCTTCACATACTCGATATCGGATTCGATTTTACTACTTGTCATTTCTGCTCCTTCGCTTTTAGAGTACTCTGAAAAATAGAGTAGAGAGGGGCAGCTGTCAAGCCTTGTGATTTTTTCTTTGTTAATGTTTTCGATTAATTGCTGTAAGATTTAGCCAGCCAGTGTTATCACGATTCAGGCCGTCGGTGTTATCCGTTGCAGAAAGAAGGAATAAATCCGCTTCTTCAATCTCACGGATCCACCATTCTCTACTCTTTAAAGTAAAATGTCTCCGGTCATTCTCTTTCTTTTCTTCCCTGCTTGTACAAACTGACATGAAGAGAATGCCGTCTTTTTCAAGCAACCCCGCTATCAGTTTCACTGAGCGGCTAATGCTATTTTCAGGCAGGTGCATCAGTGCTGCGATCGAATAGATACCCTCAAATTTTCCTTTTTCACTCTCGAGTGAGGTCGGCAGCTCATACTTTGCTAGAGACTCTCTCAGTTCCGGATGGAGTTCAGCTGCTTTTTTAAGCATTTCCCTGCTGCCATCAGTGATTTTAATTTTTATATCGGGCAAGCGTGCGTGCAGGAAAGCTGCATCTCTGCCCGATCCGCAGCCCAGTTCCAGAATTGTTTTGCACTTTTTGAAGGTCAACACTAATGTGTTCTGCAGCGTTTTTACATCTGCTGATTCATATCGATCCGATAGAGAAACTGCTTTTCTGTCGTACTCTTGAATGGTAATATTTGTATCTGTCACTCTTTTAGAAACCTTTCGATTATTCCCATGAACATGGCTACGCCAACAGGAATTAACCTGTCCTCGAAATCGTAGTCAGGGCTGTGCAGTGGAGGGTGGTTAATACCCGCACCTAGACCGAAGAGAGCTCCAGTGTACTTCGCTGTGAAGTGCCCGAAATCTTCCGACCAGGAAAATGCTTTCTCTGTAGTTATAACCTTGTAGCCAAGCTCATTGGCTGTCTGCTCGACAATGCTATTTGGAATTGCAGCGTTGTTTGTTGCCGGAAATTCTTCCCTCCACTCTGTTGTGAAGTTAAGATTATTTTTTGATGCAATTTCGCTGATATTCAGAGAAACTTGATCAGTCAGTTTTTTCATCTGCCTGCTGGTTAGGGCTCGGAGAGTAACCATTAGGGTGGCATCACCCGGTGAAGTGCCGAATGCCTCCTTACCTATGGATATATGGGTAAGAGTGGCCATTACTCCTTCAGGTACTTTTGTCAGTTCAGTAAAGAGGGAAATCAAAGAAGCGACAGCAGGAGCTGGGCTGATACCTTCCTGTGGTTCTGCTGCATGTGAACTCTGACCTTTGAGGTTAATTATCAATCCCGCAGAAGCTCCTGCAAAGGCACCTTCTTTAGTAACTATTGAGGCAAGGGGGAACCCGGGAAGATTGTGAAGTGCAAAGCATATATCCGGTTTCAAAGGTAATTCTGATATCACTTTGAAAGCTCCCTGACCGGTTTCTTCTTCCGGTTGGAAAAGTAGAGCAACTGTTCCCCTAGAAGGCCTTGCAGTTGAAAGCTCTTTCGCTACCCCGCACATTATAGCCATGTGCCCGTCGTGTCCACATTTGTGCGAGATATCTTTATTTCTGGATCTGTAGGTGAGATTAGATTTTTCATCTATCGGGAGTGCATCCATATCGCAGCGCAGTAAAATTGTTTGTCCCGGGAGCTCTCCTTGGTATACAGCAAGTATGCCGTGACCAGCGATTCCTGAGATCAGACTGTCCGGTTTGTGATGTTGAAGATAGTGCAGAAGAGTATTAGCTGTTCCCCTCTCACCGCCAGACAATTCGGGCTCACTGTGAAGAAGATGTCTTAGCTCAACGTGATTCTTCATTTCTACTGCCTTTCGTTTTTTACAACTACTCAATTATATATCAAACTGGGTTTAACTTTCATGATGCATATCTTGACAGAGATGAAGTATCCTCTCTATTGTTTCGTGGGTCTGCAATTTGCTTACTAGTGCGAAAGGTTTGTTTGAGATACGCACCAAAGTTTATCGAGGATAGAATTGCCAGTGGAGATGTTGCAGGATCGTTTCCCGGAGCAGTCCTGCTGGCAGATATTATTGGTTTTACATCCAGATTCGATCAAATGTCCGATCTCGGTGCTGAGGGTGCTGAGCTCATTTCAACAGAAGTCAGTAATACCCTTTCTCAAGTAGTCAATGCTTGTGCCGGCTTCAATGGTTTTCCAGTTTCTTTCGCTGGTGACGCAGTCACTGTTGTCTTTCCCGGTGGTGTTTCGGATGTGGACAAGGCAATAGAAGTGATCAAATTATTCGATCGGGATAGATTTCTTCCCCTGAGAACATCCATTGGTGAAGGTGAGATTAGCTGGGATGCAATTTCAATGGATGGTTGGACTTTCTACAGTTTTCAGGGCTCCGCTATAAGTCGCTCGGCAGTTAATATCCATCCGAATTTACCAGATGAATTCTATTCGTTAGTAAGCGAAAATACCATCATTTCAACTGATTCAACAGTATCACCAGTGGCATGTTTTAATCCTCCAGATCTATTTGGAGAAACAATAGAGAATGAATTCAGACAGGTTGTAAGTCTTTTCCTCTCTCTGGAGAACAGAAGTGGAAATGATTGCCCCAGGAGTTTTCAAGAGCTTGTTCTTGAGATTGCCGGTGAACTCGGAGGTTATGTATCAGGTCTTGAAGCGGGTAACAATAATTATCATATCCTTGTTGTTTTTGGGGCTCCGATTTCCAGGGAGGATGATACCCGTAGAGCAGATCTCTTTCTTCAGCAGGTATTTGCCCGTGCTAATGGCCGTGTAAGGGTTGGCGCTGCGAACGGTCTTGTTTTCAGCGGTCTTCTCCGCACCCCTCTTCTTGAATCCTATACTGTTCTCGGTCCCTCTGTTAATCTGGCAGCTCGAATGCATAACTCAGCTAACTGGAATTCCGTTTACAGTGATGCTGTTTTCGACCGTACTTCTCAATTGTTTCATCGCTCAGAGAGAAGTATCACTCTGAAGGGAATTTCTTCCCCAGTTCGAGCTTTTGTTTTATCACCCTGGAAGAAGAGAGTTGTCTCAGTCGACCGCATACCCCCTCTGATAGAAAGAGAGGATGTTCTTGCTCGCCTCGAAACTGGTCTGAAGCAGAACAATTCCCAGATTCAGCTTACTGGCATAACAGGGATGGGTAAGACTCGTATTGTTACAGAACTTATCCAACGGATGCAAGATGTTTTTGTTATTTCCATCAGATGCGAAGATATGTCCGGAGCAGGTTCTGATATTTTCTCAAGATGGTTGGGTGAACTCTTAAAACTGGATGCGGGTGAAGGAGGACTGGCGGTTTTCCGTGAGAAGCTCTACTCTTTCATAGACCAGTTGGATGAGCTTGAGGATCCTGCAGCAGGCGATGTATCGGATGAATTACTAAGGGGTGAATCTGTGCTGGCCGCTGTTGTAGGTCTCTTCTGGGAGAAGTCTCTTTATCAGGGTTTAAATCCACAAAGCAGATTTCAGAATACAGTATCAGTTTTAGCTGCTTTCATTAGAGGTCATTGCCTGCTGCGAAAGACTGTCATTGTATTCGATGATCTTCAGTGGATTGATCAGGACTCCGTTCACCTGCTTGCCGATATACTGGAGGAGCTTGGAGAGTGCAAACCTTCCATACTTCTTATGACAAGACCCGGGGCAGATGGCCTAGTCAGAGATATAGGATTGGCTCCGGTTCAAATGGAGCTGTCACCTCTTTCTCAAGCTGGTTGCAGAAGTTTTCTCGAGTGGAGTTTGGGCATTGAGCCCTCAGAGGAACTTCTTAGATGGATGCATCATCGAACCGATGGAATCCCGTTCTTTCTGGAGCAATATGCCATGATGCTTACTTCATCCGCAAAACCGCCTGACAAGGAAAATTTTCCAGGAAATATCCATGCTCTTCTGGTTGCAAGGCTGGACAGACTTGAATTCAACTTGAGAGAGGCAGTGCTTTCCGGAAGCGTCTTGGGCAGAGTTTTTGATCCCCGCATTCTCCGGCAAGTGATGTCAGAAGATGATTTGCTTGATATTTTTCATTCTGGTGTTGTCGAGAGGGTATGGGAGCGAACTGCTGATGGTATGTACAGTTTTGTTCACGTTCTGCTTAGGGAGGCTGCATACAATCTACAACTTCATTCTGAGAGACGAAGAATTCATCTGAAAACTGCTGATGAAATGAAGAATCTGTGGGGAAGTTCTCCTGAAAAAGCCCATAGCATAGCTTTCCATCTGGAAATGGCTGACAGTATTGATGAAGCAGCTGTCTGGTATATGAAGGCAGGGCGGCATTCATTTTCTCGGAGAATGGTCGTTACCTGTATAGAGCAAATGAGAAGAATTCTCGCCTTATCAAAAGACATTCCTTCAAGAATAGACGCATACCGAATGATTTTTGATCTTCATGCATCGAGTGGCAACTGGGAGGAAGCAGAAGATATGATCCAACTTGTATCCTCAGAAACTCTTACGCCTATCCAGAAGAGCAAGGTGCAGCTGATGCAGGCAAACCTGGCTACAAATCAAGGCAAGCCTAATGATGCCAGTGTCTATGTTGAAGGTCTTGAAGAGTTGAACCCCGGATTGCGGCCACAGATTCTTCATCTCAGGGGGCGCATTCTGATGCTTCAGGCAAAAACAGAGGAAGCCATGGAGCATCTTCTTGCAGTTTACAAAGAGCTTAAAAGGGGCTCAGATGAAGAGCAATTGATCGCAATCAAAGCTCTTGGAAATGCTTCAGGATGTATGCTCCGTCTCCAAAGATACAGTGAAGCAGAGGAAGCTTTGAAACATGTACTCTCTTTTGCCACTGAAACAGGTGATTTAATTGTGGAGACCATTGCAGTCGGCAATCTTGCACTTGTTTACAAGTATCTTCCCGGGAAACAGTCTGCTTCTGTACTGATGACAAGAAGACACCTTGAACTTGCAAGGAGAACTGGCAGCCGGCTATTGGAGCTTCAGGCCCTTGGAAACCTAGGTTCTCTCCTCGGAAGAATCAACTCTTCCCCTGAGGTTTTTGAGCTTCTAAATAAGGCTGAGAGTCTTTCAAGAAAGTTTGGTGGAAGTGAGGCTCTTTCAATTTCTCTTGCAGATCTGGCGAGAGAATTCAGAAGAGTAGGGAAACTTGAGAAGGCACTTGATTTTTATCGACAGGCTTTTCAGGTTTGCGAGGATGAGGGATTGGGAGTTTATCAGATAGATTACAGTTTTGAGATTGCTCATCTTCTATTGGCTATCGGTAGGATTGATGAGGCAGAAGAGCAAATTGCAAAGATTGCAGAGCTGGAAATCGCTCATACCCGTCGGCAGAATCTGCTGTGGTGCAGGGCGATTCTTCTCAGGTTACAGAATAAATCTGATACAGCGGAAAAACTGCTGAGAAAAGAACTCGACAAGAAATCAGATGATAAGAGTAGGTTTGACCTGTTGCTTGAGCTTTATTTGTGTAGTGATAACAATGAGATTCTTTCTGAATGCATTGAGCTGGGAGAGAAGATACAACTTGGCATGCCCAGCTGGGACTTCAGGAATAAGCTTGATGAATTGAAAGGTTTGTATCCCACAACTGAGATTTGAGGGAGCGCAGAATGACAACCAACCTTGAGTTTGAATCTTTATCTGCCCGGGAAATCGAAACTCAGCTTGAAAGTGCTGTTGGGAAATCGCGCGCAGATCTTCTTAATCAGCTTTCTACTCTTACTCTAAAAGATAACAAGGACCTGGCTGAGGAAATCAGCTCCGAAGCTCTAGACCTATCCCGCAGAATAGGGTATAGGCGCGGTCAGGGCGAAGCCTATTTTGGGTTGGGCGATGTCACCAGGACGAATGAGCAGTACCGTAGTGCTCTCGAACACTATTCTTCTGCTCTGAATCATTTTCAAATACTGGGCGACTCAATTCAACAAGGACGTTGCTTTCGTAGACTCGGCGATGTACAGTTTTATGTGAACAATCTGAATCTATCTTTGAAGCACTATCTTAATGCACTCAAATTCTTTGAGAAATCCGCAGCTAAGGATAGAACACCATATGCAAGGATCAACCTCGGGCACCTAATGGCCACTATCGGTAATGTATTGAGAAACTCCAATGACCTCGAAGCTGCCCTGAGCTACTACAAGAAATGTCATGCAATTTACGTACGAGAAGGCTTCATTGAAGGGATCCCGGGTATTCTCTACAACACAGGCAATGTTTATCATTCTCAGGGGCGCTTGGATGAATCTCTTCGTGTCTACAAGCAGACTCTTGAAGAAGCAGAACTCCGTGATGACAAATATCTTGCTTCAATGGCTCTGACGAGTCTGGGTTCAGTGTACATGGCACGTAATGAGCTTGATGATGCAGAAAGTTTTTTCAAACGTTCAATGACTCTCTCCGAAAAACTTGGTAGAAAAAGGGGAATTCTCTCAGTATCTATTAAACTGATTGAACTGGGAAGAACTCAGGGGAATTTAGATGAAGCTATGACATTGTCAGAAAGTGCTGAAACCTTGGCTGAAGAGCTTAATGACCGCAAGAGCCTTCGAGATATCTTGCGTGAGAAAGCACACATCTACAGGAGCAAATCACAATTTGAGAAAGCTCTCGAAACTAACATGATCTGTCATCAGATAGCTGAGGAATTTCTTTCTGAGAATCGCGTACGCGAACTTGATATACTCAGGGTTCGTTATGAAACTGAAGCAAAAGAGTGGGAAATTGAACGCCTTCGCAGAGAGAAAACAACACAGCAGAAAATGATTACCGCCGCCGCTGCAGGACTTGTACTGGCAGGAGTGTCTCTAGTGCTTTTTTATCGAAACGTTCGATTCAGAACTCGGGTGAATAGAGAACTGAAAGATGCATATTCGCGAGCTGAAAGGCTTTCTCGAGTGGACACCCTTACTGGGTTGGCTAACAGAAGAGCTATGATGAGAAGTTTATCAGAGGAGCAAACACGATCATCAAGAACAGCTAGAAACTTCGGACTTGTCATGGCAGATATCGATAGTTTTAAGTTGGTTAATGATCATCATGGACATGCCTGCGGTGATGAAGTGCTGAAAGAAGTAGCAAAGCGATTGAAGAGAAGCCTTAGAAATCAGGATGTTGCTTCCAGATGGGGAGGAGAGGAATTTCTTCTTCTGCTTCCGGAAACATCACTTCAGCGTTCCATAAAAGTTGCGGAAAAAATAAGGTCTCTTGTAGAAAGAACTCCATTCCAGTGGAAGAATGTTTCAATCCACCTAAGTATGACGTTTGGAGTTTCCGTTGGGGGGTTGATTCCTGTAGATGAAGCTATTCAACTTGCAGACTCAGCTCTCTACACTGGAAAAAGCGAGGGGAAAAACAGAGTAAGCTCCCTACCTTATATCTCCTGAAATTCTATCAGGATTGATATTTCCTGATGCGATTACTATTCTTCGAAGTATTCAAAGGCATCCACTATATCAAGATAGACACCGTCAAAACCGACATCAAGGATTTTCTTCAGGTATGATTCTTGATTACCGAAAATGATAGACTGCCATTCTGAGTCCCAGTAGTTTACCTTGTAATTGCCTGCCCAGTAGGGATTCTCTGCATTAAGCCAATCAGGATTACCAACTTCCCATCCACTCTGCCAGTAGTACCGGTAATCTTCCGCTTCGCCGATACTCATGTAACAGAAGACAAGTCTGGAACCACCATTAGGCTTGGTTTTCAGCCGTTCTATCTCGGCCGGAGTGAAGGAGTCATCGTTATAGTACAGATCTATTATGACAGCATCGTAATTGGTCTGGGCTACAGCATCAATGAATTCCTGCTTGTTGTTGTAGTTCTCGCTGTTTATCAGGTAGAGAAAGTTTTGCGCATCTGAAACTGAGATAATGTCATTGTTATTCTCATTGTATGGTGATGCAGGGTAGTCAGGAATGTTATTCAAATCCCTCTCGTCAGCGGCAAAAGAGATGAAGCCATTCTGTTCATTCAGAGCATATGAATCATCCACTTTGCTTTGAGCAGAGCAGTAATCTGTAGCAAGAACCTCAACACCATATTGCTCACAAAGAAGGCACAGATCCAAAAGGTGTAGCATCTCTTCATCTGGGGTGGCTTCATCATCATTGTTATATCCATAAAACATGTCTTCTCTTCCGGTGGCATCAATTACAGCAAGGTAGTCTGCCATTGGGTTTCCATCGCCATTCCCGGTGTCGGTTATCAGCTCCTGTCCATTTTGCGGAATTATGATGAAAGAGCTGTTAATGTCTCTTGCATAAATTCCCAGGTCAGTTATGAAACTTCTCATCTCAAGTCTGTAATCAATGTTTCCCGAGGCAGGTCCGCTAACATCATTGCTTGCACATCCCATTATTGGAATAAGCAGATAAAGAAGTATTCCCACTTTAACATTTCTGTATGAAAACACATTTCTCCATTCCTATACTTGTTCAGGATATGTTGTTTTGATCTCTCTCAGAACTGTAATTTGAGATGAAAAATGGACTTTCAACCCCGGATCAAATTTGTTAACAAAGAGTCTTTCCATTTCATCGGTTACCATCCTGTCTGACCATGGATCTTTGTATGCCCGGGCTGAGCTGAGGGCATCAAAAACATCTGCAATAGCGGTAATTCGTGCCATGAAGGGTATCTGCTCACCTGCTAATCCGTGAGGATAGCCGGACCCATCCCAGTTCTCATGGTGATTCAGTGCGATATCCCTGGCCATTTCATCAAAGGATGATTCACAATTTCGCAGAACTTCTGCCCCTAGAAGGCAGTGGTTTTCCATAGTCTTTCGCTCGTCGGCACTAAGATTACCGGGTTTTTTAAGAATAAGGTCGCTAATTCCTGTTTTTCCCACGTCGTGAAGCATTGCCGCCATTCGAAGTACATCCCGGTTGTGTATTCTCTCCTCATCCGGTATTCTGTTTTCTTTCGCCCATGAATCGTAGATTGCTACGCTGTAACTTCCTACTCTGTTTACATGAGGTCCTGTTTCTTTGGGATCTCTAAATTCAGTCATGTTTACCATTCTCATCAGCAAAGTTCTTGTCATCAATGCCCTTTCAAGAGCGAGTGCTCCAAGCGTTGCATAGTATTTCCCCAGAAGTTCCATTGTGCTGTGAAAGGGTATGAACTCTCTTTTGTCGGTTTTTGCATTGATTAACTGGAGAACTCCAACAACGACATGTCGATTGTTGACCAGCGGCAGGGTGAGAGTTGATCTGGTCCGGTAAAAGGCCATTTTGTCGTAACTCTCATCAAAGGAATAAGGAGCTTCTTCTGGTATCTTGCGCACATCTTCGATATTGAGGAGTTTACCTGTGCAGGCAACATAACCAGCCATACTGTCTTTTGTTTTCGGGATGGTGTATCGCGTGTAGGGAATTCTTTCTCCGCGGGAAACAATCGTATCATTTTGAGAATGTTCGAAAGAGAGAAGATTATCTTCCACTGTGTAAATTGATCCTGCATCTGCATTGGTGAAGAATCGGGCCTCGGTTAGAATCTGCTCAAGCAGTATGTCAATATCACCTATATTTACAAGAATTGCACCAGCAGCAAGCACTCTTTCAAAAAATTCATTACTGTTCTTGGCTGTTTCCATTACAGTTCCTTTGTCGTTGTCTTTTAAGATACAAGAACAAAGAACTTCAGGCAACGCACATGGTTGCTCTTACCAGGTATCCTGATGGATTTTAGACTTATTGAAGCGATTCTCAAATGCCTTTGTTTCGCCCGGTATACCAATGGAAACGATCCCGATGGGAACAATGTGTTCCGGTAGATTGAAGAGAGAGGCTATCTCCTTCATTCTCTCAGCTCTTGGATAAACACCAAGCCAAACAGCTCCCAGTTGTAGATTGACTGCCTCAATGAGGATGTTTTGAATTGCTGCCGAGCAGTCCTCGACAATGTAACCGATCTCATCCTGAATATCTCTGTTACCGCAAACAATTATAACTGCACCAGCAGAAGCCACCATTTGAGCGTAAGGATGGATCTTTGGAATGTGATCCATTACCTCTCTGTTTTGTGATACCACAAATTCCCATGGTTGTTTATTCATAGCTGAGGGAGCTTGCATTGCTGACTTTAGAAGCATCTCTATTTTTTCAGCGGGTACAGGTTTGTCCAGATACTTTCGTATGCTCCTTCTGTTCCTGATTGCTTCAAGCACGATTCCCTCCTATAGCTTTCTGCATGACTTCCATCATTTTTTCACCTGTCTGGTCCCAGTCAAAACTCTTTGCCCAGCTCAAAGCGTTGCTTGAAAACCGTTTACGTTTGTCTGGGTCTGACAGAATGCTTTGGAGAGCAGTCGCCAGTGCTAATGGATCTTCATGCTTAACTAGAATGCCGGTTTTACCATTTTTCACGGAGTCTCTAAGACCATCGGAATCACTTGCAACCACAGGTGTCCCACAGCAGTTGGCTTCTATCACAGTTAATCCCCAGCCTTCTTTTGCAGAAGGAAAGACTGCAACAGAGGCCTTCTGAAGATTGGCGAGTTTAACTTCTTGTGAAACAAATCCTTCGAAGGTAACAAAATCCTGAAGATCAAGCTTACCAACCAGCATTTTGAGAGAATGTGAATAATCCCCTTCCCCTATAATTGTCAGATGGGTGATAATGTTTCTGCTCTGCAGTATTTTCATTGCCTTCAGAAGATGCTGAACACCTTTGTATTTCTTGAGCCTTCCAACAAAAAGCAATCTTCCAGCTTCGGGAGATATTTCCGGATCTTCTCTGTAGAAGTCTGTATCAATTCCGCATGGAATAACACTGACCTTTTTAGCAGCAATCCCTCTTCTGACCAGATCATGTTTAGTGCTATCACTGATGGCTACAAAATTGCTGTTTCTGTAAACACTCGGGATCATTGCTTCCAGAAGGTTAACATAGATTGCTTTCAGCGGTGAGACTTCTCTGAATGCAGTCGTTCCGAACAAGTGTGGCACAATGGCTAGAACTGGTGTGTTTGACCATCTGGGAGAGAATACAGGTACTTTACATATATCTTCAATGATGAGGTCGAAGGAATCAAGATCAAGGGATTTGCAATACTTCTTCAGTGTAAAATTATATGAGTACCATTTCCCATGACGAAGAATCTGAACACCATCAATTATCTCCTTATCAGGTAACCACTCGATTGCATGTGAAACATGAATCACTTCATGTCCTGCAGCGACAGATCTCTTCAGAATTTCGTGGAGATGTATTTCAGCACCACCCGCTTCAGGATTATGCGGGTCTCTCCAGTTCAAAGCTAGAATTCTCACATTTTCTCCGGTTTGCGGGCGAAAACTCCAATAACAACAGCTGTTTTGGGTCCGAGCCAACTTTGTTCAACAGCTTGTCTGATTTTTGTTCTAAGTCTGTGCACCGGAGGAATGATGACTGGCCTCATGGGTAGAGTTATTTTTACTTTCATGAGAATCTCCCTAGTCATACGGTAGGCCAATGAGGGAGCAAAGTATTTGCCGTAAACTGACCATGGTTCGACTCCGTGCTCCGACAGATAGTTGCACAGTTGTTTTTCTGTGTATTGCGTTTCCCAACCAGCAAACCAGGCATTTAGGGCAATCATTATTTTTTTTATAGCGGTGTATACATGACAGGTTTGAGGAACATCTACAAGAAGATTCCCACCCGGTTTTGTAATTCTGACACATTCATCTGTCATCGGATCGGTGTTTCTAAAATGCTCCATTACACCCTGATGAAAAACCAGATCGAATGTGTTTTCCTTGAATGGAAGTTCGTTGGCATCACCGCATACCAGGAGAAGTGTTTCATTTTTTGCAAGGGCTGCTTCCTTCGCCAGTTTAAGTGCGGCATGGGAATAATCCAAAGCAACCGGGAGTGCTCCATCTTCGGCCAGAGCAACACTATCACGCGCTGTAGCTGCTCCTACCTCAAGAGTGATTTTACCTTTAAGATCGAGCCTTTTTCTAACTTCGATCCGTATCCTGTCGTCGTTGTCATAAATCTCAGAAAGGTCTCTTTCCCTCTCCCAGAACTTATCCCAATGCGATCTCTCAGATGATCGTGCCATCGTCCTCCTTCTTGTTCTTAAACTGTAATCTACAATATCGCACGTATATTGACCAATTAGGGGATAATTGAATATATACCAGGCAACTGGGAATACTACTTATCAGTAAGTAAACAAAAGGAAGAATCGTATATGAGTCTGTCCCTCAGGCGTTTTGAGGAATGTGATCTTGCACATCTAGACACCTGGAGCCATGCTGTGGGTGCCCATAAATTCATGCAGAAGGTAACTCCTTTGAACTATTCCTCCCCGGAAGATTTTGACAAATGGGGAGAGAACTTCGTCTGGTTTGCCATAGCAATTGAGGATATTGCCATAGGTGGAGTCTGGGTTGATAGAAGACGCCCCGGTGACAGTTTGGGTATTCTTGGCATAATAATTGGAAGGCCTGATGTTCTTGGCAAGGGAATTGGTCGTCGTTCAATATCTGTAGCGATCAGAGAAGCTGTACGCATTCTTGGCATCACCCGTGTAAGATTAACTGTCAGAAAGGCCAATGAGAGAGCTATCAGAGCTTACAGAAGCTGTGGCTTCGAAGTCAGCGGCGAAGGTAAAGCAGCACTCGAAGATGGTACAGTTATCTCCTTCTACCGGATGGAAACTGAGCCGCTAGGCGAAGGACCAGTCTTAACTGAAACTGAGCCGCTAGGCGAAGGACCAGTCTTAACTGAAACTGAGCCGCTAGGCGAAGGACCAGTCTTAACTGAAACTGAGCCGCTAGGCGAAGGACCAGTCTTAACTGAAACTGAACCCTTAAGCGAAGGACCAGTCTTACCGGTGACCTAGCCCCAGGCGAACTTCCAGCCTGATCTCAAACAGCATTTCTCTACTTGTCTGACTGCATGGTCGGTGTTATTTACTGTGGGGAGGGAAAATGAAAGCTGTCAAAGTAATTCTTACAATTCTTGGAGTGATTGTTCTATTCTTCGGACTTGTTTTTCTGATTGGTGGTAGACCAGTTACTGGAGCCGTTATTCTTGCTTCTGGCGGATTTATGGTAGTGTTCGGATTAAGAAAACCAAAAACCAGGGATGTTGTAATAAAACGTGAGCTTGAGCTCACCGGTGATGTTAATCTCGAGAGCATGAAATGCACTCAATGCGCTGGTACTCTCTCTTCAGAGAATGTATCTGTAAAAGCCGGCACAGTCTTTATATCCTGTCCTTATTGTCACAGTGAATATCAGATTGAGGAGGCTCCCAAATGGTAAAGACCTTACTTCTTCTGCTTATTGGTCTTTTTGCAGTTTCGGCTAATGCCCAGAACTACAATTTTGCAGTTCCGGAGTTCGACTGTGTTGTTTGTGTGAATAGTGATAGAAGCCTGGATATCAGCTATGATATTCTGTTTGAATGCACTCCGGGATATAGCAGTATTGACATTATTGATATAGGTTTTCCATCCGATAATTTCAGTGTAAATTCTGTTGAGGCGGGAGTGGATGGTTATTCTCTCAGCAGGATAGACTACTCCACATATATAGACAAGGGTGTTGAAGTACACCTTCAGCAACATGCTATTCGCCCCGGCGAACGAGGTCATTTCTGGCTCACCGGTGTGAATGACAGCATGGTCTTTCTTGACACGGAGGAAGATGATTTTGCCTCAGTTGAGTTTTCCACTACATGGTTTGACAGCAACCTACTAACTGGTTCCAGTGACTTCTCGCTTACCATTGTTTTTCCAGAAGGATCTCAGCCAGACAGTGTCCGCTATCACGATAGGCCTTTTACAAGTTCCAGAGTAGATAAAGACGGACGGGTTGTTTATGTGTGGGAAGAAACCAGGCGTGTTGACTCAAAATACATAGTAGGAATTTCATTTCCGGATTACCTTGTTGAAGGACCTTTAACAGAGAAACCGTCTGAACCCCTCTTGAGTTCGGATGCATTGGTTGGGTTAATTGTTTTCGGTGTTATTTTCTTGTTCTTTTCTCTTATAATCTTTGTGATAATCAAAGCCGTTAGAAAAGCTCACAAAAGGAGGGAAGAATACCTGCCTCCCAAACTCGGGCTTTCCGGTTCGGGTATAAGAAGAGGTTTAACTGCGCCGATGGCTGCTCTTTTGCTTGAGGAAAAACTCGACCGTGTCCTTGTTCTGGTAATTTTTGGCCTACTAAAAAAGGGCAAATTACAACTTGACGGGCATAAACTGAAAGTTACGGGCTCTTCTGAGGGGGTTCACCGGTACGAGAAAAATCTAATGGAATTGATATCGGGAAGCGAGGGTACAAGAGCTCTTCCGAGCGATGAGGTGAAGAACATATTCCTTGGCATGATTAAAATTCTAGAGAAGAAGATGGATGGATTCTCCCTTAATGAATCCAGGGACTATTATCGCAGTGTAATTGAAAGCGCGTGGAAAATGGTTTCTGCCGATCACTCTGCTGAAAAAGCTGGAGAGATACTTGGCGATAGATTTCAGTGGCTTCTTGCAGATGAAAAATTTGATCACAGGGTTAAGAAGTTCTCATCTGAAAGAAGTGTTCTACTCCCAATGTATATGTTCCATTATTTCCCGGGGAATTCAAGAATGATGGGTGGAACTTCCGGTGGGATGAGTCTTTCTCAGGCCTGTTCCCAGGTAGCTACCTCACTTGAGAACACAGCTTCAAATACAGTTTCTCATCTTAGTCGACTTTCATCTTCTGTAACATCAAAAACAAATCCGGTTCCTGTATCCTCCTACAGTAGTAGTTCAGGAGGAAGCAGTTGCGCTTGTGCTTGTGCCGGTTGTGCCTGTGCCTGTGCAGGGGGGGGAAGATAGCATGTTCAAGAATTTAAAAGAAGCTGGAAAAAGAATAACAGAGCCCGGATTGCATCACTTCCATCGTGCTGAGCACAGATTGCACCTACGGATCGGCAACGATGGCCGTGGGATATTGACAGTTGATGCTTCAAGAATCATTCATTTAAACCCTGTTGCTGTGGATATGGCATGGATGATCCTTTCTGAGTTCACAGACAAGAACATGCTCAAAGCTCTGACTAAGAGATACTCTGTAAAGAAGAAGCAGGCTACAGCAGATCTTGAGGAATTCCAAAAGGTTATAAAAACCATCTTTGATTCCGGAGCTTCTGAACCTATCTCATTTATTAACATGGATGTTACAGAGCCTTTTCAAGCAGAAGTAGATGTTCCTTATCGTATGGATCTTGCCCTGACCTATAAGTGCAACATAAATTGCACTCATTGTTACAATCAAACTAGGGACAAGAATGAATTCTCTACCGATCAGTGGAAAACTACACTGAACAAAATATGGGACCTGGGAATTCCTCATGTGATATTCACCGGGGGAGAAGCTACCCTGAGAGATGATCTAGTCGAACTTATTGAGCATGCGGAAATGCTGGGTCTGGTTACGGGTTTACTTACTAATGGAGTCAAACTTGCAGATGAAGCTTTCCTTAGCGGTCTTGTTGCTGCCGGGTTGGATCACATTCAGATCACACTCGAATCAAGCGACAAAGGTATTCACAACAAAATGACCGGAGCCGATAGCTTCGATCGTACGGTTCAAGGAATCAGGAACTGTGTGAAAGCCCGGATTCACACAATTACCAACACAACAATTACCAAAGAGAACTGTGACGGATTAAATGATACTATTCAGTTTGCACACGAGCTTGGTCTTACTGCTGTTGCAGCTAACGCAATTATCCACAGCGGAAAAGCTGTAGAAGGAGACTTTGCAGTAAGCGCAGAGAAACTTGAATCTACAATTCTTTCCATGAATGAAAAGATAGAAGAACTCGGAATGAGATTCATATGGTACTCTCCCACCAGGTACTGCAGCTTCAACCCGCTTGAACTCGATCTTGGTGAGAAAAGATGCACCGCCGGAGAATACAATTTGTGCATAGAACCTGATGGAGAAGTGCTTCCATGCCAGAGCTGGTATGAATCAGCCGGAAACATACTCTCTGACGAGTGGGATTCAATCTGGAACTGTGATCTGATGCTGAGTGCCCGAGAGAGAAAATGGGTCGACGATGAATGCCGTGAGTGTGTTCATTTTAACCTTTGTGGAGGTGGATGCCCTCTTGAGCAGAAAAACGGAGCACCCTGTCGGGATTCGCAGTAAAAATGAGAGACTGAAGAGTATTTATGCCAGACAGTTTGAAGAGCTTACTCCACTCAGAAGGCATATTTGCGCACGAATTCCCCTGGAGCAGGTAAAGCAAATCTTTGAACCCGGTTGCGGAACCGGTCTTCTGGGTAGCAAGCTGAAAACCCTTACAAATGCTCTTTATACGGGGATGGATATCGATAGCGAAATTCTCCCCAATACCGAAGATTTTGTAACGGGTGATGCTGAAAAAGATCCTCGCAAGGCAGATATTTATGTTTCTTCCTTTTTCTTTTCAAGCCTCAAGAATCCACTGAAGTGGTTGAGAAAGGTTCGGAAGAAGCTTTCATCAGGAGGGTTGTTTGTCGTGTTTGCAGAATATGACTATTCCCTGATAGGTGAATTGCCTGATAGCGGAATCTCTGATTCGCTCAGATCCGGTCTTGAGAAGGACGGGATCAATACAACCCATGGCAGTCATCTCGAATCATTCTTTGAGAGGGCAGGGTTTAGGAAATTGGAGGGAGGAGAGGTTGTGAGCTCTTTGCAGCAACCAGACAGAAACTTTCTTCAGATGCATATCGAAAGCCTACCCAAGGTTCTTCCAAATATGTCATGGCAGATTGTCTGGGGGATTTGGCGTAAGAGCTGAGATGTAGAGGAAGAGCGAGGCTAGAAACCCCAACCCACCGAGATAGATAAACAAATCCTGACTGATTGCAGAACCGATAACTGGTCTTGGCAAAAAAGCCAGAACAAATGCCATTGTGGAGGAAACCACTATCCAACTCTGAGGCAAGCGTCTAGATTCCTGGTGAAATCTTATAACTGAGGTTATGGAGAAAGTGCACATAAGAAAAGCAGCAATGCCGGCTACCAAGTTCATTGCATAGTCAGTTTCCGGGAATCCTGTTCGGTACCTGGAGTACTGGATAACATCTGCTATCCCTGTAAAAAAGCCTGCAACTGCCGATGCCCAGAGAAACATTGTTGTTGTGCGCGTGGCTAGCCAGCGCGTGACTACGGGGAACATCAATTCTTTGTGGCTTTTAGGCTAAAAAGAATCGGAATTTTGTTCAGGTGTGGAGGTAATCTCCAAAAGCCATCCTCACTTTTCGTCATGCTTTCGAGTCCTTTCCAATGAAGGAAATCGAATTCATGGATGAATTTAATTTGCAATCCAGCATCGGTTAAGGAATTGTGAATCTGACCCATAGTCCAAGAGAATTCCCTAGTGGGGCTTTTTACAATGTAGTTTTCATCCGAATAATCGGGCCAGTCACCGGGCCAGTCGATCGGCTTCCCATGAGTGAAGTAAGGATATTTTACAGTCAGTCCTGCGGTTTCATCATCGAAGACATGCATGAAAGGATGGGATTCCATAAGGTAAAGAGTTCCGCCCGGCTTCAGATAGCGAGCTATAATTCCAGCCCAACGGTCGATATTTGAGATCCAGCAAAGCACTCCTATTGAGGTGTAGATCATGTCGAAGGTTTCATCTAGCTTATCTGGAAGGTCAAAGAGAGGTGTTTCTATGAATCTGGCTTTGAGACCTGTAATCTCAGAAAGTCTGGCTGCTTCCTTCAGTGATTCACCGGAGATATCGATGCCTGTTAGTTCTGCTCCCAGTCTTACAAGAGAAAGGGTGTCTGTTCCAATATGACACTGAAGGTGGAGGATTTTCTTACCTTTAATTTCTCCAAGTTCAAGAACCTGCGTCGGGTCAAGATGGTGGCCACCATCTATCAGAATCTGAGTGTTGTATGATCTTCCGTGTACAGGAGCTACTTCATTCCAGTGTTTTTTGTTGATTTCTTCTGCTGTGTAGTCTCTGCTCATGATATGCTCCTAAAGAAAAACCCCCCTGCGAAGGGGGGCATTTCAGATAGTCTAAAAAATGAACTTGTTAAAAAGCCTCACACTTTGAATACTCTGATACTGGCTGGAATCAAGAACTACATACTCGCTTGTTACGGTGTCTACACTGAAATGGGCAAAGTGACCGTTATCAAGTTGTACGAAGTAACCGGAAGTCTCCATTGCTGCTGCAGAAGTCTTCCAGGCCGTGTCTTCCGGTCCTGGAGCGACATAGTTTGAAGATGGTGCGATCATAGCACCGGTTCCTCCGGGATAGTTTGTAGGATCAGAGTTTCCGCTGTAGAAAAGAATTGTATCGCCGGACTTTGCGATGTATAGATCTTGTGCAAATGTAGCTTCAGCAGCGTTGCCAAGACCTGTATGCGAGGCTGCGAACTGCAGGCCATTTGTTTCTCCGATTGTGAGAGTATCATCAATAAGATACATCTCTGCACGGTTACTGGCTTTGTTGGAGAAGTCTTCAGAAACATCAATTCCCTCAATAGCCCGAACGCAGAAATAACCGGCGTTGTCTGCAACATAACTTGCTACTGTGGAATCAACTCTAGCTACTTCAGTCCATTCTCCGGGGTCTGTATCTGAGAACCAGACAGCATACCCGTCTACTTCTACATTCACTTCATCCCAAGTTATAAAAACGGTATCGCCTTTGCACTCTTCTTCTAAAATTCTGCAGTTTTGAACTATTGGAAGGGTTCCGCCTGGAGAGCTGGGGGAATCCGAGCATGCTGCTACCAGCATTAGAGCTAAAACAGTGAAAACTATCAAATACTTCATATTTCCTCCTTTGGGTACTTTGGGTACTTTCGGTACTTTCGGTACTTTCGTTGTTGGTTTCAATATACTTCTGTTATTGCTTATCCGCTATTGTGATAAATTGTTTCAAGGGAATTTCGCCCTCAATGGCGAAAACCAGCTCTCCAGCGCCTACGGCAGTTCTGTCTACCCTGAAGTCTCCGTGTATACCGGAATTTGTCATTGCAGCTTGAGGATCAAAGATCAGTGTTCTGTCAGCGAGTGTAATTCCCCATTCGGAACTGTTCTCAACGACTCTTTTCAGAATTCTGCTAACAAGTGGATTGCCGAGAGCACCCATATCTATCGTTGCAAAAAGACATCGGCCATCAGCTTCAAAAACTATGTTCAGGGTCAGTGTAATGCCCTTTTTGATTTTAACAACCAAGCTGTCGCAGCCACATTCAACTTTAACTTCTGCAGGTAACTCGAGGTTTGATAGGATTTTGTTAATTTCCTCATCCGAAAATGAAATAACCGCTGATCTAATTTTCATCTAAACCTTCCATCCGGTTGCCAGATATTTGCTTTGTTTAACCGAATATACTGAACAAAGGGCTTGGTTCTTTTGCGAGAATTCTGATTTGCGTCTCCTGCTCTACCACTCAGACTGTAAATCTGATTTCTTCCGAAGGAAGGGGAAGAATTTTACCTTTATTGGAAGGGTCTATCGGCTTCATAAGTTTGTCTTTAAAATCCTGTTGGAAGTATTCTTCGAAGTTAATCCTATCGATTGTACCCTCAATATTGTCGTGGTTTCTGCGGATAATCGTGCAGATCAGCTCTGCTACCATATGATCAACCGGAAGAAGGGTTTTCTCTCCGATCAATCTTACATCATCTGTAAAACCGCCCCCTTTAAGTCTCACATTGATAGAGGGTGATTGGCCGACAATATCTCCCGAGTCAATCTCTTCTGATACCCTGTGAAGAGTAACTCTGGTAGTTTCTGCTCTTCTATCTACAAGATCTTCCCAGGGTTGTGGCCCTGCACCGTAATGATGAAGAAGGTCAGCCGGGTGCATATTGTATATGCCATACCGTGGGTAGCTGATAATCGGTTTGTCTATGAGCTGACCAAAAGCACTTACGAGTATGATATCCGGATTTAACTCCTTCAGTAGTTTTCTGAAGTAACTGCTTTTTACATCACCCGTATAACATGGAACACCGAATGTAAGAGCTGCCTCAATAATGCCCAGCTCGAATTCTTCCTGCTGCCCGGGTTCGTAGTATCGCCAGAACCTTCTTTTTTTCGAGATTTTTGCTCTGACATCAGCAGGATCATCTGTGACGAGTCCTACTATATTGATTTTACCCGGAAGCCTTCTTTCAATTAGTTTCAGAGTTTCAAAGGTGAGAAAACCAAGGGTCCAGGAGCAGATAGCCAGGACATTGAGAGCTTTTTCCTGGTGGGGTTTTCTTTCATTTAGAGCCGGGAGTATAAGCTCTCCCCATTTCAGATCATCAGGAACCTGGATTTCCCTTCCCTTATTGCTCTGTTTTACACTTTTTAGAAGGCTTGTGCGGTATTCTGATTTTTCCAATTTACTCTCCAATGCAACGACTAACTACAAGATGATTTTGCAACTGAATCAGGGGTTGCCTAGTGATCCAGAAATTACTGTAAACATGCTCTGTGATCTCCTCTTTCTGTACATCAGTGTAGTCGTGAACATCGGGGTAGAGCAGGATCATCCAGACCACCGCCATGAATTTTTCGAAATCATTTACCCAGAAATCTACCCTTCTTGTTTTTCCTTCAATTCGGGCGTTTGGAAGAGTGGAGGTTTTTGCAAGTTCTTCCGCAAATGCACTGAGATTTTGCTTGTTTACAGAGTTTGCAAACTTGCCTGCAAAGTGGTTGTACAGCCATGTAGTTGACGACCTATTTTCGCATGCAGAAGCCATCATTACTGCATGAATTGAGCCTTTTTCTCGGAGGATTTGAGCGTAGAGGGATTTGAACAGTGCTTTCCAGTCTTCCAGTTTACAGTAATAGAGCGAGTGATGAAGCGTAACAAAATCCTGCTTCCTGTCCGATAGGTATTTCTTTCTGAACTGTTGTGCGGATCCGGCAGAGAGCAGCTCTGCAGTATAGTCTTCTTGTATTGTATTAGGGAGTCTTTTTGAACTGTTTTTAGCTGTTTTCTTTACCTGTTCTAGTGGAATGCCGTCTATGTCCAGAAGGTTTATCCCCCCTTGAAAGGCGGCTTCCAGTATTTTGAATTGTGGTTCCGATCCGGAACCAATTGAAAGCACAGAAAGCTTTCTTGAAAGAGGAAGAGATTTGAAAAGCGATCTTATGACTTCCATTAGCACCTCTGCAATATCACTTTTGTCATTGCTGTACTCAGACCAGACTAGATCCTCGCTGTACATATCTGAAGAAGCAACATTCATTCCCAGTTCAATCAATTTTCTTTTTGAAGACTCTGGTCTGCTCACGATTGTCTCCCCGGGATTACAGAAAAAGAACATTTATCAATCGGTTAGAACCGAAGAAAAAACTTGAAGATGAAAGGCTACTTTAACCCTCTATTCTTTGCTTTTTTCTCCTGTTACCAATAGCTCTTTAATGGCCACAGCTTCAGGTCCGACGGTATTCCTCCAAGTCGCTAAGTGCATGCTCTGCGCAATCCGGGCAAAGGCCGTGACTGAACTCGGCGTCTGTCACCTTTTGAAGATACACTTCTACCTGTTGCCAGTAACCTTTGTCATTTCTTACCTTTTTGCAACTGGCACAAATGGGAAGAATACCTTTCAACTGTTTGATCTCTAGAAGAGCTTTTTCAAGCTCAGCACACTGCCTGCTAAGGTCATTTTGTGAGTGTTTTGCTTCTTTCAACCTTCTGTATGAGAATACAGATAGAGCAACTGCCAGAAATATCATAACTGATACAATCTCATCCAGTTCGTATTTTTCGTATTTTTCCATAAAGTCAAGTATTTGTTCAATAATGTCGAATTGCCATGAGCAAATGAAAACGATGACTGCCAACAAGGCAATAATTATGAGTTCATTAACTGGTTTTCTCGAAGTGGTACTCGGCAAGCAGCTTGCTACATTCTTCTTCATAGAACGACAAGCTTTCTTGATGTTTGAGTTCCGGCAGAGAATCGGATAAGGTACACACCCGGTGCGAGTTCAGAAGTGTTAATGTTAACAGTTGAGTTCACCGGAGAAGCTCCATTGATCTGTTGTACCCTTCTTCCAGCAAGGTCGTAGATGCCGAGGGTCCACCCCTGAAGATCATCTGAAAATAGATGAACATTTATTGACCCCTGTGAAGGATTGGGATAGGGATATCCCATTGGAGAAACTGGTTGTGATGAACCTTCCATAAATCCTGCAGATCCGGTATAGGCTCCCTGAATGAAAATGTCATCAATGAAGAAGCCGAGTCCGGTGTCTCCATCATTATCGGAACTGAATCTGAATTCTATTTGGATTTGTGTACCTGCCTCTACTTCCTGAAGATCATAGAAGAAGGGCACCCAGCCTGCACTGTTTCCTTTTCCTCCCTGACCCAGGGCTCCTCCCGATCCAATGAAATCAAGAGTGTCCGAAGTGGTTGTAGAAAGATTGTGCAGTATTACATGAACGCCGTCACTGCCGTAGATTGCCACATCGAACTGCGTCCAGAATTCAAGAGTTGCCTCAGGCGCAAGTGTTATTACCGGGGAGAGCAAACCGCAGTTCATATTGTTCTGGTAGGCTCCATAGTAACCGCAGTACCATGAGTGGGAGGGCGAATGGCTGTTCTCATCTGTGATATTCCAGAGATCATTCGACCCGGAATGGGTCCAACCTGAAGCTCCATCTTCAACATCATTTGAAACTCCTGTTTCGCCGACAGTCAATCTCAGTGTGTCCACTGTAGTGTATCCTGTTGTCTCAGATGAGATGTCAAGATAAATCCAGGGGAATGAGGGCACTGGAGCACCAGTTAACAGCTCGCAGTTGAAAGAGAATGTTCGTGTGCTGTCTTCAGGAATAGAAGCTACCCAGACGGAGTCAGGATCTATCAGAATCCAGTCGGGGTAGTCTATCAATTCTGTAGAAACAGCATCGGCTACAAGAAGACCGAGATTTGACACATTGAGATCAAGTTGAAAAAGTTCACCCGGTTCCGGGATTCCGTTATTGTTACCACCGGCAGAGTCATCGATCGAATAAGTCGTGAAGTAGAGGCCCGGTGCGTAAACAAGAAGAGGTATGGTTATCTCCCAACTTCCTTCGGTAGAAACGATTTCTCCCTTTAGACTAACTACCTCTCCGGTAGCTGCACTGCCGTTAACTGTAAGGGAAAGAGAAGAGGAGCCTGAAGCATCTTCACCTGCAGCAATGTTTCCAAAAGAAGATGAACTTGATATTAGAGTCGCAGGACCGCTGGTGTCTGTGATGTTCAGTTCTACATTTGTCAGGTCTTCATTCCCCTGATTAAGAAGAGTTAGGTCCAGATCTGCAGAAGCTCCCGGGGAAAGATGAGCCAGTCCCGCTGAATCGTTAATAATCAGCTCTGAAACAACTGGATCCGGCCCTGTCGAATCTTCAATAACAAGGGTTGTTCGTTTAACTCCAGGTCCTGTAACTGTAAGTGTCAGATTTCCTGTAATCGGTTGTGGAAGATCAAAATTGAAATATCCTGTTGAGTTCAGTTCGGTTACGCTCCAGTATGAACCCTCATCATGAAGACAGATTGTCAGCCCTTCGGGTCCGACTCCTGAGATATTGACAGGAAATAGAGTAGAATTCTCTGTAATGAAAGCGGGGCAAGCTATGGTCACATCCTGAGGGTTTGCTCTGTAGGGTCTGAAGGAGGGGTCACCAAGCAGGTTTACATCATACTGATGCCACCTGTATACGTTCTCCCACTGACTGTAAGGAATGAAGTATTCCTTTGTCGATCCCAGGATTTCTCCCAGAGTTAAAGACCAGTCGGCATATAGGCAATCGAAGAACAGATGATCCAGAGCATCCGAGTATCCGTAGAGAGGGTTTCCTGGAGATCCCCAGCCATAACTGGAGTTTCCGACATAGGCTACAGATCCTCCATTTGGGTTAGTTATGAAGTGTTCAGCTATAGCGTTGTAGTCGAAAGAAGCACTCCAGCAACCGATTGAATACATTACTGCCGAAAACCTTCCGTACGAGTTGATAGCATCAACATCAGCATATGACATGTAATCATCACCCACACCAAGGCTGGAAAACCATGCATGGCCATCGTGGTTTATCAGATTTTGACCGGAGTTGAGGGCAGCCATAGTTGTGTAGATGTTTTCATTGCCCAGAGCCATATAGAGTTTCGTGATGTTCAGATTACCGGGAAGAAAATGTTCTTCAATGTAGTCTTTGCTCTCTCCTGAATTTGTGTATGGATTTGTCCAAAGGATGTCTGCCAGGAAAAGAACAGACTGATAGAAATCTTCTTCGTAGCAATCTTCATATGCAGCAATCCTACCGATAAACGATTCGGCTTCAGTGAGATTCTCGACTGAAGCTCTTCCCACAAAGATATCCGGATATAGATCAACATTGTCTGCGAGTTCACCGAAGATGTCATTACCATTTGCATCCCAGGTACCATCGAGGTCGGAGAAATAAAGATCACATGGAAGACTGTCTTCCCTGGGGTCGAATCCAGCTTCGCAGGTCATTGCATAGGCATATCTAAAGGGAACAAGATTGGTATCTCCACCCAGAAGCAGATAATCCAACCCATTCACTGTATAGTAATCCTTGACAAAGTTACGTAGTTTTTCCGCATCATCTCTTCCGCTTGATGCGGCGTAAACCGCATCCATTGTTACTACCTCAGCGAGGATTCCCTGATCTGTTCTTCTCTGGGCGAGCTGCTCGAAAACGCCTTCCAAAGAAGAATCAGTAACGATAAGCATTCTTCTGAAATCATCACTTTGCTCTCGACTGTTTAGCGGTCTATCGGTACTAGGCTCCGTTGTAATATTGATCTCGAGAGAAACAAGCTGTTGCAGTTCTCCGGTAATGGGATTCCACCGTAGTGGGGATATCAGTACCTCTGCCTGGGGAAGACCATTCCTGAAACCATTTCCAGTTAATTGAACCGGCCCTGAGGGCCAGAAGGTGCTTGTTGAATAGATCTCAATAGAAGGGATTGGTGCTGTTTCCTCAGCAGTAATTGTAAGTGGTGTTGGAGCTGAAAGAGGCCGGATTACAACATCTTCTGCAATTGTTTCCCAGACTGAACTGGAAGTTAAAGAGGCTGCGCGGTCTCCTGGAGCGAGAGGAATGGCCCATGGTAATTCTGGAAGTGATGGATTGCCCTCCACGTCGCCCGGGTAGGCCCCGGGTATACGAGGACTGATTCCATCTGATGTTGAAGAGAGGTTGCATGGTGCGAGTTTTTCTGTCGGAAAGTTAACAATTACTGTGTTTGAGTAAGCAATCAACGAGAAAAGAAATGGAAGTACTATTGAAACTTTCATTGAAGACCTCCGATTATTATTATTTTCTAACAAATTTATCTTGTTTAGTATTGAAAATAGCTAATCCCATGTCAATGAATGATTTCTTAAATTTTGACCCTGTCTGTGCATTTTATTGTTTCCGGGTTTCACATCGTGTTATCTGATGTTGTGGGGTTTTCATATACATATGCTGCAGCTGATTCATTCCAGTATTTTACTCGCAGATTTGGTGCAAAGTTACCTTCACTGGATCTTAACACCGTATTCTGTAGCGAGGTAGTTCATAGCAGGATGAAAGATTCCAGATTATCTTTAGAACAAGCCCATACAGATTCAAATTTGTTCTGAGTACAGAGTGTGATCTCTCAGCTCAGCTTTGATATGCCTAGACTTGCATTTCCAACCAACAGAGACATTCCATATCTATGGTTTAGATTAAATATCTCTGGATTGGTTTCGTAATCAACTAGTTTTATAAACTAATAACTCTTATTGGCTTTCTTTTCCTTTTTTTCTTTGCGTTTCTCTTTCAGCGTTTTTTCCGCCTTTTTCTTTACATTTTTCTTTGCATCCTGTCCCTTGGCCATGGTATTCTCCCTTCAAAAGTTTGTCTACGAATATATAGAATTTGTGCTTCAAGTTGCATGGTCTGCTTCTTTGAGGAAGTAGGGAATCAGTTTTTGTGAAATCAGCAATACTTTGCCTAAAAGTAAACATTTGTTTAGTATAGGGCATGCGAAAACCTCTACTTCTTTGGGTTAAAAGCGGTTATAGCTTCTCCTGGGGCACAGATTTACCTGAGTCACTGGTTGAAGAAGCTGTGCGTTGCGGCTTTGGTGGTGCTTTGTTGGCAGATACCGGCGGTGTTTACGGTCAGCACCGCTTTGCTGAAGCCTCTACAAAAGCAGGCTTCAAGGGTGTTGCTGGTGCAGAAATTGAAACTATAGGTGGAATTATTGTCGTAGGAGCCCTGGCATCTGGCTGGGGGCAACTTTGCAGGCTTGTAACTTCAGTTCACCTTGAAGAGAGAGTTAATCACCTGGAAGCATTTGCTGATTCCGATCAGCTCTTCTCTCTTGTGAAGGATGTATCGCATGCCACACACATTCTTGAGAAGGGCTGGAGGGGGTTGGTATACATTCCAGTCTTGCCGGGTCAGCCTGACCCGGACTGCCCACTTGGTGTTCTTCCAATTGCCTGTTTCCCTTCAATGTACGTTAGTGAAAAATCTCCTATTGTTCATTCCATCCTCCGCAAGGCAGATGAATTGCTTCCAGACCCTCATGTCCAGCAATCACCCTTCTTCTCCTGCCTTGAATCTCCAGTTCAGTACTCTCCGAAGCTGTGGAGAGCTGCTCCATTTGCTCTGGAAAACAATCTGAGACTTTGTGAGCTTGTTTGCACTCTTCCCGTACAAAGTCCATACAGGCCACCGGTTATAACCGACGACGATAGCGGTAGACTGAGAGAGATACTGTTTCCCAGGCTTCGAGAGGAATACGGAAGAAGTGAAGCTGCAGAAAAACGGCTTTTTGATGAACTTCGTGAGCTAAGCAGTGCTGGCCTTTGTGGTTATTTTCTTGTTTTTCACAGGATAATCTCCTATTGCAAAGATAGAGGAATACTGGCTGTTGCCAGAGGGTCTGCTGCAGGCAGTTTGGTCTCGAGGCTTCTTGGCCTTTCTGCAATCTGTCCAATTCGATACGGACTTTCTTTCTCCAGATTTTTTAACCGCTTGCGCGATGATCCTCCCGATATCGATCTCGACATAGATGGAAGCAGAAGAGACATGGTATACAAATGGTTTCTGGCTGAATGGGGAGAGAGAACTGCAGCTGTATCAGCAACAGTGACATACCGCACAAAGTCGGCAGTACGGGTTGCAGCTTCGGCCTGTGGGATTTCCAGAGATGAAACTGATGTTCTGGCTAAATTGTCACGGTCTCCATGGAATCCGGTGTGGAAACAGCCTTTGCCAGCAATCGTTATGGAGCACGCTGAGCTTTTAAATGGGCTTCCTTCCCACCTGATGCCTCACCCGTGCGGGGTTGTTGTCGGAGAAGATCTTATTGCCTCAACAGTTCCCGTGGAGATGTGCAGCGGAGGCTTGCCAGTTACCCAGATGGACATGCATGGAGTTGAGTACGCTGGTCTTATAAAGATGGATCTTTTAGGGCAGAGAGGGCTCACCTCTCTCTCACTTGCTGCAGGTAAGACTGATCCTGTCAAGCTCGTAAACCACAACGGTTCTCTTGAATCGAGAACCTGTGAATTGATTAACAGGGGTGCTACTATAGGGGTGCCCCATATAGAAAGCCCTGCAATGAGGGGTCTTTTAAAGAGAATGAGCATTCAGTCTGTAGAAGATGTTGCGAGGGCTCTTGCTCTGGTAAGGCCGGGGGCAGCCTCGGGCGGAGGACGTGACAAGTATATGGCCGGTGGAGAAAGAAATATTCCCTCTCCCCTTCGTAACATCCTTCTTGAGAACCGAGGAGTAATGCTTTACCAAGAGAATGTTACAGAAGCAGCTTGTGTACTTCTGGGGCTATCTCCTGCAGAGGGTGATCTTATGCGCAGAAGGCTGAAACGTAAAACCGTTGAGCGTGATGAAATAGTCAGGAGATGCCTGGGAAACGGTTTTTCAGGATTAATAGCGGAACGAGCCTGGGAGCTGCTTTCAGGTTATGCCGGATATGGTTTCTGCAAAGCTCATTCCATGACTTATGCTGCAGTGGCGTCTGCTTACGCTTCTATAAAAGCTGAAAGACCAGCCGATGCGATGGCAGCCTTTCTGGCAGCGGGAGGAGGCTTTTACAGGCATCCTGTTTACATAGAGGAAGCAAGAAGGCTTGGTCTAAGGATACTTCCTCCTGATGCAAACACTTCGGAATGGTTCTGCACATCGCCCTCTGAAAATTCTATCATGATAGGTATGGGTTACTTGGATGGAATGGGGGAGATCGAATTTGAAAAGATCAGAAGAGGAAGGCCATATACGCATCCAGTTCAGGTTAGGTCTGTCGGTATCGGGCTGAAAGTTGGTCTGAACATGGCTATTGCCGGTTGCTTCGACTCAATGAGTATGAATCGCTCTCAGGCAGCATGGTGTATTCAAGAAGGGGGGAGCTCTCTTTTCCCCTTCGGGATGCCACCTCCTCCACTACCTTCATACATACCATCCGTAAGAGCTGAGAAAGAACTTCAGCTTATGGAGGTAACCACAGAGTCGCACCCCCTTGCATTCAAAACAAGACCTTCCGGAACAATCTGTATCGCGGAGATGCCTTTGCGGGGGAAGTCCGTTGTGTGGGGGAGGGTAATCACAGGTCGTTCTCTGAAAGGTGGAGCAGGTTTTTTTATGCTGGAAGATGAAACGGGTGTTGTTGATGTGTTTGTACCCTCACCCTGGTACCGGAAAGCATCTGTAATTCTTAGAAGAAAGGGTGCCACACTGGCGCTCCGCTGTGAAACCACAGCGGAGCGAACAATTGTGCGTCAGGTTGTTGATTAGCTACTGAGCAGCGTTGAAAAGATGTATATCTGCCTGTGGGAATGGAATGGAGATTTCCTCTGCATCCAGTCTCAGTTTGATGCTTTCATTAAGAGCAAAGAAAACATTCCAGTAATCTGATGTTTTTACCCATGGTCTGACTACTAGGTTGACCGAGCTGTCTGCCATCTCGACTACACCTACAAAAAGCTCTGGATCTTTTAAAACCCTTGAATCTTTCAGCACTTCATCAACAAGAACGGTTCGTACTTTTCTCAGATCGCAGTCATATGCTACTGAAACAGTCAGATCAATTCTTCGGATTTCTTCAGCAGTGTAGTTTGTAATTGAGCCACCGGTAAGTTTTGCATTCGGAACAATCACTTTTTTGTTGTCGACCGTTTTTAAAGTAGTTGCAAGTAGGCTGATAAGCTCTACAACACCTTTGTCTCCACTGGCTTCTATGTAATCACCGATTTTGAACGGTCTTGTAACCATTAGGATTACACCTGCTGAGAGGTTGGAAAGGGAGCCCTGCAGCGCAAGGCCGATAGCTAGGGCCGATGCACCGAGAATTGCTACAATGGATGAGGTTTGGACTCCAAGCTGACCTAGAGCAGCAACAAGTACAAAAGCCATCAAAGCTACATATGCAATCGAACAAGAAAAATTGACAATGGTTGGGTCAACATCTTTCTTAAGAAGAGCTTTTCTAACTGTTTTCTTGATAAGAGCAGCAATCCAGCGCCCAACAAAAATAATTAGAAGAGCCATAAGCACTTTCAGCCCGTATGTGGATAGAATCCCTGGCAGAGAATCAAAGAATGCCTGCATTTTCCCCCTCTTTCGTTTTGGTTTCTCTGTAAGCAGTTGCACACTTATCCTATGCTTATTCAGCAACAATGGCAATTGACTGTTGTCGACAAACAGTCTTGTTTACAAAGAGCAGGGGTATAGAGGCATTTATCAGAAGTGATGCTCGTTTCAGGAAGAACAGCCGGACTCGGTAGCAAAACATTTTTTTGCTTTTGAATTTCTTTTCCGCACTTATCCTGCGATTAAATGTTGTGTCTTGAAAAAAGAACAAATTATGGTATTCTATGCTGTACAATTTTGTAGAACTACACACTTTGCCGGAAGGTATGAAAATGACAGCCAAGCCTCTGAAATCTCTGAAACCCGCTGAGCTTAAATGGACATGTCCTGACAATTTCTTTGAATTCAGCAAAAGCAGTGAACTTTCTCCCTCCAAAGAGATAGTCGGTCAGGACAGGGCTGTCAGGGCAGTAAAACTCGGGCTTGAGATCCCCAGCAGCGGTTACAACATGTTTGTAACAGGTGTTTCGGGTAGTGGACGAGAAACAACTGTTAAGAGGATTCTTGACAAGATAGATACAACGACAGACAAACTTACAGATCTCTGTTATGTCTACAATTTTGAGGACTCGACCAGACCAAGAGCTCTTGTTTTTCCAAAAGGAGAAGGAAGGAAATTCAAAGAAGGTGTTGAACTCTGCGTAGAACTTCTTAAAAAGAATATTCCGGTTGTCCTTAGAAGTGAAAGTACAGCCGCAGCTAAAGGTGCCCTGATTGAGGAATTTTCCAACGAGAAGAAAACTCATATGGGCAAGGTGGAAAGTGAAGCAGTCAGCGCAGGGTTTGCTGTTGTAAGTATACCCTCGGGGCAGGGGCAGAGCAGACCCGATGTGCTTCCCGTTATAGAAGGAAAACCGCACACCTATGAGCAATTGCAGCAGATGGCGGCAGAAGAAAAAATTACACCTGAGAAATTGAAGGAGTACAGAGAGCTTCACACAGAATTGTTTAAGCTCCTGACTTCAGCTATCAGACACTCTCAATCAATTGAGATAAAAGCTCAGGTTGAGATAGAAAAGCTTTATAAGAGAATTCTTAAACCAACTGTCGCAGGAATTCTAGACCGGCTTTCAGGCCTCGGAGGCAAGGAATCTGCTGAGTATGTCAATCAGATTGAAGAGACAATTCTAACGAACATCGATGTGTTTTCAGCAAATACAGAGGAAGCCGACCCCTATATCATTTTCGAAGTTAACCTGATTGTCGATAATTCTGACATCAAGAAACGACCAGTTGTTGTGGAGCAGTTTCCTGACGCAGTCAGACTTTTTGGAAACATTGACAGGATTGTTATAGACAGCAAACCCTACAGTGACCACACTATGATACGCGCAGGTTCATTCCTTCGTGCAAATGGTGGATATCTCATTATTAATGCAATGGATGTTGTACGGCAGCCTGGACTGTGGCAGACCCTGATTCAAACCGTACGAAACAGAACAGTTATTACGAGACCCAACGAGATGACCAGGGCTTTCATGCCAATTGAACTGCAACCGGAGCCTATTGATGTGGACGTGAAGGTTATTCTTATAGGCCCATCATGGCTCTACTCTACGCTTGCATCTCAGGACCCGGATTTTGGTTATCTCTTCAGAGTTAGAGCGGACTTTGATGACTCTATGAGCTTGAATGAGGAAAACATAAGAGATTTTGCCGGTGTCATTGCCTATATCTGTCAGTCAGAATCAATTCTGCCCCTTAGTAATGAGGCTATGGGTTCTATAGCCGAGCAGGCTGTAAGACTTACGGGTAGGCAGGATAAAATTTCATTGAAATTCAACATGGTTGCCGACTATGTGAGACAGGCATCCTACTGGGCTAACCAGGAGGGTCACGATGTTGTCACCGCGGCTGATGTGACGAAAGCTATCAGTGAGAAGCAATACCGACTGAGCATGGGCCAGGATTATGCTACAAACAGGATCCTTGAAAACCAGGTAATGGTTGATACTGACGGTTCAGCTGTTGGTCAGCTTAATGGTCTCGCTGTTTACTCTGGTGCTGATCATTCTTTTGGCTTACCAAGCAGAATAACTGCAACAGTTAGCCCCGGTGTTGAAGGCATAATCAATGTTGAACGCGAATCAGAAATGTCCGGTCGGATACACACAAAAGGAGTTTATGTAATTACCGGCTTCTTCCGTGAACACTTTGCAAAAGATTATCCACTGTGTCTTTCGGCCGGGATAGTGTTTGAACAGAGTTACGGGGGAGTCGATGGTGATAGTGCAAGTTCTACAGAACTTTATGCTCTTCTAAGTGCTCTGTCCGGTGTTCCTCTCCGTCAGGATCTTGCTGTAACCGGATCTGTTAATCAGCACGGTAGAATTCAACCTATTGGTGGAGTTAATTACAAGATTGAGGGTCATTTCAAAGTTTGCAAAGAACGAGGCCTTACCGGAAATCAGGGTGTTATGATTCCTGATTCCAATGTTGTTAACCTTCAACTTCACAGGGATGTTATAGAAGCAGTTGAGAAAAAGCAATTCCACATTTATCCGATTTCATGTATAGCAGAAGGCATTTCTCTTCTAACGGGCATTGAAGCCGGAGAGAGAAGTGTACATGGGTCTTATCCCGCAGATACAATCTTGGGAATAACCGATAAAAGGCTTCGGGAGATGGCAGAGACGGTTAGGGATTTCGGAGGAAGACACTGAAAAAAGTAATTTCTTTCAGCTGGGGAGAGCTTGAAGCTGGAGGGTCTAATTTTGGTGATACTGTTATTTTCCAATCCCAGTTTCAGGCTCTTTCTGAAATGGGAGTGGAGATAGGAGTTCTTTCTGCTGCTCCAACTCGCACTGCTGAGAGGTATCCGGGAATAAAGTGTTTTGATGTCTCAGGGGGAAGGCTCAGGGCTATCCTTGCTGCTGCAATGTGGAGTGACATAATCATTGTCGGTGGTGGAGAGCTTGTTCAGGATGTTTCATCGATGGCGTACAGCCTCTATAATTTATTGCCCCTTTACCTAGCTATCCTATTCAGGAAAAAGGCTTTTGCTTGGGCAGTAGGCATTGGTCAGGGAAATGAGCTTGCTCCACTCACCCCGTGTTTTACCAGACTTGCTCTTAAAGGCTGCCATGGTATCACCGTTCGAGATAGAGGTTCTTTTAACACTCTGCACAAACTTGGATTTCGCGAACCGGATATGATTCTTGCGGCAGATTGTGCTCTAACTCTCCCCATTAAGAATTCCAATCTCGAGAAGCCTAATATTCTTGGAGCAGCTCCCCGGAATGTATCAAACAGATCCGGAAAGATCTTACCTCTTGAGATACGTAGAAGGTTCAAAAATTATCAAGCTCCAGATCCGCTGCCATCAGCTGATGCTTGGGCAGAAATTCTGGATAACCATGTGAGCAGACACGGCTCAGAAGTGATTCTTTTTCCTTTTCACACTGGTTCACTTTCGAATGATGATCGAGAATTCTGTGATCTTGTTCGGAGCAGAATGAGCCATTCCTCCGGCGTGAGTATTGCAGATACTTCAAAAACTGATGAATTTGTCAGCCTTATTGCTTCTTGCAGGATTTTGATCACCTCACCGCTCCATGGCCTTATCATGGCAGTTGCCAGCGGAACTGTTCCTGTCTCAATATCCTACTCCAGCAAGTGTGTGAGATTTATGGAGCAGGTAGAACTCGAAGAGTACCTTCCTATGGGTGAACTCGGTGTTCCCGCAGGATCAGCTGTTGCTGTTTTGGAAAAAGCATGGGCTAATTCTGATAATATTCAACATCGCATGGTTTTGGTCAGAAAAAAACTCATTCATCGTGCCGAACAAACATCTGCTCACTTTAGAAAGACATTCAACTTATGATTTCAGGAATACACGTCTCAACAGCAGGAGGCCTGCACAAGGCTCCAATCAAGTTAAAAGAGCTTGGATTGAGCGCCGGCCAAATTTTCACAGCAAATCAAAGAAGATGGAAAAACAAAGAGATTTCTCCTTCCGTGAAATCCGAATTTCTAGAGGTTTCACAGGATTTGATAATTGTTTCACATGCTTCATACCTTATTAATTTTGCGTCGGCAAATCCTGAAGTTGTTGAGAAGTCATACATTGCGCTAAGGGAGGAGCTTGATCGGTGCAAGGAATTGGGCATAGGATATCTGGTAATGCATCCCGGCGCCCATCAGAAAGCCGGTCTTGAAAAGGGGATTGAAATGATTTCCTCAGCTCTTCGTCGAGTATTACCTGAAGTCTCTGGTGGGCCCTTACTGCTTCTTGAAAATACAGCTGGTGCGGGGACCACTATAGGAACTTCTTTGGAGGAACTTGCTGTGATCAGAGAATGTTCAGAACTCCCGGAACTTATTGGTTACTGTATTGATACTGCTCATGCCCATGGCGCCGGATACAAAATTTCAGACACAGAAACTGTTTCAGTATTTGTTGAGCAGATTGATAGTGTTCTCGGATGCAGTAACGTAAAAGCATTTCACATGAATGATTCAAAAGTGGAATGTGACAGTCACCGAGACAGACATGAGCATTTTGGTGAGGGAACAATTGGTTTGAATGGCCTTCGTTCTCTCTTTAATGCTCCTCGATTTGCAGCTACTCCCGGGATAGCTGAAACACCTGGTAATGATGATGATAGGGCTATTGACATAAGAAAACTGGTAGAAGAAAAATGAAAGGAATTATTATGAAAAAAATCGCAATTGCGGGTTTGTTGCTGTTGCTTTTTGCCTGCGGAGAGTCTGCAACAGAAGAGGTTAATACTGATTTGGAAACCCCTGATGCTTCGGTTGATGTATCGACGAATCCTCAGGATCTGCTTATGGCAGCTACCGATGCTGTTCTCGGTGTCAACGCTGTTTCATACAACATGACCCTTGAAGGATATTTCGTGGAGGCTGATACTACTGAGCTATCTCTGACCGCTAGCGCAGTTCTTCAGAAGGGTGCAACCACAGAGGAAGCTTCTGTTTATGCGGAATACTCCCTTCAAGTTGGCGAAGAAATCTCTTCTGGTACTGTCGCTGCTGACGGAGTCACAGCTTTCTTTCTTGATCCACAGTTAATGGAATTCCATTATGGACTAATTGAAATGGGAGCCTCCCGTCTTGTTCAAAGCGCTCCTCAGGGTGTTCTTTTGGTTGAGTATTTAATTACAACAGATCCTTTTGGTGCAGAGCTGAATGCAGCCGGATACGAAATGCTGGAGCAGGAAGAAATTGACGGTCATCTATGTCATGTGGTAACTGTAGAAATGCCTCCATACACATCAACATGGTGGATAGATGCTGAAACATTCCTTCCCAGAGCAAACAGAATGTCAGTTTGGGGTCCAGACGGATCCGGTATGGACTACACAGTAACTCTGCAAGACATCAATGTTGATATTCAGCCGGACCCATCAGTCTTTGTTCTTGAATGTCCTGATGGATTTTCTTCGAAAGAGTATGTCGGTGCTATAGCAGTTGGTGCACCAGCCCCAGTCTGGTCTCTCCCTACACCCGATGGTGGAACCATTGCTCTGGAGGATCTTCGCGGTAAAGTCGTTATTTTAGACTTCTGGGCAACGTGGTGTGGTCCATGTCGCCAAGTAATGCCAACTCTTCAGGAAATCCACGATACTCATGGAGATGAACTTGTCGTTATCGGTGTTAATACATGGGAGCAGGAGGACCCTGCAGCATTCATGACTGAAAACGGATACACTTATCCCATCGTTATAAATGGTGACGAGGTAGCCCAAGAGTACTTCGTTGAGGGCATCCCAACATTTTATGTAATTGCTCAGGATGGCACTGTTGCTTTCCATGCAGTTGGTGCTGATCCTGCAAACGAGGAAGCACTTGCCGCTGTTCTTGAAACTCTTTTAAGCGAATAGTGTAGATACTACCAGAGGATGGGTTATTCCATCCTCTGGCTCTTTCATTCCTGAAGGGATTTTTATGAAGAGAATTGCTATCCTCTCACTATTGCTACTTGTAGCTCGGGGAGTTGCTACCCCCGAAGCCGACATGAATACAATTCTGGATGCTCTATACAGAGCTGATGGTGATACTATCTACAGAGCACTTACTATTGAAAATCAGGAAGCACTTTCTACTGTTATGGTTATGTTGAGGATGGCACCGGATCAGGTGGCCAACCAGCTCCGCCAAGATCTGGATGTTCAAATCAGCTCATCTGAAGTTTGCTCACTCTCTGAACAGGATCTCATCTCTGTGATTATTGATTCCCCGTTTTTCAGAAGTGAACTTCCATACTCCAGAGATATGATCAATTGTGAAGACCATGAAATGTTGGGAGATACAGCTGTTGTTTTTATCTCAATACTCAATGAAGATTCTGTTTACAGGCATTCAATGGTTCTCCAGCAGGGAACTTGGAGAATAGCTGAAACCTTCTTCTGATCTTTCGCAATTGCAATAGAAATCATATACCATTTTCCCATAGTACCTCTTCAACTATTTTTATATACTATCTCCTATAGTTTTTATAAGTTGGAGGGTCAGTGGATAAAATAACTCGGTTGAAAGAAGAATTAGCTCGCACAGAAGGTTCTGCAAGAATCAGGCTTCTTATTGAGTTGGCTTTTGCTTTGCATATGCAGAGTCCCGCAGAGATGTTCAAGCTCCTCAAAGAAGCGGAGCAATTGGCTGATGAGTATTCCACCCCTGACTGGAATCACAGGATTTACCAAAACCTCAGTGCCTATTATGGAGTGAGGGGTGATTACAATAAGTCTCTTGAGAATGCCCTTAAAGCCCTGTCCATTATTCTTGAATCCGGTGAAGCTGAACAATTGGCCGGAATATACAATAATCTAGGTATCATTTATATAAGATTGGGTGATCTAGACAATAGCAAATCTTATATCAACAAGGCTATGGTCGCCGCGGATAAGGCTAAGAATTTGGAACAAAAAGCAGTATCCTGCCACAACATGGGTCTTAACAATGAGGCTGCAGAAGACTATGAAACGGCATACCATAAATACAGTGAATCAGCTAAACTAATAAATGATCTCGACATTCCCGACTTTGAGGCTGTGGCTTTTATCAATGCCGCCAATATGGCAAACAAAACTGGCAGGATTAAAGAAGCGGAAAAGAATGCAGAAAAAGCTCTTGAACTAAGTAAAAGAACCGGTAATAAAAGAGGAGAAGCAGGCGCATTGTGGATGCTTGCAAGAGTGTACATCACTCAGGGGAAGGATAAGAAAGCAGAGAGATTGTTTCTTGAATCTCTGGAGGTAAATCGGGAGTTAGATAATTATGAAATTGAATTACCGACTCTCATGGACTTATCATCGCTGAAGGAGCGCCAGTCTCTCTTCCGTGAAGCTCTTGATTATCAGAAAAGGTACTCTTCTGCTAAAGAAAAGTTCATGGATGATTCACGGAATCGTCATATAGCTCAACTAAAAGTCGAAATGGAGACTTTGGAGAAAAGCAATGAGTTAGAGATTTATCGACTTAGAAATGTAGAACTTCAGATGGCCAATGAGATTGCAGAGGCATCGACAAAGGCTAAAAGTGACTTTGTGGCAATGATCAGCCACGAGATACGCACACCGATGAATGTGATTCAAGGAATGCTCGAGCTTCTTCTTGATTCAAACCTGACACCTGATCAGGAAAATTACCTAAAAAAGACTCACTTTGCGTCAAAGTCTTTGCTCGGGGTGCTTAATGATGTTCTTGATTTTTCGAGAATAGATGCCGGCAAACTGACATTTGAAGCCATCCCTCTGCGTTTTAAAGAAATTGTACGGGAAACTGTTGAACTGTTCGATCTCGAGGCGGAAACCAAGGGGATTAGTCTGGAAATTAACTGTGACGATTCCATCCCTGAATTGCTCATCGGAGATCCCCTCAGAGTTTCACAAATATTGAGAAATCTGGTATCGAACGCTGTAAAATTTACTCACAACGGAAATGTTTTAGTTAGCTCCAAGCTTCTTAGTAATGGAGAAAACTCCTGTGAAATTGAAATTGCCGTTAGAGATACAGGCATTGGAATGGATAGCAAGATCCTTGCCGATCTGTTTGAACCATTCCATCAGATGGATGTTTCGATGACACGGAAATTTGGAGGAACGGGTCTCGGGCTTTCAATTTGTCACCTGCTGGTCACAGCCATGGGCGGAACACTGACTGTCGAGAGTTCTCTAGGAGAAGGCAGTCTTTTCAAGTGCATTTTGACTTTGAACACTCCAGACACTAGAACTGCGGAAGAGTATCGTTCACCTGAGCAGATGAAAGCTGAAATCAAAGGAGTATCTGTTCTATTGGTTGAGGATCATGAGGTGATCACTGAGATTGCCGGTTTGTTTTTGGCTGAGGCTGGAATCAAATACGAAACAGCAGTGAATGGAAAAGATGCTCTTTTGCTAATGGAGAAAAATGACTTTGATATTGTTCTAATGGATATACAGATGCCTGTAATGGATGGCCTGACTGCCTCCAAAAAAATTCGGGAAATGGGGGTAACAGTGCCTATCATTGCCACGACAGGGCATGCTATGACCGGGCAGTATGAATTGTACCTGGAATCCGGGCTTAATGATTGTCTGGTGAAACCATATTCCAGGGATGATCTTCTGTCTATCATTTCGAAATGGGCATTCCCAGCCCCAACTAATTCCAAAACAGGCGAGTGAGAGGGATACGTATCAGGCGATGCTTCTTAAGAACGAGAGTGCAGCAAGGCACTCTCGTTCTTAATTTTGAACTTTCTATACGGGGAATTCAACTCCCTGGGAAAGAGGTATGTCTTTACCGTAGTTTATTGTAACAGTCTGTCTTCTTGCATAGTACTTCCACGAATCACTTCCGCTTTCACGCCCACCGCCAGTTTCCTTCTCTCCTCCGAAGGCACCACCTATCTCTGCTCCCGCTGAGGAAGTGTTTACATTTACAATTCCACAGTCCGATCCTGCTGCGCTAATGAAGTATTCCGTTTCGCGGATGTTGTTTGAGAAGATTGCTGAAGAAAGACCCTGAGGAACAGCGTTATGCGTGGCGATGGCATCATCAATGCTTTCGTACTTCATTACGTAAAGTATAGGAGCAAAGGTCTCCTCAAGAACGATTCCATCTTGTTTTTCCATTTCGATCATTGTAGGGGATACGTAGCAGCCATCTTTGCAACCTTCGACACTGAACAGTAGTCCACCATGAAGAATTCGTCCGCCCTGTTTCTGTGCCTTAGCTACAGTACTCTTGAAATCCTCGACAGCACCGGCATCTACCAGAGGGCCAACAACTGTATGAGGATTCATCGGGTTGCCGATGTTTACACTTCCATATACCTTCTGAAGCCGGCTTACAAAATTATCGTAAATGCTGCTGTGAATGAGCACTCTTCTTGTTGATGTACATCTTTGTCCTGCTGTAGCCATTGCTCCGAAAGCAACACCCTTTACAGCGAGGTCGATGTCTGCATCAGGTGTAACAACTGCACAGTTGTTGCCACCGAGTTCGAGAATAGACTTTCCGAATCTAGCTGCTGTCTGCTCTCCGACTCTTCTTCCTGTAGCAGTTGATCCTGTGAATGAGATAAGAGCCGCTCTCTTGTCGTTAACCAGCAGGTTTCCAACTGTTCGTCCACTTCCGCATGAAAGCAGGAATATGGGGGGAAGTCCGTTTCTTTTTACTACGCGGTTAGCAATGTGAGACACTGCAACAGCCGTCAGCAAAGCACTGCTGGAGGGCTTCCAAACTGTAACATTACCAACAGCAGCAGCAATCAATGCATTCCAGGCCCAAACTGCTGCAGGGAAGTTGAATGAAGTGATAACTCCTATGGTTCCCAGAGGATGCCATTGCTCCATTAGTCTGTGTTCTGGTCTTTCACTGGCGATAGTCAGACCGTACAGCTGGCGGGAGAGTCCAACACAAAAGTTTGCAATATCAATTGCTTCCTGAATTTCACCTGCACCTTCAGTAACTGTTTTACCCACCTCAAGGGTAATCAAGAGGCCAAGCAATTCCTTGTTTTTGAAGAGCTCAGAGCCAATTTCCCTGATTATTTCTCCCCTTCTGGGTGCCGGAACCCTGGACCACACTTTGTATGCATCTTCCGCAGCGATCATTACCTTTTCGTAATCTTCTTCTGTGCCCTGTGCAACAGAGCCCAAAACATGACCATCGGCCGGACAAATGGATTCAACTACATCTTTTCCCTGAACCTTCATCCACTCACCGAAGTATACACCTGAGTTTACTTCCTGCAGTTCAAGACCTTCAAGTACCTTCTTTTTCGCCTCTTTTAAATTCATTGCCAACTCTTTTCTTTAGTAAAACGAACGGGTTATGTCGTATTTTCATAACGCAGGAGCGTATATAATAAATTCTTCCTTGCAATAGGAATTTGTAACGCTTAATGTTGTGGTTTGTGTTACGGTTTGTGTTACGGTTTGTATGCTGTGTTATGTTTCCCACTCAACACCTGTATATGAAGAGAGTGCACTTTGAATAGGGTTAAAACCACCGGCGTTATTGATATGACAACAGGCTCAGTCAGGGGGAAGCTTTTGCTTCTTGCATGGCCTGTTATGCTCTCCCATCTGCTTCAAACCTTTTACAACCTTGCTGACGCTTTCTGGCTGGGTAAGCTTGGCAGACAAGCGCTAACGGCCCCGACTATAACAATGCATGTGTTTTTTATTGCTTTTGCCCTCGCAATGGGTCTTGGTGCAGCTGGAACTACTCTTGTCAGTCAATTTAAGGGAGCCGGTGATGAAAAAAAAGCTAGCTTGGTTGCCGGCCAACTATTGCTTTTGCTTACAGGTATCGGTCTTGTTTTTGGTATCGCTGGTTTTTTATTCACTCCTCAAATTCTTAACCTGCTTAAAACTCCGGCCGATTCATGGCAGATGACATATGAATACATGCGTTGGATCTTCACAGGATTTCCTCTCCTTTTTGTATTTTTTGTTTATCAGGGTATTAGTACTGGCCTGGGTGATACAGTTGGGCCAATGCAAGTTAACCTTATTACAGTTATTGTGAACCTGATTCTGGATCCAATTCTTATTTTTGGAATTGGTCCATTTCCAGAGATGGGTGTTGTTGGTGCCGCTGTAGCAACTGTTTTCAGCAGGGCTCTTGCGTCCGGAATTGGCATGTACCGACTTCACAAGGGTACAAACGGGGTAAAGATCACTCTTTCTAATTTGAAACCTGATAGCACCATGATGAGGCTGATAATGAAGATAGGCCTTCCGGTCTCAATGGGTCAGCTGGCAACAAGCCTTGGGTTCACATTCATGATTGGAATTGTAAATTCGTTCGGTAGTGCGGTTACAGCTGCCTTTGGTGTAGGCAACAGAATAATACACATGGCATTCGTACCTGCTATGGGGCTTAGCCAGGCAAATGCTGCAGCTGTTGGGCAGAATCTCGGTGCCGGCAATGTTAACAGAGCAGAAAAGTCTACAAAAACTGCTCTGCTTATGATCGGGTTAATTCTATTGCCAATAACTCTTGGGATGTTCTTTTTTGGAGCAGATATATCAAGAGCTTTTGTTAATGATCCGGAAGTGATTCAACTGGGGAAAACAATGTTCATGATAACCACCCCTTCAGTATTCGTCTTTGGATTCTTGATGGTTCTTCTCGGAAGTTTTCAGGGATCTGGCTATACAATGCCTGTAATGGTTCTTAACATGTCACGGCTTTGGCTTCTTAGGATCCCGGGAGCCTACCTGCTTGCTTATACCTTTGGGTTAGGCCCGCTTGGCATTTGGTGGTCTATGTTTGTCTCCAATACTGTGGTTACCGTTATCGGTTGGTTTTGGTTCAGAAAAGGCACCTGGAAAACCAAAGCAACTCATCTTGTACTAGACATGAAAGATGCTGAAGCAGCTGTTCATATTACTGATCTCGACTAACTTTGCATGTGTTTTCTTATGCTTTATGATACGGTTTAAAAATCTATGGAGAGGAGGAGTGTTTGACAAAGCTTTCGCATAAACTACTTTATTCATTGGTATTCATTTATACAGGACTTTTTTCGGGGTGCACACAAAGCAGACCCAATGTGGTTCTTGTAATTATTGATACACTCAGAGCTGACCATCTTGGATTTTATGGGTATGAAAGAAACACTTCCCCATGCCTGGACAGTCTTGCCGCAGAGGGAACCACCTGGATGAACACCAGAGCACAGGCTTCGTGGACCCTCCCAGCTACCGCCTCCATTCTCACTGGAAGATCTGTAAAGTCACACGGTGTTACAATGAATGTGTCGCAAGAGCGCATCTTTGGTATGAACTCACACCTACCCACAATAGCAACCATTCTTCATGGCGAAAAATACACATCCGCAGCATTTTTCAATATTTTCCTTATGAGTGAGACATTCGGTTATCATCGTGGATATGATCACTTTCAATGCAATCCTGAAGGGCACGGACTTGCAGGAGAAACTGTAGACAGCGTGATAACCTGGTTGCGTCAGAGTGATAACGATCAACCATTCTTTCTCGCAGTACACTTATTTGATCCCCATGATCCATATTCTCCACCTGCTCCTTTTGATACTCTATGGAGCGGTGAAACGCTTGAGGATTCTGTGTGGACTTTTACTCCCGAGGGAGCTATTGCTAATCCGGAGCTGAAAGACGATCTCATTGCTCTCTATGATGGTGAAATTGCCTGGACAGACTATCAACTCTCACGTCTCTTTGCGGAGCTAAGAGCCAGGGGGATTGCAGATAACACGATAATCATTGTAACAGCGGATCACGGGGAAGAATTCCTGGAGCACGGTTACGGCGGTCATGGCAAGACTCTTTACGATGAGATACTTCGTGTACCTTTCATAATGTCTGGATCCAGTATCCCTGCAGGGCAGAGAATTGATTATCCAGCAGCACAAATGGATATCCTTCCAACAATTCTTGGTAGGATTAATATAGCTTCACCTCAAGACTTTTCTGATTTTGATGGTATTGATCTTTTTGCGGAGAATTTACCTTCCAGTAGAAGAATTCCTTCCAGCGATTTAAATACAGGACCACCTTTTCTAGCAGCAGCAGTAACCAGTGACTTTATAAAGACAATCTGGTATCCAGAATATGATACTTTCCGCTCTTATAACCTTATATCCGATCCAGCAGAAACCACATCTATAGTACCGGATTCACTTCAAATGGAGATGGTTTTGAACTACTGGGTTACGCCACCAGCTTACCCTGGAATTGAAGTTGTCGGAATGGGAATTGGACCAGCTCTTCGAGATCTGGGTTATCTGTAGAATCAAAGCAACTGTTGATCTAGACTAAATCAGGGCCTGCAGAGCTCCTGAAACACCAAGAAGAGAAAGAATAACCAGAGCAGTTTTTCTAAAAGCAGCGCTGTCTATTTTTTTTGCGAGAAGGATTCCTATTGTTCCCCCCAAGGCCGCTGCTGGTAGGTATACAACAGCCTCTATCAGATTGGAGGCTGAAGTTACTCCTGCTCCTACAAAAGAAGGTATTGCTACAATAGTGAGCGCAAGAAAGAATGCTGACAAATTGGCTCTGAAAGACCCCTTTTCTGTTTCTGTTGCAGACAAATAGATTACTGCAGGGGGGCCGCTGAATGTGGTTAGACCATTGAAAATGCCTGATAGTGCACCTGTTACTGCCATGCCCAGGGGATTTCTTCTCATATGAGGTGCCCACCTGGAAAGTGAAACTAATGAAGCAGTGGTTACTGTTATTCCTATAATCACCCGTACAGCTGTGTCCGACATGGAACCTAGCATCCATGCACCCAGAGGTGTGAAAAGCATACCGGTAACAGCAAGCGGAATGAATCCTCTGAGTCTTAGGTTTCGCCATGAAGTACTAAGCACCATGATATTTAGGGCTAAACTCGAGACTGCTATGACAGGAACTGCCCATTGAGCCGGCGCAAAGAGGCAGATAACAGGAAGAGCAAGCAGCGAGTAGCCAAATCCACAGAAGCCCTGGAGTATTCCAGCACAACAGATAATTAACAGTACAGGATAGAGCAATTTTACCTCCAAAAGTTGAACGGGAATATAGTAACCTCACAAAGGGTCCGTAGTGTATGTTAGCAGCGTCAGGATTTATTTAATCCCTTAAGAAAGGTGACCGAAATGCAGTGGTGGATAGACAAACCGAAACTCTTGGGGTCTCATAACCCGAGGCAGTCTGAATTGAAAATAGAGAACCTCACCACTATTATTTCTCTTATCGATCCTAAGGAACAACAGTTAAAGTATAATCCTGCGATCCCCGGGGTTAAGTGGCTTGAAATCCCGATAAAAGATTATGATGCACCTGCTTTGGAAAAACTTCTCAGGTTTGTTAAACTGGTTGAAGAATCAGAAGGCACAGTTCTTGTCCACTGTGAAGGTGGCTGTGGGCGAACCGGAACATTCGGGGCCGCCTGGCTAATGCATAGAAGTGCAATTTCTGCTACAACTGCTATCGAACAACTCAGAGAAACCAATCCCCACGCAGTAGAAACAGATGAGCAAAAAATAGTACTGATCAGATTTGAGAAGAAACTAAGAGATTCTCACGGAACAGCTTCAGTTTCAAAGGGATAATTCTCGCATTGGTGAGAACCTGAGCTGATTGTAAGCAGTCTTTCAGCATTTATGGGATAATTTCTTAACAAGTTTCCGAATTCCGGCACCGACTAAAGACATGATCAATGCTGGTAAACAAAATATTGTTAGTGATATCATTCCAAGAGCAAGCGGCATAAAGAACTTAATACCAGTGCCATTGAAGAAGAGCAAGTTTATTATTAATCCAAAAGCCCAATACAAAAACTGTCCGGCAAAATGCCCTAGCGGCCATAGCAAAGGTTTTTTAGGCCAGGAAAGACCAAGAACCAATCCAATAAGACCAACTGTGCTGTATCCATACCTTGAATCCCAAGGTTCAGTATTGAAACAGAAGGAAAAAACTACCCACAGTAGGATCCCACTTAATACACTTACGCCAAACTTGTATCTGATATTCATTACACCATCCAACCACTTCATTTCTTGTTAGACAAGCATATTTTGTTTTTCTAATACTATATTGGATTTCTGATCATTGGAAAGACTATCAAAACAAGTCCTGCTGCGATTGAAACAGAAAGAATAATGGCGTTGATAACCACAAATTGCTTTATTTTCTCAATTTTGAGTTTGAATAGTCCTATGCCAATGTATGTTCCAATAATCGATAACAAACTAAACAATGGCAAAAAAAGCATATAGGAAACAAGGGAGTCACCATTTCCTAACTGAGTGTAAATGGCAGAAGAAACTACAATCAAAACCATCTCAATGATCAAGAGAGCTAGTAGTAATTTTTTCCTTGTTTGTTCGTTTCTCACTTCTTCCCTATCCTAATTAACGTTACAAACAGCTCACACAAATATTAACATAGCCAATTCCAAGGGTGTTTAGTGCTGCTTCATTATGCTCTTGCTAACCATTCCAAAGCTGAAACACGTTTCCCTCTGGATCCACACCGTCACAGTAGACGATGTCGTCAAGATAAACTGGGCCCTTCATCGGAATCCCTTGTGTAACCAGTTTGTCTCGGCATTTAACTGCATCTTCAGTGAAAAAGCAGAGCTTCGTCTGTGAATGAGTTCGAGCATTTACTTCTGAGGTGGACGCAGATCTCTTTTCCCTGTACTCCTCCGGTATCAAGTGGAGCGCGAGTTCATATCCGGAATCGCCAAGGAGAGTCCAGTTCTCGGAGCGACTCTGAACCACAAGGCCGAGTTGACCCTCGTAGAATGCAGTCATACTATCCATGTCTTGCACGAAGAGAATTGCTCTGTTTAGTGTTGTCATCACCCTCCCTAGTTGTCCATGCCAACGAAGATAGACCCTGCGTTCTCATGGATTGCCTACCGTATAGACTCACTGGTTTTAGAAGAACAGCGTAGAGAAACCCAGTATGCTGTTTGTTACACTTCTTGTAATGGTTGTCTTATTACTGTTTTCCACTTCTCAGGAGCAGCTCTGCGAATATCGCTTAAGTAAATCTCATGATGTTTACCAGTTTTCTTATATCCATTGCTTTGGATGAACTCATGGACACGCTCAATTGTTGGGCCCTCTTCTGAAAAAGGTCCAATGTGCATTGTTTGTGCTGATTTTCCTTCAAAAAATGGTTCAAAACGAATCTTTGGCAATGCCTTTAGAGTCTTTTTCTTCTTCACCTGTTGACAGGCCTCAGAGAACAGGGTTTGTGTCACAAATTCCGGTTGCATAATCATAGACGTCCAGTTCCAATTGGCCTTATCGGTGACGTCAAATTGAGACATGTCGTCAACCCACCATAGTCCTTCCAATGGCATGACTCCGTAATCAATCTCTATTTCACCTTTCTTGACCATAAACTTGAGAGCATATGACAAGGCGAAAAGTGTTTCAATTGCGTCTGTATAGTCTTTGGCTGTATTCGGATCACCATGGCCATCAATCATCAGGAAATTCATTTCTGGTACACCGACAATATTAACTCTTTTCGGGGAAGGTCTGTATAGGTGTTTCAGCTCTTTCTTATAGTCAATTTTCTTCATGATTCATCCCTGGTTTCTATAATTCTACTAATTCTTACTATCTTAATACTAAAATATGTACTGATTAAGATTCTCTAATGTGCCGCTGTTGTCAATCGTAAGCTGTTGCTTAGAGTGATTATGCCTAGTGGTGTTGGATTGCACATGTACTAATCCTTCCAATACTTGTTGCTCTTGTGGTATTGCCTATATTGGCAGATGGAAAAAAGAAAAAGCCCACTTGTACGAGACACTGATACCGGTGATCTCCTTGAACTGTTAATGGTTATTGCTTCTGTTACAATACTTGTCAGCAGGGGGTTTCTTGCAGCTACCGGGTATCCGCAGCTCTCAACTGGAGATCTTCATATTGCTCACCTGCTGTGGGGTGGTTTACTCATGTTCGCAGCGCTCGTAATGGTTTTCAGGTACTGGAATCCTTCGGTTCGAAGGCTTGCTGCCTTTTTCGGTGGTATGGGCTTCGGTTTGTTTCTTGATGAACTGGGAAAATTCATAACTGATAGTAATGACTATTTTTACAAACCCACCATAGCTGTTATCTATGTGATTTTCATACTGATGTATCTGTTTTTCAGAGTTTTAACTGAGAAGACTCCACTTTCCAAAAGAGAGCTACAGGTGAATGATCGCCTGAGAAGTGAGCTCGGGGATATGAATGATACATCTTCGAAACTTTTAAAATGGTACGATACACTCAAGAGACGGTTTGAAGATGGTTTTGATAGAACAATTGCATTGAAGGGACTTGTTCCGGGACTGATGGTGGTGTTTGTGGTTCTGAGTCTCTCTCAGCTCGGTATAATCTTCGGACTTATCAGCAGCGGATGGGTACTTTCCGGGGAAACCTCAGGTTACGCTCTTATTGGTACTTTTGTTAGCAGTTGCATGGTTCTTTACGGAGTTCTGTCTTTCCGAAAATCCATCTTTCTTGCATTTCTCTGGTTTAAAAGGGCCGTGCTGGTTAGTATTTTTATAACACAGATATTCCTGTTCTATCATTCCCAACTTGCAGCGCTCTGGGGTTTAGGTGTTGATCTTATCTTTTATGCAGGGATCGAGACCTATCTTCGAAAACAGGTATCCTGAAAATGGCGGGAACATCATCAGTCCATTAGAATACACCATTACAACAATACTCTCTATCTTTTTGTGAGGAATACAATGAAAAGTATGATGATTCTACTGCTGCTTCTGATTTCATTTTCGGCAGTGTCCGACAATATTGATCAAGCAATGATTAAAATTTACACAAATAGCGTGGCTTACAACTTTTACCTTCCGTGGAGCACAGATGCTCCAATGGAGAGTTCCGGCTCCGGTTGTATCGTTCAGGGAAACATGATACTAACAAATGCTCATGTTGTTACAGACCAGACATATCTCCAGGTGAGGAAGGAAGGGGACCCCAAGCGGTATCAGGCTGTTATAGTTGCAGTTTCTCATGAGGCAGACCTTGCTCTTATTACCGTTAATGATGAATCTTTCTTCTCGGGAATAGACCCTATCGAACTGGGTGGTTTGCCTGAGGCTAGAGAAGAGGTTACCGTTTATGGTTACCCTATGGGAGGTGATGCTCTCAGTACCACTCAGGGTGTTATCTCAAGGGTTGAAAGCTCACGCTATGCACACAGCGGTCTTTCTCTGCTGACAGTGCAGATTGATGCAGCTATTAATCCCGGCAACAGCGGGGGACCGGCAATTATCGACAATCGCATTATCGGTGTTGCAATGCAGACAATGAACCAGGCAGACAACATCAGTTATGTAATACCAGTGCCTGTGATTGAACACTTCTTCTCAGATATTGAAGATGGAAGCTATGATGGATTTCCTTCAGCTGGTTTCAGTTATCAGACTATTCGTAATGAAGCATTTTCCTCTGCTTTCAATATTCCACAGGAACAAACCGGCGTAATGATAACAAAGCTGGCTCATGGATCACCTTCTTCAACGGTATTGCAACAGGGTGATATTCTTATGGAAATCGACGGTAGAGAAATCTCCGGGGACGGGACCGTTCAGCTCCGATCTGGTAGCCGTACAAGACTCGATTACATGGTTAACCGTAGACAGGTTGGAGAGACCATACCTCTTCAGATAATTAGAGATGGAGCTCCTCTTTATGTTGAGATGACACTGAATACAACTCTTCATGATCTTACTGTTGTACCCAATAAGATTTACGATACACCACCGGAGTACTTCATCTTTGGTGGAGCTGTATTTATGCCTCTTTCTCTGAACTATCTCGAGTCCTGGGGATATGACTGGTATCTTAATGCAGTCGATTATTTGACCTACCCATTCCTCTTTGATAATTGGCGGACCGAAAGTAGAGAGGAAATAGTAGTTCTCACCTTCATGCTTCCCGGTGAGGTCAATGCAGGCTATGAAGATCTTCAGAATGAGATAATTGAAACTGTGAACGGCACTCCGATAAGTAGCTTCTCCCAGTTTGTTGAGCTGGTTGACACAGAAACAGGCACTTTTCTTGAACTTACCACCAGCCTGGGTAATGTGATTATTCTAGACAGTGAAGAGGCTCTTGCCGTAAATCATGAAATCATGGCTCGTTATGGCATCCAACATGATCGCTTCGTTTTGTAGCCTTAGTTACTGAGTTTTCCAAGCTCCCTGTCCCAGTATTTATTGGCTTCTCTGACGAAGATGCTAGCTGGGAGCAGGGGCTTGGCAAGTTTCTCGCTGACTTTCTGTGAGATTTCACCAGTAGTTGCAATCTCGAAACCAGCTTTTTGAAGGTTCTTCTTGTATTTTGTAATTGCCGGTCTCAGAATAGGGATCTGATTTTTCAGCATCTCGCCGCAGTCCAAATAGATTTCCGCAACTACTTCAGAGTGAGTGTTTCTTGCCATTCTTCTGAAATGAAGTTTGATTGCTTGAAAATGCTCCTGCCCCGGCATACCGCAATTTGAGATAATCATGATCTTCGGGTATTTGGGAAATCTTTTTACATGTCTGTATTCCCCGTCTTCATCTTTTTCAAAGTGTGGGTCTATAAGCGGAATAAATCTGTCCATGAAGTTTTTCATGATGCCTGTTACTCCATCGACGTAAAGTGGCGTTGCCATAATGATAAGATCAGAATTAATTACTTGCCCTAAGAGTTCAGTCATATCATCTTGAATAACGCATTTCCCTGGTGTATTTATCCAGCACTTGAAACAACCCAGACAGTTGCCGATTTTCTTCTCTGAAAGGAAAACGTGCTCTGTTTCAGCACCCGCCTCTTCTGCTCCCGTAAGGAATTCGGTTACCATAATTCCCGTGTTGCTCTTCCTGCCTCTTGGACTTCCATTGAATGCGGCAATTTTCATGATTCGTCTCCATTTATTTCTTGCACTCGGTAATGTGATATGACTCTGTAAAATAAGCCGGGTGACTTAACTATGTCCAGTTTCTAAGGCTGATTCGGTTTGTAAATCGTTAATTTGAATTGTTCTGTCTTGCAGTTTTACAGTTCCGATATTATTTTAAATCGTCAGGAATTTGATGAAAAACATTCATTCAAAAATTATCAAATTTGTTTGCCCTGGAAGAGGCTATATGATAAAAGCAGGCAGGAAGATAGCCATAATAGCACTCCCGATCCTGACACTACTGTCAGGGATCCTGCTGAATTTCTACACTGATCAATGGATCGATTGGATTTTCAAAATTTGTCTTTCCGGTACTGTGGGTATTGGCACAAATACTATTGCCATAAAAATGCTCTTTCGACCTCACAAGAGAACAGCTTTGGGTAGACAGGGTTTGATTCCCAGAAGAAGAGATGATATTGCAGAGGGTATTGCGTCTGCTGTGTCTGATCAACTTCTTGATACGGATTCCATATTGAGCTATATGGAGGAAAATGACCTTATAGAGAAGGTCGCCTCCGGTGTCCTTGCTTTTGCCAACCGCTGGATAGAAGATCCGGCGAATAGATCTGTCGTTATTAACGCCATTGGAAGGTATGTACAGAACAGGGGAGTGGAACAAGCCGGTCTGCTTTTCTCCAGAGCTGCTGAACTGATAAAAACCCACGCTTCAGAGAACCTCTCCTCAGATGTTGTCTGGTCCCATATAAGAAAAGCTATCGAGCAGGAGATTGAGAAACCGGAAACTCTTCATCTTCTTACAATGATTGCCAGCGACCTAATAAAGAATAATTCATCAAACATCGCTGGAATTGTAAATGACATGATTGAGGACTGGATAAACTCGAAGAACTTTGTAACGAAAAAGGCTATGCTGCTCGGCAAGGGCGTGTTCCGGATAGACAGTGCTCGAATTGAGGATGAGCTTCTTGCAAAAGCAGGGAATCCATTGTTCTTTCAGAACCTAATGGACTTGATCAAAGAGAACATTGCTTCAATCTCCTCAATGGGTGATGATCCTGTTGTACGCAAAAGATTCTCGAAGTTTTTTGATGAGCAGAAGTACAGATTTGATCACTGGCTGAAAACAGAAGGGGTAGATTCCGCAAAAGGCAAGCTCACAGTCTATCTTGAATCAAAATCTTTCTGGAACTGGCTGGAGCGGCAGCTGGCTACCGCTATCGGTAGGATGGAAAGCATTGCAGAGAAAAAAATACAATCGGATGAATTTAGAAAAACCGCAAATTGCTTTATGCTGCAGTATGCCCACAAAGTTGATATTAAAGATATGGTGAGAAGAAAAGTTAGTGAATTCGAATTGGATCAGCTTGAAGCGCTTATTACCGACGTAAGTGGGGAAAGCCTTGCGGGAATTGAGCTTTTTGGAGGCATTCTTGGAATGCTTGCAGGTTTGATTCTTATCAACCAGTGGTTTGTTGTTATACTAGTGGCAGCAACCGGATTTTTCTGGTTGACGGAAAGATTACTTACATTTAGAAGAAAGGGATAAATAATGGCAAGAAGGAATGCGAATCAGTCTTTGCGTAAACGGGTAGCGAAAAACCTCATACAGATCTGGCGCAGGAAGAAAGACGATCAGCCAGATCCAGCTGGGGAAAGGCGTGCATGGGACAAGGAAACAGATACAACCCAGGTGGCTCAGGAAGCTGAAGAGAAAGAAGAAGAGTAATTGCCGGTAGAGAAGCTTAATTGGTGAGTTCTATCTTTCACCGGAATCAATCAAGGAGGTAACATGAAACACTTGTTTCTGTTTTCTTTTGTGCTGCTGTTTGTATCATGCGGAAATCCACAACCTGACACTGATCCTGCAATCAACATTCCTGTAGAAGAGTCTGCCGCAGAGATTATTTCTGATATTCCTACCCCCAACCTTACCGGTGGTATCAACCTTGCGAATCAGAATGTGTGCAGGGTAAACATGCAGTCACATGCAACTTCAATTGTGATATACCAGGCTCAGCACGGTGAATTTCCAGCAACTATTGAGGAAATAGGATCTGCAATCTGTCCCGATGGGGGAGCATATCGATATGTTCTTAACGGTCAGAGCTGGACAATCGACTGCCCCTCAAGTCCTTCTCACGGATCCATTACCAATGGTGCATGTTCCTGGTAAAGGTTACTTTGTCAGTAAATGATCACTAACCTTATCGACTGAAACACCAAGCAGAGCTGCAGCTTGGTCTATGTTCCCGCCACAATATTTGAGGGTTTTGTCTATATGGTCACTGATACAATCTTTGAGTCGTGCAGGAATAAAGTCACCAGTGGAATCTCCCGGATTTATTCGTTCTCTGATGTAAGGGGAGAGGTTGCTTAGCGTTATCTCATTTCCTTCTGCACCTACCACTGCACATGCGATAATATTTTGTAATTCCTGGATATTGTCAGGGTAGCTGTATTGTAGAAGAAGTTCCATGAAGTCATCGGATATGGTGAGTGTTTTTCCATCCTGCTTCAGTTTCGTCAGTTCCTGTTTTAGGAAGTAATCCACTATCAGTGGGATGTCTTCCTGTCTCTTTCTAAGAGGGGGAATCCTCATTGAATTCACCATCAAATGGTAAAGTAAATCCCTTGAGAAGGTATCCCTGTACTTGGAACTGGTAAGATCCCGGGTGGATGAAACTATAATTCGAACATCGCTCTTAATTATTTCTGTTGAGCTATCCTTATAGTATTCTGAATTCTGAATTACTCTTTTTAACCTTGCCTGAACGGGAAGCCCGAGGCAGTCTATGTTGTCTATGAATAAGGTACCACCCTTTGATGCTTCTATGAATCCCTGTTTCTCGTCATGTTTACCGCTCCAATCTTTGGCCCTGCCAAACAATTCAGAAGAGAAGTCATCCTGCCTGTGGGCAGCTCCGTCAACGGCGATAAATGGTTTACTTACCCGGAGACTGGAACGGTGAATGGCTCTGGCTAGACTCTCTTTCCCGGTTCCCTGTTCTCCCCAGATGAAAATACTAAGGTCGCATTTCGCAACTTTTTCTGCATTGTGAAAAAGTGAAATCATTTCCTTGTTTTGTGTAGGAAGATGTTCGAATACTTTCTTGTCTGTCAGCTCACCTTGAGTCAGGTTTTCTGGAAGCAAATCAAGTTTTACATTTAAGGCACCATGTTCAATAGCGCTGTCAAGCACTTCTATGAGATGCTCGTCGTCAACAGGTTTCGTGAGGTAATCAAAGGCCCCGCGTTTCATGCTTTTCACCGCTAGATCAACGTCATTGGCTCCAGTAAGTATTATCACAGGGGTAGAGATCTTCCTTGCCTGCATCATGTTAAGTATATCGATTCCACTTACGTTGGGCATATCAAGATCCAGCATTATCACGGAGAAATCTTCATTGGAAAGCAGTTCCTCTACTTTGCGTGAGTCATTTACAACGGTTGATTCAAATCTCTCAGTTTGCATCAGAAAAACCATGAAGTAGTTGGTTACAGCAACATCGTCATCAACAATCAGTACCTTTTTCATGACTTGCTCTCCTTTCCATTTCCAACTACCGGGATTCTCAAAGTGAACTTCGTGCCTGATCCCGGCTTGCTGCTCACCGAAATGTTGCCCCCGTGCTCCTCAAGTATTCTGTAGGAGATTGCCAATCCGAGCCCAGTGCCCCCTTTTGCTCTTTTTGTCGTAAAGAAAGGATCGAATATCTGTCTCTGGGTTTTTTCGTCCATTCCTTTCCCATTGTCTTCAATTTCTATTACAACCGTATTCTCGTCCATGGATGTGCTAACTGTTATCAGCCCCTTACGATCATCCGGAATTGCTTGCGCTGCATTTACAATGAGATTAACAAGAACCTGCTCAATTTTCTGAGAGTTACCGGGGAATATTTTCACATTTTCAGAGAGGTTAAGTTCTATTTCCCCATGCTTGTGCACTTCATTCTGAACAAGCCTTTGTACTGAACTGATAAGGGTATTGATATCAACATTGTCTACAAGAAGCCCTTCATCCTTACGGGCAAAACCTCTAAGCCCCTCAACGATACCCTTAATTCTTTCTGACCCGTGGGCCATGTCGTCTACCAGGGTCATTATGTGCTCTCTGAAGAAATTGTATTTCAAACGGGCAATCTTCAGGTCAGGATGGTCCTTCTGATAGTCATCGACTATCGGCAGCATGTCATCGAGAGCCTGTTTCACAATTTTAATATTGCCTCTTATGAACTGATTGGGATTGTTGATCTCATGGCCAATGCCGCTCACAAGCTGCCCGAGTGAGGCCAGTTTATCTGCCTGCTGAATCTGCTGCTCATAGGTTTTCTCAAGTGTGACGTTCCTGTAGAACTCCATAATGCCTTCAACTTCCTCATTCTTATTGAAGACGGGAAGAGCGTGAACTTCGAGGTATTCATCACCATCTCTTAGAGTTACAGTAATAGGTGTTTTGTTTTTGATAATTTTAGAGAGCCTACAATCTATGCAGGGGCTTTCTCTGTTGAAGCTGGCACGATAACATTTTTCACCTGAACTGATGTCATCTCTGTTGCTCATTACAATATTCCTGTTCAAGTCTATCATCAGAACCTTGTCTGGAATGGCTTTGAACATTGTATCGAATCTTCTTGTGCTCTCTTCAATGGTTTCATTAACCCTGTTCAGATATGAATCAACAGTTTTTAGTTTTTGCTTCTGAGAGGCAAGATCAGATTCGCGAACACCGATTTCATTTTCTAAATCTTTCAGTCTTGCTGCAAATTCTGCTTCCTCTTCTTCCTTGAGTACTATGCTCTCGGAGAGTTCCTTACGCTCCAGAGCAAGACTGAGCATTTTCCCAATCTGATTTAACAATTTGTATTCTTCGGGAAGCAGTTCTCTTTCGTTGTTAATGTATCCGACTCTGATTTCACCTTTAAGATCTCCGCTGACGAAAAGCCTGACACTGATATACTCACTGCCTTCCGGTTTCTGGCCATATTCTACGTTTTGATAGATAGAGTAGACGGTTGCCTCGTCTGGATAACGCATTCCACCAGAGAGGAAAGATGGAAGTTTAGTAAAGAAGTCCTGAATTGTTTTTGAAACCTCTATCCACTCTGCAACTGCATAAAGACAGGAAAGTTCTTTTGCCCGTTCTTCCTTTTCCCAGTTATCTATTTTCCTTAAAGCATCCGCTTGTTTGCCGAAAAACAGGTAGAATCCACCCGTGACACTTCCAGTGTATCCGACTTTCATGGGAATCGGAACACAATCCACTTTGCCGGTACAGAATACCGCCAGAACTCCACGGGAGCCAGAGCTGACTTTCTTCATTGCACGTCTGAATGAATCAAGGGACGAATGATCAAGAATATTTTCCAGGTGCTCGCCTGCAACGCCTGAATCAGTAGCTGAGCATGAGTTTTCCATCAGAGGGGAGACATAGTGAATTTTCTCATTGTTATCTACGACAAGGAGAAGATCAAAGGTGCTTTCTATAAGTGAATAGAGATCTTCAAGACTGATCATTGTGCCCCTCCGGATTCAGGGTGACAGTACTTAAACTCATCCTGTAAATGCTACAATAATTGGCTATCGTCAACCAAGTCTTCTTATTAGAGAATTGGACGCCTGCAATAAACCATTATAGCAATCAAATTTCAGTGTTCGTGAAGTATCAGTGAACCCGGAGCCGTAATTATCATTCGACCATAAACTTTTCCCACTCTTCAAGAGTTAGAAGCGTTTTGCCCTTTGGTTCGGAACCTGCGGTTGCGAAGATTTCTGCCCCGACAATTCCTTCAAACAATTTTTCCGGGTTACTCTTCCCAATTATGAGAAGTCTTTCCCTGAAGGCCAGCATTCTCCATTCCTCCGAGAAGTGCTTCCACTTGGTGCCGCAGTTCTTGCAGTAGTATTCACCCTCAAGCCAGTATTCCTTCTTGAAATCATCGATAGCCTTAAAACACTTTAGCTTCAGAGTTGATTTTACAAGCTGATTCTGAATGCTGTCCTGCCATCCCGGTCCCTGCTCTTTGCCTGCCCAGTATTGGAATTTTCTGAAGCCGCAGGGGCACCCGTCCTCTTGGCAGTATTCACTGAGAACCCGGTCAACAGTTTCTTCTCTGTTTTTGATTAGCAGTTCCATTTTTGCAAGTTGTTCCCTGTTCACAAAAACCTTCCTGTCTATCTAAGTCTTCCGGTTTGGTTTACTCAGGTCTAGAGGCTCTTTCTGTTAAACACCCTGACCGCCACAACCATCAGTGCGGTAGGTAGCAGAACACCCAGCAATCCAGTAAACAAGGGAATGTTTTGTCCATCCAGCAACATAGTGGGCAGCATAATGATTGCGGACAAGAGGTTCCCTCCCAGGTAGAGCGAAAGGATGGCGCTCAAAGCGGTTGATTTGATGAGTACACCAAAGAGAATGCCCACAGCACTGGAAATGGCCAACCCAACCACGCTGATTAGGAGGAATCCGCCAAGTAGCTCGCCCAGGCCCGGCATCAGAACACCGTTAACAGTGTCCACTACCAGAGCTAGCCCTAAGCTCACTACTGCAGCAACAAGCAGGCAGGTAAGGGAGGCAAAGAACTTGGCCCTAAGCAGCGTTCCTCGGCGAACTGGACGAGTCAGAAACAGATCGTAGACATGCCTCTTGCGTTCTCCGGTTATCATCGTGCTCAACATTACGGCAGAGAGGGTGCCGCCGATGCTCCCGACCATGGCTCCCGCAAAGAACAGCAGGGGCATGCCTTCGGTGTCTGGCTGAATGAATTTGATGAGCAGTGTGAGAAGGGGAAGCCCTACCCACAATGCGATGATGATTTTGGAGTGCGCAAATCCGCGCAGTTCATCGTTATACAGGATACGAAACGTCATGTGCATCCCTTCGTAAATTGTAGATACACTTCTTCAAGGCTTGGTTGAACATGCTGGATGCCTCGAATCGGTATAGCGTTTGCGAGGAGGCGCTTCATAATCAGGTTGATCGCATCGTCCAGATCTATTGACGGATCAAGGTGCAATCGTGCAGCGGTGCTTTCCTGCGGGGCAACCCGGATGATCGGTAATCCTCCGAGCACATCCCAATCTATCTCAGTTCCCGGGCGAACACTCACTTCAACCACCATTCCAACCTGATAGCGATTTCGGAGTTCTGCCGGCGTTCCGGTCTCTTGGATTCGACCCTCGTGAAGGATGCCTATCTTCGTTGCCAGCCCCTCAATCTCGCTGAGAATGTGCGACGATACTAAGACCAAACGATCCTTACTTGCGAATTCCCTGACGATTTCTTTAACCTGAAATCGACTCGCCGGATCGAGTCCGGACAGCGGTTCGTCAAGCACGAGAATATCGGGTTCATGCAGGATTGCCTGGGCGAGTCGAAGCCGTTGCACCGTCCCGCCGCTCAGGTGCGTGATACGCCGCTTCCGATGCTCGGTGATCCCGGCCCGTTCGAGAGCACGGTCGATGGCATTCGGAAGAATGGTGCGATCGAGCCCGGAAAGCAGCCCGAATGTTTGAAGCACATGCTCAACAGTTCGCCACTCCTGGAATCCGGCATCCTGTGGCATATAGCCGACCCGTGCGTACAATTGCGTACCTGGTGTGCGAATATCCACGCCGTCAATTTCAACATGGCCGCGGTAGTCTCGGATGAGACCGGTGAGAATTTTGAAGGTGGTAGTTTTACCCGCCCCATTTGGCCCTATGTAGCCGAATATCTCCCCGCGGGTCAACTCCAGAGAAAGATCATGAAGGGCGTGGACAGTTCCGTAGCTCTTGGAAACCGACTTTAATTTAATCATGCAGTCAGGCATTCCGTGAAAGCGAAAACCGGAAGGGGCATCCGTTCATCAAGAGATTCCCTTATAACCCGCTCAACGGCTTCTTCTTTAGAAAGTTGTACTTTGCTCACAAAACCTCCGTATCTATCTGCTGAGAACAGGCAGATCAATCATGTAGAGTTTCTGGACACCCGACAATGGATCATTGTTCCAGGCAAGAGTGCCATTGGGTGTTATCCTGAACTGCCAGGATTTCCCAACTCGCGGATACTCTGCAGTTGCAACATGAACCCCATCGGTATCAAACACATCAAAAACAGGATTGGGTTCAGTTCCCCGCTGCACCCAAAGATTTCCTTCCGAGTCTACACCTATATTGTCCACAAGATTATGAAACGGTTCTGGCTCCCAGCCCTCCGGAAGAGAATTGCTTCCATATGAAGCAAGCAGCATTCTTGAATACTCCTTCTCTAAATCAAGTTCTCCTGCAGTTTTCTCTACCAGAGAAAGTGGTAGAGAAGCAGTGAAAAGGTGGGTACCGCTGCTGTTCCAGCAGTCTACCGCATATTCTGAGATTGATTTTCTGCAGTGGTAGACCCGGTCATTGTTATTGGAGGCTACAACCCTCATTGCAGACATCCCGCTTATGGAAGAAAAAGCCTTTGTCATCTGCTCCTGGTTAAGTGTATCAGTAGAAAGTGTAAGGTATTGGTTTGTTCCTGATGTTGAATAAAGCCCCAGAGGAACCATAAGAATAAAATCGTCTCCCTGCTGTTGAAAACTGATTTCCCATGCACAGTATGAGCTGTCAGCCAGAGTGGAAACAGAATTGGGGGTTGTCAATGAGAACTCGGCCATATCCTCACATTTTTCACCTGTGTCAGAGATACGAATCATGGCAGTCCTGATCGGGTCGATAACAATAATGCTACCGTCTGATAGAACTGCCATTTCAGTAGGGATGCTCAGTTCACCGGGGCCGTTGCCCCTACCCGAGAGACAGTTCATGAAAACCCCGCCTGATGTGTACCGGCGAATACAGGCAGCGCTCTGATCCAGTAGAAGAATATTGCCCTGGCCGGAAAAATCTGCGTCTGCAATTGAACCAAGGACATAGCAAGAGTCGCCCATTTCAATACCGATACTGTCCACTGCGGAGATGGTTAACCTGTCTGGAAAGGGTTCCTGCCAGACTTTTGATTCATTGCATCCAGTATTTACAATTGAAAACAGAAATAGAAGTAAAATGGGTACTTGTTGTTTGGGGAAACTCATATTGTGCTAATCCTTTCATTCTGTGCTAGTATTTTTGGAAGTAGTAGATAGCACAGGCGCCTCTGGATAGAAATGCCGCTGCAAAAATAGGGTAAACACCATAGGGGGAATGCATTGCTGCGAGGATCCAGGCTACGGTGAATAGAAAAAGGCCTGATTGTGCAAATACCTTGGTGACAATTCGACTTTCTCTTTCGTCCGCTTTCGATCCGTGTATCCACCAGAAATCGAAAGTTCCGAATGGTATCAATATTATCGCCATTACATATACAGGTTTCATACTGGTCAGAAGCAAACCAAGAATAATGAAAAGAGCTCCAGCTGTAACATTACCTGCGGCCCACCAATAGAAGTTACCTCTTACTTTCGTCATTTTCTTCCCCCTCTAACTGAAAAGCATCTTCCACTGCAATGCCGAAGTATTCTGCCATCTTGAGAGCCGTCTTTACGGATGGGTTGAATTTACCCCGTTCAATTGAATTGACAGTCTGCCTGCTGATGCCCACTTCATCAGCCAGCGTCTGCTGTGATATTTCCTTCTCTGCTCTAAGAACTCGAAGCCTGTTGTTTAATTTCATATAGACTCCTCTCAAAACAATCATATATAAAACAAGACAAAGTGTCAAGTATTAGCGACAACAGTTTATTGTTGAAGTTGCCCACTCACTCGCTAAGATATTCCATAATAGTTAGATAAGACTCGAAAAGTTGTTGATATTTGTGTATGTCGGTCGTATTCTGTATAGTCTTTGAGAGGGTCTATTTTTTTAAAGGAAGAGGGAGAATATGAAACTGTTTACAATTCTTGCGCTGTCGGTTTTTGCATCAGTTGCCATTGCCGGAGCTGAAGTATTTGAGGAAATCGCTGTAAAAATACAGACTGCCATAAACCAGGAGACCGGTACTTTTAACGATGGAGCTTATGATACTCTAATTGAAGCTCATTCTATGATAGCGGGTGCTGATGTTACCAGCGACCAGGAACTGGCTGTTCTTGCATCAATGAACAGCATGGTAACCTACAATCTGGCTTGTCTCGATGCACTTTCCGGCAACAGCGACGAGGCTCTGACCTGGCTTGAGGAGGCAGTTGAGACTGGTTATTCCGACGCTGACTGGATGCTTCAGGATCAGGATCTTGCAACTCTCAGAGAAAATCCCAGGTTTCTTGAGATCTCTCTGGTTGCAGCTATGAATAAAGTTGAAGTTGAAGATACTCACAGTTGCGGCACTTGCCCCAATAGCGGAAATTGCGCAGAAGAGGTGCTAGAAGAAGCAGTAGAAGCTGAATAGCTAAAACCAACTTAGCAACAATCATATTTACCCCCGGCTACTGAGTAACTATGTTGCTCCCGGGGGTTTTACTGTTTATCAACACATAATCATGTATGGGAGATTCTGTTGAATATTTTCATTCAGCAATCCAAAGCTCATCAACCAATGCATCGCTGTGTGTTTGTCTTTGCTTGTTTCCTCTTCCTACTGGTTTCCTGCGATGCTGAAAACATCGAGCCCGAAAGCAGTTCATTAATGCAGGAGAGCAATCCAGACGGCCCCTGTTTGATTGTTGTAGACTCTATCGGAGTTGAACTTGGGGACCCGAATTATGTTTTTGGAGCGATTGGGGATGTGTGTGTTGGCTCGGGCGGGGATATTTATGTTGTTGACAAAATGAAGTGCTGCATTTTCAGATACTCCCCTGATGGTCAGTTCATCCAGCAGATTGGTCGAAGAGGCGAAGGTCCTGGTGAGTTGCTCCAGCCGGGATGGGTTGCTGTAATGGATGATGGGTCAATTGCAATCGATGACGGGGAACTCGGCTGGCAAAGGTACAATTCAGATGGGATGAGCATTGGAGCAAGAGCCCTTTTACGACCCTTCCCGATGAGGATGATGGCTGCAGATTCCACACTCATTGTTGGTATGCTCAGTGGACTGAGCCGCGAGGACAATAACTTCTTAGTGGAGAAGCAGATTTGCGGGTGGAATGCAGATAGAGCCGACTCAGTATTAACTGAATTCTTCAGCTGCGAATACCTCCTTGATGCTGTGGATATTGAGCAATTCAGAAAAGACATCGTTAGAGTTGATTTCTTCCCGATTCTTTCCGCAGTCGGTGATAATTTTGTATGCGTTGCTCCTGATCCCCGAACTGATCCGCTTGTTCTTCTTTTTCATGAAGATGGTTTAGCAATGGATACTCTTATGCTTCCCTATCCTGAAGTTGCAAGAACAGAGGAAGAGCTTCTTGAACAGAAGCAGTTTATTGAGGAACTCTTCTATTCAGCAACTCTTACTAATCGAGTTGACTGGGAGCCGTTTCCCAACAAACCTATGATCTCAAATCTGGGAGTGGACGGTTTGAACAGGATCTGGGTGCAGAGGGGATTCGAGGAGAATCCAACCTTTGATCTTTATGATGTGTCCGGTGAACTTCTGATGACTACAATTCTTTCTGGCAGAGACGATACTGCTCACTGGAGATTTAGCATATCCAGGAACGGTATTCTTGCAGTACCCGAGGATCCGGAGAGCTACTATTCTGTTTACATTCTTGAATTGCAGGAATGAATTAGCGTTTCTCGTTTATTAGGGTCTGATAACTCCTTTTTTCTTCCTGGAATTGATGAGTATCTCCAGGGGCTTTTCCAATCTGATGTGTTTGACTAAGCCATAATCTGTTTTGTTCTTATGGTTTTCCAGAAAACTGGTGTCCAGGAAGTCAGTCCGGGCTCTGGTCTGGGTGAAGTATCCAAGGCCGAGAGAGGTGATGTTTTGAAAGAAGTGGGTTCCCTGGGACTGATTCACATCCATGTCCGGGAAGGGTATTTCAATGAAGCATTTAACTGACGAGATTTGATTCCATTTGACTGGTATTCCAAGCCAGGGATCTGAACTGCCCCATCTTCCGGGTCCAATTAGAAGTGAGTTTCTGTTTTCTTGTTTCAACTGACTGTTTACTTTTTCTATTTGCATGGCGACTTTGTTCGTGTCGCTTCGATTAAAGTCCTTTGCCGGAACATAGATAATGTCACTGATCTCTTTCATGTACCCAAAGCCAAGAACATTGTGAGATATGCAGATAGCATTGGTTTCATCAATGTCATCCAATTCTGAATGAGCTTTTGTACCGCACACCATAGGTCTTATCTGGAGAAAGCCAAACTTGCTTCTCTCTTTTTTCACTTTACTTCCAAGGATTGTAGCAAATTCAATTTCCACATCGGATGAGAAAGCTATTTTTCCTATCTTCAACAAGTGTTTTAAGATAGGTGCAAGGGGGAAGAAATCTCCCTTCAAGACCCCTGCCATCGTAACAAGTTTTACTCCGGGTCTGAATGTTCCATCAATAATCGTATCGTTTTCTGGCGAATAGACAGATCCGACAGCAGGCAATGTTCCGTCCTCCTGAGCTTTCTCCAGGTCAAGTGAAACAAGATGTAGATCTGCTCCGGCTTCATTAGAGCTGAGGCCATTTTCTACTCCCATATCAATAGCAAGGAACTTCCGTTGGGAATTCTTCAGGAACTGCTCTGTGGATGAGAATTGATACAACTTTCTCGGAGTCTCCGGTGAAAACCGTACGCATTTGCCACCATCCACAACTGTACCGCCCAGTCCGAGAGCTACTGAAACAACACCGTCTTCCTCTTTCATGCCTTCAAGTGGATAGTAGTTAAATGATTTTGCAACTCCTGCAAAATTTGGATAGACGTTTGATCCATGCCTTGCACCAACAATCTGCTGAATAACTACTGCCATCTTTTCCTCTTCCAGTCTGTTCGGAGTAGCTTCGATGTAGGCTTTAGACTCCTTGAAATAGACTGATGCATAGACCAGCTTAACAGCCTCCAGAAGTTGCTCGAGGCGAACGTTGATATCTTTGTTGTTGTTTGGAAGCATATAGGTGCTGTATATCCCAGCAAAAGGATATGCCGGACTGTCTTCAAGGAGGCTGGATGACCTGACTGCAATCGGATAATCAACTTTGTGGAGGAAGGATAGAAGCATTTCTATTGCCTTCTCCGGTAAAGGCGTTTTGAGAAAAGTTTTTACTACAAACTTATCCAAGTCAGTTTCTTCTTGCGAGTCTCTCGTTTCCGGCTTGAAAATAATATCTCTCAGCTCTCCAGTATCCATGAAGCTGTCAAAAACACCGGTAGCAAGTACTACTGTGTGTGGAACCAGAATATCAACATTCGGAAAGTGGTCCCCAATGTTGTAGGTATTCAGGAGGGAATGAAACAAGGCCAATCCTCTTCCTTTGCCTCCCAGAGAGCCTGAACCAATTTTTACAAATTCTGAATCGTAATCAAATGTTTCGGCGGAGAAGTCTTCGATCTGCCCAGCTTTAGATCTGTCCATCCAGAGTTTCAGTGAAGAAATCAGATATTCTCTAAGGCTTGTGACGCTCTCAAAATCATCTGCATCCTGTAGCCGCAGAGTTTGAGCCAGATGAGATTCTGTTCTGGCCATGAGCCAGGTGGAGAAGTGGTTTTTCTTAGCATGGAAATAGATGCTTTCATCAGAAACCATCCTCAGTTCTCTCTTTAACTCTCTTAAATCACTTGCTCTTGCTATTTCAACACCACTCGGGCTTCTGAAAATGAAATCACCAAAACCCAGATAATCTTCCATAAACCCTCGAACATCCGCAAGAAGAGTTGCTGAATTCTTGTTTATGAATGCACATCCGAGATTTAGTGCTTCCGCTCTGTCGGACTCTTCAGACGATTGGAACAGAATTACGCATTCAGTGTCTTGTTCTCTTATCTCCCTGGCGAATTCAAAGCCAGCCTCAGGGTGCTCCTCACCGTTTCTTTTAAACCCTACATCCAGAATAACTCCCAGAATATTGTTTTTGAAAGATTTATAGAGAGAAACTGCATCCTCATAATTCTTCGCATGAAGAATTTTTGGTCTGGCCCTCATCCGCATTAACTTCTGCATCTGGTTTACACCCTCAGTCATTAGTAGCTGAGTTTGTTTCATAAGCTCTGAGTATAGCATTGGGAGGTAAGATGAGTAGAATCTAAGAGAGTCTTCAACAAGAATTATGCATTTTACTCCGGCAATACGTGTATCTTTCTCTGCATTCAATCGATCCTCTACCGACTTGATTATTGCCATGAACAGGCGTACATCACCCTGCCAAACAAAGGATTGATGCCTGAAATCTTCTGTGCGATTGTCTGAGAGTATTTTAAGATCACGCTGACTGTATGCGAGAATCACAAAAAAGAGATCAGGAAAGCGCTCATTTATTGCTTTCCCAAGCTCATCACACTGCATTGTGCCTATACTCAACATGGAAATAACCAGATCAAAGCTTTCTTTTTCCAGAAGAAGCAATGCTTCCTTCCCTGTGGAAACCCTTACAATCCTCGGAGCGTATCTTAGATTAAGATCCAGATACTCCGAGAAGAGTACTTCTGTAAAGTTCCCGTCCTCCTGCAGGGTGAAAGAATCATAAAGGCTTGAGACCAGCAGAATGTTTGTAATTCTGCGTGACATCAGGGAATGAAAGGGTATAGATTCTTCTCCTCTTTTTTCAATGATGCTATCAAGTTTCCTGTCTTTCATTCTTAGCCATCCCTTCTCCGTAAATTGAACTCCTTCTCAGATAATTAGATAAAAAGCTTTATCCGAGTCAACCCTCCTTTTTAATGATGCAAAATCACTCACAAATAAGTGAACGCTTCACTCATACATTATCTTCTTATAGAGTACCCGGAACCGTTCTGCTCCGACCTTTCAATTGGAATTCTGTTCTGATGTATCGAGCTATATTTGTTATTCTGAATACAGATCAGTTTCTACCGGTAAGCTCGATTGCTATGCGATCGGAAGTAAGTGAAGCAAAATACTTCAATATCTGCAAAGTGAAGCAATATGCTTCAAATTAGAGAAAGAGAAGCGATATGCTTGACATGGCATAGTGTTTGCTGATGTTTGCTTTATGAAAAAGTGGATAGTTGTTATTGTAGATATTGTAGGCTCTCGGACTGTTGAGAACCGAATGGATCTCCAAAAGCGTTTGCGGACGGTTCTCGAAGAGGTGAACAGTACTTCTGATTCGGTTTTTTCTCCATATACAATCACACTTGGAGACGAGTTTCAGGCTGTTCAAAGCAAATCAGATAATCTTTTTTCTGATTTATGGAGCATTAAGGAAAGTGTTTTCCCAAGCAAGTTGAGAATATCAATTGCAGTTGGGTCGATTTCGACTGAAATGATGAAGGCTACTGCTATTGGAATGGATGGTGAAGCGTTCTATTTGGCTAGGGATGCGCTGAAAGCTATGAAGAAATCTACTTCAGTTTTTGTTGTTTCCGGGTTAGAAAATCCTTGCCGGAACTCGTGAATAATTCTCTAACTCTTATTGCTGATTCAAATGAATACTGGAAGAAAAACAGGATTGGGATACAGACCAGATTGCTTCGAGAATCTCCAATTGAGACAATTGCAGTGAAGTGGCTGATGGTGTAATCATTAGATGAATCAGCGCCCCCCGTCTGGTGGGCGCTGATCGAGTTTGTCGGTTCTTTTAGAGTACCCGGAACCTTTCCGTTCCAACCTCCATGATATCTTTGCGATACTGCTGACTGTGCGTCATTGGGGGTTGTATTGAAGAAGCCTTTGTACCGAGAGTTATCGGCACAAGAGCACCCGTGCCATCCCAGTTTCGTTCTTCTCCTGTGTTCCAGTAGAAACGAACCATATCTCCAAGTTTCTCTCGGACCAGTTCATCTGGAGAATCATTAAGAGTAAGACCGAAGGCTTTTGCTAAGCACTCAAGAACTTCTCTTCCGGTTTTACCCGACGCAGGAGTAACAGCACCGTTGAAGCAGATCAGGTTGCCTTCGTAATTACATCTGGTTCCAGGGGTTTCAAGATAGGTTGAACCGGGCAGCGTAACATCAGCAGCCATTGTTGTTTCGGTGTCTGTCCAGTCCATTGCTGCGATGAACTCGCAGTTCTGGAACCATGATCCCGTTCGACTGAAGTCGAGTGGGTTTTCTCCAATAATGAATGCGGCTCTAAGTTCTCCTTCTTCAAGAAAAGCTCTGAGTTCACGGCTGGTCTTTGCTCCTGGAAGACAGTTTTCTCCTACAGGTACACGCCCGGCTGTGAAGGCAGGATCAGCACCCATTACCTCAAGACCTGCACTGTTTGCAATAAGTCTTGGAAGAAGAATGTCAGAGTGTTTTCCAGAATCTTTCATCATTAACGCAAGATCTGCGAATATCTCGATATCCTCTGGGGCTGCATCCTGCGGTCTGTCCGGACTGTGAATAAAGACAACGTTTCCGGCTTCCATAATAAGCTGGGCGGCCTGCTGGATGTCTTCTAACTCTACTCCCGATTTAGCAGCTGATACTTCGCTGGAAGTATTTCTGCCTTCCAGGAATTTATCTTTTCCTGGCAGGTTATCTGGGCTAATAACGCCCTTGTCCATCAGTTCCTGCATTACTGCATTCCAGAAGTAAGATGCCCTTCCACGCATCGGATCAACTGCCAGAGAGGCAAGGTGCTGATCTGAGTTGGCAAGGGTAGAGTTGGCAACTATCAATTTTGCTCCGTCTTTAACCTTCTGAATAACATCAACTGCGAGGATGAGATGATCACCTTCGAGAGCTGTGTTGTTGCAGATGATCAGGTCGGCTGTTGTAAGGCATTCCTTATCGGAAGTGGATGCTGTAAAGCCGAAAGATCTATCCAGTACACCTGAGCGGCCACCTCCACTGAGGATTGCTAGTGAACCGATATTATTGGTGCCAATACCTTCTCTCGCTATGGAAGAGGCAAGATAGAACTCTTCATTGGTAAGTTCAGGGGAAATGAATACTGCAACCTTATCTGCACCATACTGCTCTGCTGCTTTCTTCATCTTTGCTACGATTGCTTCGTTTGCAAGAGTTTGCTGAACAGCCTTGTATGAACCGCCATCTCTCATAACAAAGTTTTTCATTCTGCCCTGTTTGATGAACAGTTCATTACCGAATCTACCATAACGGCAAAGGTAGTCCCCTGGTTTTCCGCTTGATTTTATGAAGTAGCGCTGATCACCAAAGCTTCTTACTACTATTTCACAGCCGATGGAACAGAAACCGCAGTGAGTGCTGATGTCCTCAGTTTCCAGGCAGGCTCTACCATTAAAGGGGTATTTCATTGTGAGAGCGCCTGTGGGGCATGAGTCAACACAGTTACCACAGCTTATACAGCTTGTCTCTACCAGTGGGTCATTCATTGCAGGGCGCATCTCGGTTTTGAAACCACGGCCCACAAGACCAAGAGCAGGTATGGGAAGAACTCTGGCGCATGTTCTTACACACCTAGAGCAGAGAACACATTTGTTTGGATCGTAAACGATGTAGGGATGTCTTTCATCAACCTTGTGTTTACGCACGTGACCCTTGAACTCATCCATGTCCACACCGTACTCTTCACCATACAATCTGAGATCGCAGTCGTCGAAGCGTACGCAACCGCATGAAAGGCATCTCTCTGTTTCATGCTCGTTATCTTCGGTATCAAATCCCGTTGCGACTTCTGCAAAGCTGTTTCGGCGTTCATCTACTTCTATCGTCTGGAGTTCGTGTCTGGTGGATTCTTTGATATCTCCGAGTTCATTTTTACCCGGCTTAGACCAGAATTCCTTGTGAACAGCAAATGGTTCAGGGGTGATTTTTTTGCTTGAAAGCCATGCCTGAATCGAATCAGCAGCTCTCTGTCCATCCCTTATTGCATCAATAGCAACCGTTGGACCATCATCTGCAGCATCTCCTCCTGCAAAAACACCCTCTACATTTGTTTCCATTGTTCTGGTGTTGATTACATAAGTATTCCACCTGGTGAGCTCGACTTCACCGGTTTCTATCTCCGTCAGACCTTCCAGAATAGTATTCTGGCCGATTGCTGAGATAATCAGGTCACAGGGAAGCTCGAATTCTGAACCTTCCTGAGGTACTGGTCTGCGTCTTCCTGAAGCATCAGGCTCACCGAGCTTCATTCTCTGGCATTTCAGGGCCTGTAGCTTGCCATTCTCTCGAATGATACCTACAGGTGCTGCAAGTTCCATTATCTCGATGCCCTCTTCAATGCAGTCTTCTATTTCCATTTTGTCTGCAGGCATCTGAGCTTTGGTTCTTCTGTAAAGAACAATCACCTTGTCTGCATTCAAGCGCCATGCTGTTCTTGCAGCATCCATGGCGGTGTTACCGCCACCCACAACAACAATGGTTCCGGTCAGGGGCAGGGGGTTGTCTACTTTTTCCGGCAGGAAATCTGCTCCTGTAACAACACCTTCGGTGTCGAATTCACCTTCGACACGCATTGCTTTACCGGTCCAGGCACCGGCGGCAAGGAACAGGGCGTCATGTTTCTTCTTTAACTCATTCAGTGTGATATCAGTTCCGACTCTTACTCCACAGTGAATCTCAGCCCCGACTTTTTCGATGTACTCAACTTCCTTGTCCATTACATCGTCTGGAAGTCTGTACTCTGGGATTCCGTAGCGGAGCATTCCACCGGTGCGTTCCATTGCCTCGTAGATTACTGGCTTAATTCCCTGTTTCCCGAGGAACCATGCAGCGGTGAGACCTGCTGGACCTGCACCTACAATACCAACTGTCTTTCCCGTAGGAGGGAGGCACTCTGGCTCGGTTGCATAGGCATTTTCAGCATCAGACAGGTATCGCTTGATGTTGTTAATCGCCACAGGGGTGTCAACATCCATTCTGCGGCATACATCTTCGCATTTTCTTACGCATACTCTTGCGCAGACTGCTGGAAGAGGATTTTTCTCACGAATAAGGTCTATGGCTTTCTGAAGTTCACCCATTGCTGAGAAGGCAATGTATCCCTGTGCATCAACATTTGCCGGACATCCGTCCATGCATGGGCTACTGCAGTCGGCATAGTGGTTTGAGAGAAGAAGCTCGAAAGCCGTTTTTCTTGAGTCGGTGATTCTTTCGTTGCGCGTAACTACTTCCATCCCCGGAGTAATACGGGTAGCACATGAGGGTACTAAATTTCCCCTGCCTTTAACCTCAACGACACAAACAAAACATGAGCCGTAAGGTGTTAGTTCTGGAGAGTGGCAGAGTGTAGGAATGTCATCAAGGTTATTTTCCCGCACCACTTCCAGAATGGTTTTTCCCGGAGCAGATTCGATTTCCTGTCCGTTGATCTTCAGTTTAATCATGTCCATGATGCCCCTACCGTTTCACTACTGCACTGAAGTTGCAGCTGGTTATGCACTTGCCGCACTTCACGCATTTTTCCTGGTCAATGATGTGAATTTCCTTGACTTTACCTTCTATAGCATCCACCGGGCAGTTTCTGGCACAAAGTGTGCATCCTACACACTTCTCTGGGATAATTACGAAGTCAACAAGAGCTTCGCATTCCCCGGCAGGGCATTTTTTATCCTCGATGTGAGCTTTGTATTCATTCAGATAGTATCTGATGGTGGTCTGAACAGGGTTGGGTGCAGTTTGACCAAGTCCGCAGAGACTCGCTTCCTTTATCTGGATGGATAATTTTTGAAGCTTTTCTATGTCTGATGGAATACCTTCTCCTCTTGTAATCCGGTCAAGGATTTCTAGCATTCGAAGTGTTCCAATTCTGCAAAAAGTACACTTGCCACAGGATTCACTCTGAGTAAAATCAAGGAAAAACCGGGCAATTCCAACCATGCATGTTCCCTGATCCATTACAACCATTCCACCGGAGCCCATAATAGCACCTGTGGCAGGAATAGACTCGAAGTCTACCGGTGTTGTCTTCTGATCGGCAGGAATGCAACCACCTGATGGTCCACCCATCTGTACTGCTTTAAATTCTCCGTTGTCTTTGATACCGCCACCGATATTGAAAACAAGTTGCTCAATAGTCGTTCCCATAGGAACCTCAGCCAGACCGCCCTTGGCAACCTTACCCGCTAGGGCAAACACCTTGGTTCCGGGGCTTTTTTCTGTGCCGATTGAGGAGTAAGCTTCAGCTCCGTTTGCAATAATCCATGGAACATTTGCAAAAGTCTCGACATTGTTGTTGTTAGTCGGTTTTTGCCAGAGACCTTTCTCTGCCGGGAACGGGGGCCGAATACGGGGCATTCCTCGTTCACCCTCGATAGAAGCAAAAAGAGCTGTTTCCTCACCACAGACGAATGCTCCTGCTCCCTGTTTTACTTTCAAGTTGAATGTAAATCCTGAATTGAAGATGTTTTCTCCGACATAGCCTTTTGCTTTTGCCGCAGTAATGGCTTTCTCAAGCCGTTCAATTGCAAGAGGGTACTCTGCTCTGCAGTAGATGTAACCGAAGCTTGCACCGATAGCTTTTCCGCAGATGATCATGCCTTCAAGAACCGCATGAGGATCTCCTTCAAGAACAGAACGATCCATGAATGCACCGGGATCACCCTCATCTGCATTGCAGACAACATACTTTGTGTCACCTTTGTTTGCAGCAGCGAATGACCATTTCAGACCTGTTGGGAAGCCTGCTCCTCCACGTCCGCGAAGCCCGGAGCTTTTCATGGTTTGAATGATTTCGTCAGGTGTCATTGCTGTGAGAGCTTTTTTCAACCCCTTGTATCCTCCGCCAATTTCTTCATAGTCATCTATTGATTCTGGGTTGATGATTCCGCAATTTCTGAGAACTATTCTTTCCTGCAAATCGAGAAAAGATACTTCTGATCCATAAGTAGATCCATCTTTGTTCACTCCGTAGATCACATTATCGTTATCTACTTTGATGCCACCCAGGATGTGCTCATTGAATATTTCCTCAGCGGATGTTTCCGATACATCTCCATAAATGGTTCTTCCGGTATCATCCTGTATTTCAACAAGTGGTTCACGGAAACACATTCCAATACATCCGGTGATATCAAGAACACAGGCTTCAGGGTGTTTTTCTGCCAATTCCTCAAGCTTGTCATACACTGGCTGGGCGCCGGCGGAGAGACCGCAGGTTCCCATTCCGACAATTATTTTCTTCATCTATTTGCTCCTAGAGATTTCAATTTTGTGACGGAATCAGGGGGCACCCACAGCACCTTCAGCATTTTTCTTACCTTTTCTTCTGTACTCTTTCAATATTTTACGGAGGGATGCAGGTGTAAGCCTGCCATGGGTTTCATCATTAACCATTATCACAGGAGCCAGTGAACAGCATCCGATACAGGCAACAGTCAGGAAGGTGAAGAGACCGTCTTCTGAAGTGTCTCCCACTTCAACTCCCAGTTCATCCTCAACAGTGTTAATGATTGCTTTTGCACCGGACACATGACAAGCGGTGCCAGCACAGGCTCTTACGACATACTTGCCCATTGGTTGAAGTCTGAATTGACTGTAGAAAGTTATTACACCGTAGATGTCGGATTCGGGAATATTTGTGACTCCGGAGATGTAAGTGATAGCTCGTCTGGGAACGTATCCAAAGTGCTCTTGAGCAGACTGCAAAAGGGGAATCAGTTCCCCCGGTGCTCCATCATATTTCCAGAGCCTGTAATTGAAATTTTCCTTCTTGGCTGCCGTTTTCATCACTCCCTTCAGAATCAGAACCGGAACCCCGGTGGAGACTCCCCATCGGGGTCAGTACAGATCAGAATTGGTTTTGTTGTCTGTCAGTTTATCAGTCGTCTATCAGTTTGATTACCTTAGCCTCTCTTACACGCAGAACCCCGTCTACTTGGCTGAGCTTTTCGATAACTCTGGGAGTTTTACCAACAGCACCACTTCCGGTTATCATGCCAACCAATTTTGTACCATCCTCAATGACATCGCAGACTACCACTTCATCGATAAAGAATACGGTAGTAAATATTTGCTGGATGGAGTCGGGATCTATATCAACAATGATGTAACTCATTGTACCCGGCTGCCTTCTTGCACCGGTTCTTGCTTCTTGCTTAACTGCTTTCTGGTAGGTATCAATAAACTGGTCAACATCTCTGTCGAGTTTTGGTCTTTCAACCTGAGACATTGAAAGAAGTTTGATTCCCTCAATTGCTTTCACATCGCTGAAGACCTTCTGAATACCGGCATCCGATTCTGCTTGGGCAAGAAGAATTACATCGAAATCTCCACGGACAGCATCACATGACTGGATACCGGGCATAGAATAAAGCTTGTCGAAAATTTCCATGCTGTTCTCTGAGTCTGTGATCTTAATAGTGAGGTATGCACTGATTGATTCGCGCATTCCATCATCTGTTTCTTCTTTTTCTGAATCTGTTGATGTTTTTCCCGGTGTCAATTCATCGAGAGCTTCAACCAGTTCAGGAATCTCAAACGGTTTGTTGAGGAAACCCGTATTGTGCTCAGCGAGAGCAGTCATCATTAGTCTTTCATCACCAAATCCGGTAATCACAAGTACTGGAAGATCAGGATACTGATTCTTGATAACCTTGAGGATTTTCAGCCCATCGATATCAGGCATGAAAATATCTGTGATAAGGTAGTCGTATGCAATTCCCTTATTACGGGACTGGTTCAGCTCGTGTACTGCAGAAATCCCGTCTGGGCATGATACCACGGAATAGTCTTCCTGGGTGAGACCGAAGGTTAGATTTCTTCGGATCTCGGCTTCGTCATCTATTATGAGTACTCGACCCTTCAATGGTTTCCTCCTCTGTTGTGAATAAACTGTACTGGTGAGTGAACGCTAAAACGCATTCTCCCCGAAGTCAAGAACTTATTAATTACTACCGAACTTCTGCTCTGCATAATTCGAGACCGTCTTCAAGATCTGTCCAGCGGCCTGATGAAAGGTAGAGGTTCATTGCTCTGGCTGCTCGCCTACCGTGACCCATCGCAAGGATTACCGTTGCGGCTCCTAGAACAATATCACCACCGGCAAAAACTCCCGGAACCGAAGTCTGGCCTGTTACCTCATTAACAATAATACCACCCCAGTTTGTAACATCAAGTTCAGGGTAGGATGCCGGTATGAGCGGATTGGGGCTGTTTCCAATGGCTACTATCAGAATATCTGCTTCCAGAATGTATTCCGAACCTTCGATCGGCATTGGTCTTCTTCTTCCCGAAGCATCCGGTTTCCCCAGTTCCATCTTTATAAGCTCAGCACCCTTCAACCAGCCGGTATCATCGCCAACCAGCCGAACCGGATTGTTCAAAAGATGGAATTCAACACCCTCTTCTTTTGCGTGATGAAGCTCTTCCAATCTTGCCGGCATCTGTTCTTCAGCCCTTCTGTATACAATCAGAGAGCGTTCAGCCCCCATTCGAAGAGCTGTTCTTGCGCAATCCATTGCCACGTTGCCACCGCCAACAGTAATAACGGTTCTTCCTTTTACAATTGGGGTGTCTGTCTGGGGGAATGAATACGCCTTCATCAGATTTGCCCTAGTGAGATATTCATTGGCGGAGAGTACTCCTAGCAGGTTCTCTCCTTCAACTCGCATGAATCTTGGAAGACCTGCCCCTGTGCCTATAAAAACGGCATCGTTTTCTTCTACAACTTTCGCTACAGGAGCAGTTCTGCCCACAATAAAGTTGTAGCGGAACTTAACTCCGAGTTTCTGAAGATATTCAACTTCAGTCTGCACTATTGCCTTGGGCAGTCTGAATTCCGGAATTCCATAAACAAGAACCCCACCCGCTTTGTGAAATGCCTCATACACAGTAACATCGTGACCGTATTTTATCAGGTCTCCCGCCACTGTCAGACCAGCAGGGCCACCGCCTACTATTGCCACTTTTTTTCCTGTTTTTCTGACCTCGGGAGGGGTAGCATATTCTCCCTGTTTCCTCTCCCAGTCGGCAAGGAACATCTCAAGTTTGCCAATCATTACTGCTTTAGCCGGGTCCTTTTTTGCCTTACCAATAACACACATTGCCTGGCATTGTTCTTCCTGTGGACACACCCTCCCACAAACTGCAGGAAGAAGATTCCTCTGCTTCAGAACATGGATTCCCTCTTTAAAGTCTCCCTTTTCAATTGCACATATGAAACCGGGGATATCAATCCCCACCGGACAGCCTTCAATGCAGAAGGGTGTTTTACACTGCAGACAGCGTTTTGCCTCGACCATTGCCATTTCGGGAGTGTATCCGAGGGGTACCTCGTTAACATTCTGAATTCTGAGTTTTGGATCCTGTTCAGGCATTACTGTTGGTGGAATTTTCAGTCTTTCTGCAGGTTTCATTTTGACTCCCCTTTGTTCAAAGAGGCTTCAAGTCTACAACCGGTTTCTTTCGAATAGTGTTCCAGTGCTTTTCTTTCATGGTTTTTGTAGGTGTTCAGGCGAGCCATCATCTCATCAAAATCTACCTGATGACCGTCAAATTCAGGACCATCAACACATGCAAATTTTGTTTTCCCACCCACAGTAACCCTGCATCCCCCACACATACCGGTTCCATCAACCATTATGGGATTCAGACTTACGATTGTTGGAATGCCTAGTTTCTTTGTTAGGAGGCAGACAAATTTCATCATGATAGGAGGACCCATGCAGACACATTGATCGAACTTTTCTCCGCTTTCAACGAGCTCGCTTATTGCATCTGTGACGAGACCCTTCTTACCCTTGGAGCCGTCATCGGTAGTGATTACCATTTTGTCGCTGACCGCTTTCATTCTATCCTCTAGTATCAGAAGGTTTTCAGATCTTGCCCCGATAATCGAGGTTACTCTATTCCCTAAATCTTTCATAGCTTTCGCAACCGGGTAGAGGGGTGCAGTTCCTATGCCGCCCCCTACGCAGAGAACATGACCTAGAAGCTCTATGTGTGTTGGTTCCCCCAAAGGACCCGCAATGTCCGGGATGGAATCTCCAACATTCATTTGAGCGAGTTTAAGGGTAGTTTTGCCGACGGATTGAATTATGAGAGTAATGCTTCCCTCAGACCGGTCAACATCTGCCAGGGTAATGGGTATTCTCTCTCCCTCATCAGAAATGCGAATTAGAACAAACTGCCCGGGTTGGCGGTACTGAGCTATATCGGGAGCATAGAATCTGTAGAGAGTAACATCGGGCCCCAGAATTTCCTTGTGCAGTATTTTGTGCATGTTTTGTTCTCCGATAGTAAGAATTTGAATATCGTTCGAAACAAAAGACTGCCCCCCAATCCAGTATGTGCATGGCGAACAGCGCACTACACAATATTCTCCAATGCTCGGTCAGTCAAGAGGAGTTACATCGGGGCTTTACCTGCTAAGATTATCAGCTGTTTGGACGTATTTTATTAAGTTGATCGCTGTTAGATAAATCACCTGAAACCACAAAACGCCATATATATATACATTTCTCAAACCATAGCAGTACAAGGCTTTACTTGACCATACCCCTTGAGTATCATTTGAGCGTTGATAAGAAAGGAAGGGGGGATCTTTCGCCATGAAGATTCTTTTTCTTGTTCACGATTGTATCACCGTTCCACTCGGTGTCAGCTATTTAGCAGCACTGGCTAAAGAAAAGGGACATCGAGTGAAGGCTCTCTCGCTTACCGGGAGGGGTATTGAACGAGAAATAAGTGATTACCAGCCGGATGTTATTGGATTTGGTTCTACTACCGGATTTCACCGGCACTACCTGGAGCTGGTGAAACCTATCCGGGAGAAACTGAATATTCCAGTAATCATGGGGGGCTCTCACCCCACATTTTTTCCTGAAGTGATGGAAGAAAACAACTGGCTTGATTATGCAATGCGCGGTGAAGCAGATCATGCTTTCCCAATGTTTCTTGATGCTATTGAGGGCAAGATTCCCCTTGAGAGCGTTGGAAATCTGATATACAGAAAAAACGGAGAAATCACCGAGAACCCCATGCTTCCTCTGGTGAATGATCTGGATACAGTTCCATTCCCGGAAAGGAATATGCTCACCGGTGCGAATCAGCATGCGGTTTTTTGCATCACATCCAGGGGCTGTCCTTACAATTGCACTTACTGCTTCAACCGTTCCTACAACGAACTGTACACCGGACTGGGTAAGTATTGCAGGAGAAGATCTGTAGATAATGTGATTCAAGAACTACTGGAAATGAAGCAGATGAATCCAAAGCTTCAAATGATTGTTTTTCAGGATGATATTTTTATTCTGGATCATTGTTGGATACGCGTTTTTTGTGAGAAGTACACAGACAAAATTGGATTACCCTTTCATTGTCACCTCAGAGCAAACCTGGTAAGCGAAGAAATAGTCGACCTTTTGGATAAAGCTGGTTGCGTCAGCGCAAAAATGGCAATAGAGACTGCAATTCCCCGATTAAGAAATGAAGTGCTTGGCAGGGACATGAATTGTGAAGTTCTAACAAATGCATTTGAGGCTTTGAGCAAAACGAATATCAAAGTCATAGCGCAGAATATTCTCGGCATTCCTACATCGACCCTGGAGGATGATCTCGCTACCCTAGAGCTAAACTGCAGAGCAAAACCCGCATTTGCTTTTGCAACGCTCTTACAGCCATACCCCAAAACTCAGATCTCAAGTTTTTGCCTGGAAAACAACCTGATTGATGGAGACGAGACAATCCCTGATTCATTCTTTGATGACATTGTGGTCAAAATTGATGATATCAAGAAGAGAAAGAGACTTAGGCAGTTGTTTGCTCTTGGTATTGAATTCAGCTTGATAAAGAGAATGATTCTGTTTCTGCTAGAACTTCCATTTGACGGTCTTTACGGTTTTCTGGATAAGCTCTGGAAGGGATACTGTATCAAACAGAGAGAATTCCCTTACAAACTTTCTTTCGCTGAGTATGTTTCCAATGTTAGATCATACTTTCAGAGTCGATACTACTGATAGCATCCCACGGTATGTACTGAAAACACTTTTTTACCGGTAAGTATGCTGAGGGAGAATTTATACATAGTGGAGGTGTTGGTTGAAGATGATTTCCATCTGTGGTCTGGACTGCTCCGAGTGTCCAGCAAGACTTTCTTTTTTGAATGATGACAATGTGTTGAGGATTAAGACTGCTGCCGAGTGGTCGAAGCTTTATGGCGCTGAGATCAAAGCAACTGACGTAAACTGCACCGGTTGCAAGGGTGAGGGAATAAAGTTTCCACACTGTGAGAATGGATGCACTTTCAGGAAATGCGCCATTGAAAAGGGAATTGACAACTGCAGTCTGTGCTCAGACTACCCTTGTGAAGAATTGGCTGGTTTCTTCGTGCATGTCCCCGAAGCAAAGGCTAATTTGGAGATGCAAAGCTCTAAAAGTACATATTGATCTAAAAATGCAGAGCAAAGTGCATAAAAAGATTGACTTTATGCAAAACATGATCTATTGTTGCTCCTTCTGATAACAAAAGAAGGGGCAATATGGAAAAGCGAATTTCTGAGATACTTGATCTTTGCAGAGAATCCAATGTTCACTTTCTTCGTCTTCAGTTTACTGACATTGACGGGATAGTGAAAAATGTAGAGGTACCCGAAAGCCAGTTTGATAAGGCTCTCCAGGGCAAGGTTATGTTCGACGGATCTTCAATCGAAGGTTTTACCAGGATAGAAGAATCGGATATGCTACTTACTCCCGATCTTGATACATTTGCAGTTTTTCCCTGGGAAAGTGATTACGGTAGAATCGGACGACTCATCTGTGACATCGCTTTGCCTGACGGTTCTCTCTTCCCGGGTTGTCCCCGGGCTGTTCTTAAAAAGCAGGTGGCCCGTGCAGCCGATCTCGGTTACAGGGTTATGGTTGGCCCAGAGGCTGAATTCTTCTTGTTTCACCTAGATGACAAGGGTAACCCCGTTACTGAAACACATGACAAGGGTGCGTATTTTGATCTCTCCCCGGTCGACAAAGGAGAAGAAGGGCGCAGGGATATCGTTCTTGCTCTCGAGGCTATGGGTTACGAAGTGGAAGCAGCACATCACGAGGTTGCTCCCGGTCAGCATGAGATTGATTTTAAGTATGTCGAGGCCGTTGAAGCTGCAGATAATATTGTTACCTTCAAATTTGTTGTGAAGAAAGTCGCATTGATGCACGGTCTTCACGCTACTTTCATGCCTAAACCAATTGTTGATGCTGCCGGTTCTGGAATGCATACCCATTTTTCCATGTTTAACTCCGACGGTGAAAATGTGTTTTACGACGAGAAGAGTCCTGAAGGTCTTTCATCCATTGCCAGAGGATTCATGGCCGGGGTTCTCAAGCATGCAAAAGGCTTTGTTGCTGTAACAAATCCGCTTGTGAACTCCTACAAACGACTTGTTCCCGGATTCGAGGCACCTGTTAATGTAGCCTGGTCTCTGAAAAATCGGTCTCCTCTCCTTAGGGTACCTGCTGCCAGAGGAAACGGAACAAGATGCGAAATTCGAGTACCGGACCCTTCCTGCAATCCTTACCTGGCACTTGCAGCGATGCTGGCAGCCGGACTTGAGGGAATAGAGAAGAAGATGGATTGCGGTGAACCGGTGAACAGAAACATTTTCTCCATGAGCGGGAGAGAGAAGAAGAGATTGAAGATCAGTGCTCTTCCTGACAGCCTGTGTGCTGCACTCGACTGTATGGAAAAAGATGAAGTGATTGCCGATGCTCTCGGAGAGCATGTATTCAATCACTTTCTTTTAAACAAGAGAAGAGAATGGGAGCAGTACATACAGGTGATTCACCCGTGGGAGATAGATAGATACCTGGACAGATACTAATTACACTTTTAGTCCGTGCAGGAAGAAGATTCCTGCACGGACTCAACTATCATCAGTCTATATCGTCCTGAATGACTTCCCAGAAAATGCCGTTGTCTTTAATGGCAACTTCGTAGAGCGTATATGTGTTTCCCAATTCATCCTGTACATGAAAGTCATAGAATCTGTCTGCTCGGAGGTAAAAAGTGAACTCTTCACGCGGCTCCAGAACATCACCCTCCATGAGGTCATCGCCCCAGGATTCTCCACCGCTTTCATCCTCATAAGCATAAAGAATGCTAACATTTCCAAGTCGGTTGATTAGGGAAACCGGAGCACTAGCTCCATGTGTTTCATCTTCGTAGAGTGTATTGTCCAGATCCCTCTCAGAAACCTTCCAGCTGAATCCGCTTTCATCTATGTAGTTATCGAAAGAGAAGAAGAAGTCGCCTCTGTCATTTCTAGCGTAGAAATCATAGTAATCTCCTGCTGAAATCTCGAATGTAAAAGACTCTCCTTCTTCAAGAACCATGTAGTCCAGTCTTTCACTTCCCCACGCATCTTCCGAGGAGAGGGTACAGTATACGTACCAGATAGTGTCGTCCCAAAGTCCGTTTTCAACAGTAATTTCTACAGGCTCTCCTGAAGGGACAGAGCTCCAGTCGGCGTCCTCATAGACTACTTCCCATTCGAAGCCGTCTTCATCAACACTCTGATTCATGATTGTGTAGCTTTCACCGTATCCATCTATAACCTGTATGTCATACTCGAGAGGTTCATCTACCAATAGAGTGAATTCTTCTCCTGGTTCTACAGGATCATCAAGAAGGTTCTCGGACCATGGTTGATCAGATGGATCGATCCAGATCTCAGTTAGTTCAGAATCCTCCAGTCCGTTTTCGATCACAATCTCGATTCCAGCCTCTCTATCTTCTCTATCGCTACTCGAGGTTTCATCGGTTTTTTCTCCCCCTAATCCGCAAGCTGTAAGCAGCATGAACATCAGGATTATCAGTATCGTAAAAACTCTTTTCATGATGTATCCCTTCCTTAATCTCGGGTAAAAAGTGAATGCCGAAACGAAAATATACCATTCGCCAGCTACGACAGAAAGTTGTTTAAGAGGAGCACTATAGCTCGAATCTTGACAAAACCGGTTTCGTTACAATAATTCCCCTATGAATTTCTTACTATTGTTTGCTGCTATTTGCGGCCTGACCGTTGAAAAAACGGACCATACTCCTGAGATTGATGGAGTTATCAATGACTTCTGCTGGCAGAGTGCGGAGCCTTACGGAGGCTATTTTACAGCATTCAGACCCAGAGCAGACCTACCTTTGTCGCAACCGACAGAGGTTAAACTATCTTATGATGAAGAATTTCTATACATTTCTGCATTCATGTATGACCCAGAACCGGAAACAATAAATCATCAACTGGGCGCCAGGGATGAAGATCAACCGGTAGATAAGTTCTACATATACATCGATACATTCAATGACGATTCCAACTGTTTTGTTTTTACAGTTTCTGTTGATGGTGTTCAATGTGATTCCAGGCGAACAAAAGTTAACGGGGAAGACCGGAACTGGGATGCAGTATGGAGATCAGCTGTTGCTATGAGTGATTCCGGCTGGACTCTTGAAGTTGCCCTGCCCTTTTCGGTACTCAGATACTCACCTGATGATGAACAACTTTGGGGAATCAACTTTGGTAGAACGATATCATTCACCAACGAAGCCGGCTACATGTTCCGAATGAAGGAGCAAGGAGGCACTGATGTCTCCTGTTTCGGTGATCTTACCGGACTTTCCGATCTTCCATCAGGACACAGTATTGAGATCAGACCTTCTATTGCGGGTCGCCTCAGATTCACAGAGGCTAATGAGATATTCAGTGACCCATGGGGCACTGCCGGAGTAGATATCAAGATTCCACTTGATATGCAGTCTGTCATGGATGTAACTGTAAACCCCGATTTCGGTCAGGTTGAATCAGATGAAGATCAGGGCAATATCTCGCACTGGGCCCCTTGGCTGAATGAGAAGAGACCTTTTTTCATGGAGGGCACTGACATCTTTGACATGCCTTTTCACATGTTCTACTCCAGAAATATTGGTTCTGTCGCTTGGAACGGTGAGCTTATTCCCATTATTGGTGGTGTTAAGATTACCGGCACATCAGGCAAACTCAGGTATGGTGCTCTTGAAGTTGTAACGGGAAGAGTTTGGGAAAACGACACTACTCTTGTGGAAAGAGCTGCTTCATACACAGCTGGCTCTCTACTTGAGGAGTTCAGTCCGGGGAACTGGATAAAGTTTTCTGCAACAAGTGTTGATCTCCCCGAACAGGAGGAGGAAGAATACTCCTTCGGAAGATCAGGAGCTTTCAGCGGAATGCTGACTTTCAGAGAACACTTCGAGGTAAAGGGCAAACTCGGTCTTACCTGGAATCGATTCCAAACGGATTCAGATAATTCAGCAGTTCGAGTAGACGCAGGATACTTCAAGGAACATTATGAAGTTAATTTCCGTTATGAGAGAAAAGGAGAGGACTTCAATCCCTCATACATGGGATATAACCAGGGGAACGGTGAGACCACTTATTCTGTTTACTCCGATTATTCCCATGACTTCACTTCAGGTCTTATGGATGGTTTTTGGCTTGGTATAAATCCTTGGTACAGCACCGATATGGAAGATAGAAATGCAGGAAGCGGTGTTAATATCTGGGCCGGGACTGCGACAGTCAGCAGATATGATTTGAATATATGGACTGATTACAATGATCGTTGGTATGACAGGTACGAGGGACCGGACGGAAGATGGTATAATGGTGGTTTTTCCGGGGGAATTTCCTCGTCAACAGATTACAGAAAACCATTAGCTGGATGGGTCAGTGCCAACCGCAGTACCTACCTTGATTCCTGGATGCGACGCTTCTCTTTAGGCCTTAGAATCAAGCCTTCTTCTGTACTCTCAATTAACCTGGAACCGTCTTTGAGGATTCAGGAACCGGCAACCAGGTATAACTGGAATGTCGAGGGTTGGGAGAAGACATCTTCAGACTGGAAGTCATTCAGCGTTTCTGCTACATACATGCTTACACAACTAATGCGTATCAGATTGAATGGACAGATTTCCCGTTTCGAACGCACTTGGGAAACAGACAGCAGCTCTTACGAAACAGATAACATCTGGGCCAATATTTTGTATAGCTGGGAATACAATCCCGGAAGCTGGTTCCATTTCCTTATCGGCGAGGTTGCTGAAGATGAGAGTGATCCTGAGTTTACTGTCTACGCGAAAATGACCAGATTCTTCTAGACTTTATCTTTATTCTGTTATCCATTATCATCATTGCTGTCATAAGGCTCAGATTGTATGTTTTTGTTGCAGAAACTTGGTTTTTGCTGGGTTTTAACTTCAATCTGTGGAGGGTGTATGGAGACAGAAAAACTTGATGGTAAGCTGTTGTTGGAGCAGGCAGAACTGGGTGGACAGATCTATCGCACAAAGGATGCATGGAGAAAAATGCAGATATTCGCAGGTGTTCTGTGCTGCCTACTGGTAATCACACTACCTCTGGGGATCTGGATTATTATGCGGGCGAAAAATGCAAGAGCCGGGCTTACACCTGAGGGTTTTGCCTTTACCTACCTTACCGTAGTCGCTTACCGCTGGTCTGATATAGAGTCATTTTCTGTAGGCGATATGGGAGCCTCAATGTATGGAGGCGGGCTTATAGGACTTGCAGCAGCATCAGCAGTAAAGAAGAAAACACAAGGTCTGAAAGGGCCACTCTATTTTAAGATTAAAGGAAAGAAAAGAAACCATATGATTCCAGCCCATACAATTGAAAATTCTTTAGAAATGGCCATGGAGATGGAAAGACTTTCCGGTATCTCCTTCCTTACAGGAGAGATGAAAAATCAGGGCTGATTCATATTGCAAGTATTGAGAGCTTCGCTGCTGTTAACTCAGCAGCATTGCTCCCTTGCCTGTTCTTCCATCAACCATTACCTTAACCGGCTCATTCACTGAAACATGTCTTATAAATTCTGTTTCAGCTACCGATTCAAGGGAATTTAACCACTCCCAGTTAATCATTGAACCGCTTCTGTTATGCGGCACAGTGAAATAGACCACACCAAGAGAGGTCATGTTCTGGAAGAAATGGGATCCCTGTGAGGGATCTATGTTCATGTTCTTCTGACTTGCTTCAACTATTACTTTTGCACCGCATATCTGGCTCCAGGTTACCGGGATACCCAGCCATGGATCGGAAGAACCCCATCTTCCCGGTCCTATCAGTACGAAGGGTCTTTCCTCCTGGAAAAGCTGCTGATTCAGAGCTTGCACCTCTTTTACGATATCTTTAGTTTTCGAGGCGGTGAAACTGTCTGGTTTTATGTAGACGATATCTCTGATGCTCTGTATTGTACCGTTACCCAGGGCTGTGTCAGTTTTACAGAGAAGTTTTGACTCATCGAAAGTTGATGGATCAATATCAACCATGTCGTTGCTTACAACCATCGGTCTTATCTGTAGCAGACTGAAATGAGCGGGTAGGGCGCGCTTTTTGCCCAGTGTAACAGCAAACTCTATTTCAACTGGGCAACCCATTGATTTCTCTCCCATTTTCAGCAGATAATTGCTTATCCGGGCAAGAGGAAAAACATCATTTTTCAGAATATGAGCGAAGCTGACAATTCTAGGCCCATGTCTGGTAGTACCATCCATTACTCTGTCGTTGTGAGCATCGTACGTGGAACCAAGAAATTCGAGTGTGCCATCTTTTTCTGAAGTTGCAAGGTCGTGGCTCGATATATATTGATCTTCATCGAGTTTGGATCCCCAGTAGTTGTTGTTCATCTGTACTGCATAGAAGCTCTTCTGAGAATTGTCCATCATGTCTTTAACAGTACCGAATTGAGGGAGAACCCTCGGGTACTTCGGAGTAAAACGAAGAGACATCCCACCATCAACAATAGCCTTACCCAGCCCAAGGGCAACATTTACTACACCATCTTCAGGCTTTGCAGAACCAGCCGGATAGAAATCATAGGATCTTCCAACACCCGAGAAATGGGGGTAGAAGAGTTTTCCATGTTCACGGCCGACAACCTGCTGAAGAAGAACCGCCATTTTTTCTTCTTCCACCCGGTGATTTGTTGCTTTAATGTAGGACTTTGCGGATTGCATGAAAGTAGAGGCATATACAAATTTTACAGCACTGGAAAGTTGCTTGAATCTGACAGTGAGATCTCTCGAATTATTAGGGAGCATTTTCGTTGCGTAAATACCGGCAAAAGGCTGGTACATAGCGTCTTCGAGAAGGCTTGATGAACGAATTGCCAAGGGAGTGGTAACCGTGTTTGCATAATCACGGAGGTCACCTAGGATGGTTGCCGGCAGAGACGCTTCCTGGAAGACTCTATGTATTTTGTTGTCATCTTCACATTCAATTGCAAATTGATGAAGCTTGTTTATCTTCATGAATTCATCGAAAAATTCTGTTGTAATGATCACAGTATTAGGCACTGAAACCGCAACTTTTTTAAAAGCATCATCTTTGAGATTTGCTACAAGCACACGGTCGATAAATGCTAGACCTCTTCCTTTCCCTCCCATTGAACCGTTGCCGATCCTGCTGAACATAAGATCCTCTTCATGGAAAGATCTGCTGTATGGGACTACATACCCTCTCCGCTGGTCAGCTTTCCATGACCTGAAGGATTTAATAAGGGCTGATTTTACACCCTCGGGAGAGGTATCGGGGAAATTGCAGTTATCAAGATCTTCTGCAAGCTCCAGTTCAGTTTGGATTTTTAACCAGCGGGAAACTCTACCTGAATCCCAGCACTTCTTTATTGATTCTGCCGGCAGTTTGTCTAGTGCAATTCCAAGCTCTCTGATGTTTGAAACCCTTCTGATGGGTTTGCCAAGAGCATTCTCAAAATACAGATCTCCGAAGTTGAAGGAGTCGACTAGTGCATTGCTGAAATCCGATATCAGAGTTTCAGAGTGCTTGCAGAGATAGCCTACACCCATTTTCTCAGAAATTTGTCTACCATTTTGCTCACTTGTTTGAAGAACAATCGGAATGTTATGATTTTTCTCTCTTATCTTACCGATTAAGCTTACTCCAGCTGTTTCATCATGGACACCCTGATGGTGAAACCTCATATCTGTGATAACACCGACAAGAGAGTTGCTAAAAAGATCAAGAGCCTTCTCTGCTTCCTCCATGTTAACGGCGAGGAGGAATTTGGTTCTGGCTTTGCTCTTCATTTTGCGCATCGTTTGGGACTTCATCTGTTCCAGGATATGACTGGTTTTAAGGTGAATCTGGCTCATTCCCTGGTGAAGATATTTCGAATAGAAGAGGACATCATCTTCTACCAATAGAATACAGGGAGCGTTAAGGTCGCCGCAGTCACTCTCAGCATTGGCAGTGTCTTCTGTGAGCTGAATGATTCCTCGGATTATATCACCGGTGCCCATCCAGTTAAAGAGTCGGTAGGGGAGTATGCCGGGATTGTTGTTGCTAACTTTCCTGAGTTCCTCACGGTTGTGTGTGACGACAGCAACAGCGAGGTTCGGCTGAACCGTATGCACACGCTCTGTGAATTCGGTGAAAGAGAGTTGCTCGCCTGTCGACATGCAGATGATCAATCGGAAGTGCTTACCCGCTTCGTCTTTCAGCATTTTCAGCGCTGTTGTAGCATCAGATACCTGTGTGATGACAGCGGCTTTCCCATAGTCACCCCAGGAATGAGTAGCGCCAAGAATATCCTCGAGCATTCCGTCTTCTTCTACTGTGTAGTAATCATACAGGCTGCATACTAGCATTACATTCTGAACTTTAAATTTATTGAGGTCTTTCAGGAGAAATTCTGTTCTTCGGAGTTGAAGTTTACCGTTAAGATTTCCTGGAGAGAACATCATTCAGAACCACCCCCGGTTTTTGATTTGCACTGATTGATTGCTGAAATAAGGCTTTGTCGGGATACAAAGCAATTATTGCATGTGCCCATGCAGAGAGTCAAGTTTGACTCCTGTAGATAATTGCTATTGACAGAGCCAAGGTCTTCCGAGTAGTCTACCCTAATCGTATGAAATCTCATACGTGAAAGTTGTTTTTCGTTGTTCACCCGGGCCTAGAAAAAGGAGAGTGAAAATGCTTGAAGAACTCTACCAGAAAATCATCAAAAGAGATCCTGCCCAACCTGAATTCCATCAGGCTGTACAGGAAGTTCTTGAATCTCTTGAGGTAGTGCTGGAGAAACACCCTGAGTATCGTAGCGCAAGAATTCCAGAAAGAATTGTTGAGCCTGAACGCGTGATCATGTTTCGTGTTCCCTGGGTAAAAGACAACGGAGAAATTGTTGTCAATCGCGGTTTCCGCATTGAGATGAACAGTGCAATCGGACCCTACAAAGGCGGACTCCGTTTCCACCCATCAGTGAATCTCGGTATTCTCAAGTTCCTCGCTTTCGAGCAGGTATTCAAGAATGCACTGACGACTATTCCTATGGGCGGCGGTAAGGGTGGATCAGATTTTGATCCCAAGGGTAAATCAGACCTTGAAGTTATGCGCTTTTGTCAGAGCTTCATGAGCGAACTTTTCCGTCACATTGGTCCTAATACAGATGTTCCTGCCGGAGACATTGGTGTTGGTGGAAGAGAAATCGGTTTCATGTTCGGTCAGTACAAAAAACTTCGCAATGAGTGGACTGGTGTTCTGACAGGCAAGGGCCGTGAGTACGGTGGAAGTCTTATCAGACCCGAGGCTACCGGTTACGGTGCAGTTTACTTTGGTGAAGAAATGCTTAAAACCAGAGGCGACTCCTATAAAGGTAAGACCTGCCTTGTTTCAGGTTCCGGTAACGTAGCTCAGTTTGCTACCGAGAAAATTAACATGCTTGGTGGTAAGGTAGTTACTCTTTCCGATTCCGGTGGATGCATCTATGATGAAGAGGGAATCGATGCCGATAAACTCGCTTACGTCATGGATCTCAAGAATGTACGCAGAGGCCGCATCAGTGAATATGCAGAGAAGTATCCAGGTGCAATTTACACGCCTGTAGATGCAACACTTGATTACAACCCACTCTGGGCCTACAAAGCTGACTGTGCATTCCCAAGTGCAACTCAGAACGAGATCAGCTCCAAGGATGCTCAGACAATGGTTAACAATGGAGTCATTCTTGTTTCTGAGGGTGCTAACATGCCTACAGTTCCAGAAGGTGTTAACATCTTTATCGACAACAAGATTCTTTACGGTCCAGGCAAAGCCGCTAACGCAGGTGGTGTTGCCACTTCCGGTCTCGAGATGGCTCAGAACGCTATCTTCTCCAGTTGGAGCCGCAAGGAAGTTGATACCAAACTTCACAATATCATGATTAGTATTCACAAGCAGGCATTCGATGCAGCCGAATACTATGGAGATCCGGGCAACTACGTTCTCGGAGCAAATGCTGCTGGCTTCCGTAAGGTCGCTGATGCTATGCTCGCTCAGGGTGTTGTTTAGTTTAGAATACGATACTACAGAAATCCCCCGCACCGGGTGCGGGGGATTTCTTTATATCTGAACCCTTAGTTCAGGTAAGCAATTGCTTTATCTGTTTCACCATTCAAAATAACCGAGAGAGATGAATCTTTTCGGATGTCTTCAACTTGCACAACTTTGATTATGTCCTCAAAATCTGATGTTTGAGGAACCAGAGAAGCAAGCATATTTTTACAGTTCATGAAGATTTCTTCCTTGAAAACGACTCCTTCATCATCCGGATACAATGGAAGGTACCTGATATTAGCTTCAACCAGATCCTGGAAGAAGTGGGTACCGAATGAAAGATCGGGCAATTGCCCCTTCTTCATTTTAGCAACTTCTATCAGCATTGCTGTGTTATTTATATCGCTGTAGCCTACGTGAACGCCGAGTTTGATGTCACCCTTGCTTCCCCATCTTCCCGGTCCGATAAGAATGAATTGCTTCTGAGGGAGTAATTTGTTGAGTTTACCCACAATTTGACCGATTTCAAGTAGCTTCTCGCGGCTTTCGACCTTATCATATTTTATACCATCTACATAGACCATGTATTTAATGTTGTGGCAAGCTCCTGACATGATGTACCTGTTTGCAGTGAAAACTACCGAATCATCAGTGATTCCTGAAGGAATTGTGATGTCTACTGTTCCTCCACCTACGCTCTGCGGTCTGCATTGAAGCAAATAAGGTGTATGAATATCAGGACCGTACGCGAACTCTATATCTACAGGCAGACCAATTTCATCTTCCAGGATACTTAGCACCGTTTTGAAGAAGAGCGGAACAGGGCTTCTCTCCAGTAGATTATGGAAGGTTACTATTGAATCCTTTCGCTGAATATTCAGCATGGATCCGGGGGATAGTTGGATTCCACCCTCTTCATAGAGCGATACAAGATAGGGAAGGCACGGAATTTTAGCACCATGCTCTTTAATTATCTTCTCCGTACTTACTGTTTCAAGGCAACCTTTTTCAAGGTTTACTACATCCATGTATTTTTGTGCGTAACGTATGAGTTCCTCGGTTGTAACATTTATGCGCAGCTTCGGTTGCCCCGGACTCATTAGTACCGGGAAGTCTTGCCCGGTTCTGTCGACAGCTCTTGTCCCAAGTCCTGCTACCAGCCTGACTATGCCATCCTCTGATTTAATCTTTTTGGACCATCTGTAATCATTCCTGCTGAAAGCTACTCCGGCAAAAGGAGGGAAGTAGTACTTGCCTATTTTTGTGCCGACAACTTCTTGAATCAGAATGCCCATTTCTTCATTGAAGTCAAGAAGTCCTCGTTCGCGACGATACTCGATGGGATCTGGTCCAAAAATACTTGCGTAAATTTCAAGAACAGCATCAACAAGAGCTTCAAGCCTTTGCGGTCTTGGTCCTTGGTTTGCAACAAAGAGACTCTTGTATTTACCTGCAAATGCTGCACCTGTGCTATCCTCAAGAAGGCTGGAAGAGCGAACAACAATGGGAGCTGTTCCAAAATAGTCGAGGGCGTGCTCGAGCCCGGCAAGAACACTGTACGGCATGATGGAATGTTTGAAAACCTGCTCCAGAAGATGGTACTCCTGTCGAATCTCCTCCTGACGGGCATATTTTATCGCCATCATCTCCTCAAGAGCATTGTGGCTGATGAATTCAAGAACTGAATCTGATGAGATAAACCAAGTTTTAGGGACTTTCAGATTTCTGAGTACTGAGTGTGTTTTTTTATATGTGTTGAGGATTTTTTCAGCTCTGAAAAGACCTGCCGCTTTGCCACCAACTTTGCCATTTCCATTGTAGGGTCCGATTGTGTGATTAATTACGTGAGCAAAATCCCCGATACTTACATGTTTTCTGATGGTACTTATGTAGTTGAGATCATCGGTGAAAATCCTCCTGGTAAGCCCAACAATTATGTTTTCCCGATCGCGAGCTTCCATTTTTTTGTTGCGTCTAGGAAGCATTTCGTATCTGTCCAGAGCTTCCCGAAGTATTCCTAGAGGAACATCACGGCGACCGGCTGTGACAGAGAGAAATCTGATTTTCTCATGGCGAAGCCATCGGTGCAGTGCCATTGTAATTTCTTGGGGTGAAAGAACCTCTTCAGCAACGCGGAATACCTGTGCTGTTATCTCTTCAAGGACCTTGTAATCCATTCGTGGAGCTGGCTGGTTTTCTCCATACATGTCACCGGTTTCAACTGCATCAGCCTGCTTTGGAAGTAACTCCTCCATTATCTTGGAAATTTTTCCTATCTTCCGTCTGAAAAGGTAATTCAGCATTTTTCTACTGAGACGAGCAAGAAGCTCCGGGTCAGTTTCATTGAGTAGTTTAATGATGATTTTCCATTCAGGAGTACTGGTATTCTCTGCATTGGTGCTTAGCGGTGACATACAAGAAACCTTTCTTCTGAAGTTCATTTTGAGGTATGCTTATCAGAATGATTCTACTTCCAGAAAGACAAAAAAAAAAGACCGGGGTGTTTAAACCCCGGTCTGATATGAAAAGCTGAGACTACACGAGTCCACGGACGGTTGCTGCATTTGCAACTCTGTCGATAGCGATCATGTAGGCAGCATCACGCATGTATACAGCCTGGGATTCGGCAAGATCAGCAACAGCATGGAAAGCTGTTGTCATCTTGGTATCGAGCTTCGAAAGAACCTCGTCCTTTTCCCAGTAGTAGTTCATGTTGTTCTGAACCTGTTCGAAGTATGAGCAGGTTACGCCACCGGCGTTGCAGAGGAAATCGGGAATCATGAAGATTCCTCTTTCCTTGATTACTGCATCTGCTTCAGGAGTTGTTGGTCCGTTGGCTCCTTCAGCAATAACTTTTACTCTTGCGTGGATATTGTTAACAGTGTCGGCATTTATCTGATTCTCGAGTGCGCCGGGAAGAAGAACATCTGCTTCAGTTCCGATCCAGGCATCACCCGGAAGCTGCTCGTAGCCGGCAGCAATTGCCTTGGCTGCATCGAGTGTTCCGAATCTGTCGGTAATACTCATGACGAACTCAAGATCAATTCCATCCATCTTGCGATATGTGTAAGCCTTCATATCTTTCTGGTCCCAGCAAGAGATGCATACAACTTTGCCACCGTACTGAATGAAGAGGTCGGCAGCATACTGAGTAACGTTTCCGAAACCCTGACAAGCCATTGTAGCACCCTTGATTTCAATACCGAGACGCTTGAGAGCTTCTCTTACTGTATAGATGGCACCATATCCTGTAGCTTCTGTTCTACCGAGAGATCCACCGCTGCCAACAGGCTTGCCTGTGATAACGCCTGGGTACTTTCCACCCATAAGTGTTTCGTACTCATCCATCATCCAAAGCATGTGCTGAGGAGTAGTCATAACGTCAGGTGCAGGAACATCCTGAACCGGGCCGATGTTTCTCCAAATGTTACGAATCCATCCACGGCAGATCTGTTCCTGCTCACGCATGGAAAGCTCGTGTGGATCGCAGATGACTCCACCCTTACCGCCGCCAAGAGGGATATCTACAACTGCACACTTCCAGGTCATCCAGGTAGCAAGAGCCTTTACAGTGCTGATGGTTTCATCGGGATGGAAACGGATTCCACCCTTACAAGGACCGCGAACATCACTGTGCTGTACTCTGAAACCGCGGAAAACTTCAACTGATCCATCATCCATGTGTACCGGGATGGTGAAGTGATACTCTCTCATAGGCTCACGAAGAAATGCTCTGACACCAGCATCCAGATCAAGTGTTTCAGCAACCTGGTCGAACTGGCCCTGCGCCATTTTGAACGCGTCGAAACCTTTGGACATATCTGACCTCCAGCCGGTATTCTGCCGGCAAAAGTAGAAGCGAAAGCTTCTTTTGTGTTTATACAGCCGGCATAGTTGAGCCGGTTGCCGGTAATATATGCCGCTAATGGTTCGGGGGACAAACATCCATTTGCAACAAAATTATAAGCAATTTATTTTTGACGCATTAATGATGTAAATGCGATTGCAACAGCAGAATAGGATAGGCAATGTTGTGCCGTTTATAATCACTATCAGTTTAGTAGATAAATGGGTTTCAGTTTGACTGGAGGCTCTTGACTGCTGTCTTTAAATTTCGTACACTAGTGATAGTCTAAACTATCACTAAATGAAACGGGGAATTGAATGATCGCTGTTAAGGTTTCAGAAAAATCTATACGAAGACTCAGTCACTATGCTCGTTGTTTAAGACTCGCCCTTATCAGAGGTGAGTTGATAATGACATCCCAGCAGTTAGCAACAAATTGCGGTATTTCTTCGGCTGCTGTACGCAGGGATCTCTCAATCTATGGGGAGTTCGGCAAGCAGGGATCGGGCTACAAAGTTGATGATCTCCTTGCAAATATAGAAGAAATTCTCGGTACAACTGTTCCACCAACACTGATAATTGTGGGTGCTGGCAGTATTGGTTGTGCACTGATGATCTCTGGACTTGCCGGAACAGGAGGCTATACCTACGATTCAATATTTGATAATGATCCGAAAAAAATAAACAAAGCATGCGGAGATAAGCTTGTAAGACCAGTTACAGAGATTGCGGATTTTCTCAAAACAAAAAAAGAGGTAATTGCTATCATTACTGTTACCGGAGGTGCCGCACAGGCTGCTCTGGAAATGCTTGTTGATGCAGGTTGCAAAGCGATTCTTAGCTTTGCGCTCGAACCTCTGAAGGCTCCTGAGAATGTTGAAGTTCGATACGTTGAAGTATCGACAGAACTCGATGTTCTGACTCATTCAATACGGAGGAAGGAGCGTGTTGACCAATGAGAAAAGCACCGGCGGTTGTTTCAACTTCTGTTGTTTTGCTGGGAATCTGGTTAAGCCTAACTCTCAGTACCGATATACAGGAGATTTCTATTGGTGTGGTTGTGAGTCTGATAATTTCGATTTCTACTCACGGCGCACTCACTGGCAATCTTTTCACTCTTCTTCGTCCGAAGAAGTTCCTTGCAGCAGCGGAGTATGTACTGTTTTTCCTCGGTCAGATGGTAAAGGCCAACATTGATGTATTCTTCAGAATATTCAGACCAGTAATCCCGATCAGACCAGGTATTGTTAAAGCCAAGCTCCGATTGAAAAGTGAGAGAGCGAAAGCAATAGTTGCTAATTCAATTACACTCACTCCCGGAACAATAACAATAGACATTATTGATGACGAAATTTTTGTGCACTGGGTCTTTCTTCCCGGAGGCGATGTGCACGAACAGACTCAATCGATGGTAGATAGTTTCGCCGTCAGATTGGAGAAGATCTTTGAGTAATACATTCCTGATCATTCTCTTTGCGCTGATCGGTGGGGGATTATTCCTCTCATTTCTTCGCCTGATAATTGGCGGGAAAGCAACAGATAGAGCAGTAGCTCTTGATACCACCACCTTGATCACAACTGGTTTTCTTGTTCTTGTAGCATTTCTACAAGGCAGGGCTATGCTGTTGGATGTCGCTCTTGTTTATTCTGTTCTCTCTTTCCTCGGTGTTCTTGCAATCGCAAGGTATCTGGATGGAGGACTGAAATGAGTTTTACTTCAATAATGGCGCATGGACTCACAGGTCTTGGTGCTCTTGTTCTTTTTGCAAGCGGCCTTGGTGTTTTCAGAATGCCTGATGTTTTTAACAAAATGCATGCTGGCACAAAGGCTACTACCCTGGGTTCAATATTGTTTTTGACAGGTATAGGATTTTTTGAGCCTTCCTGGATACCGAAGCTGCTTCTGATAGTTCTCTTCATCGTTTTAACTAATCCGGTATCAAGTCATGCATTGGCAAGAGCTGCTCACAATGAACCTTCTGAGAAACCGGATAATCTGATCATTGATGACCTTGAAAACAGCAAAGGGGGTGAGCGGTGAACATGACTCTTCTTGCTGCAGCATCAATAGCTACAGGAGTGATGATGCTAGTTGCTGCTGTCGCTGCTCTGGTTGTAAAAAAGCTGATTTCTGCAATAATTATTGTGGGTTTTGTCAGTCTCTCTGCTTCAATTCTCTTTCTTCTTATGGATGCACCCGATGTTGCAATTACCGAAGCAAGTATAGGTGCAGCAATTTCAACAGTGATTTTTCTTTGGGGTAAAGGTAAGATAGGAGGGGAAGAATGATACGCACCATTGTTGGACTGATAATCGTTTTAGCCCTTTCTGTGGTAGTAATATCTTCTGTACCCGATTACTCTCTGCCTTCCGGCCTTCAGGGGGTCGGACAGGATTATACTGAGCGGGGAGTGAACGATACCGGATCGGTTAATCTCGTTACAGCAGTTGTTGTTGCTTATCGCGGTCTGGATACACTGGGTGAAGTTGTAGTGCTGTTCAGTGCATCCACTGCAGTTGTTCTTGTCCTAACTTTAGTACCCATGGGAGCAAACCCAACTCCTTCAAGTTCAATTGTAGCGTTCACTTCGGGCGTCCTTCCCGGGTCAATTGTGCTTTTCGGCATATACATAATAACTCACGGTCATCTCAGTCCCGGTGGTGGTTTCCCGGGAGGTGCTGTCGTTGCATCCGCTTTCTTGCTGGTAATGCTGGGCAGCAATAAGATTCCGGGAAAATCGAAGCTTCTCGCTTCCATTGAATCTCTTGCGGGAGTGACCTTCGGACTGCTCGGATTCTGGGGAATGATGATGTTCGGGCAATTCCTGAACAATATGGTTCTTCCGGCAGGTTCTCCCGGCAAATTGTTTTCCGCTGGAATCATTCCTCTGATATCACTTGTTATAGGTGCCAAAGTTGCCAGTGAACTTTCCGGAGTTTTCTCTTCCTACAGAAAAGCGGGAGGTGACGAATGAACGCTCAGTCTCTCTTCTACTGGTCTCTTGCTGTCACAGCTTTGGGACTTGTGCTTATTGGTCTCTGGGGCGTTCTTACAAGAAAAAATATTCTCCGTATTGCCCTTGCCTTCACTCTTGCTGACACGGGAGTGAACCTAATTCTTGTCTGGAGCGGTTTCCTTCCCGGGAGATCAGCTCCAATAGTTGATTCCTCTGTATCCAGCATGGTCGATCCTCTTCCTCAGGCACTTGTTCTTACTTCTATTGTTATCGGGGTAGCTGTTGCTGCTCTCTTTGTGGTAGTTGGTGTTCTTGCTGCCCGTAAGTCCGGTTCTGCCGATGTTCGCAGAATGAAGGAGCTGAAATGGTAAAAGCACTCGCTGTATTTCTGCCCCTTCTGGGAGCCTTTGTTAATGCATGGCTTCCCAGTAAGAGTCCAAGGGCTTCACGTTTTGTCAGTTATGTAGTACTGGTGGCAGGACTTCTTGCCTCAGTAGTACTGTCCATAAGGCTCGATGCCTGGGATCTTAAGAATTTATCTGATTCTGTGATTCTTTCTACTGGTGTTGGAGCACCTCCACTGAGTATCAACCTTGAGATCACCGCAGGTGGTATTCTGGCTGCTGTTGCAATGTATGCTGCAACAATTTTTTCTCTTCACCGTTTTGCACGGACAACACCTAAGAGCCAGCCTCTTATACTTGCTTTGCTGACAGCTTCTCTGGGATTGATTTATTCGACAGATATTTTCAATTCTTTTGTTTTTCTGGAGATAGGGTCAATTTCCACTATTGGCCTTACCGCTGCATGTAAGTGCGGCAGCAGGTGGGAAGCTGCCATAAAGGCTGCTCTGGTTTCGGGGTTGGTTACAATCCTCTACCTTCTTGCTGTGGCAACGCTTTATCGATCAACTGGAATGCTTACCCTGGAAGCTCTGGGGTTGCTTAGCGGTGGATCAGCTATTCTTGTTTCAATTCTGTTACTTACAGTTATTGTTACAGAAATAAAAGCATTTCCTCTTGCAGGTTGGGGTCTTGATTTCTATCAGGGAGCGAGCTCTGTTGTTGCCGGTCTTTACAGTGCAACATGGAGTCTGGCGGTGCTTTTGTGGGCAGCAAAGGTTCTTCCTCTTCTACCCATTGGGAACCCGATAATCTATGCATGGATAGGTGCTGCTGGGCTGGTTTTCAGTCAACTTGCGGGTCTCCGGGCCTCCAGCTCTGGTAGAATAATGGGTTATTCCACTTCTGCTTATGCATCTCTCCTTCTTGTTGCTGCAGGTACAACAACCGGTTCTTTCTATACCCAGACTGTGATTGTACTGATGGTGTTTTCTTCACTTGCGAAGTTCAGCCTTTTCATGCTGGGAAATCCTGAAAAGAGCGATAAGTGGAGTGGTTTCGGTACGATTATTTTTCTTGTACCTGTACTGCTTCTTGCGGGGATACCACCTCTACCGGTATTCTGGGCAAAGTTTGCCTTCCTTGCGCACCTCGCATCCAATTTTCCTGTTATTTTCTACACAGTGCTTACAGGTCTCATGCTTGAGGCCGTTTACCTCTTTCGCTTCTGGAGCCAGCGATCAGAGAGAACAAATGAGACTAATCCCTACAAACCCTCAGCTGTTTCTGCAGTTCTGATAATTCTGCTTGCAGGTATATGGATTACAAAATTGTCATGGGGAGCACTGGATTTCTCCGGAGCTATCATCGCGTCATCTGCTCTGCGCAATGTATTCCACTCCTTGTTTGCGATAGGAACTCTTCTCTGCCTTCCTGGTGTTTTTAAGAGAATTGGAAGAGAAAAAAACTACTGGTTCTGGTTATTGATCTCTGGAGCTGCTCTAACAATTCTTCCTGCTGCGGGTAACGGTATAACCTTTTACCTCCTCTGGGAATTCTCTGCTTTTGCGGCTGTTATTGCTGTAAGCAAAGGCGTTCGAGCATCCAGAGGAACATTCTGGTTTGCTGTATTTGCCTCTCTTTCGGGCTATCTGCTTCTTGCTGGAATTCTGCTTTCCGGGGGGAGTTTTGCTATCGCTGGGCTTCCTGCTGTTCTGTTAACACTGGCGGCGCTTGTGAAAATGGGTCAGTTCGGAACTCACCTCTGGAATGTAAAGGCTTATCCGGCTGCTCCCGGAACAATACCCGCATTCCTCTCTGGAACTTCTTCGAAAGCCTCAGTTCTTCTGCTTGTTGCTGTTGCTCTCAGCTCCACTGGAGGTTCTCTTCCATGGGGTAGAGTGATTGCATGGATCGGTGCATTAACAGCTCTTACCGGAGCTGTGCTTGCGGCAATGGCTCCCGACTACAAGAAAATGCTCGCACATGCAAGTGTTTCTCAATTGGGATACATTCTCATGGGACTGGGCCTTGCGAGCATTCTTGGGTGGACTGCAGCCTTCTATCACACCATACACCATCTCATCTTTAAGATGGCCCTGTTTCTCGGGGCTGCGGGTGTGCTTTATAGAACAGGCACCTCCGAATTCAATAACCTGGGTGGTTTGGTGAAGAAGATGCCATGGACATTTGCATTTACTCTTATCTCAGTGATCTCATTCGCCAGTATTCCTCCTCTTGCAGGTTTCGGAAGCAAGTGGCTTCTCTACAACGGGCTGGTTGAACAGGGTTGGTTACCCGTTATGATAGTTGGAATGTTTGCTTCTGTTGTTGCATTCCTCTACTCTTTCCGCCTGCTTCATGGTGTATTCCTGGGACAGCTATCTCCAAGAAATGCTCACGCTAAAGAAGCACCTCTTCCTCTTCTGATACCTCAAGCTATTCTTGCTGTGGCAATCATGGTTCTCGGATTTAAACCGACTCTTCTTCTTAATTTCCTAGTACCGGCGATTGACGCTATTCCCGGCCTTTCCGGTCTTGCTCCAATTATTCAGGGAGATATGGTTCTTACAACCATGGGAACCTGGAATGCCTGGATGGTGGGTTTGATGGTCATGGGAATATTCGGTTTTGCTTTCGTCTTTTACTGGATTTCAGGGCACAAACCAAAGTATGTCGGGCAGCTCGATATTGGGTTTGCGGGGGAAATACCCCCTTCTGCTGACGAGATTCACTACTCGAACAATTTCTTCAGACCCTACAAAAGGGCACTCGCATTTTTGCCTAATATTAATGCAGAAAAAATATTTAGTGGTGTCAACAAGACGTTCGGTATGCTTGGTGATGCAGTGAGGGCACTGTTCACCGGTGATGGAAGAACATACCTGGCACATTCACTGCTTTTCCTGCTGCTTCTTTTCGTATTCCTGAACGGAGGGATGTAACAATGAGTAACATCATCTCTATTGTCGTGACAATCGCAGCTTCATTAATCTGGGGTCTCCTCCTGGGAGGTATATCCAGAACAGTAACTGCAAGAATTCACGGAAGAATGGGTCCCCGGGTTACTCAGAATTTCATAGATGTATGGAAGCTCTTCAGAAAGAAAACCTCAATTCATCACGGGGGAATGTTCTGGATGGCACCCATGTTCCGTATTACCGGAGCAATCTGTGTTCTACTAATGGTTCCTATAGTGATTGGAAATAGTGTTACCTGGAACATGTCATTCGCAGGTGATGTTTTCCTTCTGATATATATCATGTTTTTTGGATGCTTAGGCATGGCACTCGGAGCAGGCAACTCAGGTCATCCGTATGCAGTTATAGCAGTTAGCAGAGGACTTGCTCAGATGTCTTCATACGAGCTTTCCTTCTCAATTGCTGTTGTAGCGATTGCGGTGGGATTACACACCTTCAGAATCGAGGGAATAGTTGCAGCGCAGCAGGCAGGTATTTCAAGTTGGAATATCTTCCGGTTCCCTTTTGCTTCAGCCGGGGCACTGCTGGCATTTCTTCCAATGCAGATGGCTTATCCATTCGGGATTGTTCTTGCTCCCCAGGAGATTCCTATTGGCCCGCCTACCGAGTACAGCAGCAGGTTTCTCTCTCTGATGTTCAGCGGTAGAGCTCTTTTTGGAGTTGCTAAACTGGTTCTCTTCGTAAGCCTTTTGTTCGGAGGAGCTTCCAGTTGGCTGAGCCTTTTTGTGAAGACTTTCCTTCTGTACATGTATCCGGTTGTGGTCAGCTCAGTGTTTCCGAGATTCAGAACGGAGCAGAGCATCAGATTTCTCTGGTTTGTTCCCACTACCCTGGCCCTCGTGGACCTTGTCCGCGTGATGCTTTAGGAGGTTTTGATGTACTGCAATCAACGCCCGGAGAAACCGGGAAACAAAATAGAGGTTTTTGAAAAGATAACCAACATGGCCAGGGCAAACAGCCTGTGGGTTACAGCTTATGGTACGGGATGCGGAGCAATTGAGCTGCGACCTCTTCACACGTCCAGGTTTGATATGGAACGATTCGGAATCGCCATGCGACCCACACCCAGACAAGCCGATGTTCTGATAATTTCCGGTTATCTTGCAACGAAAACCCTGAAGAGGGTTATCAGAGTTTATGAGCAGATACAGGATCCCAAATACATTGTTGCCCTGGGCTCGTGCACGATTAACGGTGGTATGTATTTTGATTCATACAACACTCTTAATGTGCTGGATAAGTACCTGCCTGTTGATGTCTATGTAATGGGATGTATGCCCAGACCAGAAGCAATAATTGATGGTTTCAGCCTTCTCATGAGAAAGATAAAAGATGGAAGAGCTCAGGGATGGAAACACTACAAAGAAAACCTGGATTACTACCGGGAAAACCAGAAGAAGATCATCACTGATTGGGATCTTCCTGATTACAACTGGTAAGGGGTGAAAAAATGATTGACAAAGTAATGAAAGATCTGGAAATCCGTTTCCCCCTGCTTCAACTGGTAAGAGAACAACACAACTATCTGCACGTGAAAGTGGATAAAGCTTCTGCAATTGATGCTGTTCTTATGGCAAAGACGAGTCTTGGTTTTAAAACTCTTCAACTTATCAGCACGGTAGACCGGCTGGAAGAAAACCGTTTTCAGATGACCTGGATTCTAGAGAACTACGGAACTACTTCCATTCTGCTCATAAGTGCAGACTTTCCCAGGGAAGACTGCATTGTTCCTTCTCTCTCTGACATATGGCCTGCAGCAAGTGCTTTCGAGCGCGAGATATTTGAGATGTTTGGTGTCAGTTTCCCAGGCAATCCAAGAGAGGGAGAGGACTTCCTTCTTGAAGGATGGAAGGATATCCCTCCCATGCGGAGAGACTTTGATTCTGAAGAGTACTCCATGAGAGTCTTCGGTGAGAGGCAGCCCAGAGAGCACACAGACCCAAGGCAGTACATAGGAGACATTGTTGGAGAGTGGAACACTCCCATGGGTGCTAAACGTGCGAGAAAGGAGAAGAAGTAATGAGTGAAATCTATGATCCCGCTACCGACCCCAAGAAAACCACTCACCTTTTCTTCGGTCCGCAGCATCCCGGTGTAACTGGTAACATGAGTATAGAAATGTGGTTTGACGGAGATCAGGTAACCAAAGCTATCACTCATGTCGGCTATCTTCATAGAGGCTTTGAGAAGCTTATGGAAAGTCGTTTGTGGATACAAAATTTCCCTCTGGTATGTAGAATCTGTGTACCGGAACCGGACATAAATGAAGAGTGCTATGCTCTTGCAATTGAAGAATTGGCTGGAATAGAAGTGCCCGAGAGGGCAAAATGGATAAGAACACTTGTTCTGGAACTGGCCAGGTTCGCAGTGAATCTTATGGCATTCGGCGGCCAGGCTGGAACACTTGGTCTGGGAACCGGGGCTATGTGGGGCATTACCTTCAGAGACTTTGTTCTGGATCTGTTTGAAGAGTTAACCGGAGCCAGGATTTATCACATCTACATTCAGCCCGGCGGCGTCCGAAGGGATCTTCCACCCGGTTTTGAGAAGAGAGTTGAAGAAGTTCTGAGCAAGATAGAAGAAAGGCTTCCCGAACTGGATAGGCTTATTCTTAACAATGCTGTTTTCAAGCTTCGCACCAAGAATATTGGAGTTGTAAATCCTGAATGGATAGAGGAGTACGGTCTTGTGGGACCTGTCGCAAGAGGTAGTGGCTCTGTTCGGGATGTCAGGAAAGATGCTCCTTATGAGATCTATGACAAACTGGATTTTGATGTTGTTTCAGAGACCGGCTCAGATGTTTACGCCAGAGCCAATGTAAGAAGAAGAGAAATTGATCTTAGTATGTCTCTGATCAGGCAGATTCTCTCTGGAATGCCAACCGGCCCGGTGGCTGCTAAACTACCCAATCTTACAGAATGGAGAGTCCCGGCGGGTGAATTCTATTCGCGGGTGGAATCTTCACGTGGTGAGTATGGTTATTATGTCGTCAGTGATGGTTCTCTCAAGCCGAGGCGAGTGCATGTAAGAGGACCTTCTTATGTCCACGCAGTACCATTGCTGGAGAGAATGCTTGTTGGGGCCAATATCGCCGACGTTTCAAACATCATGGTCAGTCTTACCACATGCCCACCAGAGATAGAGAGGTAGGCGTAATGAAATTCACAGATGTAATCTCTCCTTTTCTGGCCTGGTCAAGGGCGGCGAAAAAAGTAGATACTATTCCATACCCTACTCAGAAGAATCCCGGTGCCGACAGATACAGAGGATTCCACATAAATGACACCACCAAATGTATTGGCTGCGGCAGATGCGAGGTTATCTGCGAGAACAAGGCCATTGATATGATTAAGGTGGAGGGAATTGAACCAACAAAAGGAGACTCAGGTCTCAGACCCGTAGTGGATTACGGACGCTGCTGCTGGTGTGCCTTGTGCATTGATGTTTGCTCCACCGGCTCTCTTGGTTTTACCAATAGCTACAGCTGGATCACTGAAAACCCCGACACCTGCCGTTACACTCCGGGTATTGATAAGAAGGGCTGGGACAAAGAAGAAAAGGGTTACAGGCAAGACAACGATGTTCTTGGCTGGGCCGGGTCCCCGAGAGAACAGATGGAGATTGAGACCCCTGAAAAACGAATCGAAAACTTCGAAGAAGTAGTTAAAGGTTACACTGTTGAACAGGCAATGGAGGAAGCTTCAAGATGTATTGAATGCGGACTTTGTATAAGTGCCTGCCCAGCTCACATGCACATTCCTGATTACCTGAAAGCAATTGCTGAAGGCCGGTTTGTTGATGCAGTAAAACTCTTTTACGATAACAATCCGCTTCCGGAGATGTGTGGCAAGGTCTGTACAAGACAGTGTGAGACTGTTTGTGCAATGGGCTATCAGGGTGAATCTATTGCAATCAGATGGTTGAAAAGATTCGCCTGCGAGCAGTTTGATTCTCTTGCAGATGTTCTTGCTCTCGACGCCCAACCAGGTGAACCCAACGGCAAAAAGGTCGCAGTTGTGGGAGCTGGCCCTTCGGGTCTCAGCGCTGCTTATTACCTTTCCAAGAAGGGTTACGAAGTACATGTGTTTGACAGACTGGATAATGGTGGTGGAGTCTCCTGGAACGCCATACCCGAATACAGACTTCCTGCTAATGGTATTAACAAGCAGATGGAAGTATTCGAACAGGCTGGTGTGATATTCAACTTCGGCAGGGAAGTTACTTTGGATCTGCTCACGGAACTTGAGAGCGGATTCGATGCTGTCTATCTTGCGGTCGGTCTCCAGAAACCATCTGATGCCCGAATTGAAGGAGAGGATATTCCTGAGGTAAGACCTGCTTTCGACTTCTTGATGAGTGCCCCCGATAAGGGAGAAAAACTCACAGGTAAAAAGGTTATTGTCATCGGTGGTGGAAATGTTGCCATGGATGCAGCAAGAACCTGTGTAAGACTTGGGGCAGATGTTGTTCTCTCTTACAGAAGGCGTGTTGAAGATATGCCGGCTGATGATGAAGAAATCCATGAAGCAATGGAAGAGACGATTGATTTCAGACCACAGACAATCCCTATCCGGATTGAAAAAACAGCTTCCGGAATAAAATATCTCTACCACGAGGCGGAAATGGTACCAAATCCCAAGGGTGGCAGGCCCAGGCCAAAACCCAAGGATGATGTTGAGCATGCAATAGAAGCAGATATTCTCTTCTCTGCAATAGGTCAGTCATCCGATATTGAGTTCATCCCTGAAGCAATGCAGAAGGAGATGGAGATCAACTGGGGCCGTATCATCGTGGATGAAAATCAGTATACAGGCTTTAAGAACTTCTTTGCCGGCGGTGACATAACACCGGGCGAGGGAGATGCTATCACAGCTATCGCAGACGGCCTCCGGGCCGTGAAGGGAATAATAAACAGGCTAAAGTAAAACTGATCTGAATTGACAGAACAGCAGGTGGAAGCAATAGCTTCCGCCTGCTGTTGCTTTTAATGAGCATATTAAGCTTTTACAAAATTTCAAGAAACGCAACTATAGCAGCTCTTAATAGACTTGATTGTTTATCACCGGTAAGCGAACTGGAACCAATTATAGGATCAATGAAGCCTGCCTCTATTCCTGTACCACAATCTGATCGATAGAAAATCATTTCATGAACGAGTTCATGTCTTACTGCTCTCCCCATGGTTTCTTCTTGAGTCCTGATTGTCTATTATACAATTGCTGATATCTACAATGAAGAAGTCTTAGTCTACAGACTGGAGGGTGGAAGGTGATGAAAGCCGTATCATGTTTTTCTACAAACATGGATCCATATCGAGCTGGGGTTGAGATAGCAGAACAACTTGTTTCTATTCAACCCGAGGTGGTTTTCCTTTTTCCAACAATACACTACAATGGGTCACCGGAGATGCTGGACGGTATCTACGATGTGCTTGAATCTGATGACATTGTCTTGATTGGTAACACTGTTGACGGTTTCTATGAGAAGAACAAAGTAGCCGGAGTCGGAGTGTCAGCCTTGGCTCTAAACTCCGGTGGAACAGTTAAATGGCATCTCAATCATGAGACCGGAGTTGGAGAAACGCCATTCGATTCAACAACAAAATGTATAACGAAATTGAACGAGAGCACTGACAAGCTTTCATCATTGCTATACTTCATGACATCAGATTTTAGGACAGACAGTGGGCAAATAGTGGCAGCACTCGATGAAACTGCTATGGGACCCGTTATTGGAGGGTTAGCGGCAGATGACTCCACATTCGAAAATTGTTTTATTTATGCGAATAAGGAAGTACTCTCTGACAGCATAGCAATACTTGCCATGGAGGGATCTCTTTCTTTCAGCATCAGTGTCGCAAATACTCTGCAACCAATGGGTGAACCAGGAATAGTCTCAGAGAGTTCTGGAACCTCGATTACTTCCATTAACAACATACCTGCGATGGATTTCGTTGAAAGAGCTATCGGAAAGCCACTTGAAGTTATAGATCAGGGACTGCTTACTTTGAAACTAACATCAGAGAATTCCCCAAATGAGAAGAGAGTTCTTTCTTTGCTTCTTCCAGATGACCGAGTTAATGACTCGAGCGTCAAACTTTTTGAAGGAGTTGAGGAGGGGAAGCATGTGCAGGTCTGCCTCGCACCTGTTGAAAGAATACTGCAGGATGTAAAAGATGTTGGTAAATCAATTGCCGATCTTCCTTTCAAACCTATTGCTGCTCTCATTGTGAGTTGTGCCGGAAGAAAGAGAGTACTCGGAGACAGTCTTGAGAGTGAGGTACAGGAAATCCTCAATAGCTGTCCGGGATTGGAAGCTCTTGCTGGGTTCCCTTCGTTTGGAGAATTTGGATCCTTGAAGCTACTCAGCGGCTACTCCAAACCGCTCTTTCACAACATGACTTTCATACTCCTGCTTATTGGAGAGTAAATGAAAAATGTGTTTCTAAGCCTGATTCCAGATCCACCCAATGGATTTGAATTCAGAGTTCCATCTCGCAGGGATCTTCGCGGTTATCGAATAGCCCTTCTTGCAAACACACTGGATGAAACACTTTCTCTATTGAATGACTTTATTGAACATGTTTATGGAGTGGTTATCACTCAAGGTGATTCATTTTCCCACACACTCATTGCCGGTGAATTGTGGCATCTGGTTGTACCTGCAGACGCTATTCCCCGATTGTTTGAAGTGTCGTCAGCAATGCTTGACATGATGTCTAAAGGGCAAACCGCTCTTGATGAAAAAGCCAGTTTAGAGGCGGAACTTGCACTTAGCAGGAAAATTCTCTCTCAGACTCAAGAGAGCTACAACAACAGCACGGAGCGGTTGCGAAGAAAGGTCACCGAGGTCCGTCATATTCTGGATAACTCCCTTTTTGGCATTTTTCGTACTGATGTTCTGGGGAAAATATTCTATGCAAATCCGGCTCTTTTAAGGATATTTGGATACAGTTCCATTGATGCAATGAACAAGGTAGGACTTCCCAATGTTTATAGGTACAGGTCAGACAGAGAGCAGCTTCTGCTGTTAGCAAAGCACGGTCCTGTTAAAGAGTTTGTAACCTCGTTTATCCGGTCAGACGGAACTATTGTTGAGATACTTCTGACTATGTATCCCGTACATGGGGAAAACGGCGAGTTGCTGTTTCTTGAGGGAAACCTGATTGATATCACCGAGAGAAACCTCGTGTTAAAAGAACTTAATCATCTGCGAAACTATCTTTCCAGCATTATTGATTCTATGCCCTCTTTTCTTGCTGGAGTTGATGCCGGGGGAATGGTGACTCTGTGGAACAGAACAGCAGAACAAACAACAGGTCTTTCCTTTGAAAAGGCAAAAGGAAGGTCTCTTGCTGATGTATTTCCAAACATGTCCTCAAACATGGAAAAAATCACCGCAAGTATCCGCACCGGAGAGATAATACAAGAGAAGAGGAGCCCCTTCTCTACTGGCAGCGGATACAAGAACATCACAATTTTCCCGCTCGTGAACCAAGAGGTCAAAGGGGCAGTGATTAGAATAGACGATGTCAGCAAAGAAGTGGAGCTGGAAGAGCAGCTCAGCCACAGCCGTAAAATGGATGCTATTGGTCAGCTCGCGGGTGGAGTTGCCCATGATTTTAACAATATACTGAGTGCTGTTATGGGTGCTGCCGAACTGCTGAAATCTCCGGACAGTAATCTAAGCACAGAGCAGATTCAGTTTGTTGATATGATATTGATGGCCAGCAGCAGAGCTGCAGACCTCACATCAAAACTTCTTGCCTTTGGCCGAAAGGGCAAAATAACTTCGCATCCGTTTGATTTACACGAAATCATCAATGATACTGTATCTATTCTAAGCAGCACAATTGATAAAATTGTATCCATATCCGTAAGCACAACCGCAGAGAATCATACAGTTATCGGTGATGTCTCTGGACTAAGTAACGCCTTTATCAATATTGGCATCAATGCAAGTCATGCGATGCCTCATGGTGGGCATCTGAGTATTTCAACCTCAAACACCTTGCTCGATGAGAGCTATTGCAGCAACAGCCCTTTTGATATTGAAGCAGGCAGGTTCATTCAAATTGAAATCCAGGATAATGGTTGTGGTATTTCGGTGGAAAATCTCAGAAAAATCTTTGATCCATTTTATACCACCAAGAGACTGGGGGCAGGCACAGGGCTTGGTCTGCCAGCAGTATACGGAACAATTCAGGATCATCATGGAGCGATAAATGTTTACAGTGAGGAAGGTGTTGGCACGCTGTTTACTATCTATCTGCCCTGTTCTTCTGATTACACGGAATGTATGAAGAAAAAACCTGATGTTGTTGTTGGGTCTGGGAAAATACTTCTTGTCGATGATGAAGAATTTATCAGAGTAACCGGAAAGCTGATACTGGAGGAAATGGGATACTCTGTTTTGGTGGCTGAAAACGGAAAGATTGCCGTAGATGTGTTCAAAGAAAACTATAGTGATCTTGATCTAGTAATCATGGATATGATCATGCCTGAAATGAATGGGCGGGAAGCTTTTTTAAGGATGCGCAGTATTGATGATTCAAGCAAAATTGTAATATCCTCCGGCTTTTCGAAGGTCGGGGATGTTGAAACCCTTACCCAAAAGGGTCTTGCCGGATTCATTCAAAAACCTTACAGTTCATCAGAACTGAGCAAGCTTATTGTAAAGGTTTTAGCAAACTGAGTCGATGATGTATTCGGGAGCTCAGAGGTTTGGAGTTTTTATATCTGGCATCAGATTTAAAGGAGTTTACCAGAGAATTCGCTTGCGTTTCTAACAAAAACAACCGACTGCAGTCCTTCTGAGAGTTCCAGAAGCTTTTTGCCGTACTCGTGTTCCCGGCCGCTTTCAGGTATCATCAATCCCATGAACGTAATATCCGCTTCCCGACTGTGCCTGCAGATAACCTCAGATATGCTTGCTCCGGAGTCGTTTACTATAACTTCTCCGACTGCTTTTATTCTTACAGAGCTAATTGTTTCAGCCAGGCTGGCTTCTGTCTCTGCTTTTTGTGCAGGGTCATACACAATGGAACGCAGAACTATCTTAGCTTCTCTCCACTTTGGATTCATACTCAGGAGGTGCGCAAGTAAAAGCATTAGATCACCGTTGTTTTCCATTCCACCCCACCAAATATCAATCTGACTGTAGAAACCCTTGCTTTTTAAGTCTTTTAGTTTGGTGATGATTGTACTTTTACCTATTTTAGAGATTGTGCGCATGATCATCAACATCAGATCCAGTTTAACATCGTCATTGGGCCATCCGAACATCACGGTATTACTCCTGAGATTACCAACACCGTTATTCTGGGTAACATCAATGGCCCCAAGAACAAACTCAGGCGCTACATTGACTTCGCAGAATGCCTGAATGCTATGGGCTTCGAGGACCTCTCTCATGTGGTTCTCTATCTTGTCGATATCGTAGTAATTCTTACTGATCTGCCCTTCAAGAATCTGGCAGGCACTGACAACACCCCGGCGCTGATTGAAACAGCTTGCCAGGTAGACCATATCAATTTCTTCTTCAATTTCTTCAGTAAAAACAGTGATGTTGGGTCGCCAGTTTCTCGGGTCAATGCTGTGCCCTTCGAGTTTGATAAGGGCATGTCTTGTGATAGCAAACCAGAAACCTGCTCTAACGTCGCCCCATCTCTTCTCCAGAGATCTTCGCCTAAGAGTTATGTAGATTATTGTTTCTATTGCAATAGCAACAAAACAGGCCAGAGGGTTCAGTAAGAGCATTACAAAAATAGCACCTAGAGAGCCGAGAATGGATACATACCAAGGCACATTGATAGTTGGTCGGTAGGATGGATCGCGAACTAGTTTTTCAATAGCAGCACTGAAATTTATTATGACATAAAGAGTCAGGAATAGAATTGTAACAAACTGGGCTACAGCATTCAGTGATCCAAGAAGAACGGCGGAGAGTGCAAGGAGCCCCGTTATCCATGTTGCAATTGTGGGTTGGCCGTTCTTTGATAGTTTGGAAAGAAAGCGTGGTGCGAGACCGTCTTTCGAAAGAGCCTGTAAAACCCTCGGACCGGTAAGAGCACTGCCGAATGCTGAGGAGAGAATTGCTCCCCACATTCCGGCGAAAACGAGAACGCTTCCAAGGAGAGCCGTAGAAGTCCAGGCTTCAACACCCGGCTGGGCAAGATTTACAAAACTGACTGCATTGGTAACTGAAAACACAATTGGAACGGCTACATAGATTACAGCACCGGTAAGAACAGCGAGAAGGGTACCCCGTGGTATGCTTTTACTTGAATCTTTGAGGTCGCCGCTCATCCCGATCCCTGCGGTAAAACCGGTAACAGCGGGAAAGAAAATTGCGAAGACATACCAGAATCCCTGAGGGGCAGTTCTGAAAGTGGAAACGGTTTCTGGTGAACGGAAACCTGTTGAGAGTGCCCCTATAACAAGGGCTGCAATAGAAAGAACAACAGCTATCATTATCGGGATTTGAAGTTTCAAAGCAAGAGAAGCGCTTTTACCTGAGAGGGCAGTCACAACAACAATTATTCCTGCCGTAAGAATCGGAACAGTATGGGGTGGAAGCGGTCCCATCAGGCTCGAAAACATCAATGCGAACCCCTCTGCCAGCCCGAAGCTGTAGAAAGTGAGACTCAGAGCTCTGCACAGGTAGAGTGGTATACCAATGGCTCCGCCGAATTCGAGACCCAGACTGTGAGATATCATGTAGTACTCTCCACCAACTCCCACCTTGATATTTGTTGCAATAGCGGAAGCACTGAGGCCTGTGATAAAAGTAATTGAAGAGGCTATCAGAACAATAAAAATTGTCCCGGTAAGCCCCAGATTTCCGACAACCCAACCCAGTCTGAGGTAGAGAATAAGTCCGAGTATTGTTAGTACGCTGGGTGTGTATACGCCCAGAAATGTACCGAATTTTGGGGAGGCATCTTGCTTCAAATCAGTCAATTAATCTCCAAGTGGTGTTTTCATGAAAAGCTACGAACCAGTAAAATAGTTCTCTTCACAAGCTGCTGCAAGTTTATGAAGCAACTGGTGCGTAGAAGTATCAGCTGCCGTAAAGAAGAACCCCATCAGAATGAGACCGATTATGTAAACTGATACTAATCGAAAGTATTCATTATGGAATTCATTGCAGCTCAGGTTAGAATCACTGCTACAGTAGTGTTTGCTTCAATAAGTGGTGTTTTCCTTAATCAGCGACTCTACCAACCGGAGCCAGGTAGACTACAAATTCATCTTTCCCATCAAGCTTAAGAAGTTCATCAACCTTATCCTGAGAGTAGGCAGCAATAGCTACTGTGCCGAGTTTAAGTGCTTCGGCAGCAAGGTAGAGATTCTGGCATACATGCCCAGCATCCAGAAGCATTACCTTATGCGATGCGCCCTTGTAGCGCCACTCTCCCAGATAGGGCTTGCATGCCCAGAAAAATACAACTGGTGCGGTACCTGTGAAGCTCTGCCCAACAGCCGCGATGGTGAGTTTCTCTTTCATGCTTTCTACAGAGAAGAGAAAAACAAGATTGTGATTAAGGGCGGAATAACGGTAGATGCCAGCTTTCACACCCACTACATTGTTAACAGCAAGATAGGTTTCAAAGGGGTGGCGGGCTCCTGCAGAAGGAACAGTTCTGAGAGAAACTCTGCCTCTGTTCTGATAAGTTGCTAAGGTTTCTCGTATTCCCTGAGTTGCCCAGAGCATATAGGATAACTCATCGAGTGTTATTGCTTCATCTGTGTACTTACGCCTGCTTCTTCTCTTCTCTATACACATGGTGATGTTTGATTCCGCAGTTGAATCAGAATGAGTTGGCAGATCTATGATAATTGCCTCTTCAGGGGCAGGGATTTCTATTAATGGAGGATCTACATTCAACATCTGATCTGACTTTTCGCCGCTGAAGGCTTGGGTACCGAAGTCGGATTTCATTACTTCTCTTTTTTTAATCCAGTCTTTCATGTTCGCTCCTTTGTTTAAGACAATATGGGCTCTGACTCGATTAGAAACAATTGCTGAATTTGGAATGAAAACTAAATTGCATTAGTATTAATACTAAAACTAACGAAGGAGGTAGGAAGTTATGAGCACACAGGAAAAAGACACTCTTCATATGCTTGCAATATTCCACTATGTGATTGCTGGTTTGATTGCTCTTATTGCCTGTATTCCTCTGATTCACCTCACAATTGGCATCTCTCTGACAGCTGGAGCTATCGCAGGTGATGAACCTGTTCTTGGAATGGTTGGAACGGTTTTCACCTTGATTGCAAGCCTTATCATATTGATAGGCTGGGGGCTGGCTTTTTTTATATTCCAGTCAGGTAGGAATTTAGATATGCAAGTCAAGTATCAGTTCTGCATGATTGGTGCAGGTGTTCTTTGCATCTTCATGCCTCTTGGTACGATTCTGGGGGTTTTTACACTGGTAACACTTCAGGATGAATCTGTGAAAGCCATTTTTAGAAGTAATGAAATTGAAACTTCAGGTAACACTCCCACGGATGTTACACAAGTAAACGATGGCTAGAATCAATTCTTTTTTTCTATTCAGCTTTTGGATTGTCTTCTGATTCTTTAGAAAGATCGGGATACATAACCTTTGCACAATCAGGACAGATTCCGTGACTCAGTTCTGATTTTATCTCTTTTCTGATGTATCTTTCCATCGAAATCCAGATTTCCTTTTCCTCACTGGAAGATTTTATGCGCACACGCCTGCAACTCGCACAGAGAGAGATAAAACCTTCAAGTTTTTCCACCTTGTTCAGCGCTGCCTGAAGTTCATGTATCAGTATGTCATTTTTCTTCTCAGCCGTTTTGCGAAGAATAATTTCCCGTCTGGCAGTGCTCAACTGCTCTTTCACGTCTGCAACTTCTTTAATTATAGACAGAACAGGTCGATTTTGAATTGTTACACCAGAGAGTTTGTTCTGCCAGGATATATAGAAATAGAGCAGGGGGAATGAAAACAATGCGATGATAAATCTGGCAGTCAGACTTCCCTGGATAATACTCAGGTACAAAGGAGTTCCCAGAAATGCTCCTGTACTGAATAGTAATACATCAACCCACAATACCCCGAGCAGGGTCAGAAAAGCCCTCACCCAGAGTTTAATGCGAAAGTGAGATCTGCCTAGAAATTCCCAGACAATTCCCAGGAAAACAAGATCCAGAACTGTCGCAACAACCGATGCTGAATTAACACGAAGACTTGGAATAGGAAGACTGAGAATCTGTTCTGAACCTGCAAGGTTATTCTGGAAGTGTAGTAATGCCGTTACAACAGGTACAAAAATGGACACACCAGCAATCGTAAATATTGCTGTTCTGGTTATAACAGGTCCATCAAATACGTATACAACAAAGACCCCGAGAAGAAGAGAAGTGTAGAATACCGTGGAACCTATCATGAAGGTTGAACCAAACACTTCAACAGCTGCTCCTGAATCGGTAACCACTGACATCACTGCAGTCAGACCACCAAGAACTGCATAGAAATATGTTAAGCCGAAGCGGTTTCTGAGCGAGTGGGCCCATAGAACAAGAAAAAAGACGGCCAGCGCCTGTAAGGCAAGTAGAAGAAGTTCGGAATTAATGCTATGCCTCCTTTTGCCGCATACAAAACTGAATGCGTACTACTAAAATACTAGATCGCCCATTTCATATCAATACAGTATTTTTCCATTCGATCAATCTTCTTACATTCATTCTTCTATGATCAAGACCAAGGTCCAAGCAGATATTTCCTTCTTTAAACTTGCAACTGAGGTTGGCAAGAACTTCCTATTGAATACCATCTGCCTCATCATAGTCTTTCTCAAGAGGAGGTGTGGTAGTCCCCCGCCCCCGGAATGATATGGTTGGCGGCAACGATAAGGAAAGAATTTGGAATTGAATCTTTCCCCGGAAGTAGAGCCCATCAATGACTCAGAACCCGAACACCGTCTGGAAACTCCAAGCTCTGTGAGTTTCATACTCCCATATCAGTGTGCACATGTAGAGTCCTGTAGAAGACAACTCCAGGGTTTCACTACTGTTGCAGCGTTGATGATAAAGGCAGAAAAAATATTCAGTTTTTGCCTATATTTTTAGTGTGCTGAAAGGGAGTTAGGGTCGAAAAGTCAACTTAGTAATACAGGAGTAGCTTACTGACATGTTCTGTAACAGGAAAATGGCGAAGATTCCTATAAGAATCTTCGCCATTTCACAAGAGCAGTAGTGTTTACAGAATCTCAAGCATGTAGATCTTCTGAAAGTCTTCCGCGTTTTCAGCCCAGGCGATAATCTGATTATTGGAGAAACTGAATTTCCAGCTATTGCCTCCGTGAATAAGCTCGGGCATCTCAGCTGTTCCGATCAACTCACGATTCGGGTTCCAGATATCGAAAGTGACTGTTTCTGTTCCACCTCGCATCGCCCATAGATTGCCATCTTCCCCGATGAAAAGCCCGGTAACCGCAAAGTGATTCGCCCATGGATCACAAGTGTAGTTAAGATTGGGATTGTTACCCTCACCGGCTCTCAGGAAAAACTCGATGAATTCCTTCTCGGACTGTATCTCTTCGTCTGTTTTCGGTACGGGAGAATAGTCTTGAGTGATTTCACCGGCAGGGGTGCCGTCTGCTTCGAAACACAATATGGAGTAGCCATCACCATGGAATGGTGATACATAAACCCTCCCGCTTTCCGGATCTGCTGCATAGAAGTTGCTAAAAATAACTTCCAGAGCAAGGTTGCCCATGTTTGCAGGGTCCCAGGGGAAGGACTTCTGCCAGTAGGTAGCTTTAGGTTCAATCGACAGACTGAAAAGACTAACAAAAGCTGTTGCTGTTACCCCATCTCCATCCTGATCAAATCTTGATTTGAAAGCGACAAAAGTACTGTCTGAAACAACCAGAGGATCAAAAAATGAATTGTGCGTTAGCTCCAGGTCGAGACCAAGCCATTCGCCTTCAGTGGTATATCTGTGAACACCACCTGAGAAGGGATCAACAACACCGATTACACCCCCACCCCAGTTTAGCATATCCATTGGATTAGAGAGCTCTCCGGGTCCGCTTCCACGGCTGGAGATTGTTCTGATATACTCACCCTCGGGCGTGAAAATTCTCATGTTGCAGTACGTGCCGTCAAGAACGATGATGTTTCCGTCATCAAGTATCTCGGCATCTGCTATTGCCCCGAAAACATACGCGGAATCACCCATTTCAATACCGATAGAATCGGTTACTGAAACTGTATAATCAGCAAGTGATTCTTCATTGCTTCCCGCTGTTTGAGCGGTTTCGTTGTTTTCCCCACAGGCTACGCAGAATAGCAATCCAGCCATAAGATAGATATACTTTTTCATTTTCCTCCCTTGGGTGTGTTGGTCAGCAAAAGATAGGCCTCATTTTCGCTTTGTCAATTTAGGACTGGAAAAAGGATGGGTTTGTTACAATCTATTTTCAGCTGGTTACAAGTGCATCAGACCAACCGAACTCTGCAGCAGAAATGGTGGAGATTCGTCTAAGAACTTCCACCATTTCTTACTACAGTTATTTACTGAATCTCAAGAATGTATATCTTCTGAAAATCGTCGGGATTTTCACTCCATGAGATTATTTGATTCTCGCCAAAGGCAAATTTCCAACTGCTGTTGTTCTGATTTAAACCGGGTACAGTTGCAGTTCCAACAAGATCATTCGCTTCATTCCATACATCGAATGTGACTGCTGGCATACCACCGCGCATTGCCCAGAGATTCCCGTCTCCTGCTATGAAAAGGCCTTTCACCGCAAAGTGATTGGGCCAGGGATCGCATATGTAATTGTACATTGGGTTATCGCCCTCACCAGCTTTCAGGAAGAATTCAATGAATTCAATCTCTGACTGTATTTCTTCATCTGTCTTTGGGATTGGAGTATAGTCCTGAGTTATCTCGCCAGCTGAGGACCCATCTGCTTCGAAGGATTGAATTAAATACCCGTCTCCGTGGAATGGCGATACATACACTCTTCCCGTTTCCGGGTTTACTGTATAGTAATTACTGAAAATTACTTCTAGAGCAAAATTTGCCATATCAGAAGGGTCCCAGGGCAATGCTTTCTCCCAATATGTAACTTCAGGTTCTGGAGACAAGTGAAAAAGACCGACGAAAGCAGTTGCGGTTATTCCATCATCCTCATGGTAGAATTTTGACTTGAAAGCAACAAAACTGCTGTCCGAGACAACCAATGGACCTATAAATGAGTTACTTGTTACTTCAAGGTCCAGACCAAGCCACTCACCATCTGTTGTGAACCGGTGAACTCCCCCTGACCATGGGTCTATCACGCCAACTTCATCATTACCCCAGTTTAGCAAATTAAGGGGCACCATGAGCTCCCCTGGTCCGCTTCCGCGATTGGAAATGGTTCTGATATGCTCACCTTCAGGAGAAAAAATTCTTATGTTGCAGTAAGTTCCATCGAGAACCATGATGTTCCCGTTTTCAAGTATTTCGGCATCGGCGATTGCCCCGAAAACATATGCAGAATCTCCCAGTTCAATTCCGATTGAATCCGTTACTAAAACGGTGAATTGGTTAATCTCTTCTTCTATGTTTTGTGCTGTCTCCGTAGTTTCAGTGTTTTCTCCACAGGCAATGCAGAAGAGCAGTGTAGTTAAAGGATAGATAAACTTTTTCATTTTCCTCCATTGGGTTGTTGTCTTAAAAGATAGACTTTATTTCTTTCTCATCCAGGAAATGGAAAAGAAGCTGAGGTGAATCGTCATATTTCTGAACCCATTTCCGCGTTTTGGTAGAAATGTCTGTCGGAGTTCCGGCAGTTTCCTATGTTTCTATTCCTGAATTGGCACAACCCCCGAGCAGGGCAGCTGAAAGTAAGAGGATTACTGTTCTTGAGCTCATTGCACTTCCTTTCATCATTAGAGAGTTCGCACTTCTAAATTATAATATTTTGTTACCAAAATGTAAACTAAAAATTTATTATTTGTGAACAAAAGCTATTAAAGCAAGGAGAACTTGTCCAATATCATTTAACTTTATTGCCCTTGACGTGTTTTGCTCCGGTACGTAGGAAGAGGGGTATGAGAGTCAGTTCTAAACGAAAGGAAGGAAGCTATGAGATTTTTGAGTTTAGTCATTCTTGTTGCGGCTGTGGCAATTGCGTTTGACAGCACTGTAAGCCTAGGTGGTTTGCTCACTTCAGGTAACAGCGAATTACAGCAGCTTGATGCGGGTCTTGAGATTGTGGGAATGCCTTCAGAAAAACTTGAAACCGGGTTGGTATTTCTAACCTCCTACGGTAGCCAGAGTGATGTTTCCTATCTGGAGAAATACTTCACCGAGGCTTCTATGAAATACAGCATTTCCAGTAAGAATTACGCAGCTTCACGGGCTTACTGGTTTCAGGATGAATTCTCAGGCGTTAACTATGAGTATGGTGCAAGTGCAGGTCTTGGCCGGGAATTGATAACAGCAGATGACTTTACAGCTTCTCTAGAGGCCGGAGGCGGTTATCTTTCTCGAGAGAATACAGAAGATGTATCTTTAGAAACTGCGACTTGGTATTCAGGGTTGGTAGCCGAGTGGATTGCTACTGATAACTGGACAATTAGTGAAACTGCAAGAATAACTGGAGACTTCAATGACTCAGAGAATTACTATATAGGTAGTTTGTTTGAGGCTAATTCTGCAATAACGGGAAGTCTCTCTTTCAGCACCGGGTTTGAAGTCACTCACTACAATCTTCCTCCAGTGGAGGGAAACGAGAAAACAGATACTGCCCTGAGAGTTCAGCTTAGATACGAGTTCTAGGAATGTGACTGCAAGAGTGGGGGATGGATTTCCATCCCCCACTTTGTTATTCTGTGTTTGGTTACTCTGTTATGTAGGGAAGTTCAGCGATTATGAAACGACTGATTTCAATTTCTATATCTCTGTCAGGTATGACTTCCAGAGTTGAGATGTTTTCAACAATTTCTCCTGGAACCGGGTAGAGAATCATTATTTTGTCTTCAGAATCAGTCAGGAACCTGCTTTCCCAGGTATTCCAGAAGGCTTCAAATTCGTCTTCGAACAGAACACCCTCAGCCCATCCACTGATTACGCTTTTCAACCTTCGTGTGTCTTCAAGGAATTGAAGTCCCTTCGGGATATCTGTGACAATATCTGCAAGGGTGAATACACCGAACATTGGTATTCCTGCAACAGATTTTAGAACAACGCATGGTGTTTCGCCGTACGGCATTCTCATCGAATGGTTACCCGATTCACTGATGAATGGCAGATCTCCCGGGCTTCCAGGAACGCACCCATAGTAAACAAAGCGGTCGAATTCTTCATCTGCTTCAACATAGAGAGCATCAACATCACGCCACAGAGAAACAGGATAGCCCAGCTCATCACAATGATTCCAACCCTCAACCAAGTCGGATGGGGCAGATTCAGTGAGAATTAGGTCTTCCCATAAAATGTATGTAGAGTTAGTCCCTCCCTGATCAGCTTCCGGCAAGAGTGTTGTAGCGAATCCCATTGAAGGGAAACTTACTCTGAGAGTTACCGTGCAAGGGTCCCCATGGAAGTAAAGTACCGGAGCTTTGTCTTCAAGTTCGTCTTGCCATGGCTCAAACACAGGAACATTCCCTGTGAATACCATCGGATCCTGGGTAATAATGCCCCACTCATGTACCTGAAGTCCAGCAAGTAATATCAGTAGCGTTATCATGTTATTGCACCCTTACAAGGCCAAGGAAAAGCCTGTTGTAGGTTATATCTCTGTTAACTGAATCATGCACTTCAAGATTTATTGAGCTGATTCCTTCCACGACATCCCAGGGCAGAGGGAAAAGTATCCATGTTTCCTCCTGGAATCTTCCATCAATTGAAATTTGATCGATTACTGGTCTGTCGTATAGAACATCCCCATCATTTCCCTGGCTTGTGAAGAACGGTTTCCAGGTTTGCCAGAGTGCTGTGATTTCCTGTGACTTAAGATTGCCTCCGGCCCAGTCGCATATTATTTCATGAACCTGGTCATCAGAGAGATGATCCTCGAACCCCGGTGGTGTTCCAGACCCGTCTGGAAGTGGAACCAGTTGAACTCTCTCGATAACCGGTTCATCTCCAGTTGTAATAATGAGGCCTTCCGGAGAGTAGTATCCTGCGAGAGTTCTTGGGTCATATATCTCACGGGGGCCATCCCAGATGGGAACTCCAGCCTCATAGTAGAGGAAGTTACCCAGGTAGTCATCAGTTTCCGGAGAAAAAAGGTCAAGACTCGGCACTTCCCGCCAGAAGCCCATGGCCCAGCCAAAAGGAGTGTCAGGTGGAATTACAAGTTCAGGTCTCTCTCGCCTCGCAGCAGGTATAGGTGCTCTGATATTCCAGCTGGCTGTAACAGGCTGGGTTCCTCCAAAAGTGGCGTCTGGCTCGGGGAATAGCTCTGTTAACGCCCCTTGCCTCGCCTTTACTGTAAGAGTTGCATCTTCAAAATATGCTCCGTGTATCCAGATTACAGGTGCATCAACACAGAGGGAACCACTGAAAACATCTCTTCCGTAAAGAACATTTCCATTTTCATCGGGAGCACCTGCTACTGTAGCGCCCTCATAATTGAACACTACCACACCCCATTCGTTAACAAATAAGTCTTCGTAATCGAGTGGGGGGGCAATAACCGTATCTATCAGAAACGGCAGTAGAAGTGGAATCATCAGTATTCTCCTTTATAAAGGCATTGCCACCAATAGGTAACGTGATATGTCAACAAGATACTGAGGAGTGTCTGTTGTAACTGCAATTACACTGAGATTGTCTGTCAGCTCAGCGGGAATCAGGTACATTACGAGTCCGTTGCTGTATGCTGATTCATTGGCATGATCACTTTGAATCCATGAAGACCATGTATTCCACAAGACTTCCACTTCATCGAAATCAATGTTACCTACAGACCAGCCATAGAGTATTCCCAGTAAATCGTTGGAATTCATCTCCAGAGTTTCAATATCCCCGCCGTAAACAATATCCCTCAGAGTGCAGTGCGAATACGAAAAACCATCGTCAGTACTCTTTATCAGGATTGCTTCAATACCCATGTATTCTTCGCACAGAGATTCAATACCTGGACGGTAGGGGAGAAAGTCAGTTGTAGCCGGTGCAGTCTCGTAATAGAGAAACTTATCGCCCCAGCCGTCAGCGCGAGTGATGCTTAGTGGATAGTCTAATCTCCAGAGATCATAATTCCACTCACCAGGGGCCATCCCATGAAAATCGGGATATTCCTCAATTGGATCATAGCCGAAATCAGCAGTCCATGAAACATGGTTGTTATCTCTATCCTCATCCGGTACTGGGGGGTAAATATCAAAGATTGAACCATTTGCTGTTTTTACTGTTACTGTTCCGGAGAATGCAGGTCCGTGGAAATAAAGAACAGGAGCCCTCAGTAGCATTCCGCCTCCATCCGGAGGAAGATCGGGGGTATCTTGCTCGGGAGCGGGTTCTCCCGGAACAGAAGCAAGAACCGCTGTTCCATTATTCCAGGTTAGTACGCCCCATTCATGAACCTGTATATGTGCCAGCTCGCGGTCTGCCTGACTGCAGGCAACTGCACCGACAAGCAGTATTAGAAGAAGAAAATTTCTCATATTCAATCCTTTCGGTGATTGTTACTAAACTTGATACTTCGCTAAGCTGTATTCTATTCCGAAATTTTCATGTTGAACACAACAGGTGTATGATCTGAGGGTTTCTCCCACTTTCTTGGTTCTGTATCTATTCTACAGTCAGTTATTTTTGCAAGAGCTTCTCTATTCGCTAGAACAAGGTCAAGCCGCATTCCTCTGTTTCTGCGGAATGAGGCTGCTCTGTAATCCCACCATGAAAAGGCCTTGAGATCAGGGTTGAACACTCTGAATACATCTGAGAATCCCGATCCAAGGAACTTACCGATTTGCTCTCTTTCAAGAGGATGGTAGCAGATTGTTCCATCCTGCTCTTCTGGTGAGTGAGTATCTATAGACTCAGGAGCAACATTGAAATCACCGAGAATGATTGTTGGTTTCACTGAGTTAAGGGCAAAACCCCTTAAAACATCGTAGTAATGAAGCTTCTGCTTGAATCGGGGATCCAAGAGATCTGTTCCATTGGGTACATAGACATTGATGAATTGGATTCCTCCCACAACGGCAGAAATCATTCTGCTCTGATCAGGAAGATAACCGGATAGATCTGTACAGACATCAGTTGCCGGCAATCGGGAAATTGTAGCAACTCCGTTCCACCGTACCTGTCCATTCACGGAGGAATGATAACCGAGAGTGTCGAATTCCTCGAAAGGGAATTGCTCTTCCGTTGCTTTCAATTCCTGCATGCACAATACATCAGGGTTAGTCTCTTTCAACCAGCGGGAAATTACGGGCATTCTTGCCCTTACCGAATTAACATTCCACGTAGCAACTTGCAGCTTCATAGTCACCTCCATTCATTCTCTAATCTGCAAAGAGGTATCAAGTCAAGTCATCACTTTGCAGAGTTATTGGTTTGAGTTAAATTAGCAGTCATGAATAAAAAAAGTTTTCTTCTTGCTGCCACCCTGATTCTGTTGGCCGGAACACTTTTCAGAGGGTGGGTCATACGGCGTAATCCTATTCCTGCGGGGGACGGGATGGCGTCTCATATTCTGCTTGCAGATAATCTTAGAAGAGGATTGGGTTTCACTACATTCGTTAAATGGACTCTCTATGATTCATCGCGAGAGTTTCTTCGTCCCGAGGCCAACAGACAACCCGCAATGGCTTTTACTCTGATTCCTGTGTTTGAGCTTTTTGGAACGGGAATAGCTCAGGCTCAGACTGTTGCACTCTTGCACGGTCTCATGGCTATGTTTTTCTGCGCCTTCTGGGCGAAAAAGATGTTTGGTCGGGAGGCGGCTCTTGTAGTACTTGCTTATCTTGCTGTTGATCCTCCTTTCATCTGGTTTGCGACTCAACCAGACAGCCTTATGCTTTATTTGTCTCTGTTCTACCTCATTCTTACAATTGCAGAGTGCAATGAAATTTCATGGAAACGTGCAATTCTTCTTGGCGCAATGTCAGGATTTCTCTTTCTGACTAGAACTCAGGGCATGCTCATGGTTCCATCAATGGGGCTGTGGATTCTTATCAAAGGTGGCAAAAAGAAGTGGCTGAAGGCTATTGCATGTGGAGCTGCCGCACTGGTTATTGTGTCTCCCTGGCTCATCAGAAATATCAATGATTTTGGGGATCCAACTCACAGCCAGAATGGCCAGTTTCTTTTAAATGAAAATCATTGGTCTGCCTGGAGTGTTCGGGAAACAGCACCATCTCCTTCTGATATGTGGAACCACCAGGGACCTGTTGCTGTTGCAGGGTACATCGGAGCAGGTGTTCTCCGAGTTATTGAACCATTTACCTTGGGCAGTACTCACCGAGGGGAGATATTCGGACAACCTACACTTGTAATTTTCCTCGTACCTGCCATGATAGCTCTGCTTACCTCCAAGCACAGAAAAAAGATGCTTCTTCCCTTAATCGCCATTGGACCGGTTCTTCTAGCTCTTGTTCTGCATCAGCATGCTGGCCGGTATCTTACTGTGGCAACGCCTGCAGTTGTGGCTCTTGGAGCCATAGGTTTCAAGGAGACAATACAGAGACCCCGGGGAAGACTCCTTCTTTACTGGATAATTCTTTTGGTTATTTTTATTCTTGCAGCCCCGTTTATCAAAGTGATGCAAGTAGACAACAGAGGGAGAGCATCTGAAGCTCTGGAAGCTGCAACTTGGATCGGGGAGAATGCTTCAGATTCTGCCTGGGTCTGTGCCTATCCCAATGCAGAATTGTTTCACTGGGTCTACCGGAAACCTACGCTTACCTGGCCGAATGATTTTGAGATGCTTGTTTGGCCTTATCTTGAGGATCATGGGGTTCAGTATATGGTTGTAGACAGAGACCTGCCCAGGTTAAGGCCATGGCTTTCAAGATGCTGGAGAAGATCGCCCGACGGTAGCTCCTGGGACGTTGTTAATCCTCCACCATTTATAACAGAGGTCTGGAGAACGGAATCAGGTGATACGATCATTTATGAATTTACAGGCACGGTACCTCACGGGTATATGGCTGTTGATTCTATTCCACCTGATAACTATAGAGCAATTGGTTCTCACTGAGAAATGGAGAAGAGATGAGCACTGTTATTCTCTATGCAACAAAGCATGGCACGGTTGCAAAATGTGCAGGTATTCTTTCTGCAAAAGCGTCAGAAAACATTCAATGTGTAAACATCAAAGATAGTCCTGAATTTGATCTGAGTCCGTACAACAAGGTTATTCTTGGTGCTTCTGTTTACGTAGAGAAGATACAGAAAGAAATGAGTGTTTTTTGCAAGATAAACCGGGAAGGGCTTCTGGAAAAAGAAATCGGCCTGTTCATCTGCTCCGGTGATACGGGTAAGGCCGGCAATCGGTATCTCAAGCTTTTCGGGGAAGAGATATACGATCACTGTACGTCAAAGAAGCTTTTTGGCAGCGAAATCTACTGGACAAAGATGAACCCCATTGAGAAGTTTGCAATGAGAGTCATCAAGAAGTCAAAGGGTGACAGCTCAGATCTTGAGATGACAGCCATTGATGACTTTGTCACTGAGATGAAACTCAGGTAGTTTTCCTAGAAGATATTGGAAGCTGAAAAAGTCTTTAAAAAAAGGGGCGACTCATTTGAGTCGCCCCTTCTACTATCTATAGACGATTAGTAGCGTGATGGTCTTTCTTCACGAGGCTTAGCTTCGTTGATCTTAAGAGCTCTTCCATCGAGTTCTTTGCCATCACCATCGGCGATTGCTTTTCTTGCACCTTCGTCAGGCATTTCTACAAAACCGAATCCACGGCTGCGTCCGGTTTCTCTGTCGGTGATAACTCTTGCGTCAGTTACTTCACCATAAGCCTGGAAGAAAGTTCTAAGTGAGTCATCATCTACGCCCCAAGAGAGGTTTCCTACGTACAAATTCATTGTATCTCTTTCGTTTTATGCCATCATCAAATTTACCGAATCTTCAAGACGACATAAAAGAAGCCCGGTGATGTTCATAATTAGAACATTGGTTGTAATATACGCAATGTAGACAAATAAGCAAACTTTGCACTTTATGAGCACTATTTTTTAAGAATTTATTTTGCACTTTTGTGTCAATTCGCTCAGCATGCAAGGGCAATATTATTACTGTTATTTTAAGAAGAATCCCTCGTCCCAGACTCACACGATGTAGTTTCAGATGTCGCGTAAATACCTGCATACGTAACCTATAACTCAATTCATTCATGCTTGTCAAAATGATTTAAGGCAGAATCATTCATCCTTGGACGATACCAAAATATGATGATCGTTATAGAGAAGTTATAGCAGCGTTCTTAGTTTTCCCAGAACAATATTCGTAAAAGACTAGGGCAAGAACTCTTTAGATTTTATGTCTCTCGAACGTCAATCGAGACTTTTTACCTAGTCTGCAAGAACTACTCCATCCCCACCTCCGTTTCTACAATGTAGAAACGCAAGGTGGGGATGGAAGTCAAGCCATACTCATTAATCAAATCAAATTTGTGTTAGGAGCTATCTCTTCATTTCGTGAAATGACTTCAGAACAGATAACTGTTCCGTCCGCGTATCTATCAGCAGAGAAAAGGTGCTCATTGTGAATCAGCATCACTCCCACAATGCCATCCATTACCCAGCTGTCCAGATATTCACCATCCCAGTTGTATCTGTGGATTGCGGTTTTCTGCAGCAATTCACCACCATCACCAAGGCTGCCTCCATTTTCAGTGAACACCGGTAGTATGACATTTACCATGCCATCGGGTCCTATGAAGATATCTCTAGAGAGAATAGTAAATGATCCACTTGCAAGGTCGTTAACCATTTCACCCTGAGGGAAAACTAAATCTGCAAGAAGCTCAGTTGATCCTGTGGCAGGGTCGATTTCCCAAATTCCACCTACGAAACGAGAGATCACAAGAACATTTCCATCAGGAGAAATCACTCCGTGGAGATGTTTGTTTGCATAAGAGATGTAACTCAGCTCCTCCGGCAGATCTCCACATGAGCTCAATAGTTCACCTTCGGCAGTGTAAATACTCAGGGGTTTGCTTTCTGCAAGGCTAAGGGCGTAAAGAGAATCCCCATGCCATATCACGTCAAAAGGACACTGCATAGCAATCTCAGCAAAGAGTTCTCCCGAGAAATCCAGCAGAGTGATTCTGTTGTTACCCATGTTGCATACAGCGATTCGAGAGGATCCCGCTGCTATTTCAGAGATTCCGTTGAATCTTCCCGGCCCTTCACCTTCTTCTCCAATTTTCCAGATCTGCTCTCCGGTTGTTAGTGAAACGGCGGCAAGCGACTGATCAGCAGGGTCACTGACAAACATCGTGTCACCCTTGAAACAGAGGCCATCCACATTGAAGAAGGGTGGGATCTCCTGCCCACCGTAAACAATGGATTCCTCCAGAATAAACCTGTGGCTGTCATCTTCCCAGAGGCCTTCACCACTCTCTTCCGCCCAGTCGATCCACCCGGCTACAGAATCTGGAACAGCAGGAAGTTCTTCAACGGTGTCAATTACGGATACCTCTTCGGCACTACCTTCTCCGCAGCCGGTACTTAGAGCAGCAGTTACGAGTGCTATTACAGCAAGTTCAGCAAAGTGTTTCATTACATTTTCCCTTTCTATTGTATGTGTGTAAATTCCTTAGATCTGTGTGAATGCAAACCCCCACAGACCAGCAACCAGTGCAGCGGGGAGCGCAATTCTTTTTAGCATTTGCTGGCTTTTTATCTTACTGGAAGTGCAGTCCCATGAGTTGTATTTCGGTATCATGATTAAAAGAATTGTCAGAGGAGGAAGAAGTATTACAGATAGCAGAGATATCAGAATAAACAGCTGACTTCTTTGGTAAACCAGGAAATTATCGAAGAAGCTCAATGCGAGTACCGGCCCAGGAACAAGAGGGTACATAGCAATGCCAAGGATTACTAAGGCAAGAACCGGATTTTTTCTGTCTGATACTCCTAGGAGAAATCCCCAAAGCAAGACCTGTAGTGTGAAAATTAAAGCTGCTAGCAATTCAATCACAGAATATCCTGTTCGAAAAAAGTTGTTGCTCCCCGAAATTTGTGCTGGAGGACTCCAGATGAACAGGCAGTATCCGAAAAGGAAAATCCAGGTTACAGCAAGCCTGGGAGCAATTTTAACAGAGAGAAGCTTCCACCCTGTGATAGGTAGAGATTTCAGGTACTCAGAAGCATTGTCTGAGTCTTCACTGGAAAACATCTGGTATGCCAGGGTGAACACCAGTAGCAGAAATGATAGCATAATTCCCGCTCCTGCATAGTGCGAGAAAGGCTGGTTATTGGTAAGCCTCATGCTGTTGATCCAGTAGACTACAGGAACAAGCAGCAGAAAACTTAGAACAAACCCCGTCTGCTTCAATGTGTCGGTAATTTCTTTCTTCAACACTTCTTTACCTCCCTAAAACAGATGAAGTTGTTCAACGGTGTACAGGCAAATGATTAACAGCAGTGGGGCGGCCATTCTTTTCAGTATTTTCTGGCTTCTTACTTTGTCCGAAGACATGTCCCATGATTTAAAAACAGGAATCAGAACCAGTAATGACATTACAGATGGAAGATATACTTGAAAAGTCAAACTCAGAAACCACAAAATATCGTTGTATCGGTCATGCTGAAAAACCTGCCACCAGGCGTGATACATGAATCTTAGAAAGGAAGAAGGCACCCAGCCATGACTAAGAAATATGTACAGTACAGGTATAGCTAGAGCGATGGCGAGAAATGGATTTTTCCTGTCTGAAATTCCCAGTATGAAGCCGGAAAACAAACCTACCAGAATCAGAATTGTAAAATGAGTTACGGACCATGATCCGGAGAACAGATTAAACCAGCTGAATCCCTGCTCCATCGGTACAAAACATCTGAAGAGGATTTGATAGACAAACACAAGCATGAAGACAGCTGCAAACCGCGGGAGTAGCTTTATCACAAGGAGTGTTGATTTCTTTATTGGCAGCGTCTTTAGATACTCCAGCGCGTTATCCGAGTCCTCTGAAGAAAACATCATGTAGCTCAGATACAGAAGCAGTATTGGAATCAGAAACGCCATTGCCCAGTCTATGTACCAAGGGAAGTATAGATCCTGCTGGAATCTCATCTGATTGATGCCAAATACCACAGGGATAAGCAGCAGAAAGCTAAGAACCAGAGCAGTCTGTTTCAGGGTGTCAGTGATTTCTTTCTTCCACATTCCATGCTCCTTTCTACTGGGACTGGTAGGTGCTGCCCATGAGCATTGTAAGGATGTCTGAGAGTTTCATCTGTTCGCCTTCGCCGGGTAGAACAAGATGCTCTTTTCTGCCGTTGTTTTTTCTAGTTGCAAGCACGTTTGCACTGCCTGGTGGGGTTTCGGCGATCAGGAGTTTTGCATTTTCAAGAAGGTACTCTGTTTTCTCATTCAGTAGAATTCCATCTTTCGTGAGAAAGATTACCCTCTCAATCAGATGCTCCACTTCATTGTAATTCAGGTTTACCATTACCACTGTGGGTTTTGTGTCTGCCATTGTCTCTACCAGAGTTTGCAAGGCAAGATTTCTGAGGTGTGGGTCTACTGAGTGAAGTATCTCGTCGATGAGAATTAGTTTGGGATTGGTGGAAAGTATCAGAGAGAGGTGGAAAATTGTTTTCTGACCCAGAGAAAGATCTTTGATTCTCGAATTCCAGTCTATTGAAGCCTCTTTGAGAAGTGGGAGAGGAGAGGGTTTAACTTTGAAAGCCCCCCAGTGGAGTTCTGCCAAGTCTTTTACTTTCATTGATTTGTAGATGCTGAGGCTGTCCGGCAGGTATCCGATCAGTTGCCTGGGATCCTTTGTGCCGGGCCAACCGTATTCTATTGTCCCGGCCGTTGGGTAGAGAATGTTTGCAAGAACTTTCAGAAGAGTGGATTTGCCGACTCCGTTCGGCCCTGTAATCATTACAACTTCACCCTCATTGATATCTAATGATATGTCTGACTGAACTGGGTTCTTTCCATAGCCACATGTTACATTACTTAGTTTTATCATTTTTCGGATTCCTCTCAAGCTTTATGGAAAGTGTCTTAATTAGTTCTTCCGGAGTGAAGCCGAGTTGAACGGCACTTGATATGAATTCATCTGCTATTTCAGAAAGGAGTACTTTTCTGGTTTTGCTAAGGTGCTCCTTTTCAAGCTTCACAAAAAAACCTGAGCCCGATCTTGAATTAAGGAAACCATCGGTTTCCAACTGACGATAAACCTTTGCAATAGTATTCGGGTTGATGGTAAGCTGTGCTGCTAGCTGTCTGATCGAAGGCATCCTGTGACCTTCAGGGTATTCACCGGAAACTATCCCCAGCCTTATCTGCCTTTTCAGCTGCTCGTAAACAGGTACTGCTGAACCTGTGTTAATCTTGAGCATTGAATCTCCTTTCGGGTGATATTGTACTACAGTAATAGTACAGTAGTACAGTGCTGTCAACCCTTCTTTGATTTGATTCTTCTTGCATTTATGTTACAAAGACAGCTTCCATTGTTTAGCAACAGGGGTAAAATGGTATTTCTAGTTTCGTTATTACTGCAATTATCTATACCGGGCTATTCTGTAGCTGTTGATCCCTCTGCTCTTGAGTATCTATATGATCACTATCAGGAAAACTCTGAGATTCCAGCAACCATTACGCTGGATTCAATTACTGTTGATTGCACACTGTCCTTCCGTGGAGCTGTAAGTGTGCATCTGGAGAAAAAGGGATGGCACATAAGACTGGAGGAGAGTGAAGCTTTTCCATGCGGAGAACATTTGCTGTTGAATGCTCAGTTCCTTGACCCATCCCTGATGAGAAATACTCTTGGTCATTTGCTTACGAGAGAGCTTGGCTACCCCGCTCCTCTTACTGAATTTGTTACGCTCTCTATAAACGGAACAAATTATGGGGTATACGAGCAGATTGAAAGAGTTGATCGGCGTTTTCTGGAGAGAAACGGTTTTGGGTACGGTCCTCTTTTTAAGAGTTACCATACTCTGGGAAGGTTAGTATGCCATTATACCCACTTTGCCGGTACACACAGCTTTGAACCCAAAATAGATAGTGATCCCTATAAACAGCAGTTGCTAGAGCTGATTGAGGACTGTTTCAGAGGAGATATATCCTCTCTCTGCACAGATGAGTTTATTGCACTGCTAGCAGTTAAAACCGCAATTTCGAACAGAGATGGGGTTATCAAAAACTTCTATCTGCATCTTTGGCAGGATCAGTGGCATGTATACCCCTGGGATAGGGATGCCTCTTTTGGTAATTCTCCCGGTGAATACATTCCTGAATGGTACATAAAAAACAGCCTTGATGACATTAGCAGATTCGGAGCAACCAGGGCACTCTTCGAATCATGGGAAAATGTTCAGATGTTTAATTCTCTCATTGAAAGATCTGCTGAAATTATGGGCTCGAAGTTTTCGCATGTTGTCGATTCAATAAGACTTGATATTCGGGATGAACTCGCAGTGGATCCATTTTATGAGTTTAGTTCCTTTCAATTCGATTCAATCTGCACAGTTCTGGCAGAGGATATTGAAGCAAGGGCTTCTTTTCTTTCGACAGTTTACCTGGCTGATACTGTCTCTGCAATTGTTGATTACGAAATACCCTCTTCGCTTGATCTGCAGGGGCGATTTGACTTCAGTCTCGCTCTCGAAGGGGGAGATCCTCATGGTGTAATTCTTCTCCTTTCTGTCGACGGTGGTGAGGAGGAAATTTGCTTCCTTCCAGAGCAGGCTGACGACATCTATGAGTTCAATAGACTTGTACCTCAAGGTACGTACAGTGTGAGAATTGCTTTTGGTCCCAGGGTCAAGCCGGTCAGACTTCCTGTTTTCTTTCCCTCCTGGGCGTTCAAGAATTGCAACATTGTTTCTGTTCCTGCTCCCGGGGCCAGAATGGCACTTGGGGCACTTGAACCGGATCTGTTTTCAACCGGATCTCCTTTATGGTGCGGTGAAAACCTCTGGGTGCTTCCTGTTTCTAATGATGCAGGTTTTACTCAGGATCTGAGTCTATGTTGTTTCAGGATAGGTTCTCCCTCTGGAACAATATTTTTCCCTGAATCTGTGCTTGTTGAAGCAGGAGAAACTTTCTACCTGACCAACAACGCATTTCTCGCAGGAAAGTACTACACCGGTCAGATTTTCGGTGATGCTGGCTCACCCTATCCCGTTAACACTGAGCTGATTCTTGATGATCCATCATGGCACGAAATGCACCGTTATGGCATTGGAATCGGTGATTCAACACAGACTAACTCGCATTCTGTAATCCCAAGCGAATTGTCTGTCGGTAACAGTGAAGATTGGGTCGAATTATACAACTCAGGAGATGAAGCGGTTGACCTGTCCGGTTGGTTCCTGAAGGAGTCGGATATGAATATTTCTGTGTTCAGAGAAAATACTGTCCTGGGACCGCATCAGTTTTTACTTATCTCTGAAGATCCTCTCCCAATTGAATATGGCTCAGGTACTGAAGCTCATCATCATCTGAACTTTTCTTTGAACCAGAGCAATGACTCTCTTAAACTTTTTAACCGGCTTGGTACAGAAGTTTTCAGCATGGGTTGGGATAGTTCATGGCCCTGTGATGAAACGGGGATCATTTATCTGAAGTCACCAGAAGAAGACTATCACACTTGTGTGAGCTGGAGTCCAACATCACCTCCGGGGACACCCTCCACGCCAAATCCCGGGTGGAACATTTTGCTGAATTACACCGACATACGACTTATTTCCGAAAACCCCTCCAACGGGACATTTTCCATTGAATATCAGAGTTCCTCAGAAGTACTCGAGGCTGTTCTTTTTGACCTTTCTGGAAGGGTAGTTTCCAATCTCGACCTTCAGGAAACAATTTCCGGTGTGTTTAGTGCTGACTTTTCCAGCACACTTTCATCTGGGATATATTTTGTATACTTAAGATCTTCAACAGGTTCGGATTCTGTTACTCTTACAGTACTTGCTGGTGAATAACTCCTAAGAGTGCTGGTTGATTGTGGCGGACCCGAGATGTCGCATGCAGAACAAGGAGGGATCACTATGAATATTGAGATTAAACAGGCCCCTTTCAATACCTCTTTAATGGGCGTTATCAGAGGTGTTACAGATTACATGGGAATTGATCTGAGCACACCTTCCCTGTATGGAAGATCCGGGCATGCTTTCATGCTGAATATCCATGAAGCGATCTGTCCGAGTGGTCCTTACTGCTGGAATACAGATTCATTTATCAAGCTTCTTGGTAACTGTGGGGTGGAGATGAAGAAACACGGCTTCTTTTCTGTAGATAGTACCCTGGAAGAAAAAACATCTCTTGAAAACACCATCAAACAGGAGCTTGAAAAAGGGAACCCTTGCTGTGTAGTAAACCTTGATTACCAGCTAATTACAGGATTTGATAGTACAGGTTTTATTTGTTCTCAACCCTGGGCACTCGATTATCCTCCTTCACATCTTTCCTTTGGCAGCTGGGATGAGTGGAAAGATGAAGTACACTCTTGCTTTTACAGTTTTGAGAAGATTGCGATTTCCAACCCGATTGATTCGGTTCTACAGAGTTTGCAGTTTGCAATGGAATTGAACGAGAGTCCCTGCAAACACACGGTCTCACCTTACACCTGCGGTATAGATGCATACGGTGTATGGATTAAGGGAATAGAGAATGGTTATGGAGCAGAATATGGGAATTGGTGGAACGGAACCGTTTGGTCAGAGTGCCGGAAACAGGGTGCTCTTTTCTTCGGTGAAATTGCTGTTCAATTCCCGTCTAGTGCTGTAGTTGCATTAAAGTTACAGGATCTGCTTGATCTTACAGCAGGACTGTTGCAGAAGGTTTCCGACAAAGAACTTACCGATAGAGGAAAAAAAATAGGGATGCTTCTGGAAGCAGAGCAACACGAGAAAGATGCACTCACTTTGATCAGAGACCTTTTTCTCTCCTTGTCTGAAGGGAAACAGAAATGAAAACTTTGCTTATTAACGGTAGTCCGCGAGAAAATGGAAATACTTTTTACATGCTCAATGTCCTCAGAGAGAAGCTTGAAAGCTCCGGAGTAGAGGTTGAGATTTATCAGTTGGGTGGCAAGACCGTTAAAGGATGCGCTGCCTGTCTTATGTGTGCGAAAAACACCGACAAACGCTGCATTATTAAAGCTGATCCTGTGAATGATATCATTGAGAAAATCCTTGAAAGTGACTCGGTAGTAATTGGTTCACCAACATATTTCGGGAATGTTACCACTGAAGTTAAGGCTCTTATTGACAGGGTGGGTCTTGTTGGGATGGTAAACAATGGAATATTTAAAAGAAAAATTGGCGCTGCTGTAGTTGCGGTTAGGCGTGCTGGAAGTGTCGAGGCTTTCCATGCGATAAATAACCTGTTTCATCTGAATCAGATGATTATTCCAGGAAGTGGATACTGGACGGTGGGATATGGATTGAAGCCAGGTGAGGTAGCTGAAGATGCTGAGGCCATGAAGACTTTGTCTAACCTTGCTGAAAACATGTTGTGGCTTATGGAGAAACTGAAGAAAAGCTAATTTTCAGTGCTTTGAATTGGCATATCAATAGAGTACTTATCAAAATCTAAACCGGGAGGAAGCAGTGAAATACAAGAAATTTGGGAAACTTGACTGGAGTGCTTCTGCTTTGGGATTCGGAATTATGCGTCTCCCGGTAAAAGACAAGGATTACTCGGCGATCATTGAAAAAGAAGCTGTTGAGCTTGTACGCCATGCAATTGATAATGGGATTAATTATCTTGATACAGCTTGGAACTACCACCGGGAAAACAGTGAGGGATTTCTTGGGAAAGCGCTTGCAGACGGCTACAGAGAAAAAGTGCGAATCGCAACTAAGATGCCCTGCTGGCTTGTCGAGAAACCGGAAGATCTTGACAGGTTTTTTGATGAGCAGATGCAGAGACTTAATATCGAACACATCGATTTCTATCTTCTTCATGCCCTTCAGAGGGATTGGTGGGATAAGATGAAAAAGTTCCGTTACCTCGACTGGGCAGAAAGAAAGATGGCAGACGGGGTGATTGGTAATATCGGTTTTTCATTCCACGACAAATTCCCTCTCTTCAAGCAGATAATTGATGATTACGATAATTGGACACTCTGCATGGTTCAACACAACTATATGGATGCAGACAGAGAAGCAGGTATCCGGGGAGTAAAATACGCAGCTGATAAAGGTCTTGCTGTTATAGCTATGGAACCAATGAGGGGAGGCCAGCTCGCTAAAGAGCCCCCAAAGGATGTTAAGCAGATATTCTCTTCAGTGGCTCCGAATAGATCTGCGGTGGAATGGGCTCTGCACTGGCTCTGGGATCAGAAAGAAATCTCGCTGGTTCTTAGCGGGATGAGTAATCTTCAGCAATTGCAGCAAAATTTAAAAACTGTCGATGAATGCTCTGTCGGGGGAATGACACCTTCTGAACACAAAGCTATTTCAAGAGCAAAGGAAGCCTATGAATCCAAGGCTTCAATTGGCTGTACTGATTGCAGGTACTGCCTGCCTTGCCCAGAGGGAGTGGCAATTCCTTTTGTTTTCGATTACTTCAATACCGCAGAAATCTACGATGACTTGCGTACGGCTAAAGCTATGTATGGGTTTCTAGGGGAAGATAGCAATGCTGCAAAGTGCACTCTCTGCGGTAAATGCGTCGAGCTCTGCCCTCAGCGCTTAAGCATAATGGATCTTCTAAAAGATTGTCATGCTTTGCTTTATACGGAAGCTAAGAAAGAAGAGGGGCAGCCGAAGGACTAAAAAAACAATAGAACAATCAAATAGTATAAAGCATTAGGTTAAAATGTCAAGTTAAATTTGACAATATAGAAAGCTCCCCTTATATCTTGCTGCGAAAGACCACAATCCCCGAAAGGAGCTCTCATGAAAATCATGCTTGTTGTTTTGACTGTCTGTTTGGCTGCCGGATCTGCTCTTGGTGAAGATGTTGTGCGTGAAGAGACAATATCTGCTAATCTTTCTGCCGATGAACTTGTTAGTATCAGTAACATCAATGGAAACATTTCTGTTGAAGGTTGGGATTCGGATGAGGTTGAAGTTATCTACGTCATTACCTGCGACGATCAGGAAGAAATGGATGCAATTGATGTTGTTTGCGATCTTGCAGATGGTATTGCATGTGAGGTTGAATACGATACAGACTGGGATGACAATAACAGCGGTGAAGTTGTATTCGAGGTAAAAGTCCCCAAGAACCTTGCGCTCGATTATGTTCTTCAGAATGTAAACGGAGATATAACAATATCATCCGCAGAGGGCACTTCAATAATTGAACTCGTGAATGGCGATATTGAAGCCAGTGATTTTGATGGAGCTACAATTATTGAACTTGTTAACGGGTCCGTTATAACTTCAGGAATTCCCGAGCTCGATGAAATCAATATTGTAAATGGAGATATCACCTGTACAGTTTCTGAGCTGAGCAACGACCTTATTCTTTCCGGTGTAAACGGTAAGATTGTTGTCGATCTTGATGCTGCTGTTGTTGTTGAAATCGAAACTTTGAATGGTGACATTGATGTTTCTGACAGTTTTGATGCCCGCATTGAAGAGGAAATAGTCGGAGCTTTTGCATCTTTCGGAAGCGGAGAGCATACTATTGAAATCTCTACGGTATCAGGTGACATAGAAGTTAATGACTGAACGAACCCCCTGAATCAGTCATGGGGCCACGTTAAATCGTGGCCCCTTTTTTTCAGTTATCGATGCAAGAGCTACTTTCCATTTTTACTATACTTCCCTAAGTAAGAAAACCTGTCGTCCTCTGAGGCAGGCAACAGTTCAGTACCTGGAAATTTATCTTGATGAAGAGGAGTGATATGAATGGGAAAAGAGTAAAAATTGCAGCAGGTCTTGCCTTTGCAGACTACGGTAGATTGGCTGAGCAGGTTACTGAAGCCGACACAGCCGGAGCAGATTACATACACGCAGATGCATGTGACATGTTTGACATGAAGGACTGTCAGCTTATGGGTGGACCTCAGGTTATCAGAGGGATTAGAAAACACACAAAGCTACCTATTGAGTGTCACGCTTACCTGCAGTTCTGCGATTACAACTTTGTAGATGATGTAGCTGATGCGGGGGCAGACATGCTCATTCTTCCTTCGGAATACCACATGGGAGCACCACTTGCATATCTGATGGCAAGAACATTTAAGCATGAAATGAAATTCGGCCTTACTCTTAGTTGTTTTACTCCGCTGGTTTTCGTCGAGGAAGCTGTATACGAAATCGACAGGTTGCATATTGTCGTACACGGGGTTAGGGATAGTTATTGGTCGTGGAGAAGATCTCAGTTGCCTATGATACGAAAAGCCAGAGAATTGATCGATAGCCGTAATCCAAAGTGTGAGTTGTGTGTTGATGGCGGCATCAGGGCAGAGAATGTTGCAGAATTGATAGAAGCAGGCGCTGACGTTGTTGTTAATTCTAGGCGGATATTCCAGCACGAAAAGGGAATCAGCGCTGGTGTTAAAGAGATTCGAAATGCTCTAGACAACGCTTCAGGATTCAAATTATAGAGTTGCCTTATTGGGTTGCCGGGTCTTTTCACTGAGAATACCGGCAGCCCTGCACCACTTCATTTTATTTTCCTCGATACTCTCGAACAGCAGTTGCTTAAAGCGGTCACTCCAGGTGTCTCTAATTCCATCAAGTACTCCGCTGTAAGAACAGGCCAACTCCAGAAGTCTCATGATACCCAGAGTACTTTCCAAAGCAATGTTTTCAGGGAGTTCGGGATTGTATGTGCCACCGGCTGCGTGATAACCCTCGTAGAAGGCATCTTCAGCCGCCGGGACATTGCCATAGTAGTTAAGCAGAAACAGTCTGATACCGTACATTTCCAGTGCAGGGTGTGCATACTGACAAGCCTCCAAGTCGAAAAACCCTGTTGGTTGACCATTCTTACCAACAAGAAAATTCATCGGATGCATATCTGTCATTACCAGCATTGCCGTGGAATTGTAATCTTTTTGTGTTTTGATACTCTTACTGAAAAACTCTTTAATCAGGTGCGTTTCGCGAGTGCTGAATCGATCAATAGTTTTTTGAAGACGTTGGTTGAATATGTCTACCATTCTGTCATTGAATGTTTGTCTTTGCCTACCTGTAATCAAGTGACCCTCAGCGTCACCGAAAGAGAGCTTTGCAGTGGAAGTCTGAAGCCGGGCTATGGATTTTCCGAGACAAACCAAGCTTAGCAGGTAGCTTTCCATCGAATGGTTGTTTGCCATCAGATATTCATTCCATAGAACACCAGGCATTTTTTCAACCAGTAGAAACTCTTCTGAGGAGTGGAAAACGGCGGGGGCGGGCAATCCCACTGAGCGGACTGCAAGCATGTTTGCCTGTTCTCTCTGCCTGCTGAGCAACCCTCCGAAAAGGCTGTCAGTTTTCTGCTGTCTTCCGGAATCGAACCTTGCAATCAACTGCTTCCCATCATCCATAGTTACATCAAAAATGAAGTGATTTGCACCCTCAGGTATTCTTCTGATGCGCCGGGGAAGGAATCCTTCCGATCTGATATGCCTAAATGCTTCGATCTCAGTCATCATAGCCTTTCCTCGATGTTTTTACTTGAATTCTGCGCTTGCTGTAATGTAACAGTTTTGCAAAGAAGCTCACGTGTGCAAAGCATTGCTATGCGAACAAAGAAATTTCGGAGGAGCGAAATACTTAACAAAGCAAAAAGGGGAGTCGGTTTCCCGACTCCCCTTTATAAATCCAGGAATTGACTATTTGATAGAAGCCTTGATTGAAGCCCATGTTGATGGAGCAAGGTCCATCTGGGTGTCACCAATAACTTCGAGGTCATCCCAGTAAATTGAACTTCCGCCATCGCTGAAAAGATCAAGAGCGTCGAACTGATAAATCATACTTGTAGGGCTCCACTGAATTGTATCAATGAGAACGCCGTTGTAGTAGATCATCTGCTGGTCAGCTGTAAGATCGATCTCAACTTTAACTTCTACCCACTGGTCAAAAATGATAGGTACAACAGCAGTACCCTCTGTAACGATTAACTGACTGTCATCGCAGGCAAACTTCAGCTGAAGAGCCCAGTCACTGTCAGCACCCATGTAAACAGTAAGAAGAATAAAGAACTGGTCACCGGTAGAACCTGTTGGAATGTAATTCCATCCAGTGATTACAGGTGTACCTGACAAAACGTTGAATTCATGAACCATGTCTGAGGTAGGAGTGATTTCTACAGAATTTGCAGCGCTTCTTGCCATGTCTGCTGTTACATAAGCTTCTCCACCGGGATTAAGATCCCATGGGAACCATCCACCCTGGCCGCTGAGTCCACTGCCGGCAGCGTAGGAATCAAAATTTTCGCTCCAGTCTGCTGCAGCAAATGAGGCAATCAGCAGAGTCATTGCTATTACAAGAATCTTCATGTTTTCCCTTCCATTAGAGTTGTTAGCGGTAGCGTCTCTACTCATAGTTGAATGTTATACTCAGGTCAAGGTCTTTTCAGACTGAGTGAGAGTATTATAGAGAGATAATCTGGAGGGATATATGAAGACAAAAGAATGGTCGGATAAGCACCTGAAAAAGCTAATTGTAGAGCAGAGAAAGTTCATGTGGAGAGATGATTCAATTGATATGTATTCCCGTTGGATGGATCTCAGGCAGGGAATGACAGCGGTTGATGTCGGTTGTGGTTTGGGCTATCTCGGATGGACTTATTGGAAGTTTTTCGGTGAAGGAGGGAAGTACTTTGGTCTGGATGAATCAGCAGCTCTTCTGGAAGAGGCCGATTGCATCAGCAGAGAGTGGGCTCTGGGAGGAACAGCATCTTTTCAGCAGGGAACCGTGTATCAATTGCCATATCCAGATGACTTTGCAGATTGGACCATGTGCCAGACTTTGCTGATGCACCTTGAGTTTCCAAAGAAAGCCCTGGATGAGATGGTTAGAATAACTAAGCCCGGTGGACTGATCATGTGCAATGAACCGGACAATGTTTCGTCTTCTTTGATGCAAGCAATCTCTTCAGAAGGGAGCATCCCAGATGAATGGGCATTTCAAAATCATAAAATGATGAAGATATGGGCCAGAGGCAGAAAGAAACTCGGTCATGGAGACTATTCAATTGCGTTGCAAATACCAATGATGATGCATGATTGCGGTCTCATTGAGATAGATTCCAGATGCAACGACACCTGCAATTTTATACAACCTCCCTATGAGACCCCACGGCAAAAGTATTTTCTGAAGAAGGCAGAGGAATCACTTAAAGATAGAGAAGAGGATAAAAAAAGAGGGAAAAGCGATTTCAAGGAATTCTATATTGCCGGAGGAGGATCACTTTCTTCCTATTACAGGCACATGAAAAGAATAAGTGTTTTCAATGAGAAAAGGAAGAAGTTACACAGGGAGCAGGTTGAGAATAAAAGCTGGCATCGTTCCTGGGGAGCAAGTTCCTTTTTCTGCATCAAGGCAAAACTACCCGCTAGCAGAGTTTAGATGTTGAGGAGTAAATCATGATTTTCTACGCAGTTACTGCACTTCTTCTGATTGTCTCTTTTATGGCGGACAGGAAGAAGACTCTGAAGGCCTTGAAGATCAGCTGGAAGAAATTCAGTAATATCGCTCCAATGTTCCTGGTTATGCTGGTTCTTGTTTCCATAACTCTTTATTTACTTCCACATGAGCTGATCAGGGAATACCTCGGAGAAGAAGACCTTATGAAGGGTATGGGTATAGCAATGCTTCTTGGCTCAATCGCTCTTATGCCTGGATTTATCGCATTTCCTTTGTGCGGAATTCTTCGCGAACAGGGAGTGCCCTTCATGGTAATTTCTTCATTTACAACTACATTGATGATGGTCGGACTGATTTCCCTTCCTGTTGAGAAAGCCTATTTCGGAATGAGGACAGCCCTGATACGTAACGCTCTGGGTCTTCTCATTGCTCTGCTGGTTTCGATTGTCACCGGCCTTGTCTTTGCGGAGGTGGTAATTTGAAGGCGAAATTCCCCACATTATTAATGGCTGTATATGCTCTCTTCATTCTTTGTTCGCTGTTGTTCGGATACCAGCCTGGGAAAGAAATAGGTGAGAACTTCATCTCATTTGTTCTTTCAATGCTGAAAATTCTTCCCGGAGCATTTATTCTTATCGGATTGTTTGAAGTCTGGATCAGCCGGGAGAAAGTGCAAAAGCATCTTGGAGAGCACTCATCATTTTTAAGCTTTCTCTGGGTGATGTTGCTTGCAGGAACAACCGTCGGCGGTCTGTACGTTGCCTTCCCAGTTGCGTGGACTCTTTATGAAAAGGGTGCCAGGGTGCATGTGGTGCTTGCCTATGTGGGTTTTGCCGCTGTGTGTAGAATACCAATGATAGTGTTTGAAGCTTCATTTATGGGTATCAAATTTACCGTTGTTCGTCTGCTGGTTTCAGTTCCACTGGTACTTATTTCTTCTTTGTTGTTGGGAAGGTATCTCACAGGAAAGAAATGGGAAATGGTCTCTCCCGGGTCGTCCTGATAAATCAAGATACTTTTGTTCTCGGAGTTCCAACCCTCTTGGAGAAGCTGGAAATGCCCGAGAAAAATGATTGAGCCGACTGTGCCTCGAGAAATGCTGTTTTGTTTCCTGTCAATGCAGCTTTCTGCCCTATAGGGCAAGTTGCTTGAAGGTGAACAAGTTAGTTTGATTAATTCTTCCTCGGTGGTTGTCCCTTTTGCTCGTGTGCACATCGGTTTACCATTGTCTCGCTGTAACGCTTTTGTATAATTGATAGTGGTATTGTTGCTTCGAGGAGGGAAGTTGGCTAATTCATTTGAAATTGTTTTCGAGAGAGAGAAAGCGATTCTCAATCTCAAAGTATGGGGCTTCTGGACAGTCAAAGAAGCATTAGAGTACAGAGAAAGCCTTACTCACGCAATCTCGTCCATAGGTAGTATTCCCTGGGGACTGCTTGCAGATGTACGATTTTTTCCCATCCAGCAGTCTGCCGTTCAATCAATTCATGCTGAACTTATGCAGCTTGCCGTTGAATCCGGAATGGCAAAGTGTGCCAATGTTACAGGTAGTACTTTAACGAAGCTTCAGATTGAACGATTGTTTTTTCAGACCTGCCCCGGGTATATGAATTTAGCATGGTTTAAAAATGAGGAAGAAGCCAGAAAATGGTTGGAGGATATAACTTGTGACTTCACTGAAACAGAAACTGAAAAGCTTTTTCAAACCATCTGATCTTCCCTTGAAGGCTCGTTCCTTTATGGAAAATGAAGGACTGCTTTTTTCAGCAGAGAGAGTTCGAATCACAGTTGTCTACAACAGATTCAAAGCTAAAGGCAGGAATATCAGGCACAAACGTGAGGTGGTCTGGGGATCTCTTGCAATTTCGGACAAAAGGATTGTCGGATATGTTTTCAGGAAGAGGATTATCCATCTACCTTTCGATGCACCTCAGGTGAACAGTGTTAAATTTTCATGTGTAAATGGCAAGGTTCTTACTGTAGCATTTGATCCGTCAATCTTTAACCCGGGCCAGAGTGGTGATATGGAGTTCAGATTCCATTTTGAGGGTGCTCAGGAAGCATACGGATTAATCAGGGATCTGAGTAGAGCTAAATAACCGGGTGGGGACAGAGCTTTCTTCTTCCACATTCTTTGCAGTAGAGACCCATCCAGATATTGTCAAAATATTCTTCAAGATACCGGATTTCTTCCGGATCATTTGTAACTAATCCACACTCAAAATTTCTTCTCTTATCAGACTTCGCTCCTACACCAGCACCGGTTAGATTTGCGCTTCCTGTATAGGCCATATAATTATCAACAATAACTATTTTAGAATGAAGCCTCGGGCAGACCTGCATTTCAAAACCGTCTCCCCGGTGCAGTTCTGTCAGATTGGCAAGAGTATTGAGAAATGGTGCAGAAGGTTTAGCACCATGCAGAATGCGGATACTGACTCCGTCTCTCTGCAGTTTCTCAAAATGATTCAAGAGGGGAAGACTGCGTCGTCTTCCCCCGATAACGTGAAGATCTTTAACGTTCGCTGTCGCTATCCATATTCTGTTCTTTGCCTTAAGAATTCCATCGGTCACCACGCATTTGTAGTGTTCTCCATCTTTGACAAACCTCACTTTACCACTTTCTTTGCTTCTTTGTACAAGGATCTCCTCTGACGGGCAATTGTAGAAGAAACTGCATTTTTGGAGAGACCTGAACTGACAGCATAGTTTTCAAGCAGCGTTTTTTCAGAGTCGTCAATTCTACCGTCTGCAAGTGACATCCTTACCATCGCTTTAAGAACCTCCATCGCTTCTCCTGTGTTCGCAGGGCGTGGAAGCTGTGCGTCAGGTTGCTTTACAGTGTTGATTATGGCTGTTAGCTGTTGCGATGAAATGCCATGCTGAGTTGCAAAGGAATCAAGCATCGCTGTTTCCTTGTCATCCAGCACTCCATCCGCATACATAGTGCTCGCCATTGCCATTAGAAGAATGTCTGAGCTGACAGTTGCTGCGCCACTGATTGGTGAGAATCCTGCAGCATTTATTCTTGAGGAGCTGAAGGGATCGATTGATTCTAGAACCCAAGCACCACTTCCATCATTCAAGGGTCGTCCACAGTAGTCGCAGGAGCCACTGTCTGATCCTGTGTATGGAGCACCGCAACCGGGACAGTGTGCACTGTTCAATTGTGTTGCAGCGAGTGTCTTTATTCCGTGCTTTCTAAGCAGAGTAAATATCTGCGGCCTTATTGTTTTTGGCCCTCCCCGCTTTGATTTTCCGTCATTGTCAATCCAGCTGTTTGAAGCTGACCACTTGATGAGAACCTGTATCCGGTCGAAATCTACGCCTTCAGTAATTCCCTGTACCTCAACAGCTCCTACCGCCGCTTCAGCAAAGAAAAGATGAGAGGTACCATCGGTTGTTTTCTCTAGACTTTCTGAGAGAGAATCGGAATATGCTTCTGTCGCAAGTTTTTTTACAGAGTCAGCTCTTCCATCGAAGTAGCTTCTAATGTAGCGCCAGAATATCACTGATGCTGTATCCTCTACCGTCTGCAGGTTGAATCCGGGGTCTGCTGCGATCATTCCCGTATATCCTGGAATCTTTGAAGGATTCGAGGCAGTACTCCATTCTACGGACTGGGTAATCTCGGTCAGTACCCAGTCGTATTCTCCGCTGGTAATTACAGCGTCACAATACGAGCAGCTGCCTGTGTCGGAGAGTTTCAGAGGGGCAGAGCAGTTGGGACATACCCCTTCAACCAGTCCTTTTCCGGCAAGTGTGTGAGCTCCGGGTTTTCTAAGAAAACTCCAGTATTCAACGAAAGTACCGGAGAAGTTATCGCGAATTTTTTTACCCGTGGCAAGATTCTCATCGCTATCTTTTGCTTTTGCTGTTATTTTGAGATGAATCGAATCGAAATGTGCATCACTCTCAATTGAAACAATATCTGTACCAAGTACCTGAACATCAGACATTCTGTTTCTGATATTCTGCTTTTTCTGCATTTCGATTTGAATGGTGAATCTCTCATTAACACCGTCACTGATAAATCTTCGAACTTTTGAGAGGTCCTGGTCAGACCAGGCTTGTTGGATTTCGAGAAAAGCAGTTTTTGTTTTTTCAATCAGTGAGGAAGTTGTAAATGCTGGGTCTCTACTCTTGATTCCTGCCAGTGCAGTTCTTGTAGCTACAGGGTCTTGTATCTGGTTGAGATTTCTATTTCCAGCCTTTTGAATGGTGCTGTACTGCTTTTTCAGGTTCTTTCTTTTTACAATAATGGACACAATTATTATTACTATAACTAGAGGGATTCCTATACAGGGTTGTTCTATACAGAGTCTTATCAGGAAGTAAATAAGAATTCCCAGCCCATCACCACCACCGGATGAACCACCTGATCTGCTACCTCCATAACTCTGACCACCCCCGGCTCTTGCAAAAGCAACTCCTGCTGTGGAGATCAGCAAAATCAGCAGGAAAACTGCGAGAGGAGATAGTTTCTTTCTGAAATGCATGTTGAACCTCCGTATGGTGCGTATATTCAGTGTTGTATTTATCACTGTAGTCTATCCACTCGGGGAAGTAATGTCCATATTTGAGATTCTGGATAAAATTACGAGTATGAAGGGGATTATCACGGTCGTTGTAAATGACGGCACACGACCATCTCCCTGCAGGCAGCTCGCTGAATTGTATCCGGTACTAAAAGGCAGAGCAAGGTTCATATTTGCAACCGGAACACACCGCACCGTTACTAACGAGGAAAAACAAAAAATCCTTGGAGAAGCATTCTCTCCGGATGTTCCCTCGTTCAGCCATGACTGCGATGATGGAACCCATATCAATATTGGTACTACATCGAGAGGGACTGAGGTTGAAATTCACCCCTGGTTGCTTGAGGGACCTGTAGTTGCAGTTAATACCGTAGAGCCACACTACTTCGCTGGATTTACCGGGGGCAGGAAGTCATTCCTACCCGGGGTTTCATCAAGAAAAACAGTTCTTCAGAATCACTTTCTTGCCTGCCTACCGGGTGCCCTGCCGGGGAAACTGGCTGGGAACCCCGTTCACGAGGATATGATGGAAGGTGCTGGAATGCTTTCACGCATGACTGAGATTCTTATGCTAAACGGCGTATCCGGAACTGATAAGACGTTTTGCGGTCCTCTTGACTCTTCTTTTTACGATGCCTGTTCTGTTGCAGCTATTGAACATGGAATTTCCCTTAGTGAAAAATACTCTTCCCTGGAGGTTCGTCCAGGTAGAAGCCTGGAAGTAAGCTTGTATCAGGCTATGAAAGCAGTGTTTATGTGGGAAGGTGCTGTTAAGGACGGGGGCAAACTTGTTTTGTGTGCGAGTTGTCCAGAGGGACTGGGTGCCAGGCAGATGGAACGCCTTCTTTCCTCCTCATCTGCGTCTGTTTGCGTTCCCCGCTCCTCTGAAGAATATTTACTGGGTGACCATGCTGCAATTCGTCTAAGCAGAATTCGAAACCGAATTGATCTTTCTTTCCGGACGGGGGTTGATATGCAGAGGTTCGGATTCAATAGTCCACCTCCAATGTGCGAAACAGTTATTGAAGATGCTGGTTTTTCCTATCCGGTGATGGAAGCGTAAAATGCGTAATACATTCAGAAGACGCTTGGCATTTATTCTTTTCGCCAGTATCACTATATGGGTGTTTTTGTGGTACACTCATGACCTTGTGAAAAAGTTAAACAAATCCAATCAAAAAGATTGTGAGACAATTGCCTGGCTCTGGGCCGGCGTTCAATACCCTCTAAGTATTGTAGGAGATGAATCAGGGCTTATGTCCTGCACTGTTTGTGGTCACCCTGCTCAGAGAACGAGTTCAATCATCGAGAGTGAATCTCTTTTTTGTTCCTCCTGTGCAGATACTACTCTTTTTATTCATACCCAGAGACTTCTTCCAAACGAACAGACACGGGTCATTAATTTTACACGAGGTCTTTTCCGTGAACTGGTTAACAGACTTGATTTCCCGACTATTTTTGCTGACAAGAGCAATAACCCCCAGATTGTTAATGGCGAGGTTATTGATGGATTCCCGCCTGACAGAATAGAGGAGATCAAGAGGAGAATGGATGAGTTGGCATCGGAGAATGACCCTATTCCTATCATTGCTGGAGTCGACACAATCGGGCATCTTTTCTATGGAATTTCCCCGCTAAATACAGAGATGAGATTGATACCTTTTCTTGAGCTGGCACTGCTGCTTCTCATCGCTGCAATTGTTTTCATGTTTCTACGATCTGAGGTATCCAGAGACCGAGACCTCTCATGGGTTGGTTTTGCAAGAGAAACAGCCCATCAGATCAGTACACCTCTATCATCTCTTATGGGTTGGATAGAGTTGCTTAAGGATGACCCTGACCTTTCAAGGATATCTGATCTTGAAGATGCTCTTATACACATGAGTGCAGATGTTGACCGGCTCAACAGCATTGCCCAGAGATACGGTCAGATGGGGCGGAAACCGCGACTGAACCCAATTAGTATTGAAAGCACTGTCGCAGAGGTTGTGGCCTACTTCAATACAAGAAAGGGTCTGCTGGGTAGTGGTGTGGTTCTTGAACTCGACCAGAGTAAAAATGAGCACATTATCAATGGAAATTCAGTTTTGATCGGCTGGGTTCTTGAAAATCTTATTAAAAATTCAGTTGCATCCTGTGCAAGCACAGCTGACGGAGGGATAGTAACCGTTAGTTGCGAATATGCTCAGTCGGGAGCAAAAGAGGTCGAAATCAGAGTTTCAGATAATGGCCGTGGCATTCCCTACGGTGACCAAGGGAAGATATTCCAGGCTGGTTTCACTACCAGAACGGGTGGTTGGGGGCTTGGTCTTTCCCTCGCAAAGCGAATCATTGAGGAATACCACAACGGCTATATCCGGCTCCTCTCAAGTACTCCTGATGTGGGAACAATTTTCCAGATTCTTCTTCCTCTGAAGGGAGGGGAAAACAGTGATAACAATACTATGGGTGGATGATGAGATTGATCATCTTCAGGCTCATATCCGCTTTCTCAGGAAAAGGAACTATGAGGTAATCTCTGCATCCAGCGGAAGAGAAGCTCTTGAAATACTTAAAAGCATTCGGGTGGATCTGGTTCTCATGGATCAGATGATGGTGGGTATGGATGGGCTTGAAACCGTTCATGAAATCCGGAAAAGCTACGACGACCTTCCTGTTGTAATGGTAACACAGAGTGAGGAAGAGGAGTTGATGGATAAGGCCCTTGCGGGCACTATCGCTGATTTCCTAACCAAGCCGGTTAACCCCAGCCAGATACTTCTTGTACTGAAGAGACTTCTTGAATCAGGTAAATTGAAAATGAACAGAGCTACTGTTGAAGTTATATCTGAGACAGAAAAAGTCCGTCACAGCAAAACTAATACCCTGGAAGACTGGACTGGACTGTATAGCTCGTGGATGGAAAAGGACATTAGCCTTGGGGGAGAGTTAGATCATAGATTGAAGGGGATCCAGGGAGGAGGTCTTGATCAGGTTGAAATGGGTTTTTCCAGATTTATAGAGAAAAACTATCCCAACTGGATAGCCTCTCCTGAGTCTGCCCCTCTCATGGCCCATAATGTGCTTGAGAGGAAAGTAATTCCCGAGCTTCTAAAGGGAAAGGGTGAGGTTGTTTTTCTTGTTATCGATTGCATGAGATACGATCAGTGGCTTCTAATGGCCAAATCAATTGAACACTGGTACCACAGGGAACCTGGATTTATGGTTACAGGCCTCCCGTCTGCAACTCCATACAGCCGTAATTCCATATTCAGTGGATTGGTCCCGCGCGATATATGGAGATTTTACCGAACTCACTGGATTGAAGAGTATGGTTATCCGGGTTTGAATTCCTACGAGAGGCTTCTTCTTGGTAATGCTCTTGGAAGGTTGGGGTGGCGAACCGGCAAGGATGTTGTGTACGCTAAGGCCTCTACCCGTCAGGAGGGGGACAACCTAAAACGTGGGCTTTCACATTTTCTTAAAGATGGATTCATGGCCATTGTTGTCAATTTCATTGATCACCTTACTCATGGTAGAAGTGAGCTTGATCTTATCAGAGATATTGCTCCCGATGTTTCTGCCTTCAGAAGACTTGCCAGTGGCTGGTTTGAGCATTCTTTCCTTTTTGAAATGATCAAGACTCTGAGTGCACGCGGGGCGACGTTGATAATAACCAGTGACCATGGTTCCACCCAGGCAAACAGAATAACAACAATCTCTGGTGCCCGGGGGATGTCCCACAGCGTTAGATACAGATTCGGTCATTCTCTGAAAGCTGATCCAAAACACTCTGTGGTAGTTACGAACCCCGGTGACTGGGGACTTCCCGATGACAATCCTAGGAAAACATATTTGTTCGGCAGAGAGGATTTTCTTTTAATGCAGAATGGTTTCAGGAGGGAAGACATGTACAAATTCAAGGGTTCATTTCAACACGGAGGCGTATCTCTTGAAGAAATGCTAGTTCCCTGTGAAGTGCTCAGACCCAAAAAGTATAGAGGATGATGAAGCTGCTTAATGTCTCCGAACTTGAGGAACTCGCCGGGAAACTTGCAGGGGCTGTAAAACCCGGTGACAGATTCTTTCTTTCCGGTCCACTTGGTGCAGGTAAATCAACCTTCGCCAGGGCATTCATACGATTCCTTGGGGTTGAAGGTGCAATACCCAGTCCAACCTTTATTATGGATTCTGTATATAGTATTGGAGAGATTAATCTGGAAGTCCACCACATGGACCTTTACAGACTTAGTGGGACTGCAGAGGAAATGCACATGCTTGGATTTGAGGATATTCTGGAATCTGATGCTGTTGTTCTGGTTGAATGGCCGGAACGGATGTTGGATTTTGAAAAAAGAAAAGGTTGCACTATTTTAATCTCAAATGGAGATTCACCCGATAACAGGAGAGTAGAAGTTGAGTGGAATCTGGTTGGGTATTGATACATCTTCATCTATGGGTGGAGTCGCTCTTTTAAAGGATGACGTATTGCAGACCGAGTTCATCCTTCCGGTGACAGGTTTTCACTCGGAAAAAATTATTCCAGCGGTCAGCAAGGTCTTGAAAGAATCAGGAGTCGAGGGTAAGGATTTGTCAGGGATCGGTGTTTCTCTTGGCCCCGGCTCATACACAGGACTCAGGATTGGACTTTCCACTGTGCTTGGGCTGGCAGCCGGATGGAAGGTTCCTGTTAAGGGTGTGTCCACTCTTAGAGTTATTGCAGCATCTCTCCCAGAAGGACCCGCTCTAGCATGTATAAAAGCACGAAAAGGCGAGGTTTTTGCAGGTGTTTTTGCTTCTCCTGACCCGTCCTCGCTTGAGATTATTCCACAGTCCCTCTATTCTGCAGAAGAGTTTGAAAAGCTTGTATCAAACAATGATTACTCCGCTGCAGGATCTGGAAGAAGTGAAATCTGCTGTTCAGAACTCAGGTGGGCCCATCCCATTGTTGACCACGCAAGATCTTCACTTGTTGCTGTGTGTGCCTGTTCGCTCTCGATGAAAGATGGTTTTGATGAAACAATTGAACCCCTGTATCTCCGTGAGTTTAACCAGAGGATTTGCTAAATGACTAATGTAGAATACTATCGACCATCATTGAGCGACGCAGACTCTCTTTTTGAACTTGAGCAGCTTTGTTTCCCAAGCCCCTGGGATATTGATGAGATAAAAGCGCTTCTGCAGCGTGATCCAATTCTTTACACAATTGCGGCCTTCGATGACGAACGTGCAATAGCCTATATATCTGCTACTTTTTCTGAACCGGGAGTTCTGCACATCATTAGCCTTTGTGTACATCCAGATCACAGGCGAGAGGGTATTGCAAAGAACCTTATGGGTTCTACGGTTTACTGGGGACGGCATATGGAGGCTGAAAAAGTCGTGCTGGAGGTCCGAGAGGGGAATTTACCAGCTAGGGAATTTTACAGAAACCTATGCTTTTCTCCCCGTAAACTTCTTCCTGATTTTTATAGCAAAGGTGTAAACGGTGTTTTTCTGGAAAAACAGCTTTTACCTCTGCAAGACACATTGAATACATCTCTATACCTGGATAATCGGCTTCGCATTGTTCCCCGGATTGGAGTTGTTCTTGGCTCTGGTCTTGGTTGGGCAACAGAACCTTTTGGAAATGGCCAGACAATACCTTTTTCCGATATTCCGGGTATGGCCGGTGAAGCTGTTGAAGGTCACGGACACATGCTTAGAACAAGTTCTGATGGCAAGATTGTTTTCGTAATGGGGAGAAGGCATCACTATCAGGGATATAGCGGTAGCGAAATTACTCTCTTACCGGCTGCATTGGCTTCAATTGGTGTTGGAACATGGGTTCTTACCAGTTCTGCCGGAGCTGCGGATCCTGCCTACAAGGTCGGTGATGCTATGATATTTACAGATCACATCAATTTTTCCGGGTGTATTCCTGATCCTCCAGAACACTACATAGGAGGCAGTATTTATTCCAACTCGTTACAGAAAGTGGCTGAGAACACACTCGAAAGCTCTCACAAGGGAGTATTTGCCTGTGTATCGGGTCCTGCATACGAAACAGCCGCAGAGGTTGATTTGATTCGAGAGAGTGGAGCATCTGCTGTTTCTATGTCCACCGCTCAGGAAGCTATGGTACTCAGATCGCTTGGATGCAGGGTTATGGCGATGGCTCTTATAACTAATGCAACTGAAAGTGGAGATTCTGTCTGCCATGATGAGGTTCTCACAGCGCAGGATACAGTCCGAAGAAAACAGGAGGTCTCTCTGGTTCGCCTTCTTGAAAGGTTGTCGAGGTGAATTACCTACAGGCCGAGAAGTGGCTCTTCAGCCGACGACGAATGGGAATGAAGTATGGTCTTGAGCGAATGATGTCGATGATGGCCGATCTTGACCACCCCGAGGAGAATTTTAAAACAGTTCACATTGTGGGCACTAATGGTAAGGGCAGCACTGCTGCGATTCTCTCTGGTATTGCAGGAGAGTTGGGGATTTCGTGGGGAAGAGGAACATCTCCCCACCTGCTCGATTACAGGGAGAGGATTGCAACAAACGATGAGTGGATCACCGAAGATGCTGTGGCTGAATTCATCACAGACCACAAGCGTCTCATCAGAAAACACTCCGCAACTTTTTTTGAGATAACCACAGCAATGGCAGCTTGGTATTTTTCCAGACAGGGAGTGGAATGGGTTGCATCCGAAGCCGGACTCGGCGGAAGGTTGGATGCTACCAAGACATACAACGGGGAAGGCACCATCTTTACCGGCGTTAGAGTAGAGCACAGCAGAATTCTGGGTGATACCAGAGAGAAAATTGCTTTTGAGAAGATTGCAATTGCTGCACCCGAAACTGCATTGATAACCCCCGTGCAGACTCCTGGTGTTGAGGCCGTTGTGGTCGATGCGGTACGAAGGAGAAACCTGAGGCGCATTCTTCCAATTCAGGTTCAAAGAAGCCCACTGCCGGGAGAGCATCAACTGGATAACAGTTCTCTTGCTTATACGGCCGCAGTAGAGCTTTTCGGTCGACCAAAGGAGGAAGTTAACGCTGCCTACGACAGAACCTGCTCTTCCTTGCGCTGGCCCGGTAGACTAGATACCAGGAAAGGTACTCCATCAATACTTTTTGATGTTGCACACAATCCGCAGTCGATGGAAGCTCTGGTTAAATACATTGGTTCATGGGAGAAGCGTCCTCCGATAGTTCTTGGCTTTTTAAGTGACAAGCCCTGGAGCCAAATGGTTGACCTTTTGAATGGTGCCGTTGACACTGTAGTCGTTACAACACCTGAAAGTGAGAGAAAGCTTGAAGCCTCTGATCTTTCTACGCACATGAAAGAAAAGGGTTTCAAAGTAGAGATACGTGATAAAATAGTTGATGCTGTCGCCAGATGCAGAGAAATAGCAGGAGACGAACCAATGGTTGTCACTGGCTCATTCTTTGTTGTCGGCGATGCAATAAATGAATCGGTTTCGAGGGGTTGGGTAGATGCACTTCCCAATTCTGCATTGGATGTTTTAGATTAGCACACTTAGAGTTGTTTAAATACGCATGAAAGGAAATGAAGAAAATGGCTAAAGAAAATAAGCCTGTCGCTTCTGAAAGCAGGCAGGATACAGTGCCATTCAGCAATATCAATTACATACTTTTTGCAGTTGGTCTTTGCATAATTACTGCAGGCTGGTTTCTCTTGAGATCAGGGCATATTTCCATCTCTCCGATAATGCTTATCCTCGGGTACTGTGTAGTAATTCCAGTTGCTATCATTCTCAAGCCTTCTGAGAAGAAGGAAAAGAAGTAGATGAAGGTTTACCTCAAGGTAATCCTATTAGTCCTTATCGTGGTTTTCACTGCTTGTAAAGAGGAACAGGTTTTTGTTCCTGCTGCCTATCCTCTTGAGGAAGAGGATACCTTGTTTGTAAGCATTCCGGGTGGAACTTTTGTTAACTCCAGCGGAGAGACAGTGGAAATACAAGCTTTTCAGCTTCAGAAGAGCGAGATGAATAACAGGCTTTTCCGCCATCTGGCTGATCAGTCCGAGCTTTCACATCCTGCAGATCCCGGATTCCCGGGAATGGAGGACTATTTCTATCAGTACCCTGATTACCCCGCTGTGAATATCAGTCCCGGTAAAGCGGAGGCTATCGCTGCTCTCGTTGGTGCGAGGCTTCCAACCAGGGATGAGTGGGAGTATGCTGCTTCGATAGGCCTTACGGGAAGCATTGCTGACCAGTATCCGTGGGGCAATCTCTCTCCTGCTGATGTTCCAGGTGTTCCTGCAAACTACATGGCTCTTGATAACTGGCAGCAACGCGATCTCGACGGCTTTATGTACACGGCTCCTGGCAGATCTTATCCTCTTTCCAATGCCGGTCTTGCAGACCTTGCTGGTAACGCTTCGGAGATGGTCACCAGTGCCTCCGATTCTGCGATTTATGTTATGGGCGGAAGCTGGGCTCAGGTTGAAAATGCTATGACCTTTGGATTCACAAGACAGATTGGACATGGAGATATTAACTGGTTTGTCGGATTCAGATTAGCAAAATAGAAAATACCGAGAAAAAATGGTGTTGAGTCGAGCAGTGAATTGCTGAATAACAAGACTCAATAATTCCTTCCCTTCCCCTTGATCTGCTCATTCGAGTTGATGAGGGATCGGTCTCAAGTGATCTTTCCAGAAACAATCCAGTAAGAGACAAGGAAGTTCTGACAGTTCTTGTTTTGTTCCAGTTGTTCGACTGATGGGACTCTTCTGCCACTTCGAGAGGTTGTAACCGTTTAGTGTAGATGGAAATAAAAAAACCGGGAGACATTGTCTCCCGGTTCCTTGGTGGGCGAGGAGGGACTTGAACCCCCGACGTCCTGCTTGTAAGGCAGGCACTCTAGCCAACTGAGTTACTCGCCCTCAGTGCCGCTGATAGATACACATATATTCCAGTTTTGTCAATACTGGTTATTATTTTCATTCTGTTTCATAATTAGCTTATGCAAAAAGAGGAACACAGCAAAGAAAAAAATATTACAGCTTGCTACGGTGAAACCTGTCCCGTTGTTGTTATCCCTAGTCATCGTCGTCAAGAGATTTATGCACGCTTATTCGATTCAGAAGAACCTGTATCAATAGCAGTTGATGTGCATGATGGCCTTGCACTTCTTGGTGTAAGCGCAATAGACTGGGCCGGACTGGCCTCCATTGTTATTGGGGAGCTGCATCACGAGGGGTGGAACCTTGATCTTCTCGAAGGCTTTACTGTTGAAAAAAATGGAGTCAGACGAGGTATCATCATTACTGGAATTGTTATCAATGATTCCGAAGAGCGGGGAGTTAAGTTCCGTGAAGATGCCAACAAGCTGAGTGAGCTTTTACAGAGGCTTGCAATCGGCAGAGAAGGCGTCATTTCTCTTCTTGACAGATCGGCTGACAGGGTAGAGTGTTATCAGGGCATTCTTGAAGAACTGGACCGGATATATCACAAGACTGTGCCGGAAGGCATTCTGGGTAAAAGAGGGCAGTTAGTTCTTTTTATTAGTTCCCGGTCAGATCAGTATCTGCTAGCCAGGAAAAAAACTGATCTCGCATGGATAGTGAAAACAAATCATGATCTTGTGGAAAATGTTAGAACAAAGGGGGGAGCTCCCTTTTACAGGATTCGGAACATCCGGGCCAGAGGAGAGCATCTCACAGGGATAAACATTGTTGGATACGAAAGAGACATTTCATTACAAGATCTGATTACAGCTCTTTCTGTTGCATGGCCGGGCTCCACAATAAGCCATCAGAGAAAATACACAACTCATGACGGGATTGTTTCCATCCGAGTTGAAATGACTGGCCCAAACGGCATGAGTGCAACTAGAACAGATCTTAAAATAATTCGTGAGTATCTAAAGAAACTTCTTGTATCCAGAGGTATCGAGCGGCTGCACAGAATTCATCACTATGGCGGAACAGAACATATCGGCAGGGCTCTTCTTCCGCTCTTGATTAAAGAGTGCAGAATGACAGGGATCAATCAGGCCTACATAGCTCTTGAGAATATTACTACCTTCGATGCGGAATTGAAGCTTCTTCTTGTAACAAATGCTGACGATGATAGTGCTCAGACTCATGACACGCGTATATTGAAACTGGTAAAAAATCTTACACTTCAGAAGGGGATAGGAGTGAATTCGTTCAAGTCTCCTTCCCGAAGGCAAAACGTCTGGGTTGATGTTTTTGATTTCGTTGCAGAAAGAGAGCATTTTGATCAGATGGAAGATGCGTATTCAATAGTGAAGCATGGCATTCAGGAGAGTTTTGGCAGCTTTCGTGATTTTGATCAGGGTATGCGCCTCAACGACGTGAATCAACTGGATGAGATAAGAAAGGTGCTCTCTGATATCCCGGACACAGTTGTCACTGATTTCTATTACAGTCTTGAAGATTTCATGAGGGCCTCCGTACCGGTCAAAGAACTATCCATGCATATAAGGCTTTTATTCGAGACCCTCTCATCTCTTTTATCCAACCACGATTCCCCCGGAATGGTAGCCTGCGAGGAAGTACCTGGAAGAAACAGACCTTCAGCCACTCTTATCTGTTGTGCCCGCAGGGGAGATTGCAAGAACATGGAAGGTCTTCTTGGGATTATTCGGGATTACACTGTTACAGCAAGCATTATCAGATGGTCCGGTGCTGTTTCTGTTCTTTTCAGGGTACAACAGGAAAACCATGCACTTCCCCCAGAGACAAGACAAGCCGTTCTTGAAGCAATAACTGAAAGATTGGAAAATAATGAATGATAATACAGAAGACTCCGTGACTCAGTATTTTTCAGAGAAAGAAAAACTTGGAATGCTTGAAAACTGGTTTGAACAGAGAACGGAAATGACCGCTAAAGCCATTAAGCTCATTCTGATTCCAGTGATTGCTGTCTTTGTTTTTACATTGACATTCTGGTACAGTTTTTATATCCCGCTCCCTTCCATCATTTTACTCAGTCTCTTAGGAGCCTCGATTCTTGCCTGGGTTCTCTGCCTCTTTGGTGGAGGACGAATTCTAAAAAGGGTTCGAACAGGGGATGCAATTATGCTTCGCAAAATCAGATCTTCTGGAAGTCAATCAGAATCTTGACATAATCAAAGTCTGGCAGTATTGTCCCCACGTCAGCAGTGGCGGTGTAGCTCAGTTGGTAGAGCAGTGGAATCATAATCCACTGGCCGGGGGTTCAAGTCCCTCCGCCGCTACCAGTTATGACAAAGGCGTCGGTTATTCCGACGCCTTTTCTTGTATGTTAATGATCAGATTATGGATTTCCTGGCATTTGTGGACCTTCTTCGAACGGCGGAAGTGCATTTTCGGAAAGAATCAGCTGACCGTCTGCAGTGCTAACAACCCAGGTGTTGTTGTCTCCAACAATAACTTCAGAACCTTCTGGAAGATTTAGATCAGCTGGATTTTCAGGAAGGGCCCCATTAACCGTGATATAGTCTTCCATGATTCCACTGACATTGTTCTGAACTGCTTCTTGCTCGGGAGTCAGCTCCATTTGCGGGCCTGAATTGCTGACGCTGGTAACAATAAAGTATCCGGCTACCAGAACGAGACCTCCCAAGAGGTATGGCAGTGCTTTAGACTCTTTCTTGTTTCTAGCTGCGGAAGGGGGTTTTTTCTCAAATACAGAATCATCAATCCCTGCATCAAGCCGGGTAGGTTTATTTCCTTCAGTCATGTATTACCTCCCAAATTCTGTTCGTGCAAGCTTAGTATAACTGCCTGTTCCCACTTAAGGGAGTACCTGTCGTCATCAAACTTCTCTTCTTCTTTTTGAGAGAAGTACAAGATCCCTTAGACCCTGCTTGGAGTGACATTTTTTCCATGTTTCATCAAATCCAGAGGCAGTGGTGATCTCTGCAATGGCCATCAGTGCTTTCAGGTGGAAGTTTCGTTCATCCATCGTACCTGCAAGAATGAAGACAATATGAACAGGGTCCGTATCGTCACTGAAGATAATTCCTTCTCTGCTTCTTGCCAGATTCACAGTAAATTTACCGTTACCCGGAATAATTATATGGGGAATTGCAAGACCCGGGCGGAGTGCTGTCGGAGATGTTTTTTCTCTTTCCAGAAGCAGGTTAAAAAGGTCCATCGGTTCCATCTCCAGAGAGGGTCCGATTCTTTCTGAAACAATTGTAAGAAAGTCAGCAAGATTCAGTTTTTCATCGATATCAATTATCTCTGAAGTGAGTATCAGTTTGTCAAAACGATCCTCAGTAATTGCATCCCTTTCCATCAAAACATTTTTTAACTCTCTTGTTATTGACTCATTTCTTCGCTTCAACTCTTTTGGGAATATCCTTGCTGCTAGGTGTAGCAGAGCAGAAGCTCTCTGAACACGTTTTCGTGAGTAAATGAAGTACCAGACAGAACCACCGAGTACTACAGCGGAACAGGCAATGAGTGCTTCCATACCAATCATCACGAGTAGCATAAACATGGTAGCAGCGCCGACAATCTGCATCCACGGGTAGAATGGGCTTTTAAAGGAAGGTCTGTAGGTATGTATTCTACTTTCTCGCATCACAATTACTACGATGTTGGTAAGCATGAAGAGAAAAATCTGCATTGCGCTTGCCATCTTTACCAGCCTGACAAAGTCAAGAAATAGCATCGCAGCAATGAAAACTCCCGTTAGAAGAATGGATATCCATGGAGTTCCTTTTTTCTGTCCTATCCTCCCGATGATGCCGGGGATGAGACGATCTCTACTCATTGCAAGTGGAAATCTTGCTGAAGCCAGAATCCCCGCATTTGCTGTTGAGAGAAATGCGAAAACTGCTGCAAGAGCAAGAATGAGATAACCGGGTTGGCCAGCGAATGTCTTTGCTGCGTCAGAAAGAGGAGTCATCGATTGTGCCAGTACATCGCCACCCAGTGTTCCGACACAGACTGTGACTGAAGTGAAATAAAGAAGAGTCACTACGGAGAGAGAAACAATCATACTCAAGGGAATGTCTCTTTTGGGGTTTGAAGCTTCTTCCGCTACACTCGCTGCTTTAGTGAGTCCACCAAAGGCGACGAAGATGAGTGCAGTAGCCTGAATTAGACCTTTGAAGCCGCCTGGAGCAAAAGGAACCAATCGGGCTGCAGAGGTGTGCAGATTCCCTACAACAGAGAAAACCAGAAGTATTAGAAGAAGTCCGAACACCATGAGAACCTGGGCTTTTCCAGCATGGGACACACCATGAAGATTGAGGAAGGTAAAGAAGACCAGAGCAACCATTGTTATTCCGAGACTGTTCACTCCGGGAAAAAGCACTTCAAGAAAAACTCTGATACCGACAAATGCAAAGGCTGTTTTTATACTCAGGCTTACCCATGCTGCAAAACCTGCGATGGTTCCGGCCATGTGTCCCAGCGAGCGATCAATGAAGTAGTAGTCCCCACCCGCCTTAGGCATTGCAGTGGTCAATTCTGCCTTGCTGAACAAGGCTGGAAGAATGAAGATTCCTGCGAGCACGTAAGCTGCAATAGCAGCGGGACCGGCATAGTAGTAGGCAAGACCGGGCAGTACAAACAGACCTGAACTTATCATGGCACCTGTAGCAATTGAAAAGAGATCCGGGAATTTCAGCGTTTTGTGAAGAGAAATTTCTCCTTTACCCACAGAAGATTCCGATTTCATTAATTACATCTCCAGTTGATAGCAAAAAGGTTATGGTTGGTACATGCTTCTGTTGTACATACCATGATTTCTTTTGCAGTTAGCGTCCCATCCCCTTATTTTGAAGAGATCATAATCAGACCCCGTGATTCTGAAACGGTAGGTGGCTTCTGTTGAAGGGCAGACCATTTCAGTATGAACATATTCCGATATTTTGTAGAGACCATACCATGTGTGTCCCTGAAAAGCTCCAGGAAACTCTCCGTTATCGGCATGATAGAGATTCAAAGCACCTGCGATATTCCTGAGGTTTGAACGACAAGCAGCATTCTTAGCACTCTCTGTCACATCCTGGAACTTAGGGATTGCAATTGCTGCAAGAATTCCGATAATAACAACAACAACCATCAGCTCAATCAGTGTGAAGCCCTGGTTTCCCCTGAAACTCATAATTCCCCCGTTCTGAATTCTGCGAGGTTCATGTCTGAAGAGTAAAAGAGACCCGATTCTGTTTCTATTGACCAGAACTCCTCATCTTCTCTTTCATAGAAGAGCCCAGGTTGAAATAGAATGTCATTAGTCTCAGGGAGAGAGTCATTTTCGAGCAGATACTGTTCAATCCGTTCTGCTGCCGAATATACGGATTCTCTTTCGTCCATTTCTGCTTGAGGGGGAGAGTCAACAAATTCTCCTCCGTCGGGATTTACAAAAAGAAGCAGAACAATCAGTAGAATGCCAATCCCGCCTGCCATGTACGGCCATGGAAGCTTTGATTCTCCTTTTTCGATCTTCTTTTGCTTCTGTTCGTACTTGATATCCTTGTCGAGTTCAATAGGTTCTCTGCCTGTAGTCATGATAAACCCTTCATTCCTGAATTTCATCTTCCACAAGTATTTTCATGGACATCACGCATAAGGGATTATATTAGAATTATGAGGCAATTAGAAAAGATATTTCTTGAGACTGTCGCCAGGGAATCAATGCTTCCCATTGGATGCAGTATTACAGCTGCAGTTTCCGGAGGTGCAGATTCTGTTGCAATGCTGTATTTGCTTTCCAGATTTGCAGTTGCAAGAAAATGGGACCTGAGTGTTTTGCACATTAATCATGGTCTAAGAGAGGAATCCCAAAGAGATGAGGCCTTTGTAAAATCTCTTTCAGAAGAATTCGGGCTATCTTTCTCCTGCCGACGTCCTGTTCCTGGAACAGAAGGATCAATGGAAAGCAGATGGAGTTCTTTGCGTCAGGATGTCTTTAATGAGCAACCGGGGATTGTTACGGTTGCACATACTTCGAGTGACCGGGCCGAAACTCTTTTAATGAGGTTGTTCGAGGGTTCCGGGCTTCGAGGGCTGGGAGGAATGGACTATTCAGGCACAGGTTCAGTGAGACGGCCTATGCTTGATATGCACAAAAGTGAAATCCGCAATTGGCTTGTCACTAATGGAATTGAGTGGGTTGAAGATAAAAGTAATGAGGACTTGGATATAAACAGGAATCGGTTAAGGCTACAGGTAATGCCTGTTCTGGAGAGCAATTTTCCAGAGGCTGTGTCAGGAATAACCCGTTCAGGTGCAATCCTTAGCAGGTGGAGAGATCTTCAGGAAGAGATTTCTTTGATTTCGGAGAGTAACAACCTTCCGATTGCGGAACTACTGGAGATGCCTTCTGTTCTTGCTTCTTTGACCCTGTGGAACCTTGCGGGTAAACCAAGAAACGGATTTGAAGAATTTAATAAAATATTGTGTTGGCTCAATCGCGGGGGAAGAGGAAAGCACATTCTCCCCGGTGGCAAAAGACTTATTGCTGAGGGTGATCTGATTCTGGTTAAGGACAGAGGCTCTGAAAGGTATTAATGAAATACAATTATGATGTACTGGTTAGCGCCTCGGAGATTGCCGGGGAGATTAAAAAGCTTGGAGCTGAGTTGACAGCTCTTTATGATGGCGAAGAAGTTGTTGTGATACCTCTTTTAAGAGGGGCTTTCATGTTTGCTGCTGACCTCATCCGTGCAATGGATGTTCCTGTTAGAGTTGAGTTTCTGGGCGCAGCAAGCTACGGCGAGGAAACTGTATCCTCGGGTGAGGTTCGCCTTACTCTTGATACATCCTTTCCTCTTCATGACAAGAATGTTCTTATTGTGGAAGATATTGTAGACACAGGCCTTACGCTGGCATATATTCAGAAATTACTTAAATCGAGAAACCCGAGATCAATTCACAGTGTTGTTCTTCTGGATAAACCATCGAGAAGAACAGTAGAGGTGGATTTACATAGTACCCTCTTTACAATCCCCGACAAATTTGTTGTTGGGTACGGGCTGGATGGACCAGGAGGCTTCTGGAGAAATCTACCCGATATTGTTGCTTTGAGGGAAGAAACGGAGAATACGCACTGTGAGTGAAAACAAAACACCTCCGGATAAAAATAAAAAGCAAATGCCCACGCCCCCCCCAGGGCTGGGTGGGTGCTCTTTCCGCACAATTACAATGTGGGTCATGCTGGGACTTCTTGCTTATGTCCTTGTGATCTTTTTGGGATCCGGTTCGGACAGGGCTTCCATTACTTATTCTGAGCTTCTCGAATACGCTGGTCAGGGCAAGGTGGAAAATGCAGTTCTGACAAGCGGTGGAGATGTTGAGGGAGAGTTCCGTTCGCCGCAACCTATAAGTTCAGGTGAAACCACACAGGAGTATCTGAAATATTCTAGCTTCATCCCTTTTGAGGATGCAGGCTCAATAGATCTTCTGCGGGAGCATGGTGTTGATGTTTCTGGAAGAGGTCCAAACGGATTGATGGCAATCCTGATTAATATCGGACCGATTCTTCTTCTTGTTGTTCTCTGGATATTCATAATGAAGAGAATGTCCGGCGGTGGACAGGCTTTCAGCTTCGGCAAGAGCAAGGCAAAGCTGATCACCGGTGATCAACCCAAGAATACATTTGAAGATGTTGCTGGGTGCGATGAAGCTAAACAAGAGCTGGAAGAGGTAATTGAATTCCTCAAGGAACCGGCGAAGTTCCAGAAACTCGGCGGTAAAATCCCCAAAGGTGTTTTGTTAATCGGACCTCCCGGTACGGGAAAAACCCTTCTTGCCAGAGCTGTTGCAGGAGAAGCAAAGGTTCCCTTCTTTTCCATGAGTGGTTCTGATTTTGTTGAGATGTTTGTTGGTGTTGGTGCAAGCAGAGTCCGTGACCTGTTTGTTCAGGCGAAAGCCAAATCCCCAAGCATAATTTTCATTGATGAGATTGATGCTGTCGGACGTCAGAGAGGTACCGGTCTTGGTGGTGGTCATGACGAAAGAGAGCAGACCCTTAATGCACTTCTCGTAGAGATGGATGGATTCGCAGACAATCAGGGTGTTATCGTTATCGCCGCTACCAACAGACCTGATGTTCTTGATGCGGCTTTACTTCGTCCTGGGCGTTTTGACCGAAGAGTTACAATCGGTATGCCTGACGTAAAGGGCCGTGAAGCTATTCTTAAGGTGCATACTGCGAGAATGCCGCTTCACAAAGAGGTCGACTTATCTGTGATCTCCAGAAGAACACCCGGTTTCAGTGGTGCTGATCTTGAATCATTGGCCAATGAAGCAGCTCTTCATGCAGCAAGAAGAAATGCAGATTCTATTGAAATGCGGGATTTTGAAAATGCTGTCGACCGTATCATCATGGGTATCGAAAGACGCAGCATGGTTATGACAGAAGAAGAGAAGAAGCTAACTGCTGTTCACGAAAGTGGCCACGCAATAGTTAATATTTTCAGTCCACTGTCAGATCCGTTCCACAAAGTGACAATTGTCCCAAGGGGACAGGCTTTGGGAGTTACCAGTTTTCTGCCCAAGGCAGAGAGACACAATTACTCGCTTGAGTATTGTGAAAGTGTTCTTGCCAGACTTTTAGGCGGGCGTGGAGCCGAGAAGCTCTTTCTTGACACGCTTAGCACAGGGGCAGGCAACGACCTGGACAGAGCCACTGACCTTGCAAGGAAGATGGTTTGTAACTGGGGAATGAGTCCTGAACTGGGGCCTGTATCATTTTCTCAGGAGCACGGTCCGGTTTTCCTTGGTCGCGATTATGCAAAAACGAAAAATTACAGTGAGTATACTGCAAGAGTGATAGATGATGAAATCAGAAGAATTCTCGGAGAGGCATACAATGCTGCACTCGCTATTCTTGAAGATAACAAGGACATTGTTGAGAAACTCTCTGATTACCTTCTCGAAGAAGAGACAGTTTCCAGCGTACAGATAAGAGAAATGCTTGCTGAGTTGCGCCCCGGAGTTGAATTTCCTGAACTCGACTCACCTGACTATGATGATGATTCTCCTCAGGAAAGCAAAACGGAGACCGATCCTAACGCCGATATGGAGGAGGTGAAGAATGATGGACCTGAAGAAAGTGGAGCAGGGAGTGAGACTGATGCTGGAGGGGATAGGGGAGAATCTTAATCGCCCCGGTATAGCCAGAACCCCTGAAAGGGTTGCTAACTCTATGGCCGAGCTTTGCAGGGGTCTTGATCCTACTTCAAGAAATCCTATGAGCATTATGCAGGAGCTTCATCAGAACGAGATGATAATCGTGAAAGATATCAGCTTCTCGTCTATGTGCGAGCATCACCTTCTTCCTTTTCTGGGAAGGTGTGATGTTGTTTATCTTCCTGCTGATGACCGGATCGCAGGTTTGAGCGCCATTGTTGAACTGGTAGAAACCCTTGCCGCACGCCCGACTATCCAGGAGAGATTAACAACAGAAATAGCAGACACTCTTATGGAAGAGCTTAAGGCCAAGGGTGTTATGGTAGTCATGGAAGCCGAGCACATGTGCCTTGCCATGCGGGGAGTCAAAAAAAGAGACAGCAGGATTGTAACGAGTGCCATGCGCGGGTATTTGAAACGACCGGAGACAAGAAGTGAAGCCCTTTCGCTTATTGGAAGGAGCATACAGGGACGGTGAGTTCCATAAGGTTGCTTAGTTCAGGACAGGGGCTGCCATGGGAAAACCTGATAGCTCTTGTTGGAGCCGATTCCGGTTGTCAGCCCAGGGTCACACTTAGGGATCGCATATCAGTAATTCTGATTGATGATCTCCCAAGTCCTGCCGCATCTATTCTCAAGCAGTGCATGCTCGCAGGTGGGGCTGATGCCCTTGTTCACAGAGAAGTTCTGACTTGCCGGACCGAGCGATCGCGCGCTGTAGTTTATGGGACACCGGCAACACTCTCACGAGGTTGTGACTCTCTTCGAAACCAACCCTTTGACTTAAATTCAACGGGTGACCGAATAAGAAAATGTCTTCAATCAGAGACAAGGCCGAAATCTGTCTTTATAAACAAAACCGAATTGAATTATTCCAGTAACCCACTTATCATGGGAATACTGAACATCACACCAGACTCTTTCAGTGACGGAGGAAAGTATTTTTCTCCCGCTGCTGCGGCAGAGAGAGCCGTTGCTCTCGAGAAGTCCGGTGCACATATCATCGATATTGGCGGAGAGTCTACCAGACCCGGCTCGAAGGCTGTTTCTTCTAAGGAGCAGCTGGAAAGAGTTATTCCTGTAATTGAGGCTATTCGTCAGTGCAGCCCTATTCCCATAAGTATAGATTCGTCTTCACCGGAGGTTGCTGAAGCTGCTGTAAAAGCTGGTGCCGGAATGATAAACTCTATTAACTCTATGGAAACCCCAGGAATGATCGAGCTTGCAGTTTCACTCAACCTCCCTGTTGTTCTTATGCACATGAAGGGCACTCCTGAAACCATGCAGACAAAACCGCAGTATGGGGATGCTCCAGTAGAGATTGCGCATTATCTTCTTGGTAGAGTCGAGCTTCTTGTTAAGGCTGGCTTCCCAAGGGAGATGATAATTGTGGACCCGGGTATTGGATTTGGGAAAAGACTGGATGATAACCTTGCTCTGATTAAATCACTCGACTGGCTCGGTTCTCTTACCGGGTGCAGGGTTTTACTGGGCCATTCCAGGAAAAGCTTTCTTGGGGATATTACGGGAATACAAAAAGCTGAGCATCGTGATTCAGCGACTCATATTGTTACAGCAATGAGTAATGGAGCGGATATTATCAGAGTCCATGATGTCGAGGGAGCTGTCGCAGCGTTAAAGATTACAAGGGCTCTAAGGGGGGCATTGTGAACCTTCTCGGCCACCCGCTGCTCTCTTCTTTCTGGCTGATTCAGATTCTTGACATCGCTCTTATTACCTACCTGGTCTGGCTTCTTCTCCGGGCTATCTGGGGCCAGCCTGTGATGAGAGTTATCGTTGCTGTTGTGCTAGTCTGGGGTGCCAGCGTTCTTCTTAACGCGATAGGGTTCTACTCCATCGGTCTGATTACCGGAAAACTCGCTTCTGTCAGTATCTTTGCCCTGATTGTAATCTTTAGTCAGGAAGTTAAGAACATCCTTACCCGCTTCGGACGCTTTCTAAGCAGAATAGAGTTCCTTGATTTCAGACATCATTACGAAAATACCGAAACTATGCAATCAGTCGATGCTGTTCTTGAGTCCTGCACTTATCTGCGCGAGAGAGGGTACGGCGGTTTGATCGTATTCATACGGGCAGACAAGGACATTCGTCCATATTGTTCTGATCATTTTCAGTTGGAAGACCTCCCTGTTACCGCTGGCTATATCGAATCCTTCCTGACTCCTCCCGGTCCCTATCATGATGGAGCTCTCGTTATAGACGCTGATAGAATCATAATGACCAGAGCAATTCTGCCACTTACCTTTCCCAGTGCTGATACTGTTGCCCTCGGTACCAGACATCGAGCTGCTAAAGGGCTTGCTGAAAGAACTGATGCAGTGGTTGTCGCAGTTAGTGAGGAAACAGGACGCCTCCGAATTGCCTATGACGGCAAGCTGACTGGACCTTACTCTATAGAAACTATGAAAGAACAGCTATATCGCCTGATGCGTTTATCAACTGGAAAGGAATCATGACAACCGAGGAACTCAAGAAGAGGATTGATTCTGAGACAGAGGGTCTTCCTGCAAGATGGCGTGAAGTTCTATACAGTGCTCTCTTAAATACAGAGCACCCAACAGATGCAGAACTCTGTATTCAATCTGCCCTTGCAGTTCATTCAAAGTATCCCGCCGACATGGAACCCGCTGAAGCCATTCTCGCCGGTGATGCACTTATCCCCCTAGCTGTTGAATCGATGTTGGACAAGGACTACCCGCTGGAAGAAATTGAAGCCTTCCTGAAAAGGGCAGCAAAATTGTTTAATAAGTAAACCTATTTCTACAAATCAATCTGTTTTTTCTTCTTGACAAAAATAATGAATGCGTTATAAATATGAACGTATTCTAAAAATAGAATTCATTCATGAAAGAAGAAAGATGAATCTCAGAGAAAAGAAGAAAAGAAATACACAGGATGCCATAGTACTTTCAGCGAGGAAGCTTTTTGTTGAAAAGGGTTACAGTTCGACCACTATGGGTGAGATTGCAGATAATGCCGAAGTTGCAGTTGGAACTCTCTACAATTACTTCAAATCGAAAAGCGAGATCGTGCTGACAATTGTCAGTCAGGATTCTTCCGGTTTACTGCAGCCCTACACCCCTGAAGAATTAGATTCTCTTGAGGTTGAAGAGCTGATCTGGAAGTTCACAAGCAAGTTGCTGAATTTTCTTGCAGCATACCCCAGAAAATTGCTGAACGAAATGATCGGAGCTTTCTGGGAAAGTGGTCAGGAGACTCTTGTTGATGGCCTAGCCTCAATCGACCTTCTTATTCTTGAGAAACTGACTGAGACAATAGCTGTCCTTAAGGAAAAAGATAAAATTAAGAGCGAAGCTGAGCCGCAGACTGTAGCTCTTGCACTTTACGGGATGTCAACTACAGCTATAATGTTTTACTCTGTTTCACCTGATGTTACACTTGAAAAGACGCAGGAAACAATTTCAGCAATGGCAGGGCACTTATGCAGGGGAATTGTTCCTGATAAACGGGAGGGCAAATGAAACTAACAGTAATGACTCTGATCGCACTAGCTACAATTCTACAGGCGCAGCCATCAATCTCTGACGTGCTTCACGATCTCGACCAGCTCTACAGAAGCGAAAACAGTCAGGCAGATATGTCCATGCACATAGTCACAGAGCATTGGGAAAGAACCTTAACGATGGAAACTTGGTCGCTTGGGCGTGACAAAACTTTCATCCGGGTGCTTTCTCCAGCAAGGCAGGCCGGCTCAGCCACCCTCAGAATCGGTTCAGAGATGTGGAATTACCTGCCTAATACAAACAGTACCGTAAGAATTCCACCTTCGATGATGACTGGTTCCTGGATGGGCTCCGATATAACCAACAACGACATTGTAAAAGAGATAACCTATGTGGATGATTATACTGCGGAGTACATTACTGATTCAGCAGTAAACGGGGAACAGGTGGAAGGTCAGCTTTATCTTAAGCTCACCCCAAAACCTTCAACTGCAGTTGTCTGGTCCTATATCGTCTGTGCAATATCAACCGATCCGACTTTGCCCGTATGGGAGAAATACTACGACCGTCACGACGCACTTATTAAGACAGTCACCTTCTCTGATGTAGAGACTATGAGCGGCAGAACAATTCCCACTGTTATGCAGGTGATTCCCTCGGACAAACCTGATCAGAGCACCACTGTTTCCTGGTCGGATGCTTCTTTCAATGAAGGTGTAAGCGACGATATCTTTTCTCTCGACAATCTCCAGTCCGGTGGTAATTAGGGATGAGTCTTACAGCCAAGCTTGCCTGGAGGAACATTTTCCGGCAGAGAAGAAGAACCATTCTTACCATCATGACGATGACTGGCGGGTTCGTTCTTTCGAGTCTCTCTATAGGGTGGATGGACGGCTCCTACAGTGGGATGATTCTGTTTTTCACCAATCACAGAACCGGTCAAATTCAGGTACACAAAGAGGGGTATCTAGATAATCCCTCAATTTATGATACAATTGATAACTACAGTTCGGTGGGGCTGGAAATTGATTCGTTGGAAAATGTCAGGGCCTGGGCTCCCAGAATCTATACTGGAGCGCTGCTTGCCTCCCGCGAAGAGGGTTCTCCTTCAGGGATTTACTCGAACTCAGCAGCCGCCGCAATCATCGGAATAGACCCCCGATTGGAAGAAAATGCCACTGAGTTTTCGAATCAGATCACAGATGGTGAAATGCTTACTGCATCAGAAGCTGACTCATCTCTGAGGGCAACAGGTCAAATACTGCTTGGCAAAGAGCTTGCACTTACACTGAATGTGACTGTGGGGGATTCTCTTATTCTTTTCTCACAGGCGGCCGATGGTAGCGGAGCCGACAGAAAATACACAGTTCAGGGAATTGTTTCAACTGGAAATCCTGAGGTGGACCGTACAACCAGCTACCTTACTTTGGCAGACAGTCAGTTGTTGTTTGCGCTTGAAGGCAGGGTGCACGAACTTGCAGTGATGACCACTTCTCTTGGGGAAGTAGATGCTGCAGCCGCAGAGATCTCAGGAGTAACAGGTTCTTTGGGGCTCGAAACAGCATCATGGAAAGTATTTGCCAGAGAATTTTACGCTGGGATGAAAGCTGATGAAACTCAGCTGAAAATCATGCTTGCAATAATTATAGGCGTTGCTGCTCTGGGTGTACTTAACACTATACTGATGATGGTTCTTGAAAGAAGACGAGAATTCGGCGTGATGAAAGCAATAGGTACCCAGCCAAAATCAATTGTAAGAATGATTGTTCTAGAAGCAAACCTAATGGGTCTTGTGAGCATTATTGCTGGAGGTATTCTAAGTACCATAGGCTTGCTAATTCTTTCAAAACACGGGATGGTTTTTGACCCTCCCATGGATTACGGTGGTTTTGTATTCCGTGAGATGCTTGCCTCAATTACTCCTGCTTGCTACTGGATTCCATCAGTTTCTGTAATGATTACCTCGTCAGTGGTCAGTTTGATTCCTGCACTGAAAGCTGCTCACACCGATGCAGCCAAATCGCTCAGGACGGTGTAGCATGTTTCAAAAACTGATAATGATATCCTGGCGCAATGTGATGAGAAACAGAAGAAGAACTGTTATCACCGGCATCGCAATTGGCGTTGGGCTGGCTTCTCTCATGTTTTCAGATGCTCTTTTTGCAGGTATGAATGTTCATATGGTGGAAAGCATTACACAAACATGGATGGGTGATGCCCAGATACACAGGGAGGGTTTCAGGGAAACGGCTCGTATCTCCTATACCATTGATAACCCTGCTGAAATAGACAGCATGCTCTCGTGTGATACACTGGTAACAGCATCAACAGGCAGGTTGATTTCTCCTGCTTCCCTCCAGTCTGCAATGGAGATGAAACCCGTCACTCTGATGGGAGTAAATCATCTTACCGAGAGCAGTATTTCCATGCTGGAGACAGCAATCGACGCCGGCAGTTACCTAACCGGAGACAGCCTGGAAATAATCATTGGTTCTAAACTTGCTGATGAAATGGATCTTCAGCTGGGAGATATTGCTGTTGTTACAGCTGCAATGGCTGACAGCGGTTTTTCCTCACGGATGTTCATGGTATCAGGTATCTGCAAGTTCGGTTCTGATCAGTATGACAGGTATGCTGCATTCGTTAATATTGAATCTGCCGGAAGTCTTCTCGGTCTTACCGGTGAGCTTCACGAGATAGCTATAAAATTCTCAGGTCCCATGATTGCTATGAACGAGGACCTTCCATTCTGGAATACTTTTTCACCGGATAGTAACATCGCTGAGGGATGGCCGACATTGGCACCACAGATAAAAACGATGCTCGGTATGGTTAATGTCAGCATGACAATCATGTCGCTTATTCTTTTCGGGCTTGTTCTCTTCGGAATAATCAACTCCCTTTTCATGTCTGTTTATGAAAGAATGTATGAGTTCGGTGTCATGAAGGCAGTTGGAACTTCGAAATTAAGCATTACGGCAATGGTACTTCTGGAAGCTTTCTGGCTGGGTGTGGTCGGTTCCGCCATCGGAGCACTCTTTGGTTTTGCCCTTATCGAATACTATGCGAATGCAGGTATTAGTTTTGGAGATATTTCTTTGTCTGGAGTAATGTTTGACAAGCCTCTTTACACAATTGTTGACTGGTCCCGAATCTGGATATATCCAGCTGCGACTCTTCTTTTTACAACAATTGCAGGAATCTATCCGGGAATACATGCAGGCAATCTGAATCCCTCCAAAGCCATGCGTAAAAGCCTTTAACGGTCAGGAGATAATAAATGAAAACACAAACAGAGAATGTAATTGTAACAAGAGATCTCAGGAAGACATATGAAGACGGGGGAGTTCCTGTCGAAGCTGTTAGAGGCATTGATTTTGCTCTGACAAAGGGTGAATTCACCGCAATAATCGGACCGTCCGGTTCTGGAAAAACAACATTCCTGAACTTGATGGCAGGGCTGGACAGCCCGACTGGTGGAGAAGTTGAGCTTTCCGGGAACCTCATTTCAGAGATGAGCGGTAAAGAATTATCCAACTATCGCCGTGATCACATAGGTTTTATCTTCCAGGCCTACAATCTCTTTCCTGTTCTGACCGTAGAGGAAAATATTGAATACATCATGCTTCTTCAGGGTGTCCACAAGAAGGAACGCCATGAGCGTGTGATGAAAATTCTTGAACAGGTCGAGCTTCAGGATTTTGCAGGAAGACTTCCTTCAAAGCTTTCGGGCGGGCAACAGCAGAGAGTTGCTGTAGCACGGGCCATGGTCTCAAAACCTTCTCTTGTTATTGCAGACGAGCCCACTGCGAATCTGGACTCTAAAACGAGCGGAGACCTTCTCGACATGATGAAGAAGCTGAATGAGGAAACGGGTATGACATTCCTCTTCTCCACTCACGATGAGATTGTAATGAAAAGGGCCAGAAAAGTCGTTACAATCAGAGACGGACTGCTCTACAAGACAGATGAGAGTTCTGAATGATGAAATGGTTATTCATTCTGGCAATTCTGACCTCAGCAGTTTACTGTTTTACCGGTGTCTTCAAACCGGGATTTCAAGTTACTCAAAAAGACTCTACCAGTTGGAACGGTTACCTCTCTTTAAGGCTTATGGACAGGCGCAGGATCGGATCATTCAGAACAGACTTTGCATGGGTAGTTACTCCTACTCTAGGAAACCCTGCTCTGGCTGGTCCCGAGATCGAACTGGATCAGTTCAGAATAGCCGACCCTCACGCAAGAATTTTTCCGGAAGAGTGGAGAGGTAATGAAAGCTTTAGTCTTCTTCAGAACATCGATCGACTCAGCTTTCAAGTACGACCATCCAGAGTGAAAATCACTATGGGCCGCCAGGCCATTTTCTGGGGTGTAGCCAAATCAGTCAGCCCGACCGATTTTATCGCACCATTCCCCTACGGGGCTATCAATACAGATTACAGGGCAGGCGTGGACGCTGTCCGGGCAGTTTACCCTCTGGGCATGATGTCTGAAATAGAAACCGGTTGGGTGTTTGGTGAAGATGCAGAGATTGACAAAAGCGGATACTGGCTAAGAACCAGATTGTATGCAGCAAGCACCGATATATCAATAGTGGCAGCAGGGTTCAGAGAGAACAGACTGATAGGAGCCAGTCTCAACAGATCCATAGGTGGAGCGGTTGGCTGGATAGAGTCAGCCTTGACGAAGCCAGACGATAGCGATGCTTTTTTCAGGCTTTCAACCGGCCTTGAACGCAGTTTTAGAAACAGCACTCTCTATGGTTTCCTCGAGTACCACCATAACTCACCCGGCACATCAGAGCGCGAGAGCTACAGTGAAAACTCACTCAGCCAAGCCTACAGAACCGGTGGGGTTTACCTTATGGCAAAACACTATCTGGCTGGAGGCCTCAGTATAACAGCAACACCCCTCCTTACACTCAATACAAACAGCCTGTTCAACATGAACGACAATTCAATACAACTGAGCGCAAGTGGTGACTACAGCCTTTCCGACAACTCAGCAGTTAATGTCGGTATAAGCGGTGGGCTTGGCCCCGAGAACACGGAGTTTCAGAACCTTCGCACTGCTATACACATGATTATCTCGATGTATTTCTGAAACCCTTTTATGCTCTTACAAGATATGTGATGAATCCCAGTCATACCAGGTTGTCTATGGTCACTTTACAACAGTGCACCGAGACCTGCCTTTATCTACTTATCCATCTAGAAACCCATATAAACAGAAGCAGAATCGTCTCAGAGCATTTAAGTATTTGCAGAATAATGCACTTTAGTTCGGGTAATAAATGTGAGTCTTATTGACCAGCTGTATAAGGTAGCAGTATATAGCCCTATAGTTGAATACGATACAGTAAATATTTGTTTAATGAATTCATATATATACATTCTTTAAACATATCTGCCTATTCTTTGATATGTTTTATGCCAAAGAACGGAAAACAATTATTTTGTTTGATGAAGTAAAAATTGTTTTGGTTACCATGATTATTTTCGGCAATTGTCTGGCTTCAGGAGACAACATTTATATGCCTCTAAGTGTTGCAGAGCTTGAACTTATGGCTGATTCAACTGATGCGACTTCATGGGGAAGGTATGGATTATCTCTGCTTAACCGCGGAGACCCCCTGGCGGATCTTGCTTTCCAGACCTGCAGCTACTTGGGAGATTCACCTGAAGGGCTTAGAGGCAGAGCTTCTCTAAAGGTTCAGTCGGGCGAAGTTGATTCCGCTCTGGAGATACTTTCGGCAGATTCTTCAGATGTGTTTGTCAGGATAATGCAATGTTGTATTTATCAGTATTCAGAGAGATCGGCTGAAGCGAATGAACTGCTCCAGTTTATGACAGATGAATCTCTTCCGGAAGGTGCTATTGAGCTCCTGCTGATAAGACAGGCTCGACTAAGCAGACATGATACTGTTGCAGATTCAATTGCCGGTATACTGACTAATCTCAACAATCCCTATGCGGATATTGCTTTCCTGGATGGATTTCTTCAAGGAGCAGCTTTATCTAATGTTGATACAATTAGGGTTATCAGAGGGTTGAGAGCCGACGCTGTTCTAACAGGAAGTGTTTACTTTGGTCAAGCTGTTGAAATAGCTCTATCGGGTGAAATGTCAACAGCTTTCTCAGCAGAGATGCTTAGTGTCGTTGGCAGAGGGGATCAGGCAGAGAAGGTTCTTGCCGAAACTGCAGTGAATGAACAGAGTCTTCAAGAACAGATATTGTATGCTAATACACTAATGGCGATGGGTGATTTGAGCAATGCGGAATCCGTTCTTGAAACTGCTCTTTTACAGCATCCGGAGTCAGGAATACTTCTTGGAATACTAGGTCATGTTCAGTTGAAAGGGGGGAAATACCGGGAAGCATATTCGCTTATGCAGACGGCTGTTGAACAAACTGGTTCCCCGAAGTGTATGGCAATAATGGGACTGGCAGCGGAATTGGCTGGAGAGTTTCCTCTCGCTGTAACCGCTTACTCTCAATTGCTTGATATGTCAGCAGACAGTGTTGTTCTTATCAACAGGATCAGAAACAGTTTACTCGATGAATCATTAAGACCAGCATGTATTCCAACAAGCAGCAATCAATGGCAGAATCCAGGCAGCGGTTTACGAATGAATGTATCTCTAAGTTATTTCAAATCCACCGGCATTTACCCCCAAGAGAGCATTTCTGTTAGAAACAGAAATTCCTACAGATATGGGCTGTACAACAGCCATCTTTCTCTTTCTGGCAGTTATTCGGAAAATAGCTGGCCGGGTGGATCATACAAGTTAAAGAGTTTCAGTACATCTTTCGATATCATGAATTATTCTACGCGGAATCTCTTTGAGACACTCGAGGTAACCATGGAGCAGTCTCGCGAGGCAACAAGACGATGGAAATTTCAGGCAATTGTTGGATGTGGGTATAAAATAACAGTTGGGTCTTCTCTCTCAATTATTCCTTCACTTGGAGCGGGAAGAATAATTAACAAGTGGGATGATGATTTGTTCCAGAAGGATGCCTATGTTTATGCCCCTGGTTTGGGTCTAACTATATCAAATCTGTTCAGAGGAACGATTAACCCAACCTTTACATTCAGGGTGGAATCTTCCTGTGATATCTTTGATCCCGAACAGTACGAAGTAGATGCAAGAGCTACAATATCTGCTGCAATCAGCAGACTGCTTTCAATATCGTATTCGTATTCACAAGAATACCAAGCAATTGTTCCACCAGACAACAACTCGGAGACCAACACAAGGTCTCAGGCGTCTCTAAATTTTCATTTTTAATTAAAAAAAGGCGGTATTTCTACCGCCTTAGTGCGCCACAATTATGCTACTTAGAGGCCGAGTCCCTGTATGGTTCTGACTACATATGGTGAATACGTGTAATTCATAATCTTAGGTATGAATGAGAACATGGACTCAATCAGGAGGCCAGAGTTGGTTGTACCAATAAGATTATTATTGATATCGTATCCTTTTGCGACCACATAAAAAGGAGTTCCATTTTGGATCAGGTGTGTTACTTCCATTCCGTAAGAGCCTCCGCTCCAGAGGACTTCAGCTGATTCGTGTTCGGCGTGACTTAGGTCATAAACAAACATGTAAACGTAATCTACATCTGGACCGAATGTAGGATTTCCTGTTACCCAATAACCCCAAGAATCGAGACCGTTTTCATCCTGGATACACGCGTTATTTACTGGTGTAATAGCGGCTACTGCCATAAAGATAGCTAGAATAATGGACATTTGTCCCCCTCGTTAGTTTAAAGAATTTAAATCAATATAATAGCGGCGCACGAAAAATATATATGGCAGTATTGATAGAGTCAATAGTAATATATTTCACAAAAATGGATAAGAAAGTAGTAGTTAAGATAATACTGTCTAATGAGATACAAAATAGATGTTACTATGTAACGAGCTAGCAACTAAAGAATTGAAATAGTAATAAAGCTTGACATAGCCACCTATTTAGGTTTAGCTTTTATCCTTCAAAAAGAAACCTAAGTTAATACAAAGCAGATATTGAAGTGTCACAATGACAGATACTAATCAACATGCAGAATGCAGTTTGATAAACACCACTCATGATACTCAATGCGAATAGTCTATTCAATATGAACGACAATTCAGTACCGCAAAGTGCAAGCGGCGACTACAGCCTTTCCGACAATACATCACTCGACGCCGGGATAAGCGGTGGCATAGGTGCCGAGCAAACGGAATTCCACAATCTGACAACGGTCTTGCACCTCATTCTTTCAACTTATTTTTAGACTTCATCTATACTAATCCAGAATATTGGGAACCCTTGCTATCCTGTCCGCTGAGTCTACAGTAGTCTGGCGATGTGCTATTACAAGGCAGGTTCTGTTCTGAAGCAGAAGGGAAACAGCATCTTGCACAATTGATTCACTGTTGCTGTCGAGAGCGCTGGTTGCTTCGTCAAGAACAATTATCGGCGGGTTTTTCAGGAACACACGGGCAAGAGCCAGTCTTTGAAGCTGCCCTCCCGACAAACTGCTGCCCCGTTCACCTACCACAGTGTTATAGCCTTCAGGAAATGATGAGATAAACTCGTGAGCATGTGCAGATTTTGCTGCCGTCTCTACTTCTTCCATCGAAGCCTCCGGACGGCCAAGCAAGATGTTTTCTGCAACAGAACAATGGTAAAGAAATGGATCCTGAAAAACAACACCTATGCTGTTTCTAAGAGACTCCAGAGTGAAATTTTTCACCGACTTCCCGTCTATAAGGATATCTCCTGTGTCAGGATCGTAAAAACGAAGCAAGAGCGATATCAGGGTAGTTTTACCTGAACCGCTGTCGCCAGAGAAAGCAACTGTCTCACCTGCACGGATTACCTCGTTGAAATTAACAAGAACGGGAGATTCTTCAGTGTAGGAAAAACTGACATTCTTGAATTCCACTTTGCCTTTTACTTGAGCAAGCTTAACGGCACCCGGAAGCTCAGTTACGGCAGGTTCTGTGTCAATCACACCGAAGACTCTTTCGGCAGCACCCATCGCTTTCAGTATTTGTGTTGCAACTCCTGCGATTGAACCAACAGGCCCAAAGAGCATTCCAAAATAGCTGATGAAGGCAATAAGCACACCGACATCCATTTTGCCTGCAATTACTTCCTTACCACCAAGCCAGATCACCAGTATCAGCGTTGTTGAAGCAAGGAGCCCCCCAGCGTTTATCACAAACCCTTTAACTGTGAGACGAATGCTTGAGCGCATGAGGTCTGTCATGGAGTGATTAAATTTTGAACTCTCTCTTTCCTCGAGATTGAAAGCAGCTGATGTGCGAAGACCTGTGAGCTGTTCCTGAAGCGTAGCTGTAAAAAACGCCCTCTTCTCCTGTACTTCTGCGCTTGCTTTTTTCAGCATCGTGCCAGTCAGGGCAATAATTACTGCAAAGAGCGGTATAGAGGGTATAGCAAGAAGAGTAAGCCTGGGATTAATTGAAATCATAACAGCAAGCACTACGAAGAAGCGTATAATCTCACTGATGGTACTCGAGAGGGTTGAAGAGTACAAGCTCTGCATCACAGGGATATCACTTGTAAACCCTGCCATCAGTTCTCCCACCCTTTTTCTCCCGGTAAAGGCCATAGAAAGGCTATTCAATTTTCTATAGAGGGTCATTTTCAAGTCAATTGCAGCGCTCTGACCAACCCATGAGAACAAGACAGACGTTGACATACCAACAAGGGAGCCAAGCAGCACAGCAGCAAGATATGCGAAGCAGATCTTCAGGAGCATATCTGTGTTACCGGCAATAAGCACCTTGTCTATCAGGAGTCTGCTCACCCAGGGCTGAACAAGCGCAAGACCTGCAGCGATAATGGTAAGGAAAAGGCCAAGGGCATGCCATTTAAGCCAGGGCTTTAGAAATGTGAGTGTGCGAAACAGCAACCCACGGTCCTGCCAGAGTTTTCTCACCTGGGAAAAAGCTTTCGTTTTTTTCAAATCCACCCAACTTTGCAAGTTGCTTCTCGCTGTTCACAGCATCATCAGTAAAAGCAGGGGGGTTTTCGACTGCCATTGTTTGTATAATCAAATGTATGTTTGTAGCAATTTTCACAAAGGAGAAATCATGAAAAGCTGGATGTCTTCAGATGAGATACTTGATTTTGCAATTAGTGAGGAAGAGGGAGCTGTAAAGTTCTACACCGAGCTTGCTGAAAAGGCAAAGCACAGTTCAATGAAAAGAGATTTTCTTCTTTTTGCAAACGAGGAGAGAGCCCACAAGGCAAAACTCATTGCAGTTAAAGAAGGTAAGACATTCCAGCCAACACAGGAAAAGATTCTCGACCTTAAAATTGCCGAATACACAGTCGACCTCAGCACCGATAATGTCGAAAGCTACGAAGATGCTCTTGTTATTGCCATGAAGAAAGAAAAAGCTGCATACAAGCTTTACATGAAGCTCAGTGAAATGGTTGAATCAGAAAGTGCCGCAAATCTTTTTGTTGCACTGGCTCAAGAAGAAGCAAAGCACAAACTTCGTTTCGAAATAGCCTACGATGATATGTTGAAGGAGAACTAGCAGCAGTTCCTTGTTAGCTCTTTTACTGCATGAAATTTACGGGTCACAGCTTTCGAGACATTTAAGCTTTGGAGTGGTTTAAACTTCCTGCTTTCATCTGAATCAAATTGGAGTATAAGCCATTGTTGAAGTTTGTAATTGCACTCTGTGTTTGCATCTCTGTATCTCTTTCAGACAGATTAGTTTTTCTGGGCCAAACATCCCTAAGTGACTATTCTACTGCAGAGAGTGATACGAGCTGGTTTCAGTCTGCTGGTGACAAAGTTTCAGCATCCCTTGTAATCCAGTATCAGTTTTCATTAACAGATTTGCTTGACGCCGGAGTTGAACTTGATATAGCCCCATTCTGTCCTTTCCACTGGAGAAAAGAAGAAACCGAAAGACGACTCTCCGCTACTACATATGATTTTACAGAATACAGTTTCAGTCTTTTTCTGGCTGCAAATCGCAATTTTGATCATGTGACATTGTTTGCCAAGGCTATTCCTGGCCTTTACCTGAGCAGACTATGTATTCAGTGGGATTATTCCGGTGGTTTCATGTCGGGCAGAAATCAAGATACTTCCAATCTTCACTTCGGAATGAAACTTATGACAGGTATTGATATCCCTATAAACGAAGGTTGGGGAGTGAGGCTGGAGGGTGGAAGAACATTCCTTCGGCGGGATGGATTTCCAGATTACGACAATCCTATTGAGCAACTTGACAGCTGGAATCTCAGACTGGGGATTATACGCGGGACGATGTAGAGCAAATCCTCTACATCAGGTTGCGGGGGTCCACGTCAATATCCATGCGGACGGTGTTCTGTTTGAGTTCGTTGAAGGTTTTGCGAACTTCTTGAACTGCGGTTTTCAGAGTTGAGTGGAGTGGAGCCTTCAGGAGAGCGCTGTAGCGCCATTTGTCTGCTATTTTTGTCATTGCTGCTTCGCTCGGGCCGAGAAGGGTGCAGTTGGGTGGTAGATCTGTTTTACAAGCCAATTCTGCAGCTTTTTTTGTTTTTCTCGGGTCTTTGCCGGACCACAGCAGTCGTACCATGCGGGTGTTAGGTGGGTTGCTCAGGGCCTGCCGCATTTCCAGTTCCTGATCTATGAATGCTTTGTAATCGTGGTTGCATGCCATCTTGATAATCGGGTTGTCCGGGTCTGTGGTCTGGATGATAACTTCCCCTGGCTTTTCACCTCTGCCGGCTCTTCCTGCTACCTGAAGAAGCAGGTTGAATGTGCGTTCCTGGGCTCTGAAGTCGGGCATGTAGAGGCCCATCTCTGCACCAATAACAGCGGCTAATGTGACGTTCGGGAAATCATGGCCCTTTGCTACCATCTGGGTACCAAGGAGAACATCTCCATCACCTTTTGTAAACTGCTGAATGATCTTCCAGTGTGATGACTTGGTGCTGGTTGTGTCTGCATCCATTCTGATTACTTTAGTCTGTGGTAGAAGTTCTTTCAGGGCTTCCTGTACCTTCTGAATGCCGGGGCCCTGCCTTTTGTATTCTTCACCTTTACACTGGGGACAGCGGGTTTTAGCACTCTTCCAGTGGCCGCAGTGGTGGCATCTGAGAATCTCTCCGTGGCGATGATAGGTCATTGATATCTCGCATGCTGGGCACTTTTCCACATGGCCGCATGCAGAGCACATTTGAATTGGGGAATGACCTCTGCGGTTTATGAGAATAATGCTCTGTTCACCTGCTGCTGTTCTCTTGCCGACTGCGGCAAGAAGTTCTTTGGAAAGCAGTTGAAATCTTTCTCTGTTTGAGTCGACCAGCGTAGTTTGAGGAAGAGCACTCTTTGTGGCTCTGTTCGGTAGAGATAGAAGAGTGTACCGTTCGTGCTGAGTATTCTGCCAGCTTTCAGCGGAAGGGCTCGCTGAGCCAAGAATAACAGGGATTTTATCGATATTTCCCCGGACAACAGCAAGATCGCGACCGTTGTACCTGGGCATTGAGCTCTGCTTGTAGCTGTCGTCATGTTCTTCATCTACAACTATGATCCCAAGGTTTTTCACCGGGGCGAAAACTGCGCTGCGTGGACCAATTACAATAGTGCGCTCTCCCCGCTGAACCATGCTCCATGCATCAAGTCTTTCACCCATTGAAAGACCGCTGTGAAGAACTGCGACTTTCCCGGGAAAGCGGTTGTTAAATCTGCTAACGGCAAGTGGGGTCAGCGAAATTTCCGGAACGAGAACTATCGCGCCTCTGTTCTTTTTAAGCTGATTTTCAATGAGTCTCAGGTAGACCTCCGTTTTGCCGCTTCCGGTTACCCCGTGAAGAAGAAATGTATGCTGAGCGCTCATTGAAGATTGTTCCACTGCATTTATTGCATCTGTCTGATACTTGTTGAGCGTGGGAACAGGTTTGCTTTCCAGATTCGGAGAGTTAAGCATTGGGTCACGTGATACTTTTACTTTCGTCTCTTTTACGAGTCGTAGCTGGATTAGTCTTTCAAGAGAGTTTCTGTTTGATCTTGCAGTTAGGAGAAGCTCCTTTTTTGGGATCGTCCCGGTCAATGCAAGTGTAAGCAGAAGAGCTGCTTGTTTTGGGGCTCGCTTTTTTAGAGAGTGTCCGGCTGAAGTAAGTTGTTCCGCAGGAACAAGTGGCGCAATAATGGAAATGTGTTTAGGGGGTGGGAGTTTTTTGGGTTGCCACCAGCTTCGAATTCTTCCTGTTTCTGCCTCCTCAGCAAGTAAGCTGTCCAGAGGAAGATCTTTAGGTATCAGGGTCTGAAGAAACTTGTATTCAATGGTTTTTCTAGTGCCGGTGTATTTTTTGAGCGTTGAACCGTTATTCAATTCGATTATTCTGGCTGCGCTTCCCTGCATTCCCGGAGGAAATGCAGCTGCTGCAACCATTCCGGGCATAGTCATGTAGTAATCCGTTGTCCACTTAAGAAGGTTCAGCACACCCTTTGTAATCAGTGGATTAGAGTCCAGCCTCTGTATCACTTTTTTCAGCTTCGGTCTAATTTTTTCGGGAACTTCGAGGTTGGTTTCCCATATTACACCGACAACTCTGGTGGGACCGAGAGGAACAACAACACGGCAACCCTCGAGTGTACCTCCCTGCATCTTTTCAGGAAGCAGGTAAGTGTAGGTTTCCGTTATGGGTCTGGGGATGGCAACCGATACCGCTATTGTCACGGCTTCATACCCAGGGAGAGGGCTCTGCTCCATACGATATCTCTTGCTTCACCTATGCTCATTGGCAGTTCCGGCAAAGTAGGGAATTCTCCGTGGTCGTAGATCAGCTTGCCGTTGCATTCAACTCTTCTTACCCGGCCGGCTCTGGGAACTTCATTCAGGTATCTCTGTTTGTCCTCGGCTCTCGGAAGTTCTTCCTCTTCTGTTGCTGTAAGACTTAGTTCTACTTTGTCCTTTTCGAAATTATTGAAGTTAAAGAAGTCTGCTGCATTTTTGCCGCTGATTGCCGACCATGTTTTGCCGTTGACCGTTCCGGGAGGTGCCTTCAGAGTTGCAAGATTTGCTGCGAGGCGGGTCTCGCCAGAGAGGTCAAGGCGGTTGTTGCAGGGGGCTCCGTCACTGCCCAGCATTACTGTGATGTTGTTGCGAAGCATTTCAGGGACGTCTGCTATTCCACTACCCAGATGAAGATTGGTCCATGGGCAGTGAACGAGAGCAGTCTTTGTCTGCTTTAGCAGTTCTAACTCGCCCGGCTGGAGGTGAACACAGTGCGCAAGCAGAGTTTTTGGGGAAAGAAAATTCAGCTTACTGAGCAGATGGATATTACCCCCATGTTCTGCAATCCAGGGGTCTGCCATCTCACCGGGAGCTTCGGCTGCATGGGTGGTTCTTATTGTGTTTTTGCTCTTTGTTTCAAGCCATTTCCAGAGTTCCGGGGAGCAGGAGAGAACAAATCTTGGAGCAAGACCGTATTGAACAAGTCCACCACACCTTTGTTCTACTTTCTCAGATTCCTTTCTCAGCCAGCTCAGTTCTTCTTTTATGAAGTCGGGACCCCTATCCATCAGGGCATTGCACGCCACAGCTCTTATCCCGCTTTGTTTCAGAATTTCGATGGTGGTTTGGGAGTGTTGTACACTTCCCATGTCCAGCAGACCGGTTGAGCCGGTTGAAATGATTTCTCTAAGAGAAAGAATGACTGAAACGGCTAGTGTCTCAGGTGTGTGTGCAGCCTCGAGGGGCCAGATTCGGTCTTCCAGCCATGAGATTAACGTTCTGTTCTCCGCCATTCCACGAAAAAGCGTCTGACAGAGGTGAACATGACTTTGTATTGTGGGGTTTACTCTCTCCATTTGAATCTCCTTGCACGTTATTTTTGCTGCACTTGCACAGGTTCTTATAATCAATGTTGATTGCAATGTCAGTTCACTCCTCAGAAAGGAATAATGGTGCTCTATACACTCATTCTGATGCTTTCAATGAATTTCCCCCTGGTTGAAAGTGAATTGCCCAATGGGCTGGATATTATCATTGGTGAAGATCACGCATCACCTATAGTAACCGTGTGTGTTGTTGTGAATACAGGTGCTACCTGTGAAACACCAGAGTCAAACGGCCTCGCACATTTTTACGAACACATGTTTTTCAAAGGTAACTCCGCTCTGCCTGATCAGAGTGCCTACAACGCCAGGATGCGGGAACTTGGTATTATCCGTAATGGAACCACCGGACCTGAAGTTGTAAGGTATTACCTGACAGTTTCATCTGATCTGTTTGAAGAAGGCCTCGAATTTATGTACGATGCTATAACAGCCCCTCTTTTTGATCCTCAGGAAATAGTGAATGAACGCACAGTTATCATGAATGAATACGAAAGAAACACCAGCCACCCGTTCTGGAACCTTTGGCGCATGCAGGAAGAGGTGCTTTCCATTGATAAGTGGAGAAGCAGCGCAATTGGTGTGCCTGAAGTTATCATGGCTGCAAATCAGGAGATAATGCTTGAATTCCAGCATACCTATTACACACCAGACAATTCTGCCCTGATAATTACAGGCGACATTGAAGCGGAAGAGATTATGCCGGCTGTGTCCGAGATGTTCGGTCAGTGGGAGTTCGGCGGGAGAAGCAACTATGCCGATCTCGAGCTTAATATTTCGATACCCCGTGATACTACTGTGTATGTGGGCTGTCCCGAGGGACTAGGAATGGTCCGCATTGTTTTCGTAGGTCCATCCATGGCCGATCAGCAGGAGTGGTCATACGGGGCTGATGTGTGGGGACAGTATATGGGCAGAATGACCGGTGAATTCCATGAGAATCTGGTTGCAAACGGTCCTTTCCTCGATGTTTATGCAAGCTACTATTCGCAGAGATTTGAACCATCTATTACTTTCGGTGGAACTATTGATCCTGAGCTTGCCGAAGAAGGCGTTGAGATGATGCGCGAAGAGATTGAAAGGATGTTTGAAGAAGGTTACTTCAACGAATCAGGCATCGAGATGGCTTCTGAACAGCTTCGTCGTTCAAGACTCTTCAATGAGGAATCAAGCAGAGACATGGCTACCGAAACATTCCCCTTCTGGTGGGTTGAAGGAGGAGGTCTTGAATACTACAATAACTATCTTGAAAACCTGTCACTTGTAACCTCTGCAGAGATAACCGAGTTTCTCGACAGGTGGATAAAAGACCAGCCTTCAGCTGTCTTTATTATTACTCCGGAAGGAGAGTGGGTAGAATGATTTCTCTTCTCTTCACACTTGTACTGTTTGCTGCAGTACCTGAAAATGTAACTGAATTCGATCTTGATAACGGTATACATGTTATTACCCGAACTGTGACTGGCGGGGAAGTCGAAGGACTGAGTTTGTTCCTTGTCGGTGGTTCAAGAGTTCTTGACGAATCCAATCAGGGAATAGAAGCATTTTCTCTAGAGGCAGCTCTTGCAGGAAGCGACACCTACCCTGATGAACGCTGGCGCCAGATAATGGATACCACTCTTGCCAGCTGGAATGCATCTTACAATTATGACTATTCCCGATATCATTTGAAGTGTCTTTCCGAGGATTTGCCACTTCTTCTTGACGGGTTTGCCGACTGCTTGCTTGAGCCGGAACTGGACCCTCAGATTGTCCAGAGGATACAGAGTTCTCAACTCGTTGCTCTGCAGTCTGATCTTGAGGATCCTGACAACAGAATCTGGCTTGTCGCCAATCAGGGATTCATGGGTGCCGGACATCCCTACCTGCTTCGTCCCGATGGAATTCCTTCCACTCTTGCTTCCTTTGAAGTTGAAGATGTACGTGAATGGCTTACCAGCAGAATCAAAAGCGGGAATATTGTTATCACCCATGCCGGACCTACTTCACCTGAGCAGCTTGAGGCACTTCTCGAAGTCTCATTCGGAAGAATCCCTGAGGGTGGAGATGTGCTTCCTGAGGTTCCAGAGTTTGCAATACAAAATGATACTCTTGTAGTTGAAAATGACGAAACTCTTACTGCTTACGCTGTTGTAAAGTTCAAGGCACCCCCTTCTGGCAGTGTAGATATACCTGCGTATTCAACAGCCATGGGCGTTGTAGATGAAATGCTCTGGCAGGTGCTTCGCACGGAGCATGCTCTTACTTACGCTCCAAGCGGTGGAAGCACAAACAGTTACCGGCAAAACTGGGGATACATGTACATCAGTACAACAGAACCGGTTTTGTCAGCTACTCTGATGGCTGAGGTTTTCCGGAATGTTGCTATGGGCAATGTAGACCAGTCTCTGGTCACAGGTATTGCGAACAACAACAGAACCATTCAGGGCATAGGTGCTCAGTCTATGGACACTCAGTGCTGGATGTTGGGTAGTGGGTACATAACCGTCGGAGACTGGCGTAATTCGTACGAGCTTCAGGAATCTCTGGGCGACATGACTGTCTACGAAGTCACAAGAGCTCTTACAGACTGGGCAGATGATGCCGGGTGGGGTATCATTGCAGATAGTGCTGTTGTTGACTTTTCTGAATTTGAGCCTTGGTCTCTGAAAGGAGAATAAAATGAGTAAAATTGCTCTGTCTGCTGTTCTGTTCATGATGGCACTGAGCCTTACAGGATGCGGTACTACCACTTCTTCTGAAGAACCTGATGATACGATGAGACTTACCGGTATTGTGGATGTTCTTCACGCAGGTACCAGATCTGAAACTGTTGTCCTCACCGACGAGGCTTCAGGTGAAGTTTTTGCTCTGGTTGGGGAGAGAGCTTTCGACATAGTTCCTGAATACGGTCAGCTGACCGCTGTGATTGGAAGACTGACAGAGGAAGGCTATTCTGTCAGGGAAGATCTTCAAAAAGTTCATGTGATTGACTATTCAATAATCGGTGTTGAAGAAATGGACGACTACTGATCACAGCGACATCACTACTGTTTTGCAGGTCTGTGTTGTCAAGAATAAGTGTATAACAAAACAGGAATAGTGTCAATTGCTAATTGACAAATAATGGTATTTGTTTAGCACTATAGTGCGCTACTTAAAACCGTCGCGCCGATTAAAGAGTTCCTTTGCATCAAAATAACGATCTCCTAAGTATGTCGACTTGATTTGAGTCAGCAGAGCTCCCCGGAAGGCTGCATGGGAAAACATTGGTTGATTCGGTTCCAACGGATCAAGAAGAGTCCTCTTGTAGAAATGCTGTAACATACCTATAATTCAGCATGGGTTGTGTCGAAAGATAGGTATGTTTTGTCAGGAGTTGTGATGCTTTTTAGGTATGCCTTTGATGATTTCAAGTTATGGGTTGAATCGAGAAACCCGAAGTGTCTTGTTTTGAGGGGCGCTAGACAAGTCGGGAAGACAACTGTTGTAAGAAGTAATCCAAATCTGTTTGACAAAAAAATTAACATTGCCGTAGTCAACCTGGAAGAGCATCCTGAGCTGTCAGCTGTTTTTGCATCAAATGATGCGGCCGGCATTATTGAAGAACTTGCCTTTATTACCGGAAGTAAGTTTGTTGCAGGTGATATCGTGTTTCTGGATGAGATTCAAGCAGCAACTTCTGCTCTTCAAGCAATGAGATACCTTCGCGAGCATAGACCGGACTTGCGCTTTGTCGCCGCAGGCTCTCTGTTGGATACGGAAATTTCAGAAGGCAGGATTTCAGTTCCAGTGGGAAGAATGGAATACCAGTATATGGGTCCCTTGTCTTTTGAAGAATTTCTTATCGCACATTCTGACTGTTCCATGGAACTTGATTTAATTAGAAGCTGGACACCTGGAATGCTTTTCCCCCGGACAGCACACAAAAAGCTTATCAATCTTCTTAGAACATTCATTGTTGTTGGAGGAATGCCTGAAGCTGTGAATCACTACATAGAGTCCGGTGGAACAGACGGTGTAAGTAGAATACAAGCTTCAATAATCAATACATACAGGGATGATTTCGCGAAGTATAACTCAAAGGAAGAATTGCTCCTTCTCCGCAAAGTATTTGACTGGGTTCCAGCAAGAGCGGGTGACAAAGCCATCTACTCGCAGATCACCAGGGATGTTCGGGCAAACAGGGTTTCAAAAGCAATAAATCTTCTCAGCAGTGCAAGAATAATCTTTCCCGTTTGCCATTCCTCCGGTAATGGTGTTCCACTTGGAGCTGAAGCCAGTCCTGATGTCTTTAAGCTTTTCTTCCTTGATGTTGGACTCATGGCTCACATGACAGGTATATCTCGCATTACCGATAAACAGATTCTAAGTAATGAATTCATTAACAAAGGCAGGCTCGCTGAGCAATTCATTGCGCAACACCTCCTGTTCAAAAGCCCTTCCTATGAAAGACCTGTTCTGCATTACTGGCTGAGAGAAAAGAAAGGTTCAAACGCTGAAGTAGACTTCCTCATTCAGCACGAGGGGAAAGTTGTTCCCATTGAAGTAAAATCAGGCAAAACCGGCAGCATGAAATCCCTTCTGCGGTTTATTCAGGAGAAGAATGCTTCGCTGGCTGTTCGTTTCGACACTAACCCTCCATCAACACAGGCAGTTATTCACCAGCTGGGTAATGGTGCAGGTAAAAGCGACAGAGTTCAGTTTGACCTGCTCTCACTGCCACTGTACATGGTCGGAGAGGTGCAGCGACTTCTTAAAAGCCAACTCACTGAGAGCAAAAAGAGGTACAATGACTAAAACTCCATGGTCAGGGCAGATTGTAGCAGTACAACCCCGCATCAGGCTTATGAGATCGTTCGACGAGCGGTAACACAATTACCTTGGTTTTGTGCTTCGCATTCGCGGAACATGTGGAGACCATCAGGAGGAATTTCAGGTAGCAATAAGAAAGGCCGCACAGAAGAAGCATCGGTTTCAAATCGGTATGGCAGTCAGCGGTATGGCCGTTCAGGTACCTGACCCGCAACTGGAAACAGCTGAGTACTACAAGGCCAGCGGTTTCAAGGTGCTGAAAGACGCTGAAGTTGAAACAAATGCAGCCCCACCCTTTCATGGTGTCCCGACAACACTTGAATCATATCAGGACCGGGGTCATTTTCGCCTCAGTTCCCGCACCTACGATAAAATTCGTGATAAAACCGTTAACGATAGAAGCACTAAATTCAAGAATATTGGTCGCTTAGTTTCACAAAGTTTTACTACACCACTATTAGGGGCTCTTCTCATTCTTTAGTCAATAGAAACTGTTATTAATGTTTCCGATGACGTAGTAGTATTATATGCTTCAAAGGAGCAGACAATATGAACAGGCGAAGAGCTTCATTATTCAAGATTCTATGGTTGCTTGGACTCGTGCTGCCGATTTCCGCATTTTCATGGCACTGGGAGCAGATGGGACCACAGGGGGGGTACTTCAAGGATTTCATTGCTCACCCACAATTTCCTCTGGTGATTTATGCGGGGAGCGATGACTCCGGAGGTTTGTGGAAAACCATCGACGGAGGACAGACATGGAATCTTATGACGGCAGACTGGCCGAACATGACGGCATGGCACATCGAGTTAGATCCTTCTGATCCTGACATTGTGTACATCTGCGATCCATACGGAAGATACGGTCTTCTGAAATCTGAAGATGGCGGTCAGAACTGGCAGCAGAGGACTGAAGGACTTGCAGCACAGGCCTCCAGAATGGTGTCCTGTCTGGTTATTGCTTCACCGGATGGGGATTCGCTTTACATCAGCACCGGGTTGGACAGGTATGGGGATCCACCGAAGCCAGGTGACGGGATATACAAGTCGGTTAATGGAGGTCTCACATGGGTAGCAAGTGGTCTGCAGGGTTTTACCGCTCTTACCATGTGCCGATGTGATGATGGATCACTGCTTGCCGGGCTGGAGGAAGAGGGCTTGTACCGATCAGTGGACGGAGCCACATGGACACAGGTATTGAGTATTCCGACTGATGGATGTGTCTGGCAGCTGGAGAGTATGGCCAATGTGGTGGTTGCAGCAGTCAATCCCTACGGTATCTATCTCAGTCAGGATTACGGATCAAGTTTTGAATTCAGCTATTCCTCTTATTACACGGCAGATCTGTCCATAGCCCGTGTGTCTCCCGATACGGAAATCTATGCCTGTGACTTTCCCGGCTTTATTAAATACACAGCTTTATCCGGGGAGTGGATTGATGCGGTGTCGCCGCCCCTTCCCGGTGACTTGATGATAATGGGAGTTACCGCCGAAGAAGATTTGATGTACTGCGGCACGTTTGCCAACAGTCCGATCTTTGTATCCGATAACGCCGCACAGAGCTGGTCTGAATTACCATCGTCTCCACAGTCGGGCTATTTCTGTGGCCTGGCAGTTGATTCATCGAATCCGGATCACATATTCGCCGCGAATCTGGGTAGTTACATGCCATTTATTAATTTGCCTTCTCTTTCCGAAACTACTGACGGAGGTCAAACCTGGAGCAGGTTGGGGCCTGAGGCTCACTGCCTATTTGTCCATTTCAGTCCAGGCAGTTCAGATATCATGTACTGCGGTACTTTCCGCAAAGGTGCGTACAGATCTGATGACGGTTTCTCTACATGGCAAGCCATCAGAGAGGGAGACAAGATCGTTTTCGATCTGGCCGTGCATGACAATGATCCATCGGTTCTTCTGCTTTCCGAGTGGGATATTGAGCAGTCTACGGTGGGTGTTTACCGAAGTACTGACAGCGGGGGGAGTTTCGAGCTGGTACTGCCTGAGGTTTGTACCCGGTTACTGCATGTTACCCAGTCGGATACTTTTTACGCAGCCTCAACTCAGGGACTTTATATCAGTAATGATCAGGGGCAATCATGGAGCCTCAGGGGTTTGTCATCCTACAACCTGATGTCGCTTGAATGGAATGAGGGTGCCTTGTTTGCCGGAACCGAAACCGGAGAGATATTCCGTGTAGCAGCGACTTCCATTGAAGACATCTCGGGCAACTGGGAAAAGCCGGTCAATGTGGCTGATCTTCTTTTCATCAGTGGTGTTTTATATGCAGGGCTGAATGGTGCGGAGGTTGATACAACATTTGTAATGCATGGTGGAGTATGGCGAACTCCTGATTCTGGAGATAACTGGGAAGACATTACCGGTGATCTTCCTGTGAACAATGTATATGGTAATTCTCCGATGGCTCTCTGTGGATCGGCTTTACTTACCTCGACTTATGGCGGTGGAATACATTGGCTGGCTGGCTTACAGCAGATTGAGTCGCCTGATTCAGGTGCCGGCTTGGTGGCATCTGGGCTGTCTGTATCCCCCAGCCCTTCTTTCGGAACTGTAGAAATCACTTTTACCATACCTGAGGATTCCAGAGCAAATCTTAGTGTTTATGATGTTTCAGGCAGGGTTATAGACAGATCAAGCAGAGATTTCAAGCGGGGTCAACATGCCCTTTATTTCAATGGTCTTCAGCCCGGACTCTACTTTGTTCAGGTGCAGGCTCCAGACTTTATAGCAGCAGATCGATTTGTGATTATAGAATAGGTCGTGCCTTCTGACGCATTTTTCCTGCAACTGCCGGTACTCATTTCCCAACTGATCAGGAACTGAAAAGAGGACAGTACCGTTTTGTCTATTGTATTGTACCTCAGAATGTATCTTCTTAGTTATCAGTTTCTTTCTGTTTTTGAATTAACACTTTCTGGGAGCGTACTCTATATTCAGCGTTCCTAACTGCAATACGGGGGGAGTGTTAATTGGCCGGAAAACAAGGCACAGGACCAAAACTCGACAGATCAAGTCTAAGGAATCTATACTCAAGAATTTTCAGGCATAAGAAGGCTCTTCTTGGGGGCATCATTGCCCTTGTTGGCGTCGATGGTCTGCAACTCATGATACCGCAAGTCTTTAGAAAGTTGATCGATGGACTCGCCCAGGGAACCGCTGATTCTTCTCTTGTCTGGAAGATGGGTTTCTCCATTGTCGCTATTGCACTTGGAATGGCATTCTGCCGTTTTTTCTGGCGCATCTTTATTGTCGGCGCTAGCAGAAAACTCGAGAAAGATCTGAGAGCAGAATTTTACAGCCATCTGCAGAAATTGCCGGCACAGTATTACGATAAAACAAAAGTCGGCGATATTATGGCTCACGCCACTAACGATATAAACGCGGTGCGAATGGCGGCAGGAATGGCTACAATCGCATCCTTTGATGCCATTTTCATGAGCCTTGCAAGCATTGTTATGCTGCTGCTTATCGATTGGCGACTTACTCTTATCACCATGATACCTCTTCCTCTTATTGCTTTGCTTGTAACAAGATTCGGTGGAATGCTCCACGACAGATTTGAGTCTGTACAGAAGGCATTCAGCGGTCTTACAGAGAAGATACAGGAATCTCTTTCGGGCATCAGAGTAGTCAAGGCATACGGTGACGAAGACTCTGAGAGAAGATTGCTTGCCGAGAAAGCTTCTAAGTGCGTTCACGAGAACATCAGACTCACAAGAATTTGGGGTTTTATGCAACCTCTCGTAATGGGTCTTGCGATGATCAGTAGCTCAATTCTGCTTATGGTCGGTGGAAGGGCTGTTATCGGAGGGTCTATTTCCCTTGGGCAGTTTGTTGCATTCTCGAGCTATCTTGCTATGCTGACATGGCCGATGATGGCTATCGGTTTTGTTGTTAATCTTCTACAGCGTGGAGCTGCCAGCATGGGCAGACTCGAGAAAATCATGAAAACTGAACCTGCTATTACTGATGGTCCTGTCGATGGCCAGCCGGAGCCTTCCATAGAGGTCAGAGATTTATCTTTTACTTATCCTGATACAGATGTTGAAGTACTACAAGACATTTCCTTCAACCTTCCCGCCTCATCCACCCTGGGTATAGTCGGCAGAACCGGAAGTGGAAAAACAACACTTGTTGAACTGCTTATGCGTCTGTACGACCCACCTACAGGCACTGTTTTCATAGACGGTACTGATGTTACAGAAAGAAAGCTCAGTCAGGTTCGAGGATTGTTTGGATACGTACCTCAGGAGACATTTCTCTTCGCAATGTCGATTGCAGATAACATTGCATTCGGTAATCAGAGTATTCCAGTTGAAACAGTTAAGCACCTTGCTGAACTTGCGGAGATTGGTTCCGAAATCGAAGGTTTTAATGAGGGTTACGAGACTATGGTAGGAGAGAGGGGAATAACCCTTTCCGGTGGGCAGAAGCAGAGAATTGCCATAGCAAGAGCTCTTGCTGTTTCCCCATCTATCCTTGTTCTTGACGACTCTCTCAGTGCCATTGATACAGAAACAGAATCGGCAATTCTTGCAAAACTTAAAAAAGAAATTTCCGGTTTGACCAATATTCTCATCGCACACAGGATCAGCACAGTTCAGCACGCAGATCTTATTCTTGTGCTCGATAATGGCAAACTTGTAGAAAAGGGAACGCACCAGTCTTTGCTTGAGCAAAACGGTTACTATACAGAGCTGTATACAATGCAGCAGCTGGAAGAAGAAGTAGAGAAAAGATGCGAAGGGAGTGATTGCTGATGCCTCCACATGGAAACACATCTTTCGCAGATGACACAATTGAGGGTAAAGGTTACGATTCACGATTGATTAAGCGTCTGCTTCACTATGTAAGACCTCACAAAAAACTGATTTTCCTCGCGATGTTCTTTATGCTTATTTCCTCCGGTGTTGAGCTTCTTTTGCCCTACATCACCAAACAGGGAATTGATAAATATCTGGCAAGGTTGTATCAGGTTTACACAGACAGCCCAACTGCCTGTGACAGCATTATGTCTCTTGAGCCGGCAGACGGTGATTTCATCTATTTAACAACAGATACTCTGTTGATTAGAAAAAGTTCTATGGACGGGATGGACCCAGCCACTAGACACGTTCTTACGACTGGAGGCCACCTTCAGCCCGAGACCTTCTACCTCTTTCCCGCAGACAACTATGAGGGGGAGACCGGTCGGGTGCAGGGGGACTATTGGTTTGTCGCAGAAAGGGATCTGGGTAAAATTCCGCCGGATAAACTGATGAGTATTCGCCATAAAGATGTTGTCGGAATAACCAGACTTGCTCTGTTCTTTGTTGGATTGCTTATTGTGAGCATCTTTGCGGGATATGGCCATGTTATGACTCTTGTTATAGCAGGGCAAAGGTCCATGTACGATGTGCGAACTGAGCTCTTCAACCACATACAAACACTCAGTTTGAATTTTTTCAGCAAGAACCCGGTTGGCAGGCTTGTAACTAGGGTTTCGAATGATGTGGAAGCCCTGAATGAAATGTTCAGTGCAGTTCTTGTGAATCTGGTAAAGGATTTTCTCCTTATCATCGGAACAGTAACTATTCTTCTTTTTATGGACTGGAGATTGGCTCTTGTCTCTCTCTCTGTCCTGCCGATATTCACCATAGCATCTGTTCTGTTCAGAAAGAAAACCCGAACCATATATCGTAAGGTCAGAAAGTACCTGGCAGAACTTAATTCCAGTATTGCAGAGGATGTTTCCGGGGTTAAGGTGATTCAGATTTTCCGTCAGGAGAAAGCAAGGAAAGAAAAGTACTTTGAGATAAACGATAACTATTACAAGATCAGTATGAAGCAGCTTTATGTGTTCGGTGTGTTCCGACCTTTGATTGAAGTTATTGCTCAGATAGGAACTGCAATTGTTCTTATCTACGGTGGTCTCAGTGCTATTTCAGGAGCACTTACTATTGGTGCTCTTGTGGCTTTTATAAGTTATGTGAGGCAGATGTTCAGACCGATCTCCGACATGAGCGAGAAGTACAACATCATGCAGAGTGCAATGGCCTCCAGTGAAAGAATTTTTAATATCATGGATACCAAACCTGAGGTGGAAGAAGCTGAAAGCGCTCTCCCTCCCGTGAAACTCAGTGGAGAGGTAACCTTTGACAAGGTTAATTTCGGATACACTCCGGATACACCCATTCTTAAGGACATCAACTTTTCTATAGAACCTGGAAAAAGTGTTGCTCTCGTTGGACCAACCGGTGCAGGCAAAACTTCAATAATCAGCCTTCTGACAAGATTCTGGGATGTAGACTCCGGAAGGATTCTGTTAGACGGTACCGATATTAGAGACCATGCAATCGAAACACTCAGGAAGAATACCGCTATAGTTTTACAGGACGCCTTTATTTTCAGCAGATCAGTTGCGGAAAACATTAAGTTGAGCAGCGATCTTTCTGTTGAGGATATCCGTCGAGCTTCAGATATGGTACAGGCAACAGACTTTATTGATAAACTTCCACGCGGATTCGATACAGTTATGGCGGAGAGGGGAGCTACTCTTTCCACAGGACAGAAACAATTGATCTGTTTTGCCCGTGCGCTGGCTCATGATCCCAAAATACTTGTGCTGGATGAGGCAACCAGTAATGTCGATCCGGCGACAGAGCAGCTGATTCAGAGGGCTATTGATACCCTTATGAAGGGCAGAACAAGCATTATCGTTGCTCACAGGCTCTCTACTATTCAGAAGTGCGACGAGATAATTGTGATAGATGCTGGCAGGATAATGGAGAGGGGTTCTCACCAGGAGCTTCTTGCAAAGAGAGGTATCTATTACAACCTCTATCTGTTGCAGTGGGGTAACAACGAAGGTTCCGGGGAGTAGACGAGTAACGGGGGTAGATAAATCAAACAAATCTCTGCAGAGAAATCAGGTTTTGTAGCCGCCAGTCGGTTGCCCATTACATTTCTCTGTTTTGCAGCTGTTCTGATACTCAACAGTATTCTGTATATGCCCTTTCTTTCCGATGATGCCCTGATATCAATGCGCTACGCTCAAAGGCTCTCAGAGAATGGTACATTGACCTGGACAGATGGTCAGCCCGTTGAAGGGTACTCCAATCTTCTTTGGGTATTGCTCACTTCCGGATGTGTTTCGCTCGGGGTTGATGCTGTTACAGCGGTTCGTCTTCTGGGAACAATCTGTATGCTCTTTTTCCTATTCTGTGTCCTGTTCGAATACAGGAAGAAATGTTTGTGGAGGTACCTGCCTGTCCTGCTGGTTTCGGCATTGTCAGCACCTATTGCCGTATGGGCTATCGGTGGGTTGGAGCAGCCCCTGGTTGCTGCACTTCTGGCACTTGCAGTCCCTCTGATCTGGCGACTAATTGATAAGAGGAAACCTTCTTTCCGGGCATATCTTCTGGCTTCAGTTCCCCTTGCTCTGTTGTGCCTCACGAGGCCTGACGGTGCTCTCTTTACTATTGCCGCCGTTGTTGTTTTACTTTTTGCAGGGCATTCAAAAAAATCATTTCTTCTTGCATTTCTACCGGTTCTTTTTGTTGCAGCGCAGATGGGATTTCGCCTACATTATTATGGAGATTATCTTCCCAACACCGCAAGAATAAAGATGCAGCCTTCTCTCCATTATTTCCTAAGCGGTGCCAAGTATGTACTGAGAGGGTTGATTGTTTTGTTTCCTCTTTCCCTTCTCTCGGCCTTATCAACGGTAAAAGCCTTCCGCAACAGAGACACAAGAACGCTTCTTCCCGCTGTAATGTCTCTCGTCTGGCTTGGATATCTACTGGTTATTGGTGGAGACATTTTCCCCGGTTACAGGCACTTTGTTCCCATTGTTGTTCTCTTTACATGGGTGAGCATCGAAGGACTCCTGCGGATGAAGTTTACAATAAACAGAAGAACGGTAGCTATGGTGGCTGCCACGCTGATTCTTTTTACAGGTCTGCAGTTGATTGATTCCCGCAACCGTGAGGCTCGCGATGAGCTGTGGGAGTGGGACGGTCAGGTTATCGGTCTTGTTTTAAAAGAAGCATTTTCAGAGCAGCAGCCTCTTCTTGCAGTGACAGCTGCGGGAACCCTTCCTTTCTGGTCTGAGCTGCCCTCACTGGACATGCTGGGTCTGAATGACCGTTATCTAGCGCTTAACCAGGGCGACTGTCAGCAGGAAGGTTTACTCGGTCACAATGTCTGTAATCCTGACTATGTTCTTGAACAGAAACCCGATATTGTCAGTTTCAATGCAGCCGGTGAGCCCTCTGGTCTAGCGGTAGCAGAAAGTCTTTCCTCTTCGGGAGAATTTGTCAGCCTTTACAGCAGGATTGTTGTCAGGGGAGACTACCCCTACACTCATCATGGTGTCTTGTGGTTCAACCGGGAAAGCCCCTCAATTGGAATCGTTAAGACAGATGAGTTCATAGAGATTCCAGCCTGCTTTTTGAATATGCACAGACACACTGTTGTGAGCGTTCAGAATGGTGTTCCGGTGGTCTCTCTTTCGCCGGGGAGACCTGCGGGTATTGTGTTGACAGATATGGATGATGGTTCTGAGTGGATAGCAGCCGAAACGGATGATGGAATTGATGTTCAGCTGTTCGCAGTCGGTGATTCACTTGCTATTGAATTGTCTTCTACCGATTCCTTTTTTGTTAGCAGTGTGCGGTTGATCAAAACTCAGTAATCTTCTAAGTGATGTTTCTTGATTCCAGCCCATGTCTGTTGAGTGAATGACCATGGTTCTGGGGTTTCTACAACAACATTATCAAAGAAACAGCTCAGAGAAACATCTGTGGGATCTTTTGAAAGACCCGCTGTAAACAGTGCTGCAGAACCACTTCGGGTTACGGTATCTGTTGCGGAAACAAACCAGTTTTCTGGTTCACTTTCTGTTGGAAGCCATGCCTTGCCTGCAAAAGTACTGCCGTTGCACTGCATTCTAACAGAGTAGGGTATTCCAGTTTCAACAGGAAAAGAAAAGGAATCAAGAAGCTCTATTGATGACCAATGCCATCTGTATAATCTTAGGGCCTGATGAGGCACACTTAAAACCAGCATCAAATTGTAGAGGCCGTCTTCAGAATACCTGACCATCAATCCACCGAAAATACCCACATCGATTTCGATATCTGCTGTCATAGAATAGTCAGGAGTACTCATGAACTCTCCGGTGTCACCCCTGTATGAAGTCGCATCATTAACAGCACCACCACCGCTGAAGTTATATCTCTGATTCAAGACTGTATATGTGGATGGACCAACCGTAAACCAACCGTCTGCAGTGCCGTCATTAAAGTTGTCTTGAAAAAGAATGTTGGACATCAGGATCAGTATTGCAAGGGTCATTGAGGTCATTTTCACTCCTTAAGATTCTTCAAATATACTGCTGTTGATTCATAGAAAGAACCGGTTGTTATCGCTGGAGCTAATGGAACACTTTGCCGGACGGTGATGTATGTTTCCTTATGAAAGGAAAAATTATGTACAAAATTACTTTTGTTACCAGTTTGCTTTTGATGGGGTCATGTACTGTAAATACCTATGATTATTCCAGCCATACAAGTTATCCGGGTGGAACAGGTTCACCTCCACCCGATACGATTTATATTGAGCCCGGTGGTCAGCCTGGAGGATCAGCAGTAATACCTCCTCCAGTCTTTCCAGATACTGTTTTTTCCAGGTATCCTCTTGTTGAAGGTGGTTTTGTTGAGATAGAGGAATCCATGAACTGGTCCAGATACACACTGATTGGTTGCAAGACCGAAACAGATGGTGTTGCTTTCGAAATGAGACCGATTGTTGTTTCAGTGACCTCTTCCGAAGGTGAGATTACAAAAGATTTCCAGATAGAATTCTCTTGTGTAATGCAGTCTCTCCTTGTCGGATCAGCCACTGAATCCATTATTCTGAACGATGGGGTTGCCCCTTCAGGAAACGATGGAACCTTATTGCCTGTTGTTACCGGCACAGAGGTTGTTGCTATTGTTGCAGAAAGAACTTCCTTTCCATTTCTTGCCGAGCAGGCTGTGAACTATTCGGGGAATCTGAAGCCGGATGGAACTATTATGTACGAAGCCTTGTTCACACTTCCACAATGGATGCTCAGAGATATCTGCACTGCCGAAGAGCTTGTTACCAGCTCAAAAACTCCTGAATTTCGGATGATTTTCGGGGAGAGAGAAAGAAGACTTCTCCAGCAGTTCTTTGATATATTTGTTATCCATGACGGAGACGCCCCAGTGCTTCCCGTCCGTGGTATTGAAATAGCGAACTAAGCAAATAACAACTTGAACGGAGTCTCCCTGAATGAGAAGCAAATCAATCCTCGTGCTATTTGTCGTATTTCTTCTGATAGTGCTTTCATGCGGAAATTCTCCTGTTGATTCAGCCGGGAACCCTACTCCCAGCACTCTTCAAATAGAGCTTTATTCCGATTCCGTGGTCTACTCCAGCTGGAATCAATGCACGGATAGTGATTTTGAGAGCTACATATTGTGGAGAAGTTTATCTCCCGATATTCAGTCGGACCCATCTCAGGCACAGGTTCTGAAAATCTTGTCCGGAGAGTCACTTCAGAATATCTGGTATGATTCAACTGTTGTTCCAGGTGAGACATACTGGTATGCATTGGAAACCAGAAACACTTCAGCACTTTCTGCTTGGAGCAACGAGCTAGGTCTTACAATTCCCCTAAATGAGCCGGAAAATCTAACTGTGTTTTTTATTGATCCTTCTCATGGATCTCTTTCTGGCGATGCTATGCTTATTCGGACTCCAAACGGATTCAACTATCTCATAGATGGTGGAGATAGAAGAAGTGACTGGAACTGCGGAGATGATCGTATACTTCCGATGCTTGACAGCTTGGGTATCACTCATCTGGATGGAATTGTGGGCACACATCCTCACTCGGATCACATTGGCGGACTCATTGCCGTGCTTGAGGAAATTCCTGTAGACAAGGTCTGGGATTGTGGCTGGACAGGAGATGCTTCCGGCACATACGAGGACTTCCTGTGGGAGATTCAGTCTTCAGGTGCAGAGTACATAGAAGGCAACAGAGGTATGGTTCTTGATTGGGACCCGGACATCTATGTAAAGATCCTTCACCCTGAACCGAGTCCAGGGACAGGCAATATGAACAATTCATCCATTGTGATTCACATCACTTTCGAAGATGTTTCTTTCCTTTTTACCGGTGATCTTGAAACAGACGAGGGAGAAGAAGATGTACTCTCTTTCTACTCTCCCGATGATCTGAAAGCTGACATTCTTAAGGTTGGTCATCACGGTTCCAGCGATGCGACTAGTAGCCAGTGGCTTGATGCAGTTGATCCTTCTTTCGCAGCCATAGAAGTGGGTTCCGGAAATACTTACGGACATCCCCACAGTTCACTCTTAGACAGACTGGACAGCAGAGGAATCCCGGTATACAGAACAGACCGGGATGGCACTTTCGTTATAACAACAGACGGAACTGATATTACTGTTTTTTGAGTTTTTCGAGTTTTTTTCTCTTGTTTTCGTACATGATGGAATCGGCAATTCCGAGAACTTCATCTATTGATTCCGTTGCGTTTGGTGTCCAGAAGGCGTGTCCCATCGATACGGTAATTTTCTCTCCGTCTACCATCAAAAGTCCCTGAGATTTTTGTACTGCTTTGTTAATTCGATCCTCTACTTTGTGGCAGTAATCTTTTGTCATCCTGGTGAGGATTATCAGGAACTCATCGCCTCCGTATCTCAGTACAGTGTCAGTTTTCCTCAAAGCGTTTTCAAGATTCTTCGCCACCTCGCGAAGAACGGAGTCTCCTGTTTGGTGACCGTACTTGTCGTTCACCATTTTAAAATTGTCTACATCTATCATGACAAAACCTATAGATGAGTTGAGTCTTCGAGCTCTGAGTTCTTCAAGTTCTATTATTCTATTGAAGTAATATCGGTTGTGTATTCCGGTGAGCGGGTCATGAAGAGCTTGATTTATGAGTTGCTGCTGCAATGCTATTCTTTTAAGTCCCTGTTGAGTATAGCCCAGAAGTAGCTCGGTTATCCTTGCATCAATATCTCCAAAGACTTTATCACTTGGAGAAATTATCTGAAAAACCGCCTTGTCACTCAAACGGAAACAGGCTCCTGAGCTTCCTCCCGGGCAGAAGTTCTCGCCTTTATCTCTGGATGTAAAATAGCATGGGCTTACACTGCTGAGAGCCAGTTCAACCATGCCGGGGCTACATTCCTTGTTGCAATTGTGCCTTTCTCTGCCTGATGATGCAATCTGTTTCATCTTTGTACCGTCTTGAATGAATACTGAACTGCATGCACTATTCAGAACTGTTTGACCTGCTTCTGTGCATATCCTGTAAATCTCACCTTCCGAACGACACTGTTGCAGTTCCGCCGCAACACTATGGAGTTTTTCAATGCGATCTCTGGCTAGGGATGATTGTTCTCTGTCTTTCCTTGTCTCGGAAACATCAATAATGGATCCTACGCAAAAATCAGGTTCTCCTTCTGCCATCTTGTAAATTTTCCCTCTTTCCATTACCCACAAGATGTCTCCACAGTTGTTTACAATCCTGTAAGTTATGCTGTAATCCCCGCGGTTTGAGCGTGATTTATCGAGGGTGTCTAAGACCATTGCCCTGTCTTCGCTTAAGATTACAGAGAGAAAAGGTCTTTCTTCAGAAAGAAGCTCGGTTTCAGAATATCCGGCAATTGAGGCAGTTCCTGGAGCTATAAATTCCATAGTTCTCATTTTATCTAATCTTGAATGAAAGAACATTCCAGAATGGAACCCTGAGCTAGAGCACTCTTTGAAGTCATTCCTTTCGGCAATGTCAACAGCAGTGCGTGCCTTGGAATTTGGGGTTCTGTATATACGATATCCTTCACCTTTGTCTGTGTTCATTGGGGCAGATATCAATGAGGTCTGGAGGTTCTCTCCATTTCTCTGTTTTCTCACAGTCTGGAGTCGAAGTTTTTTACCGGCCTCCTGCATTGCATTGATGTATTTTGACTCGGGCTCGATTGACTTCGGTACAAGAAGTTCCGAAATACTCTTCTCTGCCAGTTCAGCTGGTTCCCAGTGAAACTCGGAATGAAATGCTGTATTTGCTTTTATTACTCTTCCTTTTGCATCTGAAAAAAGAGAGGGATCCAGCGAGTTTTCAAATGCACTGTTTAGGAGCTCAGAATCCTCACACATATCTGAAGAGCGTAGGCTCGAATTCTCTGGAATTCGTTTGAAGATGAAACAGACCAGTCTGTTGCCTGATTCCACAATAATCTGAACAGCTACCTGGAACACCCGTACAAGATTGCCGTTGCTTACTGCTTTAATGGCTATAAGAGAAATTGGTGTTCCGGTGATTGCTTTATCAAAAATGCATTCGGCTTCAGATAGAAAGGGCAGAGGGGTTATCAAGTCGTCCAGATCTCTACCGATTGAGTTTTCAGGAGAAATTCCAAACAGATCAGTGAAGGCCGGATTTACTCGGACAACAAACCTGTTGGAATCACACACTGCCAGAGCGCCTGTTGAGGCTTTCCAAAGTCTTTCCAGGTAGGCTGGGCCAAATTGGCTTTTCTGTTCACTGCTTTCTGTGTCCAGGAGAGACCTCCCACTAGCCCTTTAATGAAGGGCTAAATGTTTTTACTCCCTCTATTCCCCTGCCTGGTGCATCAGGTTCACCAAATAGAATCAGTTTGGCAGTGAAACAAATAAATCTTACCCAATAGTTACTTTGTACACCAAGATAATGTAAAAATGTTGAGCTGGACTCAAGTCCCCCCTTTGCAAAACAGTATTGCTTTTTTTCCGGGGAAAGATTCCTTATGAAGATACAACCTTCAACCGACCCGTAACTGTGATTTCTGGATAGCTTTATAGAGAGTGCTGCGAAGCACTTGGCAGACGCTAGCCCATCAAGGGAGAGAACTGTAGAATAATATGGACAAACCAGAAATCTTGATCCATCAGCCAACAGGATACTGTATCCAGCACGATCTGAAGAAGCCGTTTGGGAATTTATCACAGGAGTAGCAGGGTTTCTCCATGAAGGAATTCCTGACAATCTGAGCCATTCTCTTGCTATCGACTCTCTGCAGAGAGTACGGTAAATATCAGTGCTGCCGCGAGACTCTCTTTTTAGTTTTGTAACAATCGATCCTGAGAGTGTAATTTGCTTCACTCTGCATCCTTCCCCTGTTTTCAATGATGAATATCAGGGCTTCTGTGGCGGCTAGTCAATGAGATTTGCATTTATGCAGATAGTTGGCTAAATTAGCATTCACTTGTAAGATGGAATTGGTGTATTTATAGTTTTACAGTTATTCCCAAAAAGGGGCAGTAATGGATAAGAAAACACCGCTTTATGATAAGCATGTTGAATTAGGTGCTACGATACAATCTTTTGCGGGCTACCTGATGCCCATTAAATACGGTGCTATTAAGAAAGAACATATGGCAGTCAGAGAGAGTGTCGGTGCTTTTGATCTCACTCACATGGGTGAATTCAGAGTCACAGGACCCGATTCTGCGGCATTTCTTGATAAGCTTCTAACTAATGACGCGGCTGTTGCCGATGGCAAAGCCTACTACTCTACAATGTGTTATCCTGATGGTGGAATTGTAGATGATCTTATTGTCTACAAAATTACCGATGAGGAATACCTCATGGTTGTAAATGCTGCAAACCTCGATAAGGATTGGGCCTGGGTACAGAGTCACCTTCAAGGTTTCAACATCAAAGTAGTTAACGAAAGTGACGAAATTGCACTGGTTGCAATTCAGGGTCCCAAAGCTGAGGATCTCTGTTCAAAACTGACAGATGCAGATCTTAGCGTTATTGGTTACTACGAGCATATTTCTGGGAAATTCGCCGGTGTAGATGCTCTTATTGCCAGAACCGGTTATACCGGAGAAGACGGCTTCGAGATATACATGAAATATCCTGATGCGGAAGCAGTCTGGGACGGGGTTATGGAAGCCGGAGAAGAATTTGGCATCATTCCTGTGGGACTCGGAGCAAGAGATACGCTTCGTCTTGAGGTAGGTTATCCTCTTTACGGTAACGACATTGATCACAGTACAACTCCGATTGAAGCGAAACTCGGTTGGGTTGTTAAGCTGAAGACAGATAAAAAGTTTATTTCCAGAGAAGTTCTTGAGCAGCAGAAGGCTGATAAACCGGGACGATATCTGGTTGGAATGGTAGTAACAGGAAAAGGATTCCCAAGGCACGGAACTCCACTTTTCAGCGGAGACAGAAAAGTAGGCATTATTACCAGCGGCTCACTCGCTCCGGCTTTGGGGCAGGCAGTTTGTCTGGGGTATGTTGAAAGAGGTTTCCAGAAGAGGGGTAGTGAGCTTGAGGCAGAAATCAGAGGGAAACGAATTCCTCTGAAAATAGTGAAGATTCCCTTCTATACAGAAGGCAGTCGCAAGTAATAATCATCAGTTTGATAAAGGAGAAATAGAATGAGTAATATTCCAGAGAATGTACGCTACACAGAAACACACGAATGGGTACGCAAAGAAGGAGATAAGTACATAATCGGGCTCACTGATCATGCTCAGCATGAAATGGGAGAGATCGTTATGGCTGAACTTCCGGAAGTCGGCGCAGAAGCTACAAAGGGTGATTCAATGGGTGGGCTTGAAGCTGTAAAAACAGCTGAAGATTTCTACTCACCTCTCGATGGCGAAGTCGCAGAGATTAATGAAGAGCTTGAGGCGAACCCTTCTCTCATAAACGAAGATCCTTTTGCTGCTGGCTGGTTGTTTGCTGTTAAGACTTCTGATGATTCCCAGTTTGATGCACTCCTCACACCAGAAGAGTACAAGACACATATAGGAGAGTAAATCCATGAGTAGATTTGTTCCCAATGGAAAAGTTCAGCAGGAGCAGATGCTTGATGTAATAGGAGCAAAAGGATTTGATGATCTTCTTTCCCCTATTCCAGATAGTGTTCTTCTCAAAGGTCAACTTGATCTACCAGCACCTGCAAGCGAACTTGAACTCACTAGTGAATTCAAGGAACTCGCTGCTAAGAACTGCGCATCAGAGCTTGTTTGTTTTCGCGGGGCAGGAGCTTACGACCATTTTGTTCCTACTGCCATAGATAACATTATCACAAGAAGTGAGTTCTTCACGGCCTACACACCCTACCAGGCTGAAGTCAGCCAGGGCACCCTACAGGCGATCTTCGAATACCAGACGATGATTGCCAGGTTGACAGGATGCGATGCAGCTAATGCCTGTATGTATGACGGAGCTTCCGCAGTTGCTGAAGCAGCCCTAATGGCAATCAGAGCTACAAGGAAGAAGAGAGTCCTGATAGCGGGGGCTTTGAACCCGCGAACCATAGATGTGATACATACCTATCTAGATAATGCAGACTTTGAAATTAATGAAGTTCCTTTCGGTGCGGATGGTCTTATTGACCTTGATGCAGCGAGTAAACTTGCCGAAGGAGGTGTTGCGGCTCTAGTGTTGCAGTACCCCAATTTCTTCGGTTCGATTGAAGACGTCCAGGCAGCTGCAGAGTTTATTCACGACCAGAAGGGTCTTCTGATTGTTGCAGCAGACCCGATTGCTCTTGGTGTGATTGAAGCCCCTGGAAAGCTGGGCGCTGATATTGTGGTTGGAGAAGGACAGCCAATGGGTGTCGCTATGAGCTATGGCGGTCCTTATGTGGGATTCATGGCTACCAATGCCAAATACATCAGAAAAATGCCTGGAAGAATTGTTGGCAGAACTGAGGACAGAGCCGGTAATCCGGGATATGTTCTCACTCTCCAAACCCGAGAGCAGCATATCAAGAGGGCAAAGGCCACAAGCAATATCTGTTCTAACCAGGCACTTATGGCACTGGCCAACGTTGTATACCTCTCTCTTACAGGAGAAGCCGGATTTACCGATGTGGCGAAGCAGTGCTGGCACAAGTCACACTATCTGCATAGCAGGTTGCTTGAAATTAATGGTGTTACTGCTGTGTTCGATACACCTTTTTGCAGAGAGTTTGTTGTAAATCTTCCAGTTTCAGCCGAGAAGGCTGTCGCGGCAATGGAGGAAAAAGGCTTTCTTGCGGGACTACCAATTCCGGGTCTCGGTGAAGGTGCAATGATGCTAACTGCTACTGAAAAACGAACGAGAGATGAAATTGACAGGTTTGTAGCAGCTCTCGAGCAGCATATAAAGGGGGCAGTGTAATGGAAAAGACCATATTTCGATACAGCAGCCCCGGCCGAATCGGTGTAGCACTTCCAGTGCTTGATGTACCTGAAACAGCCATTCCGGAAAACTACATGCGTAAAGAGCCTATCGGTCTTCCTCAGGTTACTGAAGGTCAGACTATGCGTCATTTTGTTCGTCTCTCTTCAATGAATTTCAACATTGAGCAGGGACTTTATCCTCTTGGCTCATGCACCATGAAGTACAATCCCAGACTACACGAATTTCTGGCCCGTATAGAAGGTCTTTCTTCTGTTCATCCCTTATCAGGAGATTCAGCGGTTCAGGGCACACTCGAGCTTATGCACAAGCTTGGCGAGTCCCTCTGCGAGATCACAGGTTTTGACGCAGTTACTTTGCAACCTGCAGCGGGAGCACAGGGTGAATTTGCCGGATTGATGCTTATCAAGAAGTGGCAGGAGGACAGAGGTCAGACTCATCGCAACGAAGTTCTTATGCCTGACTCAGCCCATGGAACCAATCCTGCTACAAGCACTCTTGCCGGCCTTAAGGTGATCAGTGTAAAGTCAAACGAGCATGGTAGAGTGGATGTTGAAGATTTACGCAGCAAGGCCGGGGAGAATACCTGTGCTTTCATGCTGACGAATCCCAATACCCTTGGTATCTTCGAGAGTAATATTGAAGAAATAACAAAGATTGTTCATGACGCAGGCGCACTCAATTACATGGATGGCGCTAATATGAATGCTTTGCTTGGCATTGCCCGTCCCGGTGACATGGGTTTTGATGTGTGTCACTTGAACCTCCATAAAACGTTCAGTACTCCTCACGGAGGCGGAGGTCCCGGAGCGGGTCCTGTTTGCTGCAAGGAAATACTCAGACCATTTCTTCCTGCTTCTTCTGTTGAAAAAACAGAGGATGGATACTCCATGAGGGATCGTACAGGTAAGTCTCTTGGCAGGCTGCTTGCCTTCCACGGAAACGTGGGAGTTCTCTACAGAGCCTATGCATACATCAGAACACTTGGTCCTTCAGGGCTAAGGGAGGTTTCTGAAGTAGCACTTATCAATGCGAACTACATGAAGGCCAGATTGAAGCCTTACTTTGATGTTCCCAATGATGATGGTCCATGTATGCACGAGTTTGTGGCCAGTGGAGCAGCAATGGCAAAAAAAGGTGTTAAAACACTGGATATTGCCAAGCGTCTTCTTGACTACGGTTTTCACGCTCCGACAATCTACTTTCCACTTATTGTCAAGGAAGCTCTTATGATAGAGCCGACAGAAACAGAGAGTCTCGAGAGTCTTGATGCATTTATTGACGCAATGATTTCAATTGCAGGCGAGGTAGATGAAAAACCTCATCTTGTTAATGATGCACCTGTCAATACTCCGGTTCTCAGGCTTGATGAAGTCAAGGCAGTAAAGGACTTGTGTCTGGTGGAGCCAATTGAATAACAATACGAATGATGTTACAGGAAACGAAACCCTTGAATGGGTTTCGTTTCCAATGAAGGAACGCCCCAAAGCAGCGGTTGCGCTTGTTGCTATAATTCTGGTATCGGCATTTGCCGCCTCTACCATGATGGGAAACTTTTGGTGGGGAATTATCGGTATTGCTCTCTTGTTCCTTTCCATGTGGAGTTTCTTCTTGCCTGTCGAGTTTAGAATGGACTCTGTAGGAGTGAGAAAAAAATCTCCCTTCGGAACCGAAGTGAGAAAATGGAGAGAAGTCAGAAGCATTGTAGCTGATCCAAATGGTGTTCTGCTCAGCCCTTTCAAAGAGCCAACCAGGCTCGCAAAATTCAGAGGACTGGGTGTTCAGTTTTCTTCTAACAGGGAGGAAGTGCTTGAGTTTATTCGGGCCAGGATTGGATCCTGAGGATTACAAGTCAGATACCCCTGAAGAAATAGATGATCTGGTAAAACGGATTGCCGGTAAGATTGTCGAGAGAGAATTGACTGTTCCAGCAATCATTTTTCTTGAGTCTATAAAACCGGTTTCTTTTCTGGGTAGTCAGATGCTCGTTTTTGCAAATCCTGTAGTATCTCTTCTTGTTCAGTCGGGAGATTATTACAGGTTTGTCCGAATGATAGAAGACAGAGAAAATGTAGAGAAACTTACAGTAGCAATAGAGGAAGAAAACGCATCGGTTTCCGCGCTGAGACGGAAGGAAAAGCTTGATAGACGGAAGAAACGAAAAGGCTTTTTCAAAAAACTATTCCGCAAAAGCAACGACCAACCGGATGCCTAACCAGTGAAGGGGGAAGCAGTGGCCGCTGAAAGAATGCAGACAATTTTAGCCACCGACTGCGGTAGTACCACCACTAAATCAATACTTATAGAGTATAGTGAAGAGGCTGGTCGCTATCGTCTCGCTCGTCGTGGGGAAGCTCCAACAACCGTTGAAGCTCCTGCAGAAGATGTTACAAAAGGCGTTCTTAACGCTGTTGGAGAGATTGAAGACCTTGAGGGTCGCACTTTCCTTAAAGAAAATCAGGATGGTGTTCATGTTAGGCAGGGTCCCGCTGGTGATGGAGTTGATCTGTATGTATCAACATCATCAGCTGGTGGTGGCCTTCAGATGACTGTCGCTGGTGTTGTTAAATCTATGACCGGTGAAAGTGCCCAGAGAGCAGCTCTCGGTGCCGGAGCTATCGTAATGGATATTGTTGCTTCAAATGACAGAAGACTTCCACACGAAAAAGTTGAAGATATCAGAAGGCTCCGTCCTGATATGATTCTTCTCTCTGGAGGTATCGACGGTGGTACAATTGACCACGTTGTTGAGCTTGCAGAAATAGTAAGAGCTGCCGACCCCAAACCGAGATTTGGTGTTGGTTTTAAGCTTCCTGTAATCTATGCGGGAAACAAGGATGCTGCTTCCGCGGTTAAAGAAGAACTTGGAAACATTGTTGAACTGAAGATTGTAGACAACCTTCGCCCAGTACTTGAGCGCGAGAATCTTGGACCGGCACGAGATCTGATTCATGAACTTTTCATGGAGCACGTGATGGCCCAGGCTCCGGGCTATGCCCATCTGATGGAGTGGACTGGTCGCTTTGTTGATGGTAAGTGGAAGAATGTTCCAATTATGCCTACCCCCGGTGCTGTAGGAAAATTGATTGAAAGAGTTGCAAAGATGGAGAACATCCGCGTTATGGGTGTTGATATCGGTGGAGCAACTACAGATGTATTCAGTGTCTTCGACAGTGATGGCGAGCCGGTATTCAACCGAACTGTAAGTGCAAACCTTGGAATGAGTTATTCCATAAGTAATGTTCTTGCCAGTGCCGGTATGGAAAATGTTATGCGCTGGGTGCCCTTCCATGTTGATGAAGCTGATCTGCGTAACAGAATTAGAAACAAGATGATTCGTCCAACCACAATTCCACAGGAACTTGAAGAGTTGATTATTGAACAGGCTATCGCCCGTGAAGCTCTCCGTCTTGCGCTTGTTCAGCACAAGGATCTTGCAACTGGTCTGAAGGGTGTTGCTCAGGAAAGAACAATCGGTGATGCTTTCGAACAGACACAAACCGGTGCAACTCTGGTTAATATGATGGACCTTGATCTTCTAATCGGCTCAGGTGGTGTGCTCAGTCACGCACCAAGAAGAAGCCAGACAGCTCTTATGCTTGTTGACAGTTTCCTTCCAGAAGGTGTCACAATGCTCGCAGTTGATTCTATCTTCATGATGCCTCACCTTGGAGTACTCAGTGAAGTTCACCCACAGGCTGCGGTTGATGTGTTCAACAATGACTGTCTTATAAAACTCGGTCATTGCGTTGCACCTACAGGTGCCTTCAAAAAGGCTGATCATCTTGCTGTTGTTTCAATGGTTATGCCTGACGGCAGTACAGTAGAAGAAAAAATAACTCCCGGTGAGCTGAAGCATGTAGCTCTCGGTGCCGGTGAGAAGGTTAAAACTGTTATCACTCCTATCAAGGGAATTGATGTGGGTAATGGCCCCGGAGAGATCTGGGAAGGAACTCTTGAAGGCGGCGTTGTCGGTCTTATTCTTGACGGACGCGGCAGACACCCATTCAACCTTCCAGAGGACGATGCAAACCGTGTAAAAATGCTTCAGACTTGGTCCCAGACACTGGTTACTTACCCTGAACGCTTTCTTACAATGGGAGGTGGCAAGTAATGGCATTCGCATACACACCAGGACTACGAGTCGCAGACGTTGCAGACGTAGCAAAGACTCGCAGACTTCCCCTTAAGGGTGAGGTGCTTGTCCAAAAGGGCGATGTAATCAAATCAGATACAGTTGTTGCACGCACCCAGCTTCCAGGAAATGTTAAGATGTTTAACATTGCTAACCTGATTGGTGTACCTCCTTCCGATATTCCTGAGCTTCTGCTCAAGAAAGAAGGAGAAACCATCGCTGCCGATGAACCTCTTGCTCAGAGCAAAGGTCTTTTCGGCAAGTATTTCAAGAACACTGTGAAAAGTCCCATTGAGGGAGTTTTTGAGAGTTTTAATGAAATTACAGGTCAGGCAGTTCTCAGAGAGCCTCCAATCCCAGTAGAAATCGATGGCTATGTTAACGGTACAGTCATTGAAGTTCTTCCTGAAGAGGGTGTTGTAGTCGAAACACACTGCACTTTCGTTCAAGGTATTTTCGGTATCGGTGGCGAGGTTCGTGGTGAATTGAAAATGGTTTCATCCTCCCCGGATGAAGAGATTACAGCAGATAAGATTACACCCGAATGCAAGGGTAAGATCATTATCGGGGGTAATTACATAAGTCACTCTGTTCTCAAAAAGGCTATTTCAACAGGCGTAAGTGCGGTTGTAGTAGGTGGATTTGATGATCAGGACCTTAAGAATCTTCTTGGTTTCGACCTTGGTGTTGCAATCACTGGTCACGAGAAACTCGGTATTACACTTATTCTTACTGAGGGATTCGGAAAAATGACTATGGCTGAGGGTACTTTCGAGCTTCTTAAGCTTCGTGAAGGTATGACTGCCAGTGTGAACGGTGCTACCCAGATTCGTGCCGGAGTTATGCGCCCAGAGATCGTTGTGCCTCTGGCTTCTGATGCCACGAGCGCAAAGACCAGTACCAAGCAAGCAGGAGCTATGGATATCGGAAGCTCAATCCGCTGCATTCGTTCACCATATTTTGGCATGATCGGTACAGTGGCAGCACTTCCACCCGAGCTTCAGGTCGTTGATTCCGAAGCCAAGGTGAGAGTTCTCGAAGTCGAATTCGATGACGGCAAGAAGTTCATTGTTCCAAGAGCTAATGTCGAGTTAATCGAGGGCTGACCTTTCGGGTTTATTGATAAGAGGAGGGGGCGCAATTGCGCCCCCTCCTTTTTTTCGACATTGGATCTACACGGCCTTAAGAACATCAGTATTCGACTTATGGAATATCATTACTTCAATGGCAGTTAAAGCCTAAATAGCCTCTTGTCCAGTATTGTGGCATGTGATTATTATTGATAAGAGCTAGACATGGCAAATAGATTGCTGAAATATTGTATTGCTGGGAGTAGACATGAAAATAGTGAGTAGTTTTATTCTGATTTTGATCACTTGCAGTTCCAAAATTCTCGCGTTCGGTTACCACGATGCACTTACAAACGGTACAGTTCTCGGTGGCTTCTCTCCTTACACTGTGGCACTCGGTACTGTCCGCGCGGTGGGTGCTTCAGAACCCGCAAGCATTTTTACCAACCCGGCGCAACTATCAACCCACCCCTTCTCTATCCAACTGTCCGGTTCTTCCATATCCTGGGCAGAGAGAGTTATTGTGTCAGACATTGATAAAACACTCAGAACACTTGTGACTTTTGACAATGGTATGGGTGCAGTAGTCTATCCTTTAGGTGAGGGAATCACCGTCGGTGCAGGTTTAGCAAAGGTTGGCGAATACGGCTATGATGGGATGGCCTTCCTTTTTGATGATGTGTATGAAGATTCAATCGGAGTTGCACTTTTGGTTTCTTCGGGAGAACAGATAGAAGCAATGGGAAGTTTTTCATTTGTTGTTTCGGACCCGCTGTCAGCGGGAATATCCTTGGGAATGCGCCGTGTTTCTACTGAGAGCGATTACCAGTTTGAAAGTTTTAGAATCACCCTGCCTGATTCATCCGCTTTTACTATCAGGGAAAACAGTGAGTTTGCCTGGCACGCAGGATTGGCATTGAATGGTGATTTGTTTAAATCAGGGCTATCCTACTCTTCTGAAACAGAAGATATGGAAGATATTATCGCCTTTGGTGGAAGTGCCTATGCTGAACACATAAAGAAAATTACAATGGGTTTTGAAGCAGAGATTACATCTCCCTTTGACAAGAATCAGTTTCTAGGTAAGCTCTTCCTCACCATGCCTCTAACAAAAAGCTTGGAAAGCCTTGTTTCTGTAAGCTTTGATGATAACAGGATAGCGAACAGGGCCGGCTTTGGTTTTGGGATGGGTTTTTCAGGGCGTGTTGGCAGGTATACAATTGGAGGAGGAATTCTTAACAGATTCAGAGCTAGGAGGAATACAAACTTTCCGGGGGAATTCGCCAATAGGGTGGATGACTCTTACACAATACTGAACCTGGGTGTTTCATATCTTATTGGAAACTGATTCTTCCCGCTATCTCCGGAATCTGTATACAGGAAGATTTGCAGCTCCTTCTTCATCCCAGTAGACAAAACCGTTCTCTCTAACTGTACTCAGAAGGTCCTTGTGAGAGTCATGCATTACTATTTCCAGATAGTCCAGTCTTCTCTTCTCTGCGAAGGCAAAAGCTCCCCGGACAAATCCCGATGGGTCATCAAATGCTGAAGATAGTGGTGAAATCTCAGAACCTCTGTTTGCACTAAGGAATGCGGCACCTGTATCCACGCGCCAGAACTCTGCATTTCCCTTAAGCCACTCAAGAGATCCTGCTGCACCGCTAAGGATATACTTCCATCCGCATGGAGAATGCTCTTTGTAAGCGAAAAAATCCTCATTTGACGGCGAGAACTGCTCAAGATTGACTGGCGTTGTGAGCACCGGTGGATTCTCAATAGAAACAACGTGAAAAAGATCAGAAACAACGAATCCCTGTTTCTTTGCCATAGATATGCTTTCCGAGTTGTTTATGTAGGTGGAGAACTCTATGCTGCTGAACTCCCCGGTTGCCAGTCTGCGTTGTGCAATTTCAAGAAGGTTATCGGATATCATTCGACCATATCCTCTTCCCTTGAAATCGCTGTGAACACGTAGCCCCTCAAGCCATGCCACTTCTCCCGGCAGAACTGTTAGTTTGCCACACCCGACTACTCGAGTTCCCTTCTCGGCAACATAGAAGCCCTTTTCACTGATCCACTTCGCTGAGATACTCTCCAGATAATCTGCTCCATCCCAAGTCGTTCTGGATATTTTTGCCAGATCGCCAATGTCTTCGGCTCTTGCTTCTCTGATTAGTATTTCATTTTTCATTTTGCCTCGCTTAATGAATTTGTTTTATCAAATATAGAAGCTTTTGCGTTGGCGGGTTTTTTCAACCCGCATTTCCCGAACTCAGAGAAATTGAACTTCTGTTAACAGCAATTTTTTTCTTTCAAGTAAAGTAAGAAGTTGTCGGAGTTAGTAGGAAATACAATATATACAAGACAAATACTCTACTTCTTGCACGGTTAAAGATAGAATACCTCTTGCCTTGTGTCTGAGTATACATATTATTATAAGTGAATGGGAGACAGAGTCGATACATTGTATAATGGCTATTTATGAGAGGGGTATCCATGAAGTATCTCAATGGCTTATTTCTAATTCTTGTTATCGCGAGTTCTCCTGTTTTTGGCTACGGCTACCATGATTCCATTACAAATGGCACTGTTCTCGGTGGTTTCTCGCCCTACACTGTCGCTCTGGGTACGGTACGCGCTGTCGGTGTTAGGGAGGCAGCAAGTATTTTCACTAATCCTGCTCAGACAGCAAATTACCCATTTACTATCCAGCTTTCCGGTTCTTCTATTTCCTGGACAGAGCGGGTTATTGAAAATGATATAGATAAAACTATTCGTACCCAGATAATTAACAGCAATGGAATGGCTGCTATTGTCTACCCACTTGGAGGAATAACAATAGGTGCAGGGGTAACGAAGGTGGGTGAATTCGGTTACGACGGTATGACTTCTATCTTTGAGCATCCGAGCTCTTATGTTCTTATAGGGCTGGAAGTGCTTCAGGCTCAGGGTTCGCAGATTGAAGCCATGGGCAGTATATCCACTATGATTTCAGGCGATTTCTCTGCTGGTATATCAGGTGGAATTCGCCGGGCTCAAGCAGACTACCAGTATTTCTATGACAGTTATCAAGTCCTGGTACCTGATTCTTCATTGCTCTGGTCCCAATACAGTAAAGAGTTTGCTTGGCATGCAGGTCTCGCATTAAACGGTCAGATCTTTAAGTCCGGTCTTTCCTACGCCTCTGAAACTGAACATATGAAAGACATTATCGCTCTGGGTGGAAGTGCATTTGCCGAGCATATTCAGAATGTGACTGTCGGATTTGAAGCAGAGGTGACCTCTCCATTCAATAAAAATCAATTTATGGGAAAACTGTTTTTAAGAATGCCTCTCAAGGATAGCATGGAAGCAATGGTCTCAGTCAGTTTTGATGATAACCGTGTTGCTAACAGAGCCGGTTTGGGATTCGGTATGGGTTTTTCGGGCCGTCTTGGTAATTTTTCTATTGGCGGTGGGCTTCTTAACAGATTCAGAGCCAGAAGAAATACTGCTTTTCCTAATGAAGAGTCTGATAGAATTGATGACTCATACACAATTTTCAACTTTGGCGTTTCTTACTTAATAGGTGACTGATAGTCTGTCATTTTCAATCTTCCAGAATTGATTTGCTGTCTGCTCCAGAAACACCTGATCGTGACTAACAAGAAGAAGAGCCCCTGAGAAATCGTTAAGAGCCCTTTCAAGGCATTCAACTGATGGCAGATCCATGTGGTTGGTCGGCTCATCCATCACGACAAGCCAGGGGGTTTTAGCGAGACCGAGAGCAAGAAGAAGTTTTCTGGTTTCTCCCGGGCTAGGAACTGCTGAGGTAAGAATCCGTTTCGGGTCACTTCCCAGCCTTCTAGCTATTGTCATTATTTTGCCAAGATTTTCTTTGGAAGTATTTTTTGCTTCTGAAAGGCAAATACTCGATTGTTCTGCAGTGATTTCCTGAGGAATCCACAGAAGCTTGTCTGGCGGACAGTTCAGTCTTAAGTGAATGTGATTAAGGAAAAGGGTTTTTCCAGCACCATTTCTTCCTGTCAGAGCAATTTTGTTTTCTGTCCCTATTTCCAGGTCAGGGTATGTGAGTGTTCTGCTTCCTGCTGTTACTTCACCGGAGTGAATTTTAAGAAGATAATTTCTCGATGAGTTTTCTCCGCTAAGTTCAATTCCGGAATTGTAAATTTTCCTGCAGGAAATTGTTTCCATTTGCTCTCGCGCCTTATCTGCTCGAGCCGCCGCCTTCCTGCTTCTCTGACCGGCTTTCTGTACTATTCCATCTACTCGTGAGGGTCCGTCACAGTTACTCTTGCAGATATCTTTGAAGGAGATATTTCTTCCGGAAGCGTGTGCCTGAATCGTACGAGCCTTTAGCATTTTGCGTCTAGCATCCTTTTTTAACCTGAAGTAGTTTGACTTTGCCTCTTTGTGTTGTTTCCGGAGATCATTCTGCTGTCCGATGTCAGCTTTCACTGCTCCTGTGTAGCCGGTTTTAAATAGCTGGACTCCCTCCGGAAGGAAAAGGGTACAAGAGGAGCAGATAGAATCCAGTGCATGCCTGTCGTGGCTGACAAGAAGACCACAACCTTTGTAGTTCAACATTGCGTCTTTGAGAAGACTTCTTCCATAAATGTCCAGATGGTTGAAGGGTTCATCAAGGGCCAGCACGGCCGGTCGGCTCCACAGAGCGACGGCAATCTGAAGCCTTTTTCTTTCACCATGCGACAGAGTGCTCCATCTTTCACCCCAGTCATCTTCGATCTGAAGACTGTCTCTGAGCTTAATGGCTTCTTTTGACCAGTCCAATAGAAAATTGTCCCTGTTGCCAGGCGGGTAATCTGTTCTCTGGGCACAGTAAACAGTATTTCCCGAGGAAACGATTGATCCTGTTTCCGGATAGAGAAGCCCGGTAGCCAGCTTAAGAACTGTAGTTTTACCGGAGCCGTTGGGGCCTGCGAAAGCTGCCCATCCAGCCCCGAAGTTCAAGGATACTGAACTTACTGCACTGGTATTTGATCCGGGATAGGTATAAGAAACATTGCGGAAACGTAAAAAGGTCTGATACATGAATATCCTTTCTGAAAAACTGCCTGTATGCCGTTATTTCAGGAAAGAATGATCATGTTGCGCCTCCTGTTTTTAGTAAAGAAATCAGTAACATGTCCTCTAACATACTCATACAGAGAGCGCTGTGTCTACAAATACTTCATATGGAACCGAGTACCTTTGTCTATTGTATCCTTATGACAAAGGAGATCAATTTAGTATGAAAATACAAACAACAATGCATTTGCTGATACCTCTATTTTTAGCTGCAGGATCGGGTTGCAGTGCTGTAGAGTATCCGGAAGGAGCTGACGGGATGAACAGGCTTTCTGAGGAAACAAGTTCTTATCTTCTATCCCACGCTGATAATCCTGTGAACTGGTATGCATGGGGAGAAGAGGCATTCGCCGCTGCTATTCAAGAGAACAAACCCATCTTTCTTTCAATCGGCTACTCTTCCTGCCATTGGTGTCATGTTATGGAAGAGGAATGTTTTGAGAATGCAGAAGTTGCTGAGCTGATGAATGAAACTTTTATCTGCATTAAGGTTGACCGGGAGGAAAGACCAGATATCGATAACCTTTATATGAGGTTTACAGTTGCGTTAACCGGTGGTGGAGGGTGGCCGATGTCTGTCGTAATGACACCTGACGGGAAACCCTTTTTCGCAGGAACATACATACCCAGAACTACATCTTTCGGAAGAAGGGGAATGCTTGAGCTTATTCCCTCAATAGCTTTTCAGTGGGACACGAATCGTGAAGCACTTCTGAGACAGGCAGAAGAGATAGAGAGCGCCGTGCTGACAAGTTCCCCTCCTTCTTCTGTTTCGATTGAAACAATGCATGCATCCGTGGATTCAGCCTATATACGTTTTTCGAGATCTTTTGATGGCGAGCGTGGCGGTTTCGGGAATGCGCCCAAATTTCCATCTCCGCATAATCTGCTTTTTCTGCTACGCTATTGGAAGGCTACAGGAGAGCATAATTCTCTTGATATGGTGACTTCAACACTACGGGCAATTCGGTATGGTGGCATTTATGATCAGATCGGGTTTGGTATTCATCGTTATTCTACAGACAGAGAATGGTTGGTACCTCACTATGAAAAAATGCTCTATGACCAGGCTCTTGTCACAATGGCCTTTCTGGAAACTTATCAGGTTACCGGAGACCGTTTTTTTGCAGATGCAGCTTCTGAAATCATTAACTATGTGCTCCGTGATATGTCATCTCCTGAAGGAGCATTCTATTCTTCTGAGGACGCCGACAGTGAGGGGGGCGAAGGATCATTTTACACATGGAAGGTTGATGATTTCTCCTCTGTACTCTCTTCGGAGCAGAGTGCTCTAGCTGTAGAATTCTGGAATATCTCTGACAATGTTGATATTCTTCATCAATCCGCCAGCTCCTCCTTCACTGCAGAGCAGCTGGTTGAACTGGAGACCATCCGCGAGATTCTTTACCAGACCAGAGAAAGCAGACCGCGCCCGGCAAGGGATGAAAAAATCCTTGCAGACTGGAACGGACTGATGATTGCTTCACTGGCAAGGGCATCTGTTGTTCTGAATAATGAAGAATATCTTAATGCAGCTGTGAAGAGTTTTGAGTTCATTAAAGAGAAGATGATTGCTGAGGACTCGAGACTCAGTCACAGCTACGCAGCGGGTAGGAGAGGTCCGGATGCTTTTATTGATGACTATGCTTTTCTGATTATGGGTTCTCTCGAACTGCACAATGCAACGCTTGATCACGGTTATCTTCAATTCGCAATCGATCTTCAGGCCCGACTTGATCTGAGTTTCCGTGATCAGTCAGGTGGTGGTTACTTCTTCACAGGAGATGATTTGGATATGCAGATAGCAAGATTAAAGGAATCTTATGACGGTGCTCTTCCCTCGGGGAATTCAGTTGAACTTTTAAATCTGATAACATTGTCCAAGCTCACTGGTGAGTCATCCTATATGGAACGGGCTGGTGAGATCGAAGGTTCTTTTGGTGCTTCTGCGGCAGCAACCCCTCGAAGTTACTCAATGATGCTTTCCGGGATTTTGTACGGTCAGCAGGTGGGATCAGAGGTTCTTCTTTCAGGTAGCTTAAATGATCCGTTATTACAGGACATGCTTGATGTTGTACGAACTAACTATAGACCCTGGACTACCGTTCAGTTTTCAGAAAGACCGGATGGCGAAAAATCTGAAGCATCTGTATGCAGAAATGGAACATGTAATCTTCCTGTAGAAACGGTAAAAGGATTGCGTGATTTACTCCTCTGATTACCGCTTATCTTTCTTCTCCTTGTTGCAGAGATTGTCTTGGAGGGTTATTATCGTTAGACTGTATTTTTGTTGTTACATTCTAACGAAAGGGGTTCGCGCAGTATGAGAAGAATGCTGTTTGTTTTGCCTCTTCTGATTTTTGCCGGGGTGGCATACACTCAGTGCGCCGGGTGCCCCGAGGAAGAATTAGATGGCGGTTGTGAAAACCCTGAGCCGTGTGGTGACTGTTTTATACTGTCCCTCACCGCTGAGGATGCTCCGAATGATGCCGGAGGGAATATTGAGATTGCATGGACTGTTGCCACAACAGATGCAATACCTGATTCTATGCTTCTCGAACGGCTTGATTCCAGTGGAGAGTGGATTCCAATATCGACTCTTTCTCCAATAGACGGATCAAAGACTGATGCCAATCTGATAGATGGCAGTGAGTATTCTTACAGGATTGTTCCATTCTACTCTGGAAATGCTGAAACAGCTTCAGAAGCTGTCTCTTCTATTCCGCAGAAACAGTGGATGCATACTGGAAGAATCGGCATGCTCATAACTCTTGTTATTATCAGCATAGTGATCTTCTATTACATTGATCAGGGGAAACGCGGTAAGGATCTTTACATTCGCAGAATTGCCGGTCTTACAGCTGTTGAAGACGCTGTCGGAAGAGCAACCGAGATGGGGCGTCCCGTTCTTTACATACCTGGGATTATGGACATGGATGATATCCAGACAATCGCCAGTATGGTTATTCTGGGACGTGTTGCAATTAAAACCGCCGAATACGGTTCTCCACTTCTTGTTCCTACATGCCGCTCGGTAGTTATGAGTGTTGCCCAGGAGATCGTTAAAGAGTCATACTTGCAGGTGGGAAGACCAGATGCATACAACAGAGAAAGCATCAACTACATCACCGATGATCAGTTCGGATATGCGGCTGGTGTAGATGGTATTATGGTAAGGGAGAAACCTGCTGCTATTTTCATGCTGGGTACATTTTATGCTGAAAGTCTGATTCTTGCTGAAACCGGTAGAAGTGTCGGTGCTATACAGATTGCTGGAACTGCAATGCCGAGTCAGATTCCATTCTTCATTGCTGCTTGTGATTACACTCTCATCGGTGAAGAACTTTTCGCAGCCAGTGCCTATCTTTCTAAAGAACCCAAGCTACTTGGTAGCCTTCGCGGGCAGGATATGGCTAAGCTTTTCTTCATGATTGTAATCGTTATTGGTGTTCTCTCTGCCACTCTTGGGCAGGTATGGGAACCAGTTGCTAAGATTGCAGATTTTCTCAAAACTATAACCACTGTAGAATAGGAGGCTGTGAAGTGAGACTTGTAATACCTTTAATGATCACCTTCGTGGCCGGAATGATAATGATACTTCAGTTTTTTGTCCCGGCGACTCAGTCCATGGGAGAGAGCCTTCAGGAATGGTACATGATTGTGGCTAGCGCAGCTATTTTCCTGGGAGCAATAAACCTTTTGAATGTCCACATTCACAAGATACGCTTCAAGGCAAAAAACTGGAAATACAGTCCTGTCACTATTGCCGGTTTTGCAGTAATGATAATAACTGGTCTCTTTCTGGGCATTGAACCGGGTAGGCCATTTGATTTCATGTTTACACAGATGATGGTGCCGATGGGTGCAACGATGTTCAGTCTGCTAGCTTTCTTTGTGGCTAGTGCTGCTTTTAGAGCTTTCAGAGCAAACAACTGGAGGGCAACTCTGCTTCTTGTCAGTGCTTTTGTTGTAATGCTTGGAAGAGTGCCTATTGGTGCAATGATCTGGAGTAAAATCCCGGGTATAAGCGAGTGGATAATGCAAGTTCCCAATCTTGCTGGCCAGAGAGCCGTTATGATTGGTGCTGCTATGGGTATGGTAGCCACCTCTTTGCGTATGATCTTCGGGATTGAACGCAGTTACCTTGGAGGTGCGGACTGATGGCAACATTCGTAGAGAATTTAGGGAGAATAGACAGAAGAATCATCTTTATCGTTATGGCACTGTCTGTTGTTGTTCCACTGGCTATGAGATTGAGCCTTCCGATTCCAATAGGAGAAGGACCCAGCAAAGACATGTACGATGCTGTAGAGGCTCTTCCTTCCGGTTCTACAGTCCTTCTCAGTTTCGATTACGATCCATCCACAATGCCGGAGCTTCAACCAATGGCTGTTGCTCTTTCACAGCATTTAATGCGCAAGGATATTAAAATCGTTTCCCTCGCTCTGTGGCCGATGGGTGTAAGTCTTGGAAACGAGGCGATGCGTTCCGTTGCAGACAGTCTCGGCAAAGAGGAATACACAGACTGGGTTAACCTCGGTTACAAGACTGGTGGCGGTGTGCTTATTGTCAGGATGGGAAGCGATATTCAGTCAGTTTTCCCCGTTGACTATGATGGCAATCCAGTTGGCGACATGCCTGTCATGGATGGTATTAGTCGACTCAGCGACTTCGATATGATTCTCTCTCTCTCCGCTGGTGATCCTGGTGTGCCAGCCTGGGTAATGATGGCAGGAGACAGATACAATATTCCTATCGGAGGAGGTTGTACTGCAGTGAGCGCGCCTCAGTTCTATCCATATCTGGGAACAGGGCAGATGGTCGGCCTGCTTGGAGGTCTTAAGGGAGCTGCTGATTACGAGACAATGGTCAGGGTTGGTGTAGAGAATCCTCCTGCAGGAACTGCCACACCTGGTATGGCTGCTCAGTCGGTTGCTCATCTGGTTATAATGCTTTTCATTATTCTGGGGAACATCTCCTATCTGGCCGGAAAAAAGAAGAAGGGAGGGGCAAAATGAGCTGGACATTTGTAGGAATATGGCTGGGAGCATTGCTGTCACTCAGTCTGTACAGTTTTTTATACAAGGATAATCCCTTCTATAAGTTTGCAGAGCACCTGTTTGTAGGAATGAGTGCAGGTTACTGGGTAATCTATAATATCAAGAACGTTTTGATTCCGAACTGGTGGAATAATCTTGTTCCGGCAGAAGGCGGTTTTCAGCCTATCTGGTTGATTCCCGGTACACTGGCCCTCTTCATGCTTTTGCGTATAGTACCTAAGCTTTCCAGTCTGAGCCGTATGTCTCTTTCCCTGATAGTGGGGACAGGGGCAGGTCTCAGTTTGACTGCTATGCTACAGACTAACGCTCTTGCCCAGGTAAATGGAACCATCATTGCACTTGGTCAGGGCGGTGATCTGCTTAGCTGGATCAGTAATATTATTATTGTCACTGGAGTTGTCTGCGGCCTTGTTTACTTCTTCTTCTCCAAAGCTCATACAGGAGTTGTAGGAGGAGCTGCAAACATAGGTATTACAATTCTTATGGTGGCATTCGGTGCCAGTTTCGGATACACAGTAATGGCCCGTATCAGTCTTCTGATCGGACAGACACAGTTCCTTTTGTTTGAATGGTTACCAACGATGGGAATACACTTATAGAAGTATTATGAGCGGGTCTCAAATCGGGACTTGTCCAGGTACAAAAGAGGAGAAAAAATGAAATTTGCCCTTCTTGCCCTCACAGCACTTGCCTTTGTTTCTTTCGGACAGTATTTCGAGATCACAAATGACACTGGGTATGATGTATACTTCGTGTATATCAGTGAATCTTCTGATGACTCATTCGGCGGAGACTGGCTCGGCAGTGACATTATGTATGATGGAGATACTTACGAGTTTGACGTAAGTGATCTTAACTGGGAAACTGAACTCTTTGACATTCAGCTTGAAGATGTTGATGGAGATACTTACACCTTCTTCGGAGTTGATGGTGAAGATTACGGTACGAGCAATGATGATAATATCTTTACAGTAACACTTTCTGATATCGATTAATTGTTCTCATATTTCCAGACAAGCGGGTGAAGTGCAAGCTTCACCCGCTTTCTTTCATAAAGATTCTAATGAATAGCAATTATGCTTGAAATGATTATGTATTATAACATTGCATGCAGATGTGCGGTGCCCAGTGTCCTTAGTACGAATAAGAGTGTTGACCCTGTGCGAGAAGTGCCTTATCATCTCTTTAGAAGATGCACTTTAACACGTTCAGGAGGTCAGCTATGAAATGCTTTGTTGTTCTTTTAATATCTGCGATTGCAGCTTTTGGTTACGGCTTCTGGGACTCATCTGAAAGAGGTGGAAGAACACAGAGTTTCAGCCCGTTCAGTGCAGGCCTCGTTGGTGCAACAGTTCCTCAGACTAATTCAGCCTTTTCCATTTTTACAAATCCTGCAGCGCTCGCTGGTTCAGACAAAGTTTCCCTTGCGTGTACAGGTTGGGCAACAGGTTGGAGAGAAGAGATTACATATCACTTTACCTGCACAGAACCGTATCGTTTCAGCTTAGGCTCAATGTCTCCAACAGGTTCGATTGCACTGTCTGTACCGATCGGCAAGCGATTTGCTGCCGGGATTGGCATGGCAACAGTATCGCAATTCCAGATGACGGCCTCTGCTTACGATTATGTGGAAGTTGGCTATAACCACAGAGAGTTGTGGAGAAGTCTTGTAACTGATGCATCCGGAGAATTAACCGAGGCTCTCTTTTCTATTGCTGGTTCAATCGGCCCTGTAAAACTGGGTATCTCACCCGGACTCAGGTTCGGAAGCGGCGAATCAACAACATATGCGAACAGAGTTACCGGACCGGATTCAACCTTTCTCGATTCATGGGATCATTCTAAATTTGCCTGCAGGGGAGGTGCATCTCTCAATGCGAGTTATGTCTCTCTGTATTCCAGTTTTGTAACCGGAGATTCTCGTTACCATTCATCTGTCAATCTTGGAGCTGCGGCATCCTTCCCATGGATGGAGGGTGGGTTTCTAGGTACAGAGCTTTCATTGCTGGATGGGGATAATCTGAAAGTCGCTGCTTTCGCAAGATATCCCACTATTGTAGATAACTGTTTCATGTCTATGGGTGTTTCTGGCTACAGACCGGATCAGGCCCTAAAAACAGGTATGGGTCTCAGTTTTGGGGGTGATTACTCTTTCAGTAATTACCGGGTGTCCGGAGCTTATCAGTTCCAGGGAAGATGGCGCGATGGAGGTGCAGTACCTCAAAGTTACATCAACCACCTGTATGACAGCGGTGAGACTATAATGATCGGTTTAGAGAAGGTGTTTTAGATTGGGTACTGAACTCAATTGGTGCAATGATAGTTTGCTTTGTAGAGATTAATCGTTGTAATTAATGAACTATTTGGATATCAATCTGTTATAGATGTAGAAGGGAGAAGGGAAAATGGAACTTGACTGCAAACTGCCGGCAACAGCGTCATCAAAAAAAACATCGCTGTTACTGCTTCCCTCTTTTGGTGAAATCCGAGTTACCTGTAGTGAGCAGAAGCACTTATACCCTGATCCTGTTTTGTTGTTCCAGGAAGCCTATTGTCGACTTCTTGACACGGTTCCGAGGCTTATGTATCCTACAACAGGAAAGAGTTGTGTGACAATAGGTTAGTGCGCTGTAAATCAGTGTGCTGTAAAGTGTTAGGTGGCCACGCTTGTCGTGGTAATGGTTATTTGTTAGTGCAAATAGGATACTTTCAGGGGGTGTACGCTGGAGTGTCTGATATTTGCACAGTTTGTAGCAAAGGAGAAAGGAGCTGCAAAGTGTTTAGAAGAGCGACAGTAATTTCGCTTGCTTTACTACTTTTTGTGTCCCTCGCTGCTACCGCTGGAACTACCGGTAAGATCGCCGGTCGTGTTACCGATTCGGACGGAAATCCGTTGATCGGTGCGACTGTGATGATTATTGGTACTTCTTTTGGTGCAATGACGGATCCAAATGGAGAGTACTTCATCATCAATCTGCAACCCGGGACTTATAATCTCAGGTCAAGCATGGTTGGTATGGGCGAGCAGACCATGGAAGGTGCAAGTGTCATCGTTGACATGACCACCCGTATGGATTTCATTCTTAACCCCGAAGCTGTAGGTAGCACTGTTATTACCGTAACAGATCAGAGGGGTATGATTCTTCGTGGCGTCACATCGAGTGTATCTGTTGTGAGTCGCGATGAGATCAGAACAATGCCAGTTGCAGGTATTACCGATGTGGTAAACCAGCAGGCTGGTGCCCTTGATCGCGGCGGACTTCATATGCGCGGCGGTCGTGATGGAGAGGTTGCTTATGTTGTGGATGGTGTATCACAGACCAACCCGAACGGTAACAACTCTGACACATCACTTCCTCTTTCTGCAGTAGCTGAAACATCCATTATTTCCGGTGGTTTCGGTGCAGAATATGGAAATGCTCAGTCTGGTATTATCAATGTTGTTACCCGTGAAGGTGGACGCCGTTTTACCGGTTCCCTCGCCATGAATGGTAATGATTTTGATGCTCTCGGTATTTCAAAAGACTGGACCTGGGGTTATCCCGGTTCCTGGTGGGCTGGTACCAACTTCGACGGCACTGATGGCATGCCACTTCAGGAATTTGGTGGCAACAAGCCTGCTGCTTTTTCAGAGGCAAGGCTTTCTGCAGAAGCATCCCTCGGCGGACCCGAACCCATTACGCAGTTGCTTCTGCCTGCAATGGGTCTCGATGTTGGCGCCGATGTTCGTTTCTTCGGTTCAGTTAAATGGTTGCAGAATGGTGGCGGTACAGATGGAAACTACGGTTACTATCTGAACACCGGTAGTGAGCAGATCAATGGTAGCCTTAAGCTTACTATCAAACCTAACCCCAGAACCAAACTGAATTTCAGTGGATTTTACAGAGATCAGGAAGCCCGTGTTTATCGCGGTTGGTCCTATGCCAGATATGAAGATCCCTATGAGGATCCTCTCACTGGTGAGATCCATCCCGGATCCAACCTTCTTTATGGCCTTCCAACAGGCTTTACTGAAAACTACACTATCGCCATGGGCCTTACTCAGACTTTGAGTGATGCCAGTTTCCTTGAATTCAAGATTAATCAGTATGTCACTGATTATCAGAGAAAAACAAGGGCAGAGGGCGGCGGCTTCTTCGGTGATGACTTCAGCAGAGATGACTGGCTTAACTACACCCCTGATCGTACACAGGACAGCCAAGGTTTCTACCGTTCCGGTATAGACAGAAACGCCTGGATGGATCAGAGAAGCTCAACTTCAACAGCAAGACTTGACGTTACCAGTCAGGTTAACCAGCAGCATCAGTTGAAGTTCGGTGTTGAGGGTAAATATTACGATATCTACGATTTCACAGTAGACACCGCTTCCGGTGGTAATATCTACATGGGTCAGTGGCATTCATTCCCACATGCTGCTTCTGCTTATCTCCAGGATAAGATGGAGTACAGAGGAATGATCGTTAATGCGGGTCTTCGTTTTGACTACTTCGACCCCAACTACGATAACTACCCTGCAGACCTTACAGATCCTGTTAATCCGGGAACATCTGTAGGCGATGCTGATCACATTGCGAATCCTGTAAGTGTTAGCGCAAAATATCACCTCAGTCCTCGTCTTGGCTTCAGCCATCCGATTACAGAGCGTGATGTTCTTCACTTCACATACGGTCACTATTTCCAGATTCCAGATTTCAACAACATATTTGATGGTGCAGACTTTGATCTCTCCGGTGCGTTCCCAATCGTGGGTAACCCGGATCTTGAGCCAGAGGAAACCATTGCTTATGAAGTTGGTGTGAAGCATCAGTTTGACGAGTTGACAATGCTCGATGTCACCGGTTACTACAAAGACATCACTGGTCTTATCGACATGCAGAAGAACTACTTCACAGCTGTAGACTCATATGACCTCTTTATCAATGGTGATTACGGTAATGTTCGTGGTGCAGAGTTTACTCTCATGAGACGCCCCTCAAACTTCGTCAGTTTCTCCACTAACTACACTTATGCTATCGCCAAGGGTAAGAGTTCAAGCTCAACCCAGAATTACACTTACGCATGGGCAGGCTGGGTTATTCCTAAGCGTGAGAGTTTCCTTGACTGGGATCAGAGACATGTTGTTAATGTGAATGCAGATTTCCGCATTCCTCGCAACGAGGGTCCAGCATGGGGCGGAGTTCGTTACCTTCAGGGTCTTGGTCTTTCAGTTCAGTGGAACTATGGAAGCGGCTATCCTTACAATGCCAGCAGCCAGGCCACAGAAGATCCACAGATTAACGGCGAGCGCTATCCTTTCACCATGAACACCAATGCAAAACTCAATAAAATGTTCTGGATGGGCGATACTTCTTTGAATGTCTACGTATGGGCACTCAATCTCTTCAATCGCGCAAACATCAACACCATTATTGATCCAGCATGGTACGACGCTGATCTTACCGGTACCGGTGAGCCAAGCCACGATCCAACTGGTGGAATGGGTAACCCTGCTGCTTACTCACGCAGAAGACAGATCAGATTCGGTATAGATTTCGAATGGTAGGAATTTTAGGCGGACTATTCCGCAAGAACAAGGAGAGTTACCAGATGCATAAAATACTGCTGGTACTTCTTCTGATCATGGCACCTTTTGCCATGGCTCAGGGTGAAGAACCGGAAGCAATAGAAACCACCGATGAGGTGACCGAAACAGTTGAGGAAGTTCCTGCTCCAGTTGAAGAACCGGTTGCAGAGACCATGCAGGATGATGCTTCCGAGGCACCTGTAGCAGAAGAAGTTGAGCGTTCACAGAGCGCCAGTATGGATCTTAAGGATCTGTTTATCTCCGGTGGAAACTTCATGTGGCCACTTCTTCTTGCTTTGATAATTGGTATCGCTGTTACTGTTGAAAGATTTATTACTTTCAGCAAAGCAAAGCTCGATGTTAACAAATTCCTTGAGCAGCTTGGCGGATATATCCGCAAGGGCGACTTGAGCGGTGCAGAGAATCTCTGTGATCGCACACGCGGTCCTGTATCTGCTATTCTCAGAGCTGGGCTCATGAGAAGAGACAAGGGTCTTGTTGATGTTGAAAAGGCAATAGAGAGCGCCGGCTCAATTGAAATGGCACATCTTGAGAAAGGCCTTGTTGTTCTTGCGACAGTTTCAAGTGTCGCTCCAATGATAGGTTTCCTTGGTACGGTTTCTGGAATGATCCGTGCTTTCGGAGAGATTGCTGCAGCCAAGAATGTTGATGCCAGCCTCGTAGCAGGCGGTATTCAGGAAGCGCTTATCACTACGGCCTCTGGTCTTATTGTGGCAATTCCCATTCAGATGGCGAACAACTTCTTCATCTCCAAGATCGGTCGTTTTGTAACAGATATGGAAGAGGCAAGCGTGTACCTCGTTGACCAGCTTGCCGACATGGAACATCTCAAGCAGTTGTGATAAGGAGCAAGAATGCGCAGTAAAAAACCACGGGCAACAGGCGAATTTTCTGATTCGTCCATGTCCGATATTGCATTCCTGCTGCTGATCTTCTTCCTGGTGACAACCACCTTTGATGTTCAGAAGGGCATCAGCTATCAGCTGCCTAAAAAGCCCGATGAGGTGACAGAAGAGGTGGTAATCGATGAGACTAATCGACTGGTTATGACCATCAAGCAGTGGGGTCTTGGGAGCTACGTTGCTCTTATAGATCAGGCACCCCCCAATGGGCCGCTGCAGAGGGCCAGAGCCGGCGAGGATGTCGCACTTGATGACCCGGAACTTCAGGATGGAATAATGACCCTTGCGGCCCAGAGAGCAGAAACAGTGGAAGCTACTTCCATCCGACTGCTCAATAACCTGGAAGTTGCAAAGGGTGTACCTTCAGGTACTTATTCCAGTTTGAGTTCGGCGATTCAGGCGGAGAATCTCATTCCGGTAGTTAGATCCGGACTAATCCGTGAAATCATGGGTGGAGATGCTCCTGTAGTCATCGATCCAAACTTTGGAGAAGTGGCTTTCGGTGATACTCTCGTTCTGGCTGATGCCAGGCAGGGAGATATTGCTTCAGCCGTAAGAGAGAGTGAGCTTGTTGTTATTCTCAAGTTTTTCCCTGACTGTGATTACGACGGTATGATTTCAACGCTTGATGTTATCAGGCGCAATGGTGTCAGCCGTACGGGTATCACACTTCAGGAACGACTTGGAGGTGGAGTGTAATGAAGTTTAAAAGAAGAATGAAAGTTGGAGACTCAATATCTTCGAGCACCATGTCGGATATTGTATTCCTGCTTCTTGTTTTCTTCATGGCAACAACCATTTTCAAGGATGACAGTGGTCTCAGGATTCGCTTTCCCCAAGCTCATCCTCAGGTAATGAGTGAGCTGGGTAAAGAGAACCTCACCGTGACAGTCTGGATCAAACAGATTACTCCCGGTGATGATCAGAGTCTTGTTGTTGCAAGAATAGGCGATTACGATCTGCCTATGGATCAGGTTGCAGTGCAGCTTAAGAGCCTTGCAGACAAGTTCTGGCGTGAGCAGAACAAGCACCTTGATGTCATTGTTCTCAATGCAGACACCCGTGTGCCAATGGGAATAATGGTTGATCTTTTTGCGGCACTTCGTTTCGAGGAATTGTACAGCATTCAGTTTAATGCTCAGGACTTGAGCACAGGAATATAGGGAGGTGAGATGTCTACAAACGCTAATATAGAGGGCAGAAGAAAGTCCGAACTCGGTTTCGAGTGGGGTATTGTCGTTGCTCTCGCGTTTCTGATCATCTTCTTCGAGTTTATTCCTGCCAGTGAACTGGGCAGGCTGTCTACTCGAACTTCGGATTCTCAGATGGAAGCTGTAGAGGCTGATATCGCTTTCGACGACGACGTTGAAGAACAGGAAGAAGAAGTAGAAGAAGAACAGGAAGAATTGCAGGATGAAACAGAAGAAATTATTGAAGAGCTTGATATCACGCTTTCCCTTAGTGAAGACACAGAGGGTCTTTCAGAAGCTTTAACAATTGACCAGAGCGACGAGCTTGCAGAAACTGAACAGAGTGAAGAAATGGGACCTCCACGGTTTATGGCCGCTGAAGTTTTCCCAGTATGCACTTACAGGCCTGCTCCAACGTACCCCGATCTTGCCAGTCAGGCTGGTGTAGAAGGTATGGTTACACTCTGGATATTTGTAAAAGCAGATGGAACAGTAGCTGATGTACAGCTTTACAACTCAAGTGGAGTTGGCAGCCTCGATCAGGCAGCCATGGATGCCGCGTGGAATACACGCTGGTCTCCTGCACGCAACAACGGTCAACCCGTTGCTGTATGGACTTCTTTGGGTTACAACTTCGAGTTAACTAATTAGCGTGTGTTGTATGGGTATAACACACACCATCAGTAGGAACCGAGCCCTAAAGAAAAATGGGTTAGGTAAAAGACAGGAGGTGAAAGTGAGTATGAGGAGAACCAGGCAAAGTCACGGTTTCCTTGCACTCGCCGTGCTTGCACTCTTTGTGTTTGTTGGCACGGGCCTCGCAAGAGAGCTTAGAGAGGTTTCCCTGCCGGAGACCACAGATGCTAGACCTGGATTGGTCTGGGGACTGCACAACCTGAGTAATGTCTGGAGTGCATTTCTGAATCTCGGCAGGTTTGGAGACCCGGATGCGAATTATCCTTCAATGGAATGGCCGGGGGGGTCCGGCAGCAGTTACCTCTGGGCAGGAAACTACTGGAGTTGCTGCGCAGGTGAAGTTACCTCAACAGGTGGTTTCGGTAAATGGGCAAGTTGCTCAGACTACGGTGACTGGGAACTCTGGGCAAGCGACGGTTTCCCTATGGAGAAACTCGTTCCAGGTCCTACTGCTCTTGAGCAGACCCAGTATGGTTACGATGACTGGGATTTGACACAGAACTCTGATCCCTACGGAATGCGCGTATGGGAAGAGAACTACGGATGGGGTACACCCGGCTATAACAACTTTATAGCAAACAAATTCGTAGTTACTCACCACAGTGAATACGGCAGTGGCGCACCATTGGATGGTTTCGTTGTTGGTATTCGTGGAGATTGTGATATTGCTACAGCAGATCCTGTTGAAGCAGCTATCGAGGATATGGTTTACTACGATGGTCATGCTATCTGGCTTACTGGCGACCCTGAGGTTGATGACTTCGAGTACATCTTCCAGGATGGCGTAAAGGCTAGCGAGCAGGATATCTACACCTACCAACAGAATCCCGACAGTCCTCTTGCTGAAGACGATCCTAACAACATCTGGTACTACTACAACTACATCGCATCAGATTACATTATGGATAACGATGTTGATGGAAATGGTGTTTCAGATCACTACACAATTCTCTACAAAGTTAAAACTACTGAGAGTGGTGATCCTGCTAACTTCATCTATCCTGTCAACAGCGGAACAGGTATGGAAATGTTCACAGAGGGCAACCGTCCTGAGCATTTCTGGCTGCACGAATCAACTAACGACACTACCTACGCAGTTGTTCCTAGAAACATGAGCTACATGTGGGATGGCGACGCAGCTGGAAGTACAGTTGATGACAGTGGCGAGCAGGATCTCGATAATCCTGCAAACGGATACATCGCCTGGCGTCTTCTCGATCTCTATATCATTAAAGCAGATGGCACAACTGAGCGCCCCTGTGATGTAGACTCAGTCCCGATTCCTCTCAGTCACGCTTGGTGGAACTGGGAAAGTGATCCGGGTATTGATATTGAGAAATATGATTACATGTGGGGACAGTTCCCTGATGAGAGCGGTCAGTACAGTGGACCGGCTTATCTCGAAGACTGGGTTGGAAATCCAAACACACCAGAGGCCAGGAATACTCCGAACCCCGGACCATGGCCTTTTGTTTACAACAACCCACTTGCACTCGGATATCCTACCTTCGATTACAGATTCCTGCCTTCTGCAGGACCTGTAAATCTTGAAGATGGAGATAGTCTGTTTGTCGTAGGCGGATGGATAGTAGGACTTGGTCTTGATGGTGCTCGTGAAGCTGCAGATCAGCTTCTCAGCGCTTACTATCTCGATGGCGGATGGGGCGTACCAGCTCTTCCTCCTACCCCAATCCTTTTCTACGAGCCTCAGGACAATGCAGTTCACCTTGAATGGGGTGCAAATGCAGAGTCTTATTCTCCTTTCGGAGGATACAAGATTTACAGATCTACCTATGCTCCTGGTGAATTTGAGCTTGTAGCTACAGTCACAGAGCCGGGTATTCACGAGTACACAGATAACACAGCCAGAAATGGTTTCCCTTACTTCTACGTTGTTACTGCATTCGATGCAGAGACCGAAGTTGAAAGTACAAAGAGTAACTACAAACAGACTCTTGAGGGTACACCTGTTGCTGTTACTCCTAACTGGGATACCGATTCAAACTGGACGGAAAATGTAAGAGTAGTTCCCAACCCCTACAAGATCAGTGCTGCATGGGAAGCAACCTACTTTAACAAAATCGCGTTCATCAATCTTCCTTCAATGTGTGATATCCATATTTACACACTTTCGGGAGATCATGTCGTGACCCTTGAACATCGTGATTACTCTGGAGAAATCGGTACAGAGTACTGGGATCTCGTTTCCAGAAATGATCAAGACGTAGTAACTGGCCTCTATGTATACAGAGTAGAGACCGCAGATGATTTCGTGATTGACAAGTTCGCAATCATTAAATAAGAAGGGAGGAAACCATGAAGCGAACCAGCATGATTCTTGCAACCGCCCTGGTTGCCTTCCTGCTGTTCCCTGCAATTGCACAAGCTTCTTTTGCAAAAACAGGAACGTCAGGTGCCCAGTTTCTCAAGATCGGCGTTGGTTGCCGTGGGATAGCTATGGGCAGTGCCTTTGTCGCAACAGCCGATGATCCAAGTGCTGCATATTGGAATCCGGGTGCTCTTGTAAGAGTTCCTGGAACCCAGTTCATGTTCTCAGGAACACAGCTTTACGGTGATATGCTTTACGGTAATGGCATAGTTACACATCAGTTACCTGGAATCGGTACTGTCGCTATGCAGTTCGGACTGCTCTCCAGTGGCGACATGGCCCTTACCACAGTTGAGAATCCAAGTGGAACAGAGACATTCACATGCTCAGACATGGTTGTTGGTCTTTCTTTCGCAAGAATGCTCACAGACCGATTCAGCGCAGGTTTAACTGCAAAGTATGTTCGCGAAACCTGGGATGACGTATCTGCCGGTGGCGTAGCTATCGATATTGGTACTCTCTACGATACAGGTTTCAAGACTCTTCGTATCGGAATGTCGATCCAGAACTTCGGCCCTGAGCTTACTCCTGATGGAGAAGGCTTAACCTGGAACAGTGGAGCAGATTCATCCGAAACTTACGATCCCTACTCCATGCCCATGAACTTCAAGATTGGTCTTGCCATGGACGTGGTTGATCAGGGTCCTCACCAGGTTACAGTTGAAGTAGATGGTGTACACCCTGCTGATAATGTAGAGCAGGTAAATATTGGTGCCGAATACTGGTATAACAACATGATTGCTCTTAGGGGCGGTTATCGCGTCAATACAGATGAAGAAGGTCTTACTGCAGGTGCCGGTTTCCGTGTACCAATGGCAGACAAAGCTCTTACTCTGGATTACGCTTATCAGGATTTCAACAGACTCGAGATGGTTCACAGTGCCAGTCTTGGATTTACATTTTAGCAAATTGCTAACTTAACCGGAGGGGTTTTCCCTTCCCAACTCTCGGAAAGGCTTGAATGACAACTACTGCAGCCATAACATTGCTTGCTCTTACAGGTTTCAACCTCAGCTGGAGTTCGTTTCCTTCCAGGTCCTCTAATACAGGATCTGTGGAGATTACCGTACTCATTGACGAGGATGATCTTATCGCAGTAAGCTCTGATGGTGAACAGGTTGTTTCTTACGAAGTAACCTCCACCATTGACGGCGAGGATTTCCTTCGCAGGGGCAGTAGACTTGCAGACAGTTCTTTCCCCATTAGTGAAGTACTTTTATTTGACTTGCTTCAAACAGGTGAGCATTCTGTATCGGTTACTCTTACCGATCTTGAGTCGGGATCAACACAAAGCAGCGAGGTGGATGTTTTCATCGACGCAGCTAACTCTGATCTCTGGTCAAGTGGTGGTGTTAGAGTTTCTCCCGGTGGCTACGTAAGAGCTTCCGGATATACTAGTCTCTCATGGAATGTTTACATTCCTGAGGATGAAGGTCAGAATATTCCACTTGGAGCCTATGCCCTTCTCGACAGAGCAACTGACGTTGTGAGAGAAGGCTGGCTCGAGGGTGAGTTCAGAGATGGTGGTGTTTTACTGTACAGCGCTGATGTTTCCCTAAGTGGCATTGAGAAGGGCAGGTACAGATTTACTGTAGCAGCCCTTAGGGGCGACTCTGTTGTCGCTTCTTCATCTAGCTCGATTTCTTTGTTGGAAGCTTGGGATGTCTGGGGCGATGACGTTGACGAAACGACAAGTTTAGTCAGACCAATCGCTTCAGCTTACGAACTTTCAGAGCTGGAAAGAGCGGGTGGCCTTGGAGATAGAAATTCTGTCATGGCAGACTTCTGGACAAGGCGTGATCCCAATCCAGCTACCAGAGAGAATGAATATCTTGATTCCTATCTGCTCAGGCTTGACAGGATTTCAAGAGATTTCACTACCACCGGGATACGCGGTATCAATACAGACAGGGGTGTCATCTATGCAAAAATGGGAGAACCCGACATTGTCGAGAATTACCCATTTGAGATTGGAGATTACCCCTACATTACATGGGAGTACTTTACCCCAACGCTCATTATTACTTTCGTAGATTCTGATGGATACAATTTATACGAAATGGTAGAGGGCTGGGAAATTGTGGATAGAGCATTCAATTCCAGAGAGGAACGGTCAAATGACTAGAAGCACAACTGCTATTCTCCTTGTGCTGGCTTGTACAGCAGCAGCTCTGGGTTTGGCAACAGTAAGTGATGGCAATGTTGATTTTGCCATAGACACCGCTGTTTTCAAAATGGGGGCTGGAGATACACTTCTTCTTGAAGTTTATCAGGAAGTAGATATTGCTCAGTTTTCACAGAATTCAGATGGGATGTCTCTAGTTACTACAGAGGTATCTTTAACAAATGCTACCGGAGATACTCTTGCAGCAGACATCTGGAACACTCCTATTTCCTGGAGTGAAAGTGGAAGAGCAGTAAACTGTACCTTATTGCCTGCGCTGGAAGGAGAGTGGACTCTTACACTCGCTATGACTGATGTGTACAATGGGACACAGGGAGTTGCTGTAAAGCAGCTTTCCGTTGAAAATCCTGAGCACCTTAGTGATCTTGAGATGGCAAGAACTATCATGCCAGCCGTTGAGGGTTCAATCAACTCGCTGTTAAAGGGAAGCATTATTGTTTTCCCAGCAGCATCAACCAGATTTACCCTGCCAGGAGAGGCAATTGTCTATACCTATCAGGAACTCTATTCCCTCGGGGGAACAGAAATTCTCAGGTACAGCAAATTGCTCAACTCAGAGGGTATTCCAATCTTTGCCAGACCTGCAGATGCTATTTCTATTCCAGAGGGAATGGAGACAGTAGCATTGCTGGACAGTATTGATCTTTCTGTAGTGAGAGAACCTGGGCTTTTTAGCCTCTCTGTCACTTACACTCAGAATGGAGACACCCTGGGTTCTATAAACAAACCTATGGTGGTGGAAGTTTTTCTTCCAACTTTCGAATCAGAGCAGACGGTAGATATCAACTCTGCCAGAGCTCTGACCGAATTCGTCATTTTGCTGAACCAGGAAGATCTAGAATTGTTCAATAGACTGGAGGAAGAAGGTAAAGAGCTCTACTACGACAACTACTGGAACGCTCGTCCCGGAGAACATGCGGGATATCTGGAGAGACGCAGCACTGTTGCTTCAAGATACTCAACCCACGGAAAAGAAGGTTGGGAGACCGACAGGGGAAGGGTGTACCTGATCTTTGGTCAACCCGATGAAGTGGAAGCAAACCCGTTCAGCACAACTCAGTCACCTTATGAACTTTGGTATTACTACAGTTCAATCCAGGAGAACTTTGTTTTTGCTGATTTACTGGGTAATGGAGATTATCTTCAGGTGTTTTCCACAGTCGAGGGTGAAGTAAGTTATCCAAACTGGCAGGGAATGATCATGAATGTAAACTCTGGTGGAAACTCCGGAGCTGCAGAAGAGGATTTCTGATTATGAACTGTCGCAAAATAGTTAATGTGTGCCGGACTGATAATACCGGTAAAAAAAATAGATACGAAGTAACAAAGAAACCTAGTTACGAGGAGGTTCAAATGAACACATTTTCGGGAAAAGGGAAGATTGGTATACTAGCCGTCTTCGCCGTTCTCCTGATGCCGCTCCTCGGTATTAGCAACGCCTCAGCAATCGAGGTGAATGATCAGGTAACAGTACTGGTTCCCAATGTGGAGGAATTCCCCGCAGCACCAGTAGAGAGAATGTTTACCTGTCGTGCCATTACCGATCACGCAGTATGGCTGGTACAGAATACCAGTTATGTTGATGATAAAGGCGGCTTCGCAGATTCAAGTTTTGTACCAAAAGAAGTATGGGGAACCAGTCTTGAAGACAATATGGTTACACCCGACGATTTCAACGCCCTTACAGCTTCCTTTGAAAGCAATGTATGGGGTACCGTAACATCTGATTGCGGCGTTCCTCTTGATCTCGATAGCGACGGCAAAGTTGTTGTTGTTTTAGCAGCAATCCCTACGAAGTACAACACTAGTTCTACTTCGCAGGGTCCCAGGAACAACATGTACTATGCTGATCCTGAATTTAACGAGATAGAGGGTGTTGCTACAGAATTGTTTTTCGTGAACATTCACCCTTATTCAACAGACCCGGGCACAATGGTTGCAGCTGTTGAAATGAGAGAATGGAATCTTGCTAACGGGCTTGCAACTCTTAGCCTTCAGTCTATGCAGGCTGATGAAGAGGCTTGGCTCATTAGAGGTATCGCCGATGTTATGCAGTATCGCTGCTTCGGATTTACCGAGACCACAGCTAGTGGTGCAGTGCACGGAACCATCGAGATTATGAAGGAATTCAGAAAGCAGGCTACTCTGGAACTGATAAACGCAGTTTCAAGTGCTCAGAAATCCGATTACGGTGGTTCTCGTGGTCAGTCATTCCTTTGGTTTATGTATCTTGCACAGCGTGAGGGTGATTCTATCATCTCCACCATTGCTAAAGATGATGCAAATGTGGGAATGCTTTCCATCGCTTACGCTATTGATCCTTCCGCTGTTGAAGAAACTGCCGTTCAGGACAACGTTGTACCATTGTACTTCGATTGGCTTGTATGCAACCTTCACAACGATTTCCGTAGCGATTTCGGTGGCGGTATCTACATGTACGACTTCCTTGCAGGAACAACTTTGGAAGACTGGGCACATGCAGGACTTGGTACTGCTTTTACCCTTTCATTCAACAGCTATCCTATCACGGGAACACTACCAGTACTTAAGTACGCTATGAAAGGCCCGATCTGGGCTTGTCAGTACTGTAGATTCTCCGGTTATGAAGAGGCATGGCACACTTATTTCAATGGTCAGTACTCAGATGGAACTGGCGCTAATAGTGCCGTAAATACCAGATGGGAAGGTCTTATTGTAAAGTGTGACAACGAAAGTGGAGAATTTGTCTCTATTGAGTCACTTACTTTTGACGATCTGTACAATACGTCATTCACTTTGACTGAGCCTAACACCTACATTATTCTTACGAATAACAACCCAGGTGGAGCACCTAGTACGAGATATTACATCTCGAATGATGAAGTTAGTCCTGAGACCGAGTCTGCTCTTCATCAGAACAGTCTTGTGTCACAGTACATAACAACTTACTGTGCTCTGGTTGACAAGGCTTCATTAGAGATTGAAGGCTATGACTGGGTAGGACCAATTTTTGAGGCAACCCTCCTAGATTCAGTTCTTAACATGAAGATGACACCGTTTTACGGTGGCGTCTACACAGGCACGTTTAGTGCTTGGTCAAGCGGAAACTATGAACTTTCGTTCAGTGGCTACGATAGTACAGGCCACTTTGTTCAGGGTCTTAAGAATGTAGCTGTCGGGTTCGCCGACACAGATGTTCTTCTTGAACTCGACTATGCAAGTCTTAATGTACAAAGAGGTGGAGCTCCTAGTGGAAGCATGATTACTCTTGCTGAAACAGGAACTCTTGGTCTTGCAGTTGCAACAAGCAGCTCAATTCAAAGTGTACGCGGCGAGATGACTGGCATAATCGCCGGTCCTGTATCTATTCCTTCCGTAACAGGAACCCTTTCCTTCAACAGCACTACCAGTGCTGCTTCTGTGTATCGTTACACAGCTCAGGGCTGGGAAATTCTTGATAGCTGGCTTCAGGATGGTAAGATTACAGCTACAGTTGTAGAAGGCGGAATTTATGCACTCGGTGAGGGAATCGGTGTTTATGCACCTGAGATCCCAGCGCAACTTGTTCTTGCTGAAAATGCACCCAACCCGTTCATTGCCCAGACTGCCATAAGCTTCGGCCTGCCAGTTAGCGGTAATGTAAGGTTGAATGTATTTGATATGACCGGTCGCTTGGTATCTACCATTGCCAATGAAGAAATGGCAGCGGCAAATCACACTATCATCTGGGACGGAACAGACGCTTCCGGTACTTCAGTCGGCGCAGGAGTTTACTTCTGCAGACTGGAAACCGCAGGCCAGGTTCTTACTCAGAAGATGCTCAAAGTACAGTAGGGGGGGGACATGATGAAAAAAATCAACGCGATACTAATAGCTGTTATTGCAGCCTCCCTCATTCTCGTAGCGGGTTGCTACGATGGTGGAGTAACACAGCCTGAGGTAATCGGCTATGACGGTTACGTAACTATGGGCTGGGCCTGTTTTGAGGCTGGAGACTACGTTGGCGCAATGGAGGCTTTCCAGAATGCTCTTGACATGGATGTTGCCAAACCCGACGCCTATCTTGGTGCCGGATGGTGCTCAATACTTCTTCCTGATTACTGGGTAATTGGGGATCAGTATGACTACATGGCAGTTCAGCATGATGATGGAACATGGCCAATAGAGCTTTTGTCCGGGTCCATGACTCAGGATAAGGACTGGACAGTATTCGATTGTACTGTTCCTGCTCTGACAGCCAATGACAGAATGGTTATCGAATCTTTCGGTGATAGTCTGCTTGTTGTTGAAGGAGATACTCTGATACCCTCCTTTAGTGTATCCGCTGGGGATACCACTTGGCATCTTGCTGTTACTAATGTAGAGATTGGTGACTGGCTCTATGATGAGTATTCCAACATGAGATTCCAGTACACATTCGAGATCGATAATCCGAATGTTACTGCAATGTTCATTGTTGTAAACGGTTTCTCCTCTCAGGACTGTGCTGTTGACTCTTTAGTTAACGGTACGGCTGCCACTACCGTTTATATCAGTGTGCCATACTTTAGGGTGGAAGCTGGCGAGAATTACAGAACCTGGTGCATGAACGACAACGATATGGGGTATGAGTACGCTACATATCAGAACGCTGGTGGGCAGACTGCATTTGCAACAGATGCTGTTGCTGCTTACGGACTGCTTCAGGATGCCAGAGGCGAGAATGCTGATGTACTTTCAGGAGTTGCAACTCTTATCGGTCTTGCCGATGAGGGAGAATACTCCTTTAGTCATTACGCAGGAATTACAAGTTTGAAGATGAAAGGTATGGCAGCTGCCATGGCTTACAGAAATCTATACTTCAGACCTGCCCTCGGTATTTGTAGAAGTGAAGGATTCGGGCTTGACATTCAGATGTCAGACCCTGATTTCCTTGTCGAGCTTATGCAGGCTATCGAAATGATGCTTCAGTAGAAATACAGTTGTGATCGAGAAAGGTCGCCGGTTTTTACCGGCGACCTTTTTTCTTATATAACTGGGATGGCACCTTGTTTCTAACCGGCACAGTTTGATCGAAGGACAGTAGTGCGAGAGCAGAGAATACTGCTAAAAGGATTGACGAGATACTTACTAGAAGAGGCAGCGCCAAAAGCATCTCTCCAAAGAGGTTTAGGTTTTATACCCAGATCATCGTTCAATCATTTACTGAATTCAATGTTCTATTGAAGAAAAAAAGCTGGACTACTTCAGGAGAAGTAATCCAGCTGTGAGCACACTGAAATGTGATAAATAAAGATCAGGGAAGATCAGGTTGGCCAATGGAAAAGATATCCATATTCCATGTTCCTGATGCTCTGTCAGAACTGAATGCTATCCATTCATTTCTGGGGTTCCAGGCAGGATACTGATCTATTGCCGGATCATCAGTTAGCTGAATAAGTGAGTCAGTTAAAACATTAATGAGGAATATATCAAAGTTTCCTGTTCTCTCTGAAGAGAATGCTACCCATTCGTCGTCCGGTCCCCATGTAGGATGAATGTCATCTGCATTGTTTGCAGATAGTATTTTCTGATCAGTTCCATCGGCATGAGCAATCATTACATCCCAATCGTCTGAAGAGGTTGCTCTGTGTTGGAAAAGTATCCAGTTTCCTGTTTCCGGGCTGTAGGATGGTCTGAGAATATCTCCATCAGGGAATCCAGTTTGTAGAACAGGAGAATCTAGCGAACTAGGAGTATGAGTGGATGGAATTTGATAAAGGCGCCAGTCTCCTGTAACTTTGCAGCAGTAAAGTATACTGTCTCCAGCTATGTTATAAGTAGGAAAGGCATTGAGAAGGCTATCCTGAATGTGAACGGTTACGTTTGTTTCGTTCCCCGGAATCGATCTGATCTGACTGCGCATGCTGTCGGCGTTGAGGGCAGTATAAACGATTCTGCCGGCTTCAGCATTCCAGGCACCCAGTGGACCCATAAATTCATCCAGTCCGGTAAAAGTACGATCAACAGGTTCAGTTAACCCGTCGGTACCGAACAATCTGCTAGCTCCGGATGAAACATGAGCTGAAAAGAATAGCACATCGCCGTATGGAGACCAGGAAAGAGCAGTGTCGGCGTAGACTCCACCCAGCCAGAGCTGAGCTCCATCCGGCCAGACGTAAGTTTCTTCAGGATCCGTACATCCTGAGAAAAGAATAGCGGCTAAAACCACTGGAAAAATAAAAAATAGTTTCATTATGATTCAGTCCTAATTAGTAAGTGGTGTAATATCAGCACCCAATGCCTTCAAGCGCTGAACAATGTTTTCATAACCTCGCTCTATCTGGTGAACATTATGAATGACGCTTTCCCCCTCGGCACAAAGTGCTGCCGTAAGCAGAGCCATACCTGCTCTTATATCCGGGCTTGATACTTCAGTTCCAACAAGCTTGGATGGCCCCGAAACAACTACACGATGTGGGTCACAGAGGATAAGAGCTGCTCCCATAGCTGCAAGCTTGTCTACAAAAAACAGCCTTGACTCAAACATCTTTTCAAAAACAAGACTTGTTCCCTTTGCCTGAGTGGCTACAACAACAGCTGTGCTTGTCAGGTCCGGAGAGAAACCGGGCCACGGAGAATCGTATATAGTAGGAATACTACCACTTCTGTCCGGCTGTACTACCAGATTCTGATTCGCAGGGATAACAAGAGTGTCATTGTCATCATGCTGGACCTCTACTCCCAAACGACCGAGGCCGATAAGAGTGGGTCGAATAATGTTTCCTGGTACATTGGGTATCTCGACGCGACCATGACAGCATGCAGCCAGGCCAATAAAACTTCCAATTTCAATGTGATCAGGACAGATAGTGTGAGTTGCTCCGTGAAGAAGATCCCCTTTACCACGAATAGTAATTCTGTTGGTTCCCTCTCCTTGAATATCTGCTCCCATAGCGCGAAGCAGAACAGCTAGATCCTGTACGTTGGGTTCACAGGCAGCATTGTAAATTACAGAGGTTCCGATAGCGACAGAAGCTGCCATTAAGGCGTTCTCAGTAGCGGTTACACTTGGTTCATCCAAGTGAATTTCTGCTCCTTTGAGGCCTGAGAGCGCTTCGACCTTTATCAATTTTCCATTAAATGATACCTTTGCACCAAGCATTTCAAGGACAAGAAAATGGGTATCTAACCTTCTTTTGCCGATGACATCGCCGCCAGGAGGAGGAAGTTCAATAGAGCCTGTTCTTGCGACCATCGGCCCTGCAAGCAGTATCGAAGCTCTGATTGTTCGGGAAAGCTCGTCACCGAGATTTTCTGAAGAAATATCGCGAGCAGTAATTTTGAAGGAACCTGAGCCGTTGTCAGGTGAAACCTCTGCACCGAGATTCCTAAGTAAATTAATCATGGCTTTTACATCGAGTATGCCAGGGCAGCGATGCAGATTAACAGCCTCTCTAGTAAGAAGTGTTGCTGCCAGAATAGGTAGTGCTGCATTTTTACTTCCGGAAGGTACAAGTGTGCCTTGGAGCGTATTACCGCCCTTTACAAGCCAGCTGGAACTGGATGTCATTTTTTTGCTCCTGTTTTACTGAGAATTGTGTGATAAAGATCTGGATGCTCTTCAGAAAGCCATTTTTGCTTCATTAACCATCGGATGTAGTCAGGATCGCTTGCGACTGTATCCTCAACCAGGTTGCCTCTGTACTTGCCGAAAGTAAAAATTTTGACTTCGAGAGGAGAATGTATGCGATCAACAAGCAAATTCCAGTTATTCTCCAGGTCAGAACAGATAGGGCTCTTAAGAGAGAAATGCAGCAAAGACTGAACAAGCTCTGTATCGAAAAGAGCCCGGTGGGCTTCACCCTGTATATCATGATCAAGTTCGAACCTGTACCTGAGAGCTTGAAGAGCATGCGAGGGAATTTCCTGCCAGATATGTCTTGATAGCCTGAGAGTATCTATGTGCATCTTTCTGTTGAAGCGGCTAAAAAGAGAAGGATACTGTCTTTTGAGAATCATGTAGTCGTATGGTAGATTGTGAGCCGATATGAAATCAGCTTTTTCTGTCAATTTAGCTATCTCTGCAGTGAATTGCTCTGCTGCTGGATATTCAGCAACCATTCTGTTGCTGATCTGGTTAACTGCTGATGCTTCAGGAGGAATAGGTACGGATGGCTTGACAAGCGTTTCAAATACCTGCTTTTTACCTGTGAAGGTGAATCCGTTGTATTCTGCCAGTAAAAATGCGACTTCACACACTTCGGCTGTAGAAGGGTCAGGGCCGGTGGTTTCGGTGTCAAGAAACAAAATGCGTACATCACTGCTGGGAATGCTGCTGAAAAGATCTAACGTTTTATTCATAGTTACAATTCTAATGGAATATTGCCCCCACAGTAAAGTACCAATTTTTTGACAAAAGCATGTGATATTGATTAAACTATGGGAGGTAGGAATTTAACTGTACTCGAAGGGAGAAGCGATGAAACTATATCTAGTGGCCGCTCTAGTTGTTGCACTGATGCTAATGGCATGCGGCAGTGATAGTACCGTAGAGGAAGCAAGTCCGTTATCTGTACTTCCAGAAAGAGCAATGATATCATTTGTTCTTAACGATCCAGCTGCTCTGGTAAGAAACATTGATGGGTTTATTGAGGATGGGGCCCCTCTTCTAGGGGTAAAGCTTCTCGAGAATCTTATCTGTGAACAGCTTGCTCTGCCTTCAATGGACTCTATTACTTCCAGATATGGTGTTGATCCATCCGGTCAGGTTGTCCTCTGGATGGAAAGTGCAATGCCGACCAGCTCAGGTATGGCTGTTTCTGCACCCGATTTCCCCCTATTCATATCTCTTCTGGAAGAGATGGGAGTTGAACTGACTACAGAAGAGTCAATCGATGGCCTCCCCGTTTACTCAATGGATGCTGAACAGGGTAAAATGTTCTTTACTGGGACCAGGGGTGTGGCTTTAATGGCTATGTCCAGCATAAAGCTTTCAGCACTTGTTTCCTCGTTATCCTCTGAAACCCAATCAGCGATTGCTCCTGCCAGTCTCAATATGAAATTCAATCTTTCCATGATTGGCCCTATGGCAGCGGGGCAGATGCCTATGGCCAGGATGCTGATGATGCAGGGGATGGCGGCAGATACAACGATGCCCGCCTTTGTTCCCGCCTTCATGGATGTTTATATGGATGGTATTGAATCATTACTAACTCAGGCAGATATGCTTGAAATTACTATTGGAACTGATGCTGAAAATTTCGTGATGAAGAAAAGGATAAGCTTTATACCCGGTACGGAACTTGCTGAACTCTTGGTTCACTCCCCGGCTACAGACATGCTTGATTTCATAACGATGGGTGATGTGGCAACTGTTCGTTTCCAAATGCCTTCAGAGATAGCTTTTGAAATTACAAAAGCATTTACAGAAGTTTTCACAACCGAACTCGATGATGAAGTGTTGGAATTCTGGTCTTCAATGGCTTCAAATGGAGCGGTTTCCATTTACAACGATGATTTTATACACATGACTGCAGCATACGAAGTAAACTCTGATGTTTCTGTTGAAGATATTGCTGTGATGTACTCGGATTATCTGTATTTGCTCATGCCCCTTCTAGAGCAAAACGCAGAGTTGGAAGGTAGTTTTTCCATTGAGGACAATGGCATTGTTGAAATCGACGGAACAAATTTCTATTCTATGTCAATGTCAATTTTACCTGATTCAACTTCCTCTTTCACTTTTAATTACTGGATGACAGTCCACAACGGTGCTCTTCTTCTTGAAACAGCCCCTGAGCCAGCCGTTCTCCTAAGCATTATTGCGGGTGACTATGTACCTGCGGAGCTTACAGGTTCGGGAGAGATGGCTGGGGAAATGAGTCTGGCCGGATACCTGAATATGGTCATGGCTATGGGTGTTGGTGAAATGGACATTCCGGAGATAGGTTCAGATGTAATCATACACTGGGATGGTGGCTATTCTGATGGTGTAGTTACAGGTGAGATGATTATGGATGGCAGCGACGCACTTGCAACCGGCTTTGCCTTTTTCGGTCTTATTTCGGCAATGGAGTAAAAACCTGAATCGGTTTGTCATATTTGTAACAGAGGGGGCACCGACCGGTGCCTTCTTTGTATTACTCGAAAACACCATTGTAGATGCCCTGGGCTGCCTCTACACCGTTCTTTACTACTTCAAGGGCACAGTCTGCTGCTCTGTGTGCCATAACTGAGGCGAGTTCCTGAGACGGTTTAGGTACTTTTTTGAGTACGAATTTTGCAAGGTTCATCTTTTCTGGTTTAGGCCCTATCCCGATTCTCAATCTGGGGAAATTCTGGGTTTTAAGAACCTCTATAGTGTCTTTGAGGCCATTTTGCCCGCCGGCTGAACCACTGTTCCTGAGTCTGAGTGTTCCAAGAGACAAATTCACATCGTCGCATATAAGCAACATGTTTCCTGGATCCTTCTGTCTTGCCGTTAGAATTGCTCCAACTGCTCTGCCACTTTCGTTCATGTAGGTAGAAGGTTTTATCAGGTGAAGACCGCCCGGCATGTAAGCAACATCAAATGCACCTGCTCTTTTAAAGGAAACGCCGGCTTCTCGGGCAAGAATATCTGCTACCCAGAAGCCGGCGTTGTGCCATGTAAGAGCGTACTTCGGACCAGGATTACCAAGGCAAACAATTATGCTGATTCCTGAATCCGAAGTGCACATACTTTATTCCGCGGAAGGAGCTTCTGCGCCCTCAGCGTCCTCTTCTTCAGTTTCCTCTTCCAGCTCATCCTCTTTAACAAGAAGAGCCTTGGGTGCAATAACACCTGCGATAACAGGGTCAAATGCAAGGTCTACAGAAAGACCCTCAGGAAGATCAACGTCTGAAAGGTGAAGTCTGTCACCAAGATTAAGATTTGCAACATCAAAGGTGATTTCTGATGGGATGTCTGCAGCTCTAACTGTGACTTCAAGTTCGTGCATTGTATGCTCAAGAATACCACCCTCAAGGGTAACACCCGCAGGGATACCACTGAGCTTGATGGGTACAGGTACCAGAACAAGCTGGTCATCTGAAACCTGCTGGAAATCAAGGTGAAGTGGTTTATCAGTGAGAGTGTCCCACTGAACTTCTTTGATAATACTCTTAAGTTCTTCGCCCTCGAGATCTAGTTCAACAATACCAAGGGACTTGGAATAACCAATTTTTGACATGAATTCAGCGTATTCAATCTTGATTGAAACATCTGAACCCTGTCCGTATATGATTCCCGGGAGAGAACCCGCTCTACGGAGCCTTCGGGCTTCTCTGGAACCGAGTCTCACCCTCTTTTCCATTTTTAACTGGATCGGCATTACTATTCCTTTCGTTTCTGATGGGAAAGCTGGCTGGGGCGGGAGGATTCGAACCTCCAAATGCAGGGACCAAAACCCTGTGTCTTGCCATTTGACGACGCCCCAATTCCAATTCTATCTGGATTGACAACGGACCACCCACGGGAATTTCCCGATAAGATGTTCCTTCGCTCCTTCCGCTTCTGCTTCGGACCTGAAAAGTGCATAGAAAGTTGGTCCGGAACCACTGAGCCCCCAATTGACGGTCAATCGGGACAATTCCTCAGCCGTCCTGGCAATGCCCGGGTATCGGCTGCGGAGAAGGGTCAGGAAGTGATTGTCAAGCTCGACAGGGAAAGGCTTACCCTCATGCCAAACTCCAAAATTCAGGGCGGTATAATTGCTTATTGTACCTGCCTCTGTCAAGTCCCCCCGGTGTTCGTCCCACAGCTTGAAGGCCATCGGGGTGGGTATTTTTTCACCGGAATGAACAAGAACACAGTGAAAATGCGGAAGAGAAACTGGTTCGAGAATCTCGCCCCTGCCTTTTACCAGTGCAGAATTCTTATTGAGAAGAAAGAAAGGAACGTCGCTTCCCATTTCTTCTGCTAGAAGAGAAATATCAATCCCGGTTTCAGTTAGTTGCTTCAAGGCTAGCAGAACTGTTGCAGCATCACTGCTGCCTCCGCCCAGTCCTCCTGGAGAAGGAATGTTCTTGTGCAGGTTAACAGAGACGCCGCATCTTAGCGATGCAGCTTCAATAAATGACTCTGCAGTTTTCCATACCAGGTTACTTTTTCCAGCCGGGGAGTGTATGCCTGAGCATTTTAGTGAAACACCTGAGGTATTACTGTTCACAGAGACTGTAATGTTGTCATAGAGTGTTACTCTTGAAAAAATGCTCTCAAGGGAATGAAACCCATCATCGCGGAGAGCTTTTATTCTGAGTCCGAGGTTGATTTTTGCAGGAGCATTAATCCTGATTGATTTTATCATCCGGATGCATTTGTTGAAAGAATAACTGCGACTGCTGCAACCCATAGAAGAATGTTGAGTTGAAGAGGTTTATCCTTTACCAGAACCTTGTCCGGGCTTCCCCCCATCTCAAGGCTGTAAACTATAAAAAGGTAGCGAAATACACCGTAAGCCACAAAGGGTATGGTAACCCAAAGGTATGGAGAAACAAGTTCTGCTGTTCTATCGCTTACTGTGTAGATGGAGTATCCCAGAATACTTGCCGATGCGCTGATACCAATAACCTGATCAAGAAGAGGGGCTGTGTATTCCTTCAGGTTCTTCCTGTGTTTTGACGCTTCACTACCCATGGATATCAATTCGTGTCTTCTCTTCGCGAATGCAAGGAGACAAGCAAGAAAGAATGTGCAGATAACCAACCATGGAGAAAGTGAGATAACCTCTCCTGAGTCGTAAAGAACAGCGACACCTGCAAGAGCTCTGAGAACAAAACCCAGTGCAATAAGAATGCAGTCGAGTATGGCTACATTTTTCAAGCCGAATGAGTAGCCAAGTTGTTTTGCGAAGTAAACTGTGTAAACAAGAGCAAGCCAGGGGGCAAAAATCCAGGAAATTGTAAGTGCGATCGATACAAGAATCAGTGCCGTAGTGACAGCTACACGAACAGAAAGCCTTCCTGAGGCAATTGGTCTTTTGCACTTTTCCGGATGCAGCATATCTTTCCTGCGGTCTACAGAATCATTTATCAGGTAGATTGCTGAGGCTACAAGACCGAAACCCAGAGTTGCCAGGATGGTCTCCTGAAGAGCTTTAAGAGACCATAACCTGCCGAACAGGAGGGCTGCAAAAACGAAGAAGTTTTTGGTCCAAGCCTTTACACGCATTGCTTCAAGTAGTGTTTTAAATGATTTCATTCGGGTAAAATAACAGAATTATTCTTTCGCCCACAGTCTCTTCCCAATTTTCTGCAATTTTGTATATTTCTCCACTGAGGAGACCCTATATTTTTTCTCACAATTTTGAAAATTGATTCTCGAGGAGTAACCTTTTGAAAATATCATTGATAGCGTTTTTTATTCTTGCTTCTCTTTCAGTAGCACAGAATGATCTGAGTATTGAAGCTCTTGACTATACCGATCACGGCAACTCAGGCAAGGAACTGGATACACCACTCAGCGTTATGGTTACATCTACCTACTCTGGGAATCCTGTTTCAGACTGCCAGGTTCACTTTACGGTAGGTGAGGGTAGTGCGGATCTGATTCCTTCAGCGGGTTTTTATACGATTGATGAAAATTCTGCCGAGGGCCTTGTTGTTCAAACTGATGAAAACGGAATTGCACGTGTTGATGTTGAACTGGGTAGCATGGGTGAAATCAGCGTTACAGCAACAGTTAATGATTCCCAAGGTGTTCCATCTGCGGTAAATTTCGGATTTGTTTCTCTCGATATAAAAGCAATTGTTTTTCAGATAATTGGTGGTCTCGCTGTTTTTCTGCTTGGTATGCAGATGATGTCAGCAAACCTGCAGCAGGTTGCTGGGAAGAAGATGAAATCTATCCTGAGAACTCTGACAGCGAATCGATTCATGGCAATCACAGCTGGAGCTCTTGTTACTGCCCTTGTCCAAAGCTCAAGTGCTACTACCGTAATTACTGTGGGTTTTGTTAACAGTGCTCTTATGACTTTGCAGCAGGCTGTTGGAGTTGTTCTTGGTGCTAACATTGGAACAACTATTACCGGTCAGCTGATTGCTTTCAATATAACCAAGTATGCCTTTCCGATGATTGCTCTAGGTTTTGCTCTGTCTGCATTTTCTAAAAACAGAAAGCGACAGATGTGGGGGAAGGTTATCCTGGGTCTGGGCCTTCTCTTCCTTGGAATGACCACGATGAGTGGTATAATGAAACCTCTTAGAGGAAGTGCTCCTGTCAGAGAATTCTTTACCACCTTCAGCACCAACCCTATTTTGGCGATTATTGCAGGAACTCTTGTTACTGTTTTTGTCCAAAGTTCCAGTGCAACAGTCGGCTTAACTATGACACTTGCCGGTTCAGGTCTGATAGGTCTTCAGGGCGCGATCTTCCTGGTTCTGGGAGATAATATAGGAACTACAATTACAGCTCAGCTGGCGGCGATAGGAAGCAATAGAACTGCAAAACAGGCAGCTATGGCTCATACGCTTATCAACCTTCTCGGTGCTATCTATTTCGCACTGCTTGCTCTGGATCAGGACGGTTTTTTCATGAATCTGGTGAGAAGAACATCTGAGAATGCTATGAGGCAGGTTGCTAATGCCCATACAATATTCAATGTTGTTAACTGTTTACTTTTCATACCGCTTGTTCCAGCCTTAACAAAACTGTGCCGGGTGATTATTCCCTCGGGAGATGACGATACTGAGGAGACAGATCTACTGCTGGATTCGAATCTTCTGGCCACTCCTATTCTGGCTCTTGACAGTCTTAACAGGGACATGGTGAAAATGGCCAGAGTCTCCGGAAAAGGTATCTGCCGTGCAGCTGAACACTTTCTGACAGGGAAGAATTCTCCTAAGAACATACTCTCCATGGAAGACCGTGTTGACGATATGCAAAGAGATTTGACAATTTACGCCACAGAGCTTTTCAAGGCTAATCTTTCCAGAGAGCAAACCCTTCGTTTGCCCGTGATTCTCCACTCAATCAACGACATTGAGAGGGTCTCTGATCATGCAGTTAACATGGTGGAGGCCAGACACAGGGTGGAAGGGAATGTTCTAGACTCTGAAGGCCCTCTGACTACCGCTGCTGGTCAGGCTTACGAGGTCCTCAGGGAAATGACAGAAGAGACAGTTTCTGCTCTGGAAACGAATGACTTGAAATCAGCACAGAAAGTGCTTCTACTTGAGGGCAGGATGAATCAGATAGAGAGAGAGGCTAGAGAAAACTACAGCAAATCTCTTGCTACCTACGGTATTGCAAACCTAGCGGGTCTTGCAATTCTTGACTTCATCGATTACTGTGAACGAGCAGGTGATCACCTCAAGAACATCGCACAGTCTATTATTGGAGGAGGTATCTGGCACGGCCAGGAGCCGGGAGAGTAGACATTTCATCAATCCCGGTTTTCTAAGTTACTAAGCATTGCAGTACCTCATATACTATATTTCGGAAAACAGTTCATCATTTTTTGCGGGTCTTGGTCTTCTAAAAGGGAGAGTTTGCAGTTGAAATTTCTGATTTCAGTTTTGGTTTTGTTTTCCTCGGTTGTCTTGGGCCAATCTGAGATAAACCTGAACGCACTGCCCTATTCCGATTATGGAAGCTCTGGCAAGGAAATGGCTGATCCTGTTTCCGTCGAGTTGACCTCTGCTTCTACAGGCCTTCCTCTTGCCAATTACTCTGTACGATTTGCTCTTACAGCTGGAGACGCTGAACTTAGTTCAGTCGAAGGATTTTACACTATTGAAGAGAATTCCTGTTCTGTTCTTCTTGTTCAAACCGACTCCAATGGTATTGCAAGGGTAAATGTGGATCTTGGTGGCATGGGGGAGAACAGTATTACGGCAACAGCTCTTGATTCGGATGGAGCCGCAACAGTTGCCTCATTCGGTATTGTTTCTCTTGATATCAGATCGATATTCTTTCAGGTCTTCGGCGGCCTTGCCATATTTATTTTCGGTATGCAAATGATGTCTAAGAACTTGCAGCAGGTTGCCGGGAACAGAATGAAATCCATTCTTCGAAAACTCACAGCCAATCGGCTCATGGGAGTCATGGCCGGAGCACTGGTCACGGCACTCATCCAGAGTTCAAGTGCGACTACAGTTATTACTGTGAGCTTTGTCAACAGTGCTCTAATGACCCTTCAGCAGGCTGTAGGTGTCATTCTGGGTGCCAATATTGGTACAACTATTACCGGGCAGCTTATTGCCTTCAAAGTAACAAAATTCGCCTTACCGATGATCACAATTGGTTTCGCAATATCAACGATTTCTAAAGACAATAAAAGACAGATGTGGGGTAAAGTGCTGATGGGGCTAGGATTGCTCTTCATGGGCATGACAACAATGAGTGGTGTGATGAAACCTCTTCAGGGTAGCGCACCGGTCAGAGAGTTCTTCACCAAATTCAGCACCAGCCCGCTGCTCGGCATTTTTGCCGGTACATTGGTTACGGTGTTCGTTCAGAGTTCAAGTGCAACAGTCGGTTTAACAATGACCCTGGCCGGGTCTGGACTGATCGGTCTTCAGGGGGCATTCTATCTCGTTCTCGGTGACAACATCGGAACTACTATAACAGCTCAACTTGCTGCCTTAGGCTGCAATAGAACGGCCAAGCAGGCGGCAATGGCCCATACTCTTATCAAGGTGATTGGCGCAATCTATTTTGCCTTCCTGATAATGGACCCGCACGGGTTTTTCATGAGGCTTGTTAGGCAGACATCTGCCGATCCAGTGCGGCAGGTAGCAAATGCTCATACAATTTTCAATATTGTTAACTGTCTGTTGTTCATTCCTTTTGTACCTGCGATTGCACGTCTTACAAAACTTATTATTCCCTCCCGTGACGAGGAAGAGCCTGACAATGAGGTTCTTCTGGATGAAAACCTTCTTGAAACTCCAGTACTCGCCATGGACAATCTGGATCGCGAGATGGTCAAAATGGCCCGTGTATCGGGAGACGGTCTTTGCAAAGCTGCAGAACATTTCCTTACAGGTAAGCATCAGCCCAAAAAAATTCTCGCCATGGAAGATGATGTAGACAACATGCAGAGAGACCTGACAATTTATGCATCTCAGCTTTTCAAGACTAATCTCTCCTCAGAACAGTCTCTAAGGCTTCCTGTAATGCTTCACTCTATTAACGATATTGAACGGGTTTCCGATCACGCTGTGAATATGGTCGAGGCAAGACACAGAATTGAAGGTAATGTACTCGACTCGGAAGGCCCTCTCACCACGGCAGCCGGACAAGCTTATGAAACACTAACCGATATGGCAGAGCAGATAGTTAAAGCCCTTGACGGACATGATTTGAAAGCTGCTCAGAAGGTTCTTGTTCTTGAAGGAAGAATGAACCAGATTGAGGAAGAGGCTCGAGAGAACTATGGTAAGTCTCTTGCTGCATACGGCTTGGCGAATCTGTCAGGTCTCGCAATTCTAGACTTTATTGACTATTGTGAACGGGCATGCGATCACATGAAGAATATTGCTCAGTCAATCCTTGGAGGAGGTATCTGGCATGGCCAGGAAGCAGGAGAGTAGTTTTGCGGTTGATCTCGACAGGATTGAAGAGGGAATTGCAGTAATCCTTGCCCCCGGTAATTTTCAGTGGCACCTTCCGGAGAGTTATCTTCCTGAGGGGATTTCAGAGGGAATGAGCATGAAAGTTACTCTTGAGGCCAATGAAGATGCAACTGAGATCAGACTTAGCAGAATCAAGAACTTAAGAAGCAATCTGGTGAACAGATGAGTTCTACCTGTACTGGCAAGCTGGTTCTGGTGGCAACTCCTATAGGTAACTTGGATGATATTTCTCCACGCGCACTTGAGACTCTCACTACCGCAGATATTGTTATGGCTGAAGACACCAGGAGAACCGGGCGTTTTGTTACTGAACGCAGAAAGCTCTACAGCTGTCATGATCACAACATAAGAGGAAGACTTCCTCAAATAGAAGAGTTTCTCAAGCAGGGAGCTACAGTCGCTATGGCAAGCGATGCAGGAACCCCGGGAATATCAGATCCTGCTTACAGAGCTGTCGGCCTTGCAATTGAACTCGGGGCGGAAGTTACTATGGTTCCCGGCCCATCTGCTGTTATCATGGCTCTTGTAGTATCCGGCCTGCCAACCAACAGGTTTGCATTTGAGGGTTTTCTGCCCTTCAAAAAGGGGAAGAGAAGGAAAAGATTAGAGGAAATGGCCACATATACTGGAACTATCGCTTACTATGTCGGGCCCCATCATCTTTCTTCCGTAATTGATATGATGTTCTCTGTTTTTGGCGACAGGAGATGCTGTGTTGCCCGGGAGCTAACCAAACTTCATGAGGAAATCGTTCGGGGTACCCTTTCTTCATTGAAGGAGAGATATTTGACCTCTGTACCCAAAGGTGAGATTACTATTTTGGTGGAAGGAGCCTCGGATTGAGTCTTCACAAAGTAAGAATGTTTTTCAAGGGTCTTCTTCGACCAATAGTTGCTCTGCTTGCGAAGCTTGGAGTTACTCCGGCAGGTGCCACTATTGCCGGTCTCTTCGTTACTTTACTGGGGTCATGGTTTGTTTGGAAGGGATCATATTTTACCGGCGGTATAATTCTTGTGTTCGGCAGTCTTTTTGATGCTGTTGACGGAAGTATTGCAAGGTTAACCGGCACTTCATCAAAAGGTGGGGCTGCCCTTGATTCCGTTCTTGACAGAGTTGGTGAAATTCTTGTTTTAACAGCAGTGCTTGCGGGAAAAGCAGGAAGTCAACATGATAGCTTGTTGTATATTATACCGCTCGCCTTGGGCGGCTCACTTCTGGTGAGTTATGTTCGCGCCCGTGCCGAGGGGCTTGGTATAGATTGTGAGGTGGGTCTGTTCACCAGAACGGAGAGGCTTGTGCTGGTTATTTCGAGCATAGTTTTCTCCTCAATATGGGGTTCAACAATCATTGTCTGGGGTTGTTCTGTTATTGCAGTCGGTTCCTGGATAACAGCCTTACAAAGGTTGGTAAAAGTTACACGGGACGGAAAAGGGATTCCTCTGAACTAGGGGTAGCTTTTCCCTCGAAACATTATACCCGTCAGGGAGGATATTGAATGTCGAAAAAAGTAAGAGTAGCTATTATTGGAGTGGGCAACTGTGCCAGCAGTCTTGTCCAGGGCGTAGAGTATTACAAGAATTCTAAAGATGAGGACAGAGTTCCTGGTCTTATGCATGTGAACCTTGGTGGATATCATGTAAAAGATGTGGAGTTCAGCGCAGCCTTTGATATTAATGTAACCAAAGTTGGCAAGGATCTCAGCGAGGCAATATTTGCTGATCCTAACTGCACAATCAAGCTTTGTGACGTGCCCAACGTTGGTGTTACCGTAAGCAGAGGCATGACACACGATGGAATAGGTAAGTACCTCAAGCCTGTTATTGAAAAGGCTCCTGGTCCAACAGCAGATATCGTGAGCATTCTTAAAGAGACAAAGACTGATGTTGTTGTTAGTTACCTGCCAGTCGGTAGCGAGGAAGCCACAAAGTGGTATGTTGAGCAGATTCTTGAAGCTGGATGCGCATTCGTTAATGCAATTCCTGTTTTCATAGCACGTGAGCCTTACTGGCAGAAACGTTTCCGTGATAAAAATCTTCCTTGCATGGGTGATGATATTAAGAGTCAGGTCGGAGCTACAATTCTTCACAGAGTAATGACCAGACTTTTCGAAGATCGCGGAGTACGACTTGATCGCACTTATCAGCTTAACGTGGGTGGAAATACTGATTTCCTCAATATGCTTGAGCGTGAGCGTCTTGAATCCAAGAAGATAAGCAAGACCAATGCTGTTACGAGCCAGATTCCGGGTGGCATTGCTCCTCGCAATGTTCACATCGGCCCAAGTGATTACATTGAATGGCTTGATGATAGAAAATGGTGCTACATCCGCATGGAGGGAACCAGTTTCGGTGATGTTCCATTGAACATTGAAGCTAAGCTTGAAGTATGGGACAGTCCAAACAGTGCTGGTGTTATTATCGATGCAGTCCGCTGTTCCAAGCTTGCGCTTGATAACGGTCTCAGCGGTGCAATTGAAGCACCTTCCAGCTACTTCTTCAAGTCTCCTCCAGTACAGTACTACGATGACGTATGTCACAGAATGACTGAAGAATACATCACTGCTTACGGTAAGAAAAAAGCAGAGAAGAAATAAGAAAGAGAGATAGTTTGCCCGGACTTTTCGTAACCTTTGAGGGTGTGGAGGGCTCGGGTAAATCATCCCGATGCAGATATCTGATTAAGGCCCTTCAGGATGCGGGCAGTGAAACGGTTTTCACTCGCGAGCCTGGAGGGCCTGATGTATCAGAAAAGATAAGATCAATTCTTCTTAACCCGGAATTGGATGTTCCTCCACTTACAGAGCTTTTACTTTATTTTGCCAGTCGTGCTGCTAACGTTGACAGAATTATCAGACCGGCACTAGAACGAGGAGCAATAGTTTTATGTGACAGGTTCAGTGATGCTTCCTTGGCATATCAGGGATGGGGAAGGGGTCTTCCTCTTCCTGCCATGATAGTAGCTAATGAGCTTGCAACCGGTGGATTGAAGCCGGATATGACGATACTGATGGATCTGAATCCTGAAGAGGGATTCAGAAGAATGAATTTATCGGGAAGAAAACTGGACAGGATTGAAATGGAGGATCTTTCATTTCATCAACGGGTTCGAAATGGCTACTGCGATCTTGCCGAAAAAGAACCGGAACGGTTTCTCGTTGTTGATGGTTTACTCAGCGAAGAGAAACAGAACTCTTTAATACTGAATGAAGTTCTGAAAAGAGTACACAGAGAAGGGTGAAACATATATGAAAAACCTTGTACCGGGATGGGTCGCAGTCACAACAGGAATGTTACTGCTCACCGCAGCACTGGTCCTTGGGCTTCCTCCAGTCGCCGCTGCCCAGGATGAAGAAACACCAGTAGCCAGAGCATCATCTCTTGAATTGTTTTTTGATGTTTACGGCATGACCAGATCATCTTATGTGGACACTGTTCAGAGCCGAGAACTTGTTGAAGAAGCTCTCCAGGGAATGCTTCAGTCTCTCGACCCCAACAGCGTTCTTCTTACTCCCGAAGAGTTCGAAAATCTTCAGATTCAGCTTGAGGGATCATTTGAAGGTGTCGGAATTACACTCGGTCAGAGAGACAGCTGGCTTACAGTTATTTCGCCCATAGAAGGAACACCAGCTTACAGAGCCGGCATGAAGGCCGGAGACAGGATTATTGAGATTGATGGTGTTTCCACAGAGGGTATTACAACAACTGAAGCAGTTTCTTTCATCAGAGGTCCCGGAGGCACAATAGTTGATCTAACTGTCAGAAGACCGGGAATGGATGAGCCGATCGTTTTCCCTATTGAAAGAGATGTAATTGATTTCCCGTCAGTATCAGCCACTTTTATGGTTGAACCCGATATCGGATACGTTCGACTTACCCGTTTCAGCGAGGAATCGGCCACAGAAGTTTATACAGCTATTGATGCTCTCCGGGATCAGGGAGCAGAAAAAATGATTCTTGACATCCGAGGGAACTCCGGAGGGCTAATGCTACCCTCTATTGATGTAGCAGATATTTTCCTGCCTGCAGGAGCAGTTGTTGTTACAACTCGCGGTCAGGCTGTTGGGGAATACACCTACAGAACAAGAAGAGGGGTTCTTTATGACGGAGATCTTGTGCTTCTTGTTGATGGTGGTAGTGCCAGTTCTTCTGAAATTTTAGCAGGTGCACTTCAGGACCAGAACGCTGCTACTCTGATTGGTACAAGAACTTTCGGCAAGGGCTCTGTACAATCCCTTTCCGACCTTGGAGAGTACCCTGGTCTTGGGCACTACGCTGTTAAGCTGACCACTGCCAGATACTACACTCCCAATGGAAATTGCATTGACAGAACTCTCCGTGAGGACTTTCTCGAGTCCGATGCAGAGGAAACCTGGGGAATAATCCCAGACATTACTGTTGAAGCAGATTCCTTCGGTGTTGCTCTTGTTGCTGAGCTTGAGTTTGACGGGCACTTCTTTCATTTTGCTGTAGACTATACCTTGGAAAATGAGATTGCACTGGATTTCTGGCCTGATGATCTTCTTCTTCAGGAGTTCAGGGAGTTTATGGATAGTGAAGAAATAGACTATACAGAAGAAGAATTTGCTGAGAGTCGTTTTTACATTGAGCGTGCGCTTCTTCGTGAAATTGCGCTTCGTGAATGGCCAATGAATCGTTTCTATGAAGTGACTGCACCCCATGATGAGGCAGTTATCAGTGCAATAGAATTCCTCTCCGGCGACGCACAACTATGATTATTAAATTCGGGACATCCGGATGGCGAGGTGTTATCTCCCGTGAGTTTACCTGGGACAGGGCGATGGCTGTAGTAGATGCCATTGCGCTCCGCCTTACTGAAACAGGTCATAACAGCATTGCTATCGGGGGTGACTGTCGTTTTCTTTCACCAGAGTTGGCAGAAGCCACTGCCGAGCGAATGGCAGGATACGGTTTCAAGGCATACCTCTCTGAGAGAACCGTTCCCACGCCCGTGCTTTCACATGCTTGTCGGAGGATGAAACTGGGTGGTGTTATAAACTTTACAGCAAGCCATAATCCACCTCTATACAACGGCATCAAGTTCAGCCCCTTTCACGGCGGGCCGGCCGATGGTAAGGATACAGATCGGATCGAAGATCTAATTGCATCCGGCTCCATTCCAGAGAACAAGGCTAATGGTTTTGTTTCGAAAACAGATTTCATTACACCATATCTAAAAGAAATTAATGAGTTTATAAACATCGATGTATTTAGGGCTGCTGATTCGCTGAGAGTGGTATACGATGCATTCAGTGGTGCAGGCAGTGGTGTTCTAGACAAAAAACTTATTGAACTGGGAGCCTCGGTTCGCGTCTTGAATGGGAAGAGAGATCCCCTTTTTGCCGGTAGAGAGCACCCTGAACCCAATGAGCAATGTCTTCATGATCTTTCAGAGAGTGTTGTTCGAAGCGGTGCTTCTCTCGGGGTTGCAACAGATGGTGACGCCGATCGGTTTGGAATAGTCGATGAGAATGGTGTTTATGTTACTCCTCACGATTTTATGGCTCTTCTTGTTAACTATCTTGCAGAAACCGGTAAGACTGGGAGAGTTGTCCGTTCGATTACAACCGGAAGCCTTCTCGATAGAGTTGCAGAGGCACGCGGCCTGGAAGTAGTTGTTACTCCAGTTGGCTTTAAATACCTTGGAGCCGAGATTCTGAAGGGTGGTGTTCTTCTTGCCGGAGAAGAAAGCGGTGGCCTTTCCCTCGGTAAGCACGTTCCTGAAAAAGATGGTGTTTTGGCAGGTCTTCTTGCTGCTGAGATGGTGAGTTACTACGACAAAGGGCTGGGATCACTTCTTGAGGAACTCTGGGCAGTTCACGGTAGATTTTACAACACAAGACTTGATCTTCCTCTTAAACCCGCTATGAAGAAATACATTGTCGAAAATCTTTTTGATGTGGACAAAGAGGAAGCTGCAGGTGAGTCTGTTCGCAGTGTAAACAGAATAGACGGAGTTCAGCTTGTTTTAGGTGACGATACCTGGGTTCTTGTTAGGCTTAGCGGCACAGAACCACTCGCGAGGATTTATGTTCAATCTCCGAGCATGGAAGAAAATGACAGGATATCACGAGCCCTTGCAGCAGAATTTGAAATGAGTTGATATGAGATTAATCGAGGAAACACTTTCTGTTCCAATTACTTCGATTCCCCGCGGAAGTACCTGCGAAACATTTACTGTCGAAATGAAGAATGTTCCCTGGAATATTCAGGGGATTACCTTCTGCTCCGAGGAAGGCGAGTTGGAACTTGATATAATCAGGTCTGAGTATGAGCTGATTCTGAATGGCTTTCTTGAGGCAGATTTTTCTGTTGAGTGTGCAAAATGCCTTGCTCCTGTTGTTTGTTCAGTAAACGCTGAGATTAAGAGAATGTATTCGTGGAACCCGGAAATGCTTTCAGATCCGGAAGTTGAGCCGGTGTCGCACAATGATGGAACTCTTTGTATATTAGACCCCGTTCGAGAAGCGATTATACTTTCCCTGCCGGCGATGCCGCTTTGCAATGAAAATTGCAAAGGTTTGTGCCCGATCTGTGGGGTTAATCGTAATTTAGAAGAATGTGAACACGGCTTCGAAGCCTGAGCTTCAAGCCTATAGATGAAAGCGAGAACCAAATGCCAGTTCCAAAAAGAAGGCATTCGTCCACTAGGCGCGACAAAGGTCGCACTCATTGGAAGATTGCTGTAAAGTCAACAAGTTCATGCTCTCAGTGTGGTGAGCCAAAGCTTCCTCACAGAGTTTGCAAGCACTGTGGTTTTTACAATGGTAGGCAGGTAACAGAGCCTGTTGAAGATTAGTACTGAGCTTGAGTAAATCAGTTGTTGTGGCACTAGATGCCATGGGTGGAGATCACGGTCCCGGTGTAATTGTAGACGGGGCCGTGAGATTTTTCAGGGAAAGCTCAAAAAAGTTACAGAAAAATGTCAAAATAGTGTTGGTTGGCCATCAAGATACTATTGCCAGACTGCTTTCAAAGGCAGACGGTCAGAAGTATCCAATAGAAATACAGCACGCCTCACAGGTTATAACCATGGATGATCACCCGGCTGAAGCGTTGAAGCAGAAACCGGACAGTTCAATGATGGTAATGGCTGGATTGCAGCGAAAGGGCATAGCCAATGCAATGGTCAGTCCGGGGAATACCGGAGCAATGATGGCCTGCAGCATGTTTGCCCTTGGTAGAATAAAGGGTATTGCTCGTCCAGCTCTGGCCAGCACAGTTCCCACAATAGGAAACCCTACAATTCTTGTAGATGTTGGTGCTAATGTTGGTTGCCGTCCGCAGCTGCTTTACAAGTTTGCTTTCATGGGCAGCATTTATTCTAATCTGGTGTTTGGTGTGGCAAAGCCGAAAGTTTCCTTACTCAATGTCGGTAGCGAACCCTCCAAAGGCCCTCCGGATATCAAGGAAGTTTACAGAATGCTCTCTGAGTCGCCACTTCATTTCGGTGGCAATATAGAGGGGAACGGTATTCTCATGGGGGATGCAGATGTTGTTGTAAGCGATGGTTATACTGGAAATGTTCTTGTGAAATTCATAGAATCAATTGCTTCAATGGTCGGTGGAACTCTTTATCTTGAAATGAAGAAGCAATGGACTTCCAGGATGGGCTATTTGTTTATGAAGCCATCCTTCAATAAATTATGGAAAAAATTTGACGCGGCTGAGTACGGTGGAGCTCCTCTTCTGGGCCTTAACGGGGTTGCTATTGTTGCCCACGGAAGCTCTACGGCACTCGCAATAAAGAATGCAGTTGTGGCTGCATGTGATTTCAGACGCAGTGGTGCGGTTGAAGCCATTAGAGATAAAATGGCTGAACTAATGGAGGAGGAAAAAGCTGTTGAATGAGCGACACGCCTATATCAAGGGTACAGGCCATTTTGTTCCAGAGCCTGTTCTTACTAATGATGATCTTTCAAGAATGGTCGACACCAATGATGAATGGATTACCTCTAGAACCGGCATAAAACAACGACATATCGCCCCGGACGATATGGCAAACAGCGATATGTCATACCAGGCTGGTTTGAAGGCAATGGAAGATGCAGGTTGGAAACCGGAAGATGTGCAAGCTGTTTTTCTGGGCACGGTAACACCTGATTTTTCTTTCCCTAATACGGCTGCACTTGTTGCTGAACGCTTAGGCTTAGGCAAAGTTCCATGCTACGATTTCGAAGCAGGTTGCAGTGGATTTATTTACGGGCTTATTCAGGCAAAAGCATTTATTACCTCAGGCATGCTTGATAGAGTTCTCGTTATTGGTGCAGAAAAACTTTCTTCCATAGTTAACTGGGAAGATCGTAACACTTGTGTTCTATTCGGAGATGGTGCGGGAGCGGCATGTATCGGAAATGAAGGTCCAGGTGGAAAACTTGGTGGATACCATTGGGGCAGTGACGGATCACTCGGTCATTTGCTTGATCAGCCAGCAAGTGGTTGCAGACAACCGATAACCCATGAGGCTATCGACCAGAAGAAGAACACAATACACATGGCCGGCGGCGAGATAATGAAAAGTGCCGTAAGAGCTATGCGTGATTCTGCCTTGAAGGCACTTGATAATGAAGGGCTTACATACAAAGACGTAAACCTTCTAATTTCACATCAGGCAAATGTAAGAATTATCGAATCCACAGCCAGAGTTCTTAAGCTGGAGTGGAAAGATGTTTATGTAAACATTGATCAGTATGGAAATACATCCAGTGCATCAATTCCTATCGCTATGGATGAAGCTCTGCACAACGGAACCATAAAGCCCGGTTTCAATGTTGTCCTGGCTGCTTTTGGTGCTGGACTTACCTGGGCTGGGATTGTTGTGAGGTGGAGTGATGAGTCTTAACGCTACTGCTGTTGTCACAGGAGCAGCTCGCGGAATCGGTCTTGAAATCGCCAGGAAACTGATAGAAGCAGGCTGGACCGTTGCAGCACTCGATATGCTCGAGGATGACCTTAAAGCATCCGCTGCTGAACTTGGAGAGAACTACAAACCGTATACAGTAAATATCACCGATTCCATAATGCTGGCAGAGGTTGCTGCTGCAGTTGGAAGAGACCTTCCTACGGTCAAGGGTATTGTTAATAATGCCGGTATCACCAGAGACGCTCTGATGATGAGAATGAGTGAAGATCAGTGGAACATGGTTCTTGATGTTAACCTTACTGGTTCCTGGAAGGTAACACAGGCTTTCATGAGATCTTTAATTAGAGCACGTGAAGGTAGCATTGTTAGTGTATCCTCAGTCGTTGGTCTTCTCGGTGCCGCTGGTCAGGTTAACTATGCCGCAAGTAAAGCCGGACTCATCGGTATGTCAAAATCTCTTAACAGGGAACTTGCCGGCAGAGGTATTACCGTGAATGTTGTTGCCCCTGGATTTATAGAATCTGAAATGACAGAGAACTTACCCGAGGCGGTTCGCAGTGACTACCTTTCGAGGATTCCTGCGGGCAGGTTGGGTCTTCCTGTTGAAATAGCTGAAGCGGTTACATTTCTCATGAGCCCTTCAGCCAAGTATATTACCGGTATCGTACTGCCCATTGATGGCGGTCTTACCACCTGAGAAAGGAAAAACATGTCTCTTGAAAACCGTATTGCTGAGATTATTGTTAGTCGTTTGAATGTTAAGCCCGAGGAAGTAACAGATATTGCAAACCTTAAAGATGACCTCGGAGCAGACTCTCTCGACATGGTCGATCTAATGATGGACCTTGAAGACACATTCAATCTCAAAATATCAGATGAAGAAGGCAACACTCTTCAGACCGTTGGATCTGTGGTTGCATTTCTTAAGACCAAGGGTATCGAGGCCTAGGAAAGAACATAAAAGTATCGCCGGTGAATCGCCGCAACCGGAGGGGTGCGGCGATTTGCCGGATTAAAGTATCTGGAGGAATTCCGTGTCTGACAAGCGGGTAGTGATAACCGGTCTGGGTGTTTTCAGCCCCATCGGAAATACAACATCAGAGGCCTGGAAGAATGCCGTTGATGGAAATAGCGGTGTGGGAAGATTATCCAACATAGACCCGGAACCCTTTACGAGCCAGGTTGCAGGTGAGGTCAAGGATTTTGATCCTGTTGCTTTACTGGGCCCGAAAAACGCTAGAAGAAATGATAGATACACTCAACTTGCTATGGCTGCTGCTGAGCAGGCTTGGGAGGCCTCAGGCCTCTCTGGGGAAACAATAGACCCCGAGCGTGTTGGTGTTATTATTGGTTCAGGTGTCGGTGGGATGGAAACTTTTGAAACCCAACACACCACAGCCCTTGATAGAGGTCCAAGAAGGATTAGCTCGATGTTTGTCCCGATGATGATAAGCAACATGGCTGCTGGGCAGGTTGCTATTGATTTGAATGCCAAGGGTCCGAACTTCGCTACAGTAACTGCATGCGCTTCGAGTTCACATGCTATTGCATGTTCTGTTGATTCGATTCGCCTTGGAAGAGCTGAAGTTATGGTTACCGGTGGAAGTGAAGCACCACTAACACTCATGAGCATCGGTGGCTTCTGCTCAATGAAGGCCTTGTGTACCACATACAACGAAGAACCTGAAAAAGCCTCAAGACCATTCGATAAAGACAGAGCCGGATTTGTTATTGCAGAGGGCTCTTGTATTCTTGTTATAGAAGAATTAGAGCATGCAATCGCCAGGGGTGCATCTATAATTGCAGAGATTGCTGGTGTTGGTATGTCTTGTGATGCACATCACATTACAGCTCCTGCTCCGGGTGGCGAAGGTTGTGCCAGAGCTATGCGAATGGCTATGAAAGACGCAGGAATGAAACCGGAAGACGTTGATTATGTCAACGCCCATGGGACATCAACACATTTGAATGACATTAATGAAACTTCTGCCATCAGAGCCGCTCTTGGAGACCAGGCCGATAAGGTAATGGTTTCCAGTACTAAATCAGTTCACGGACATATGCTGGGTGCTACAGGCGGTATGGAAGTTATGCTGACTGCCCTTGCTTTGAAGAATGGCATAGTACCACCTACGGCTACCCATGAGAGTCCTGGTGAAGGATGCGATCTGGACTATGTACCAGGCACAGCTCGGAAAGCAGATATTCAGTGCGCTTTAAGTAATTCGCTTGGATTTGGTGGACACAACGTTTGTATTGCCTTGCGCAAGTACAAAGGCGATAACTGAAAAATAATAGCATAGATGGTTTGGAGCGGCTTTTCAGTCGCTCTGAGCTTTTGCGCATTGCATTGACTCACAAGTCTGCTTCACTTCAGCAGAACAACGAACGTTTTGAGTTTCTGGGTGATGCAGTTATTGAACTTGCTGTGAGATATAGTCTTGTCAAAGATAACAGGGATGCTTCCGAGGGAGATCTTACAAGAATGAAGATAGATCTTGTGAGAAAAGCAACTCTAGCAAGGTGCGCTGACAGATTGAATTTGAGAGAGAATATTGTGACAGGACCAGGTTTGAGAGTAGATAATATTTCGGATTCAGTTGCTGCAGATGCATATGAAGCCGTAGTTGGTGCCATGTTTGAGGATTCAGGATTTGAGAAGTCATTCGAACTGGTAAGGGAAACTCTTCTTGATCATGAGCAGTCAGATCATACCGCAGATCCTAAAACAATGCTTCAGGAATACTGTCAGGCCAGAAAAATACCCTTGCCCGAGTACCGAACGGAATTAACAGCCGGACCGCCACACGCTCTGGTTTTCGATATTAGTGTAATAGTTAACGGCAAGGTGCTTGGCACCGGCCGCGCAACGAGTAAAAAGACATCACAAGAGATTGCCGCTTCTGCGGCTTTGCTGACGCTTGAAGGGGAGGGTATAAATGGATTACATGCTAAATGAAGACTTGCTTGCTATCAAAGAGATATGCACTGAAATTGGAGATAAGCACATTCTTCCGATCCGTGCTGAACTTGATGAGGAAAACAAATTTCCAAGAGAGATTATGAATGTTATTGCTCAGAGTGACCTTTTCACCATCTACATTCCTGAAGCTTACGGTGGAACGGGAATGGGAAGTATGGCACTTGCAGTGGCAACCGAAGAACTCAGTCGTTACTGTGGTGGTGTTGCTGTTTCATACGCAGCTAATGCTCTCGGAGCAATGCCTATTCTTCTAATGGGTTCCGAAGAACAGAAGAAGAAATATCTTCCTATGCTTGCCTCTGGAGAAAAACTTTGTGCTTTTGCACTTACTGAATCTGAAGCAGGCAGCGATGCCGGTGGTGTGAAAACCCGTGCTATCAAAGATGGAGACCATTACATCCTCAATGGAACAAAGCAGTGGATTACGAATGGTGGAGAAGCACAGATTTATACTGTGATTGCATTGACTGATCCAGAACGCGGAGCTCGTGGAGCGAGTGCTTTTATCGTAGAAGAAGGAACTCCCGGTTTCAGCTATGGTAAAAAAGAAGACAAAATGGGTATCAGAGCTTCTGCAACACGCGAACTTGTTTTTGAAGACTGCAGAATTCCCGCAGAGAATCTTATTTCTCGCGAAGGTTTCGGATTCATGGTCGCCATGAAGACCCTTGATAATTCCCGCCCAGGAGTTGCTGCTCAGGCTGTTGGAATTGCTCAGGGTGCACTCGATGAAGCATTGAAATACGCCGAGCAGAGAAAGCAGTTTGGTGTAAAAATCAACTCTTTCCAGGGACTTCAGTTCATGCTCGCTGACATGGGAACTCAGATTGAAGCCGCTCGTGCACTTACTTATGCTGCAGCTGGTCTCATCGACAGTGGTTCAAAGAACTTCAACAAAGTATCAGCAATGGCCAAAGTATTTGCCAGTGATGTTGCCATGAAAGTAACTGTTGATGCCGTTCAGATTCTTGGAGGCTACGGTTACATGAAGGAATATCCCGTAGAGAAAATGATGCGTGATGCTAAAATCACACAGATTTACGAGGGTACCAACCAGATTCAGAGAAGTGTTATTGCAAAGGCAATGATCAAAGAAGCCAAGAGAAAGTAGGATGGCGATGAAGTTCGTTGTTGCTGTAAAGCAGGTGCCGGATACCGCAGAGGTCAGGATTGACCCCGAAAGAGGCACTCTCATAAGAGACGGTGTACCGTCAATAATGAATCCCTTTGATGCTTATGCTCTCGAGGAAGCGTTGAAGTGGCGTGACGAACTCGGGGGAATAGTCACGGTCATTACTATGGGTCCCCCCCAGGCTGAAGCTGTACTTCGGGAAGCAATTTCCATGGGTGCAGATGACGCCATTCTTGTGAGCGACAGAGCTTTTGCCGGTGCAGATACATGGGCTACAAGCCACACGCTCGCGGCTGCTGTTACTCAACTCGGTGATGTCGACGCTGTTTTCTTCGGAAAACAGGCTATCGATGGTGATACAGCACAGACCGGCCCCAGTGTTGCAGCCTCACTTGACTGGCCACAGATCACCTTTATTGGTAAAGTGAGAGAGCTTAATGAGAAGCAGATAACTGCCGAGAGGTATGTTGAAACCGGAACCCAGGTTGTTCAGGCAGACCTCCCCGTAGTCGTGACAATACTCAAGGATGCTAACGTTCCCAGAGTCCCTTCTCTCAGAGGTAAAATGAAGTCAAGAAAGGCACAGATACCTGTATGGGGTCTTGTCGATCTTGGTCTGACTGAGGAAGAGACCGGTCTTAATGGATCACCTACTAAGGTTGTAGTTACTGCTACTCCCGAAGCCCGTACCGGTGGCCAAATCCATGAGGGTAGTACAGAAGAGCTCGTTTCCAAACTTGCTGATCTGCTTCTGGGCGAAGAGGGAGGAGAATAGCATGAGTGGGTATCTTGAAATAAAGGACAGTTGTACAGGCTGTGGGATATGTGTTAAAACCTGTCCGGTTAAGGCACTTTCCATTAATGATTCAAAAAGAGCAGTTGTCTCTGAAGACTGTACACTATGCAGTATCTGTGTAGACTCATGCCCCTTTGAATCCCTTGCAGTTCACCACTCTTTTGGTGGCAATGAAGAAGAACTTGCAAAGTATGCCGGCATACTTGTTCTTTGCGAGATGAGAAACGGTTCCCCTGACAGAAGCACCTATGAACTTCTTGGTGAGGCCAGGAAGCTTTCAGCAGGCGAGAAAGAAGTTTCTGTTCTTGTTATAACCGATGATGCCTGTGATGCTCCAGAGAAGCTGATCCATGCAGGAGCTGACAGAGTTTTCAAAGCTGTCCACAAGGATTATAAGCACTTCTCTACAGAACCCTGGAATACTATTTTGACTCAGGTTATTCTCAAGGAAAAACCTGAAATAGTGCTTGCAGCTGCTACTACTACCGGTCGCGATGTTATGCCTCGCGTATCAAAGAGTCTCGACACCGGTCTCACAGCAGACTGTACCGAACTGAGAATTGATCCTGAAAATGGAATGCTTATGCAGACTCGACCCGCTTTTGGTGGAAACATCATGGCAACAATCGTCTGCGACAGAACCAGACCACAGATGTCTACTGTTCGACCAGGCGTGATGAAACCTCTCGACACCGATTCATCAAGGACCGGAACGGTTGTAGATCTGGAAGTTACAGCTGAAATGCTAAAAAACAGATCCAGAGTTCTAGAATTCATCCCTACAGAGGGCGATGAAGTCGATATTACCGAGGCAGAGATTGTTATTTCAGGTGGACGGGGAATGAATAATCCTGAGAATTTCGATCTGCTTCATGAACTTGCTCATCTTCTTGGCGGAACAGTTGGAGCAAGTCGTGCAGCTGTTGATAACGGATGGATTGAATATCCCCGACAGGTTGGTCAGACTGGAAAGACAGTTCAACCGGCTACCTATATTGCCGTCGGCATTTCAGGTGCTGTTCAACACAGGGTCGGAATGCAGTCCTCGGATGTCATATATGCAGTTAACAAAGACCGGGATGCTAATATTTTTGAGTTCTGTACAGAGGGCTTTGTAGGAGATCTTTTTGAGATTATCCCTGCTCTTGTAAAAGAAATACAGAAGCGTAGAAAGTAACTGATACATATGAAAGAGTCCCCTGTGGTTTTTGAGAAGTACTCAGCCGCAGGGGTTCTTCATGTTCATTCAACCAGATCTGATGGCTATGGTGAACCCGAGGATATAGTTAAGGCTGGCATTGAGTGCGGTTTGGACTACATCGCCTTTAATGACCATAGGAACCTGAGGCTGATGTCGGAGGGATGGCACGGCAGGGTAACGGATGGTCTAATGACTATTGTCGGGACTGAACTTCAGCATACAGATAAAAAAAGCCATCTGCTTGTATACGGGGTGGATCATATCAATCCGGTCGGCCACATTCTGGATCAACTAGACAGTGTTCTTTCAAAGAACGGTATTGCCATAATAGCACACCCTGTAGAATCAAGACCTTATCTGCCCTTTTACGGAGAGTTTCCCTGGACCTTCGGAACAGATCGCCCCGTCAGCGGAATTGAAGCCTGGAACTGGATGAGCAGCTGGAAACGGGGTGTAAGCCCTTTGAATGGTTGGAGACGAATCCACAATCCTGATCTTCTTGTGAAAAGTCCACCCTCTGATGCAATCGATATGTGGTTTGAAACAGGAGGTTGCCTGATCGGTGGTGCTGATGCTCATGCACACAAATTTTTCGGCAAGGAAGTCTTTGGTTACAGAATGCTCTTTGAGAGGGTTAGAACTCACATTCTTCTTGACCGACCGTTTACCTGCCCTGCCCAGTTTACTGAAGCGTTAAGGCATGGCAGATGCTTTGTAAGCAATGCCATTCTTGGTGGCGATGCATCCGAATACCGCTCCGCAATTCATGATGGAAGCCTGTATCTGAAACTTCCATCACCGGGGAGGGTACTACTCAAGGAGAAAGGCAAAAAGGCCCAGCTTTCAGATCCACTTCAAAAGGGCATTCACTGCCTGGGATCTGTTTCTTTGCCGCTCTACATTGAAGTACAGATAAACGGACGCACCTGGATAGCTGAAGGGGTAAGCGAATCCAATTGACATAGAGAGGGGAAGTCTTTTCATGAAAATCAATGCCTTGTTAGCCGTTATTCTTTTTTCGGCGGTTGCTGCTTCATCTCCACTCGATACAGCCTATGACCTTATGGACGCCATCGAGTATCAGGATGGATATGCTCTTGAAAGGATTTTTGCAGAAGATCTTTACCTCACATTCACTGAGTTTCTCGATCAAACTAGAATTCTTGCAGAAGCAGACCCAGTGCTTGCAGAGAATATCCTTCGCAGCAGATACAGAGGAAGGATCACAGTCGATGACCTTGTTATGCTGAGCACAGAGGAAATGCTGGGTAAAATACTGGGAGAGGTTAGTCTGCAATCCGATGAACAGATTGAGCAGGAGTCTGCCAACCTGGAGGGCAGAGAAGCAACTGTGGTAATAACCTATTTTAACGGGGCAACAATTTCATTCAGAATGATTTGGGAGAACAGCGACTGGCGAATAACCGACACCAGTCTTCTTGCAGCTTTTTTTAACTAGGTAAATTTTTGTCTTCCGTGTCCAGTGGAGTTCGCAAAATGACAAGAACCGCGGAAAAGGGTACTACATAGAATTTTCCAGTCTCAAGCTGAATTTCATATGCTGCATTTTTAACGTAAAGAACATTGTCACCCTTCTCGACCTGAAGGGGGTAGTGCCTAACTGAGGGAGACTCAGTCGCTTCCCACGGTTCATTTCCTGAGCTGTTGTTGATGTCAGGTATGGGATACCCAGGACCTACTGCCTCCACCCAACCGGACATTACTTTTCTTTTGTCTACCGCGGAATCCGGCACATACAGACCCGAATCGGTTCTCTCACCGGGCGCTGGGGGAGAGACAAGAATGCGATCTCCTGTAACTATCAGCTGTCTTTGACCAATGAAAATAGAATCCGGCATTATCGGGGTTCTCCTGAATCTAAATTTAGTGGGAATACTAAGTTACGGAAGAATGGTGGCGGAGGACCGGGGAGTCGAACCCCGAAGGGTGATTAACCCGGCGGATTTCAAATCCGCTGCCTTACCAATTAGACTAGTCCTCCTCCGTAGGGCGGTAATTTATAATAATACAAGCCTCAGGTCAAATCCCGGCCTTAAGAGGAGGACACGATGTTTACCGAAGTTGAACTGAAATACGAAGTTAAGGACTTTGACGAGATTCGCAAAAAACTGCTCCTTGCCGGTGCTGGTCTTCTATGTGATATGACTGAAGAGCAAAACACAGTTTATGATCTTCTTGATAAGTCTCTGGGAAGAACAAACACTCTCCTCAGACTCAGAAAGTTCGGTGAAGAGGTGATGCTCACCGTGAAGGAACCGGTATCCTCTCAAGAGATGAAAATCAGAAGGGAACACGAGACCTTGCTTTCCATTTCTCTCGAAGAAGCATCTGAAATGCTGAAGGCCCTCAATTACGAGCCTGTCTACCGCTATGAGAAAACAAGGGAGATATGGTCTCTTCCAGACGGTGTGCACGTTTGTCTAGACAGTCTCCACTTTGGTAAATTTGTTGAGATTGAAGCAGATACAGAAGCAAAGGTAGAGTCTGCGTTCAAAACTCTTGATCTGGATATCAGCAAGGGGCTACGCCATAGTTACAAACAATTACAGAAGATCAGCGGTTTTCAGGAAAGCATAATTGACGTTTCAATCCGTAACTCTTGACATAAGATGGTTTAGGTAGCATAAAAGCGCCTGCGAGAAAGAATTGCAAACCACACGATATTGATATAAAAAGGAGATATATAGTGAACCAGCATAACACACAGGAAAAGAAGCTCAAAACTGATATACATGATAAAAATGAGCTTCGCAGAGAACTTGCCTTTAGTTTGAACCAGCTTCACAGCTGGCAGGAAAAACTTGTTACCATTAGCAATATCCGTAAAGAGAAGAAGCTCAATATTACAGTTGCTCGTTACGCCAACTACATTCACGAGCTTAAGCTTTTCCTTACACCTGTACTTGATGAACTCGAGAGCAGAATCAAGGCTGAGATGGATTTCAGTGTAGATGAGATCGAGCAGTTCAAGGCAGAGGTTAAAACTGAAACTGAGCAGGCAGCTCAGGCTAGAGTAGCTTTTGAGAATGCAAAGAAAATGCTCGAAAGCACCGAAGAGAACAAACAGGTTGAAGCTGCTGATCTTGCTGCTGCAAAACAGTCATACAGCAAGGCATTCAAAGCTTTCAGACTTGAGAAGACAGAACTTGAAGCAGCGAAACAGGAACTCGCCAGTGAGCTTAAAGACCGTGAGATCTTCAAGCTTGAGCTCAAGAGAATAATGATCGAGCGTCATTTCATGGCCGAGGTATAGAAGTTCTGTGGAAGCTTTTCCCAGAAAAAAAATTACTAACAGGGCGCTGCTAACAGCAGCGTCCTGTGTTTTATTAAGTATACCATTTGTAATTTCAGGAAAAGGCCTCGTCATCATTCTTCCTGTTATTGCAGCAGTCGGCATGGTCAGTTTTTATCTTTACATTCGTAAGTACTTGAGAAGAGAAAAAATTTCCAGGGTTGGTATTTCTGAAGGGATGAAGAAAACTCTTCGTGAAAAAGTTAGTTTCTATAACAAGCTTTCACCCGAGGACAAAAAGCTCTACGAGTCAAATATCGCTTTTTTTGTTTCAGAGCATTCGATTGAAGGGGTAGACGGAATAGAGATAACTGATGAAGTTAAAACTCTTGTAGCTGCTTCCGCAGTCAGACTGACTTTCAGAAGACCCGGATGGGAATACTACAATTTCGGTGAAATTCTCATCTATCCCGGAGGCTTTTCTCCAGAGGGTAATTACTCGACAAAGAGTCAAACAGGCTTTACAGCTGCAGGGATGGTTCACTCACAGGGTGGTGTCATTCTTTCTTTACCTCATTTGCTTAACAGTTTTACTCATGAAAATGATGGTTTCAACGTAGGCTACCACGAGTTCGCTCACGTTCTTGACGGGAGAAGACCCGACGGTACACCTGACGAGTTGACCCTTGGCTCTTACAAACCATGGGCACAGGCAATGCAGACAGAGTTTGAGAAGGTTCACACCCACCGGTCAATTCTTAGAGATTATGCTGGTACGAATCCAGCTGAATTCTTTGCCTGTTCTGTCGAATACTTCTTCGAGAAACCGGCAAAAATGAAGCAGCAAGCACCTGCCGTTTACAAGCAACTGTGTTTGTTCTTTGATCAGGATCCCGCAGCGGGTAGCTGAAAGCTTATTGAATAATACCAAACTGTTAATGCTACTTCTAATCTTAGCCGGTGCAATACTCCGTCTTTACAATCTTGCGGGAGAATCTCTCTGGAACGATGAGCTTGCTTCTCGTTACCGAAGCAGCTTCCCCACAATCGAAGAAGTTGTAACACGTGGAGTTGCACCAGATATACACCCACCCGGGTATCAGATTTTGATGTATTACGTGCAGCGGCTTACAGGAGATTCAGCGTTTTCTCTGCGTTTGCCATCAGCTTTGGCTGGGATACTCACAATACCTCTTCTGTTTCTGCTCGGGAAGAAATTACTGGACCCTGCTGGAGGACTTCTCGCGGCGTCTTTGCTTGCATTCTCTCCTGTTCATGTTGCGCTTAGTCAGGAGGCAAGACCCTATTCTATTCTGATATTCTTATCGGCTCTTTCAGTGTTCTTACTTTATGAACTCTGCCTAAGAGTCAACAGAGGGAAACCTCTGAAAAGAATCACTGCTGGACTATACATATCAACAATTATACTCTTGGAATACCTTCACTACGCTGGTTTGCTGATGGCTGTACTTCAGTTGTCATTCCTCGTCTCTTTCTCCCTCTGGAGGAGAAAATCCAGGATAGAAGTGACAGCTATCTCTTTTGTTTCCATATTGGCATTCCTTCCATGGGGACCTTGGGCGGCAGCTCAGGCAGGAACAGGAAGCTACATTTTTAGTCCTTCATTGAAAACTGTTCTCTTGGTCTTCTTCGAGTACATGAGCAACTCAAAGTTGTTGTTCGTGATTTTTGTTTCTTTTGTTGCTGCATCATCTCGTTCTCTTCTTAAGAGCAGAGATAAAGCAAACTATTCCACTTCAGGTATCTATACAATTCTCATGTGGCTTTTTCTTCCGATTACTCTGTTCTTCGTTGTTTCAGTGTTGTTTGTTCCGGTTTTTACATCTCGAAGTCTGATGGTTTCACTTCCTGCTGCTTTTCTACTTCTTGCAGCCTCAATCCGAATACTGTTTCCTGCTGGACCGCTCAGACTGTATTCCAGTGTTGGAATCTGTTGTTATCTGTTGTTCTCTCTGCTTTTCATCCATAGACACTACTCAGAACCTCATAGGGAGCAATTTAGAGAAGCAGCGACCTACGTGGCGGATCACATAGAAGATGACTCCCGGACCCTGATTGCTGCTTCAGCATGGAATATTGATTATTTCAATTACTACTTTGAGAAACTGCCTGGCGATATTGAAGTCGACCTCAGAGCTGTTAATCTGTCGGACTACCCCGAGTTGGCGAGAACCATATCCTTGAGGAGTAGTAATGAAGTCTGGCTTTTGTGGGGGCATCTTGAACCGGAGCGAGAGCTCATTGAATCCATTTCGCGTCTGTATGACAAAACCGATTACACTTCGTTACTGCATGCAGGAGTTTGGCATTTCCATAATTAGCTCTGTCAAGCAAAAAAAAGTCCGGGGATTTTGCATCCCCGGACTTATTCAACTGGATAATTAGTTCTTTTTCCCCGAAGAGCCGGGCCGGGTAATTTCCTCTCCCGCTTTGCACATGGGACATTCTTCAGGGTCCCAGCTTTCAGCCTTCACGGTGAGCAAGGCTCGGTATGGTGCTGGAAGCTCGAGTTGACCATTCGTGCGGTCAACCAGCAGACCAACCATTTCTACTGTTGCATTAAGAGTCTTCAGTACTTCGATTGATTCTCTTACGCTACCACCGGTGGTAACAACATCTTCAACGAGAAGTACTCTTGCGTTTTCGACTACGCCTTTGAAGCCTGATCTGATACCCATTACCCCGTCGGCATCCCTCTGAAGAAAAGCGAACGGCTTGTTCATGGCATGCGCTGTAGCAAAACCGAAAACAATCGCACCGAATGCGGGGGCACAGACAACATCGAAACTGTCTTTAACATCATCCATTTGAAGAGCGGTCATTCGGCCGAGTTCCATTACTAGATCCGGGCGTCTTGCAACCTTGATCTTTTCGAAGTAGAGTTTTCCATGTTTTCCTGAAGTGTACTTGAAGTGGCCTTCCAGCAGGGCATCGCACTCCGAAAGAATTGCTGATACTTTATCCATTATATCCTTTCAATGAAATTTTGAAACAGAGAATATCAGGGGCTGAAGCTGAACGGCAACTGTATTGGAAGCGGACCTTCACTGGAGTTGACACTTCCGAAACGCCACTGTTCGATAGAGTTTATGAGTTCCAGCTCGAATGACTGGTTATACATATTGGAAGAGACGATTTCAACATCCGAGACTCTTCCACTGGGATGAACTATCATAGCGACCTCAACCCGACCCATAAGAAGAGGATCGGTTCTAAGATGTTTGTTGTAAACATACATCACTGTACCGCGTTTTTCTGAAACAAGTTCTGCTATTTCCTCAGCAGTTCTGGATGAATAATTCTCTGATCCTGTAGCTGTGGGCGTACTCATGCTTGAAATATCTGAGAAAACCATGATCTCCCTGCCCAAGGCTTCTGCCTGAGCAGCAACACCTGATGAGACTTCACCGGACCTTCCACCCGAAGAACCAGCAAGCCCTATATCTGAAGTGGTTTCACTCGTTAGTGCCCCACTAGAGTTTATGGCAGCCATATCAATACCCCCGCCACCTGAGAGCATGGCAATAAGGTCGGCTGTGCTTTGCGGTGTTGGCTGGGTAGCCCCTTCATTCGCTGAAACAGCAGTAGTTCCCTGTTCCTCGAATGGAGATTGAATCAATTCATCCTGTGCGGGTTCAGTCTGACCGTTTGTCTCAAAAGGAGAGGCTACAAGTTCATCTGCAGCCTGGGTGGTAGAGCCTGCAGTTTCAAAAGGTGAGTATACAAGTTCATCTGAATTAAGATTTCCAACAGCACCGTTCTGGTTTTCCGGGTTAGAAGTAGATCCTGCATCTGCCACCGCTACAGAGCCCTGGTCAGGCATAATATTGAGATCGAATTGAAGCATGTGGCTGAAGCCGGGCTGGGCACTAAGAGAGAAATACTCTGTTTCGTATCCCACCTGGTAAACATCAACTTCGTATTCATTACCACCAAGAAGCCCATCGAGCATTATTGGAGTAACTCCCATCAGTTGGCCGTCGAGGGTAACAAAAGCACCCGCAGGTTCACTTCTAACCATTGCGGAAGCCATAATGTTGTCTCTGACGCTGTCCAGCAGGGCTTGAAGCCTGGGGTTTGCTCTTGGACTAAGATCGTAGTAAACGTCTAGACGAAGAAGCTCTGTATATGCATTGCCTGCGGCAACAGAGTTTCCTACAGCGTAGTAGGAACTGCCGAGACGATCCCATGCCCTGAGTTCCTCATCAAAAGAGAGAGAACCTTGGCTAATCAGCTGCTCGAGAGCAACAATGGCTCCCGGGCTGTCACCCATATTGTACAATTCAATAGCTTCATCGACTGTAGAAACGGACATCAGCGATAGAATAACCATGAAACAACTAAACAGATCTTCCTCCTTGTTATGCCTTGCTACAGGCATCCTCGTTACCTCAAAAATCGCCAATAACCACCCCCAAGTCAACAGCAGCGGATTTAGCAGAAATACAAGAACTAGTTACGAGCAAGCAGTTTCATGAAATAATCACACCGAAACAGGAATTCCTTACCCTGCGGGATCTACGGGTGAGATTTGCAGCATTTACACTACGGGGAACAATTTCAATGGAAACTGGTTATATTTGCATGAGCAGTGGTGGAAGAAGAATATCAATTGAGGAGAGGACTACATGAATTTTCGATACAGCAAAGCACTGATAATTACAATAATGTCTCTGACTCTTGCCGGATCAGCCTGCCTTTTTAGCCCCGATCCTGACCCCGGAGATCCAAGTGGCGACGACTATCACTCCCCGGTAGATACCCCAGCCAAGCTGATGGATAATTTTTTATTGTCCTATCAGACAAAGAACATCAATGCGTATATGGAGTGTCTCCATGAAGAGTTTGAGTTTGTCTTGCTTGAGACAGACTGGGAAGACTATACTGGAAACGGTGAGATTGATGAATCATGGGGTAGAGACATCGAAGAAGACATGACCGGAAGTATGTTTAGCAGTCCTCAAGCTGAGATTGTAGACCTCTCTCTTAACGGTACTACAGAAACTGTCTGGTATGGGGATGTTACAGGCGCAACAATACAGCTTGTAAAATCATTTGATCTTAAGGTTTACTGGTATGACGGAGGAGAACAAGACGGTTTTCACGCTCTCGGCGATGCAGTTTTCCTCGTCAAGCCTAATGAAGACGGAGATTATCAGATCTGGCGCTGGACAGACCTGTCTGAGACATAATGCTCTTATATCTATTAATATCAGTTTTTCTTCAGGGCTCCCTGCCTGAAGGAGAAGTCTACTGGGTGTTCTTTTCTGATCGTGGCACAAATGTTGAACAGCGACTTGAGGCTGCTTCGCTTCAGATTATGAGTAGCCCGTCTGCTGAACGAAGAGTTCTTTCCGGAGCCGGTCAGGCTGATGTTTATGACCTTCAGCCTTTCTCAGAATATGTACGAACTGTCGAAAGCCTCAGTTCGAATCATGTAAGAACATCTTCCAGATATCTTAATGCAGTCAGTTTAAGGCTTACACAAGACGAAGTGGCCTCCCTTCTAGAAAAACCATTTGTTCTTGAGGTGCGTCCAGTCGGTGTATCAACTTTCTCTCCAGCTGAAGACATACCGGCACCAGACTCCTACGGACTATCAAGGTCTCAACTGGAACAGGTTAACATTTTTGCGCTTCAACAGCGTGGATGGACAGGTTCAGGAGTTGTTATTGGAATGCTTGACTCCGGTTTCGAGCTTGTACACCCTTCGCTCCAGTCAGTTGATGTACTGGACCAATGGGATTTTGTCAGCAATGACAGTATCGTTGGATGGCAGGAGGGGGAACCAGCTGATCAACCCAAACACGGTACATTAACACTCTCAATCATTGCAGGATATCAACCTGACTTTTTTATAGGTGGAGCTTTTAATGCATCTTTCATTCTCGCAAAAACTGAGGATACCAGTGATGAATACGAGCAGGAGGAAGATTTCTGGGTAGCAGGTCTCGAGTGGCTTGAAGCCGGTGGAGCCGACCTTGTAAGCAGCTCACTGGGTTACACCAATTGGTACGAGCCCGATCAAATGGATGGGAATACAGCAGTAACGACTATTGCTGCCGATATTGCTGCCTCAAGAGGTTTGGTTGTATGGAATTCTGCCGGGAATGATGGCCCTGGAGAAACCAGCCTTGTAGCTCCGGCTGATGGTGATTCTGTTTTTGCAGTTGGTGCGGTAAATGGATCGGGTCAGATCGCAAGCTTTTCCAGTCGCGGTCCCACTGCAGACGGCAGAATAAAACCTGATGGTTGCGCAAGGGGATCTAATTCTGTCTTTGCATCCTTTGGGGGAACCGGATACTCTACAGGTGGCGGAACCAGTTTTGCCGCCCCGGTTGTTGCTTCTGCAGCTGCATGTCTTGCCTCGGCTCACCGGGAGTGGGGAATGATGAGAATCTATGAAGCTCTGAAGGTAACTGCAGACAGATACAGTAACCCGGACAACACATACGGCTATGGAATAATAGATGCTCTGAAGGCTGTAAAACACAGATCTGTAATCGGTCAGGTCCGCAGAAGCGATACAGGCGAACCACTTTCCCAGTGTGCTGTAACAATCACAATGGAGTCCGGTCCACCGGTTGAGACTGTTACTAATGACAGCGGTTTTTTTGCTGTTGAACCCGGAAGCTTTGGCGGTTTCTCCGCAACTTGCACAGGATGGGGGTCTCCTCTTCCGTATGAGGGTATTCTTGATGAGAGTGGAATTGAGATAATCATCTATGTTGATCCGATAAACTCAGCTGAGCCACCTTCAGTTTATCCCAATCCCTCTTCAGGTCAATTTTATATTGGATTTGATATTGAGAGCTCCACTGAAGATGTTTCTCTTTCAATTTTCACACTTGCTAATGAGAGAGTCTTTTTTGAGAGACGAAGTTCAGTGACACAGGGCTGTTACAGAGCTCCTCTTCCCGGGCAGGCTTTTTACTGGAATGGACTTAACGAAGACGGAACGCAGGTAGCTTCAGGTCAGTACATTGGGATGCTCAAAATCGGAGACTCGATTGAACTGCTGAACTTAGCTCTTATCAGGGGCATAGAGGAGAACTGATTTTGAACAACCGGATTGTAAGAATTTTACTTCCGCTGGCGGCTATTGCTGCATTGTCATATTTTGGATTGATTGACTTCTCTCTTCTTCCTCTGGAAGATCCCGATTTCCAGGCGATTCTCGCAACGGTTTGTGTTTATCTGCTCTGGTCCGTCCTTGAAAGCGGAAGAGAAACTGATACATCGAGGATCACTCTGTACGCTATTTTTCTCGTTAGTGCTATCGACGCCCTCCTTCTTGAGCTTACAAATTTTTCCGGCCTGATGTACCTGAGGTGGGCCGGCGTGGCTCTTCTTACGGCGGGATGTATTGCCCGGCTGGTTGCATTGCGCTCGAAGAACCCAACCATCCTCAGATACGGCAGAATCAGTCAGGGGCTGGGTATTGCTTTAGGGCTGGGCTCCCTAGCAGGAACTGTAATTGCACTGTTTCCCGGTATTCCATCCGCTTTTAAAGAAGACATCTGATGAAAGCCTTGGTCCAGCGTGTTTCCAGGGCAAAAGTGACAGTTGAGGATTCTGTTACCGGAGAGATCGGAATCGGGCTTCTCGTTTTTGTCGGTTTCAGAGGAGAGGATACTCCGGTGGAGCTGGATTGGATGGTTGAAAAGTTATCGGGTCTTCGCATCTTTCCTGATGACAACGGTCACATGAATAGATCAACCAAAGATATTGCAGGTCAAATGCTTGTGGTAAGCCAGTTTACTCTGCACGCCGATACCAGGAAGGGCAAGAGACCAAGCTTTATCAAAGCTGCCGACCCGGAGACAGCCAACATTCTATACCGACTCTTTATCCAGAAAATGAAAGAAAGAGACATTCCTGTTGCCGAAGGGGTTTTCGGAGCCCACATGAATGTTGAACTTACTAATGATGGCCCTGTCACGATTATGGTAGACTCACCGATAGAGGTAAATACATGAGCTTCTGGTATCCGGTAGATACTGAACTTGTTCTGGCGAGTAAATCCCCGAGAAGAACAGAGATTCTCAATTTCGCAGGGGTTCCACATCTTATTCACCCCTCATCTGTAGATGAAAGTTCGATGGAGGGTATTCCCGAGGATATTGTTATTCACTGGGCAGTGGCCAAGGCAGCTGATGTTGCGCTCAAGTTTCCGGACCATCCCGTACTTGGTGCAGATACAATGGTCTTCAGAGATGGAGTTTTACTTGGTAAGCCGGAGGACACTGAACAGGCTTGTGAGATGCTAAAGAGCCTTTCCGGCAGATGGCACACCGTTTATGGAGGTGTGGCTCTTATGTGGCAGAACAAGGGTCTTTCTTTCTCTTTTGCAGAAGCTACAAGAGTAAAATTCAGGCACCTTTCCGATTCAGAAATCAGAGCATACATTGCTACCGGAGAGCCTATGGACAAAGCAGGAGCTTATGGTATCCAGGGACAGGGCTGTGTTCTTGTAGAAAAGGTGGAAGGCTGTTATTTCAATGTAATGGGGCTTCCCGTTTCAAGATTCCTTAGCCGCTTCAGAGACAGCATTTCATAAAAAAACGGGAGCGGTTTCCCGCCCCCGCATAAACAACTTCAGTTATCTGATAACTGCTACAGATTCGGTTGTACTCATACCGTCTGATGTTGAAAGTCTGACCAGGTAAAGACCTGATTCTTCAACACTTACACTCTGCATTTGGTTAACGGAACCAGAAGCAACAATTCGTCCTGCAATGTTGAATACTTCTACAGTCGCGGTGGAATTGCCTGGAACAAGAGCATTGATGCTGAAATTTCCAGTTGAGGGATTTGGTCCGATTTCAAGGAACAAATCGGTAGAATTGTTCCACTCTGCCTCTTCTATACCCGTCTCAATGTCCATGAACTTAGCCCAGTTGCAGTTCACAACTTCATGCTCAGTGTACTGATAAGCACACTGAATGAAAGTTGCAAGATGAAGCTCATCGGCATCCCATCCTGCATCTATAGTGTACTCTGCTTCGGTGTAGATGGTATCAGGAAAAGGGCCTTCAAAGGTGAGGGTTTCTCCAAAGTAACCGAATACATTCTTCCTGAAAGCCTGCTCAAAAACGGAGCCGCTCCAATAGCCAACACCTGGAATATTGTCTTCAACAATGATAGGCCAGAGGTTCATGGGAACGGTCCATTCGGGGTCTTCTTCAGCGATTATTCTGAAAGTCAGCAGACCCGAAGCAGCATCACCATTTCTGGCAACATCAATTGTGACAATAGCGGGAATAGCAACCCTCTGGTCAAATGATGACTGAAGTGAGGTTGAACTTACACTAACGATTCCATCCATTTTCAGGTAAGGTACACTTGATATTCCATACTGAGCTTTTCGTACATTCTGTTCAGTTGGGTTCGCAAGATAGATTGGATCGTTGGCAGCTGGCCAGTCTACATGGGGTCTTACAACACAAAGATTTCCTGAGGCAAGGTTTGCGCTGATGAAAGCATTGATCTGGGGTTCAATATTCCAACAGGGACCGCAGCCACTGTTGGTGAAATCTTCAAAGAGAACAACTCTCTGGGCGGCCATCGATACTGTTGCAAGAACAAGTACCAATATCAAAACTAAACTTTTCTTCATTTCGTCACCTCTCAATATGTTTCCCTGCATATTCAGTATCTATAATACGGCAGTTTCGCGAAATTAGCAAACTATTCTTTGTCTCAGAAATTTTGCTGACTCGCTGCTGGAGAAGAAGTTACAGTAGGGGAGATGACATGAGATATGACCTAATAAAAAACGGGAGCGGTTTCCCGCCCCCGCATAAACAACTTCAGTTATCTGATAACTGCTACAGATTCGGTTGTACTCATACCGTCTGATGTTGAAAGTCTGACCAGATAAAGACCAGATTCATCAACACTTACACTCTGCATCTCGTTAACGGAACCGGAGGCAACCATTCGTCCTGCAATGTTGAATACTTCAACAGTACCGGTGGAATTGCCCGGAAGAACAGCATTAACGCTGAAATTTCCAGTTGAAGGATTTGGTCCGACAGAGAGGTTAAGGTCGAGTTCAGAGCCCTCAATACCAAGAATGTCACTAAGACTCTGGTAGTAAGATGCATTGAAGACAGACTTATCGGAGTAGTCAATAACAAAAGTAACCAGACCCATGTTATCATAATCCCAGTCTGAGTCAATTGTGTACTCACCCTGAAGAGAAATGGTCTGAGGATAGGGACCCTCAAATTCAAGCTGTACACCGGTAACTCCTACTGGGGACATTCTGGGAAGCCATCTCATTGTCTGACTGCTGTATCCGCCCCAGCCAGCGCCACCCTCAACATCTGATTCCACAAGAACGGAAATCAATCTAACCATTCCAACTGAAGCGAGATCCTGTTCTGCGGTAATGTTATAGAAAACAGTTCCGGATGTTGCATCTCCTGCAGTTGATGCGTCGATACTGAGATATGAAGGCTCAGCAAGGCTGGAATTTATTGCATTTATGCAAGCTGTCTGATTCCATCCAGCTTGTGCAAAATTTCCATCTGAGAAAAGGGAAGGTGTGTAACCTGTACCATAGAAGCTACTGATCAGATTGATGAAATTCCAGTTAGCAGGGCCATTATAAAAAAGAATTAATGGAGCCAGTTCGCCATTGTCGATATAGGTATCCATCATCGAGTACACCGCACCTGCGATGCCGGGGCAGGATGGTCAACCCGTTGAAGTAAATTCGCCGAATAGAACTGTTCTATCCGCTGCAACTGCACCTGAAGCAAGTGCGAGTACTAGCAATATTGCCGTCATTCTCATAATTCTCATTCTCCTCTAGGTTTTGTGAAACGCTCATAGCTTAATATACAGAATTGCACGGTTCCCGTAAAACGGTTTTTTTACCTTGATCCTTATTGACAATTCAAGGGTATATTCCTATAAATTGAACCCGGTTCTGAGTGGAGAGGTGTCCGAGTTGGTCGAAGGAGCACGGTTGGAAACCGTGTGTGGCGTCATGCGTCACCGAGGGTTCGAATCCCTCCCTCTCCGCCATTGCTGGAAGGTGACGGGCTCCGTATGCAGAGCTTCCACTCCTTCCTGTACTCTGCTCTAACTACGCCCCCGAGCACCGAAAACGAATTCATAGTTTCGGATGTACATATTTCCATAAATCCAGGGGGGCTTCCTATGGCTGATGCTTTTACCAGCGAAACTTACAACGCCTTATGCAGAGACGCCGAAGGTTATCTTGCTCGCGGTCTCGCCGAGCAGGCCAGAGAACTGCTTCTTAAAGCAACAAGTTTAATCGGAACGAGAGCCCGTGCCAGAAGCCTTCTGGCAGATGCATGTATGCAACTTACTTTGTGGGATGAGGCAAAGTCACAGCTGGAAGCTCTTGCAACACTGGAAGTTGATAACATTTACACTCATTTCAGACTTGGACAAGTTCTTGAAGAAACTTGCGAGTATGAACTTGCCAGAGATAATTTCCGGGTAGTTCTCGACATGAACCCTGACCATCACGGTGCAAAGGTATCTCTTTCCAGGTTGGAAAATCTTTCCACTAAACCTCCTGCCAAAGCTCAAGCGCCCATCCAGGAGGGGCAGCAGATTTTTGCTGATTCCGGTGGTGATGATGTCTTTGCAGGTGACTCTTCCGAAGGTATTGATGAGTTGCTGAACACAATTGGATTGGGTGAGAAAAAAGAAGTACCAGGTGTTGAAGATCTTTTGAACACAATCGGAATTAGTCATGAGGAAGAAAAGAAAGAAGAGAAACCTGCTATGGATTTTTCTTCAATTTTCGGCAATTCAACACAGCCTGAGACTTCTTCTCAGGAAAGTCCTCTTGCAGATGTTTTTGGGAAGGACAATTCCAGCCAACCCCTTCCTGAAGTCGCAGATCTTAATTCAATGTTCGGAGGAACTCCCTCCCCTTCGGAAGCAGCAGATTCACCTGCTCCTGATATGAATGCTCTGTTCGGTGGAAGTACTACAGAGCCTGCTCCAGTTCCAGAAGAGACCGTAGATGCTCCTGCAGCTGACCTAAGCTCCATGTTTGGTGGAACAACTCCTGAACCGAAACCAGAGCCTACTCCAGTTCCAGAAGAGACCACGGATGCTCCTGCAGCAGACCTAAGCTCCATGTTCGGTGGAACTACTCCTGAACCTGATCCAGAGCCTGCTCCAGTTGTAGAAGAGACCACGGATGCTCCTGCAGCAGACCTAAGCTCCATGTT
>JADGDO010000039.1 GCA_016744855.1 Candidatus Fermentibacteraceae bacterium | reverse complement strand
CTTTCCTTCAACTGGAATCAGAGTATGGACGGACCTGTCAGCCTCAATATCTACTCTGTATCCGGCCACCGGGTAGCATCATTCGGGAACCTCACGGGAATTAGCGGGTACAATCAGCATAACTGGAATCTGCTGGATGGTGATGGTGATATGGTTTGTTCAGGCAGCTATATTTATGTGTTATCTTCAGGTGATTCTGAGGTAACAGGAGTTGCCGTTATCGTAAAATAGTTTCTCTGCTTCACCGGAGGTCAAATGTTTTCAGCGATTGTTGTAATTGCTGCTCTTCTCGCTCAGTCGGTTTCACTGGATGTTCATGATAATCTGGTGTATCCAATTGGTGATGTGTCGGTCGATCTTGTTGATCAGGCACATTATCAAGTAAGTGTACCCGGCTTTTCGATTGACGGTACAGTTCTGTTACCAGTTAAAACAGTAATGATTCCAATTCCTCCAGGTGAGTCTTTTTCCGTAAATATCGTTCCCTCAGGGGTTAGGTCCCTTGGAGCAGTTCCACCGATTGCAGCTGTCGAGTTTGATGAAAACGGGTGTGAAAGATTCATAGCAGCAGACCTCTCAAAAGTCCCTGGTAGCTGGGGTGAGGTCGAAAGCAGTGGTACCTTCAGGCGTGCAGGCTATGTTGCTGTAAAGCTCCGTCCGGTTGTTATCGATGGCGGAGAGCTTCTGGCTGCATCAACTCTTCGAATAGAGCTTGTTTGTGACCGGTCCAACCGCCCTGAAACTGTGCGGGGGCACGAGGGTGAAATATTCCAGTCTCTGTTCGGCACGGATGAAGTTTGGCGAACACCACTTTCCCCAAGGCAAGAAAGCCCTTTCTGGGGCAGCCCCTGGGCTAAGATTCAGGTAGACACAGCAGGTGTTTATGCAGTTACAGCCGACCTGATTCCCGAAGCTGTCGGTATGCCTACAGCAAGTTTTGCTATGATGACTGGTCGCGGCAGAATGATGCGTGAAGACAATCCATCCGAAGACTCATTCATCCCGAGAGATGTTCCAATCTTTGTTGATGATGGCGGCGACGGCACTTTTGACTCTTCTGACAGGATAATTTTCTACGGCAGAGGTCTTTCCTGGTGGGGAGAATTCCAGTCTGATCATTTTAACAGCCGTTACGACAGCTTGAATGTTTACTGGTTAACCTGGGGCGGGTCGGGTGGTCCTTTTATGGAAGTGCTTGACGGCTCTCTTACCGGAGCCCCCTCGGCCGGATCCAGCTATGTAAACAGATTGCATTTCGAAGAGAATCAAACCCTTTCGTACTCTTTCAATGCACTTGAAGATATGTATGCCTGGAGCAGAATTTCAGCTTCCGGTACTACCACAGCCTACTACAGCTTTACAACTCCCGGAACCACAGGTAACGGAACCATGAGAATCAATTTGAGTGTTGAAGTTGGCACAAGGCTAAATTTTTCAGCTACTGTTAATGGAATTGCAGTTGCAGATACATTGAAGACAGGCTCTGGAACAATGGTATGGGAATTTCCAGTTAGTGGTCTTAAGAGCAGCGGTAATTCTCTTGCACTCAAGATCGACAATGGTTCACTAGTCACCTCTGTCTTCACCGTTTACACCGACTGGATTGAAGTTTTCCCCGAGACCGGTTTCAGAAGCTGGTCCACTCAGTGTCAGGTACCTCTTGATAGGTTCTATGCAGCAGGAGAAAGAAGAGCCGTCTCCTGGGCACAGAATTTAAGCAGTGAGTCTTTTGTCTGTATGGCACTCAGTGACACAGCAGTTGTTGCTATCGCTCTGCCGGGTGGAAAAGATTTTGAGATTGATATGCCGGACGACTGGTATGAGCCTGTTATGTGGGTTGTTCCGGGTGGAGCTTTCAAGGAGCCTGTAAGTGTAACTTCGAGTAGCCCTGGCAGAATTATTGAAACCCTCTCCTCGGGTAAAACGGTATACGTTTACCCCGATGAGTATGGTCCCGAAATGCCACTTTTCGCCCGTGGTCGTTCAGACATTCAATTTGTGAGTTTGAGTGAGATGTACGATGAATTCAATGGCGGAGTGCGAGACCCCGGAGCAGTCAGAGCTTTCTTTGATTACACCTTGAACAACTGGAACGCTGCTCCGACTCAGCTAGTGCTTGTCGGTACAGGTAACTACGATCCCAGAGGCTTTACCACAGAGAATCGTTCGCCTATGGATATCATCTTGTATCGTTTTTACGGAACTCTCCCTGTGTGCAGTGATTTCATCTACTCAGTAACAGAGGATGGAACATACCCTCAGGCAGCGGTCAGCAGAATCACAGTTGATGACAGGACAGAATTACAGCTTGTAGCCCAGCGATCCATAGAATACAGTGATCCTTCAGAGGAAAGTGGCACATGGCAGTCTGTTGTTCTCGGTGCTGCTGATGATGAAAGGTCACCCAAAAACCCCAGTGCTGATGAGACATATCACATTAATGATGCTGAGCGGATTATGGCAAACAGCATTCCAGATAGACTGATTCCTCTTAGGCACTATCTGATAAACTATGACTGGAACAGCAACTGGAAAAAGCCTCAAGCTAGAGCTGCCTATATAGAAACCTGGAGCAAGGGAGCCCTTGTTTCATTCTACCTCGGGCATGGAGGTTTTGACCAGATAGCAGATGAAGGTCTTCTTTTTGTTGAGGATGTTGATCTTCTAGCCTGCGGTCCAAGGCTTCCATACTCATTTTTCGGTTCCTGCGATGTCGGAGTATTCCAGAATCCATCACACACATGTATAGGTCAGAAGGTAACTGTTGCCTCCGCTGGTGGAGCGATAGTATCGAGTGCGGCGAGTATGAGTAGTTTTGGAGGACCCAATGCTGATTACCTTTCCAGAATACTTAGTCATCTCCTCACAGAAAAGAAGTTCTCAATAGGGGAGTGTCAGTGGCTTGGTCTTTTAGACGGTAGTTTCAATCCCAATGATAAACCATACATGATATTCGGAGACGGCTCACTTCATCTTGCACTGCCTGATTCCGGATTTTCGATTAATGAACCCAGAATGTATACCTCAGAGCTCTGTGAAGTCGGTGGAACCCTTAACAGAGACGGTCTTGTAATGCTTACAGCCTGGGAGTCTGCTGTTCCGGATTCATACTACACTCATAATCACAGTTACCTTATTGAGTATCTCTCAACTCCCGGAGTTTTTTATAGGGGTCTCGCAGAGGGATCTCCCGATTTTGATGCAGAGATGTTTGTACCCTCTTTCGCAACAACTGGAGAACGTGGACGGGTTAGGTATTTCTCTCCCGGAGCCGGAGGAGGCAGCCTCGCATGTTCATATCCGAGCCTGATTGAACCAGGCAGCACTTCCGGAGATGATGCCGGTCCTGATATGGA
>JADGDO010000038.1 GCA_016744855.1 Candidatus Fermentibacteraceae bacterium | reverse complement strand
CTTGGATATAATAATTACTGCACCTGATGGTACCTCTGGTAGTGTTTTCACTATAGGTGGATGTACTGGACAGGATTGGGATATTGACTGTTTGCTTGATGATGATGGCGCAGCAATTACACAATGTGTAGATTTAAATGCTGGAGGCGCAGCGCTTGCACCATTTGCAGCAGGAGTTGCAAATCCTGGTTTATTACAAGCTTTTGAAGGAATAGATGCTAGTGGAGTATGGACAATAGAAATTTCAGATAATTTTGCTGCTGATGATGGAATTATCCAAACAGTAGGACTTTTAGTTGAAGTTAATTTACCACAGGTTGTGCCTTCTGATGCATGTGGACCAGTTACTGTAACTTATGTAGATAATACAACTTTCAACTATTGTGAAGCAGTAGCACAGGAAGTAGTAAGAGTATGGACAGCAGTTGATGGATCTGGAAATGTAACAGAATGTACACAAAATATTAGTGTTACTGCAGTACCTATAACTGATATACTGTGGCCAACTAATTTTGATGGACTTCCTCAGAACAATCCAATGATTGAATGTTCTGATGATTCTTATGAAGTAAATGCATATGGACTACCTTCACCAGAATATACAGGATACCCATTTAACGGTGATGATTACTGTGGAACTCTTGAAGTATTCTACACAGATCAAGTATATACAACAGCAGACGGAGTACCTTGTGGATTGAAGATATTGAGACACTGGACTTTAGTTGATGACTGTACAGGAGTAGTATATGAGCATATACAAGTAATTAGAGTTACTGACAATGAAGGACCTTCCTTCATGAAAGGTGATGATATCGTAGCAAAGACAAAAGCATATGTTTGTAATTCAAATATTGAAGTACCAACAATTATGCATTTAGAAGATGCATGTGATGCATATCCAAGATGGTTTGTAACAACTTCAGCAGGATTTTTGGTTGGAGATGCTAACGGAAATGGATTTGTAGATGCTAATGAAACATGGACTGTAGTAGATGTTCCAATGGGACAATATACAATGTGTTACCATGCAGTTGATAACTGTGGAAACGAAACTGTAGAATGTATTAATATTACTGTATTTGATGGAGTACCACCAATTCCAGTATGTGAGCAGTTCAAAACAACAAGTTTGACAGCAATGGGAAGTTCAAAAATTTGGGCAACTGATTTTGATTCAGGATCATTTGATAACTGTGCACCAATATATGTTAAAGTATTGAGAGTTGATGGTGAACTTAACTATGATGGTGGTTGTGAAGATTTAAACGGAGACGATAATCCAAATACATCACCAAATGATGTATGGTATGATGATGACGTATTCTTCTGTTGTGAGGATGTTGACAATAGTATTATGGTATCAATGAGAGTATTTGATGTTAATCCTGGAAATGGACCTATAAATCCAAGTAGATATAATCCAGGACAAGACTTATACGGACATTACAATGATTGTTGGAGTGTAGTACTAGTTGAATGTAAAATACCACCTGCATTAGATTGTCCTGATGTAGAAGTAACATGTGAAGAAAGTTTAGATCCAGTAGAAAATCCAAGAATTTATCCAGATATCATTAGTGTATGTGGATATGAAGCGGAATATTCAGACAAGAGAGATATGGGAGTATGTGGAGCGAATATCGTTAGAACTTGGACAGTAACAGGATGTAATAGAGCAACACAATGTAAGCAAAAGATAGCAGTTTCATCAACAGAGCCATTTGATCCATGTACAATCAAATTCCCTAAAGATGAGAAAGCAGACTGTAGTGCATCATTGCCAGCAGACAAAGAACCTACATGGGACGAAAATCCTTGTAATGTAGTAACAGCGGAAGTTATACATGAAGATACATTTACATTTGTAGATGGAGCATGTTATAAGATCGTAAGAGAGTGGGCAGTAGTTGACTGGTGTGTATATGAAGCAAACACAGGCGCAGAAGATAATGTAGATGTAATAAGTGGAACAAAATTGAATTGTGCACAATTAGAAAATGATGGATATTACAGATATACACAGATATTAATGGTAACAGATTTCACTCCACCAACAATCACATTAGAAGACCAATGTGTTGCAACAACAGATTGTTATGCATATGACGTTGAGATGGAAGCTACAGCATCAGATAGCTGTAATACAGACCAGAAATTCTGGTGGAAGTATATTGTAACAAATATGGATACATGGGAAACAGTACAGTACTCATATAACTATACACCAAAACCAGCACAAGGAACAGCAGGAAAGAGAAGTAAAGATGATTTGGATAAAGTAACAGTTGGACAACTAGTAATACTTGATCCTCTTCCAATAGGAAACTATAGAGTAACTTGGACAGTTGGAGACGGATGTGCAAATGCAAATAGTAAGAATCAGTACTTTGAAGTAGCAGACAAGAAAGCTCCGACACCAATTATGGTTGATATTGCAACAGCAGTAATGGCTAATGGTGAGGTAGCATTGAAAGCTAGGACATTTGACAAAGGTGGTTGTGAATTTGGATGTTTATCATCAAGAGACAACTGTACACCTAAGGAAGGTTTATACTTCACATTTACAGATCAGATTCCTAACTTGTGGGATCAACCATTGAAGTGGGCTCAGCAGTATGCTAAGTACGGAATGAACTTCTTTAACCCAGCAAATGGTGGAATCAGTACAGAAAATGCTTATTTAGGCGGTACAGCTGATGCTTGGATACCTGAAGGAAGAACAGCAATGAGATTATACTCATGTGATTATGTAGAAGATGCAAATTATGTTAAGACAGTACAAATATATGTATGGGATCAATTCGCTTACAATGAAGATTGTGATGACGGAAACTATGATTTCGCAAACGTATTAGTTAACTTCAACCACTGTGCTGACAATCCTTCACCATTAGTAGGAGGAACAGTAAGAACAGTAACAGGAGAAGACTTTACAGGAATGACAATGTCAGCAGACAATGGTGAGAATGTAGTAACTGCACAATCAGCAGGTGCTTACCAATTCAATTTAAGTGCAGATAGTTATGCTATCGAGGGAACAAATGATGAAAATTACTTGAACGGAGTAACAACATTAGACCTTGTAATAATTCAGAAGTACTTATTAGGATTGAAAGATATCACTGATCCAATGAAATTGTTAGCAGCAGATGCAAACAATAATGGAGAGATTGCAGCAAGTGACTTGTTAGAAATCAGAAAAGTGATCTTAGGATCATCACAAAGTTTCGCAAATAATTCATGGGTAGCAATTGCAGCTGATGGTTCAAGTACTATCAACGTTGATGTAACAACTGAAGATATTTCAGGACTTGACTTCACAGCAGTGAAGATTGGTGACTTGAACAACAGTGCAGATTCAGATATGACATACAGAAATTCAAACAGTGTTAACTTAATGTTAGATGATGTAAACTTATTAGAAGGAACATTAGTAGAAGTACCATTCTATGCAAGTAACTTTAATAATGTATACGGAACTCAATTTACAATGAATGTAAGTGGAATTAATGTTGAAGACATTAAATCAGGAGCATTGAACGTAAGTGGATCAAACATGAATATAGCAAACAACAACTTAGTAATGAGTTGGAATAATGCAAATGGTGTTAGTTTAACAGACGGAGACGTATTGTTTACATT
>JADGDO010000037.1 GCA_016744855.1 Candidatus Fermentibacteraceae bacterium | reverse complement strand
TTCGTAAACATTTCTCTAAAACAATCAGAAAAGTGCAAATTTTCATTGACATATCAGTGAGTTAGAAAAAACTGTCTTTTTGTAAGAAAAACAATAACTTACAAGGAGACGATCATGTCGAACCAAATTAAAGCCATCGTGAAAGCACACAATAGAGACATCAGACGTAAAGATGAAATCAAGCTTCGTAAGCATTTAAATGCCGATGCTTTGTTGTCTACAATGAAAACCGGTTTTGAAAAAATTGAAGATCATAGGCCCAGTAATGTTCAACACTCCCTGGGCGATAGCCTCATGGCTGGATTTGCCATGTTTTCTCTCAAAGATCCTTCTTTATTGGCCTTTGACGAGCGAAGGATTGCAGCACCGCATAATCTCATGACTATTTACGGCATGGGTAGTATTCCGTGTGATACATCCATGCGTGAAATTTTAGATGGTGTTGATCCCAACAATCTCAGGCCATTGTTTAAAGATGCATTCAGACTATTACAACGGGGCAAGGCCCTTGAGCAGATGGTTTTCATGGAAGGCAGTTATTTGCTCAACCTCGATGGCACCGGTTATTTTTCTTCCAGCACATTGTATTCCGACGCATGTATGGAAAAGGTCAACCAAAAGACAGGGAAGGTTACCTATTATCTGCAGGCTGTCGGCGCAGCTATCGTTCACCCCTATTTTAAGGTGGTCATTCCTCTCTGTCCTGAAATAATCAGGAAACAAGACGGAGAGACAAAAATGGACTGTGAACGTAATGCCGTCAGGAGACTCCTGAAAAAATTCCGCAAAGATCATCCTCACCTGAAGGTTATTATCAACGAGGATGCGCTCGCTTCCAATGCTCCGCACATTGAAGATCTTGAGCAGTATAACTGTAATTATATCCTCGGTGTCAAAGAGGGGGATCATAAATTCCTTTTTCAACACGTTGACCAAGCGATAAAGGACGGTGAGGCAGTTGAGCTGGTCATGGATGATGAGAAAAATGAAGACATCAGCCATTACTTTCGGATCATTTATGATGCCCCGCTCAACAAATCGAATCAGGATCGCCGGGTAACCTTTGTCGAGTACTGGGAGGAGAATACCAAGACCGGAAAAATTCAACGTTTCAGTTGGATCACGGATCTGGAAATCACCGAGGCCAATGTCTACCTGTTCATGCGTGGTGCGCGGGCCAGGTGGAAAATAGAAAATGAGACCTTTAATACTCTGAAGAATCAGGGCTATCATTTTGGTCATAATTACGGCCTGGGCAAGCAGCACTTAACAGAAACTCTTGTTTTTTTGATGATGCTGGCCTTTCTGGTCGATCAGATTCAGCAGTTATGCTGTCCCCTGTTCAATGCCGTCTGGAAGAAATGGAAAAGCAAACGATCTCTGTGGGAGAAGGTTCGGAGCAAGTTCCATGATTTTTACATTGAAACGATGGAGGACCTCTATCGATCTATCTTGGATCATAGACAGGTTCCGTTACCTCTATAACAGCGTAACCGATTATTTCAAAGATCAGGCCCTTCGTCTGAAAAGATCAGGCGAGGGCGGAGGGATAACTCCGTCCAAAAAATGCTAATTTTACATAAAATCAGGAAGTTGACACGTTACCCAATGCTATTTCCCTCTGTAAACTGGGTTGATGGCTTCCTCTTGTCCAGAAAATAGTGTTTTGGGCAGTTATCTCGGAGTGTCCGGGAATAGCTGACTGAATTCATCTGAGAATGGTTATACATATTCAAAACATCAGATGTGGAGTAAACTGGAAACAGCAGGTTTGATTGAAAGTGTTATTGGAAATTCCACAAACAGCCTACAAGCACAGGGCAATCGCATGGTTTTTTACGTAAAAACAATAAGTTGACACCTTTTCAAAAATATGTAAAAGTGAGTCATAGCTACATCAGGGCTGTGCGCATGGAGAACAACATAGTGTTCATTCCATAGACTTCTTTATTTTATTATCCTAATAGGTTACATGCTTTTCTTCGTCAACCCTACTTTCATAAAACATATTTAGTGAAAATGATGAAGAAACAAGTCGATGCTATTTTTGTGAAACATTTTTCAGCGTTAGAGGATCCTCGAAAAGAATATCAAGTCTGGCACAACCTTTTGGATATTCTCGTGATAGCCGTGTGTGGCACTATTTGCGGTGCGAATGGCTGGAAAGGCATTGAAGAATACGGAGTTGCCAAACAGGATTGGCTCTGTTCATTTCTTGAACTGCCCCATGGAATTCCATCACATGATACATTTGGCAGGGTATTCGCGCGGATCTCTCCCGTTCGATTTCAAGAATGTTTTGCCGCCTGGGTTCAAGAAGTTTTTACTGTCACTGATGGCCAAGTAATACCGATAGATGGCAAGACGCTTCGACGTTCCCACAATAAGAAGGCAGGGAAGAAGGCCATCCATATGGTCAGTGCTTGGGCAACCAAGAACAGCTTAGTACTCGCCCAGGTGAAGACCGATGAAAAATCAAATGAAATTAATGCAGTACCAGAGCTGCTCGCTTTGCTTGATATCAAAGGTTGTATCGTGACAGCGGATGCCATGAGTTGCCAGAGAAAAATTACCAAGCAAATTGTTGATCAAGGTGGAGACTACGCCATTGCCGTAAAGCTAAATCAAGAAAAGTTATACAATGGCCTTAAAAAACATTTTTCTGAGGCAAGTGGATCATGCCTGACAAGTTCAAACTATGATTATCATGAAACGAAAGAACGCAACCATGGTCGTACCGAAATACGACGTTGCTGGGTGACGAATACCTTTACTGACCGGAAATTCAAAGAAAAATTTGCGGGCCTCACGACTATTGCGGTAGTAGAGTCAGAACGGCACTTAAATGAAAAGATTACCACCGAATGTCGTTACTATATTTCAAGCCTTGCGGATGTGAACGCCGCCAAGTTTCTAGATGTTGTTCGGCAACATTGGAGCATCGAAAACAAAGTTCATTGGGTTCTGGATATAGCCTTTCGTGAGGATGAGTCAAGAATACGAGAAGGGCATAGCGCTGAAAACATGGCTCTTTTGAGGCACATTGCTCTCAATTTGCTTAAACAGGAAAAATCCGCAAAGGTTGGTACTGAGACCAAACGTCTGAAAGCAGGATGGGATAATAATTATCTTGCTAAAGTGTTGTTTGGTTGAGATTACCCATGCGATTGCCCTGGGCTGATAGTATGGATCTTAATAGTACCACTATTTATGAACTCATTTCCTACAAGCCATCCATTTGTATAAAAAACTAACCCTTGACTCCTCTCAAAAACATTACCGGCAATATATGCACCTTCTGCAAGAATATTACTGCTTATATATCCGCCATCAGCTAAAAACCTATTGCCAATTATATAAAGTTCCCCATCGCCTTCTGAAGTGTTGTACTTCCTGAATATATCTTCAAGGTACTCTCAAAAGTTAATCCCTGCAAAACGACTGATTTAGAACCGGGATTCACTCTCAACGCAAAAGCAATGACAGGGTTGTAAAAACGTGATGCCGATTTGATGGTAAGCGACTTTTCTGGAAAATAGGTCTCGGTTGAACTAGATGTATATAATCCGTCCTGAAGCAATAAGACATCTCCATCTGCAGCATTTTCAAGTGCCGTTGTCAGAGTGTCCAATCCAGGATTGACATTGACCTCTGCAGCATAGGTCTCTTGGTAAAAAAGTAACAGTAAGGTGATTATAGTAATCTTTTTTATAATCATGGGTGGTAATTTCATAATGTTCATTGAAAGAAACGTTGTTTTAATCTCGTTGTACCAATAGCCCGCATACTCAATTGATCAACAAGATTCCGAGATAGATGTGGGTTAAGAGTGAAGTCGTCAATCTTACTCGCTCTCGCTTGGAAACGAGCTTGTTGCGTATGGCTGCATGATAGATTTTCGGGGAAACTTTCAAACTGCACAGGCT
>JADGDO010000036.1 GCA_016744855.1 Candidatus Fermentibacteraceae bacterium | reverse complement strand
GTTTCTTACTTCTCTTATGACTAAAGTCATACACGCTATGTTAAAGAACTTTTCTAAGCTCCCCTTTTGTATCTAAGGGGCCGCTAATGTAACCATTTTTTCCGCTTTTGTCAAGCCATTTTTTTACTTTTTCCTGACTTAACGCTATGCATCTCTTTGCAATGCCGCACATTTCCAATTACGGCGCTTCAAGGGGATGCATGTTCTAATAATAAAAAAAATCCGGTGATGACCTACTCTCCCACACGGTTACCCGTGCAGTACCATCGGCGCAAGAGGGCTTAACGACTCTGTTCGGAATGGGAAGAGGTGTGGCCCCTCCGCTATTATCACCGGAAGTAATTTTATATTCTATAAGTAAACTCGAAGCTTGTTAAAACATGCCTTGTCTAAACTAGACCTGCTTATACAAGCCACTAATCATCTGCTGTTTGAAGATTTTTAAGCCGCACGGCTTATTAGTATCACTCAGCTGAACACATTACTGCGCTTACACTTGTGACCTATCTACCTCGTCATCTTCAAGGAGCCTTCAGTTCCCGAAGGAAGGGATATCTCATCTTGGGGTGGGTTTCGCACTTAGATGCTTTCAGCGCTTATCCCATCCGAACGTAACTACCCAGCGATGCCACTGGCGTGACAACTGGTACATCAGTGGTTCGTCCACTCCGGTCCTCTCGTACTAAGAGCAGAACCCCGCAGATATCCTACGCCCACGACAGATAGGGACCGAACTGTCTCACGACGTTCTAAACCCAGCTCACGTACCGCTTTAATTGGCGAACAGCCAAACCCTTGGGACCTTCTCCAGCCCCAGGATGCGATGAGCCGACATCGAGGTGCCAAACCGGGCCGTCGATGTGAACTCTTGGGCCCGATAAGCCTGTTATCCCCGGAGTACCTTTTATCCGTTGATCTTCGGCGCTTCCACGCGCTACCGTCGGGTCACTAAGCCCTACTTTCGTATCTGCTCGACCTGTATGTCTTACAGTTAAGCTCCCTTATGCCTTTACACTCTACGCACGATTACCGACCGTGCTGAGGGAACCTTTGGGCGCCTCCGTTACTCTTTTGGAGGCGACCGCCCCAGTCAAACTACCCACCTAGCAATGTCCTTAAACCGGATTCACGGCTCAAAGTTAGGATGTCAACAATACAAGGGTGGTATTCCAAGGACGACTCCACCGCTACTAGCGTAACAGTTTCACTGTCTCCCACCTATCCTACACATATAATGCTAAAACCCAATGCTAAGCTATAGTAAAGGTTCACGGGGTCTTTCCGTCCCGTCGCGGGTAACCGGCATCTTCACCGGTACTACAATTTCGCCGAGCCCCTGGTTGAGACAGTGCCCAAGTCGTTACACCATTCGTGCAGGTCGGAACTTACCCGACAAGGAATTTCGCTACCTTAGGACCGTTATAGTTACGGCCGCCGTTTACTGGGGCTTCAGTTCAGAGCTTCGCCCGAAGACTAACCCATTCCCTTAACCTTCCAGCACCGGGCAGGTGTCAGACCATATACGTCGCCTTACGGCTTAGCATAGTCCTATGTTTTTATTAAACAGTCGCCCAGGCCATTTCTCTGCGACCCCGTTCAGCTCCACGCGCTGGCGCTTCACCTAATTGGGGCACTCCTTCTTCCAAAGTTACGGAGTCAATTTGCCGAGTTCCTTAACCAGGGATCACTCGAGCACCTTAGGATATTCTCCCCATCTACCTGTGTCGGTTTACGGTACGGTCACCTGTAAATCTAACATAGAGGCTTTTCTTGGCAGCATGATTACAGTCAGTTTGCGGGCTGAGCCCTCCCATTCGTATCTCAGGATTGAACCGACGGATTTGCCTATCAGTCCTCCCTACGTACTTAGACCAGGTAATCCAACACCTGGCTGACTTTCACTTCTGCGTCACCCCATAGCTCAAACAATTTACCGGTGGTACAGGAATATTCAACCTGTTTCCCATCGCCTACGCCTATCGGCCTCGGCTTAGGATCCGACTAACCCTGAGAAGATTAACTTTACTCAGGAAACCTTAGATTTTCGGTGAAGAGGTTTCTCACCTCTTTTATCGCTACTTATGCTGGCATACTCATTTCTGCGTCCTCCAGCTGTTAATCCTTGCGGAATACCTCACGGCCAGCCTTCTACGGTTAGCAGAACGCTCCCCTACCACTCCTAAAAGTGCGCGGCTTCAGTAATGAGCTTTAGTCCCGACAATTATCGGCGCAATACCACTTGACCAGTGAGCAGTTACGCACTCTTTAAATGATGGCTGCTTCTAAGCCAACATCCTGGTTGTCTGCGCAATTTTACATCCTTTATCACTTAGCTCATACTTAGGGACTTTAGCCGGCGCTCTGGGTTGTTTCCCTCTCGGCTATGAAACTTATCTCACATAGCCTGACTCCCGTAGAACAAATAATTGGCATTCGGAGTTTGCATGGGGGTGGTACCCTTGTAAGGGCCCGAACCCAGACAGTGCTCTACCTCCAATATTCTACTACGAGGCTAGCCCTAAAGCTATTTCGGGGAGAACGAGCTATCTCCGAGTTTGATTGGCCTTTCACCCCTATCCACAGTTCATCCCCTCGGTTTTCAACCCAAGTGGGTTCGGACCTCCACAACCTTTTACAGTTGTTTCATCCTGACCATGGATAGATCACTCGGTTTCGCGTCTACCGCATGTTACCTACGCCCTATTCAGACTCGCTTTCGCTACGGCTCCACAGCTGAACTGTTTAACCTGCAACATACGAGTAACTCACCAGCTCATTATACAAAAGGCACGCCGTCACATCCTAAAGGATGCTCCGACTGCTTGTAAGCACATGGTTTCAGGTACTATTTCACTCCGGTTCCCCGGTACTTTTCACCTTTCCCTCACGGTACTAGTTCGCTATCGGTCACAAGAGAGTATTTAGCCTTAGGTGGTGGGCCACCTGGATTCCCACGGGATTACTCGTGTCCCGCGGTACTTGGGAGACAAACTCAGGAAGAATATCACAGTTTCGCTTACGGGACTTTCACCCTCTATGGTACACACTTTCCAGTGTGATTCAACTATTATGATATCGATTTGCTTCCCGGCTATCTGCATTTTGCCCAGTTTGTTCCCGCTACCCCGGATTTACAACGCATGCAGGCTTTAACATAAATCCGGTTTAGGCTCTTCCCTTTTCGCTCGCCGCTACTCGAGGAATCGCTGTTGCTTTCTCTTCCTAGAGGTACTTAGATGTTTCAGTTCCCTCCGTTAGCTCCTTATCGCCTATTTTATTCAACGATAGGTGTCAGAGAATTATCTCTGACGGGTTGCCCCATTCGGACACTCCCGGGTCTCAGGTTGTTTGCACCTCACCGGGACTTTTCGCAGCTAGCCACGTCCTTCTTCGCCTTCTTGTGCCAAGGCATCCACCATGTGCCCTTAGTAGCTTAAAAATCTACGTTTAACAGCAGATGATTAGTAGCTCGATTTGTTTCGAGTTTACTTATGTCAAATAACAATTATTACAAAAAAAAAGAACAACTTCGTCTCTTACGTCTTGGTGGAGCTAATCGGGTTCGAACCGATGACCTCCGCCTTGCAAGGGCGGCGCTCTCCCAGCTGAGCTATAGCCCCCAGTCTCGTAAGCTACAGTGGGCCTAACTGGAATTGAACCAGTGACCTCACGCTTATCAGGCGTGCGCTCTAACCAACTGAGCTACAGGCCCACGCATTCGCTCAACTTCAGATCTTACAAGAAGTCTATTAAAGGAAGAAGAAACAAAATCCAAAAAACAAAACGTGCTCAACCATATATAACCAGTCCTGTTACAAACCAGTCGTATACACCTTAGAAAGGAGGTGATCCAGCCACACCTTCCGGTACGGCTACCTTGTTACGACTTAACCCTAGTCACCAATCTCACTTTCGGCGCCTCCCTCTTTGCAGTTGGGTCAGCGACTTCGAGTGCTACCGATTCCCATGGTTTGACGGGCGGTGTGTACAATTCCCGGGAACGTATTCAC
>JADGDO010000035.1 GCA_016744855.1 Candidatus Fermentibacteraceae bacterium | reverse complement strand
CTTGAAAGCGTCACCGCAATACTTCCCTGCATGAAGGCTCCCACGGTTGCCCCTTTACAGGGAGGCGCAGGATTCAGCGTAAAAGTTGCTGTACCTACTGCCGAGATCCCTGAACTGGTACCTGTTCTTCTAAGGAAAGGGGCAACTGACATTCTTGAGAGTAAACTTGAGAGAATAGTCTCCGGGGAGGTCATGCTGTGAGTTTTGAAGCAGATAGAATTCAAGGGCTCAGCAACTACAAGAAAACACCCACCAACCCCAACTCTGTCAGGATGGATCTTAACGAGAACACCTTCTGCAGCCTGAAAGAAATTTCACTGGCGAATGAGCAGATTAGAAGATATCCTGACGAGCAACCACTGACAAAACTCCTGGCAATAAACTGGGAGCTGCCGGAGAGCTCCTTAATGCTTTTCAACGGAGCCAGCGAGGCAATTCAGTGTACCTGCCTGGCATTCGTTAACCCCGGCAGCAGGGTAACAGTACCGGTACCTGCTTTCGCACTTACTCCCCACTACCTGAATCTGGCCGGTGGGGTGTTATCTGAAGTACCTCTTACCAAAGAAATGGAATTTGATCAAAAAGCGATAACTCAATCGCTGCAAACAGGAGCAGATCTTTTCATCACAGCCTCTCCGCACAACCCGTCTGGAGCTGTTCTCCCATACATCAAAATAACCGAATGGTGCAGAAGATTCCCAGAAACTCTCTTTGTACTGGATGAGGCTTATGCATCATTCGGCAGTAATACTCTTCTGAATGAAGTCGGAAAACACAAAAACCTTCTTGTAATCAGATCGTTCTCAAAGGATTGCGGCCTGGCCGGTCTAAGACTGGGGGCAGCCGCCGGTTCTGCTACCCTGATAAGTGCTCTGAGCAAGGTTAGAACTCCCTTCAGTATTAACTCAGCTGCCCTCAGTGCGGCAACAACTCTGTTTCAGAGCGCTGGAGGGTTGAACAGCGGGGTCCGCAAGCAGCTTCTCTGCAGAAACATGCTTGCAAAAGAAACCGAAGAATGCGGATTGCCGGTTAAAACGGGAAGCGGGAATTTCTTTCTTATCACTGGCGCAAATGCAGAAAAATTCCACAACTTTTGTCTTCTAAATGGAGTTGTTATCAGACTCCTGAAGAATTCAATTGTCAGAATCTCACCATCAGACGAGGCGGGTAATGAAAGGTATCGCGAATGCCTTTTGAAATGGAAGGAGTCTCAGCTATGAGCAACTACACAAGAAAAACAAAGGAAACCGATATCCATGTTCAGTTTGACAGCACACCCGGTGAGTCATCCATATCCACCTCTTATCCTTTCCTAACACACATGCTGGAGGCATTCAGCTGCCACGGTAATTTCTCTCTTGAGATCACCGCCGAGGGAGACATCGAAGTTGATCCTCATCACCTTATCGAAGACTCCGGCTACTGCCTGGGCAGAGCACTTTCAAAAGCGAGTGATTTTACCTCAATCCTAAGGGCTGGCAGCTTCACGTTTCCCATGGACGATTCACTGGCCCTTGTATCTGTTGACCTGTGCGGCAGATCCTGTTCAGTGTGGAATGTTTCTCCTTCTGTAAAAACCATTAATGGAATTCACATATCTGTGTTCAGTGAGTTCTTTCAAGGGTTTGCAAGAGGTGCCGGTGCCGCTGTTCATGCAGTGCTGCTCTACGGAGAGGACCCTCACCACGCAGTTGAAGCTGTTTTCAAAGCGTTTGGCAGAGCACTCAGCCAAGCGCTGCAGAAGTCAGACACAACAAGAACAACAAAGGGAGTCATTGATGCTTGAAGTAATAACAGCCGCAGGCGGTAACATGGGAAGTGTCTTGAGGTTTCTGAAGAGGCTGGATATCAGATACTGTTGTCCAAACTCTCCAGAACAATTAAGTGGAAAAAATCCGATTCTGCTTCCCGGTGTGGGATCATTCGGTTCTGTGATGGAAAACCTCAGCAGTTCCGGATACCCGGAAGTGCTGAAGAAGAATTCAGAGAAGGGTATTCCCATTCTTGGTATCTGCTCAGGTATGCAGGTGCTCTTTAACTCCAGTGAAGAATCTCCGGGAACAAAAGGTCTGGGTCTTATCCCGGGCACTGTAAAGAAATTCAGAACGGGAAAAATCCCTCACATTGGCTGGAGCAAACTTGAAGGGAGCAATGAGTATGTCTATTTCGTTAACTCTTACCACTGCAAACCGGAGAATCCCAAGAATCAATCCAGAAGAGCCTGCCACTGTGGCAACCCCTTCACCGCAATAGTGAACCGGGATAACATCACAGGATTTCAGTTTCATCCTGAAATCAGCTACCGGGCAGGCGAAGAAATCATGAGGAGGTGGCTTCGTGCCCTGTAAGAGAATAATTGCATGTCTTGATGTAAAAGACGGAAGAACTGTCAAAGGCACCTGCTTTCAGAACCTTGAAGACATGGGTGACCCTGCAGATCAGGCTGAACTTTATCAGGAACAGGGTGCAGATGAAATCGTTTTGCTGGACATTTCAGCATCTCAGAACGGAAGATCACCAATGCTCATCTGGATAGAGAGAACTGCAGACAGACTTTCAATTCCACTCACAGCGGGTGGGGGAGTTCGCTGTCTGCAAGATGCAACTGCTCTCCTGGATGCAGGAGCAGACAAAGTAACGGTAAACACAGCTGCAGTTAACTCTCCCGAATTGATCTCGGAAATTGCCAACAGGTACGGCAGACAGTGCTGCGTGTTGGCTGTTGATGCCGCAAGGAAAAACGACAGCTGGAATGTTCTTGTAAAAGGTGGAACGGTGAACACCGGCATGGATGTTCTGGAGTGGACCCGTAAAGCCTGCATCCTCGGTGCCGGAGAAATCCTTCTTACAAGCTGGAACAGAGATGGCACATCACAGGGGTTTGACACCAATCTCACAAAAAATGTTTCACTTGTTTCCACTGTTCCTGTGATTGCTTCTGGTGGTGCCGGATGCCCGAAACATTTTACATCTGTTTTTAAAGAGGGCCATGCAGACGCGGCACTTGCAGCAGGAATACTACACAGAAAATCATGCACAATAGGTGAAATCAAACAACAACTAACAGAAGACGGAATAGAGGTAAGGCCATGCTGATCCCCAGTATAGACATAATGGATGGCAAAGCTGTTCAGCTGCGGCAGGGAAAAGAAAAAGTTCTCTGCAGTGAAGAAAATCCACTGGAAATTGCTAGAAGATTCAACCGTTACGGAACAGTTGCTGTAATCGATCTCGATGCGGCAATGGGCACCGGTAGCAACACTGAACTTGTAAAAGAGATCTGCCGGGCAACAGGGGCAAGAGTCGGGGGAGGAATAAGAACAGAAGAAAAAGCCCGTGAACTTCTCAGAGCCGGAGCTTCAAGGTTGATTCTTGGAACATCACTCCAAAATGATTTTGTACTGAAGCTGCCCCGCAAAAAAGTACAAGCCGCCCTCGACAGCAGAAACGGCTTAGTGATGACTCACGGCTGGAAGCAAAGCTCGGGCAAAACAGTTGAACAAGCAATACAAGATGTTGAATCGAGAGCCGGTTCACTTCTTTGCACATTCATAGAAACCGAAGGCACAATGCAGGGTCTTCCCGAGAGCAGAATAAGAGAGCTGCAATCTCTCACAACACTACCGATCACAGTTGCCGGAGGGGTTAAAGACACACAAAATACCGCAGACCTCATGAAATGCGGTGTCGATGTTCAGGTTGGCATGTCTCTTTACACAGGCAAGCTTGACCCGGCCGAAGCCGTCTCCCAAATACTTCCCGAAGAGGGTCTTTATCCAACAATCACGGAAGACAGTAATGGTCAGGTGCTGATGCTGGCCTGGAGCAATCGTGAATCACTCCAAAAAGCTCTGAAAACAGGGAAAGGCACCTACTACAGCCGTTCCAGAAAGTGCCTATGGGAAAAAGGGATGACATCGGGCAATACCCAGGAACTACTGAGCTGCCGGTTCGACTGCGACAGCGACACTCTGCTCTTCACAGTTAAGCAGAAAGGTGTTGCCTGTCACACCGGCAGTTACAGCTGTTTCGGAGAGCAAAGATTCCAACCCTCAATCCTGCGGGAAAAGGTGCGCAATAGAAGGAACAAAGGAGCGGAATCATACACCTCGAAACTTCTCGAAGACCCAGCCCTTCTTAGAAAAAAACTGATAGAGGAAGCAGCAGAAGTTGCTTTTGCTGAAACCACAGACGAAGTGATATGGGAGGCAGCAGATCTTCTCTACTTCCTCACAGTCATTCTCGAGGAGAAAAACTGCAGCTGGGAATCAGTAATGGCAGAGCTGGAAGGGAGATCGTTCAAGTGAGAATTCTTTCAATTGAAGAGGCCTACAAAAAACTAAAAAAACGCACCACAGGTAATGAATCCATTTCCCCGAAAGTGTCATGGATCATCAACAC
>JADGDO010000034.1:3049-4433 GCA_016744855.1 Candidatus Fermentibacteraceae bacterium | reverse complement strand
TTCTACAACATGGGAATGGGTTCTGTAAACACTATAGATGTATATCTGTACGATGACACATTCGACGTTCCGATTGATACTCAACAGGTGAGCTTCAATGGACTGTCAACTGACTCCTGTTACCAGGTAGACAGAGATGACGCCATCTTTGTGTGGAAACCGGACAGCACGACAAATTTAGGTGTACATCGTCTTAGAGTTTATACCGAGCCAATCGCCAACGAACCTGATACTAGTGATAACTCAGCCAGCCTTGTTTATGTAATTGCCCCTGAGGATTATGCAACAGAGGTCCTGAATGATCCCTGGGATATGACAGAGGTAACTGGCAGTACACCCATCTGGCATACCAATGACATTGACTCCTTAACCGGCAGCTGGGACACCTCAGAATACACGGATTCCATCAGTGGAATGTTTGAAGGAGAGCTTGATACTCCCAGAGATGAAAATGCTCTTTATCTGAATATCGGCTCATCTTCTACAACCAGGATAAATGCAGACAAGTACTTCAACTTCAGCATTGCAGGAAGAGCAAACCCAGCTGTAAGCATAGAAGTTCACTGGATTGACCAGGGCGGTGAAAAGCACCACATTACATTAGACGATCAGTTTGAACCCACTGCCCATGACTTGGATCCTTACGATCTTTCTGCTGATTCTTCTTGGACTGGAAAGATAAAGAAGATCTGGCTGCAGTTCGGTGGGACCATGTCGACATCTTCAGTAAGAATCGGTTGGGTCAAGCTTACAGAGTAGAGAGAAGGAACAGAATGAGAGCATTGATAGCAGCAAGTCTTCTACTCCTACTGACCACCGCGGCAATTGCATTGTCTCCCCCGGAAATTGAGTGGGAAATTCTCTGCCCCGGAAACAATTTCAATGAAGCAATTGAGTCATCCGATGGAAACCTGCTTTTCTCCGGATGGGATATAAGTACAGGCGAATGGAATAGCATTTTCTCTTACAACCAATCTGGTGATCTTCTTTGGGAATTCAGTGATATTCTAAATCCGCACCCGTCCATCTATGTTGGATACGGTCTTCTTGAATTAGAAGATGGCAGCATAGTGTTTGCGGGAACTGGTCTTACTGAACCGAGTTCTCAGATAACAGCACTTGCTATCGCAAAGATATCAAATACAGGAACGAGAATTTGGTCAAAAGTATATGAATTCGAGGGTTCGAGAAATTATGCAAATGACTTAGTTGCCCTCCCGGATGGAGGTTTTGCTGTCTGCGGTAGAAGAGACCCGAATGAAGGCATGGATCAGGCTATCATCCTCCGCACAGATGCCCAAGGAGACACCATCTGGACCAGAGAGTGGGGCTGGGTGTACAACGATAAAGCAGTGAGCATTCTATACACTGATAATGGCCTTAC
>JADGDO010000034.1:0-3039 GCA_016744855.1 Candidatus Fermentibacteraceae bacterium | reverse complement strand
ACCATCTGGACCAGAGAGTGGGGCTGGGTGTACAACGATAAAGCAGTGAGCATTCTATACACTGATAATGGCCTTACTGTATTTGTTGATGGGAGAACATTCGGCTCGCCATATGAACCTTACCTTTTAAGATATGACATGGATGGCAATCTTTTGTGGGAAACCAATTTCCCTGATTGGCCGGGGCCTGTTTCTCCACAGGCACAGGCAATGTGCGAAGCTTCAGACGGTGGGTTGCTGCTAATGGATAACTATGGACCAACGATTATGCATACAGACTATCTGGGAAATCCTGACTGGTCGTTTGGACCACCTTCATCAACTCAACCTTACGGTTATTCTATTGCTACAACAATGGATGGTGGAATCATCTACGGTGGACAAAACACCCCAGACCCGGATATACCCAGCAGTCAATACTCAGGGATGATCAGTAGACATGACTCTTCAGGGAACGAACTATGGAGAGACTATGTATACAATTCCGGGTGTATTGCTCTTTATTCAGTAAGGCAGCTTTCTCAAGGTGGATACATTGCAGCGGGTTCGACAGGAGCTCAAGGTTTCCTAATAAAGTATGCCCCTGAACTCGGAATTGAATCCCAGGAAGGTTCTCATTCTCTTGAAATCAGTTCAATATCTCCCAACCCTTTTTCTGCTGTTACTGAAATTCAGTTCTCACTGGTTGAAGCTGGATATGCCAGCTTAACTGTGTTTGATCTTAATGGCAGAGTGGTTGATGTTTTAGGAGAGGGAGTTTTTGCTCAAGGAGAACACTCTCTTCAGTGGGCACCCGAGGGAATTGCTTCAGGATGCTACATGATCAGATTAACTACTGCAGACAACAGCATAACTAGCAATGTAGTGTTTTTGAAATAATGTCATAGTGGAGTATACCGTGGCACGCCGAGGGCGAATACACTCGAACCTTTTCCAGAACCCCCAAAGCTCTTCGCATCAGGCGTTCCGACACACCAATAATAAAACCCAAAAAGATATTCCGTAACCCTTTGGTGTACGGAATGGAACTGAATGATGAATTGGTCCGGGACAATCTCACACGGAAACAGCTTGCCGAAAGGCATGGAATCACTTCAGACCGAGTGACCCAGTGGCTGCGCTTGCTAAAGCTACCAAATAAAACCAAAGAAAGGGTTATCGCCCTTGGTGACAATTGGAGCAGAAAAATTATCACGGAACGGGAGTTAAGAAAACTGCCCAGAAGCTGATCCTCCTTCAAAGATTCACTACACAAATGAAGCTACTAATACATCCTGTGCGGGTATAGATACTTGAAAATATTCCATCCCTTGACATGCCCCCCCTATCCTCTTTCATATTCTTAAATTAATTTGCATCTTCCTCAATATGAAGGGGATATTGTCATGAAATATTGCCTCTGTCTGCTCTGTGTTTTGTTTCTGCTCTCTTCAGCACTGGTCGCTGATAATCATCAAATCAGAACAACAATGGCCGATAGCTCCAATGTTTCTCTCATCGTAATCACCCCACTCTCCTGGGAAACAGTTGAGCATGACAACCTGAGATACACAAGATTCATGCATACTCCAGTTGCTGACAGCACCGGTTACCCTGAACTGCCCATGATAACCTGCCTGGTTGCAGTGCCCGACAGCATTACTCCCATGATTGAGTATTCATTTGGACTGGAGTTCGAACAGAAAGTTCCTCCAGTTTACCCCGCTCCTGCTCAGATACTGGTTTCAGACAATTGTACAGCATCTATTGCCGACAGCTTTGCCATGGATTCAACGGCATACGCTTCAGCTTCATTCTGGCCAGCTGAGAGAGTTAGACTCATTGGTGAAACCAGGATCTGTGACCAAAGACTACTCCAGGTTCAACTCTTCCCGGCTCAATACAGAGCAGCAGATAGTACTTTGAGCACTGTAAGCAGCTTCAGCGTATCGGTTTCCTGGGACAGTACTGAAGCGGAATGGAGCAGTATCGGCCTGGGAGGATTTCAGAGGTTTACAGACCACAGCCCAATTGCCGGTTACCACTACACAGAGCAGAGCCATGCTCCGCTTCCAGAGTACTTCGGAGTGGTGGACCCATACGACGGCCCTGCATATCCCATTAATAGAATGCCGGATTACATCATCATCTGCGCTTCGGGGCTGTACTATGAATGTGAGAATGCCATTGATTCACTGGCAGAGCACAGGGTTTCTCTTAATGGATTTGATGTAGCCACGGTACTTACAAACAGCATTCTCGCTGAATTCAGTACGAACGGCCAAACTATCCTTACGGATACAATTATCAGGGATTTCACTGAACACATGTGGGTAAACTGGCCGGGAGCCTCACTCAATCAGCCCACCTATCTTCTGCTGATAGGTGATCATGAAGATTCAACATATTCAGATGAACCCTGGTTCTTGCCGACCCATGTTTATACGATCCGAGGAGCTGACGGTCCCATACACGGTGTGGGCAACGATGAATGGTACACATACTTCAACGGCAACCGGGATATCAATAGTGACTTCCCGGACATGATGGTGGGCAGGCTTTCTGTAAAAAACGGAGAGACAGTACAAACAGATACCCTCTCTGCAATGATCGGTAACATAATTGCCTTTGAGCAGCCCATTCAATCCGCTCCTCTAACAGATTACCGCAGAAGAATTCTAAGGTTAGCCGGTTCGGGCCAGTCTTACCCGAATGTCTACCATCAGGACTTCGGCAGCCTCAATACACCCTTGAATCCATGGACATCTGATTTCGCTGACTGGATGTCATACGACTTCGCCACGCATTACTGCGGTGACGGCAGGCATTTCACCAACACCGATTCAAGTGAGATGAAAAGCCGTGACTGGGTTGACAGTTGCATAACAGAATTTGAACGAGGAGCTGGATTATCATTTTATACAGACCACGGTGACCTGCATATGTTCAGCGCTGGGCTTGAATGGTGCCCTGATTTCTACAGCATTGACGACACCAAGGGAGCCCGTGACAGCACATTCAACAACTACCAGATAACACAGAATCTCACCGGCACGGCAC
>JADGDO010000033.1 GCA_016744855.1 Candidatus Fermentibacteraceae bacterium | reverse complement strand
AAAAACACACCTTGTACAGCTTGGTGATGTTCTTGACAGGGGACCTGATTCCAGAGAAGTAATGGATTTACTTATTTCATTGGAGGAACAGGCTCCTTTATCTGGAGGATATGTCCATTTTTTACTGGGAAATCACGAAGTAATGCTGATGCACGCAGACCTACGGTATGTACATGAAGGTGAAATTCTTTCATACGGTGGCTTGAAAGAGATGGTTCGAGCCATGAGGCCTGAAGGAGAGTACGGATCATGGCTTTCGCAGCACAATGCTGTTATCAGGATTAACAATGCGCTCTTTGTGCATGGTGGTATTTCTGAAGATTATGCTTCTGTATCCCTGGATTCCATTAACAATACTGTAAGAAATGAAGTTTCAAGTTACCCGGAAAACCTTTCAGGAATTCTTTCCTCCACTGGACCGGTCTGGTTCAGAGGGTTGGCAACTGACAGGGGTAGCGCAATTATTCGAGTTCTGGAGGAAGCCCTTTATACGAGCAGTGCTGATTTTGTTGTGATCGGACACACAGTTTCCATTGAAGGAATAAGCACTCGCTTCCGGGGGAGAGTTGTTATGATTGATACTGGAATGTCAGAGTGTTACGGAGGCTCAGCCCAGTACCTCCAAATTGAACAGGGCAGATACAAGACTTGCCATGTGGAGGAAAGATAAAATTGGTTATTGGAATCGGTATAGACAGTGTTGATGTTCTTCTCTTCAAAAGCAGATTGTCCGATGCTCTTATTGATGAGCTTTTTCTTCCGAATGAGATCCGGTACTGTGAATCCCAGGTAAGGTTTTGGGAAAACTTTGCTGCAAGATTTGCCGCTAAAGAAGCTGCTTTCAAGGCACTGGGGGCTGGACTATCATCAGGACTCCGCTTCAAAGATGTTGAAATCATAAAATTGCAGGAGACCGGTAGTGTCTCTTTGAAGCTTCATGGCAGGGCTCTTTCCGTTCAAACAGAAAAGAAAATTGACAGTATTCATGTCTCGCTTTCACACACAAAAAAGAATGCTGTTGCTATTGTTATTGCCGAGGGAAAAACAGTATAGACATCCGTAAGCTTTTCGGTTATTTGTACCTTATATGCAATTGGTAAGATATCAGTAATAAGTTCAGGGGAGAACTCCCTTTGGAGGTCTTCAGAAGAGTGGAAGGAGCGATTTTGAGCAATATCGGATCTTATGAGGAAAGAAGAAAGAACTTCACCTGGGATATCGCAAAAGAAGTTCTTAACTGGGGTGAAGAAGAAACATTGAACATAGGAGCGATGTGTTCTGATAGAATATGTGCTCAGGGAAAAGGCGACAAAAAGGCTTTGTTATGGCAGGGTTTTGGAGGGAAGAAGAAAGAATACACATTCAATGATCTTCGCCTTCTCTCTAATGGATATGCTAAATTTCTTCAGGATCTCGGTGTAAAACCTGGAGAAAAAGTTTGCATATTCATGGATAAGATTCCTGCACTTTACATTTCCTTCCTCGGTGTATTGAAAATGGGTGCTGTTGCACAACCACTATTCTCCGCTTTTGGTGATGAGTCACTTGAAGTCAGACTTTTCAGCGCTGATACCAAAGTTATTTTCACCACAAGGAAGCATGTAAAAAAGGTTAGAAAGATACAGGATAGACTGCCAGCACTTGAGAAAATTGTTGTTCTCGAGGGAGATAAGTCCAAGCTTAAAGGTGAAGAGATCTACTTTGATGTTGAGGCAGCTCCGGTTGTAGAAGAATTTGAAGTTTACAAGTCAGGACCAGAATCACCTTCAGTTCTTCATTACACATCTGGTACTACAGGCCAGCCCAAGGGTGCACAGCATGCTCACGCTTCAGTGTGGGGTCAGGCTCTTACTTCTTCCTGGGTACTCGATCTTAAAGATGATGACATTTACTGGTGTACAGCAGATCCCGGCTGGGTTACCGGTACCAGTTATGGAATAATTGGACCCTGGAGCCTCGGGATTACTCAGTGTGTTCTTGATTCCGGCTTCACTTCAGCTGCATGGTATCAGTTCATACAGGAGAACAAGGTATCGGTTTGGTACTCTGCTCCTACTGCTATCAGGTCTCTGATGCGCGACGGAGAAGAGCTCGTACGGAAGTATGACCTTTCGAGTCTCAGACATTTGGCCTCCGTTGGTGAGCCTCTTAATGCTGAAGCTGTTATTTGGAGTGAGAAGGTCTACGGTCTTCCATTCCTTGATACATTCTGGCAGACTGAGACCGGTTCCATGATGATTACAAACTTCCCGGGGATGAAGATTAAACCGGGTTCCATGGGAAAACCCTTCCCGGGGATTGTCGCGGGAATTCTTGACCTGCAAACAAACGAACCTGTTACTGAACCGGGTACAGTTGGTCTTATTGCCTTCAGACCCGGCTGGCCTTCGATGTTCAGAGAGTATGTTAAAAAACCGGATATCTATAGAAGCAAATTTGTTGGTGCTGCTGATGATGCAATGCCGGCCGAGCTTCGCGTTGATGAATCTCTCTGGTATGTCTCCGGTGACAGGGCAAGTTTTGACAAAGATGGTTACTACTGGTTTGTCGGTCGTGATGATGACGTGATCAATACGGGAGGGCATCTTGTAGGACCGTTTGAAATTGAATCAGCTCTTGTCGAACACGAAGCAATTGCTGAAGCAGCTGCTATCGGCAAACCCGATGAAGTGAATATGGAAGTCGTTAAGGTTTTTGTTACTCTGAATCCAGGATTCGAACCTTCCGATGACCTTGAACTGAACATCATGAACTTTATTAGAAAAAGACTTTCTCCTCTGGCAATGCCTCAGGAAATTGAATACAGCAAGAAACTTCCCAAAACCCGATCAGGTAAAATTCTCAGGAGATACCTCAAGGCACTTGAGTGGGGTCAGGAAGTTGGAGATCTTTCAACGCTTGAAGATGACTAACAGAAAGGAACTATCATGGCTGATGAAATGAAGGATATGGTACTGGAGTACGTTGTTGATGAATATGTTGATGAGGATGACGATATTGATGTAGATTTCGACACTCCATTGATCTCCAGCGGAATTGTTGACAGTTTTTCCATGGTTTCTCTGAAAGTGTTCCTCGAGAAGAAGTGCAAAGTCTCTCTTCCTGACAAAGAGGCTACTCCCGAGGCTTTCGATTCCGTTAACAAAATCTGTGAACTTGTACGCAAGTTTCAGGGCTGACGGGGGTAGAAATGGCATACACTGACAAAGCAAGAGGCTTGTTCGCTGAAGATATTAAAGCGATCAAGGACAAGGGTATTTACAAAGAGAAAAGATTCATCTGCTCTCCTCAGAACGCTGAGATTGAAGTTGAATATCCTGAAGGCGCTCCCAGGAAGAAAGTTCTTAACTTCTGTGCGAACAACTATCTGGGGCTTTCAAATCATCCTGATATAGTTAAAGCTGCTCATGAGGGTCTGGATGAACGTGGTTTTGGAATGAGTTCCGTTCGTTTCATCTGTGGAACACAGGATATACACAGAGAGCTTCAGGACAAGGTTTCTGAGTTTCTCGGTATGGAAGACACTCTTCTGTTCCCGTCCTGCATGGACGCTAACTCTGGTGTGTTTGAATCGATCCTGGGTCCGGAGGATCTGATACTGGCAGACAGACTGATACACGCTTCTCTTATCGACGGTATCAAGCTTTGCTCTGCACAGTATGATACCTTCAAGCACATGAATATGAAGCATCTGAAGAAAAAACTTGAACTTCATCAGGACAAGCGTCACATACTCGTTGTTACCGATGGTGTTTTCTCTATGGACGGAGATCTTGCACCGCTTGATGAGATGTGCGATCTCTGTGAGCAGTACGATGCGATGATTCTTGTTGACGAGTCTCATGCATCCGGATTTATCGGGAAGACCGGCCGTGGAACGCATGAACATTTCAATTGCATGGATAAGGTCGATATTATTACAACCACATTCGGTAAGGGCCTCGGAGGCGCTTCCGGTGGTTGTGTTTCAGGCAAGAAAGAGCTTATTGAGCTCTGCCGTCAGAATGCAAGGCCATACCTTTTCTCAAACTCCATGGCACCACCAATTGTAAACGCATCGATCAAGGTTATGGATCTCGTAACCAAGGACACAGAACTTCGCGACAAACTCGAGTGGAATGCCGCTTATTTCCGCAAGGGAGTCGAAGAAGCAGGTCTTTGTGTTCGCCCGGGTAACACTCCGATCGTTCCTGTAATGCTTTACAATGCAAAACTGGCTAATGATATGTCTCGTGATATGTATGCAGAAGGTATTTATGTGATTGGCTTCTTTTTCCCGGTAGTGCCGTCAGGTGCTGCTAGAATCAGAGTTCAACTTTCAGCTGCACACACGAAGGAACACATAGACAAAGCAGTAGCTGCCTTCAAGAAAGTCGGCGAAAAATACGGCATTCTTGGTCTGGACAAGAAGGGTATCATCGAGAAGTACGGTATGTAACCGTTATC
>JADGDO010000032.1 GCA_016744855.1 Candidatus Fermentibacteraceae bacterium | reverse complement strand
GCTAGATAGTGATAATGATGGAATACAGGATGAAGATGAGAATGCAATATCACAAGTATTGGTTAAGTTGTTGGATGCTCAGGGTAATGTATTGGAGACAACAATGACAGACGAGGAAGGCTATTATTTATTTGATAGTTTACGCCCAGGAACATATGTAGTACAATTTGAAGAAGTAGTTGGCTTGGAATATACGACAAAAGGTATGGGTGGAGATGTTGAGAAAGATAGTGATGCTGATAGTACTAATGACGGGAAGACAGATGATATATTATTAGGAGCTAATGAAGATAGACGCGATATAGATGCGGGCTTTGTCTGTACTTTAGAAGTAGAAGTATTTACAGATGCGACGATATGTGTAGGCGAGTCAGTAGATTTATGGGCAGAAGTAATTGGCGGAGCATCACCAATAACATATAAATGGACAACAGACGAGATAACAAGTTCAATAACAGTAACACCTACCGAAACGAGAGTATATGGAGTTACGGTTACAGATAAGTATGGCTGTGATGCGAGTGGAGAGGTAACCGTAACGGTGGAAGAAAAAGCAAAGATAGGGGATTATGTATGGTTAGATTTGGATAATGATGGGATACAAGATTTTTATTTAAATGATCCAGACTTGGATGAAAATGGAATAAATGGAGTTACTGTAAATCTGTATAAGTCATCAGACCCAGTTAATGTATTTATGACCCAATTAACTCATGCGAATGCAGATACTACAGGATTCTATGAGTTTGAAGTATGTAAGGGAGACTATTTTGTAGAGTTTATAGCACCATCGGGATTGGGATATTTATTTACACAACAGGATGCAGGTTCAGATGATTCGTTGGATAGTGATGCAGATGAGACAACGGGAAGGACGATGTCAACATACTTGTCACCAGGAGAGATTGACCATACGTGGGATGCAGGATATTACCAGACAGCAAGTTTGGGTGATTATGTATGGCATGATGTAAATACAGATGGGATACAAGATCCGGGAGAAGATGGCGTAGATGGAGTACCAGTGACCTTACGAAGAGGGGACGGAAGTGTAGTAAGCACAACTACGACATCAAATGGTGGATTGTATGAATTCACGGATTTATTGCCAGGCGATTATTATGTATGTTTTGATTATAGTGTGACTAGTTATACCCAGATATCACCAAAGGATGTAGGAACAAATGATGGATTAGATAGTGATGTGGACCCAATAAGTGGTTGTACAGAAATAACGGAGATATTATCTGGAGAGAATGATCTTACATGGGATATGGGCTTGTATAATTTAGCAAGTTTAGGAGATTATGTATGGTTAGATAAGAATGCAAATGGCTGTCAGGAAGCAGGAGAAGTAGGAATAGAAGATGTAGTTGTTCGCTTGTTTGCAGATACAGATGGAAATGGGATACCCGATGGTCTAGAATTAGGAAATACCTTAACAGATGTTACAGGTTTTTATGAATTCACTGATTTAACCGCAGGTACATATATTGTAAAATTTGAGAAGCCAGTAGGATTAAAGGTATCACCAAAGAACAATAATGGAGGAAGTGGTTGTGATGATAGTTCAGATAGTGATGGCGAGACTATATTTGGATATTCAGATCCAATATTGTTAGCAGATAATGATCATGATCCAACGATAGATCAAGGGTATTATGAGACAGCACGGTTAGGGGATTATGTATGGTATGATAAAAATGGAGATGGATTGCAAGATCCAAATGAAGAAGGAGTATCCGGAGTAACGGTAACGTTATATAAGGATACAGATGGAGATGGGATACCAGAGACAGCTGTAGATACACGAGTAACAAACACAGGGATAGAAGAGGGGAGTTATGTATTTGAAGATGTAGATCCAGGAGTATATAGAATATGTTTTGATACTGACGGAGATTATGATGGATTCACAATTGCGGAAGTAGGAGCTAATGATTCGATAGATAGTGATGCTGACCAGGTAAGTGGTTGTACAGAGATAATAGTAATAGAGAGTGGCGATGATGATATGACATGGGATGCAGGTTTGGTAAGGCATGCGGAATTAGGGGATTATGTATGGGAAGATAAAGATGCAGATGGGGAACAAGATGCTACAGAAGATCCTATAGAGGGTGTGATGGTTATATTGGAAGATGGACAAGGCAATAAATTAGATACGACATATACAAATGAGGATGGTTATTACATATTTGAAGAGTTGTTGCCAGGGGATTACGTAGTTCATTTTGAGCAGCCATTGGGATATAAGCCAACAGGCCAGGATGCTATAGGCTCAGATATTAACGATAGTGATGCAGATGAAGTTACGGGCGATAGTCATTTAGTAACATTGGAAGCAGGCGATAGTGATATGACAATAGATGCAGGTTTTTACAAGCCAGCAAGTATAGGGGATTATGTATGGGAAGATAAAGATGCAGATGGGATCCAGGATGTAGGGGAAGATGGAATAAATGGTATAGTAGTGACCTTATATGATGGTGATGGAAATCCAATAGAGAATACAACAACTGGAGTGAATCCAAATACTGGAGAAGATGGTTATTATATATTTGATGATTTGAAGCCAGGGGAATATTATGTATGTTTTGACAAAGGTAATTATGATAAATATTCACCACAAGATGTAGGAGGATCAAATAGTTTAGACAGTGATGCAGATGAGTTAAGTGGTTGTACAATAGTTACGGTATTGGAATCAGGTGAACATGATCCTACGTGGGATGCGGGAATATACGACTATGCAAGTTTAGGCGATTATGTATGGTTGGATGATAATGTAGATGGTATCCAGGATTCAAATGAAGAAGGAATAAATGGGATAGAGGTTAAATTGTACAATGATGAAAATGGAGATTGTGCACCAGATGGAGCGTCGATAGCAACGACAACGACAGTACAAAACGGTTTATCCGCAGGATATTATATATTTGATAATTTGGAGCCAGGAGATTATGTAGTATTATTTGAAACGACCGCAGCATATGGTAGAACAGAGTCAGATGTTAATGCAAATGGTAATGATGCAGAAGATAGTGATGCAGATGAATTAACAGGCTTATCTGATTGTATAAACCTAGAATCAGGCGAACATGATCCAACGATAGATGCCGGATATCATTATATATCAAGTTTGGGCGATTATGTATGGTATGATGAAGATGCGGATGGATTGCAGGATAATAATGAGAGTTGTATAGATAGTGTTAAGATAGTGTTGTTTAGGATAGATGAATTGTCAACAGGAGTATTTGAGACGGTTCGAGTAGATAGTACATATAGTCATTCAATTACAAATCCAAATGATATTACAGATACACTGGAGTGTGGTTATTATGAATTTACACAATTGCAGCCAGGGGATTATTACTTGGAATTTGAGAATCCAGACACATTGGATTGGGTTAGTTCACCTAAAGATGCGTTATTTGACGATTCAGTAGATAGTGATATAGATTCAGAAGGCAGGACAGATGTAATCACTTTAGGGCCAGGGGAACATAATCCAACGATAGATGCTGGATATTATATGGGCGAATGTTTGGAAGGCGTGTTATGGGAAGATAGAGATGTAGGATACTATGAGATAGCACCAAATGGCGATACTATATTTACGATAGTAGATGTATATGATTCCTTGGATATGCCTATGGTAGGAGTAGTTGTAGATTTATACTCAGATCCAAATGAATTTGATCCAAATGATGATGTTTTAGAGAAGAGTGAGATTACAAATGGAGAAGGGATCTTCCACTTTTCAAATATATCAAGAGGGAAGTATTATTTGGTATTGAATTTACCATCCGGCGCGGTAGTCGTAAATAACGATGTAGGAGGAGATGATAGTAGTGATAGTGACTTTTACTTAAGTGAGGAGACGGGATTGTACAGATCTCAGACGTTTACGATGAATGGCTCGAATACAGAAGCAGATACATGTTTGACATCAATAGATGGAGGTACCAAGCGAGGAACGTTACCAGTAGAACTATTGGATTTTGAATCACAATGGAATAATGTAGATGAAGTTGTAGACTTGATATGGCATAGTATGAATGAGATTAATTTGGATTACTACAAGATAGAGCGAAGAGGAGAAGGAGAGATGAAGTATGAAGAAATAACAGAAGTACTAGCAAAAGGGAGTAGATCGTTGAATGATTATGGAATAAAGGATCCAAATGTAGAACGCGGAATGCGATATTATTACCGACTTACACCAAATGATTTAGATGGGAAAGCGAACCGAACATTTGTAGACGAGGTATTAGTACCTGGAGGCAAGTTTACAGTTAAGTCCTATCCAAATCCAGTAGAGGACAAATTATATGTAGTGATAAGTGGCAAAGAAGAAAACGATGTTACACTAGAGGTGTTGGATAATGTAGGAAGGAAGGTGATGAGAGATGTAGTATTGGAAGCCAATACAAGCACATATGAGAAGGTTACATTGGATTTAAGTAGATTAGTACAAGGTCAATATTACATCAAAGTAATATCAGGTCAGAGAGTAGAGATACAAAAGGTAGTACATATAAAATAAAGGTCAGAAACGACTTTTATTAGAAGGAATCCAAACCATCTCATCCAATTAAGGGTGAGATGGTTTTTTTTATCCTAATTTTATTGAGGGGTTTATTAAATTTGATATCTGTACCAAATTTAAATACATTAAATAATTGCGCAATATGTAGTTAATTGTTGTCTCTTTC
>JADGDO010000031.1 GCA_016744855.1 Candidatus Fermentibacteraceae bacterium | reverse complement strand
GAAAGGGCTGGAATCAGGAACTGGTGGTATCAGCTGGCGGCTTTTGACAGGGTCATTGAACCGCTGGGTGAAAGCCGTTCCGACATGGATATTGTACTTTCATTCGGTAAAATAGTAGCACCGGAGCATTTCCCCTGGACTGATGTTACCGGGTGGTTTGACCATGTTCTTGAACCATCCGGGTACAGCTGGAGAGAGCTTTGTAAAGAGGGCTGGCTTATGCCGGGAACCGACTACAACAAACATGAAATTAACGGTGGATTTAAAACTTCCAGTGGAAAGATTGAACTTCAACCTGATCTTATGAGAAAATCAGGCCTGCTTCCCGCTCCATGGTCTGTATCTCCACCATCTGCCCGGAAGTCGAAAGAGTATCCTCTAAAATTGACAACCGGAGCGAGGAGCCCTCTGTATTTCCACGGCGAACACAAGAATGTTCAACAGCTCAGAGAACTTGAACCATACCCGACTGTCGAAGTGCATCCTGATGATCTTCCATCTGGAATTTCAAGCGGAGATTGGATATTCCTGGAGACTCCCTGGGGAAAGTGCAGAAGAGTGGCAGTTTCGTCGCCCCTGATGAAACGGGGTGTGATCTCTTCCGTTCACGGGTGGGAAGGACCTGAACTGAATATCAACAATCTGTTAACTTCAGGCATGCAGGGAAGAGGCGGACTTGGGTATCCGTTTCGCTGTCTGCCTTGCCGAATTACAGCTGGACTGGGTTCATCAGGAGATGGGATAGCTTTACCTAAAATTGTGAGGGACATTAATACAATCTGGTGTACCGGTTGCAGGGCATGTGCAGTTGCCTGCAAAATGCACACAGGGGCGAATGGTCTGATTGTTAGAATGAAGAACGGTGAATGGACTCCCGGTTTTACTTCTTCCTGTATAAGCTGCGGTAACCCGGTTTGCGTTGCTGCTTGTCACACCGGAGCTCTTGATGAGGTTTTCAGTGTTTGACAAAATCGGATTTCGAACCTCCGGCCTGAGGCATCTACCTTTGAGAAGAGTTCTTGATGCAATATCTGCTTCAGGATTCCAAACTGTAGAGTTCTGCCTTGAGCATCCCGAAGCTTCTTCCAGCACAATAGATTATGCAAGAGAGGCAGGGCTCGAAATTTCAGCTGTCAGTTATCACGGGAAAAGAGATGACCCCGCAACCCGTTTAAAGTTTGGTAAAGCTGCGATAAAACTAGCTGGGGATTGTGCAGTTCCTGTTGTGGTTCTGGGATCACCCCTTAATGGCAGGAAAGAGTTTCTTGTCGAATCTGCAGAATTGTATGAGATCTGTATGGAACTGGGTATAAAACCTGCCTGGGAAACGGAACCTGGAACTGTTCTTAAAGGTCTCGATGAATTCTTTGAAATAATAGCTCCGCTTGGACCAGGTGCCGGCATCAATCTGGACGCTGGGCATCTGCACCTTCAAAACAGTTGCACTGTTTCAGAAATCAGAACCCTTACGGGGAGAGTTTTCCATGTTCATGTAGAGGGTATGAAAAGCCCTATGCATAAGCATTTAATCCCGGGTGACGGAGATTTGAATTGGTCTTATCTACTTACTGGACTTCTCAATGCAGAATATACAGGTTCTCTTACCATTGATCTTTTTGATATTCCGTCTGATTGGGAAGAATATCTTAGAAAGGCATATATTGCACTCAAATCAATACTGAATTATATGTAACGATCTGTAGATATTTAAGGGGGAGTATCTTGAGACAAATATCACTTGGTGTGGGGTTAACCTCCGCGTGCACATTTTCGTGTAAACACTGTTATTCCGGAGGTGGAGAAAACCCTGTTGAAATGGACAGGGAGTTGCTCTTTGATTTCCTTTCGAAATGCAATGTTCATTCGATAAATTTAGGTACAGGAGAATCCTGTCTGCATCCGGATTTTCATGATGTTTTAGCTAGTTTTTTTAAGATGAGTATTCCTGTTGCGCTGACAACAGGCGGGCCCAGTATCGAAGCCCTTTCCGATTCAGAAATTATTCAACTGCACGATGTTGATTTCTCTCTGGACTTTCCGCGAAGAGAAGCTCACGATGCCTGGAGAGCGGAGGGCGCTTTTGATATGGTTTTGAGGGGAATTGAGAGGTGTAAATCTCTAGGAGTTACCGCTTCTGTTGCTATGTGTCTGATGAAGCAAAACGCTTCAATGATGTCAGATATGTGTTCACTGTGCAGAGAACTCGGTGTTTCCCTGAGGGTAAATGTTTACAAGGCTATTAAGGGAAAGCAATTCGAACCCGACTATGATGCATTCTGGAATGCGATTCAAACGTTGTTTCTTGAGGCTGAGGGAATCTCATGCTCTGAGCCTATCATAAATGCTGCCCTTCAGGCAGGCGGAGAAACCCTGGAAGGCCAGGGTGGTAGTCCCTGCGGTGTTTCGTCTCTGCGTCTTCGTCCTGGTGGTGAGATAATGCCCTGTGTTTACTGGGACAAGAGTCCTGTAACAATGCAGAATTTTCTCTCTGGAGAGACGAAACTGCCTTCAGGATGCAAGATTCCCACTCCCGATTTCTGTGAAGGATGTGACTGGTTTGAACCGTGTCAGGGTGGTTGCTCAGGCAGAAGATTGTACTCGGGCAAGTCTCAGCCTGATATTTACTGTTTCATGCATGAAGGTCTCTCTCTGCCAAAACTTCCCCGAAAGCCACGGCTTTTAGGAGATGATTACATTCATTCATCATACTTGTGTACAATTATTGTGGAGTTTGCGAAATGAGTTTTGATTCCCCATTTCTTCATTCCTATGAGTCAAATGGTAAAAAAGTCCTTTTTCACTCGCTGACACTAGAATTCTACAGCTCACTCGAGGATGTGCCATCACCTGCGACTGAACAGAAACTGCTGAAGCATGCGCAGCTAAAAGCAGGAGAAGACAGCGGTATTGTTATGGGTTGCATGTTTCTTTCAACCCGTTGCTCTCGGGACTGCGGATACTGTTTCCTGCAGGGAGTAGAGCCAGGAGCGATGAACCTAGAAGAAGTTGACAGGGGACTCGACCTTTTGGGAAGAGGTCCTGCTGATCTTCTGCTTTATGGCGGGGAGCCATTCCTGCAGCCTGAACTCATAAAACACGTTGTTAGAAGAGTGCGGGAAACGGGTGTTGAAATTAACCTTTCTATCGCAACAGGCGGTGTCTCAATGGATACATCCCTTGTTGCCGAGCTGGCTGCAGAGGATGCATTTATTATTGTCTCCATTGATGGTCCACCCTCCGTACACAACCCCGCGAGGCCGCTCAGGAACGGAGCTGACTCTTTTGCTGAGGCTGAAAAAGCTTTCCACATATTCAAAAGTGCAGGCTGCCGTGTCGGTATTTCGGTAACAGTTACAGAGAATAGTATTGCTGAAGTCACTGACAATTTCTTGTGGCTTATGGATCACTTTAAACCAGATGATATGGGTTTGAATCCATGGCTTCATCCCCTTAAGGGGGGAGTGGCTAATCCCCTGCAGGCGTCGAACGAAAAAATCCTTTCCGCTGTTACCTCCTGCATGGAACTCGCAATTGACCGTGGAATGTATATCGAGCAACTGGCCAGGCGCGTAAGACCTTTTGTCGGGAAAATACCCAGGCTCAAAGACTGCGCTTCTGCGGGTGGCAGACTTGTTCAGGTTCCGAACGGAACCTGCGGAACCTGCGACTGTATGACTGTATGTGGCGATCATGGTGTACCTGTTGGGGATGAAAAAGCTCTTAAAGACCTTCTCACAAGCTTCAGGGATCTCTCTCCTGTGAATTTCCCGGACTGCATGGGTTGTCCTGTACTTATGATCTGCGGAGGAGGCTGTCGATATGATGCATATCATGCTTCTGGAAGTTTGAGGGGGCGTTGGTCAGATAGATGTATCTTCGAGAGGGACTTTCTCAAGTGGATGATTGATCGATCTGTAATATTCGGAAGAGACTCATTAATACCCAAAGGGGGCTTTCGAACCGAGGCTATGCCGATGCCCGTAGGAACAATGATAGGTGAGGAGAAAGCAGATTGATATATAAAAAAGGTAACACATTTTTCGATTCGGTAACACTACAGCTGTCAGTCGGGGAAGCAATTTACGATGATGCTTCTGCCGTTCCACCTCTTCCAGATCCTTCTTTGAAAGCCGTTCAGGCCGTTGTTACAAGACGCTGCAATCTTTCATGCTCTTATTGCAATGTGATGCTCTCCGGAGACTCAGCAGATGATATGTCGGATGACATCGCAGATCTTGTCATCAAATCTGCTCAAGAAGCCCCAGCTGGAAGACTTGTTATGGTTACAGGAGGAGAACCGCTATTGGTTCCGGATACAACTTTTCGAATTCTTGAAAATGTTAGTTCACCGAAGGTTCTTTTTACAAATGCGACACTGATGACCCGGTCGATAGCTTCGGAGTTGAAGCGGATAAATGCTTCTCCGGTAGTTTCACTCGACGGTACCGAAAAAATACACAACACAAACAGATGTGATTCATGGGCAGCTGCTGCTGCAGGTCTCGATCTTCTAAAACAAGCAGGTGTGCAGTTCGGTATTTCTACTGTGGTCAGTCACCATAATTGTAATGACATTGCCGATGAGATGAAAAAGCTGATTAGCCGTTTTCAACCTACAAGTATGGGTTTTAACATTCTGCACTGGACAAAGGGCTCATTCAACCCCGTTTCTGCTGAAGACTACATGAATGCAATGGGTGAGATCTTCATAACCGCTCTTGAAACAGGAACTTTTGTAGATCAGATAGCAAGAAGAATCGATCCGATTATCAGCGGGGTATATAGACACAGGGATTGTGCGGCACTCGGCGGTAAAATTGTCTATCATCCTGACGGAAGAATTTCCAACTGCATCAGTGGAAGAGCTGTGGAGGATTGGTCCTGCTGGATACCGGCCCACCTTGAATTTTGTAATGATTGCCCTGCCGCTGGTATTTGCGGCGGAGGCTGCGCCTGGGATGCAATTCATCTCGGTGAAAAAGATAGACCTGACCCGAGACACTGCATGTGGGTCAAACGAATATTGGATTTATTCCTTCAGGATGTGGAAGCCCATTTCCCTTCCGGGTTAGTCTCCAGGGCTGATCTTAGGCAAAGGTACGGAGCTTTAGTTACAAGGGGAGCAGCTACCCTTGCCGGTTCTCTGGGCCATTAATAGTGAACAGGGTCCAAGGGAGATGAGGTAATGCTGAAAATCCTTCTGATACAGAGTTGGCTGGGAAGGAAGCAGCATCCTGTACTACCTTTGGGGCTGGCTTCTATCGCAGCTTCTCTTCAGTCGCACAATGTCAGGATAGAAGATCTCAATCTGAGTGAAGTTCCGATGGAGAGATTGAAGAAAATTCTAACTGAGTATAAGCCGGACACCATCGGCTTCAGTCTAAGAAATGCAGACACAACCTCTTTCTCTGACAGATTCAGCTACATAGAAGCGTTTATGAAGCAGATTGAGCTCGCTTCAACTGAATTACCGAATGCTCACATTCTGGTCGGAGGAGCTGGATTCAGCATTTTTGCCGAACAGATCATGGCCAGTTCAGCTCGTATTGATTGTGGAGTGACCGGTCATGCTGAATCCATTGTTGAAGAGCTGGTAACAAAAAAAGCTACTGGTCTTTTTAAAGCAAGCGGTGGTGGTTTTCTCTTACCTCGATTTGATCTTCTTGATTTGAATAGATACGTCCCCTTTCAAAAAAACCTGGCAGTTGGGGTGGAAGTCAACAGAGGATGCGATCTTTCCTGCAAATACTGTTCATATCCAGTTATTTCCGGGACATCTGTTATGGAACGACCTCTGGAATCTATCCGAAGGGATATTGAA
>JADGDO010000030.1 GCA_016744855.1 Candidatus Fermentibacteraceae bacterium | reverse complement strand
AGCTATAGGTATGATAGTCGCCGGATAAGCCTGTCCACTGGCGGCGATAGTTTAACCTAGCCTTTAACCCTGTTGTTAATCCTACATTGGCAGGATTATAATATGTCGGGTTATTGTAATGCTGTGAGTAATCCAAGTCCTGTGACTGGGAAGTATGTGGCATCAGTAAAAATGAAACAACCAATACCGTTACCATTATTATAGGTGATATTATTTTCATGAGTAATGAGCTTGATAGTGAGTTTGAATTTAATCCTAAGATTGAACCTGTGTATGTGTGTGTTTTTGTCTTCATTTTCTACTTCTCCCCTCTATCTTATTAATGTTACTGATCCACTGGTGGCACTATTGCCATCGCCATTATCTGTTCCCTTCCAATGACTGCCATCTTCAAACACTGCTGAGATTCGCCAGATATAACTTCCCGTTGGCATTGCCTTATCTTCATACATTCCATCCCATCCCTTGGCCGGGGAACCATCATCTAACTCCGTTGTCTCAAATACCAAATTACCCCAGGCGCTATAAACTTCTAATCGGTATGATTGTAAGTTAATGCCTGTTGGTTTAAAGCTCTGTAATTCGGTTATAGGACTACTCGGCACAAACGCATTGGGGACAAATAGATTTGTGAACAGTAAGTCATAAATCTGATATACGGTATCCGGACAGTTATATGAGTTGTAACTTACCAGCATGATGTTATAATTGCCATCCAATTCATACTGGTGGATTGGATCTACTTCCGTAGAACTTACTCCATAATCAAAGTCAAAGTCCCAGTAATAGTCTACTGCTTCCAGTGATTGGTTTTGCAAGTAAATCTGTCCCTGTTGGTTAGTGTCAAGTATCGTAAAATCACTTGTTGGGATTGGCCAGATCTCTATTTCATGATCGATTGTATCCGTACAGCTATTATCATCTATTACGATTAACTCTGGAGTGTATACTCCAATACTGTCATAAATATAAACTGGTGATTGATCCAATGAGGTATCTGATAGTAGATAGTCTACTCCAAAGTCCCAGTACCATTGCATAATATCTGAACTATCGCCCACTGATTCGTCTTCAAAGTATGTATAATAACTCATGCACTGCTCCTGGAATGAGAACTCGGCCACAGGTAACTTGTAAATGGTTACAGTATCTGTGATGCTATCAGTACATCCATACTCATTTGATACCAGTAAACTGGTTACATAATTATTGTATGCTGGATATTGATACACTGGATTTTGTACTATGGCTGTATCCGCTAGGGTGCTTAAATCACCAAAGTTCCAGAACCAATTTGTGATTGGTGCTCCATTTGTAATGGTGCCATCATAGTATCTGGTGCTATCATTATAGCAGTTGTTATCTACCAATATCTCTGGCTCTGGGGTTGGATTTATGGTCAGTGTTTGTATTACTGTATCCTGATAAGTGATGCCACTTATGGTGGCTGTTATGATTAATTGTACATCATAGTCGGCTCCATTATCATATGTATGACATACTGGGTTCTGCTGTGTGCCATAGTTATAAGTAGTGCCATCTCCAAAGTCCCAACGCCACTGATCTATTAGGGTGTTATTACTGGATAGGGCTGAGTTATCTGTAAAGCATACCTCATTTCTTGCACAGTTTGGGCCCTCGGGTAATGTGAAGTCTGCCAATATACATGGCTCTACATATACATCTTGGATTACCGAGTCCTTACATCCATTAAAGTTAGTAACTACCAGTTTTACTTGATAGGTGCTATCTACTGGTCCGTAAATGTGAGTAGGATTTTGTAATGTACTTGTATTATCTACTCCCGATGCTAGATCGCCAAAGTCCCAACTCCAGAACTCTATAAACTCGCCACCGCCTAAACTTATATCGGTAAACTCTGTTGGCATACTACATGATCCTATGGTATTGGTAAACTGAGCCGTTGGCAATGAGTCTACTGTTACTTCTCTATAGATTGTAGTTGTGCAGTCATTTGTGTCTACCGCCGTTAGGGTTACTATGTATAATCCCGGATTAGCAAACGTATGTAGGATAGTATCATAATAGGTGACTTCATCTGGGGTGCCATCATTAAAGTTCCAGCTATAGCTTGCTATACTATCATTCTCGGGTAAATAACTTGCTGTAAATAATGTTGGTTCATTCAAACAGCTTACACTGGAAGTGAAGTCTATTTCCAATTCTCCAAATAAACAAACCTGTGTATTGGTGTCTCTGGAAATACATCCATTGCCATCGGTTATCTCTAATACTACCGTATAACATGTATCGAGTATATTATAAATATAGGATGGATCAATCTCACTTGAGTAATAACCTTCATTTATATGCCAGTTCCAGCTTTCTATTGGTGAGTTGTCTTCTCCCATTAGGGATTCATCAAAGAAATGTGTTTGTCCTAGTGGGTCGCACTCTTGATACCAACTAAAGGCCGGAATGGGTGAATCAAATATCTGGATCCATTGTGTGATTGTATTACTACAGCCATAGTTATCCGTTACTATTAAGGTAACCTGATAATCATTATTGTCGCTATATAAATGTGATGGGTCTTCATCTGTTGATGTATCTCCATCACCAAAGTCCCACTCCCATGTGGTGATAAAGCCATACTGACTAAAGCTTAGATCGGTGAAGTATGTGCTGTCTCCTAAACAGGTGTTCTGGTATTCAAAACTTGCCTCGGGAGAGTCACTTACACTTATGGTCGTATCGGTAGTATATGTACACTGCTCTGTTCCAGCTTCGGTTACTAGTAGTGTTACCGTATAATCTCCTGATAACATATACATATAACTTGGGTTCTGCTCGATGGACGTACCGCCATCACCAAACTCCCAGTACCAGCTGGATATATTTGTACCGTTGCCACTAAACTCTGCCAATGTTCCTAAACAAATACTATCATCAACAACTCCTATGGTTGCACTTGGCAACTCATCAACGGTAATGTCCTGCTCGGTTGTATCGGAGCAGCCCATGGTATTATTGATGATCAATGTTACCGTATATGGTCCCGGGGCTGAGAAGATATGTGTTGGGTTCTGCAAGCTTGAGTTATTATTAACTCCAGAGGCTGCATCACCAAAGAACCATTCCCAGCTTTGGATATCACTTCCGCCATTGGCTGTACTTAGATCGGTAAAGTATACCGGCTCATTATAGCAGGTTTCATCATAGCTATAGTCGGCTATGGGTGAACTTACTACTTGCAATTGCTTGATTACTTCATTCTCACATCCATCACTATCGGTTACCTTTAGTATAACATCATAGGTACCTTCATTGGCATATAGATGGGTTACATCTGGGTTTGCTGGTGCATTGATGGTTACTGTATTTCCATCACCAAAGTCCCACTCCCATATCTCTATGAGTCCATTGGGTGAACTTGATAGATCGGTAAACTCTACCTCTTCATTTAAGCATGTAGGGCCTGTGTGGTTAAAGTTTGGCATTGGTAGTGGTCTAACGGTTACTTCGTAACTTACTGTGGCCATACAACCCTCGGTGGTTACTATGGTTAGTGTTACCATGTAGTCGCCAACGGATCCGTAGATATATGTTGGATTTGGCTCATTGGAGCTGCCTCCATCTCCAAAGTTCCATTCATAGGTTGATACATCGGCTGATGTTACTGATTCAAATTCTATCTCTGTTCCCAAACAGGCTTCGGTAAAGGTGAAGTCTATCTCTGGGTCATCTGCAACTGTTACTGTAAGTACTGTATCTGAACCGCAGCCATTTGAATTTAATATGCTTAATGTTACATCATAGTCGCCAGCGGCGGAGAAGATATGTAGTGGGTTTTGTAAATCGGAGGTGTTTGTTGAGCCACTTGCTGGATCATCAAAATTCCAATTCCAACTAATGATTGGACCTGCTGAGTTATCTTGTGATAGATCGGTAAAGATTATCGGATTACTTAAACATCCTTCACTAAAGCTAAACATGGCTATGGGTGAAGATATAATTGTTACCGGATTATCTGATGTGTTTGTACAGCTATCGGAGTTGGTTACCGTGAGTGTTACTATATAGTTACCAGTAGTGGCGTATGTATAACTTACATCAGGATCATTGGGGAACAATACTGTTTGGGTAGTGCCATCTCCAAAGTCCCAGTGCCACTGAGTGATATATCCTGTAGGTGTACTACTATGATCGTGGAACTGTACCGGGTTATTCTCACATGTGGGGGTTTCTACGCTAAAGGCTGAGTTTGGAAGTGGTGTTACTGTGATTTGTTTAATCAGTGTATTACTGGCTCCCATGGTATCAACTATTGTGAGACTTACATCATAGGTGTTTGCATTCATATACACATGAATAGGATCCATCATTGTGGAGCTTCCGCCATCGCCAAAGTCCCAATCCCAGCTTACTACTGCAGGGATATCCGTGGGTGGATTCTCTACTGTGAACTGAACCTGGTCTCCTACGCAGCTTATATCCCAACTGAAGTCTAGCTCGGGGATATTAACCACCGTTACTTGTTGAATAATACTATTGGTACATCCATCAATATCGATTACTGTTAGTTCTACATCGTAGACTCCTACAGTGGCATAGATATGTGAGGCATCTTGGGTGATAGCAAAGTTACCATCACCAAAGTCCCAGTACCAATCGGTTATTGTACTGCCTGATGTGCCATAAAAGTCGGTTTGTCCTCCTAGCATTGTGGGTTCTGGGTTCCAGGTGTAGAATACACTTGGTAGTCCGGCTACTAATATGGTTTGGGTAATGCTATCGGAGCAGCTATTTCCATTTTCTTCCGAAGTTACTACCAGCATTACATCATAGACTCCACCACTTGGAAAACTATGTACTGGGTTTTGTAAGTCTGAGGTAGTTCCATCATCAAAGTCCCAATACCATTCTACTAAATTATAGCCGGGTGGTGGGGTGGATAGATCCTGGAATGCAAGTGAGCTGCAATCAACTAACATATAGCTATAATCGGCCAATGGCTTTTCTAAGATAATTACTTGTTTTTCTATTGTTGAGCTGCAGCCTGTATCATCAGTTACTGTTAGTGTAACTGTATAGGTACCGGGTACATTATAGTAATGATTTGGGTTTGGATCTCCACTTATGGAGCCATCGCCAAAGTCCCATTCCCACTCTACTACGTTAGCACTTGCTATGGTGGTGAATTGTATATCGTTTTCTGAGCACAATATGCTATCGCTCATTGTAAAGTCTACCTCTGGGATGAGATTTACTCTGATTACTCTGGTTAAGCTATTTATGCAGCCATTGGTGTCAACTATGGTAAGTTCTACATTATAGTTGCCTGTATCGGCATATAGATGGCTGGCATATTCATCGTTCGAGAAGTTGCCATCTCCAAAATTCCAATGCCAGTAATCAATCATAAAGCCTGATTCACCATAGAAAAAGGTGGTGTCTCCCAGACAAGTTGGTTCGGGCATATAGGTGAAAAAGATATCTGGCAATGATGGTACTCTTACCGGGAGTACGATGGTCTCTGTGCAAATAAATCCAACGCTGTCTGCCTGTACTGTTAAGCTTACATTATATACTTCTCCGCCGGGTGTGGTGTTGCTACCAAACTTATAGGTGGGGTTCTGAAGGTCAGAGGTCCCTACTCCATCGCCAAAGTCCCAGTCCCATGTTACAATGTTGTAACCATCTGCACTCGTGGATAAATCCTCGAATTGTAGGGAGTCGCATACGATGACGTGGTAGGTGAAGTTGGGAAGGGGTGGTTGTGCAATTGTAATGGGTTCTACATAAGTATTTGTACAGCCTGTGAATTCTGTTACAGTCAGGGTTATATAGAGGTTACCCCATGATGTATATACATGTGAGACATTCTGTCCTGAACCAACTTGTCCATCGCCAAAGTCCCACTCCCAACTACTTATATTTGAGTTGCTATGTCCGAAGAAATTAACTTCTGTATTTATACAGGCATTTAACATATTCAATGTGAAGCTC
>JADGDO010000002.1:306159-338176 GCA_016744855.1 Candidatus Fermentibacteraceae bacterium | reverse complement strand
CCTGAACCGTATTCAGGTAAAAAAGCTCATACGGAAAGAGAACCCCGCCATGCCTTTCGGCGGGAAGTACAGGTTTTCTCCATACATGGCCTGCGGTCACTCCTGCACCTACTGCGACGGCAGGTATGAGAAATACCATGTGGAAGGAGACTTCGATAGTGATATAACGGTGAGGGAGAATGCACCAGCGCTGCTGGAAAAAGAACTGATTAAGCTCAGAGAACCGGGTCCGATCTGCCTCTCATCCGGTATAAGTGACCCATATCAACCTGTCGAAGAGAAGCTGGGTATTACAAGAGAGTGCGCGCAAATTCTCTCTCGCTCCACCCATCCGGTAATCATTCATACAAAGTCATCATTGATTTTACGGGATATTGATTACTGGGAAGAGGTTCACAGGAAATCCGCCTTTACTCTGATGATCTCTCTTACAATGGCAGATGATGCAATTCGAAGCAGAATCGAACCGGGAGCTTCTTCAGTCACAGAAAGGCTCGACACCATTAAGGAATTCAGAAATAGAGGAATGAATGCAGGAGTTCTTGCCATGCCCTTCATCCCATTTCTGACAGATTCACACCAACAGGTTAGAGAATTTCTTAAGGCTCTGGTGTCGGCTGGTGTTCAGTTTGCCATGCCCGGGCTGCTGACTCTGAAGAAGGGAAAGCAGAAGGATTATTTTCTGAACTGCCTGGAAAAAGATTACCCTGATTTGAGCGGGAAAATGGTCAAGCTCTACTCAAATGAAGATTTTTATGGAGGCCCTCCATCAGGCTACTCGCATACATTTCACACTGCCGCTGATTCTCTCTGGAAAGAATCAGGAATGAATGATTTTATCCCTCATTCTGTTTATCAGGGGCAGTTCAGCCTTTACGATGAGCTATCTATCCTTCTCAGGGATATGACAAACCTCTACCGTAGACGGGGCATCAGTGTTATCCGGCTGAAGAAGGCTTCAAAAAGATATTCAGAGTGGCTGGCACCCCGAAGAACATTTTATGCAAGACGCCGCAATCTGAATTATTCCGCACTTGACGAAGAAATCAGGGGAGTTGCAACCTCGGGCGAACTGGCAAAGATTATTGATAACAGAAAACTAGCAGAATTTCTTCTAGCCGTAGTTGAAGGTGCCCTCTTTAATTACCGATCGCTCAAATTGAATGATTCCTGATTCAACTCGCTTTTATAGAAGGTACGTTCTATATTTGGTGATTGGTGGGGGATTTAGAGTGAAGATATACATCTGAACAGGAAGACGAAGGGGATAAAATGAAATCCAGGCAGTTTTACCATTGCACAGGTTTTGCAGCTGCTGTTCTTATTGCTGCTCTCTTTGGTGGGTGTGGTGCCGAGGAGGTTGAGGCAGTTGATCTGTCCAGGGTGATTACAGAAGCAGGAACTATTGAGATCGGTGACACCACAGACCCGAATCACAGCAATCTTATGTATGACGAATTCGAATTTGAAGCCGAGAGATTAGAGCGGGTGCATATAGAAGTAAGAACCGGGGATTTCATACCCATGCTGAAACTGATTGAAGTAGAAACCGGCGCGGTGCTTGCTGAATGGGAAGCTGAGTACTCTCCGGATAAAGCTCTTAATCATATAATTGCCGCCCCCGGAATCTATGAAGCACGTATTTATGCGACCGAAGACGGTGTGGGTCAGTATTCCATTACAATTTCTATAAAGCCCTAACTTTCCGCTGTTCGGCGAAGTGCTATTTTTATCTCTGCCATGCTTTTACCCGGAGCTGGTCACCATCACATTCAAATCGATCCAGTAGAATTGACCAGGGTTGTAGGGGAAACCCACTGTCCCCAGTGCTGGAAGAAACTTGCCCTTTCCCTTTGTTAGGATGTCTCCGATAATAGGAAGCAGCAGCGTTCTCGGTCGTCCCAACGGCGCTAACCCACTTTTAACTATCCCCTTCCACTGGATTAAATATCGGGACTTCGGTCAAGGGGCTTTCCTGAAGACAGTTCAGGGTTTACACAGAGGGATGGTTAAGATATTGTTTCACTGGTTGTATTTACATAATCAGGGAGGTAGGGATGCTGTTTTCGCTCTGTATTTTGGTTTCATTATTGGGATGGGGACCATGGGAAAGTACCGGCCCCGAAGGTGGGGACGTTAATGCCCCGGTTCAATCACGAACAAATGCTTCAGAGCTCTGGGCTCTTTCCGGAGCAAGCCCGACTCAGGTTGTGCACTCTACCGACGCGGGTTTGAGCTGGGAGGTGCAGTCTTCCTTTACCAGTGGCACTCCCTACGATTTGATTGTTACCGCAGATAACAACCTTGTTGCAGTCGGAAGCAGCCGAACATGGTCTTCAACTGATGCCGGTCTTTCCTGGACTGGCCATTATCAAAGCAACACCTACTTCCAGGATGCTGTTTCCCACCCCACCGCACCTGGAGAACTGTATGCAGCGGGTTACAAGTACGATAGCTCATGGAAATTTGCTGTTTTGCATTCAGTAGACAATGGTGCGACTTTTGATGTTACTTATCTTCCTATCACGGGCACTCAGACCTACGGAAGATGTATCGACATTTCACAGTCTGACCCTTCAATACTACTGGTGGGCGGTTACGGTTATACAACCGATGCCAGTACTTATGAACCAGCACTGTTCCGTTCCATCGATGGCGGGGCTTCATTTACCAATGTAACCCCTGCAGCAGCTTCATCGGGATACTATTTCTACGGTGCTGCAATCCATCCTGCAAACCCTGACATTATGCTGTCGGCGAGTCTCTACAAGGTCTATCGTTCCATAGATGCTGGAGCCAGCTGGTCAGAGGTACAGACCCAGAATTACAGCTACCATATGACTTACAGCATGGCAGACAACGACTTGGTTTATGCTGGTGGGTCATCAAGAGGTTACAGTTCAGCAAACGGTGGATTAACCTGGTCAAACATGACTTCTGGACTTACCGGCAGCGATATCCAGTGGATAGTTCCCAGCTGGGATAACAGCTCAGACATCTTTACATCCAGTTCTGACGGTTTCTTCCGCTCTACAAATGGTGGAACTACCTGGACCTCGTCTAACAACGGGCTTGTCGCAGGCAAGGTTCTCGCGATGGAGGAATCACAGGGTTGGATATTCATGAATCTGGAAGACATGGGAATGTATAAGTCTCCTGCTTCCGGTACTGTCTCCTGGGAGGAGGTGACGACTCCCCTTGCCTGTGGTGATTTTTGTGACATCAGTGCGGATGGATCAGGTACAATTCTGGCTCTAGAGGGTTCTGGTTGAGGAAACTCAGAGCTCTACAGGAGCACAGACGGAGGTTCCGTCTGGACGCAGGCAGACAGTTACTATGGCGACGGTTATGGATTGGTTTATGCAGGAAACAATACTTTCTGGAGTTGCGGTTACAAATACACCTCTCCCAATTATTCAGGCGTGGTTTCGAGTTCATCGGACGGTGGACAGAACTGGACAAGGCATGAGCTTTACGCCGGAACACAGTACGGTTATGTGAGAGCACTGGCAGTTGACCCTTCCAATTCCGACAATTTGTTTGCTATCGGTTATGCAAATTCAAGCTATGTACTCTACAAAACCACAAACGGTGGAACCGACTGGTCGGAAATTACCCCCGTGGGCTATACCGGCACACCCTATGATATGGCTGTTAACCCGACAGATTCTGACCGAATGGCTATTGCATCATCTTCCGGTCTTTACGCTAGTACTGATGGCGGAGAGAACTGGGCTAAGGTGACCAGTAGTTTTACTACAGTAAACGAACTTCACCACTCGGATGACTTTGGCGGACTGGTGGCTGCAACGACCAGTGGTGTGTGGATCTGGGAAGACTGGACGGGTTCACCTGTACACTACGGTGAAGACCCTGCAGTTGCAAATATAAAATGTGTTCTTGAAACTCAGGAGCAGTACTTCTTTGCCGGTACTTCAGGTGCTGCAGCGTGGCGTTCTTACTGTGGTACTGCCATTGAAGAGGAAGCAGAGTTTGCTTTACCCGGGAACGGAATCCGTGTATCACCAAACCCTGTGTGCAATGGAAGCGCGTCGGTTGAATTTAATCTTCCACTCTCCGGCTTTACCACCGTAACAATCTACGATTTGTCTGGAAGAGCAGTTCAGACTGTTTCTTCTGAAAACATGACGGCCGGGTCAAATCAGCTGGTTGTTGATACTTCCTCCTTCGCACCCGGTGTTTATTTTACCACGGTTCAAAGTGCGGATGTTAACATGTCTTCACGATTTGTAGTTTCCAGATAGTTTTTCATATGGGAGATAAAGGGGTGAGTTCAATCTTACCCCTTTTCGTTTCCTGAAACATTGACTGGTGATGCTAATGTTGCTATATCTCAAGCAGTTGGACTTCCCTGTACAACATTGGAGGAGGAGAGAAATGAGAATACTGATCCCGATGATGCTTCTAGCATCCGCTATTTGCTTGGCCGGTAACAACGTGCTGATCTTTAACTACGACCAGGTGGATCTGATTTATGATGCTGCGCTTGGAGATTCTATCGATACCGGTTACTGGGTAGAGCAGACGCTGCTTTCCCTTGGCGATACTGTTGACTCTGGAACCACCCTTCCAGCAGATCTGAGTTCCTATGATGCCGTTTTCATGATGATGGGTATGTACACCTGTTGAGGAGATAACAACACAATCGCTCCGGCGGAGCGAACAAAGCTTATCACCTACCTCGATGCAGGCGGCGCGGTGTACTTCGAGGGAAATGACATCGGTTACAACAACAAAGATTCAAATATCTGGCCATACACCGGACTGAATTATGTGGGTGACGGTGCAGTAGCTACCACAGGAAATGTTCAGAACATTACTGGTGCAGGTTTCTGCTCCGGTATTAATTTTGATTACCCGTGGAAAAGTGAAGCAGACGGGTATGTAGATGATTTTTCTGTAAATACTGGAGAAATGATCTTCACAAGCCAGGACGGCAAAGGCAGAATCGGTTGCTATCTTGATCCTTCGTCCGGTTACAAAACAATTACTTCTTCAATATTCTTCAGTGTTTTTGAAGAAACGGGAACAACACGCGAGGAACTCATGACTGCGTACATGGATTTCTTCACAACCACCACCGGCATTTCGGGTGAGAGCGGTATGGGCCTTTCTGTTGGCTCTATTTCTGTCGTGAACCCCGCTTCCGGTTCTTTCAGCGCTACAGTTGAACTCGCAGGTCCTGCTCCTTGTGAACTGGGTCTTTATGATGTAAGCGGAAGAATGGTCGGAACATTCTGTTCGGGTTCCCTTGCTTCCGGAATCCATAATCTTACAGTTTCAGCTGACGGATTGTCCTCAGGAACTTATCTTATTTCCGGAACCATCGGAAATGAACAGGTAAGCCGGAGAGCAGTTCTTCTGAAGTAAAGAGTACAGATAGATATAAAAGAAGAGCGCATCCGTTTGGATGCGCTCTTCTTTTTTTACTGTGTTCTATCTACCAGGACCGAAGGAGTAATCACTTCCGTAGGAGAATGTCCAGCGGGTGTTACCGTTTTCATCTATTCCCGGTCCTAGTCTTGCTGCTCCTCCGGGTATATTCACTCCGGCTGAGAGCCCTATACCCCAGTGAAGATCTCCATTATCATATTCATCGAGTGAAGGGAAATCGTAGGTAGCTGCTCCGTTTGCTTCCAGAAACATTGGGCCGAGAACTTTTCTTGACAGGAAGATATCTCCGGCAATTCTCTCTCTTGTGGGCAGTGAGTTCCATCTGTATCCGGGTATTCCTCTTGCTGCAGTCAGTCGTGATCTCTGCCATTCATAACTATCACCCCAGAGAAACGAACCCCAGGTGGATGCTCCTGAGAGAAAAGATCCGGGAAGACTGAAGATGCTGGTGACGTCCCAGTGGAGTGAATAATGGGTATTGTCTTTCTGAGGGCACCAGCCGGCTTTTATCAGTATTCTCGTGCCTGGAGAATCAGTAGTCGGATTCTCTCGGGTATCCGTGAGATATGAGGCAGAAAGTAGAGGGAACGCCTCTGTTGAAGTGCCGTTTGTGTAAGAGCGCCCCTTCCATTCCAGAGCAGTTTCCACTATTCCGTACCAGGAAAAGGGTCTTCCGAATGTTAATGCAAGCGAGTGGTTAGTCCAGGTTCTCATCGGGTTGGCTGAAATGCCGTCGGGTTCGTATCCCTTAATCTGATATATGCTTCCCGAGAGGCTGAGGTATCTGTTTGTCTGGCTGGTATTCGTGAAAGAACTTACTTCCAGGAAGGCGTATCTGTCACCTCCACCGGTGTTTATGATTGACTTGATGCCACGGTTGAAGGTGTTCTTGTGTTCCAGGGTGATCCTCGCATCGAGGCCGAAATCATTGTTGTACGAGAGACCAAACCCCAGGGTCCCCGGATCACTTTCTGTCACATCAAATACTATGTCACACTGCTCAGGGTCTCCGGTTGGAAGCATGGACATTCTTATCATATCGAAAAGACCGGATGCGTAAAGATTCTCGGCAACATCCATTGCTATCCAGGTATCAAGCGAATCTCCTCTTGAAAGAGTAAACCACCTGTCTACAGCTCTCATCGAAACATTCTCATTCCCGGAGAAGTGGATGTTCCGTACTGTAAAGGCAGAGGGATGGAAGCCGGTGGAGTATTGGCCGCCGCGTGGTAAATCCGGATTCTCTTCGATCCATGCCAACCCTTGATTGTAGCCCCATGAAATGAGTGAATCTGTCAGCTCGAAGCTCCAGACAGCTGCTTCGTGAAGGTCAGGTGTGAAAAGCCATTCGGGATCCCTGTGATAGTAGTTGTTAACACGGGTTGAAAGGGCATTGAACGTGAGGCTGAAAACGGTAAGAAGAGAAGGTGAATTCGGGAATTCAGTCGGGCTTGCGCTTCCGACATTGACGGCAAGCACCGGTAGATCCGGCCACGCTTTTTCGGCAGCATCAACAGGCATGTTATCGAAAACACCCCCATCGACAAGCAGAAGAGAGTCTTGAACCATGGGCGGGAAGATGCCCGGGATTGCCATACTTGCAAGCTGAAACCGGTAGAGCTCGCCATGGCTGAAAACGACTCTGTCGCGTGTTATGAGGTCAGATGCTACTACCCTCAGCGGAATACTGAGAGAATCAAAACTCAGCCCCTTCACTACCTGTGCGGGGCCAGTCATACCGGAGAGAAGGAAACCGACCCTCATATTTGAAACGGCACTGGTCGGTAGAGATGGAGTAAGCCCGCGGAGGTTTAGGTTGATCAGGTCCTGCCTTCCTCTTATGCGATCGGGCAGAAGGCTCAGTCGGGGTTCGGGTGTCGAGCTGAAGAGGTGGTTCCAGTCCATTCCGCTTGTTAGACTGTCCAGCTGATCGGGAGAGTATCCGCAGGCATAGAGACCCGCCATCAGTGCTCCCATGCTTGTACCCGCTATGGATGAAATCTCTATGTTGTTTTCTTCCATTGCTTTGAGGAAGCCAATGTGTGCAAGACCTCTTGCTCCTCCACCTGCGAGAACAAGTGCGACACCGGAAGGTGAAGTGGAAGGTGGGCTTTTAGCTGCGGCTGAAGAAACGAAGAAACAAATCAGCAAAATCATCAGAAGACCCGTTTTCATTCAGATACCTCAGGCTTTCTTCTTTGAGAATAATGAGCAGAGTTAGTATAGGTTCTATTATTACAAATAGATTACTGAGGCGCTACTATGATAACAACGGCCTTGAGTTTGTCGACATTGTGCAGATGGTGTATTTCATCAGCGTGTACGGTTGCTGTATCGCCGGGTGAGAGAAGGTCAAGCTCTCCGTTGTCGTGGCTTATTGATATTCTTCCATTATGGATGAAATAAAAGACTGTTCGATCGAAACTGGTTCGCGCGGTACACCCGTCAGGGTCCAGCACAATTTTCTTCACTGTAAATCTGTTACTGCCTGAAGCAGGTCCGGTAAGTAAAGCTTCCTTTATACCGCGGGCTCCGCTCTCCTTTATACGCTTCTCCCTTGGAGTTCTGGTAATAACTGCCAAATTGGTCTCCTTTACTCCGGAGTTACAAAAAACTATCTTACCCCACTGGTATATATATATAGATAAGCAACGAGTCGTATGGTGTAAATAGAAACCCAACAGGAGGAAAGATGAAAACAGCATTTCTTTTGATTAGTGTTTTCGCTTGTGTTTCCTTCGCTGCCGGGCTCACTATGGTGCAGTCTTCTGAAGCAGGTCTTACCCTTGATCTCAGCGCTCCTGCGCCTGAGTTCGGGTCAGTTGTTCTTCAGGGAACAGAATTTACCAAAGTTAGCATCGATGGCGCAGAGAACCTTGCTGAAGCAGGATTCCCAGCTCTTCCAGTTTTCAGAACCTGGATAGAAATTCCAATTGGAGCAGAAGTAATAGCTACTGTTTCCAATGAAAGCATTGAATCAATTGCTTACAACGGTCCTGCCGTTGTTCCTGCAATTGAAAGTGTTTCCAAAAATGAGGCAAGAGACTCATATGTACTTTCTTTTGATTCAGACGTTTACAGTGCCGGAACTGCATATCCGCAGAGCTGGGTAAACATTGTTTATGTCGGTGGTATGCGCGGACGTAACCTCGCACTCGTTGAAGTAACACCTGTCCGCTGGAACTCAGCTCAGGCAAACTTCTCTCATCTTGCAGATGCTGAAATCACACTTGAATTCCAGGGTGGCGACCTTGCTGCTTCTTACGATCAGGCTTCAAGGCTTGCTTGTGCGGAATATGAGTCTATCCTCAGCAGCACCGTTGAGAACTACGGTACTTTCGAGGTTGGTATGGATACAGGTCCAGGCAAGTACCTCATCATCGGGCACAGTGACTTTGTCACTACCGGAATGGATGCCTTTGTTACTCACAAAGAGGCTCTTGGCAATGATGTAACTATGGTTGACCTTTCCGTTTCCGGTTCAACAGAAGCCGAGATTAAGGCATACATCCAGGATGCTATCACCGCGGGAACAGTATACGTTCTTCTCGTTGGTGACACAGGATTCCTTCCCGGTGGAACAGCTACAACCTACAGTGGTGTAACTGATCTATACTACGCATGTCTCGATGATGGCGGATGGATTCCAGACGCATTCCTCGGCCGTTTCAGTGTTACAACTACTGGTGAAGCCATGCTTATGGCCCAGAGAGTTATAGACTATGAAAACAGTGTTGGTGTTCAGGACTGGGTGCAGAATGCACTTTTCATAGCTTCCAGTGACAACTCCAATATTTCTGAAGGTACACACAACTACTGTATCGAAACCTATCTCGATCCACTGGGATACAACAGTATAAAGGTTTACCCTTCACAGGGCGGCACTGCTTCAAATGCGGTAACTGCAATTAATGGTGGCCTTTCCATGCTTACCTTCAGCGGTCATGGTTCCGCAACCAGCTGGGCAGACATGAGTTTTGGCTCAAGCAGTTTCAACCAGCTTACCAATGATGGAATGTTCCCGGGTGTTTTGAGCCACGCATGCAACACTGGTGATTTCGGAACAGCAACCTGCTGGGGTGAAACATGGACCAGAACAGCTAATAAGGGTGGTCTCTGGTTCTGGGGTTCCGTACCCAGCTCCTACTGGGATGAAGATGATTACCAGGAAAGAGGCGAGTACGAAGCATTCATCGGTAATGATGTTTACTGGCCAAAGGGATTCCTGAATCAGGGTCTTATGGCTGTTTACGCTGCCTACAGTGGTGGCGGAAGAACACAGTATTACTACGAAGCCTACACACTCTTCGGTGATCCTAGTGTTTATATGAAGACCTGGCCTATGACAGGTATTGAAACACAGAATTCCGACGTAGTTAATTCCCTTATCTCTGTTGCTACAGTGAATCCTGCTTATGGCAGCATTCCAGTAACACTTACAGGTGTTAGCGGTCCTGCGACTCTTGAGATCTTTGATGTCTTCGGTCGTGTTATCGATACACCTTTCCAGGAAAACCTCAGTGGTTCAGCCATGTTCACATGGGACACAAGCTCCATGTCAACTGGTGTTTACTTCATGCGTCTTACTCAGGGAAGTAACATTGCTACTTCCAGAGTTAGTGTAATAAAGTAAAGGTTAGTTTTATACTGGGGGCAAAACCGGATAATCCGGTTTTGCCCCTTTTTTGTTGTAGTAGCAAGGCACATCAGCATATCATTTCAGGGAACCTGCTTCTCTTCCTGCTCTCCTGCGGTTGCCCGATAGAAAAGACTCTAGAACAGTAGGAAGTATCCAGTTTTTGCAGACCCTGTTTTTCTTATATTAGAGGCGGTGTACTTCGTAATGGAATGTAATATGTATCCCATAGGTATATGTTTCTTGTTGGCATGAAAACTTGTTTTGTACGAAAGGGGAAAAAGTGGAAAAAAAGATAATCCTAATTTTGGCAGCATTGCTTATAGGCACTGCAGGATGCGCACTCCTTGGTGGAGGCGGTCTTGGAGCCGGAGATGTCGTCGAAGCTGATCTTGAAACCGGAGTAGATTTAGAAGATCTTCTTCCCAACGCTGAAGAAGTATTGCTGGTAACCGGTATAGCCGTTGAAGATGACTGGCCTGCACTGGAATTTGCCCTTAAATCAGGAGACGGTGTTTCACTGTTTGTTGAGGCAGATGATATTGACCCGGTTATGGTTGTTGTTGATGCCGAGGGTAATGTTGTTGCCGTTGGTGATGACTGGGACGAAGAGCTTGATGCTTTTGTCTCACTCGATGCTGTACCTGAAGGCGCGAAGGTTATTGTCTTCGATATTTCAGGTGAAGATGGCGAGTTTGTTCTTGAACTCGATGAAGCAGATGACTATGCCTGGGCACTTGAGATTGACGAAGAAAATGAATCTTTCATCCTTGATGACAAAGAGAACGAGCAATGGGATGATTTACTCGGTGATATCAATGATCTCTACCGCGATAGTTGGGAAACATGCCGTGTTTTCCCTCTTTCTGTCAGAGGAGAAACCTGGATAAAAATCGCAGTTGAGTCAGATCTTGATTGTGTTATGGCTGTCCTCATGGTAGATGGAGATGACCTCGAGTATATCGATTACGACGATGACACCGACGGTATCAACCCTGTATTCTCAGGAATGATTGATTCAGGAGATTACCTTGTTGTTGTTGACACATACAGCGGATCTGATGATGCCGAATTACTGATCACAGTAACCGAACTTGATCCCGATGACATGTCCATTGAAATTATTGAAGTCGATGAGATGAACACATGGTTTGGTGGAGAATTCCGCGAGGGTGCTCTGGTTATGAATTACTGGCATGATGCCGGAGATTACTACGGTATTTACCCAGAAGAGCAGGCTCTTGTTTTCGAATTTGAGATAGAGGAAGATGGAGAATACATCTTTGATGTAAGCTGTATTGATGACACTAAACTTGCCATTATCGACGAGGATTTCGTGTTAATTGAATACAATGATGACGGTCCTGAGGGTCTTGATCCTCAGCTTATTCTTACGCTTGCCCCCGGCTCTTACAGTGCTATTGTAGTTCCATACAGTGACAGTAGTACCGGTTATGTAGACTTCCGTTACCTAATGGATGCTCCCATCGTTCGTGAGACCTGGGCTGCACCAGTGGAAGACACCTTCATGATGCATTCCAACGTCTACATGAGCGTAATGTTTGAGTCCGGAAATACCTACGAGATATTCGCTGAAAGTGATATCGATCTGACGCTGACAGTAGTTGACAGAAACGGTGAAGAATACTTCAGTGATGATGATGGTGGGGATTTCAACCCATACCTGGAAATAGAATGCACCAGAGCAAACTCCGGAGAATGGGATATTGATCTGGAAGCCTATTCCGGTGGTGACATAAGTGATGAGGTTTATTTTGTTGCAAGACCGGTTCAGGCGAGCAACAGAGACGACACAGCGCCTATTGATCTGTAGTTAGCGAAATTAAAAGAGGCCCGGAGCTTGTCTCCGGGCCTCTTCTATATCTCCCTTACCACACCGTGGTGAAGAAATACCAGTTTTGCTGATACTTCCCTGCCCGTGAGCTTTCTGAGAGAGTCTTTATAGAGAAGCTGTTTGTCCCGATAGTCTTCAGTTTTTTTATCAGGGTCATCCCTGTCTGTTTTGTAGTCGATCACCTCGAGAATTCCATTTCTTTTAAGCAACAGATCTATGTAGTACTGGCTTCCGTTCACCAGAATGGGATATTCTCTGCCCAGTATCTCTGCTCCTTCAAGGTTATATATCTGGAAGAAATTCATGGCTAGACTGGCTGCTTCCTCCGGAAACTCGAGTGAATTGTGCAGCTCAATTTTGTTGTTCTTAAGCCAGAGTTCAGGATTTTCGAAATCGATGAATTCCAGTATGGAATGAACTTCTGTACCCAGAAGCATTTGTTTTTCCCGTTGCTTTTCAATGACCGGTAATGCCTCAGGATAGAGCTGGCTGAATTTGTCAGGTTCACCTTTGGGAAGAGGCTTACGGCTCTCGAATGCTGGGCTGGAAGTGGGTTCCGATTCGGGTACAATCTCGTTTTTATAAAGTCCTGCAGCTGCTTCGAGAGCACTGCTCATTATACCGGCAGGTGAACCGTCTTTAACCGTCTCAGGAAGAAAAATATCCAACTTTGTACGGGGTCTGGTTACGGCAACGTAGAGCAGTCTTCTGTATTCGGCACGGCTTCTTGCTTTTTCTCTCTCTGAGAGATGCTGGTAGTATGCAGAGAATCCGTCTGCTATTTTAATTCCTGCTGTCAGATCGCGGGAGTTAGCCAGTACAGAGGGGTTTGTGTTCCTGAATGAACTGCCCGGATTGGTCAGTATCACATGTTTCCATGCCAGCCCTTTTGCCCGGTGAATGGTTGTGAGTGTAACAACTCCTGAATTACTTTCCGGGGGAGCTGAAGGCTCTTCTGCACTTAAAGGAGCGGAACCGGTAAGGGTTTCAAGAAGAAGAGCATAACAGGTTGACTTGTGTGCTGTTTCCAGAATGAACCTGAGGTTACCCAGTCTTCTTGTCACCTGGAAACCACTTTCCCGGATTGCAGCAAGCAGGCAGGTATTCCTGAAAACCGTTTCCATGAAATGTCCCGGTGGAAGAGTCCGGCTTACCTTCCTCAGCTGTTCCAGAAGGTCATCCGCTTTCCTAATAGATTCCGGCTTCGATGCAGAGCGCCATAGGGTGATGTCTCTGTCATTAATTCCGAAGTAAATGGACCTGTAGGTTGCCGTAAGAGCAAACTTGTCTGAAGGGGCCAGGATAGCTCGCAGGAGATTTGCAGTGTCTTCTACTTCCTTCCTCTTGTGGAAATCGCGTCTGGCTATAACTCTGTAGGGAATTCCCTTCTTGTCCAGCTCCTGAACAAGAGCGTCGAGATGGGTTCCTGTTCTGAACAGAATGGCTGTCGACTCAGGATCTTCGATAAGGTCAGCGATCCTTGCCGCCTCTATTTCTGCCATCCGATCTGCCCCAACTTTCGGGAGTCTGTGGACTGTTACTCCGTCTCCCTCTACGGCGTCAGGCCTTGTTTCAATCGGGCTGTAGCTACAGGAAAAAGGAGCTTCCTCGGGGGGGATTCCGCTGAAAAGAGCTTGTCCGAAGGAATTGACAAAATTAACTACAGAGGCTTCACTTCGAAAATTTACTACTATTGTTTCAGAGAGAGCATGGCCCTTCTCCAGTTTATCAAGTGTGTCTTTGTAGGTTTCTATGTCGGCAGAGCGCCAGCCGAAAATAGACTGCTTGGGGTCTCCAACCACAGTTAGTTTGTTCTTGATTCCTGACTCTTCCAGTAGATTGGTAAACAGCTTTACCTGTACCAGACTGGTATCCTGGAACTCATCTATGAAGATATGGCTGAACCTCTCATTCAACTCGTGTCTGAGCTCGGGAGAGCGGGAGACTGCCGAGTATGCCCGATAAAGAAGATCATCGAATGAGAGCCTTGTCGGGTCGCTGTCCCAGATAGATCGCATTCTGTTAACAAATGGAATAACAAGCTTGTTGAGAGCTGGAAGCAGTGGGAGCATTGCTGTATAACCCTTAAAAAGATTTACTCCGGCCTTGTTGTACTCCTCGAGAATCTCTTTCACCTCGGAAAGACTTTCCTTGCCACCCCAGTTAGCTGCTGTACCACCCTGGCGGTTTATCTTGGAAGGAATACCTGTGTCGAAAGAATCTTTTGCCTTCTCTATCTTTACCAGCAATTTGTCTGCCTTGTTTGAACAGAGGGGAATAAGAGATTCTATTTTCTGCCGCCAGAAGCTGAGAGTTTCCTCCAGTTCAGCTGCAGTATCTCCCAGAGGAGAGGAATCGGTAAACCATCTGAAGTTCTCGATTTCCCCGGCGATTCCCAGGAGCTTTGCACTACCGGGCTTTTTCAGTGATTCAGCGGAGTCTGTTAGAATGTCGGAAGCGGCATCCGTAAGAAAAAGATCCCAATGGATTTCCATCTCTGACTTGCTGAAGTGTTCCGCCTCCATTGAAAACTCCGGAGCCCCGTCGCAAAGATGGAAGTATTCCCGGAGGATTCTCGAAGCGAATCCATGGATGGTTGTAATCCAGGTCTGATCCATGTTTCGTTTTTGCTTCGTCGAAAGCTTCTCTCTTATTCTGGCTCTTAGCTCACTGGCGGCGGCCTCGGTGAAGGTGACAATAGCAAGCTTTTCCAGCGGAATGCCGTTTTCAACCAGCACTTTCACTCTGTCGGTTAGAAGGGTGGTTTTACCTGTTCCGGCACTCGCTTCAACTACAACGCTTCTGCTGTTTTCGTTTCTGATTGCTTCGCGAATAGCCATGTCTGATATCATGAATGACTCTCCACCTGTTGTTCGGGGAAGTGTCCCAGGGTGATAGACTCTGCTATCTCAATAACCCTCTCTTCGAACTGATCATTTATTTCTTCAAGTTCGGAATTTGTGAGAGTTTTAAATGTTATCAGTCCGTTGCCCTCCATGTATATGTAAGCTGCTTCAGCAAAAGGGGTGTATTTGTTCTGAATGGCAAGGTTGCGATAGAAAGGGAGCTGGAATAGATTTTTTTTGATCAGATTGCGTGCAGTAATCTGTTTGGCTTTGCCAGTTTTCAGGTCTGCAAGTATGAATTCACCTGCTTGATTTTTGAAGATAAAGTCAATTCTTCCACCAGCAGGAAGACCTGCAATGGTACCGGTAAGATGAATTTCGCTGGCAAAAAGGACCCAGCCCCTGTCAGAAAGCTCTTTAGTGAGAGCGGTTACTCCGTTTACAAGATGGCTGATCCAGATTTCAGCCAGAGTTTCAGAACCCAGATGAGAAGAAAGCTTTTCCTCTGCACAGATACTATTGATTACATCTGCCGGGGGGCCTCCTTCTTTTAAAACCTTTTCAACACAGCGGTGAACCAAAGTGCCTCTTTTACGGGGATCAGGCTCTGAACGTACCGGAAACTCATCAGAACCGGCTACTTTCCATACTCGTTGGAGAAGAAATGAGAACGGATCTCTGGCGTAATTCTCCAGATTTGTTGCACTGATGGTTCCGGGAGAATAAAGACCTTCTCCTATCATCCCACTGTGGACTGCTTTTGGAGCTGGATTCTCTGGATCGAAAGAGAGTCTCTCCCTCTGGCATTCTACAGATGAGGAGAAGAAAGGAGCGTTAGGCGGAATTCTCAATATCACACCCGGTGAATCGGAGAGCTGTTGCCCCGTAACCGGTGAGTTCTCCTGAACAAGAGGGCTGATGAAGGGGGAGACTGCTACAGGTCTGCCTGAAGCATCGGTATTTCTGCAGACGATACAAATACTCTCCTCTGCGGCTTCGAAGAGCTGGCGGAGAAGAAAAGCCTCTTCGACCTCCCTGGTGTCCGGGGATGGAAGTTGAAGCTGCTTTCTAACTTCCAGAGGCAGTCTGGGGTCGGCAATGGCCGGTCTCGGGAATGACCCCTCCTCAAGCCCTGTTACAACAAGAGCTTTTTTCTGTATGCCTCTGGCTTTTTCCGGAGAAATGATAGCTACCCCCCCGGAGGGTGTCTCTTCGAGTTTTACCGGTGTATCGAGTGCGGCTACCACCATTACTCTGAAAACAGAGAAGGAAACTGGCTGTTCAAATCTGAATGCACTTTCGGTAAGAAGAGATTCAGTAAACACGTTGGGGAAATTGTTGTCCGTAAGTGCAGCAAGCAGAGTTGTGGTTTTCTTTAGAAAGTCACCCGGCTTGGCATTCAGGGGAAGGTTTTCAAAAAAATCCGCAAGCAGAGAAGCAAAAGGAAATCCTGTTGCCCGAAGTGAATGAAGATCAAATCTGAGCCCCCTCTCAGCAGCCAGACTTGCATAGGCTGAAGCATCGGGGGTCTCAGCCATTGTAACTGTTCCTGTTAGAAGCAGCTTTTCTATATCCTTGTGATGAAAGCGATTATCGCCCAAGTGAAGCAGTTTCAATAGCAGATTGCCTGTGGGAAGGGCAGATGCTCTGACGCTAGGGGTTAGAGATGAGGGGATAGATGAGAGGTACATCTCGTCAGCGAGCCTGGTTGCATCATCACCCGTGGCAATCACCGCTATTTCGTTATCATCATATAGTTTTCGATATTTTGCGACCTTGTCTGTTATGGCCCTGGCGAAGCCTGTTCCGGAACCGCAGAGAAGGAGTTCCAGATCTTCGGTGTCAGTAATTGCTTTTCCGGTTAGAAGATTCTCCCCGAATTGTGCGCTGGGGGAAAGGGGCAACCGACTGTCTACCCGGTGGATTTCATGCGTTCCCAGCTCTGTTAAGAAAGTCGAGGTTCTTTTTCCGGTCTCCCTCCAGTGATGTGAAGGATGCACCGGAGAAAACCAGATTATTTCTGCTTTCCGGGAGAGCTTCTTTACATACATTCTTTGCGCCGGGTTAAGATCGTAGAAACCGTAGAATAGATAAGTCTGGAATCTGTTGGTTTCCGAGGGCCCCGCAGCATATACACAACCGGGAGACAAGGGATGCAGCTTGTTTCTTTCAGCAAAGTAGACGCTGTACCTCTCTGCGGTACGGAGAACTTCCCGGTTAAGACCTCTGGTGGAATTAGCTATCACACTGAAAGCATCTGCCGAAACTCCCATCTCGATCAGTTTTTCAAAAAATGTGGCTGCGGTTCTTCCGCTTTCGGGTATGTACCCCGCCAGACATGCAAGGGCTATCTGCTGTGCTTCAGGTACAGAAGGTCCTGTGGGTGATGATGCCAGAATTTTAGACAGGGCGGGAAATCCCGGGAGAAATCTAAGCCCTGCAATTTCTCCCGGAATCAATTCCATTATATGCTTTGCAAGTGATTGACCAGCAGTAATAACAGCAATTGTGTTTTTGTTTTTTATGTGGTTAAGCTCTTTGAGAAAACTAACCTCAAGTGCACGCCAGTGCCCCTGAAAGACAGCTTTAACAGGCAATTAGCTTTTTACCGTCTCTTCCAGCATCTTCCACAACCGCTTCCGATCTCTCGGCATTCTGTATGTGGAACTTCCGACAATCAGCCTGATTTTCTCCAGAGAAATTCTTTCAAAGATTTCGCTCTGGGGTCGGTCGCCGTATGAAACTTCAGTACATGCCTTCTCTGAACCAACTACCACAATAGGGGTGATTCCAGCTTCTAGAGCCTTGTTAACAATGTCAGCAGAACCGATCTTGTTTACGAAGAATCCCTGGGTTACACTGTCTGCCCCCAGCACGGGTATTGCGCCCTCTTTGATTGCTGTTGGCACTCTGGAATCGGCAATCAGCTTAACCTTGAAACCGTTATTTTTAAGAAGTTTTGCACTCTCGCGCCCCTCTTCTCCCGGTTTTGAATGCGTCTGATAAATCAGCTCAATGCGATTTTTGCGATGCTCCAGAGCCCGGATAACACTACCACTGTTTGAGTGGCAGAGAATAATGTTTTTCGAGTTGGCCAAACCCTTGTAGAGTTGTATTCCAGATGCGGAAGAATCAGATCTGACCTGTTTCTGTAACTCTTTAGCAATTTCCTTCTGTTTAAAGAGAGGAACACCATCAAGTTTGTTGGCAAGATAGTTTAGAGATACCATGTCTCCGGCCTTCTGCCGGATAAGTTCAGGCAACTCATCACCTTTAAGATAGCCAAGGACTATATGGTTCAGTACTTTTATGTATATTCCAGACGCGCCGGATGTTTGATCACTTGTAATTTCTTCAATCAGATTACTCATAAGAAACGAGACTCCTTTCTCCAATTATGGCTCCTAATACGACAAGAAACGCCGGCCGTCAACTGCTGATAACAAGGAACAGGTTGAGGACCGAGAAAAATCCGTCAAGAATTGCGACTCTGAAGCGCCGCGAGGCCGGTCTTCTTCTGGAACTTGAACAGAAAGAAGCAGCTGTGGATGTGGCGGCTTCACTCGTGAAGCAGAATCCTGAAGCGAACAGTGACCGGGCTTTCTATGCCGATATCCTGGCCCGCACTTTTCACTGGACTGCTGCTGAATACGAGTTCTCAGAGGCGCATCGTCTTTGTATTGCATCGGGCAAAGTGGAGAAAGCCTTTTCTCTTGCCGCTGGCCCTCTGTTTCTTCTCGCTGAGGCCCGCGGAGATTTTGAACGATGTTCTGAGATTGCTCCAATGGAAACCCTTCGCTTTCGGGCACTCAGGCTTGCAGGGGAAAAAACTGATGTTCCGTCCGTTCCGCGGGAGTCCCCATGGCGTGAAATTGCACTTCTGGAAAAAGTTATTCTCGGTGGAAATCCACATGTTCTTCCTTCCCTACTGGCTAATTGGACCTGTGGCGAGGCTGAATGGCGCTGGCGTATCCTTTTTGAAGGTGCAGCAGCTGCGATGGAAGCAGACATGCCCGTGAAACCCTGGAAAAAATACTTAAAACAGGTTGGTAATTCAGTACTTGACCCCCGTTACTTTATTGAGAGAAGGGACCTGAAGAGGTTACTCAGCCGGGGTTTGGTTCACTACTAGGTATCCTGTTATCTTATGGGAAGTTTTCCCCGTAAATATTTGAAAGGACGGACCTCTTTTTGAAGAATGCTTTGATAACCGGTATTACCGGTCAGGATGGGTCATACCTTTCCGAACTGTTGCTTGAAAAAGGTTACATCGTTCACGGTATAGTTCGTCGATCCAGCAGCTTCAACCGCAGTAGAATAGAACATCTTATCCAGAACAAGGAGATTTACGGAGAAAAACTTTTTCTTCATTACGGGGATCTATCGGATTCCAGTGCTCTGAACCGGATAATTGAAAAGACTGAACCGGATGAAGTGTACAATCTTGCAGCACAGAGTCATGTAGGCATTTCTTTCCAAGTCCCGGAGTATACCTGTGATGTGGATGCGATCGGTGTCGTAAGGTTACTTGACGCCCTGCGTGAGACTGGGATGGCCGGAAAATCGAGATTTTACCAGGCATCCACGAGTGAGCTATTCGGATCCAGTCCCCCACCACAGGGTCTTGATACACCTTTCAGGCCGAGAAGCCCCTATGCAGCGGCAAAGCTCTGTGCGCACTGGATGGTTGTTAACTACCGCGAGGGATACAATATGCATGCCTCAAGCGGAATTCTTTTCAATCATGAGTCTCCCCGAAGAGGAGAAAACTTTGTTAGCAGAAAGATAGTCATGGAAGCTGCAAGAATTAAAAAAGGACTCAGCACAAAACTCAGTCTTGGAAACCTGGATGCAAAACGCGATTGGGGTCACGCCAAAGACTATGTAAGGGCTATGCACCTTATGCTTCAGCAGCAAAAACCTGATGATTATGTTATCGCTACCGGTGAAATGTATTCGGTAAAAGATTTTTTGGAGGAGGTTTTCACCTACCTTCAGCTTGATTGGCATGATTTTGTAGTAACCGATCCCCGTTACATGAGGCCTACAGAAGTTGACGCTCTTTGTGGAGACGCTTCAAAGGCCAGAGAAGTTCTGGGGTGGAAGCCTGAAATAAACTTTACTTCCCTCGTAAGGGAAATGGTTGATGCCGAGATTACTCGGTTGAACTGATACCGGAGGAAAAAATGTCAGTAGTCAGACCTTTCAGGGGCTTGAGGCCCAGCAGAGATTTCGCAGAGAAGATTGCTTCTCCACCATATGATGTTCTTGATTCTCGGGAAGCCAGAGATCTGGTTAAAGATAATCCTTTGAGTTTCCTTAGAGTCGTGAAGCCTGAAGTTGATCTTTCCCCTGAGGTTGATCTTTACAGTGAAGAAGTCTACGTGCAGGGAGCACGCAATCTTCGCAGACTCATGGAAAACGGATTGATGGTACAGGATTCCAAACCAAGTTTCTACTTTTACCGTCAGATAATGAACGGCCACTCTCAGACAGGCCTCGTTGCATCGGTCTCGGCTGAAGATTACGACAATGATATCATCAAGAAGCACGAGTTCACGAGGAAAGAAAAAGAAGAAGATCGCATCCGTCACATTGAGACTCAGAATGCCCAGTGCGGTCCTGTTTTTCTCACATATCCGGATCTTGCCGATCTTGATTCAATCCAGACTTCTGTTTGCGCAGGAGAACCGGAATATGACTTTACGGCCGATGATGGAATCAGACACACCTTTTGGGTTGTTTCTGAATTAGATACCAGCAGTAAAATAAGTGAGCTTTTCACAAGCCGCGTTCCGCATCTTTACGTGGCAGACGGTCACCACAGAAGTGCTTCCGGAGCCATTATTGCGAAAAGAAGAAAAGACTTGAATTCCAGCCATACCGGCTCAGAGGAATACAACTATTTTCTCGCTGTGATTTTTCCCAAGAGCCAGATGATGATCCTGCCATACAACAGAGCCGTACAGGATCTGAAGGGCAGAACAACCGAGCAGTTGATTACAGAAGTAGCTAAGAAATTCTCTGTAGAGAAGACCGGGTTAAAAGATCCTTCGAATAATCAGGAATTCAGCATGTACACGGCCGGGGATTGGTATACAATTAAACCTCTTTCCGGAACATTCCCCGATTCTGACCCTGTAAAGAGTCTTGATGCAAGCATCTTGCAGGAGAATCTTCTTAATCCCATTCTTGGTGTTGATAATCCAAGGACCGCTTCTCACATAAAGTTTGTCGGTGGTATTCGTGGAACAGCAGAGTTGGAGAAGCTTGTTAACTCCGGAGAGTTCACTGTTGCATTTTCAATGTTCCCCACATCTGTTGATCAGCTGATTGCAGTGGCGGACAGCGGTAATGTAATGCCTCCTAAATCAACATGGTTTGAGCCGAAGCTTAGAAGCGGGCTTGTAGTTCATGTTCTCTAGAATTCGCTCTCTGACCCTGGCGGTCACTGCTCTTTTTCTTGCAGGAACCGGATGCTGGAATCACCCGGCATCCGATTCCGTGAAGGCTTTTACGCTTGCCCTTTCTGATTCCTCATGGGCTGAAGCATGGCAGATGCTGACACCGGAGACCCAGGCAACATGGGACTCCACGGCAGTTGTTTTCAGTCAATTCGGGTATACTGAAAGTGCAGATTTTCTTTCCACCTTATCTGTACCGATTTCTGAAGAGGAATTTGTTTTGCTTGATGGTGAAATGCTTTTTACCAGAATGCTTCAGAGTTCTCCCGGATCTACAGAGCTCTCAAGTTCTGTTCGCGGTGTGGAGCTTGCCGATTCTCTAACTGCTCTTGTAACAGTTGCCACTTCAGAAGGCGAGCAGATCATCCCGGTAAGGCTGGTTAATGAGAGATGGCTTCTGGATCTCACAACTCTTACACCACCACCGATTGCCCCCGAGGAGTAACGAGTATGAAAACAATGACAGGAGTTCCGGCTTTTGCTTAAGCAATTCAAGAGAGACCTAAGGGATTCAGAGCACAAGAAGCATCAGGTTAAAAGCCTGCTTTTCTTCGCAGTCGGCGTAGTTCTGTTTACTCTCGTTGCCGGTTTTCTATTCAGACAGAGCCCATCCGCTCACCCAACAGGTCGCTCAGATATTGCAAGCGATTTTCCTGCTGGTATCTGGTTTAACACTTCTGAGCCACTCAGTCTTTACAACCAGCTTAAGGGGCATGTAGTTGTTGTTCTTTTCAATGATTTCAATACTCTTTCCGATCTCGAGGATATCATCGGCTTCTGTGAGTTGAACGAAACGTTCTCTGAAGAGTCTGTGCTTTGTCTTGTCGTTTCGGCTGGAAGAGAAGTTTCTGCTACAGATTCTCTTGTCGCTCAGTGGCAGATCAATTTTCCTGTGCTTGCAGACCCCGACAGTCTGGCGATGCATTCTTTCGGAATCCGTGCTCTACCGGGTGTTCTTCTTATCAATACAACTGGAACGGTAGCTGCGCGTTACTATGAAGACTGGCAGAACATTTCTCTTGAAGCGGTGATCCGTGATCTGCTTGACCAGGGTAAAGCGACACGCTCACTGGCTAACGAAAAATACATACCTTAAATAAAAATGGAAAACACAAGAAAAACAAAACAGGAGGATGGAATGATTCAGCCACACGGTGGAAAACTTATTGATAGAGTTATTGAAGAGAGTCAGTTGCCTAAGAATGCTCCGGTTCTTACTCTCAACGAACGTGAAAAAAATGACCTTGAGATGATCAGCTGTGGTGCTATGAGTCCTCTTGAGGGCTTTATGACAGCTATTGATTACAATTCAGTTGTTGATAAAATGCGCCTTGCAAACGGCATTGTATGGAGTCTACCAGTGGTATTTTCTCTTAAGGAAAATGATCCAGTGGTTGCATCAGGCGATGTAGTTTTGCTTCAGTACGGTGATAAGATTCGTGGTACAATGGAAGTTGGAGATGTTTTCAGTGCAGATCTTATGCATGAAGCAAAAGAAACTCTCCTCACTGATGACGATGCTCATCCGGGTGTTCAGTATCTTAAAACACTCTCCGGTAAATATATCGGTGGAAAAATAAGCGCTCTCGATCTTCGTGACTCAGAGCCTTTCAGAGAGCACAGACTTATTCCTGAGGAAACCAGAGCTCTATTTCAGGAAAAGGGCTGGAAGACCATTGTTGCATTCCAGACAAGAAACCCTATCCACAGAGCCCACGAATACCTGCAGAAGGTTTCACTTGAAATGATTGACGGCCTTCTGATACACCCTCTGGTAGGAGCTACCAAAGCCGATGACATTCCAGCTGATGTAAGAATGAAGTGCTACGAGACAATACTTGAGAAGTACTACCCTTCTGACCGCACTGCCCTCAGTGTATTTCCTGCAGCCATGCGTTATGCCGGTCCCAGAGAGGCTGTATTCCACGCTCTTCTTCGTAAGAACTACGGATGCACTCACTTCATCGTTGGAAGAGATCACGCTGGTGTGGGCGACTATTATGGTACATACGATGCCCAGATTATTTTTGATAACTTCACTGCTGATGAGATAGGAATTACTCCATTGAAGTTTGAGCATGCTTTCTATTGCAATGCCTGTAACGGGATGGCTTCGGACAGAACCTGCCCGCACACTGCTTCTGATCGGGTGTTCCTTTCCGGTAAAAAGGTAAGAGCAATGCTTATCGAAGGAATTATGCCTCCACCTGAGTTTACCAGACCTGAGATTGCACAACTGCTCATGGATGCAGCAAAGAAATAAACTCACCGGGTTTTTTAGAAATAGTAAGCGGGGCAGACTCAAGCAGTTTTGCTCCGCTTCTCTTCAGGAATTGAGAGGTCAGAATGAACCCTGTTGTTTTAACGGTTGCTGCTCTTATCTCGCTGCTCTCGGTCGAAGACTGCAGAGAGCATCTGGAAGCACACTCACCGTCTGTAGATTTTATCGCCGAAGGTAATCTGTCTATAGTTGATGAGAACATATCACTCGCCCTGTGGTCGAGAGACTCGATGACATGGGGATCTTCCATTCCAGATTCTGTTTTCCTCAGATATGTACTGCCTGCAAGGGTCAGCCAGGAGCCTCTTGTAAACTGGAGAAGAAAATTCCGTGATGCTCTTTTGCCAGTTATACAAGATGCTTCCAGCATAGAGGAAGCAACAATTCTGATTTCAAACTGGTGTGACAGCATTCTGGATTATCAGCCAACTCAGTTTCGTGATCAGTCTCCCCTGGTAACATGGAGCTCCGGTATCGGCAGATGTGAAGAGATGACAGTGTTTTTTCTAGATGCACTCAGGAGCGTCGGCATCCCATGCCGTCAGGTTTATACTCCCTGGTGGTCAACCGTTGACAGCAATCATGCCTGGCCTGAAGTTTGGACCACAGATGGCTGGCACTTTGCAGATATCTCTTCTGAAGTGGAAACTCCGAATTCAACCTGGTTTACGGAAAGAGCGCAATACACGGCTCTGGTTGTAGCTATTGCAGCAGATTCCGTTGGCACGGCCCTCAAGTACTATGGAGATGTTTCTTCTTTGAATGTGACTGGAGATTATGCCCCTACCGGCCTTCTTTACTGCCGGGAATTCCTCAGTCATCCTGTTACTGTTTCAGTAGTTAACTGGGGCAGTTACAGACCCTTTGCGGTGCTTGATTCTCTCCACACGGATATTGCGCTTGGCGGCGGAGTTTATCTCCTCACATGGGGTTGGCCTGTCAGTTGTCGGGAAGTTTCCATTGTTCCGGGAGATTCTACCTCATTCAGCCTTGCCGAAAATGATCTACCCGCTCATCACATCATGAACCTGATGGAGGTGGAGTAATGTTATTCCTTTGTATTCTCTGCGTATTGAGTCCCACCGATATAGACAGCCTTCTTCAGGAAACTCCTGGGAATGAAACAGTCTGGTTTAACTACATTGAATCAGCTTCAGGAGATACTCTGGAGAGTTGCCTCTACCTTCTTGAGAATATTCCCAGGCTTGATCGACTCGAAATGACTGAAGACGTTCTACGTGATCATATCTATTCCTCTCTTGCTTTCTCTGAATCTATTCCGGACAGCATTTTTGCCGAGTACCTTCTCTGGTACAGAGTTTCAACGGAACCGGTTTCTGTTTACAGAAATCTTTTACGCTCCTTCTGGGAAATTCGTAATCTTTCGAGTCCTATAGAAATATCTGGATGGATCAAAGACAGTATGAGTGTCTCAGAGAGAAGATTTCTAGGTGAAATGCAGACCCCGGAAAGCCTTGTTTCCAGCCGCGCAGGGACTCCTTCCGAGTTGCAGGTTTTAGAAGTTTCTTCTATGAGAACAGTTGGATTTCCAGCCAGAGTTGTTAGCGGCTGGTCTGGAGGGATAGAGGGAGAAAAGCAGACCTGGGTAGAAATATGGGAAGATGGAGTATGGGCTCCGGTGCTTAAGCCGGACGATGAAAACCTTATGCTTGTCGTCGAGGAAAGCCACGGTGCGTTTCTCACGGAGAATTACGCAGAAACAGGTACACTGATTGTTCTTCCTCCAGACTGGACAGAGGCTGAGTTCATGATATCACTCAATCTTCCGGTGGAAGGAAGGTTCATGCCTCTCGACTGGCTGATGCCCGACACCGAGACTCCCGATACGTTGACCCTGGGAACGGGAGAGGTTCTGGTTTCGCTTACGAAGAGACTACCCAATGGTGCAGTCGAAGTCTGGAACAGATTTGTCAAGGTCACAACCGGCGAAGAAGTCGTAGTCGACTTCAGCGGAGATCTTGCACTGTAGAAAACACTTCAGATAAGAAAAATATACGGGGAGGCTTTTACCGGCCTCCCCGTTATAGCGGAAGGTAATTCTTGACTCCCCTACTACGCACTTATGCAGGGCACCATTAGCCGAAATCTGTATACAATGTGTTGACATAAGGCACACGATGCAATAGTATTTTGCTATGGAACACTACAACTGGAATAACGAGAAGAATGAAAAACTCAAGGCTGAGCGCGGTATTGGCTTTGAACAGGTTGTGTTACAAATTGCTAACGGAGACATCAAGGCAGTGTTCGAGCATCCGAACAAAGAGAGGTACCCGAACCAGAGCATTCTTGTCGTTGAGATCAACCGCTACTGCTATCTCGTTCCTTATGTTGAGAATAAAGGTGGTAAGTTCTTGAAAACGATTATTCCTAGTCGTAAAGCGACTAAAATATATATGGGGGAGCAGAATGAAAAAATTTAAACTTGCACCAGATGAAAAGGAAATCCTGGATTCATTCGAAAAAGGAGAATGGGTAACTGTCCCCGATGTAGAAGCAGAAATCAGGAAGCATCAACTGTACGCCATTAATACCTTGAAGAAAGACAAGAGAATTAACATCAGAATATCATCGAAGGACTTGGAAGCCCTACAGTTGATTGCAGTTGAGGATGGACTTCCATATCAGACTCTTATCAGCAGCATTCTTCACCGATATGTTTCAGGAAGATTCGAAGAGAAACCTAGACAGAGCAACCGAATGAACGAGCAGCAAGGTCAAATAGTTTAAACTTAGGCTCTTATACATGTTATTCTGACTTTGTTTAATGTATGACTGCTACTGCAGGTTTGTGATGGATGGTTAATAGAATGGCTATTACGGGAACTTAAGATTCATTTTCGTCTACAGCTAATATTCATTACCATATTTATTTCTGCAGACCGGAGGATAGCAATGTTTTGGAGATATTCGTTAGCTGTAGGACTTGTGATCCTCTTCTTATCCTGTGATTCAACGACTCCCTCAGGCCCTTCGGCTCTTACATTCAATCTGATAAGTGTGGTTTTTACAGGTGACTCTACAGGTACTTCTTTGAACCGGGCTTTATCAGGAAAGAGCAATCCTCGTCTAGAGATGACTCTTACCTGGGAAAAGCCGGTTATAGACCAGCGGCAGACATTCACTGTATTCAGATCAGAGATTCCCGATATTCAGCTGGACCCCGGGGAGGCAGTAGAACTGCAAGTTCAATTAGAGACGATCTTTTCGGATTCCACAGGTCTGGAATGGAACAGGGGATACTACTATGCGATTTGCGCAGTTGATATGGATGAAAATTGCTGGTGGAGCAACGAAGTATATGTAAAAACACCGGTTTCTCCATTTCCTGAAGCAAGCCAGCTCTCCTGCAGCCAACTGGATTTTGTTGTGTGTAATTTGTCCTGGAGTAAATACACGGAGGATTCATTCGCTTCGTATCTACTGATTAGAAGCACATTCCCGGATATTGAGCACATTACCTACAATAAAGATACGCTTGTTGTGACTGATGATGTAAATGAGTTAAGCTTTACAGATTTCACGATTCCGGATTATGAAACCAGATACTATGTGTTGGTTACCGTGGATGAGGACGGTCTATCTTCTTACAGCAATGAGGTAGAATTCACTCCCGGGGCCACTATACCATGGAGAGTTGACAGGTCTTTTAACTCCGCAACTTATGATCATGAAGGATTTGTTTCAGCCGATGGAGGGGTTTTGTATGTTCTTAATCAGGTATATGGTGAGATGTGGCTAATTGCCCGTAGTACTTATGATTATGGCCGTAAGGGGTCAAAGGTGTTTGATGGTTTTTTGACAGCAACTGAACGACCTACAGGCACTATTCTTGTTTCATACGGCACAAACGGTAGTTGTTCTATTGAAGAGTACACACATAATCTCAGTACACTTCTTCAGTCATTCGCATTCCCCGAGGAGTTTGATGCAATTGCCGATATACCAGGTTCCCCTGGAATTCTTGCGTCACAGGGGTATTATTCCTGGGTGCTGGATCCAGTTACTTTTGCTCCGCTTGATTCTCTTTCCTATACTTTTAGGGATGTGGCTGTATCTCCTGATGGAAGTAGAATTTTTCTTCGCAATAACGGACGATTGATATGTCTGCAAACCAGCAACTTCGACTACCTTGGAGAGATCTCGGGTTTCTTTGAATCGGCTGATTTTGGTTCTGACGGATATCTCCATTGCCTGAATGATCAGGGTGCGGTCAGATATGACCCATATTCATTCAACCTGATTGATGAATTTGCTTATCCCTTTCCAGTGGAAAGTTCAAGTTTGCTCCCACCGGATTATCGTATGCTGTACATGACGTACACAGATTCCAATAATGAAGTACAGATTGATGTTTATGACACTATGAACGGTAATCGAATTGGGCGTGTGCTGTCAGATGGCTTCTACACTGACCTTTTTCAATTTTATCTTGCCTCGCCCGAGGGTGAGTTTTTATGGTTTTTTTCTTCTGATTACGGTGGCGGAGCAAGAGAATACCGAATCACAATCTGAAGAGTATTGGTGGGAAGCAGAGATGACCTCTGCTCCCCTAAGAAGTGTTTTATCAGCCGTTATAGAGGCGGGAGCTGCTGAATTTCGGATCACTGGTTACATTGAGTCCCAGGCTTCGGAGGCCGCTGGCATCAGAAGAGGAAGGCATGTGGGTAAGATGTGCTTCACAGTTTCTGAGGTCAGTCAGTTTTTCCATTCCGCGAGCTGCGTGCTCTGAGTTCGCCGCACTTACACTGAGGGCAATCAATACTTCTTCCAGATCCAGTCTTAATGGCAGGGAGTTTGTTGCACTCTTCAGCTTGCGTATTGACTGAATAATGGCCGGGGAAAGAAGATGAACCTGATCTTTTATGTCTGCAAGCCTTTTGATTGCATTAAGAACCATGGCAGAAGAGGTATGCATAAGTTCCGTGCTTTTGCCGGTTACTATTGATCCGTCTGGAAGCTGAAGCGCGGATGCTTTTACATCGTGCAGATCAGGGTTTTGCTCTTCTAACGCTTTTCTTTTCTCAGCCGCATCAACAACCGCTCTGTCGTATCTGGTGAGGTTGAGGTTGCTCATAATAAGCTCTATCTTTTGTACAGTTTGCTTCTCCGTGAGCCCCATTGCGTACTCACATCGGTACCTGAAATACCTGCGAACGATTTCCTGCTTGGCAGCGTACCTTACGACTTCATCGTTGACAATACCGAAACCAACCCTGTTAACACCCATGTCGGTGGGAGAAGCGTATGGACATTCGCTACCTGTGATTTTTTCGAGAATTCGTTTCACCACAGGGAAGGCCTCAACATCACGGTTGTAGTTGATAGCAATTTCCCCGTAGGCATCAAGATGGAAAGGATCGACCAGGTTTACATCCTGCAGGTCAGCTGTCGCTGCTTCATAGGCATCGTTAACCGGATGCTTAAGGGGAAGATTCCACACAGGAAAGGTTTCAAACTTTGCATAACCGGCTTTCATGCCCCGCTGCTGGTCGTGGTAGAGCTGTGAAAGACAAGTTGCCAGCTTACCACTGCCAGGACCCGGTCCGGTTATAACAACAAGAGGCTTGGTGGGTTTGATATAGTCATTCTTGCCGTAACCTTTGTCACTTACAATGAGATCAACATCTGTCGGGTAGCCCTTGGTATAGTAGTGTCTGAAAACCTCAATTCCACGTCTTTTAAGACCATTCTCAAATGAAATCGCGGAAGGCTGCTCTTCAAATCTTGTAATTACTACTCCTCGCAGATTTATTCCGCAGGAGCGAAAACCGTCAATTAGCATGAGTGCATCAGCGTCGTAGGTGATGCCGAAATCTCCGCGAATTCTTCGTTTCTCTATGTCTCCGGCAAAGATGCAGAGAATGATTTCTGCGCGGTCTTTCAGTTTCTCAAGCAATCTGATTTTTACATTGGGATCGTAACCAGGAAGTACTCTTGCTGCGTGGTGGTCATTCATAAGCTTGCCACCGAACTCAAGATAAAGTCTATCCTTTGAGTTTTCAACCCGTTTCAGTATCTCTGCGGACTGCTCCTCCAGATATTTCTCATTGTCAAAACCCTTCTTCCCGATCAAGATGATCCCCTTTCTAAACAGATGCTGATTTCCTTGAACTTTGAAGAAGGAAACATACACCAAACAGTTCTTTCTGCCAGTAATCAGATTTCGAGTTTTACCTCTAATTCCTTTGCTAGTTCTTCTGCCCAAATTGAAGCCTCTTTGAATTTCTCGTCCAGCTCTTCGAAAGCACCCACATAGAACAGATTTGCCACTCTAGCTGCGATTTCCGGCGGATACTCCCTCTCTCCGTATCGGATCCCGAAGTCGAATTTTGCCGGTCTGTACGTGAGGTTCAGAAGGGGAGCAAGTTTTCTCATAATGAAGCTCTGGTATTCAAGCATCGCATCTATCCGGTTACCACGAAGTATTTGCTTTTTCACCTCAGTCACAAATATGGGGTAACTCTCCAGCTGTTTCCGAAAGAAAAGCTTATTCTTCTCCCGCATTTCTTTCTGAGGAGTTGGAAGAGGTTTCAGAATATCATTCCTGTTTAGCCAGATCTGAGATTTCCCATGACGATCAGGCTCCATCAACCGGTCTGTTGCCGATTCCTTTTCCACAACGATATCAACATAGAAGAGGGGAGGACAGTTTTCTACGAAATAGTAACACTGACTGTGACCGTGCCACGTGGGTTCAGGTATACGCAGCTTGCTTTTTATTCGATAATTTTCTTCAAGAAGATTCTCGAAGAGCTGGAATGTTTCTTCGACATGATCATCTTTCACCACAAAGCCAAGATCAAGATCAGAATAGTCATCGAGAAAGCCTGTGGCTGCTGAACCACCCTCCCAGATTCCCAACATCCAGAGTCGTGATTCAAAGAGATTCATGATTCTATTTTTTGCAGTATTTCTAAACTGCTTTGTTTCCATCAGAGCAGTTCCTATTCAATAACAACTGTTGGAGCCAGATACAGAGGACCTTCGCTGTTAAGAAGAGGGTGCTCGGTAATTTCATTGGCAGCACTGAAAACAGAGAGACCCGGCATAAGATTAATTGAACCGAGACCAGTCAGGTCGGGAAATATGACTATCCCGGAGTTTCCGTTGTCTATACCTGCCAGCATTGCTGCATGTGTAATGGCATCAACAACACCACCATTGTAGTCGACAAGACCCAGTTCCAGCGCATCGATGCCTGACCATACTCTGCCCTGCCCGATGGCATCAATTTCTTCAAAAGTCATGTCTCTGCCCTTTGCAACAGTATTCACAAACAAATTGTATCCCTCACGCATGGCCTCAAAGTGACTCTCGTGCTGTTCTTCTGTGTAGGGTTCAAACGGATTGCCTGCATTGCCTGCCGGTTCGATACTCACTTTGTCGACATTTATGCCGACCATCTCAAGAAGATCACCGAAAACAAATTTTCCGCTGATGATTCCGATTGAACCTGTTACAGTCAATCTGTCAGCAAAAATAGCATCAGCTCCGCAGGCCATGTAGTAACCGCCACTTGCTGCAACGCTGCCCATGCTTACCACAACAGGCATATCCCTGCGGATATTTTCCACAGCGTGGTGCATGTCATCGCTGGCCATTGCTTCCCCGCCACCGGAGTTTATTCTTAGAACGATTGCTTCCACACCCGGAGTGCTTGCTGCTTCATTAAGCATCTCAATTACGGTATCACTACCCATTGTTCTGCCAAGCAGAGAGCTACCGCTGTGTCCGCCTGTGATGTTTCCATCTGCAACGACAACAGCAACAGAAGAATTTGTACCCCAGTTTGAAGATTCCTCCGGGATAGAAGAGTAAAAACCGGTGCCCATTGTGTTTACTGCGTGCCCGACCTGCTCTCCTACGAATTCTTCAAACTGATCCCTGTAGAGTAGAGTGTCCACGAGGCCCATGCGAACCATGGACTCACCGGCAAAGGGGGAATTGCTGAAAAGAATACTCATTTGAGCGGGTTCCAGTCCTCTACCCTCACTGATACCGCGAACAAGTTCCGATTTGTAGTTTTCAAGAAGAGCGGTTGTCGCTTCTATTTGAGCATCTGAAATTTCATATTCTGTCAGCATATCACTCGCGCTTTTGAAGGCACCGATATGCATGAGGTCAGGAACTACGCCGATTTTGTCTAAAAAGCCTCTAACAAAAAATGTGTAACCGGCGAATCCGTTAATCGAGATTTGTCCTGCCTTGTGCATGCATATTTCTCTGGCTGCTGACGCAGCGTAATAGGAGCCGTTTCCAGCATACTCCATGTAGGCGAAGACAGGTTTACCATTCGATCTGTAATCAACCATTACCTCTCTGAGTTCTTCTGCCTGTGCACCACTGAGGGAATAGTCAGAAAAATCTATCAGGAGTCCTTTGATGGAGGAATCCTCTGCACCCCTTGCGAGTGCGGTGATTTGTGCGGTAAAGGATGGGTTCCTTGGACCGAGAAAAGCTCTCGATGGAAGCTCGTCTACATGTCCGGTGCTGTAG
>JADGDO010000002.1:0-306149 GCA_016744855.1 Candidatus Fermentibacteraceae bacterium | reverse complement strand
GTATGCTGCTCTGATAGTCAGGCCGTCAATTGCTCTTACTTCTGCTCCGGCGGCCCAGCGACTTCTGGTTTCACCGGTTTCAAATCTGTAATCACCAGTGAGGGTTACAGTTTCATTACCCATTGGACGCAATGCAAGGCCCGTGATGTAGCACCCGTCAATGTCCCCAGTTGAAGTACGGGCTGTAGCTCCAAGGCCGATGTGATCATCGGGTCGGTAGTTAAGGCCAAAGGTAAAAAACTTCTCACCGTTTTGGGGATGGTTGCTGATGGTCGGGTCGTACCATGTGAAACCGAGACCTGTTGAAAGTGAATTGCCTATCTGGAAGGATCCTGAAGTTGTGAATCGTCTGAGGCTCTGGTCATCTTCCCACCAACCGGTGAATCCTCCGGATTTGTCTTCCAGAGAGAACCGGTCAAAGTGCTCAAATGTGCTGTCACTGAAAATAGCGCCGATGCGCATTCTTGAACCGTTCAGCCAGTTTGAACCGGCCGGGTTAACGAGAAGTGTGTTGTCTGCTTCCGGGTATGCGGTCCACCAGAAGGGTACACTGGGGCCCGGTGCAGGATCCATAGCCCACGAAAAAAGCGCCATGGCAATCAATAAAGAACTAGTCAAAATTCCACCACCTTTTCAGTTAGATAACGTCAAGTTATCCGCAACCTACTGAATTTGTGGTGTTTTACGCAAAAATGTGGGTTAGAAAGCCTGATCGAATCCGCTCTGGATCAACATCCCCTCATCACCCCACGCTGCATCGATCCGCATTTCAGCCCCGTGCTGAATCTTAAAAGTCATTCCCAAACCCACATCAGAATGAAGCTCTTCCATGGTAAATTCATTAAACTCATCAGCTGTACTCCCTGCTTCTGCAAAGACTTCCATTCCAATTGTGAGAATATGATTGCCTTCAAAGTCATGAATGGAATAGATATCATTTTTCAGCTGGAGCTGATAAAGAGTCCATAAGGGCCCCGTGAATCTGTTATCGCTATATCCTCTGAAATTAACATTCTGACCTATTCCTGATGCATAGGCTACCGGAGTGTTTTCTATACTGAACTGTCGATGGACCATTCCCCCGGCTGCTATAGTACCACCGTTCCATGGGCTTATGCTTGCCCTAATTTTTCCAGTTACACCGCTGTAGGATACATCACCCATCTGGAAAAATCCTTCGGTGCTGAAAAGAACATTTCCATCAAGAGGTGCCGGGACAATGTAAGAAACTTTTCCGGTGAGCCCTGCTGTCCAGGTGGATTCAAAGATCTCTCCCGGAATTCTTCCCCATAAAAGACTTTCCTCGCGGTTGAAAACCGAAGAATGTCTCAAATCAAGTCCGCATGAAAGTGCAAAACCCCGGTTGGTGAGGAGTGTAAGGTCAGCTGTTAGATTCTGTTTCTCGTAATCCATTGCTGCTGATGTATCGGGATCAGTGTTGTTGCCCCAGCCATACCACTCTTTTCCAAGAACTTTTCTGTATTCCAGAGAGGATTGAAAGAGGATGTTGTCAAACCTTTTTACAATTCCGGGTTGGAACTTTATAACCCCTGCTGTACCATAGTAAGTATCAATAGTGAACTGATCCCCGGGAGGATCAAGAGGAAACAACATGTATCCTCCGAAGATGAATCCCGACGAGGAGGAGTAACCCAGAGCGGGAAGAGCGGTAAATGCCGTCGCAGCAGTTGATACAAGAAGAATCGCAAAGAATGCCTTTTTCATATTATCTCCCGGCGTTTTAGTGTTTTCTATCTTGAAACATAATTGCTTGTGCCTGTTTCTGCGTAGTACTCCGCTAATATGCAATAGATTATATTGCAACAAACTGTAAAACCGGGAGGGCAGAGTTTGAGTAAACCACTTATTATCATACCCACTTATAATGAACTGGAGAACATAGGTAACATTATTCCCCGTTTGCTTGAGCTTCCCATTGGTGCAAACATTCTTGTTGTGGACGATTCAAGTCCGGACGGCACAGGCGACGCGGTTCTCTCCTTCAAAGAAACAGAAAGAGTACACCTTCTCAGCCGACCGGAAAAAAACGGTCTAGGTCAAGCATACGTGGCTGGTTTCGGGTGGGCTCTTGAGAGACCTGAATTCGATCCGATTATTCAGATGGATGCTGACTTCTCTCACGATCCGGATTCCGTACCGGCTCTTGTTGAAAAACTCGAAACACATGATTTTGTCATAGGGTCAAGGTATGTGGTTGGTGTTAATGTTGTTAACTGGCCACTTCATCGGCTTATGCTCTCCTGGTTTGCCAATAAGTATTCAAAGATTGTCACAGGATTACCCGTTGAAGATGCAACCGGTGGCTTCAAGGCATTTCGGAGATCAGCCCTTGAAAAACTCGATCTATCTTCGATCAGATCAGATGGATATTCATTTCAGATAGAGGTTACCTACAAGCTTTACTCTGCGAATTGCTCTGTGACAGAGGTTCCGATTGTCTTCATAGACAGGCACTCCGGGACATCCAAGATGTCTCGTTCCATTGTATGGGAGGCTGCCTGGATGGTCTGGCACCTTCGTTTCCCGCGTTTATTCTGAGGGGATAATATGCACATCCTTTTTTACATCTTGTTGGCCTCGGTGCCCCAGTGGGAACTGAGCACTTCCATTTCCTATGTCTACGACACGGTTTCAGGTGAGGACAATACTGTATGGTGTTCCTCATCCGGAGGTGTTTTCAATTACTCCACTGAAAATGGTATAACGACCGTTTACTCATGTCCTGACGATCTTCCATCTCCAGATTGCCGTAGCATTCTTTTTGATTCCAGCGATAGGCTCTGGATTGCAACAGGGGGTACCGGTCTGGTTATGAAGGATGAAGACATCTGGAGAACCTACAGCACATTTGATGGCATTCCGGGCCAGGGTAATGTTAATGCTCTGGTTGAAGCCGGAGAAGTTGGTAAGGATATTTGGGTAGGCTGTGACGGGGGATTTGCCAGGGGCGGTTCTGCAGGATTCCTTCCCATAGTTGCACCTGGCGTTTTTAATCCGGATGAAGTTTTTTCTCTTGCTGCACGCAACGATACTCTCTGGTTATCAACTGACCGGGGTATCTATTCTCTTCACGGGATTGATAGCCCATTTTCACCAGACTCATGGACATACTGGCCTGAAACGCAGGGGCTTCAGCTCAACCGGGTCAGAACCGGTGAGCACTCAATTTACGCTTGTGGTGTGAACGGAGCAATGGAGTTGTTGCCGGGTGGAGAATCCTTCGAGTACATAATAGACTATTCTTCTGCATCCGACAGTGCTATAGTGGATATTTCTGAAACTTCTGAAGGGCTTCTTGCTGCCGGGCATGGTGTTGTTCTCAGGTATGACGGTTCAAACTGGGTTAAGCACGGGAGCGGTCTCCCAACCAGTTTCTGGCCGACCACATTTTTTGAAATTGATAATGAGGTATTCGTCGCTTTCAGTTTTAACGAATACATTGTAAATCTTGAAAACTCCCAGACAGGCTATGGTTTCTACCGTCTGCAAGGAGATTCATGGGAGTTTATCGGGATTCCGGGGATTCAATGCAAAAAAACTCATCAGATAGCTTCCCTGCCGGATGGAAGACTGTATGTGGGAACATACGCCCGTGGAGTAGAGGCATACTATCCCGGTTCAGGATGGCGATCTTTTGAGGGGTCCGATGGAATGCCGAATCATTTCCAGACTTTCTCTGTGGCAGTCGATCCCTCGGACGGGATATGGGCCTCATCTTATCATCATGGTTTATCCTGGATCAGAGATAACGATAACTATTCAAGTCAGGGAGACACTATTCTGACCTTCGTAAAAGACTCTCTTGAATCGCACTGGCCCACAGCCACCATAATCAAGGCGGATATACCAAACAATCAGCCTGTTATGATCGTTGGCCAGAACAACGGCATGTGGGCTGCTTTCAGGCAGTACGACTCGGCAGGGTATCCGGAGGAGCCCAGTGGAATTCTTGGTTTTAACGGGGACCCAATGGGTACAATGCACTGGGCACCCAGACTTGGGAACGAGGGCATTGCTTCTTTAAATGTCAGATCTGTTTTCCCTGTTTCCGAAGACAGTCTCTGGATTGCTTTTGAAACCGGTGCCGGTTGCCAGTTGCTTGTGCATTCCGGTAATCCTGCTGATCCATCAGAAGATTCCTGGTATCCGGGATTCGGGCAGGCATATAATTCATCTTCAGGGCTTCCTTCCAGTGAAGTTTTCTGCTTCTTGAATGCACCCGGAATTGGTCTTCTTGCCGGTACTGCAGAGGGGCTTGCAAGGTGGACCGGTAGTGGGTTTGCTCCCTATCTCGATATTACAGAACAGATAAAAACGATGTCTGTTGATTCACGGGGAAGAATCTGGTGTCTTGGGGCTTCGGGAGTCTACAGGATTGCAGACGGACAGGCAGATGTATTCAACGGGATTAACAGTAATTACTACCCTTCATCTCTTTACGATTGGGAGTATTCCTTCCGGGACGAAGTAGACGGAGGGGTTTATTTTTCTTCAGGGGAAGGTCTTTGGCTCGTCACTCAGGAAGAGGGTTCAGCCTCTGAGGAAAGCGATGTTTCCTTTTTCCCACAGCCATTTGTGTTCGGCAGGGATCAGTTAAGATTTTGCGGCCCTTCCGACACGGACCCTGTAAGTGTGGATTTTTTCAGACTTGACGGATCCCATGCAGGAACTGTTGACGCATTGTCAGTTTCCAGCTGGATATGGGACGGGACGCTTGAAGGTAAAATTGTAGCCAGTGGGGTTTATATGGTACTTGTAACTATAAGAGACACGGTTTATCAGGCCAGAATATCGGTGGTGCGATGAGTATTAAAGTTAGAAAAGTATTGAAAGAAGATCTTTCAGCCTGGACTGCATTTGTTGAAAGATCAAACAACGGAACAGTTTTTCATACACCTGCATTCCTCGACTATCATCCGGAGGGCAGATTTGATAACCATCATCTCGTAATTGAAAGCAGTTCAGGTAAACCGATGGCCTATATTCCGGGAGCAATCTCCCAATGGGAAGATGGAGCCTGGTTCCGAAGCTATCCCGGAGCCTCCTATGGCGGTCCTGTTCTTGATGATAGCCTCGGACTCGACAAAGTGGAGAAGCTTACAGGCGCACTCATTCGCTACTGCAGGCAGCGCGGATTTACCGGGATAGAGATGACTCCTCCTCCTATTTCCTACTACAGAAGACCCCATAACTACATCGATTTTTCACTTATCAAGAATGGCTTTACCTATAAGAAGAGAGAGCTTACAGCTGTAATTGATCTACAGAGACTCGGCGAGGAAATCGATCTTGGATTCAGCCAGTCTGCCCGAAGGGGAGTACGCAAGGCACAGAAATCCGGCCTTACAGTTGTAGAGGATAATGATTACTCCAGGTTTTACCCTGTTCTAGCCAGCAATCTCAAAGAAAGACATGATGTCGATCCAACACATACTCTGGACGAATTGAACAAGTTGAAAGTTCTTCTTGGATCTGAAAAAGTAAAACAATTCATCGCTGTGGATGAAAGTGGAGAAGTTCTTGCAGGAATGATAATGTTTCACTGCAACCCGAGAGTAACTCTGGCTTTCTATATTTCCCACAACGAAGAGCATCAGGCCATGCGTCCGGTGAATCTTGTTTATAGAGAAGTAATCAGCTGGGCAAAAAAAATGGGCTATCATTATCTTGATCTTGGAACCTATACCCTCAATATGGAAGTTAACTACGGACTTTGCAGATTCAAAGAATCATTCTCGGCAAGAGGACAGTTCCGCAATACATTCATGGGTAAGATCTAGAACCAATGGACATGCGTACAATTCTGGCCTGGAGCGGCCTTCTTGTTATGGTTTTCGGCGGAAGACTAATGACAACAGATGTTGCTGCTCAATATCAGGTTGCTGAATCTGTTTATGGAACCCGGGATCTTTTTACCTCTGAAGACGGCTGGCATGTTTCCGGCATAAGATCTGATAATTATGTACCTCATGCCCCGGGTTATTCCGTTATGCTTCTGCCTGCTGCTGGTATTGGCCTTCTTCTTGGCCTTGCTGCTGGAAAGGTTGCAGCAGCACTCACAACTGCGGTGGCCAGCGTTCTGCTGGTTCTTGCCGTGAAGAAACTTGCTGAAGGTTTCATGGGCAGGATTGATATAGGCAGATTCCTTCTTGTTATGGTTGGAACGATGGCCCTGCTTTATGGACGAATGCCTTACGATGTTACCCCAGCCCTTGCTTTGGCCCTCTGGGGTGCATGGTTCATGCAAACTGACAAACCGTTTATCGCCGGGATTCTTCTTGGCGCAGCGCTTCTGGTTCGTCCTGATTCAATTGTTCTTCTACCTATCTACTGGACTGAAGAAAAACATCTTGAGAAATTTGCTCTTGCTGCTGCAGGAGCTTTCCCTTTTGTTCTGGCGATACTCGGTTACAATTTTTACAGGTTTGGGTCTATTATGTCCGACGGCCACGCACAGGATCCGGCAATTGCTCTGGACATGATTGGTCGTGGCATTCCCGGTCTTCTTTTCAGTCCGGGGAAGGGCTTGTTCTGGTATGCACCTCTGACTGTACTGGCTATTTTTCACTGCGGAGACTGGCGTTTCTGGAGCCCGTTTGTTTTTTCGCTTGTTCTTCACGGATTTCTTCATGACTGGACCGGAGGTACCGGTTGGGGACCGAGGTTCCTGTTTATGATTATTCCTGTGCTGTTTATGCCTTTGATGAGACCTGGTACAGGAGGAAAAGTATTCAGAGTCCTGGCTGTAATCTCCGTGCTGTTAACACTGGCAGCCGGTATTACCGACACCAATGCTCTGGAACAAAGACTCGGGGCTGATGAGTTTGACTCACAGTCAAGACAGTCTGTGATCTGGTCTCCATCCCGTTCTCCGCTGCTGCAAACAGTTCTTCATCCTGACTTCACACATCCGGATATTCTCGGTTATCATGCTGCCGGTATACCAGGGGCTCTGGCACAGCTGGCTGCTGGTGCAGCCCTGTTTCTTTACGCAATAAAGGGAAAAAGGTGGAAACGAGCATGAAAATACTGCACTTGTCTCCACAGAATTACACAGGCATTCTGACTCTGTTCGTTAAGGGCCACATTGCACTTGGTCACGAAAGCAGACTCGTTACGTTCTATAGAGCTAAAAATCTTTATCCGGAGGATATTTGTCTTAATCTTCCCTTTGTTGGTCCCATGGAGTGGCTTTGGAAGGTTAAGAGACTCATTCGAAGCGGTAGTCTTCAAGTTCCATTCACCGGAACCTCTGAGAGAATATTCTGGACACCATCAGGAACTGAACGGATACTGATGCCTCTTCGAGACCTTGCATGGGCGCCCCTGGTAAACAGGGCAGCAAAGAAATACAACCTGTGGGATTTCGATATACATGTTCTGGAAGGCGGCATGAGCTTCTTCCGGGACGGCAGAGATGTAAAGAAGCTCAGGGCTGCTGGGAAGCATATTGTTTCAAACTATCACGGTCTTGATCTCCGCATGCGCGGTGCGATCAGGCCCGTATGGGATTCAACAGAGCTTCACACAACATGTGAATTCGACCTGTTTCAAAGGTATCCGGAGCTGGAGTATCTATTCCTCCCGTTTGACACTTCGATGGTGCCGAAGGCAAATCCATCCGGTAAGACGATTAAAATATGTCACGCTCCCAGAATTAGATCAGTAAAGGGAACAGATAAGATAGTGGAGGTCGTAGAGAAGCTCTCAAAAACACTTCCTGTCGAAATGGTATTGATAGAGAACATGGCTCATGCTAAAGCAGTGAAGCTGAAATCAGAATGCCATATTGCTATAGATCAGATTGCCAGTGGAGACATGGGATACGGAGTTAATTCCCTTGAAAGTCTTGCTATGGGAGTTTGCACTGTAACAAATCTCTCTCAAGCTTATCAGGATTTCATTCCGGATCATCCTTTCGCGCTGGCGGAGCCCCACAATCTCGAAGAAGTTCTGAGAGAGCTGATACTTGACGAGCAACTCCGCAATAAATTTGCGTCAGCCGGTCCCGGCTGGATAGAAAAAACACACCACTGGAAGTCGGTTGCAGAGCATATGCACAAAAGGTATGAAGAACTTGGTTGGTTAACCTGATGGCTGAAACCAGACAGAGAGATCTGGCAAAAGAAACCCTTCTGTATGCTCTTGCAATGGTAGTTAGCGGTTTAGTGCAGTTTGCTTTCCTCCCGTTTATGAGCTCATTTCTTACACCCGCTCAGGCTGGGGAACTTGGTGTTATAAGAATAATCAGTGAGATTATCGCAGGAATTGTTGTTCTTGGCCTCCCCGCCGCTGTTATTAGAGCATGGCACCATACGGATGCACAGAGGGCTGTTCTTGTCCGTTCGATACTTCTCCCTCTGATTCCTCTTGCTGTTGCAGCAATTTTGGTCGTAACTCTCGGTTCGCGTCTTTCTCTCTTATTCCACATTACTAATCCCTCTCTTCTTCTTCATGCACTTGCCCTGGGTGGTTCAGTCGCACTGCTCCAGGTCTCACTTTCATTACCGCGATCGAAGGGCATGGCTGGAACTTACTTCGCCATTCAGTTTGTCAGAGGAATTCTTTCGTTGGGCCTGCTCTTTTATCTGCTGCATGCAGTGGATGCTTCCGGTGCAATTGAGGCTTTCCTGAAGGCCAGATGGATTCCAACTTCTCTTGCTGTAATCTTTTCTTTTATTTTTTTCTGGAAGGCAACAGCCAGTTCCAGATCTGTCGCTGCGCCTGAGCGTCTTACTGGAAGCATGCTTGCATTCAGCCTGCCTCTGGTTCCGGCAACTCTTGCTCTTCTTGTGCTTTCCAGTGCGGATATGTTCATGCTCAGAACTATCAGTACAGACATGGCAGAGAGCGGTTGGTACGAATGGGCCGGAAGAGCTGTTCTTATCCTTACTCCGCTTACTCTTGGATTCAGTATGGCCTGGCAACGCTACATATTCAGGAAGAAAAAAGAAGGCGGAAGGATGGATGAGCTGGGAAGAAGTGCTCTTCTTTTTATGATTATTGTTAACTGGGCAGCAATGGTTCTTGCATTGCTTTCCAATGAAATTGTATCAGTCTTCGGTGGCGCAGAGTGGTTGCCGGCGGCAAGGGTTCTTCCCTGGATAGCAGGTTCGGCCGCAATGTATGCATTATTCACAATTTCACAGACTGCCCCCTTGCTAACAGGACAGACAAAATACATTGGATGGATGACAGCATTCGGAGCTGTGATTAATATTGGTTTCAATCTCAGGCTTATTCCCATAGCCGGAGCCGTGGGTGCAGCCTTTGCCACTTTGGCAACAAATATGTTTATGGCACTCTCGCTTTTCTGGATAGGCCGTAAGGTTTTTCCAGTCAGTTTTTTCGCAGTGGTAGTTATGGTAATTATCCCTGTCTTTGCTGGACCGTTGTCTTCTATGAATTCCGGATACAGAATGATTGCAATTCTTGCAGGAACCGCTGTTACAGCGGTTATCATTTATGTTCTTAGAAGTTTTGGTGCCGACAATGTGCTAACTTCTTCCCCTTCTTCTTCGGGAGATTCTGATGAAACCTGATATTTCTGTTCAGGTTCCTGTGAAAAACGGTGGAGAGGTCTTTGTGCGATTCCTTCGCAGCCTTGCTGTTCAGGATATTCAGAGCAGCTGGGAACTCGTGATAGTTGACGACGGAAGCACAGTTCCTGTTCAGGAGGAATTTGCTCAAGAAATCGGCGAACTCCCTGACCGCTGCTCGGTAAAGATTCTCAGGCGGGATCCCGGAGGAAACAGACCGGCAGCCAGGAATATGGCTTTTGAGGCATCTGAAGCGCATGTGGGGCTGCTGATGGATGCCGATCTTGAATTCGATTCTTCTCTTCTTCGTAAACATCTTGAGGCAAGAGAAAAAAGTGCTGCTGACGTTGTTATGGGTAAACGGGTAAATAGCTGGAGCAGCAATGCAACTGCGTGGCAGAAGTGGTTTGACAGCAGGGCAATGGGCGATTCTTCGGCAGGATGTTTCCCCTGGAACTACTTCATTACCGGTAATCTTTCAATAACCAATCGTCTTTTATCTGAAGCGGGTGGATTTGATACCTCAATTGACAGCTATGGTGGCGAGGACACCGAAATGGGATTCCGACTGCGCGAAATGGGTGTTTCCTTTTACTGGACACCGGAGCTTTCTGTCAACCACCTCGACAGCGTTTCGGTGAGAAGACATTCAGAGAAAATGCTCGAGTACGGAGCAACCGGTCTCAGGTATACTCTGGCAAAGCACCCTTCCGTTCGAGGACTTCTTGGCAGCAGTTGGGTTGAACCTTTGCTTGCAGAGCCTGCCTATCTCTTTGTGATGAGGCTTCTGACAAGGCTCTTTCTTCTTCCTCCAGTCTACCGGACTGCGCTCCGATTTGCCGAAAGATACAACAAACCATCCTGTCTTTTTACTTACCTTTCTGTAGGTGCCTGCCTTACCGGGCTCAGGGGAAAGGACTACCGGGTATGATTTACGACAAAGCCATGGATGCCTCTCCCGGAAGATTTGAAGTGATTCAGCTTTCTGAGTTTACCACCTGGGGGATTGGCGGCCCCTCTGCTTCGATTGCAGTGAATTCACCCGACGAACTTATTCAAACTGTTGAACTGCTCTCTATAAGATCGATACCCTGGGTAGTTATGGGGAGAGGCTCAAATACGCTGGCCCCAACAGAAGGATGGCATGGAGTTGTCATTTTTTTGAGGGGGGCATTCTCAGAGTTTTCATTCGACGGCTCTGTGATTTCTGCCGGTGCCGGCGCTCACCTGCCTGGACTGGCCGGGACTGCCTGCTCCCGTGGTCTCACGGGTCTTGTTTTTGCTGTTGGGATTCCTGGAACAGTGGGTGGAGCTTTGTTTATGAATGCAGGAGCATATGGCTCATCTATTTCAGATTTTGTAGAGGAAGTCCGGGTGCTTCGTCCCGACGGGTCAATTGATTATCTTACTTCGGAGGGGTGTGGGTTCGGCTACAGATCAAGTCTGTTCCAGAAAAATGGTTCGATAATCCTCGGCACGGTTTTGAAGCTCTCAGAAGGATTCCGGAGTGGAAACGAGCTTCGTCGGGAGGCCAGAGAGATTTTGCAGTTGAGAAGAGAAAAATTTCCTCTGCATGCACCCAATGCTGGCAGTGTTTTCCGTCGACCTGACAGTGGCCCACCTCCCGGTAAATTGATCGAGGATTGTGGTTTGAAAGGGTACAGGATGGGTGGAGCAATGGTTTCCACTGTTCATGCTAATTTTATAGAAAATACCGGAGGAGCTACAAGCTCGGATGTTATGAATCTTATAGATCATGTTGTTGAGAAAGTAAGACAGGCTAGCGGAATTACGTTAAAAAGGGAAATCAGGCAATTGGGAGAAGAGATTTGAGCAGAGTAATAGGCAATTTCGTCCTTGATGACGGCCCGATCTTAGTTACAGGAGCAGGCGGTTTTGTCGGCCAGAGGCTTATGGATATGTTTCAACTCTCTGAAGGAGATATTGCTGCAGATTTCTCAACAGAGTTTTCTGCACCCGCAGGTGTAAGAAAAATTCAATGGGAGCTTCCCGGCCCGCCCCCCTCATCACTTGGCCAGGTTAGGTATGTCATTCACCTCGCTGGTCTAAGCTCGGTTTCGAATTCCCGCTCCAGCGCGGAAAAGGTTATCAGTGTAAATGCAGGGGGAACTAAAAGCGTTCTTCAGTGGATGACCGCCAGATCCCCTGAAGCTTTGTTTCTATTCGTAAGTTCTGCGGAGGTATACAAACCCGACAGAAGCGTGCTGGGAGAGACATCTTCTCTGGCTCCACGGAGTCCCTACGGAGAGAGCAAGCTCAAGGCAGAGAACTTTCTTCTCGGTTGCGGATTGAATTATGTAATTGCCCGTTCATTTCCACATTATGGCTCTGGTCAGTCCGGCAATTTTGTATTGCCCTCTTTCTGCCGCCGGGTCATTCGTTCAGTCAATTCAGGGGACGATGTCATAAGCACCGGAAACCTTACAGCTGTAAGAGACTATCTGTATATTGACGATGTGATTATGGCTTATGCCTGTATGCTGGCAGGAGGAAGAACGGGAGAGACATACAACGTGTGCTCCGGTACCGGTCATTCTATTGGAGAGCTTCTGGAAATCATTATAGAAATTTCCGGATCGGCCATCGGAACTGTTATTGATCCTCACCTTCTTCGTACAGGTGACCAGTTCTGCCAGATTGGAAGTCCCGAGAAACTGAAAGCCCTAGGCTGGGAAATGAAAATTCCTCTTGAAGAAGGTCTTAAGCGGCTGTATCAATGGTGGGAGGAGAGACTACTGTGAGTGTATTTTTAATATTTGCTGCTCTTTTCGGACGAATCACAGAATGGGAGCACTTCCCTCATTACGGGGGGGGCAGTGGAATCATAGTCAGAGAGAATCTGATTGTTGCTGCAACTTCAGGCGGTGTTCTTTTTGCTCACTATTCGGAGTCCGGCGATGAGCTTGTTGCTGATTCCGGATGGACTTCTCCGGGAAAACTTTCCTACGACCGTGTTTCTCATGTTGCTTACGATGATTCCGGAAATCTCTGGGTCTCCATGAATGGTGGGGGTATTGATATGTTTACTCCCGATGGGGAGAAAACAAGTTTCAATCAGATTGACGGTCTTCCCTTTAATCTGGGTATCAATCAGACACTTCCTGATTCTGTTATTTATACGGCTACAACTCAGGGTTTATGTATACGAGAATTTGGATTCTTTGAAACATTCAATACTCTCTCGAGTGGTGGTGGTCTTCCATCAGATAACATTACCTGTATTTCATCTTCTGATTCCGGTCTTTATGTAGGAACTACTGCCGGTCTTGTTTTCCTTCCACAATCTGCCGACCCGCAGGAGGAAAGCTCTTGGATACTTCAGGGTATAGACCCCGTATCGATTGCTGTTATGGAGTGGCAGAATGATACTCTTTGGGTTGCAACCACGTCCGGATTATTCTTTAAACCCCCGGGAGAACCCTGGAAGCAGGATGCATTGTTTCCCGGTGAGAATGTCTCATCAATGGCTTTCGGACCGGGTGGACTTGCAGTTGGCTGTACGAATCTGAGCTATGTTCTTTTTGAAGGAGAGTGGCATGACTATCATTCCAATCTCCATGGAAATGCACTCACAGGTCTTGTGTGGGTAGGTGACAGGTTGTGCGGTGTTCTTGCCAATACTTTCGCGGAGAACAGGCTTTCCGGAGCAGGGCTCGCACTTCTAAGAGATAATGGTTCATGGAGAAGAACTTTCCCCGAATCGGGTCCGGTATCAAACGATCTACGAGATTGCACAATGCTTCCTGACGGAAGTGTCTGGGTATCCAGCAACCGTGCCGGAGGGTCAGTTTATGCGAACGGTGAGTGGCAGTCAGTCAGCCAGCAAATGACGAATGTAAATCAGTGCTTTGCTATCTGTCCATCTGGAGACGGGGTATTTATTTCGTCAGTCGGGTATGGTCTTGACTGGCTTGAATGGGAAAATGAAACTGTTGAGGATGCTATTCATTTCACGACTGAGAATGGGCTATTGAACGACAGGGTTTTCTGTGCCGAACAGGGAAATGAAAACACTGTTTGGTTTGGTCACCGTACTCTTTTTGAAACAGAAATAAGTGGCGTAAGCAGGCTGAGCTGGTTTCCAGGTGATATCACCTCTGTGTCATTCATAAATATTACCGGTGTAGATGGCCTTCCCAGTAAGGAAGTTAATGCCATTCAACCGACAGGTGGAAGATACTCCTGGGTGGGAACAGACGGTGGTCTTGCCTATGTTGACGGGAATGCCCAAACAGTCCGCGATATCTATACATCTCTGAACGGGCTTCCATCTTCTCTTATTACGGCTCTTGCTATAGACCGATCAGGAATACTTTTCGTTGGCACAGCCTCCGGCCTCGCTGTTCTTGATGATGATGTGGTTACAGAGATTGAAGAAATTGATACTGCAATTGAGGCTCTGGAATGCGATAATCTTGGAAGCGTGTGGATATCTACAGACAACAGTCTGAAAAGATATTTCAATTCCACTGGTTTAATAGAGGAATACACCACCTTCAACAGTCCGTTGATGGAGTGTGTTGTGTATGCTATGACTGTAAACAGCAACGAAGGATATCTCTGGCTGGCTACAGATCACGGATTCTGGCGGGGAACCCTTGAGTCGGGTCTTGCGGGTGATGGCTCAGCTGCCGTTGTTTATCCAGATCCTTTCATTCCTGGCCGTGGAGATATACTCGGTGTGGCCGGAATTCCGAACTCACCTGCAGAAATGCAAATCTATGATCTCAGGGGAGCTTTGGTTTATCAGCGGAGCGCCGCCAACCGGGATGAAATACTCTGGGATGGTATGACTTCAGATGGTGCACCTGCTGCTTCAGGAGTGTATTTCCTGCAGATTAATCAGGCTGATTCCAACACAGAGTTACTAAAATTCGCAATTGTAAGATAGGAGGTTAATATGAAAGGTGTTGTATTAGCAGGGGGGCTTGGAACAAGATTGAGACCACTTACAAGCATTACCAACAAACATCTTCTTCCTGTATACGACAGACCCATGATATACTATCCCCTGCAAACTCTTGCTGATGCGGGAATTAAAGATGTTATTGTTGTTACCGGCGGAAACAGCGCAGGTAGTTTCATGCACCTTCTCGGCGACGGAAGAGAGTTTGGGTTCAATAGTTTGAATTATGCCTATCAGACTGGTGAGGGCGGTATAGCTCAGGCTATAGGCCTTGCCAGAGCTTTTGTCGGTGGTGAAAGCTTTGTAGTTATTCTCGGAGATAACATTCTTGAGAATTCTATTGAAGAACACGTGAAAGCTTTCGAAAATCAGCCCGTCGGAGCAAGAATTCTATACAAAAAGGTTACTGATCCGACTGATTACGGAGTAGCTGAGATTGAGAATGGAAAAGTTATTTCCATTGTTGAAAAGCCGAAGAATCCCGTGAGTGACTTCGCTGTAATCGGGGTTTATATGTATGATAATAAGGCGTTTGACATAATTGAAGAACTAAAGCCGTCCGGCAGAGGCGAACTTGAGGTAACAGATCTCAATAATGCCTATATTCAGCGGGGCGAGATGCAGGCTAATGAGATTAGCGGATGGTGGTCTGATTGTGGTGCCAGCATAGAGAATCTACTAGAGGCCAACAATAGGGCGGCTGAAATACGAAAGGGAATTTGATGAATCTTCTTGTTACAGGAGGAGTAGGTTTCATAGGGACGAATTTTGTGAAGTACGTTATGAGTCATCGTCCCAACTGGTCGGTTACCGTCCTCGACAAACTTACATATGCGGGTAGGAGAGAAAATCTTGCCGAGTATGAAGGTTCAAGCAGATATAAATTTGTAGAGGGAGATATTTGCGATCCTGTAATTGTGCGCGCTGCCATGGCCGGTTGTGATGGCGTTGTTAATTTCGCAGCGGAAACACATGTTGATCGTTCTATTGATGACCCGGCTTCATTTGTAAGAACAGATGTTGAAGGAGTAAGAGTTCTTCTGGAGGAATTCAAATTAGACAATTCCAGAAAGATTTTTCTTCAGATTTCCACCGATGAAGTTTACGGGAGTGTTGAAACCGGAAGATCAGGAGAGGGAGACCCGCTGGACCCGAGAAGCCCTTATTCCGCTTCTAAAGCAGGTGGCGAGCTTCTTGCGATGAGTTACTTCACTACGTTCGGAACTCCTGTGATTGTAACCCGCGCTTCCAACAATTATGGCCCCCATCAGTATCCGGAAAAACTAATCCCGCTGTTTATAACAAATGCATTCGAGGGAGAAAGACTTCCATTATACGGTGATGGTGGTAATATGAGAGACTGGCTGTTTGTTACCGATCATTGCAGTGCTCTAGTTGCTGCTCTGGAGAAGGGTACGCCCGGCCGAATCTATAATATTGGTGACGGACAGGAACTGACAAACAAGCAGGTTACTTTCGCCATTCTTGAAGCCACAGGCGCTGATACTTCGCTTGTAAGATTTGTTGAAGACAGGCTCGGACATGATCGCAGGTACGCTGTTAATGTATCACGCGCTTCTGAAGAACTTGGCTGGAAACCACAAACCAATTTTGAATCGGGCATTGCTCTTACTGTTGACTGGTATCGTGATAATTCGAGCTGGTGGCAGTCAATCAAGTCCGGTGAGTTTCGCGACTACTATAAAAGAATGTATTCTACCAGGCTTGAGAACTCTGAAAGGATCCAGTAAATGAGAATTCTTGTAACTGGAGGAGCGGGTTTTATTGGAAGCCATTTGTGTGACAAACTACTTGAAAAAGGTCACTCTGTAATTGCTTTGGATAATTTGCTAACAGGAAGTACAGACAATATTTCTCATCTTGCCGGTGAGAGTAATTTCAAATTTATAAACCATGATGTTACAGAGTACATTTACATCCCGGGTAACATCGATTTTATCTTTCACATGGCCTCTCCCGCCAGTCCAATTGATTACCTGATGTACCCCATCCAGACTCTCAAAGTCGGTGCTCTTGGAACACACAAGGCTCTAGGCCTCGCTAAAGAGAAGAATGCAGGTCTTCTTCTTGCATCCACTAGCGAAGTGTACGGAGATCCACTCGTGCATCCTCAACCGGAGAGTTACTGGGGCAATGTTAATCCTGTCGGTCCCAGAGGCGTATACGATGAGGCGAAAAGATTCGCAGAAGCAATGGTTTTTGCTTACCATAGAACTCATGGAGTTGATACCAGGATTGCCCGTATTTTCAATACATACGGACCGAGAAACAGAGCCGATGATGGGCGTGTTGTTCCTTCTTTTGTCTGTCAGGCGATAAAGGGCGAGGATCTCACTATTTTTGGTGACGGAGCCCAGACAAGAAGCTTCTGTTTCGTCTCAGATACCGTTAACGGTCTTATTGCACTCATGGAAAGCGGCCACCACGAGCCGGTCAATATCGGTAATCCCAACGAAATGACAGTTAAGGAATTCGCTCTCGAAGTAATCAGGCTTGCTGAAAGCAACAGTTCACTTACAAACAGGGACTTGCCTGTTGATGACCCCAAGGTAAGAAAACCGGACATTACGAAAGCAAGGAAGATTCTCAACTGGAATCCTGAAGTGTTACTTGAGGATGGGCTGAAAGAAACAATAGATTACTTCAGAAAAACGGTAAAGTAATGCTAATTCTCCTTATTCTTTCACTCTCTGCCCTTGGTGATTTGCCTGATGATATAGTTCCCCAGAGTGATACAGATGCACAGGGTTTTTCACTTTTTGAATCCATTGATAGAGATGAATATATCCTTGGTGCTGGGGATGTTATGCAGGTAGTTGTCGGTGGCGGAACTAGTGAAGCAATGATAATCTCCGGGCTCAGCTCTGTCAGCTCCTGCCAGGTCTCCGGTGATGGAATGATTCAGATTTCCGGTGTCGGTCAACTGGACGTATCAGGGATGACTCTTGCTCAGGCAGAAGACGCTCTGCAAAGGGTTACCAACCTTTACTACAACAGAGTCTCGATTGGACTCAGCCTTCTGCAACCGCGAACGGTGAAAATCTGGGTAACCGGCATGGTTGCTCGGCCAGGGCAGTACACTCTCTATGCAATTAACAGGGTTAGTGATCTCGTGAGTGCTGCGGGAGGTATGTCTTCCTACTCGTCCAGAAATGGATGGATGGTAACAGCCGATGGGGATTCAATTTTAATTGATCTTCATTTTGACCCGGAAACAGGTCGCCCTGCTTCAGACCCATTTGTCGATGGGGGAGCGGGTGTAGTTTTCGAGCTTGTGAAGTCACCGGTTTATATTGTCAGACCTGGCATAAGGAATTACAATGATGCCTATGCCGTTCCGGAAATTGAAACCTGGGAGGCTTTTCCTGAAGAGACTGTCAGCGATCTTATGTACAGAATTGGTGGAATTACAGGAGATGTGGATCTTGCAAGAAGCAGTTTGATTTCCTCCGGTGGCTCCTCTCCGATATGGATTCAGGATGTAGGGTTTTCAGATGCTCCGGTTCAGGCCGGGGATACTTTGCGTCTGGTAGTTCAAGGCAATGATGTTTATGTGGCCGGAGCAGTACACCAGAGGGGTATTATCTCCTATTCTCCCGGTGCAGTAGCACGGGTGTATGTGGAACGGGCTGGTGGAAAAGTGTACAATGGAAACATTGGTGGTACAACCCTCACCCGTGATGGTGTGATGATTGCTTCCGGGGAAGATGCACTTGATACACAGGTTCTACCAGGAGATGTGATAGAGGTACCTTATAACTGGGGAGCAAGACATGCCCAGTCAATCGGTATCCTTGCCACCGTGGTCGGAGTAACATCAGTAATTATAAACTTGTCGAGGTAGGTTAATGGCAGAAAAGGCTCTTTCGGAAAAATTCACCGGCGTTGTCATAAGGCAGGTTGCATTGAATGCCAGGAGAATTGTAGTTCTCTGCTTCATTGTAGCTGTATTGTCTTCAGCATGGGCTTTAACCAGGGCACCAAGATGGAGTGCATGGGCGGCAGCTATTGTTCCCGGATCAACTGCATCTTCAATTTCTGCTTCTGCAAGCGCTCTTGGTCTTGGTGATGCGATGGGCGGTCTGGCCGGTATGGGTGCAGGAATGCTTGCTGAGCCTGCAGGAATCGATATTACCCTTGCCACTCAAATCCTCGGCTCTAGAAGAGTGCAAGAAAGAATTATCCTTAAATACGATCTTATCAACCGGTACAAAGCAGTCAGTATGGAAAGAGCTTCCAAGAAGTTTGGCGAGCGCTTTTCTGTTTCTGTTTCTCCCGAAGGTGTCATTTTTATCACCGGGGAGGGTAGCACAAGAATTGAAGCTGCGGCGATGGTTAATGATATTGTTCTCTTTGCTAACGAGGAACTCTCTACACTTACTACAAGCCGATCCAGAAGAAGCCGTATTCATACAGAGTACGCACTCGCACTAGCGTTCGATTCTCTACTGGCGACACGAAATGCCATGGAAGAGTTTAGAACAAGAACAGGGCTTATTTTTCCTGAGCAACAGGCTTCAAGCATGATGGATGTGATGGCCGCTATAGAGAGCGAGATGGTCTCAGCTGGAGCTCTCTTGTCCGGTCTATCCGGCAATCTGTCTGCAAGAAGCGCTATTTATGCTCAGGCAAGTGCACAATACAGATATCTCGAAAACGCACTTCAGGTTCGATCTACTGTTGGAGATTCTCTAAGCATTTTCCCTGTGATTGACAGCATGCCGACTTATCTCAGAGAGTACGAATCTCTGATGGCGGATGTTGAAACCAGATCCGCAGTTTACCTTCTTCTGCGTCAGGAACTCGAAAACCTGCGTATAGAGGAGGCTAAGGAAAGTCCAACAATTGAGATTATTGTTCCTCCGACCCCCGAATTTCTGAGAGCATATCCCAAAAGAACAGTTCTCGTCATTACTTATGTGATTATTGCTTTCCTTCTCAGTATTGTATGGATTGTTTTTATCACCTGGTTTAGATCTGTTCTTGATTCTCCGGAATCGGGCCCATTTATCAGAGGGGTCCTTGCAGATTTCAAAAGTCAGTTCAGCAGGCAGAAGAATGGTATTTCTAAAAAATAGAACGCTGAATCTGGGGTTTCCTGCATTAGTGAGCCAGGGCTCTTTAGCTCTGTGGGGTGTGATATCCATTCTCATTGCCAGGCAGCTCTCTGATGACGCGTACGCTGCCTACGCTCTGGCGCGTTCTATCGAAATGTTTTCAGGAATGCTTGGCGGTGGTTTTGTTTTACAAGCCCTTCTTAAACTGGGCAGCGAGAAGCAAAGCAGAGAAACATCTATTGCTGCCAATACTGCAATGCTGGTTACTCTTGCCTTCAGCATTCTTGTCTCCGCACTGCTTCTTCTTTTCGGTGGATATCTCAATTCCTTTTACCCGGAGATTTCTCTTGATGGTATTACACCTCTGATTGCACTGGTTGTTATAACCGGTTCACTCGCACACATTCCCAGAAATCTTCTTCTTACAAAACTGAATACATCTTCTGTAATGCGAGCAGATCTACTTTCCTTCCTCATCCGAGGTGGAATAGTAGGTTGGCTTATCATGAACGGCACACTAACCGGTGCCGCACAGGTTCTTAAAGCGACAGCTGCAGCTAACCTGGGTGCCTTCATTCTTAACTCATGGAACGTCAGGAGCATTTTTGATCCCGCAGCTGGTGTAAACACAAAGTCATTGAAGCGGGTTCTTCGATTTGCTGCCTATTCTCTCGGCACTGGCTTTGCAGGTTTTGTTTACACGAGAACAGATATTCTTATGCTCGGGAAACTTGCTCCCCCTGAGGATGTCGCCGCCTACAGTGCTTCAAGGGCTTTGACATCCATGGTAGTTATGGTGACAGCCGCTGCCAACATGATTCTTATGCCTTCTGTTTCCAGAGATTGGACGAGTGGACTCAAAAAAACAGTTCTCAAGAGGTCAATGAAAGCCATCGGGATTGTTCAGCTTATTCAACTTCCGGTTGTGATCGCACTTGTGGTTTTCCCCAGGCAGATAATCGATCTTGTCTATCATGGTAAATATGCTGAAAACTGGCAGATACTTGCGATTCTGGGTGGTCTTTCTCTTATCCGGCCCTTTGGAAGTATTTTTTCTACAGCTGGAGCTGCTATGAACAAACCCCAGTATTCATTCTGGTGTATCCTTTTGTCAGCCGGTGTTAACGTTTCTCTGAATATTATTCTTATTCCGCGTATGGGTGGCATAGGGGCAGCCTGGGCGACTGTAGCTGCTGTTGTTTCCGGAGCTGGAGCTGTTGTTTTCCTCTCTGTAAAACACTGGAAAAAAGAGGGCGGAGACCTTGAAATCCATAGCAATAGTTGATGATGAAGATGATATAAGAAGTCTTGTGGAACTTCACCTTAACAGGGCTGGTTTCCATACTAATTCTTTTGAAAATGGAACAGAATTCTTCAACTGGCTTTCGCCTGCTACGAAACCCTCTCTCTGTATTCTTGACATCATGCTTCCTGATATGCAGGGAACAGATATCTGCAGGAAGCTGAGAAATTCAGAGACTTACAACGATCTCCCGGTTATAATGCTCACAGCCCTTGGACACGAAGCTGATAAAGTAACCGGGCTTGAGCTGGGTGCAGATGATTATGTCACAAAACCATTCAGCCCAAGGGAGCTCGTGGCGAGGGTCCGTGCAGTTTTGAGACGAATAACACACACACCAAAGAATCACGCTACAATTCAATGTGGGCCGATTGAAATGGATATAGAGACATTCTCTCTTAAAGTGAGCGGCGTTTATATCGACCTGACTTCCACAGAATTCAAAATACTTGGAATACTACTTGAGGGAAGAGGAAAGGTGTTTTCCAGGTCTCAGTTGCTTGACCTCCTCTGGGGTGGTGAGAAGTTTGTTTTTGAGAGAACGATTGACGTTCATATCAGAAACATCAGAGAAAAATTGGGTGTTGCTTCAGAGTTGATTCAAAATGTTAGAGGAGTGGGCTACAGAATCAGGGAGACGAAGCAGTGAGAAAAACTGTTCCCTCTCTCTTTCACTCCATAATCAGAGGCTATATCTGGGTTGTGGTTCTTCTTGCGGTTGGTACATCTGCCGTTATTCTCACAACCTTCAGATCAGCATTCAGAGAACAGGCAATGGAAGATCTCACTAGATCAGCCTCTGCTCTTGTTCCAATAATTCAGAGATGCATGGAAGATTCATCGGCAAGTTCTCTCGATTCTCTGGTGGATGAGGTAGCACCCGCGATGGAGACTAGAATTACAGTTATCTGTCGTGACGGTTCTGTGTTGGCCGACAGCGAAAAAGATCCCGATGAGATGGAAAATCACAGAACGCGTGTAGAGGTAATCGCTGCCTTTAATGGCGTTTCTGGACATTCTGTAAGATACAGTGAAACCCTTCACCGGGAAATGCTTTACGCGGCAGTACCGGTAATGTATGGAGATTCCATTAGAGCTGTTGTAAGAACCAGCCTCTTCTTTGACAGTTACTCTGCAGCAGTTAACCCAATTGTGAATGAAATGCTTCTGGTTATGCTTGTTGCACTGGTTCTTACTGTACTAATAGGCCTTGTGATATCAAGAAGAATATCTCGTCCGATGAGCAATCTTGCCGACGTTGCAGATCGGGTTCGGAGAGGCGATTTCGGGGCAAGGGCAGCTCCCGGGCATACCCGTGAACACAACAGCCTTGCCTCCTCCTTGAACGAGACCCTGGCGAGGAACGAAGAGCTGATTCGGGATTTGTCACAATCCAATAACAGAAGCCGTGCAATCCTTCACTCGATGATTGAAGGCGTAGCAGTTGTTTCGAAGGATTCTAACATTCTCCTTATGAATGATTCTTTTAGAAAACTCTTTAACATCAGAGATTCTGAAACGGAAATACCGGCAGAAATTTCGACTGTTTTCAGTCAGACAAATTCTCTCACCGATAGAATGAGATTGATCAGGTTTGAAGACAAGGTAATCTCCTTCCTCCAGGCTCCTGTAGAAGGCTCTGGTGATTTCGTCTTTTCTTTCAGAGATGTAACCGGTGAAGTCATGCTTTCTGAAATGAAAAGAAATTTTGTCTCGAATGTTTCCCATGAGTTGAGAACGCCTCTTACTGCAATTAAAGGTTATGCAGAAACGCTTAAAGAGGAACTGGAAGGTGACTGCGACAGGTATCTGGAGGTTATCCTCAGAAACACAGATCGTCTTATCGCACTGGTTTCTGATATTCAAATTCTAAGTGAGGTAGAGCGGGGAGGTGATTTTCTTAAAATTGAAAGTTTTCCTGTTTCAGAAATATTCGATACAGTTCTTCCTCTTTTTACAGCAAAATCAAATCAGAAGAATATTCCCATCACACTGATTCCGGAAAAAGCAGACCAGGCTGTTATGGCTGACCGCTATCGTATTGAGCAGGTTTTCGTTAACCTTATCGACAACGCACTCAAGTACACTGACGAAGGTTCCATCGAAGTTAGAGCTTCACAAAAGGGCAATCTTTCAGTGTTTGCCGTCTCAGATACCGGCCGTGGTATACCGGCTGAAGCTATACCCCGAATATTTGAAAGATTTTTTGTTGTGGACCGATCACGATCAAGAAAACTAGGTGGTACCGGACTCGGACTTTCTATAGCAAAACATATTATCGAAGCCCATGGTGGAACTATAAGTGTATCAAGCACTCCCGGTTCAGGGTCAATCTTTCTCTTCACGCTTCCGATTTCTTAACAATTCCTTAACAAATTCCAAATACTCTCTTAACAACAGAATCTGATGTTACCCTTGTCATCGGTAATTACACCGGTGCAGTCGTGAAAGCGAAAGGGGTTAACAATTGCGCAACTTAATGATTCTGGCTCTATTACTGGCAGCAACAGCAATGGCCACCGGTGAATTCTCAACGGGAGGTTCCGAGCTTCTAAAATTTAAAGGATACGTTATTGGTACATTCAACACCTATGGTGAAGAAGATGCTGATCCAGATAGTGACTTCGATATTCTTGCCACAATTGAGTGGCTTCCCCGCCTGAATGACTGGGTAGATGCAAAAATTGCATTCAAGTCTCAGCCTACGAAGTACACAGGCAGTTTTGAAGATCTCAGCCTTACAACTGAAGACATTACACTGAATATGCATTTCAATGAAGCAGTCACCTTCACAATGGGGCACTTCAAGAGACCATTCGGTCATTGCTACACACGTTCAGGAAGCAGCATGTATTTCCGTGACCGTGCTCTTCTTGCAGGAACATTCAGTGACTTCGGTAAACGTGATATCGGAGCTGACCTGGCACTTAGTTTCGGCTGGGCTGACCTTGACCTAGCCTACACAAACGGAGCCGGTGACAATGAACCCGAAGACGACAGTCATAAAAGTTTCACAGTTCGTGCTATTCTGGAGCCTGTTGAGGGTATCAGGATTGCAGGAGCTTTCGGCAGCTACTCCGAGAATGCGGACTCAACCGCGGAAACCAGCGTTTCCGCAACAGCAATGGATTTCTACACAGTTTTAAGTCAGCCTCTCAGTGAAACAGCCAGTCTCTTCTTCATAGGTGAGTACATCACGGTTGGGGAGCCTATGGAAGACGATTCAGACTGGACAGACGGAAACGGCTATGCCTTTACTCTGGTGGCTGACTTTAATCTCGATGGAAACATGCTTCAGTCAGTCAGACCCGCTCTCCGCTACGAGAACAACAGCCCCGGATATGCAGGGGAAGAAGATCCTGAGAACGACGCAGGTGCTATCGACTTCTCTCTTAACATGGATATTTACAGCAGCAAAAATACAGTTCAAATCGGTATGCGCAACTACACTTTCCAGAACGAAGAAGATGACAGTTACACTGACATGTACTTCGGCTGGAGAATGAAATTTTAAAAAAAATAACAGGAAAAAGGATTAACATGAAAAGAAGTACAGCAGTAATTATTATTCTGAGCGGGTTGACCCTTCTGGGTGCCTGCGGAGAAGCAAAGGTCGGTACACCGGCTGCAGATGGAACAGTTGAAGATGCAGAAATCAGTGTAGTGGGTTCAACAACAGTTCAGCCTTTAGCCGAGCTCCTCAGCGAAGCCTACGAGGCAGTTGACCCCGGCGTGATGGTTACAGTCAGCGGTGGCGGAAGCAGTGTCGGTGTTAAAAGCGCATCAGAGCAAAGTGCAGACATCGGCATGGCTTCAAGAGAAATCAAGGAGAGCGAGATTCAGGATTGCCCTGAGCTTGTTGTCCACACAATAGCACGTGACGGAATAGCCATTGTTGCCAGCCTTGATGTTGATATCGATGGAATTTCAATTGAGCAGGCAAGAGCAATCTTCGCAGGCGGACTAACTGACTGGAGCGAGGTGGGCGGTACATCAGGAATAATAACAGTGGTTGCCCGTGAAGAGGGTTCCGGAACACGCTCAGCTTTTCAAGACCTGGTAATGGATGATGCTCTTATCAGTGCAGCTGCTATTCTTCAGCCTTCCAACGGTGCAGTTCGCACAACAGTTATTTCAACTCCAGGCTCTATCGCATTCATAAGCTTCGGATATCTCGATGACTCTACAAAACCCATGGCTATTGATGGCGCTCTTCCAACAGCTGAAAACGTTAATGCGGGAAGTTATCCAGTAGTAAGACCTCTTAACATGGTTACATATGGAGAGCCAACCGGCACCGTTGCCAACTGGATTGAATTCATACTCGGGGAAGATGGCCAGGCAGTTGTAGCTGCTGAGGGTTATCTGCCTGTAACCAGATAGGCGGAAAGTAAATAATGACTTCCGGAATGCGGCGAACTGGAACGGAAAAGACCATGAAGGCAGTTCTGCTCATCTCTGCTCTGGCTTCACTGATGATTGTTCTTCTGATCTTCCTCTTTACAATGAAAGAGGCCATGCCGGCATTCCGGGAGATCGGTATCCTGAAAATGCTTACTGACACTACCTGGAGGCCGGGGAATGACCAGTTCGGTATACTGGCGATGATAGCTGGCAGTGGTCTTGTTACCTTGGGAGCAGTGCTTCTTGGGGTCCCGCTTGCCCTGGGCACTGCTATCTTTCTCTCTGAAGTGGCTCCAAATTGGATCGTGAAGATTGTCAGGCCTTCCATTGAATTGCTTGCAGGAATTCCGTCGGTTGTCTATGGCCTTTTCGGTATGGTTGTGCTGGTTCCGCTTGTAAGAATGATACCGGCACCCGGCAATGCAGGCTTCGGTCTACTTGCAGCTTCGGCAGTTCTTGCGGTGATGGTTCTTCCCACGATAGCAAACATCTCCGAATTTGCTGTAAGGAGTGTGCCGAAGGGCTACAGGGAAGGTTCTCTTGCGCTGGGAGCTACGAAATGGGAAACCATTTCAAGGGTAATCCTTCCGGCGGCGAAGCCGGGCATAATAAGTTCTGTCGTTCTCGGGCTCGGAAGAGCCCTCGGGGAGACGATAGCAATGATAATGGTTATCGGTAATTCCGTGATACTTCCAGCACCGATCACAAGCAATCCTTTAAGCATATTTTTAAGCAGAGCAAGAACTCTCACGGGCAACGTTGCTGTTGAGATCTCTTACGCTACCGGGATTCATGAGAGTGCATTGTTTGCCACAGGAGTTGTGCTTTTCATACTGATCATTCTTGTTAACAGTTCAGCTAGGTTCCTAATGCGCAGAGGAGTGAACTGATGAATAGAAGGGCATTAAACCAGAATGCAGCGTTTGCAATGTTCTGGATTGCCGGTGCAGTAGCTGTTTTGATAATGGCATTCGTGGTGGGGTACATCATGTTGAAGGGTCTTCCCGGTATCACAGCTGATTTCTTTACCTCCTCGCCACGGGGAGGGCTTTCCGGAGAGGGCGGCATCTATTCAACAATAGTCACCACCTTTTATATGGTGGTTGTTACTCTTGCATTCGCAGTGCCGTTCGGAGTTGGAGCAGCCATTTACCTTACCGAGTATTCCGGAACATCAGAGAGTCGCATGGTTCTGAAACTTGTGAGCGTCGCAAGGTTTGGGGTCGAGACCCTGGCGGGAGTTCCTTCAATAATCTTCGGCCTTTTCGGTTACGCTCTCTTTGTCTCAGCGTTGAATTTCGGTTTTTCAATTCTCTCGGCTTCAATGGCTGGAGCGTGTCTGATAATTCCGGTTATTATCCGAACAACAGAAGAGGCGTTGAAAGCTGTTCCGACAGGCTACAGAGAGGCCTCGCTGGCTCTGGGGGCGAATCGCTGGGAAACAATCTGGAAAGTTATTCTGCCGAGTGCATTCAGAGGCATCTCTACTGGAATTCTTCTCAGTGCCGGTCGCATAGTAAGTGAAACAGCAATATTTTTTGTAACGCTGGGAGGCTCTTACAGGGTCCCCCACTCGTTGATGTCCGGTGGAAGAACCATGGCTCTTCATGTTTACTACCTTGCCATGGAAACCAGAGCATTTGACAAGGCAATGTCCACGGCAGCCGTACTTGTTGGTCTTATTGTGCTCATGAATCTTTCAATCAACATGATAACAAACCGGATATCAGCAAAGGAATACAAATGACAGCAGAGATAAGAATGAGGGCGGTGGATTACAGTCTTTTCTACGGGGACTTCAAGGCGTTGAACTCAATTAGTCTTGATATACCTACATACAGAATATCGGCATTTATCGGTCCTTCCGGATGCGGCAAAAGTACATTTCTCAGGAGTTTTAACAGAATGAACGACCTGATCCCCGGAGTGACGACTTCAGGCAAAGTGCTTTTAGACGGCAATGATGTTTCAAAAGAAGATGTCGTTAATCTCAGACGGAAGGTGGGCATGGTTTTTCAGCGCCCCAATCCCTTCCCGAAATCAATATTTGATAATGTTGCCTACGGCCCAAGGCTTCACGGCACGAAGAACCGCTCAGATCTGGCGGTAATAGTCGAAAGAAGTCTGAAAGGGGCCGCCCTCTGGGATGAAGTAAAAGATGACCTCGGCAAATCCGGAATGTCTCTATCCGGAGGTCAGCAGCAGAGGCTTTGCATTGCTAGAGCAATCGCTGTGGAACCTGAAGTGATTCTGATGGATGAACCGGCTTCAGCCCTTGATCCGGTGGCTACTCTGAAGATAGAGGAGCTGATGAATGTGCTTAAGAAGAACTACACAATTGCCATCGTAACACACAATATGCAGCAGGCAGCAAGGGTCAGCGATTACACTGCATTTCTCTTAACAGATGAGAACAGAGCGGGAAATCTTATTGAGTTCGGGCCCACAAAGCAGATATTCACTACCCCGTCTGACTCAAGAACTGAAGACTACATAAGCGGCCGCTTCGGCTGACAGAAGGGTAATTATGACTAGAGAAAGTTTCGACAGAGAGCTTCAAGATGTAAAGAGAAAGCTCTTTCAGGTAACTGGAGAGGTTCGGAAAAATCTCACCGCATCTGTGAAGTATCTCGATAACAGAGATATGCAGGGTGCTTCAATGATCATAGAATCAGATGAAATGGTAAATCTGAAGTGTCTTGAAATAGAGGAACGGTGCCTGAACATCATAGCAACACAGCAGCCTGTTGCAACTGATCTGCGGCTCCTCTTTTCCATTTTGCAGATAACAACTGAAGTTGAACGAATAGGGGATTATGCCAAGGGGATTGCCAGAATCAGTCAGAAAATTGGTCCAGGCAAACTTGTAAAACCTCTTGTTGATATTCCAAGGATGGAAGAGATCGCAGGGCTGATGCTCGATGACGCTATACGGGCATTCACAGAGGATGATGAGCAGGCTGCACGGAAGATACCAGCGAGAGATATGCAGATTGATGTTCTATACAATCAGGTACACAGAGTGCTTCTTACCTTCACCATGGAGAAGCCAACCAACATAGAAGAGATAATGATGCTCGACTGGGTAGCGCACAACATTGAGCGTGTAGGCGCGAGAGTAGTAAATATTTGTGAAAGAGTAATCTTCACGGTTACCGGTGTTTCGGTAGATCTGAACTGATTCCCTCCGGATATAGAACAGATCTCCATTGTCGGCACATAGTTTTCACCCCCTGTGTGCCGGCTTCAATAGTGGAACCAATTTCCTGCGAGGGGGTATGTACTTATGAAGGCAGGCTAGTAAGAGCTTGCGCTTCATCCGGTTAATCCGGTCATACATCCCTCCTCGCCGGCGTACTCTTAACAACGAGGGTGCGTCGGTTCGGTTTTTAAAGAAATTCAGCATTCATTAATTTGTATATTTCGCGAAAGAGGAGAAAAACTTTGCATCACAGTAAAAAAATAAAGGTACTCTTTCTTTGCACAGGCAACTCGTGCAGAAGTCAGATGGCAGAGGGACTTTGCCGCTTCCTCCTGGGTGAGTTTGTAGAGTCCTATTCAGCAGGAATTGTGAAGCATGGACTTAATCCGTATGCGGTAAAGGTTATGCAGGAAATAGGTATAGATATTTCGACCCATTTCAGTAAAACTGTTGATGAGATTGAAGAGCAGAGCTTCGACTACGTTGTTACGGTCTGTGACAATGCATATGAAACCTGTCCATATTTCCCTGCAAAAACCTCGGTCATTCACAGAAGTTTTGATGATCCGCCCAGGCTTGCTGAGAACGCTGCAACCGAGGAAGAAGCTCTTTCTCATTACCGCAGGGTTCGGGACGAGTTAAGTGCATTTATAGTTACACTGCCGATTAGGAAAAACTCTGAGTCTACTTCAGGGTGCCTTCTATAATCTGATCTATCATTGTGGAGAGCTGTTCTTTACTGAACATGAGTCTACCGGTCTCTTCTTTACTAAGAATATTGTCGAGGAATACTGTTTTTTCGAACTGCCATTTCTGATCATTCCGATTACCCTGCTTGTCAGTAAAGATCTCATTGTCTCTTTTCTTTAGAAGAGATTCTATATGATTTTCCACGAGCATTACAAGAGTTCCCTTTTGATATTGGCACAGTCTTCTTTTGTAGAGCCGCGAATCCATGATCCCGAGTGTAAAAAGAAGGATTCCGAGGATTCCTGCTCCCCATGCACCAGCCTCTTTCTGAAGAATGTTAACCGATAGCTGAGACTCGTAATTGGTATCGATATTCCACCTTCTGCTTGCGTATTCCGCAGAGTCATGCTCGCGAAGATGTTCAATGGTTTCGTATTCAAGCTGCCTTCTCTCCAGAATGACAGTTTTTTCCTCAGCAGCATAGCTCATGAAGTAGGCTGACGTTATTAACAGGCCGACACTGATAATCAGAATGACAATATAGGAGAACTTCAAGGGCATACAGTGTTTTCCCTTCTAATAATTTGCGATGTGTTTCATATCTTATTATGGAGTGGCCAGCTATGTCAACAAGGGAATCATTGCTGAAACATCTCTTATCGGGTTCTCTTCTTATTCTTTTGCTATAATTCAGGAAGTCAGAATGATTGGAGAAAAATGAGCAGGGGACTTTATATAGCCGGAGCTGGGAAGGACGCAGGAAAAACAACCTTGTGTCTCGGACTTCTTGAAGAGTTCAAAAAATCTCTTCCCGAAGGTGTTTCTTTCACTAAACCACTTGGACAGAAGACTACTCTCATCGAGGGTGAACAGGTAGGTCAGGATTCCTGGTTTGTTGACAGGGCCTTGCACATGGGACTTTCCCTGGGCAATTCAGCACCTTTTGCCGCATCACCCGGATCAGCGGCCAGATACATTAGACTTGGAGAACCAGCCGATCTACCAGGCCGCATACGCAGAGCTTACAAGACTCTGGGCAAAAAAGGCCGCATGGTTGTTGTCGAGGGTACCGGCCACCCCGGTGTCGGTTGTGTTTTTGACCTTTCCAATGCCAGAGTGGCAAAGATTCTGGGAACTCCTGTCATACTGGTTCTTGATGGTGGAATTGGCTCTACCATAGACCGTTTCAGTCTCTGTTCCTCAATGTTTTATCACTACGATGTGCCGGTGCTTGGAGTCGTTATCAACAGAATCATTCCTGCTAAAATGGAATCTGTTAAAGAGCTTCTGGGGAAGTGGTTTGCCGAAAGAAATATTCCTGTATTCGGCTACATTCCTTACGAGGAAAGTATTGCCAGACCATCGCTGGGTCTTATTCAGAGAGCAATCGGAGCGGAACCAATCGTCTCTCTTTCTGGATCAGACGCAGAGGTAGCCGGTCATCTGACTGCTTTTGGCTCAGCAGAGGAAGTTTTGCGAACCGTAAGAAAGTGCCCTCACAGATCTCTGCTTGTTGACCATTCCCGACCGGACATACTGGATGCACTGATAGTAGCAAGCATTTCCGGAGGAAAGGGACCGGGTGCTGTTATCGTTTGTGGTGGGGAACCTGATTCGAGAAGAATCGAGGCATATAGGTCTACCGGTATACCGCTCTATTCAACAGGGCAGGGGCTTGAGAAGTCAGCCGGGAAACTGTCGCAGAAAATCTTTAAGGTTGAACCGCATGAACAGGCTAAAATTAGCAGAATTGTTGAACTTGTTGCTGAGAATGTAGATACTGCTGCAATACTCAGCCATCTTTCTGGTGAGCAATCACTAGATGGTAGCGGGAAGAAACCGGGCCGGTTTAAGAAACTGCTTCGAAAAATATTTAAGGGATAGTTGTTAATGCTAGAAAGATTCAGTCTTTACGGTTTTCTGAAAAATCAGAAGTATTATGAACCTTTTCTGCTGCTGGTTTTTCTGGAGAAGGGGTTGTCCTTTTTTCAGATTGGTCTGCTTATAGCCTTCCGTGAGCTAGCAGTTACCATTATGGAAGTGCCAAGTGGTGCTTTGGCGGATTCTCATGGCAGAAGACTTTGCATGGCTGGATCAATGGCCGGTTACATTGTCTCATTTGTTGTTTTCGGTTTTTCTTCATCTTTCTTTCTTCTGTTCACGGCGATGTTCTTTTTTGCAATTGGAGATGCTTTCAGAACCGGCACTCACAAGGCCATGATTTTCAAATGGCTTGAAAATCAGGGTAGGCTCAACGAGAAAACTCGGGTGTACGGTGTTACAAGGTCCTGGTCAAAAATGGGTACGGCTCTTTCAAGTATTATTGCCGCTGCTCTTGTGTGGCGAACTGGCACATTCTCTTCAGTGTTTCTTTTTTGTATTCCACCATACCTGATTAACCTGATCAATCTCCTCTCCTACCCTAAAGATCTTGAAGGTAAGGATCACGGTAGAAAATCTCTTCGCGACACTGTTTCGATGATGAAAACATCTGTTGTTGATGCAGTGAAATTTCGACCGTTAAGAAACCTCATGCTTGAAACGATGGGCTTTCAGGGAATCCATAAAGTAACCGGAGATTACATACAGCCGATTTTGAAGACTATGGTTGTTTCCATTCCATTACTTGCAGGATTACAGGGAGACAGGGGGTCGGCTTCGCTTGCCGGTGGAGTATACTTTCTCTTGGCATTACTTGGTATCTTCGGGTCCCGTTTCTCTCACAGGCTTGTCACAGCTTCTGGAGGAGCTTCGAAAAGTGCTTCAGTTCTCTGGTGGACAGACTTGCTGTGCTATTCCCTTTTGATACCTATGCTGCTTTTAAAGTGGTACATCGGGGCAGTCTCTGTTTTTCTTGTGCTGGAGCTTATACAGAATTTGTGGCGCCCGATGCAGGTTAGCAGATTTGATCATGTTTCACCCGGAAACCGCAGAGCTACTGTTTTATCTATTGAGTCTCAGGCAAAATCTTTTTCAGCAATGATTTATGCACCGGTACTGGGTTTACTGGTCGATGTATCCGGTCTCTGGGTTCTCGGTGTGGCCGGTGCGACAGTCGCTATTGCGGTAATGATCATGAGAAACAGATCGGTTCCAGAGATACTCTGAGCACTTCTTCATATGTATATTCAGAGCATGTTTGATATCTTTGAAAAAGCAGGACACAAGCTCTTCCTGGTTGGTGGTGCTGTTCGGGACAGAATGCTCGGGGTTTCTCCGGGAGATATGGACTATGCAACCGACGCCAGCCCGGGGGATGTTATAGATTTTTTAGCAGAAACGGGTATAAAGGTGATCCCCACCGGTATTCGTTACGGTACCGTTACAGCAATTTACCCTGTTACACATGAGAAAGCTGAGATAACAACTTTTCGCAGTTCAGAAATTTACCGAAGAGGTTCCAGATTTCCTGTTGTGGAATTCGGTGGATCTATAGAAGACGATCTTACACGTAGAGACTTCACTATAAACGCCATGGCAATTGATTCCAATGGTGAACTTATTGATCCCTGTGGAGGAATGAAAGATCTGGAGAGAAGAGTTATCGATACACCGGGCAACCCGGAAAAAGCGTTTCTGGATGATCCCCTGCGAATTCTCAGAGCCTACCGGTTTGCTGCCAGACTGGGTTTCTCTATAGCCGATAGGGTTAGGCAGGCTGCTAGGGATTTTTCTTTTGAGCTGGTTTCCATATCTGCAGAGCGAAAATACAAAGAAATGACAGACATTCTCCTCGTGAATGATGGCAGGAGAACTACTGAAGCTCTTGCTATGATGAAGCAGGATGGAGTTCTACTGAAAATTGTTCCCGAGCTTGAGCACCTCTTTGTTATCGACGGGCTCAAACAGGGGAAGTATCACACCGGTGATGCATGGAATCACACTCTTGATGTTGTAGCCCAGGTGCCCCCTGTAGCCATTCTTCGGTGGGCCGCTCTTCTGCATGATTCAGCAAAAGGGCTTGTACGGGAAATAGACGAGGCAGGAGAACCGCACTTTCATGGTCATGAGCTTCGAGGAGAGGAAATCGTTCATTCCGTTACGGAAAGACTACGATTTTCCAGAGTAGATAAGAAAGCTCTTTCAATTCTGGTAAAAAACCACATGCGCCCTGTTCTTTACAACGGAGACTGGAAAAACAGTGCAGTAAGAAGGCTTATGCGTGATGTGGGTGACCAGTTGGAGAATCTACTTATTCTTGCAGAGTCTGATATCCGGGCACACAAACCTGACTATGTTGTTAATTCTCTAGAATCTCTCAGCGAACTACGAGATAGAATTGCTTGCCAGAGTAAAGGAAGAATTATTCCTGTTGAAATGGGACAACATCTTCAGGCCATGGGATTTGAAGGCCCCGTAATAGGGAAAATTCTTATGATGTTGGAGGACATGGCAACTGATGGAGTTCTTTCGAAGAACCCGACCGTAGATCAGTGTTTTTCTGCTCTCTGGGATAATCAATCAAGAATGTTGAAGAAATCAGAAAATAAGTCAGTCTGAGGAAGAGGCACCTTCGCCACGTGGATTACATAATTTCAAGATTGTGTTATCTGACATTCTTCTGGAAAAAAACAATAGCATAAACATGACCAGCCAAGAGTAAAGCACTCTTCCCGGTAGAGCTGCAACAGCCCATACACCGAGAGAACCCACAAGCAGAGTGTCTTCAATAACAGCATGGCATATACTCATGAAGGAAACCGAGGCAAGTATTTGCCTGGGAGGGATTGTTCCTTTGTTGGCCTCTCTTATGATCATTCCACCGCCATAAGAAATACCGAGAACGAGACCGATAACGGTGATTGTTGAGGCCTCGTCACCAATTCCCATTGGAGAGAATACAGGTCTGAAAAGACGCTTCAGCAGGTTCATTACTCCCAGTTTGTCAAGAATGTCCATTAAACCGAGAACTACTAGGATGACAATAAAAATTGTAGCCATGCTTCGCATGGTGCCCATAATCCACTCAACCAGTCCGGCCCCCTGTTCTGCAGCGCTCCAGATAACTGTTGGAGTGGTTTGAAGCGTGTTTGTATGAATAAATATTTGTCCCAGGATGATGCCGAATATCAGTCCCGTAATAAGTCTGAATGGGATTAGAAACCACGGTTTTACACCTGCTCTTGCTGCTACAGTTATTTCTACTGGAAGAGAATGAGAAACAAGAAGCATGCAGCAGAGTGTTGTTACCTGTGCCGTATTGAGCTGCAACGGATGTATCATTCCGGCTGTAAGTGTGAGTCCTCCGTACATGTTAGAGAGCATTCCGGTAACCCAGGCCAACCCTGCTTCTCCCGGAAGACCTGCAAGCTCCATCACCGGGGCAATAGCATCCGCAATCGGCCCGAATATGCCGGTAATCTCGAGAATCTTTACAGCGATGAGAGCGGGTATCATTACCTTGAAGAGATCCAGGCAGACCCCGCCGGTTCTTCTGAGCAGGGCCCAGAACCACATAGTTATTTGTTTCAGCATGGGGCTATTATAATTCGTTAGCATCAACACAGCCCATACAGGAGGACATTTTGGAGAAAGGAATCACAGACAGATTTAACAATCGGATTACTGAAGAGGCTGCCTCCAGATACGGGACTTCTTCAGATAAACTGGTAAAGCTGGATGGTTTCGAAAGCTACATTTTCAAATACACCACTGGCAATGAGGGTTTTGTACTCCGGATTGCCCACAGCATTCGAAGATCAGAAACTCTGATTCAGGCCGAAGTAGAGTGGATCAGATATCTTGCTTCAAATGGTGTTTCTGTTGCTGATGCTATTCATTCACACAAAGGGAATCTTGTAGAAGCAATCAAGGATGGTGAGGGTGGTTTGTTTCTAGCTACAGCGTTCAAAGAGGTAAAGGGAAAGCCACCGCATGTTTTCGGATGGTCCCCAGAGTTTTATTTCTCATACGGCTCTTTGCTCGGAAAAATGCACAAATTGGCAAAATCCTACATTCCTTTGAACCCCTCTATTCAACGGCCTCTTTGGGATGCTGAAGAGATGAATGGGGATGTGCTTGCCAACCTTCCCGCAGAGAGACCAAAACTCCTAAGAAAATACAGGGAAATTATGTCAACTCTTGATTCTCTTCCACAGGATCGTGACTCGTTCGGGTTGATCCATTTTGATGCACACGGAGGTAACATGCTTGTGGAAGCATCAGGAAGAATAAATCTGTTTGATTTCGATGACTGCAACAGGAACTGGTTCATCAATGACATAGCAATTGTTCTCTTCTACATGGTAACAAACACCCAAAATCCCACTAAGCTTGCAGAAGAATTTCTTCCACCATTTCTCAAGGGATATGCAGCAGAGAATCAGCTGGAACCAGAGTGGCTTTCTCACATTCAGATTTTTCTTCGCATGAGAGAGATAGACCTATACGCAGTAATCAACAGAAGCTTTGATGTAGATAACCTTACCGGATGGTGCAAAAAGTTCATGGAAGACAGGGCAGAAAGAATCGAGAATGCGGTTCCGTACATTGATTTGGATTTCAATACTTTCTCCGGTTTCCTGAAGTGAAACAGGACCGTCCTCTTTTTGTTGATGTTCAAGCATCTGGAAACCCCAGCAATGGTTTTCTTCTCGAAGTAGCATGGAAAGAGCCAGGTAGAGATCTGCATTCTTTCCTTGTAAGAAACACTGCTGGAGAGAAAATACCTCCCAGAGTTAAGAGAATCACTGGGATTTCTGACAAGGAACTGGAGAGCCCCCGAGCCCTTGATTCTGCAGAGCTCAAGAAACTATTTCTTGCTGCTGTTGAAAACTGTACGGTTCTTGTTGCTCATTATGCAGTTTACGAGAAGAGATGGCTCGATTTTCTGACCGGCCTGGACCTGGAGTTTGTCTGCACAAGGGAGATTGCAAAAGCAAAAATACCAGATCTTCCTTCCGGTACTTTGCGCGCTGTTGCCGGAGCTGTCGGTTTTTCTTTGGGAGAGAGAAGAAGAGCTCGAGATCATGTTCATGCAACAGAGGCACTGTACGAAGCTCTTCAATCAGACATTTCACACTCTTCGCTCGATCGCAGTGTGCGGCTGGCCCTCCCAAACTTGCCAGGTGTCTACAGGTTTCTGGGCGTTGATGATATCCTACTCTATGTGGGGAAGGCAAAGAATTTAAGAAAGCGGGTTAACAGCCACTTCACCGGCAGACAGAAGGGCAGGCACGCTGAACTCATTTCAAGAACCCGTAGAATTATCTACGAAACAACTGAAACAGCCTTGGATGCTGCTGTTCTGGAGTGTCAGCTCATTTCTGAACTCTCACCTCAGTACAATCTCGCGGGAAGAATATACGATGGAGTTCTCTGGTACATTTCAGGGAAATTGGATAAAGTGTCTGCTCTGAGGCAGAACGAGAGTTGGTTTGGTCCTTTCACATCAAAGGGATTATTGGTAGAATTTTCTGAACTCAATACATTTATCGAAATAGAGTCCAATAAAATGATATTTGTTCATAACCCTTGGCCGGAAATAGACAAATCCCTACTGAATGAGTCTTTTGCTGAGTGGAAAAACGAGATTGGAAATCGATCAATATCTGCTTATGGTTTGCATCTTCATTTCGATAGACTGGAAGCTACAGATATTGACGATAAGAAGGACAGTGAACTGGTTGACATGGAGTACGTTAAGTGCAAATTGAATGGTTTAGTAGAAGCAGGCTCTCTTCTCTGTCGAAAGGCTGCTCTGCACAGGTTGCTTCAGGGCTGTGAGATACAGTGGAACAGTGGAGGTAGTGAAGACGCTGTGCATAAGTTTGTGGAAAACTCTGTAAATGACCACTGGAGCGTCTGTAAATTGCTGTTAATCAAGGTTCTTCTGGCTGAGGTGAGACGAATTTACAAAGAAGAGAAATCAATCAGGATCAAAACGCGATTCGGTACAACAATTACTGGAGACAATCTAGGCTACCTGCTCTCGGTGACACAGTAAACCGCATCGATTGTTTTTGCTATAAAGCATTTACCGGCTCAGTAGGTATTCCTTAATTCTATCTAGTTTTCCATTTTGACAATATAAGAATATCGACATCTAGAGATTGCATAATAGATAAAAACAGATAAATAAACCTATAAAAGTACTAAAAAATGAGATATAGGGATATAAATAATCTAAAAGAAATGCTCATTACAGTGGAGTATGCGCCTTCATCTTGCATTAAGGCGCTGTAACTACAAGGAGCACAGTGAATAAAGATTATTACATGATTATCTGAATGGGAATGGTTTTCTTGTGATATATCAGGAGAAATTGTTGAAATGTTAAATTAGATAGGCTAAATGTCACATTCATTGTATCAATTCAAAAAGCAGATTTGCATTTTAGCAAAGTAATTTTACATATTGGCAACACGACACGAAAGTACAGCCAACACCCTAGTATGATTTAAGAGTCAAGGAAAAGGAAGGGGTACCTATGTGGCAATTGTTTTCTCTTGTAACACTTATCAGCGGAGCACCAGCTGGAACAGTAGCGGCTCAGAGAACAGAGACAGCGCCCAGTATTGATGGTTACATTGATGAGGCCGTCTGGGATGCATGTCCCGGGGAGACATGCGACCTCTGGCAATTTGCACCAAACTACGGTGAGTCCATGTCTCAGCCAACAACAGTGAAGATTCTGTATGATGATGACTTCATCTACTTTGCCTTTTTTATGTATGACTCTCTCCCTGAGCAGATGATAGAAGGTCTCACCCCACGGGATAATTACATCAACGGAGAGTGGATCGCTGTTATTCTGGATACATGGAACGACGGAAGAAGTGCCTTCAGCTTTGAAACAAGCCTTTCCAATTCCCAGATGGACGCCAGAATAGGCGAGGGAGGTGGATGGGATTACGGTTGGGACGCAGTATGGGAGAGTGGTACTGCCAGACACAGCGACGGATGGTCTTCAGAAATGGCTATTCCAATGAGCTGTCTTCGCTTCCCGGACTCGGAAAACCAGGTATGGGCGGTTAACTTCCAGAGGATTCTCAGCAGAACAGCTGAAAATGGATGGTACAACCTTTCCGAGAGCAGTTTAATGGCAGACCTGCCTACCTTCCCTGAGTTGGTCGGTATTGAAGGGGTGGAAGGTTCGCTTGGAATGGAATTAAGGCCATATGCATCTGGTCGCTACTACGATTCTGAAAATTCTGATGAGACAGAAACTACCGGCAATGTTGGTCTGGATCTCAAGATGGGCCTTTCAAGCTGCATCACAGCTGATTTTACCCTAAATCCTGACTTCGGTCAGGTTGAGGCTGACGAAGCAGAGATGAACCTGGGTCATTTTGAACTCTTCCTTCGAGAGAGAAGACCTTTCTTCATGGAAAGAAGCGATCTTTTTGAGATGCCTTTCAACTTATTCTACTCCAGAAGAATCGGTGCAGTGGGCTGGAACGGTGATGTTATCCCGATTATCGGTGGTGCTAAGATTACTGGATCAATTGAGGGAGGATACAGTTTCGGATTTCTGGATGGCGTTACTGGAAGGATCTGGGAGGACGATACAACTCTTGTTGAAACAGCAGCCAATTTTGGAATTTTTAGAGGTGTCAAGCAATTTGAGGATTTCAATTACGTAGGTATCTCTGCCGTTTCAAAAGACTCATGGGAGCAGGAAAGTTTCGAGCAGGAAAGTAACAGAGCCTTTGCTGTTGACGGAGCTTTCGAGATACCGGGTAATCATCTAATCTCCGGAAGTGCTGCAAGAAGCTGGAACACAGGAATGGACGAGGATGGTGCTTATAGGTTTGGTCTTCAGCGGGTACGAAGCACATTGAGCTACTGGTTAAACGCTTCTCAGATTGATGAAGATTTCAATGTTAACGGAACCGGTTATACAACAATGACCGGACTGAGATCTGCCAATGGCGGAATTCGCAAGACTTTCAGACCGGAAGATGTTTTTACCACTTTCTCTCTGAGAGCAAGCCAGAACTACATGGTTCAGATAGATGGAGAAACCCTCAGAAACAATACTGATGCCCAAGTAAACGGTACATTCAAGAATGGCTGCAATTTTACTGTATCAGCAAACTACGATGCTGATTTTTTTGACCCCTATGAAGGTCCCGAAGGCAGGTTCTATGGCAGCAGCTTGTCCGGCTTTGTCGGTGCTGGAACAAACCCTTATGTACCCCTCAGATTCTGGTTAGGAACCGGTGGCGGAGAGTTCGATAACGGTGGTACCTTCAGTAATGTCAGCGGAAACATGCGCTATCGACCTGTACCAGTGCTGGAAGCATCATTTTCAGGTAACTGGTATCGCACATTTGATACCGAGAATTACAACTGGGAGGCTGGTGCCTTTGACAACCGGAGTACCGAGTGGAAATCGATGACTTTCCGGTTGGCATACATGTTTAATCCTGATATGAACCTTAGGCTCTTCTCTCAGTATTCAAACTTCAATGTTGATTTCAGTCAATCGGAAGAATTTGACAGTGATGAGCTGAGAGCAAACATGCTGTTCGCCTGGCAGTATCTGCCGGGAAGCATGTTTTATCTTCTTGGGGAAACTGTTTTCAGTGGTGATGGTGCCGGTGATTTTGAGGATCCCGACTATGGTCTTTACGCAAAACTGACCTGGTATCTTCCTATCTAGTATTAATCGTGAACGGGCTGCTCTTTTTGGAGCAGCCCTTTTTTATTCTGCTATAAAGATAAGTTCGCCCGAACCGACCATCTCTGAGTTGTAGCCTCCGATTACAGACTTAACCTTGAAGCCGGCTCTGTGAAGAAGGTGCTCTGCTTCCCACCTGAAGGTGTAGCGCATGATGAACCTCTGCACATGTCTCTCTTCTCTGCCATCCGGGTGTGTTACCGAGAAGATCATTTCACAGTGGACAATCTGGTTTACAGAATCCACAGATGGATTCCTGTACGTTACAACAACCTCTCGGCCGTCTTTAAGTATGAAGGGTGGTTCTTCACCGAACTCAATAGCCCTGTCGGTATCCGTAAGGAATTCAAGATCGGGGTCAAAAATATCAAGAACAAAGTTTCCTCCGGGGGCAAGGTGCTCACGGATACACGCCAGGCATGCGAGTTGTTCTTCAACCGTTCCGAGATGCTGGAAGGGTCGGAATGGAGTTGTTATCAGATCAAACTTTTCGTTAAGATTGAAATTAGTCATGTCTGCTTTTACTAGTTTAATTCTGTTTTGAACTTCCCTACTTTCTTTCTCAATTTCCCCTCTGCAGAAGGAGAGCATGTCATCGGAAAGATCCAGACCAACTATTTCAACTCCTGCCTGAGCGCAGGGGATCAGTGTTCTGCCGGTACCGCATCCTATTTCAAGTACGCGGCCACCTTTCGATCGACTGAGTTCCGTGTAGAAACGGATATCATCTCGTCCTGTAGCTTCCAGATGATAATGGTAGTACTCTGCAAAACCGTTATAAAATTCACCTGACATTACTCCCCCTTTTTCCGCAAGACAGCGTAGATAAGCTCATCATGATAGGAGTTGTTAAAAACAACGCTTTCCTTCATGTGTCCTTCACGGTGAAATGAAAGTTTTTCAAGAAGTTTGATGGAAGAAACATTCAGGGGAACAACCGTGGTTTGAATTCTGTTGATATGCATAGAGTTGAAGCCGTATTCAATAATTGCACGGAGTGCCTCTATCATGTAGCCCATACCCTGTTGATCGCGAAGAAGAGAAAAGCCAATTTCAGCCCTATTGTCCAGAAAACTAAATTCTTCAAAACCCGCAGTGCCGGTAAAAGAGTCTGTACCCTTAAGAGTAATTGCCCATACAATATTGTATCCGTCTTTGAAGCCATCTCTGTAATCTTCCATGATACCCGTTATGGCCTCTTCATTGTCCAGTGGGCTAGCCATGTATTTCATTACCACCGGATCTGAGTAGCATCGATAAAGATATCCTGAATCAGAAGCTAAAACCTGCCTTAATATTAGTCTATCGGTTTCCAGAATCGGAAACTCTTCAGGCCAGACAATAGAATCCATTATTTACCTCCCATTGGCTGAAAATAACACTCCCGGAGTTCCCGCTGTCAATGGTTTAAAACCAAACTGGAACAGAATTTCAAGAATATAGAAGTGAAGCAGATACTTCAATCCTACCTCAAACAAGATAAATCTCTGGGCAGATAACTAAGGTCCCATGTTTCTTATAAATTCACTGTATGTCACCAGCATGTCCTGCGGGCTCATGAAATAGAAGACAGCAATGTTGGCTAGCGTCAGCACTGCTGCAATCAACCTAATCTAGTGAATATTTCTACTACAATCAGGATCACCTGTACAATAACAATAATGGAATGGACTATGAGTTTTTTTGTCACCGCCAAAGTAAAAACTAGTATCAAGAAAACTAAGATTGATAGAATCTGAAATGTGTTTGATGATGAAAGTATGGCGCTATTTTTACATATTCTAATGGCATTTGAAAGGACTACTATTGATGTCATTAGGCCCCAGAAATATCGATGATTATCTAAATAGTATTGTTTCAAATCAATTTCTTTTTTCCCAACCGAATCCGGCAAAACAGTAGAAACCGATAAGAAGATTAATAGAAGTAAATGACCATACCCTACAAAGTAAAATATGTTCATCCAATCAGACGACCCTTGAAATCCTGCTAGATCCCACCAGTTTTTCAGTATAATCATAAACAAATACCATGCAGCCAAGAGGGGTAGCCAGTGCCATTTAACAGATTTCCACGATTTTATAAGTCTATGCAAACTTGAGAACAAATCGGTTAACATTATGCCATAAATGATGGTAATAAAAGTGATTACAATATTGTCTCTTATCATGAAGTTCCCTCTGGCTTAATAGTAGAAACAAAACCCACGATGTTTTTCATCGGAGCCTATTTATAGTCAAACATTATTGTTGTATCAATCAGCGTACCTATCCGGTATAGCTGAGCATAATCACCTACGGTTTCTCGTTCCTTTCGTGGTTGTTTGGCCAGCTGGTAGGCCTTCTTGCGCTATGAGGTTATTTGTGTGATATTTTTCTCAGTGCAAAGTGTTTATCAAGACTGAATCAGAATGAACTGCCGGGAGTGTTGAATGTACAGGTTTCCTGCAAAGCTCTATTCAGATGTGCGTATTGAAACAAGAAAAATGAACTGCTTTTCGTGGCGAAGAGAAAACCTGAGACAGAGTCTCTATCGCGATGACACAACTGCGTTTATCAGGGTATATGATGGCAGAAGGTGGTATTACTCGTCCATAACTGATCCTGCATGTGTGCAGCGAGAGCTCGAGCAGCTTGCTTCGATGGCAATGCCTTCAAACCTCAGAGGTAACCCGCTTGTAGAAAGTTTTGAAGTAAATCGGGGTCATTATGGAACTCTTCCTATTCTGCCTGATGGTATTACAGCGAAAAGAGATGTGGCAGCTGAGTGTTTCTCTGTAGTTAGTAACTATCCCGGTGATTTGTACTGGACTGCTCTTTACGAAGATCGATCTATTACCCGCAGATTTATCTCTTCAAGAGGTGCTGATGTTACTGTGAATTCCGGTGGTTTGGGCATCAAATTCGACTTGGGATTCTGCAATAAAGGAAAGACCTTCAATAGCAACTACATGAGGTATTCCGGAGGCATTAATTCTCTGGTTGTGGGGAAGGATTCCCTTAAGGACTACCTGGAGCGTTGTTCAAGATTCAACACAAAAGCTGTTCCTCTTTCTACCGGAGAGTACACTGTTATACTCTCTCCGGCTTCCGCAGGCATTTTTGCACATGAGAGCTTCGGGCACAAAAGTGAAGCGGACTTCATGATAGGGGACAGGACTCTGATGAGAGAATGGCCTATTGGCTCAAGGGTTGCTCCCCCTTCTCTCTCTATCTGGGACGATGGTTCAGCCCCGGGTTCAGGAAGAATCTATATCGATGATGAGGGAACCGTTTGCAAAAAAACATGGTTGATTCGGGATGGAATTCTATCAGGAAGGTTGCACAGTGTTACAACGGCTTCGCATCTTGGAGAGAAACCAACAGGAAATGCAAGAGCTGTGAATTACCGCTATGAACCAATAGTAAGAATGACAAATACATGTATTGCACCGGGAGAGAAATCGGTTAAGGATATTTTCGGTGAGGTAGAAGATGGTGTTTATGTTGAAGGCCTAAACGGGGCTTCCGGGCTGACTCGGTTTACTATGAATCCGACTCTGGCCTGGAGAATAAAAAATGGAAGAATAGAACAACCTCTCAGAATTCCGGCACTGTCGGGAGATATGATAAAGACGCTTTGGGAGATAGATGGTATATCCAAGCAGACGGAAATGTTTAGCAGCGTAGGCTCGGGTTGCGCCAAACTGGAACAAGCGGGTTTGCCGGTAGGATACGGAGGCCCTTTTGTGCGAGTTAAGAAAATGGATGTGAGATAGAATGCCCAGAGTTGTTAGAGAAACTTTCGTGCAGGAAAGACATCACCTGTCTATAGGTATTAGTTCTACCAGAATTGAATCAGTAAAACGCCAGCACACCAGGAAAGTGGGCGTTAGAGCTTATGACGGCAGAAGAATCAGTATAGCAGGAGGGCTCGGATTTCCAGATACTGATCTGCTGTGGAAAAATGCGGTTGATGGGTTGCCGGATGGAATTGGGTATCCAATTGTGCCCCAGACAGATCATGTTGAGAGCTTGAACAATGTCGGAAGAGAGTTTATTCAATCTGAGTTAGCGGAAGAAATCCAAATAATTCTTTCCCATTTCCGTTCGAAGTATCCTGATCTTATTTTCAGTGGTAAAGCACATTTTGAAAACTACTCAGCATCTCTTAAGAATGATTCTGGTCTTGATTTGTCTTTTTCAACCCCACTGTTCCGGTATGTGATGAGATTCAAGCAGAGGAATTCATGTTCTATTTTTGATGGTGGTTCGGGCACGTTCGGTGTTAATTTTGATAGAAATTCAGTGATCAAAGATCTGGAACAGGGCTGCAGTGGTTATCACTCTTTTGCCGAGTTGAAAAAAAAGAAGAAACTTCCTGTTGTTCTTTCTTTGGGATATGAAAATTTTGTTCTAAGAAAGGTGCTTGAGAATCTGAGCTCGGTATCTGTCTTTGAAGGAACTTCAGTTTTCTCCCCAAAGAGGAAAGAACTGGAGCTTAGCCCTGACTTCTCTCTTCTTCAAGCCTCTGACTCTGCGAATACGGGTTTCAAATTCTTTGATTATGAGGGAACAGTGAACCCGAATCATTCACTGACTTTGATCAATAAGGGAAAGGCCGTTCGATTTCTCTCAGACAGGCTCATGGCTGGGGAATACGGTTGTATGAATTCCGGAAGCGCTTTCAGAGGGAAATACGATACGGTTCCCTCGATGGGACTCCCTTATGTTCAGGTGGCTTCAACAGGCAGGACAATCAAAGAGATAACTGCCGGAAGGGATGCTGTTCTTGTGCTTATGGTCGGTGGCGGGGGAGCTACTACAGATGGGCAGATATCTTTTCCTGTTAATTTAAGCTACCTTCTAAGGGATGGCGAGGTCGTTGGAAGATTACCGCAAATAAATATTTCTTCGTCTGTCTGGAAGATGTTCAATGAAGACTATATGGGTTGCTCAAGCGATTCACTATTAAGCTTAAGCCATTTTCCTGCGGTTGTTTGTGAAATGGATGTTGAGCCGATCTAGAACATTGGAGCATGATTCTTATATTCGTATTCTTGCTGAATCTTTTCGGGGAGTGAACTGCCCCTCCTCAACAACCCTGATGCATGCATCGACACATTCAGAGTCATACAGAATACCTCTGTTATCAGAGAGCTCCTTGAGAGTGCTTTCAAGACTAAAAGCTGGTCGATAGGGGCGCCTTGAAGACATTGCTTCAACAACATCTGCTACGCAGAGTATCCGGGCTTCCAACATGATCTCATCACCTTTCAATCCGGAAGGGTACCCCGAACCATTAATGAATTCATGATGCTGGAGAACAATCTCAGCAATTGCCCAGGGGAACTCTATTGTTTTAAGAATGTCGTATCCTGCCTGTGGATAAGCCCTCACCAGGCTTAACTCAATCTTGCTCAGAATTCCTGATCTACTGAGAAACTCTTGAGGAACCCTAATTTTCCCTATGTCATGAACAACAGCTGCAAGGTAGATCGAATCAATTCTATCTTCCTTCAATCCCAGGTCCTTTGCCATGGCACGGGCAAGCTCTGCCGTTCTCACTTGGTGACCAGAGGAATAAGGTTCACGCTCTTCTACCAGTTTAGATATGGTAAAAACTGTTCCTTTGAAGCTTTTTTCCAGTCCCTCGTTTAGCTTTAAAAGTTCTGCTGTTCGCTCTTTCACCAGATCCTCCAGGTGGTTCTGATGCCTTTTCAGTTCTTCCTCAATGACCTTTCTCTCTTTAATTTCCTTTTTTAGATCAAGATTCTTTAGCTGTCTACACTCTGCTTCACGCTGCTTTTTATCTGTTTCAAATTTGACATGAAGCATTGCAATCTTGTTTCTGCTTTCTTCGTTGAAAAGATCTTCTCTAATTTCCCTGTGCTTTCTTTCAAAAAGGAAGGCTTGCTCAAATTCATTTTGGGCCTGATGAAACTCCGCCATGTAGCTCATTCCCGAAGCCTGTAAATCTCTGCTTCCCATCTTGTCAGCTACTTCAATAGCGCGCTGCAGAAAATCCGATGCAAGTTGCCAGTCGCCGAGGGTTGTGTGAATTGAACCGATATTAAAGCAGGAAACTACAATAGTACGCTGAGCAGCAAGATTTTCTCCCAACCTAAGTGCTTTTGAATGGTATTCAAGGGCTTGTTTGTATTTGCCCTGAGCTTCCAGAACTGTACCCAGGTTTCCACACGAATTTGCGATTCCCCTCGTGTCGTTTATTTCAATTCTTATCTCCAGAGCCTTCTTGTGGTATTCTGCTGCTTGGTCAAGCTTTCCTGCTTTTGCTTTAACGATACCTATGTTGTTGTAACAATTTACAATATTCAGTTGACTCCCCAGTGTCTTGAAAAGTTCGAGAGATTTTACATAGTGTTCCTCTGCCTGAATCATGCGTCCCTGATCTTTGTGAGTATTTCCAATGTTTAGAAGAGAAAATGCTATTCCTTTGCTCGCCTCTTCTTCTTCATTAATCCGGAGAGATTTGAAGAAATATTTCAGCGCAGTTGGAAAATCGCCGAGATCACGGTAGATGTTACCGGCGTTGTTGTATGCTCTTGCAAGACTGAGTCTGTTATCTGTTTTTCCCAACAGAAGAATAGACTTTCGGGAGCTTTCCAGCGCATCGCTGAATTTGCCGGTTATCCAGGAAGTTAAACTGCACATATGATGGCTCTCAGCAATAAGTTCAATCGATCCTGTCTGCTGTGAGTAGAGAAGGGCTTCTCTAGCGTATTCTACTGCTTTTTCTGGATTGTTTCGGAATTCGGAAGAGACAAGCGAAATAAGCACTTCGGCTTTTTCCCGTTCAGTGTTTTGCAGGGACCGAAGGGTTTCCAGCCTAGCCTGAAGGGTTTCTATATTCTGTTCAGCCATAGCAACCAGTCCTTTGTGTATTACCTTCAATACACATTAATAGACAATAGTTGCGGCTCTCGGTCAAGACGGAGAATCGAATGCTGCTGTCAGGCTAGTCGTGGTGTTCGCTCTCCGGGGGTCTTATCCCCATGATCAAAGAGCTCCACTCATGGGCAACCCAGATTCCATCATTCTGCTTTACAAGAGTTATCGGTCTGGGGCTGTCTGCTCCTGAGCAATTCAGGAAGAGTCTCATTTTTCCATCTTCCCTGGTACCGGAGTATTTGTTTGATGTAATCTCAATTTCGAGTTTCTCCGGAAGGAAATAATCGTTTGCAGGTGTAGTTCCCAGGAAGTAGGAGCGCATAAGGTAGGGTTTTGATCTTAGCTGTCTTCCTGCAAGCTGGAGCATACTGTGAGAAACCTTAGGATTTACCAGCTTGAGTGCTTCAATTCCTGAAGATTCATCGTCTGTCATGATGCCAAGGGCAAGCACGCAGGCAGCTGCAGCTGCCTCGGGTTCTGAATTCATCCCTTGCAGCATTTCTGAGAATGATTCAAGGGAAAGGGGTATTTTGTTCACTGAGTAAATCAAATTTGCTTCCTTTCTTCTACAATCTCCCTAAAACGATCGGTGAGAATACCTGCCTGTTTTTCCGGTGAATGATTGGTAAGAACTTTTGTCTGACCGGCCCTGCCCAGAGTGTCTGCCAGCTCCCTGTCCGAAAGAAGAGTCATCATCGCATCTGCAAGCTCTTCTGCTGACCCGGGTTGAACAAGCAGTCCGCTGACATTGTTCTCTATCAGTTCGGGGATTCCCGATAACTCTGTTGAAATACATGGTACCCCAATTCCCATTGCTTCCATAAGAGCAACCGGAATGCCATCCTTGTCTTTGTTTGCAGCTTCAACTGATGGAAGAACAAAGAAAGATGCTGAGGCTACAATATCAAGCGTTTCTGACGAATTGAGCGTGCCCGCAAAATCTATTGGAAGATCCCTGAATTCTGTGATGTACTTGTTCAGCACAGTCCCCTCGGGGTCAGAGCCTATAACAGTAATTCTTAACTTGATGTTTTTCTGCTGAAGAATCCTGGCAGCCTTAACAAGTACCTGTACACCCTTTTTCGGTACCAGTCCGCTTGCGGTGCAGACTGCCGTGGCGGATTCAGTTTTCCGTTTGGGTAATTTTGCTGTATCAAGCGGCAACCGGACTACTGTGATATTGTCTCTGCTGATCCCGTATTCCATGAGATGAGGGACGTTATAATCCGAGATAGTTATCACTGCTGAGGCCTCCCCCAGAACACGGCGCAATCTGGTTTTACAAGCTGGAACGAAAATATCTGTTGCATGAGTGGTAACGGTATATGGAATTTTAAGAATAGCTGCCATTATTCTGGCAATATGAGCCTGATCTTTCGCGAAATGTGCATGAATGATATCCGGTTTGTCAGAAGGAGGTATGGCAGAAACTGCCCTGCTGGCGATGAGAAAGTATCTGAATTCGTTTTCCTTGAAGGCTTTTCTCAATACTCTTGTGCGTCCTAGCGATTTGAGCAGCGGAGTAAGCAATTTTGCATGGGAGCAGGTGAGATATTCATATTTCAGGTTTCTGCTTATTGAAACGAAACTGCCTCCGGGTTCTTGCGATATACTATCCCAGAAGTCAGCTGTTTTGTTGTTTTTATTTTCCGGGAGCAGAACGGAAATCCGATGCCCCTGATCAGCTACTGCTTCGATTTCTCTTGTTACGTAAGGGGGCAGAAAGCCAAGGACGTACAGTATTTTCACGGGCCAGCCATCCTGTCGAGGAAGTTTGCCATTTTTTTCATAACATTGACTGCTGAAAATCTCTCTTCAATCCTGGACTCGTCAAGCGGTACTCGAAGATTCGCTGTTTTCCACTCGTACTCCAGGTTTTCAAACATTACTGCTATTTGCTCAGCATCAGGGGGAACTACATATCCCCTTCCGGGATTTCTAAATCGTGCAGCCATTGCCCCTTCCGGGACAATACCCAGTAGAGTTCTTCCGGATACCAGATATTCTGCGGTCTTACTGGCATTTTTGAAATGGCTGCCTTTTCGGGGATTGAGATAACCGATAAGAATATCACAGTTCTTCTGAAACTGTGGCACTTCAGCCCACTTGAGATGACCAAAATGCGTTACTCTACCCTTTAGGGGGTGTTTCTCAAGTTTCCTCTTTGAAACAGGATCTATGCCACCTGCCATATTTATTCTAAGTTTTGATTGAGGATTTCGATCAAGGAACATGCAGAGTCCATCAAGAAGCTCTCCCGGGGAGTGAGTTGCAAAGAAATTACCGGTCCATCCGGCTGTGAGGTGCTCCGGGTCGGGTACCGGTGAATCCGCTTTGGTTATTCTTTCCGGGTCATATGCATTTTCGGCAACAAAAGACGGAGGACATATTTTTTCATACTTCTCAAGAAAATATCCTGTTGATGGTTCTGTTGTTGCTATAAGTCCCCTCGCCTTGCGAACAACTTTTCTTTCAAGAAGAGATTCGATCATTCTGTTCAGTCTGCTGGGCCATTCCACATAACTGTCTTCCAGCCAGAGATCTCCGAAAAAAGGGATGAAGGGCAGAGCAGTCTTTCTCGCGGCTGAAAGAGCAATAAGGTGTAGAGAGTGATGTGGTCCGAATGAAATGATAGCATGAGGTTTCTCTTCATGAATAATATTTTTCAGAATTGGAAGAACTTGTTTCCGCCAGGTGATTACCCTGTCGGGAATAAGAATGTAGTTGTGGGCAATGAACTTGACTATCTTTTTCAGTGAATTCTGCTTACCCCCCCCCTTTGCTTCGTTTAAAGGGGTGTTCTGTGTTGCTGCCAAACCGTGAGGAACTCTGAAAATCTTAAGGTTCTCAGGTAACTCCTTAAGAAGTGACTCATCCGTAGCCATTCCTCTTGGCTTTTCAACCGTAACAACTGTTACCTCCCAATCGTTTGCTGGAAGATATTTGCACATGTTCAGAACAACCGGAGTACCACCCGTGGAGAGAGGTGGGAATGTGTATGTAAGAAGAATTAGTTTTTTCATTTACATTAACTTCCTGTACATATCTCGGAGAAGCCTGCTCTGGGGTTCCCAGTTGTATTTTGCAAGCGCAGCTGCTCTGCCGCTTTCTTTCATCTCCTGCCTCAAAACCTTGTTTCCCGCTAGTTTATCAACTGCGTTTGCAATTGCGGCAGGTGAATCCGGATCGACTGTAATACCGCTGCCGACTTCTTTCAGGACTCTGCTCAGCTCAGGAAAATCGCTTGAAATAATAGGAACTCCTGCCATCATGTATTCATACAGTTTGTTAGGGAGCGAGTAGTAGTGGTTTAAACAAGTGTTTCTGAAAAGAATGAAGCCCATGTCCGCGTCTACGGTTATCTCTGGAAGTTCCTCGGAAGGCACTGGGGGGAGAAACGCAATTTTGTCTCCCAAGTCCATATCCACAGCCATTTTCTGAAGGGTTCCATTCCAAGCGTCCATCCCGATGACTACAAATTTGACTTTGGGATTCTTTACCAGTCTGGCTGCCTTCAGCAGCTCTTCCAGCCCTCTTTCGGGGCAAATAACTCCCTGATACAGAGCAATGACTGTATCGGGTTTTGCATCTATCATGGATCGGAGTCTGCCTGTTTTAGGTATTTTTTCAAGTTTCTCCGGAGCATTTTCAACGATTACCAGATTTTTAAGAGAAGGGTACATCTGCATCATCTTTTCTCCGCGAAGGGGAGTAACTGCAATAACTGCGTCTGCATTGGGAGCATACTTCTGCTCAATTTTTCGCAGTCTGATGCGGTTGAAAAGATTAGTTGCCGTCAGATATCTTGAGGATTCCAGCCACAACTCATGACTGTCGTAAACAAGCTTGGCATTCCTCTGTTGTGCTACTTTTCCGCAGATTGCCAGAGTATCCAGATCATTCGCATGGTAAACATCGGCATTAACTTCCCACGCGGCTTTTCTCAGCTTGTTTTCCCACGGAATGTCGCGCTGGAGATCGGCAAAAAACCTTCTTAGCCTGTTTCTTCTGAGACTATTGATGATTGAAGCTTTTACAGACCCTTTGCTCTCTGACGAAGCCCTTTCAACCTGACTACGGAGGTTTTCTTTTGCCTTGGAGTGAATTAGGGGTCGCAAAATTCGCACGCCGTTTTTGTTTTCTAATTCCGGACTGCCGGCCTCGGGCATTGCTATAACAGTAACCCTCCAACCGTCATTATGAAGAGCAGCAATCTCTTTTTTTACACGGGCATCGTTAGAGAGCCTGTTCTTAACAACCATACAGATGCTTTTTGAAGACATTTTACCTCCTCCGGCAAACATAATTGTTCGCGGGTCACTTGTGGAGTGTGACTTTTTAATGATGCTTGGCTATACTCTGCAATACTTAAAAACTTTACAAGAAAGAGATAAATTGAAAATAACATTTGTTATGCTGGGATTGAAGGACCACAGTACCGGTGGATACAACTTCAATCACAAAATGGCAGAAGCAATGAGTGATGCTGGGCATCAGGTGGACGTAGTTCACTACAGCACAATACCTCACAATATCAGGGGCTCCCGTGTTCGGGGGTCATTTCATGTTCTCAAAAGAGTATTGAAAAGCAAACCTGACCTCCTCGTACTCAGTAAGAGTTATAGCTTTGCGGCCCCTCTGAGGTTTTTGCTTCCCATCCTGAAGTGCCCCGTATTGTATCTGGTCCACCATTTGGAGTGGCATGACAGAGCTGGGGGTGTTTCAACCCTCCGTAAAAGGATTGTCAGCTGGTTTCTTTCATGTGCTAGAAAGATATGGGTTAACAGCCAAAGCACGGCCAATGATGTGATAAGCCTTGGAATCAAGGAAAGCCGACTTTGTATTATTCCACCCGGTTTTGAACGCTTTAACCTCGAGAATAGCAGTAGTGAAGAAAATGGAGAGCAGTCTCCGGTACGCATTTTGTCTGTTGGAACCATCTGTTCACGGAAGGACCAGCTTACCCTTGTTAGGGCATGTCTGCTTCTCGGAGATCTTGATTTCCATCTTTACCTTCTGGGTGATGAAAAAACTGATTCTGTTTATGCTGCCTCGGTAAGAAAAGAAGCCGAACAACTCGGTTCTAAGGTAACGTTCATGGGACATTTACCGGCAGCAGAGTTGTACAGGATGTATAATGAAAGCCATATTCTGGCGAATCTCTCCCACTGGGAGGGTTACGGGATAGCAGTGGCTGAAGCTATGTGGGCAGGTCTTCCGGTTGTTGCAGTTAATGCAGGAGCTGTACCGGAACTGGTTACACATGGTGAGAACGGCTACCTTATAGAAGCAGGAAATACAGAGGTGTGTGCCGGCTTTCTGGAACAACTGATAGATGATGGAATACTTAGAAATAAAATGTCTACCAGTGCGCGAGAAAAAGCTCTTGGCCTTTTCTCATGGCACGATACAGGAAGGGAGTTTGTTAACCTTGCAGAAAAAACTGCTGGTTGCAAAGTTCGGCGGAACCAGTCTGGACAGCGAACAGAACAGGAATAGAGCCGCGGAGCATTGTGCTTCTCTCCTCGAATCAGCGGAGAAACTTGTTGTTGTTGTTTCGGCCATGGGTCGCGTTGGTGATCCTTACGCAACAGATACCCTTCTAGATCTGGTCCCCTCTGCCTCAAGCTCACGAGAGAAAGACAGATTGATGATCTGCGGTGAGGTTATCAGTGCACTTGTTATGGCTTCAACTCTTCGGGATAAAGGGATCAATGCAGAAGCACTAACCGGCTGGGAAGCCGGCATTTCAACTGATGGAGTATCGGGTAATGCCAGAATAGTGAGTATCGATACTGCACGGATACAAGAGTCTCTTTCCAATCACAGCGTTGTGGTTATTGCTGGTTTTCAGGGGATTGCACCTCTTGGGCACCTGAACACACTGGGAAGAGGCGGTACAGATACTTCCGCTGTAATACTGGGAATTGCTCTCGAAGCCGATGAAGTTCTTCTCTATAAAACAGTAGATTCCATCTATACAGCAGATCCATCTAAAGTCCCTACAGCAAAAGAATTAAGTGTTATTTCTGCAGAGGATTTAAGGCAGATGGCTTGGCAGGGTGCAAAGGTGGTGCATCCCAGGGCTGCCGAGGCAACACTGGCCGCCGAGCTGACTCTGATGGTGCGATCTTTTCACACCGGCAAGGTAGTTACCAAAGTTGTCTCTGAATCACTTGAGAACAGCAGGTACATAGTCGGGGTAGCCGCAGGTCAGGTTGTTACAGGTTTTACCGTTACCGGTTCCGGGAAACCATCTTCCTTTTTTGCACACCTCTTTCGCAGGATTGCAGACTGTGGAATCTCAATGGATATGTTCAGTGTTTTTAACTGTTCAGCAGCATTTACAGTCCCAGCGGATTCAACCGAAGAAGTTAAGACCGTTCTCGATTCAATGAGCCTCGCTTATACGACTGTAAATCAGTGCGTTAAAGTTTCCATAGTTGGGGCAGGGATGCATGGTCTGAAGGGTGTTATGGCGCGATTCTGTGAAGCCCTGGAGCGGGTCGGAATCGATGCAATTCAGACTGTCGATTCCCATGCTACAATTAGCGCACTTGTGCATCTTGATCAGAGAGACAATGCACTTCAGGAATTACACAGGGAGTTTATAGAATGAACCCGCTTGAAGCCTCCATACTGGCGATTGTCCAGGGACTGACAGAATTTCTTCCGGTTTCCAGTTCCGGGCATCTTGCCCTTGCATCAACTCTGCTAGATGTTCCTGAAGGCGGACTTGCTTTTGATATTGTTCTCCACCTCGGTACCCTGGTTGCAGTCTTCGTTTTTTACTGGAAGGACATTGTTGCTCTTATTCGAGGAATCATAAGCAGAGAGAAGAAGAGCCTTGTTCTCGGTGGTACTCTTTTAGCGGGAACTGTTCCTGTCGCTATAGGTGGCTTGTTATTAGGAGACTTTATAGAGGGCTTGTTCAGCAATATCCTTTTTGTCTCATGTGCTCTTGCCTTTACTGGAACAGTGCTTTTCTTTTCCGGAAGAATCAAACCCCGCAGTTCTGTTAACAATCCTGGGATAACCTTCAAAAGAGGATTAATTGTTGGACTGGCCCAGACCATTGCAATTTTCCCCGGTGTTTCCCGTTCAGGAACAACAATTTGTACAGGCTTATGGGCCGGGCTCTCCCGCGAGGAAGCTGCCAGATATTCTTTTCTTCTGGCAATACCTGCCATCCTGGGCGCTGCAGCAAAGGAACTTCCTTCTGCCTCGTGGAGTATTCCTCTTGTGAACGTGGCCATTGGATTTTTTGTATCTGCCGTTGTGGGATTCGGGGCCATTTCTCTTCTTGTGAAATTTGTAAAGCAGGGTAAACTTACTGGTTTTGCTTGGTACTGCTGGACGGTGGCTCTTGCTGGACTGTTTTTTGTTGTATGGAGGTAGGGTTAGAATGAGACTAAGTAAAAGAGAGATTGTTTCACGAGAGAAAATAGATGAATTCATAAGGGAATGTTCTGTAGTCAGGATTGGTATGCTTTCTGAGGGAGAACCTTACATTGTTCCATTGAATTTTGTTTACTTTGAAGAATCTATTTATTTTCACTGTGCGGGTGCCGGTCGAAAAATCGATGCAATCAGGAAGAATCCGTTGGTGTGTCTTGAGTTTGATGAATTGCATGGTATTGCCGAAGAAAGTGCAGACACACTGTATACAAGCGTTATAGCCTGGGGTTCGGCTCTTGAGGAAAGGAACCCGGAGATTGCAAAGAAGGCACTCGAACTGATATGCAGTAAATACCTGAAACAACCACGGGTAATAACAGATAAAATGGTGGCTGGTACGACCATCGTCTCCGTAAGAATTGACAGGGTAACAGGTAAGGAGAATCTGGATTGATACTTTTACTGACATTGCTCTCTGTATGGCCTGCAGATTGGTATCAGGAATACAGCCAGTTGAACTGGGCAGATATGGCCCAGGTTTCAAGTGAATACGGCAATTCAGCTTCAGAACTTGCAGTAAGAGCGATCTCTCAATTCGGTAGCGGAGAGGGTGATCCATTTTCTCTTGCTGCGGAAGCTGTCGCAGTTGACAGTAACGATTACCGAAGCTGGACTGCTCTGGCATTTGTTGGGATGGAACAGGACTCAATCAGAATGGACAACCTTTTCTCAAGGGCATTCGAGCTTGCTCCCGATATTGATCCCGTTCTCAGCGAAACCTATGCTTACTGGCTTCTATCCATTGGCAACAGCGCAGAGGCTGTTATTCATGCCAACGATGCTCTGGGGGCTGATTCTTCCTTCGGTCCTGCATGGTTGACTCTATCCATGGCTTTGATGGATGAGGGCAACCCGGAGAACGCCCTATCTGTTTCCCAAGAGGCGACTCAGCGCTTGCCTGAGTGCATTCCCCTTCTGCATCAGTATGCTGAGATTCTTGAAGAAACCGAGGACGTTGATAGTGCTGTTGCAATTTACAGAGAGGTTATCAGAAGAGATTCCGGTAGAATTTCTGCCTATACTGCTCTTGCTCTTCTTCTTGAGGGAACCAAGCAGAATGGGGAAGCGATCAAGGTTTACCGGGAGTTGCTGAAAGTAAGTCCTGAATACGGTTGGGCATGGAGTCAACTTGCATCTTGTATGCTGCAGGAGCATCGTTCGGTACTTGCAGACAGTTTCTTCCAGAGATCACTTCTATTTTCACCGGATAATTCAAATTCCCTCTACCAACTTGCAAGACTGAGAACAGAGAGTGATCCGGTTTATGCCATAGAGCTACTGGAGAGAGCTGTTCTGATTTCCCCTGATTTTTTGTACGGATGGCAGGAACTCGCATTCCTATATGAATCTGCGGGAAACTTCGCCTCAGCAGAGATGGCTCTGAGACGTTGTATCGAAATCGATCCTGAACCATGGTTGTACGGTGAGCTTGGTTGGGTTCTTGAAAGCCGTGGATTGCTTGCCGAGGCTGCGTCTGTTTATGAGACAAGTGTCTTAATTGATTCTCTGTATCTATACGGTTGGCAGCGCAGGGGAGATCTTTTTAGAATGGATGGAGAAAACAGGGCAGCAGCTGAATGGTACAGAGAGGCTCTCAACACTTTAGAGGAAGATGATTCATGGATATGGAGCGAGCTTGGTAGTCTTGCAGTCGCAGAATCATTGATGGACTCAGCAGGTTACTGTTTTCAAATGGCTCTTGAGTCTAACGGTGAAGCCTCGCACGTCTGGCTAGATTTATCGAGAGTCCAAAGGATTACAGGCAGAACCGAAGAAGCACTGATATCTCTTGAGGAATACGGGTTTGCCGTTGCAGATTCGTCAGTTACAGCTGCGGAAAAAATAATTCTCTTTGAGTTACTGGGAGAGAACACGAGCTCTATGGAAGCAGAAATGCTTAGTGCCTGGCCAGACGCCTGGGTTACTGCGGGATGGAGCGCTCTGGATGGTAGTTTTGATACTCTGGCCCTGCAGTTTGCTGACAGAGCTATGGCTTCCCGTTCAAACACTCCCTGGCATAGTATCAGTCTTGGTGAGCTTTACGGTTCTCTGGAAATTCCTGATAAGCGCAGATTGTGTTATGAGAGAGCCCTTGCGATGGACAGTGACGATTTTTATGTCGCAATGAGTATCGCAGACTACTATTACACGGAAAACCAGGTTCAGGAGTCGATAGATTTGCTTTCTGCAACTTATCATTCTTATCCATTCGATCAGGAACTTACTTCAGCCCTTGCCGAGGCTTATTTGTTTGATGATCAACTGGACAGTGCAGAAGAGCTTCTGCTGGAGGTTATGGAAGAAAATCCGGTTTCGGTTTATGCTATCTGCTATCTCGGATTGATCGAAGAAAATCGGGGGAATCTTGAGGGTGCACTGAATATGTATCTGCAAGCTTTGAGAATCGAGCCGGGATATCCTTATGCTGAGGACAGACTGAGATATATAAGCAGCGAAAACTATGATCCTGAGTATACAAGAGCGCGCAATAAAGCTCTTAGCTGGAGCGCTTGGGTGGATCTTTCTTCCACTGGCGGTAACATCGATGAGCAGAATTATGGAGGAGGTGCAAGCATAACCTTCAAGTATGGTCAGCGGGGCAGTTCACTCTCGCTCGAGGCCAACACCAGAACAGAAATTAGCAATGGAAAAGATATCCGGAAAGGCGCCTGGACCTCGCTTTCATCTGAACATTTCCTTACCGATCATCTGTATGCAGGTGCCAGTACTAGCTGGGACCGACAGCCGATTACCGTGCGCCCATGGCAGGTCAGTTCTTATCTGGCTGCCGGATGGAAAAGCTGGCCAGCCTCATGGATATGGATTGCCCCCGAGATAGGTGCTGGACTGGTTAACACCAGATGGAGTACCGGCCAGGAAAGAACAAACGAGTTAACTACATACTTTTCATTAAGCACGTGGGCTTCCGGCTCCGTTTCATGGTTGCCTTCGCTGTGGCTTTCCGGAAGTGTTTATGTTCCCGGAGACAGAGACAATCTTGTGGCTGACGCAGTGGGTGAACTCGAATTCGATCTTCCAGGGCGCGTCTCTCTCATTCTCGGCAGTTCACTGGATTACACCAGAACACCCGTTGTTGAGAGCTGGGAAAAACTCGATTCTGAAGTTTACATCAGGCTACGGTTCTAAAGAACAATTACTCTCACTGAACTGGATAATGTTCCAGCTCTTGCAGTTACCGTAAGAACTCCTGGGGCAACATTGCTCACTGTAAACTGCTTAACCTCATCTAATGCTATCCCTGTTTCTGCACTCCAAACAGTTCTGCCGGAAAGATCAAAAGCCTTCAAGGAAACCGGTCCTGAATTTAAACCTGTGATTCGAACTATAGGTTGTGCTGCGGGTGAAACAACTGCACTAAGCATCTGCGTTTCTGAAAAAGGACTAATTCCTGAAGGGTCAAAACCGATAACTTTGATCTTGTTGTCTCCCTCGTTTACAACAAAAAGTCTTTCCCCATCCGGGTGTACTGCAATGTTTACAGGAGCTCCAGCCAGAGAAATCTCACCTTTTTGAAGCAAGTCATCAGTTCCAAATACAACAAGAGTGTTTTGATCCGGATAGACACCATAAAGGTATGGGAGGTTCGGTAGGGCTACCATGTTGTCTGGAGAACCACTTGGGCAGGAGATGGAGGATTCCACCATAGAGGAGGCTATATCCACGATCCCAATGATGTTCCAGGAGGGACAGGAGAGGAATAGTCTGGAACCATCACCGGAAACAGCGCAACTGTAACTGTCCATTCCGCTGTTTAAATGGTGGAGAAATTCTGTATCTGTGTTTATCACAGCTTCTTCCGGGCTCGCGTTATCTGCGGCAAAAATTAGATTTTGTGTTGGGGTGATACAGAGAGAGTGGATTTGCTCTCCCGCCCAGAAGCAGTCTTCAACCAATCTGGTCTCGGTGTTTATTACGGTTATCATTCCACTTTGATGAGACATGTATATCCGGTTTCCTGCAGAGTAGAGAACCATATCTGTTGGAGAAGCTTCAATTGCTTGAGTGTTCTCTACTAAAAGCGTTTCCGTATTGATCAGATGCAGCATGTTGTTTTCCTGATCGGCTACATACAGGTATTCTCCAGACGGATCGCACTGCAAGGTGACCGGCTCGCCATCTATGGAAACAAGTTCTTCAAGAGAAAAATCCGAATAGCCGGATATGCTAACTACTGCAGCAAAACCGAATTTAACCGCAACGTAAGCCCTACTTCCATCGGGTGAGAGGCAGACATCAGAGGGATTCTGACCGACCGACACGGACCCAAGAAGTGTATCTGGAAACTGGGCATTTGCAACAAAAACTATCGCTGTAACCAGAAAAATTAATCTCATCAGATCCTCCCCTATTTACCTTCTCAGCAATTCAGTGACAGGTGTTGATAGTATCTTCCGAAAGAAGAACCATGCGGATATTGTTGAAACAGCAAGCACAAGCCCGAGTCCGGACGCGAGCCAGCCTACAGGGAAGACTGCAAGTGATTCTACAGCATATTTCAGAACCGGAAGCAGATTGAGCAGTGTTGAGCTGACTAAGAAAGAGAGCGCGCATCCCAGCAGCCCTCCGAATACTGTGCTGATAAGGGACATGAAGAATATCTGGAAAGCGAATATGTACACGAGTCTTTCTCTCTTGGTTCCCAGAGCAACAAGAACACCCAGAGCGTAAGATCTGTTTTTAAGATCAGCTACAAGTGTGTGAATGGCACTGGCGACAGCCGAGAAGAGGATTGCTGCAGCAAGAGCCCCCAGCGCAGCCGTAACCACTCCAACGAGCACCTCGGCCTTCTGGGCTATCCCCCTGCGAGTTTCCGCAGCAAGACCCATGCTCTCAGCGTATCGAACTATTGCCGGCACATCCTCTGCTTCGAGGGCTGTTACCATCAGAGCGCTGTATGTGTGTTTGTCATCAGGCAGGTATAGATTGTTAACCTCCTCCACGAACTCGATTGGAACAGCAAGGGCAAAGAGTGCCATGCTTCTTGAGGTACCCACTATCTCTGCCCGGAGATTGATTGGCGGGGCCTGTAGTGAAGCGATCGAGCTGCTGCCAACATTAACCTGAACTTCCAGGCCGATCACTCCCTCCGGGGTAAGGCCCATCAGCCCATTGGACTCAGCAAAACCAGCGTTGTAAAGAATAAGGAGATTTTCACTCAGAATTATTGGAAGTGGCTTTTCAGCACTGTCGGAGAGTGTGTAGTTCCAGTCTATGTATTCAAGCATGGAATCAGGTACAAAGGCTGTAGAAACGCCCTCAAGGGTTATGTCTGTGTAGTAGTTTCTTCCTCCGAGAAGTCCCCTCAAATAGGCGGGTACATGGGCATAAACCTGAGGATCGATTCTCTCTACCTGAGGTAGGGCAGTCAGTGAGTCCATAACATCGGCGGTTATTTCTGTACCACCACGTTCTGTTTGAAAAAAGCCTGCCTGCACTCCCTGAGGAGTGATACGAACCTGTTCTTCCGGCAGATCGGATGAGAGGAATCTCTCGAGAATGTTACCTACACCCAGCCCTATGGATATAAAGAAAACCAGAAGAAGAGAGGCGACCAGGAGCATTCCCTGACTGAACACATAATCTTTCCAGTGTCCCCGGTTCCAGAGGGATATTGCCTTACGCGTGTTTTTCATGAAGAACTCCCCCCTTTAGCTCCAGAATTCTGTCTGCTCTTGATAATATTCTCTTTGAGTGCAGTACAGCAATGATAGCAAACCCCCGTTCCTTTCGGAGTGCATCAAGAAGGTCGAAGAGGTTTTCTTCACTGTCTTCGTCGAGGCTTGCTGTCGGCTCATCAGCAAGAAGAACTTTCGGATTGTTTACAAGTGCTCTGGCAGATGCTACTCGCTGTCTTTCGCCTCTTGAAAGAAATCTGGTGGGAGTATTGTCGTTTCTCAGATCCAGCCTGGAAAGTATCGCTGCGGCGTCTTTCCTGACTTCCAGAGAATCTGTGCCACTAAAAACTGCGGGCAAGAGGATGTTGTCGAGAGCGCTCAGATTTGGCAGAAGGTGAAAGTCCTGAAAAATGAAACCCATGAATTCCCTGCGCAATTCAGCCAGTTCCATGGACGAGGCCTTTGGTGTGCTGACTCCATTAATAGTCAGCTCTCCGGTAAAAGCTGGATCTAGAGTTCCGAGAATGCCAAGCAGCGTAGACTTCCCCACGCCACTCTTACCTGTAACTGCCACGAATTCCCCCTCATTCAGGGTGAAGCTGGCTTTGTTGAGAACCTTGAGTTCATCAAAAACCTTTACTATGGAGCTGGCATGGATAAGAGGCTTGCTCACAGGGGATTCCCCCCTTCCAGTATTTGCAGAAGCAGAGAGAAACAACTGTCTGTATCCACCTGCGTATCAGAAAAAGAAAGATCTATTACGCTCACTCCGCCGCCTCTTCTGGCCAGCATTACTCCGGCTCTAAGAGGTTCTTCGGTGTCAGGTTCTGGCCAAGAGAGAGAAAGGGAGAGAGCTGCCGGCTTGATTGTTTCTGCTATGCTCTTGTATTCGGTCCACCATGGAATCTGTCTCTCAAGAGGTAGCAGAGAGACGAATCCAAATAGGTTTCCTGGGAAAAGGATTGTTATTTGCTTCTCTTCTGGTATAACTGAGGCGAGAGCAGTATCTGCGCTCAAGGAGCTGTTTTCATCAAGGTCGAGCCAGGTGCCGAGTGTAATATGAGGGGCGGGACCGATGTATACTGCTGTCCAGCCATCTCTACCTGTAACTGAAGCCCTTGCATAGCCCTGCTCTGACACGAGATCAATTCTGTTGGACTCCTGCCGGGGGTCAAGATCAAGTACTCTCGCTGCAAGTGCCGTTGTGTATTCCTCTGTTGCGTGCTGGGTTAGAATAAGAAGCTGAGGATCGAGAGTGGATATATCGACTCCGACGAGTGAAACACCTATTGCTCCTCTCTTGAGGAGTGAATCTGCTAAGGCAAAACTTTCAATATTTTCGCCGGCATAGGTTGTCAGACTGGAATTGATCCCGGGTTCGATATGTATGTGAATAAGTGATGTGGCCGGAACTAGGTTCAATTCGGGTATCGGGTCACTATTGTTGCAAGAAGTAAAAAGCACTGTTCCTGCAAGAAGCATTACAGCTAAAGGGGCTTTTTTACGTCTTATCATGACAGCCTCCAATCAATTCCAAGTTTAATAATATGCTGCCAAATTATGAATAAAAAATACTCTCGTCAACAGGTGTGTTAGATTCCTCCAAACTAGACTTGACGGTTAATTCTCTGCGTAGTATTATCGCTGTCCTGTGCTGGCGTAGCTCAATTGGTAGAGCAGCTGATTTGTAATCAGCAGGTTGCGGGTTCAAGTCCCATCGCCAGCTCCATAGGAATTGAGAACACGTAAAGTGTTAGTATATAAAGGAATAGTGGCGAGGTTCCCGAGTGGTCAAAGGGGGCAGACTGTAAATCTGTTGGCGGATGCCTTCGGTGGTTCAAATCCACCCCTCGCCACCACGATTCCGAGCGGGAGTAGCTCAGTTGGCAGAGCATCAGCCTTCCAAGCTGAGGGTCGCGAGTTCGAGGCTCGTCTCCCGCTCCAGAATCGTATGAGACCGTTTTGAAGGTTTGAGGTGCCCACGTAGCTCAGTCGGTAGAGCGCGTCCTTGGTAAGGACGAGGTCAGCAGTTCAATCCTGCTCGTGGGCTCCACGAGCTTGAAATTCGGTGCAATTTTAGAAGTTAATTGAACAGGTGGATTACTGAAACCCTTGCCGAGAGTAGGAGTAGCTCATGGCCAAAGAAAAATTTGAGAGGACTAAACCGCATGTGAATGTGGGTACTATTGGTCACATTGATCACGGTAAGACAACTCTTACCGCGGCAATCACTAAGTGCCTCGCAACTCAGAATGATGACGTAAAATACGTTGCATTCGACCAGATTGATAACGCGCCGGAAGAGAAAGCGCGTGGTATTACTATTGCAACATCTCACCAGGAGTACCAGACAGAGAACAGGCATTATGCCCACGTTGATTGTCCTGGTCACGCTGATTACATCAAGAATATGATTACAGGTGCTGCCCAGATGGATGGTGCTATTCTTGTTATCGGCGCAAACGATGGTGTTATGGCTCAGACACAGGAACACGTTCTGCTTGCACGTCAGGTAAACGTTCCAAGAATGGTTGTTTTCCTTAACAAGGTAGACATGGTTGATGATGACGAGCTTGTTGAACTTGTAGAGATGGAAGTTCAGGAACTTCTTGAGAAATACCAGTTCGAAGAAGACAGTCCAATCATCCGTGGTTCCGCCCTTAAGGCTCTTAATAGTTCAGGTGCACCGGACGATCCAGATGCAGCATGTATTTACGAACTCATGGAAGCTGTTGATACCTGGATTCCTACACCGGAGCGCGATACAGACAAACCTTTCCTTATGCCTGTTGAAGATGTGTTCTCAATTCCTGGTCGCGGCACAGTTGCAACCGGTCGTATTGAGCGCGGTATTGTTAATACACAGGATAAGATTGAGCTTGTTGGAATTCGTGACACACGCCCTACAGTTTGTACTGGTGTGGAGATGTTCCGTAAGATTCTCGATGAGGGGCGTGCCGGCGACAACGTTGGTCTACTCCTCAGGGGTGTTGCTAAGGATGAGATCGAGCGCGGCCAGGTTATAGCCAAGCCGGGTTCAATCAATCCTCATACAACATTTGAGGGTGAGGTTTATATTCTCAGCCAGAAGGAGGGTGGACGTCACAAGCCATTCTTCAACGGTTACAGACCTCAGTTCTACTTCCGTACAACTGATGTTACCGGAGCAATCAGCCTCCCTGAGGGTATGGAAATGATCATGCCTGGTGATAATGTGAAAATGAATGTTGAACTTATTACTCCTATCGCCATGGAAGAGGGCCTCCGTTTCGCTATCCGCGAAGGTGGACGCACTGTTGGCGCTGGAGTTGTTACAAAGATAATTAAGTAGGTTAGCGGTGCGTATAATAGCAACACTCGCATGCACAGAGTGCAAGCGTAGAAACTACACTACTACTAAGAATAAGAGAACACATCCGGAGCGGATGGAACTCAAGAAGTACTGTCGCTTTTGCAGAAAGCATACTTTGCACAGAGAAGGCAAATAAACAGTACTGACTGGTTAAGAAGAGTGGCCGCAGGGCAGTAGCACAATTGGCAGTGCATCGGACTCCAAATCCGAAGGTTGAGGGTTCAAGTCCTTCCTGCCCTGCCAGCCTCTCTTCATTACAGTATAGGCAGAATTGCCGAAAGGACGGAGAAATGGCTGCAAAAGCCGCAAAAAGTGAGAATCTGCTTGTGAAATGGTGGCAGGTTGTCGCTGTTTTTTTCGGAGAGGTAAAAGCCGAAATGCTCAAAGTGGCATGGCCCAGTCGTGATGAAGCTATTTCTTCAACCTGGGTAGTACTTGGCGCTGTTGTCGTTGTTGCCCTCTGGATATTCGTAGTTGATAAAATTACAGCGATGAGCATGGCCGGTCTTGTAAGGCTGCTGGGCTAAAAAAAGAATCTCAGAGAAAGGCACACGATGACTGTTGAACCGTTGGAGAATGAAAATAGCGATAAAGCCGAAGTCGTGGCTGAATCTGTAGAGGAAAATAAGAATTACAAGTGGTATGTGGTCCACTCTTTCTCGGGATACGAACAGAAAGTAGCGAAGTATATGGAAGGCCAGCTTCTTCGCAGGTATCCCGGGCACATTGGTAAAACTCTGGTTCCAACTGAAGAGATCACACACAGGAAAAATGGTAAGGAATACACCAGGGAAAAGAAACTTTACCCAGGTTATGTTTTTGTACAACTGGAAATAACGGACGAAATTATTATGGATATCCGTGCCATGGGTAATGTTAGTGGATTTCCTCCTATGAATAGGGGAAAACCTGTTCCGCTGACCGGTCCTGACATGAAGAGAATTCTTGGACAGACAACTGGTGCAACCGATAAAAAGGTTGTCAGAATTCAGTTCAAGGTTGGACAGACTGTCAGGGTAACTGATGGACCTTTCAGAAACTTTACAGGTGTTGTTGAAAGCATCAATGCCGAGCGTGGCAAAGTTAAGATTATTTTTACAATTTTCGGGCGCAAGGCGCCGGTTGAGATAGATTACAAACAAGTCAGGATGATCTGAGGGTACACCGGAACCTTCAGTCCCTTTTATTGTATCCGGTAAACTACTGCTCACCCCAGTAAGGGGAGGGGTAAGCAGCAGAAAGGAGTAACCATGGCCAAGAAAATCTTGGGCGTGGTAAAGCTTCAGCTCCCTGCAGGCAAGGCTACACCGGCACCACCGGTAGGCCCAGCCCTCGGCCAGTATGGTATAAATCTGGCCGGATTCTGTAAGGACTTCAACGCCCGTACCCAGGGTAAAGAAGGACTTATCGTACCTGCAGTAGTAACTGTCTTCAAAGACAGAAGCTTTACCTTCATACTCAAGTCCCCCCCTGCTTCAGTACTGCTGAAACGGGCAGCTGGGTTAGCTAAGGGATCTGCCGAATCTCATCGTGAAAAGGTTGGAACAGTCACGGTTGAGCAGTGTCGGGAGATTGCTAAGCTGAAAATCAAAGACCTTAATGCAGCGTCAGAGGAGACAGCTATCAGCATGATAGCAGGCACCGCTCGCAGCATGGGCCTGGAGGTGGTGGATGGCTAAAAGCAAAAGATTTGCAAAAGCCCTGGAAACCGTTGACAGAGAGAGAATTTATACTCTCGAAGAGACTGTGGCTACTATCAAAGATCTTGCTACTGCCAAGTTCAATGAGACAATTGAAGTTGCTTGTAATCTTGGTGTAGATCCCAAGTACAGCGATCAGGTTGTCCGCGGAACATGCATGCTTCCTAACGGAACAGGTAAAGTTGTCAGAGTTCTTGCTTTCGCAAGAGGTGACAAGGCAGAAGAAGCCAAGGCAGCCGGAGCCGATTTCATTGGAGACGAAGAAACAGCCAAGAAGATTACTGAGGGCTGGCTCGACTTTGATGTTGTTATCGCCTCTCCGGACATGATGGGTGTTGTCGGTAAACTCGGTCGCGTTCTTGGACCAAGAGGCCTGATGCCGAATCCCAAGACAGGTACAGTTACAATGGATGTTGGAGCTGCTGTTAAGGATTCAAAAGCAGGTAAAATCAGCTTCAGAGTTGATAAAACCGGTAATGTTCATGTTCCTGTTGGAAAAGCAAGCTTTGAACACAAAGATCTCATGGAGAACATTCTTACATTCATGGAAAAGGTTATACAGCTTAGACCTTCATCGGTAAAAGGCCGTTACCTTAAAAACATGTCTGTTTCCTCGACAATGGGCCCCGGCATTCGTGTGGACATCAATGATATCCGCGCACTGCTCAGGTAGAAAGGAGTTGCGACTATGAGTATTACTAGAAAAGATAAAGAAGTCGTAGTCTCTGATCTTAACGGCGGAATCGGTGAATCAGGATCAGTTATACTGGCCGACTTCACAGGTATCAATGTTGAGGCAATGACTGAATTGCGCATACAGATGCGTGAAGCCGGAATCGTTTTTACCGTTGTAAAAAACACGCTCCTGAAGCGTGCTTTTGAAGAAGTAGGTATAAATCCAGATGAGGATATTTTTGGTATTCTCAACGGTCCTACTGCAATTGCATACAGCGAAGACGAAGTTGCACCAGCAAGAATCATCAAAGCTTTTTCTAAAGCACACAAAGGATTACTTGTAGCCAAGGGTGGATTTGTTTCCGGAAAATCATTCAGTGCGGATGAGGTTATCAGTCTTGCTGACATGCCAAGTAAGGAAGAACTTCTTGCACGTGTAGTTGGATCAATGAACTCACCACTGCAGGGCTTCGTAATGGTTACCAGCGGTGTTATCAGAAAGTTCCTTTATGCTGTTAATGCCATCAGCGAAAGCAAAGAATAACTTGAACAATAGCAACACGGGATTCACTGGAATCTCGCGAAGTACGGAGGAAATACGATGAGTGAAGATAGAAAGGCCGCGGTCATCGAGGCTATTTCGAACATGACCGTCCTTGAGCTCGCTGAGCTTGTTAAGGAAATGGAAGACAAGTTCGGTGTATCAGCAGCAGCACCTGCAGCAGCAGCTGTAGCAGCAGGTCCTGCCGGAGAAGCAGTAGAAGAGCAGAGCGAGTTCGACGTTGTTCTTGAAAGTTTCGGCGCTAAGAAGATCGCCGTTATCAAGGTCGTTCGTGAGCTTACAGGTCTCGGTCTCAAAGAAGCCAAGGATCTTGTAGACAACGTACCGTCCAAGGTTAAAGAGGGTGTTGAGAAGGCCGAAGCAGAAGAGGTAAAGAAGCAGCTTGAAGAGGCCGGCGCAACAGCTGTTCTTAAATAGATACCAGATTACCTATACTGACGGCGGGAGGGGAGTACTACTCCTCCCGCCTTCAGCCCCTTATTCCCGGACTTCTTGCCGGGGTTCATTGAGTACTGGTGAGAAATTCGTGATATCCCGCTAATTAGCTTATTTCGGTACAGGAGCAGTGTAGAGGAGTGGCAGTGAAAAAAACGAGACCTATGAGGAATTTTTCTCGCGTTAAACCTGCGATAAGAGTTCCTGACTTATTGAGAGTGCAGAAGGAATCGTTCGACAATTTTCTTCAGGCAGACGTTAAGCCCGAGGAGAGGCTCCCCCAGGGGCTTCATAAAATATTAATAGACACTTTTCCCATCGAGAGTTCGACTAAAGAATTCTCTTTGGAGTATGTTGGTTACGATATAGGTCGTCCGCGGCACTCGAAACGCGAGGCAGTAGAGCGAGGCGTAACTTTTTCCGCACCTTTGAATGCTACAATGCGACTTGTAACCAGAGATCCAGAAACACTTGTTATGAAGATGGCTGTTGATCAGGGTACATTCCTTGGTGAGCTTCCTCAGATGACAGAAAACGGATCATTTATTATTAACGGAGCTGAACGAGTAATAGTTAGTCAGCTTCACAGAAGTCCCGGTGTTTTCTTCGAAGAGAAGACGCAGCAGAGGGGCCGTAGAATCTGTACAGCCAGAGTTATCCCGCAGAAGGGATCCTGGTTGGATTTAACACTTGATTCTAACGACATTATTTTTGCTAATATTGATAAAAAGCCCAAGCGAATTCCAATCACCATGCTCTTAAGAGCGCTTGGACTTAGTACTGAAACAGAAATACTTTCATCCTTCTACCCTGTACAGGAGAAGGAACTTGCATCGATTCTTAAGAGACAGTCAAAGGTCTCTGAGATCGTACACAAGTCATTCGCAGAGGATATTATTGATAGCGAAACTGGAGAATTTCTTGTTCGCTGCGATGAGCCTGTGGAAAGTGTGGAGAAACTGGAGAAACTTGCCGCTGCGGGCATACTCAAAGTAAAATTTCTTGAGCCACGTAATGACCGCAACAGCATAGACAGTATTCGTCGTACACTTGCAAAAGAAGAGGCTGCACTGGGTGCAGGTATAGAGAAGAGTGAAGCTTCTGCTACAATGTGGATCTACGAAGCACTTCGCGGAACCGACGCACCTTCGCTTGATCACGCCAGAAGCTATTTAAGATCAATGTTCTTTGACAGCAAACGTTACAGCCTGAGTGAGGTTGGACGATACAAGCTGAATGAGAGATTGAACATAAACACGTCCATGGATAAGTTGACACTGACAGTTCCAGATCTTGTTTCTATTGTTGATAATCTTATATGTCTCCGGGAGGGCACCAATGTCTCTGATGATATTGATCACCTCGGTAACCGAAGAGTAAAGACTGTTGGCGAACTTCTCGGTCAGGAATTCTCAAAGGGTCTTGCCAGGATGGCCAGAACTATCAAAGACAGAATGGGACAGCAAGACAGGGAGAAACTCAGACCACAGGATCTTGTTAACTCAAGAACCCTCTCCAGCGTTATTAACTCTTTCTTTGGACAGAGTCAGTTGTCTCAGTTTATGGAGCAGACAAATCCTCTTGCTGAACTTACCCACAAGCGCCGTACAAGTGCACTTGGTGAGGGTGGTCTTACGAGAGAGCGCGCCGGTTTCGATGTAAGAGATGTTCACCACACCCATTACGGCAGAGTATGCCCAGTGGAAACACCTGAGGGACCGAACATTGGTCTAATTACAACACTCTCTGTTTACGCATCAATCAACCGATTTGGCTTCCTTGAAACACCATACAGGCGAGTGATTAATGGAAAGATAACAAATGAAGTTTCTTTCCTGTCAGCAGATAAAGAAGATAGAACAACAGTTGCAGAGGCTGATTCTCTTGTCGATAACGACAACAGACTTATTGGCCCTCTGGTAAGAGCAAGAAAAGCCGGTGCATTCCCGATGGTTACACCTGAGGAAGTGGAGTACATCGATGTAAGTCCAATGCAGCTTGTAGGACTTTCCGCAGCTCTTATTCCTTTCCTTGAGCATGATGATGCAAACAGGGCCCTGATGGGTTCAAATATGCAACGTCAGGCTGTACCTCTTCTTTTCACAGATGATCCGGTAGTTGGTACTGGTATGGAAGAGATTGCAGCGAGAGATAGTGGATCGATTGTTGTTGCAGAGAGAGCTGGTATTATCACTCATGTTGATGCCGGCAGAGTTGTTATAAAGGCAGACGGTGATGAATATGATTTCGATAGAGAAGATGTTTATTCTCTTAGAAAATTCGAGCGGTCTAACCAGGATACATGTGTAAACCAGAAGCCACTTGTTTCAATTGGTGATAAAGTGGAAAAAGGTGATATTCTCGCTGACGGTATGGCGACTAAAAATGGTCGACTTGCTATCGGTGTTAATGCACTTGTTGCTTTCACTCCCTGGAACGGTTACAACTTTGAGGATGCTATCGTAGTGAGCGAGAGAGTAGTTAAGGATGATACCTTTACCTCTGTTCACATCGTAGAGTTTGAAACACAATTCCGTGAAACCAAACTCGGTCCTGAAGAACTGACCTATGATCTTCCTAATGCGACTGAAAAGCGCGATGCTATGCGCAATCTGGATGACAACGGTATTGTCCGTATCGGTTCCAGAATCAGAGCAGGAGACATTCTTGTGGGTAAAGTAAGCCCCAAGGGTGAACAGGATCTCTCTCCCGAGGAGCGTCTTATCCGGGCGATATTCGGTAAGAGAGCGAGTGATGTGAAAGATACATCCCTTAAAGCTCCTGTTGGAATGTCCGGTATTGTAGTTGACGTTAAGGTTTACTCTCGCAGAGACGATACTGAGCGTGGAAGACGAGAAATTGAATCTCGCGTTGATGCCATCCGCGAAGAGCGCATGGAGAGCGAAAGAAGACTCTTCGAAAATCGCGATGCAATGCTGAGAGACGTCCTTGCAGGACGAAAAGCTGCGACATTCATCGACGGGGTAACCGGAGAACAGCTGATTCCCGAGGGAAGAAAAATTACTGTTACTTTCCTCAAAAAAATCGATTTCACTGATCTCGATTTTAACCGTCAGCTTGTTGAAGACCTCGTAGTAGATGACAGAGCCAGAAGAATTCTGCGCAGCGCAGAGAACAAACTCAAAGAACTTAATGATAAGTATCAGGATATTGAAGACAGACTTCATCGCGGAGATGAGCTGAAACCCGGCGTTACAAGACTGGTAAAAGTTTATGTTGCTAAGCGAAGAACACTTCGTATCGGTGACAAGATGGCTGGCCGTCACGGTAACAAGGGTGTTGTAAGCATTATCGTTCCTGAGGAGGATATGCCTTATCTTCCTGATGGAACTCCCGTAGATATCTGCCTCAACCCTCTTGGTGTCCCCAGTAGAATGAATGTGGGACAGATTATGGAAACTAACCTGGGTATGGCTGCAGCCGATCTCGGTATTAATGCTATTACTCCTGTTTTTGACAGTGTGAACAACAAAGACATCGCTGATCTTCTGGAAGAGGCTGGCCATGACCGCGACGGTAAAACCGTGCTGTACGATGGCAGAACAGGCGAGCCATTTGATCAAAGAGTTACTGTCGGCAGGATGTACATGCTTAAGCTTGCCCACCAGGTTGAAGATAAAATTCATGCGCGATCCACTGGACCATACGCCATGGTTACACAGCAGCCTCTGGGTGGAAAAGCCCAGAATGGCGGGCAGAGACTCGGCGAGATGGAAGTCTGGGCTCTTGAAGCTTACGGCGCATCGCATTGTCTTCAGGAAATGCTCACCATCAAGAGTGATGATGTTGACGGGCGTACTGAAGCTTACAAGGCAATAGTTCATGGCAGGAATGTCGAAACCAGAGGAACGCCTGAGGCGTTCAATGTTCTTCTCAGTGAAATGAGAAGTCTAGCTCTGGACGTCGAACTTGACATGACTGAAGAGAGGGAGAGGTAGAATGCTTGATTCACATTCCCTAAGAGATGCCAATACATTTCCGGCTGATTTCTCAGGAATAAGAATCAGTCTTGCTTCACCGGAGACTATTAAAGAATGGTCTTACGGCGAGGTGACCAAGGCTGAAACTATAAATTATCGCAGTTACAAGCCTGAGGCGGACGGTCTCTTTTGTGAAAAAATATTCGGTCCGGTAAAGGACTGGGAGTGCAGTTGCGGAAGGTACAAAAAACCTCGTTACAGAGGTGTTAAGTGTGACCGATGCGGTGTTGAAGTTACCCATTCACGGGTCAGACGCAGTCGCATGGGACATATTGAACTTGCTGTTCCTGTATCTCACATCTGGTATTTCAAGAGCAGAAAAATCAACAAGCTTCTTGATATCACCAATCTTAATCTGGAACGTGTTCTGTATTACGAATCATATATCGTAATCACGAGCGAACATCCTTCTCTCAAACCGGGCAAAGTCCTGGATGATGAGGATTACTACGCCGCTAGAGAAACTTACGGTGAAGATGCCTTTACCGTAGGCATGGGAGCGGAAGCTGTAACAAGCCTTCTCTCGGAAATAGATCTGGATGAACTGGCAGCAACTCTTCGTACGAGTATTGCCAATGAAACCACACAGAGCAGGCGTCAGAAGAATCTGAAGCGCCTGAAAGAGGTTGTTGCTTTTGAAAGCTCAAAGAATGATAACAAGCCGGAGTGGATGATTCTTCGAATACTCCCTGTTCTTCCTCCTGATCTTAGGCCACTCGTGCCTCTTGAGGGTGGACGATTCGCTTCAAGTGATCTCAACGATCTCTATAGGCGCGTTATTAACAGAAACAACAGATTGCTGAGACTTCTTGATCTCCAGGCTCCAGATGTTATTCTCCGTAACGAGAAGAGAATGCTTCAGGAAGCTGTAGATGCTGTTCTGGATAATGGTAGTCGCCGTAAACCGGTAAAGGGTGCAGGAATGCGTCCTCTGCGCAGTCTTTCTGATTTGCTTAAGGGCAAGCGTGGAAGATTCCGTCAGAATTTGCTCGGTAAACGAGTAGACTATTCCGGTCGTTCTGTAATTGTTGTTGGTCCCGAGCTTAAAATGCACCAGTGTGGTCTTCCCAAGACCATGGCTCTCGAGCTATTCAAACCATTCGTGGTTGGAAGACTGGCCAGGTTAACCGGTGACAAGGTAAAGATGGCTCAGAAGCAGGTTGAAGACAAAGATGAAATTGTCTGGGCAATACTTGAAGAGGTTATAGCAAATCACCCTGTGTTGCTTAACCGTGCACCAACCCTGCACAGACTTGGAATCCAGGCTTTCGAACCTGTACTTGTGGAGGGTCTTGCCATTAGGCTTCACCCGCTTGCATGTGCAGCTTTCAATGCAGATTTCGATGGCGATCAGATGGCTGTTCACCTTCCTCTCTCTGCTGAAGCCCAGATTGAAGCACGAGTTCTAATGCTTGGAAGCCGAAATATTCTTCAGCCTTCAAGCGGTGAACCTGTAGCAGCTCCGAGCCACGATATTGTTATCGGTGCTTATTACATCACGAAACCTCTTGCCAAAGACAAAGGCGAGGGTATGATCTTCGCATCAAAGAGTGAGGTAATCGGGGCACTGGATGCTGGTAAGGTAAATCTTCATACCAGAATCAAAATACGTAACATTAATAAAATTAATGAGATAAATTCCAAGGGCGAAAGACGTCAGCCCAAATACTGGAAGGATTACACGACCCCGGGTCAGGTAATCTTTAACTCTATTGTTCCCGAGGGTATGGGTTACATAATGGCCAATGGCCTTACTGAATCCCACGCTAAAATATTCGGGAAAAAGGGTTTGAACCGTATGGTATCGAGATCATTCAATGAACTCGGTGCTGTCAAAACTGCTGTATTCCTTGATAACCTCAAGGACCTCGGATTCAAGTACAGTACCACCTGCGGTTTAACAGTGGGTATGGACGACATGATTATTCCTGACGCTAAGAGCGGGATCATCAAAGAAAGTTCAGCCCTTGTGGCTGAGGTTGAGTTTGCTGCCCGTAAGGGTGAAATGACCGAGAGTGACAGATACAACAAGATTATTGATGTATGGTCAACAGCTACCGATGGCGTGAAGAACGCTATGATGGAGCAGCTCAGTCATGATAACCACGGGTTCAATCCCATCTATCTGATGGCAAACTCGGGTGCTCGAGGAAGTATCGAACAGGTAAGACAGCTTGCAGGTATGCGAGGTCTTATGGCCAAACCGAAGAAGAAGCTCTCAGGTGAGATCGGTGAAACAATTGAAACACCGATTATCAGTTCCCTCAAAGAGGGTCTTTCGGTTATCGAATACTCCATCTCAACTCACGGTTCCAGAAAAGGTCTTGCCGATACCGCCCTTAAAACGGCTGATGCCGGTTACCTGACCAGACGTCTTGTTGATGTTTGTCAGGATGTAGTGATTTCTAAAGAGGATTGCGGAACCATTCGCGGTCGTGAAATTACTGCTCTTAAAGAGGGCGAGAAGGTTATTGAAAAGCTCAGCGAGCGTATTGTTGGACGTGTGACTGCAGAGGATGTTTACGACCCTGTGACCGATGAGATTATCTGTGATTCCGGAGCAGAGATTACACCCAAACTTGCTTCGTACATAGATTCACGTTCCATCGAGTCTGTTAAAATCCGGTCGGTACTTACCTGTGAAGCAGAACGCGGTTTGTGTGGAAAGTGTTACGGGTGGGATCTAAGCCGTAACAGAATGGTTACCGAAGGAGAGGCAGCCGGTGTTATTGCTGCTCAGTCAATCGGTGAGCCAGGTACACAGCTTACACTCAGAACTTTCCATACCGGTGGTGTTGCGTCTCGCGAGGCACAGGACAACCAGGTTAAGGCCAGACATCCTGGAAAAATTAGTTTCAGGAACATACACATGGTTGAGGGTACTGATGCAGAGGGCAACCCAAGTGTCATTGCTTCAAGAAACGGCCAGATTGATGTTGTTGACGGCGATGGTGAAATTCTCTCTTCCTACGAGATATCTCCCGGAGCTATCATGTTCGTTGGTGATGATCAGATCGTTGAGAGAGATGAGCTTCTGTTTGTAGCTGAGCCCTTCAGTAATCCGATTGTGAGTGAGCATTCCGGTTCAATTCACTATGTGGATATTGAAGAGGATGTTACTCTTCAGGAGGACATCGATAGTGAGCAGCACAGACAGATGATTATTGTGGAGGATAGAAGCCGTACGCTACATCCCCACATATTCATCCTTCCAGAGCACATGGTGGTTCTTTCCGGCCGTCCAAGGCGCAGGGAAGAAGAGCTGATAACATTCAACGAGCTTCTGGAAGAAGTGGAAAGTAAAAACGGTAGAATTGTATTCACCTATCGTGATACCAATGCCGTTCGTCCTACTTCACTTTATGATGATATCATCAATGATCATGCCAGCAGCCCATCTGAAACGCCTTTCCTTTCTCTTGATTGCAGAAGAGTAGGAACCGGTAGTTATGCAGCATTTGCTGAAATTGTTGAGCAGCTCGGAAACTCGACTGCAAAGACAGCAAAAGACAAAAAAGAGTTCAAAACCCTTAAAGAAGTTACAGAACGTCTGGCTGTTTCCAGCAGCCGTAAGAATGAGGAACTCGAAGATGAATTCATGGATGCTCTGATTGCCTACAGCCAGAGTCATCCGTTTATCATGGGTCTTGCGAGTCTTGATAAGGCTCATGCTGGAACCCGCCAGGTAATTCTTCGTCTCAGTGAGATAATTGCCAGCTCACGAATTCTTATTTTTGTGAGTTTCTTCCAGAAGGGTGGCTCCAGAAGCCACATCGTTGTTCGCGGTAAGCAGCGTCAGCTTGGAGCAGATCCGGTTGAACAGTTTATCAAGGACCATGTAAGAGGTATCTACCCGATACCAAGTGGTGCAACGCTTCACGTTAGAGATGGACATCTCATTAGGACAGGTACACACATCGCTAGAATGGTTAAGCGAGCAGGTATGCAGAAGGATATTACCGGTGGTCTTCCAAGAGTAGACGAGCTTTTTGAAGCAAGACGTCCTTCCGATGCAGCAGCGATTGCTGAGATCAGCGGAACTATTTCGCTGAGCCCGATTAAAGCTGCAATGCGTACGGTGACTATCGCTGGAGATCAGGGCCAGGAAGCCAATATTAAAATACAGGCAACCAAGCACATTAGAGTCCGCGAAGGCGATCGTGTTGAGGCAGGAGACAAACTCACGGATGGTCCTCTTGATCCACATGATATCCTCAGAGTTATTGGTACCGAGAGCGTAGAGGCATATCTTCTTAATGAGATCCAGGAAGTCTACAGACTTCAGGGTGTTAAGATTAACGATAAACACATCGGTATCGTCGTAAGACAGATGCTGGGTAAAGCAAGGGTTGAGAATGCAGGTGATACTCAGTTCCTCGAGGGAGCCAGAGTGAGCCGTCTTGCCCTGAATAAAGTGAACATGGAAATGATGGGTCAGGGCAGACGCCCTGCTTCCAGTGATGTAATGCTGCTTGGCATAACCAAGGCATCACTGGCTACAACAAGCTTCCTCTCCGCGGCATCCTTCCAGGAGACAAATTCAGTTCTTTCAGACGCTGCCATTAACGGCAAGCTGGATAGACTGGTTGGCCTAAAGGAAAATGTTATTGTGGGACATCTTGTACCCGCAGGAACTGGAGTAAAAGCTTACCGTGATATCGCCATTTCCATGAGCGATGGTTCTGAGTTACCAATACCGGTCCCGGAGCCAGAGGTTGACGATAAGTTTAATCATGTATAGAGTTGCACTCACTGTAATAGGAGAAACGGCAGCTCGCACGAGCTGACCCACGAAAGGAGAAAGTTTGCCCACCATTAATCAGCTGGTGCGAAAAGGGCGTAAGAAGCAAGTTCAAAAAAACAAGGCTCCAGCCCTGACTAGTTGTCCACAGAGGAAAGGAATCTGTACCAGAGTGTACACTTCCACACCTAAGAAACCTAACTCGGCACTTCGTAAGGTTGCCCGCGTGAGGCTGCGTAACGGGTTCGAGGTTACAGCATATATTCCCGGTGAGGGACACAACCTTAACGAACACTCCGTTGTTCTTGTAAGGGGTGGCCGAGTAAAAGATCTTCCCGGCGTACGTTATCACATCATTCGTGGTGTTGAGGATACAAGCGGCGTTGAAGGTAGAAAACAAAGCCGTTCCAAATACGGAACAAAACGGGAATCGTAGAGCGGGGAATATAAAATGAGAAGAAATAGACCAAAGCGCAGAGAAATTCTGCCAGACGTAAAATTCGGTAATATTGTTATTGCCAAATTCATCAACAATATCATGCTTCAGGGAAAGAAATCTGTTGCAGAATCTATTGTTTATGGTGCATTTGATATCATTGCAGAAAAAGGCCAGGACCCAGTAGCCGTTTTCACTAAAGCTATGAACAATGTGCGTCCCGTTTTGAAGGTTAAGAGTCGTCGTGTCGGTGGATCCACATATCAGATTCCTCTTGAAGTTCGCCCCGAAGAAAGGGACGCACTTGCCATGAGATGGATCATCGGTTTCTCCAGAAAGCGTAAGGGTAACACCATGAGAACGCGTCTGGCTGCCGAGTTTTTGGATGCTTCCCGCGGTGAAGGTTCCAGTGTTAAGAAAAAAGAAGATACCCACAAGATGGCTGACGCCAATAAGGCATTTGCCCACTACCGCTGGTAACTTCTGACTGATAAAGAAAAGGCCACTCCCCTGCATGCAGGAGAGTGGCCTTTTCAGTTACACTCTATTTCGGGAGTCTGATTTTCTGTCCGGGGAAGATTTTGTCGGCGTCCTTGATGACCTCTTTGTTGGCTTCCACTATTTTAGTGTACTTGTTTCCGTCACCGTAGTGTTTCTTTGCAACAGCCCAGAGGGTATCGCCTGACTTGATCTCGTAGTAAGCAACATTTCCTGAAAGAGGAAGAGCGCTTTTGACTTTGTTAATTATCTTGCTGACACCCTTGACGTTTCCGGCCATCAGGATTGCCTTTTCAAGAGCATCGCTGTTTTTGGCTTTACCTGAAAGGGTTACTATGCCTTTTTCGAAAGAAACAAGTAATTCTTCTATGCCGGGATTGTCCTCTTCAATATGCTTCTGTATTTTTTCATGGGCTTCTTCCTCTTTTGTATAGAGAGTTCTCCCTATGTTTGCTGCGAAATCAAGTAGTCCCATCTTCTTCCTCCTTTTTTGCGGTTCTGTTTAAAACAACTTTTTTGCAAGACCGAGCAGGCCTTGTTCGTCTGATCCGTCTCCATCATCTGATTTCAGGAATGAGCCGAGTGCGCCCGTTATCATCGAAGCGGCACCGCCACCTAATCCAAGATTCTGTTTGCTTAATACACCCATTGCTACTGATGCTACCACAGGTAGAATCTTTTTAAGGGTACTGCTGTCTACTCCTGTTTGTTCTGCTGCATCCCCGGCTACGCGTCGGCTGGCTTCTTTACTTCCGAGAAGGTGGCCTAGTATTCCATTGCCGTCTTCTGTAATTCCCGGGTTGGAAAGCTCAGCCGGATTGTCGATGATAGTTCCACGGTCCCCTTTCTGGAGAGCCGAAACAAGCGATTGAAGTCCATCAGGAGAGGAAATGTTTTTGTTCAACCCTTCTGAAAGTGCTGGCATCAGAGCTCGAACTGCCTTTTCTGCCGTTGCCTTGTCGAGCCCGAACTGCCCTGCAAGCTGGGTGACTATGCCACCCCCATGCTCTTTAATAATCGAATCTATCAATCCCATATTTCCTACCTTTCTGCTTGTTTGTACAAGTTGAAGATTGCAGGAAGGCAGTGAAGGGTCAAGTGAGTGTATAATAGAAGCCAATAGATTTAGACATTCTCGGTAGTGAAAGTGAGGGCTGTTATGATCCATAACGAAGTCATTGATTCCATGATGAACAGGAAATCCATTAGAAAGTACACAGATCAGATTCCAACAGAGGAAGAAATTCTTACTGTTGTTAGAGCAGGGCAGCAGGCTCCTTTTGCCATGCAGCTCGGCAGTGTCATAATACAGCGTAACCGCGAAACAAATGCTTTCAAGGCACCCATTCAATTCATCATTCTCTGCGATCTTCACCGAATGGAAAAAGTGATGGAAGCCAGGGGATGGAAGAGAGAAGCGTCAGACATACACAGCCTCTTGTTCGGTATGCAGGATGCAGCTTACATGGCTCAGAATATGGTGAATGCTGCAGAAAGCCTCGGTATGGGAAGTTGCTACATCGGCGCTGCCCCATACATGGCAGATAAACTGCGGAAGCATTGCAATATCCCTGAACATGTCTTCCCGCTCGTTATTATTTCCATGGGCTTTCCAGCTGAAAACCCACCGGTACGACCAAGATACCCGATGGAGTTTCATCTGTTTGAAGAGAAGTACCCTCAGCTTTCACCTGAATTGATAAGAGAAGCAATGAAGCAAATGGACGATGGTTACCTGGAACAGGATTATTACAGAAATGCCGGTTACATGATTCCCCTTTCTGATAAAAGCAAAGAAGAGAAGTACTCATTTGACAATTACGGCTGGACTGAGCACATCTCGAGGAAAATGGCCCAGTGGAGCACCGACCCGGATGAGCTTTTAAAGAAGTTTAAGTTATGCGATCTAAATCCGATGGAATAGCCATGGATTTTGAAAGAATGTGGCTGGATAAGCTTTCCTCACAGCTGCTGGACTTGAAGGGCAAAGAGTTCAGGGATATGGTTTTGATTAACTCAGAGACTTTGAACTCAAGCTCTTCTGCAGGTGCGGTACTGCAGTGGACTGCTTCCGCTGTGGAGAAAATGCAGGAAGGGCTTTCCTCTGAAGACTTGCATGATGTTGTTACCGGATGCGCCTGCCATTACCCTCGAACGAAATTGCTACCTATCAGGGATGCTTTCCGTAAGAGGGGAAGTATTGGAGAATGTATCTCTCTTCTTGAAAATCAGTTTGTTGAGTCTCTGCGTGACGGAATGGATTTGGATCAGCAAATAATAGAAAAACTTCTTGAGATGAATATGGGTTTGCCGGGGGTACTAGACGGCAAGAGGATAGTAGCAACAAAGATCCCCAAAAGTTGCAATTTAAAAAAATGGTTTTACGAAAAGGATCCGGAAGAGAGAAGGAAGATGTACTGCCATTGCCCCAGGGTGAATCAAGCCCTGATGCTTGGAATACAAGTGCCTGTAGACTATTGCCTTTGCGGTGCGGGCTTTTATAGAGACATCTGGGAAACTATTACAGAGACTTCTGTCAGAGTTGAAATCATTGAATCTGTTTTTGCGGGAGATGACTTTTGTAGAGTTGCTGTTAGCCCTTCTGTTCTCCAAGGTTGACATTAGCTTCCTTCTTAATAAATTGCACAGTCAGAGATTAATCACTGCGACATAAAGGAGAAACTGGAATGGGTACGCCCAGTAAAACAAGAAACATCGGTATTTTCGCACATATAGATGCTGGAAAAACCACTGTAACGGAGAGAATTCTTTTCTACAGCGGACGAACGCACAGACTGGGTGATGTTGATCACGGTACTGCAGTAATGGACTGGATGCCCCAGGAAAGGGAGCGAGGTATAACAATTGTATCTGCTGCCACAACTTGTGAGTGGCGTGATACAAGAATAAATATCATTGACACACCTGGCCATGTAGACTTCACCGCTGAGGTTGAGCGCTCTCTGAGAGTTCTTGATGGAGGTGTCGGTGTATTCTGTGCCGTTGGCGGAGTAGAGCCTCAGACAGAAACTGTCTGGAGACAGGCTCAGAGATACTCTGTACCAACACTTGCATTCGTTAATAAGCTGGACAGACAGGGTGCAGATTTTGATCGCGTGCTTCAGATGATGACAGACATACTGGGTGAGGTTCCTCTTCCAGTTATGCTGCCCGTCGGGCAGGGTAGTGACTTTAAGGGCGTTATCGATGTCCTTGAACAGAAAGCTCTGTATTTTGATATGGAGTCACTCGGAACAAAATTTGAAACCAGAGAAATACCCGATGATTATAAAGACGCAGCAGCAGCAGCACTGGAGAAGGTCAAAGAATCTGTCTCAGAACTCGATGATGAGGCAATGGAGAGATATTTTGCCGGTGAGCTGGAGAAGGAGGAGATTTCCGCTCTTCTCAGAAAAGGAACAATTGAGGGTGCTTTTATCCCGGTGTTGTGTGGAGCAGCCCTTAGGAATGTTGGTGTACAGCGTCTTATCGATGCCATTGTTGACTGGCTTCCAGCGCCTGAAGAGCTTCCTTCTGTGACAGGAATAAAGCCTAATGGCAAAGAAGAGACAAGAGATAGATCAGATACCGAACCCTTTACAGCACTTGTTTTCAAAATTCAGACAGACCCCCATCTGGGGAGGCTTGCTTATCTGCGGGTTTATTCAGGCAAAGCTAATGACGGTCAACCAATATTTAATAACAGAACAGGCAAGAAAGAACGCTTGACCCGACTTGTTATGATGCATGCCGACAAGAGGATTCATCTTGATTCTGTATCAGAGGGTGATATAGCCGCAGCCGGTATGAAAAATGCAGCAACTGGAGATACACTAACTGCCTTGGGAAAACCCCTTACTCTTGAAACAATTCACTTTGTTGATCCAGTAATGGAGATGGCTATTGAGCCTGTTAGTACCGGTGACGAGAAAAAACTTGAAGATACACTGCTCGACATGACGAGTGAAGACCCCAGTCTCCGGGTAGGAGTTGACAGAGAAACGGGGCAGACCCTTATCCGTGGTATGGGAGAACTTCATCTTGAAATAGTAGTAGACAGAATGAAGCGGGAGAAGAAACTCAATGTTAGAACCGGAAGACCACAGGTTTCTTACAGAGAGAGTGTATCATCAATCGGAAGGGCTACCGATACATTTGAGCGCCTTATCGGGGGCAAAGGCAATTATGGCAATGCAACTGTAGAAGTCAGACCTGCAGAATCAGGAATTAGCTTTGTCTCGGAAGTCTCGACTCTCCCGAATCTCTTTTTAGAGGCGGCAAAAAGTGGAGTTATGGGATCAGTCAGTGCCGGTGTTCTAGCCGGTTATCCTCTTGATGGTGTCGAGATCGTGCTTACCGCTGCCAAAATACACGAAACGGACTCAACTGAGCTCGGTTACAGTTCATCCGCTGCAATAGCTTTAAGAAAAGCACTTCAAGATGCATCTCCTGTTATCAGAGAACCTCTTATGAAGGTGGATATTGTTACACCGATTGATTACATGGGAGACATAATCGGAGATGTGAATGCAAGGCGGGGTACCGTTGTCTCTATTGATCAGCGGGGTGAGGCTCAGGCGATCCTGGCAAACATTCCTCTCGCCGAGTTGTTTGGCTACACAAGTGCTCTTAGGAGTCTTTCACAAGGTAGAGCAGGATACACAATGCAGTTCAGTGAATATTCTGAGGTACCACCTAATGTCCAGAGAAAACTGCTGGAAAAAATGGGTATTACCTACTGACGGTTTTCCACTGTGCGATCAGCAGCAACTATTCCCGGCATCTTTAGAGGGGGTTGGACGTTCCTTAAGGGTGCCGGTCAGTTCTTCCACCAGAAGCTGATATTCCTCGTCTGTCATTTCCCCGGAGTAGTCAGCGAGCATTTCACGAACGGATTCAAAAAGAAAAACTTTTCTATCCTTGCCGCACATTTCTGAAAGCCTGCTTCCCATCATCATTGGCACTCTGCTCATCATTTTTGCGGCCATTGCCGGACCGGGCATACCCATTCCAGATTTCTCGTCGCTTCCAAACATCATACTTTACTCCATTCAGGTTTGTGTACTGTTATCCTCTATGAATATTCTAATAGAAAACAGATTGATTTGCCTTTTGCATAAAAACCGGAGTTTGAGTAGCTTTGCGGTAGTTGTCGGGGTAGCGCAATTGACGGCTATTGTGTATAATAGCCATCCCTGCGGGCTTCTATGGGTCCAGCAGGTGCTATAGAGTTTTGGTTGTTTGCGTGGAAGTTCATGTGTACTATACAGATGAAGTTCTTTGCGGCAGTTTTTATGGTGCGGGTTTATCCCGTCCAATTAGTTGTTTGTTTAAGGAGTTGCATTGAACGAGAACAGATTGAGGATCAGGCTCAGAGCCTATGATCATCGTCTTCTGGACAGGTCATCCACTGACATAGTTCGCGGTGTTGTTAACACCGGTGCTCGTGTTGCTGGACCGATTCCTCTGCCCACAAGACGTTCGGTTATAACAGTTTTGAGAAGCCCGCATGTGAATAAAAAATCACGCGAGCAGTTTGAGATTAGGGTACATTCAAGACTTATTGAGATCATGGATCCCAATGAGCAGACCACCGAAGCACTCAGGAAGCTCGATGTTCCTGCTGGTGTCGACGTGGAGATTAAATAGTAATTAGTTCCATTCCTTACTGACCCGGATGCTCGGGTTAAGAGGAAAACCACACTGGCAGGACGAGGACGGTCGATCCTTCAGGTGGTAAAAACAGAAACGCTTGTCCCCCCGTTCCATGGGGACTTCAGCGATGGGAAGTGGTTATGAGCGGAATTATGGCTCGTAAATTGGGCATGACTCGCGTCTTCGCAGAAGACGGCAGAGCTATACCTGTTACGGTGCTTGAAGCTGCCCCCAACCCGGTGGTGCAGGTCAAAACACAGGAAACCGATGGATACTCCGCGGTTCAGGTGGGTTATTGGCCGAAAAAGGAGAGTAGAATCCATAAGCCTCTCAAGGGTCACCTTGATAAGGCAGGGGCTCCTCCTGTTTCAAGACTTGTTGAGTTTCCTACTCCTGCGGAAGGCGTTAAAGCTGGTGATACTTTCACCGTTTCAATGTTCATTCCTGGGGAGAAGGTTAATGTCACAGGTCTCACTAAGGGTAAGGGTTTTCAGGGAGTTGTAAAGCGTCACGGTTTCTCCGGTTTTGATGCGACACATGGTTATCATGGAAAGCGTATTCCCGGTTCAATCGGTCAGTGCGCAACACCGGGAAGAGTCTGGAAGAACAAGAAAATGCCCGGTCAGTGCGGAAATACAAAAACAACTGTGAAAAACCTCGAGATCGTTCAGATCGATGTAGAGAAAAACCTTCTTGTTATCAAGGGCGCAGTGCCCGGTGCCAAGAACGGTTATCTCATGGTTAGGAAGCAGATTCGCAGGGGAGGTGAGAGCTAATGGCAGAAGCCAGAATTTACACCATGAAGGGTGAAGAGGTTGGTGCTGTAAAGCTCCCCGATGAGCTCTTTGCAATGGGTGTTTCTACTCATGTTCTCTGGGAAGTGGTTCGTGCTGAGCAGAACAACAAACGCCAGGGGAATGCCAGTGCACTCACAAGAGCAGAAGTAAAAGGTAGCGGCAGAAAACCATGGAGACAGAAGGGTACTGGCCATGCTCGTGCCGGTTCTTTCAAGAGTCCTATCTGGCGCAGCGGTGGAGTAGCTCACGGTCCAAAGCCAAGGAATTTCAGTTTGAAGATTAACCGCAAGGTTCGCCGCAAGGCTCTTGCCGGTATCCTCAGTGAAAGACTTTCCGAGGGAAACCTCAGAGTTATTCGCGACTTGTCCGTTACTGGCAAGACCAGTGAAGTAACAGATATGATCGGTGGAAACGGACTTGCAGGAAAGAAAACTGTAATTCTTACAAATGGCGACAACATGATTGCCAGAGCCGCCGGTAACATTCCAGGTGTTTATGCAGTGTCAGCAAGTCATGTACCAGTTACAACTCTTGTTAACTCAGAGATAGTACTGGTTGCAGAGAATGCCCTGGAGCAGCTGAAGGCGAGGGTGAACTAATGGACCCACGTCAGATAGTTCTAGAGCCGATAGTAACTGAAAAATCGACAATTGCCCGTGAGTTGTACAACAGGTACAGCTTCAAAGTGATCCCCACAGCTACAAAGCCTCAGATCGCACACGCAATTGAGCAGATTTTTGAAGTTAAAGTATTAAAGGTTCGCACAATCAATATGGATGGCAAAGTCAAAAGACTTGGCCGGAACCTCGGTCGCAGATCTGCCTGGAAAAAGGCAATTGTTACTCTCGCTGAGGGTGACTCTGTAGACTTCTTTGAGGGGGTATAATCGTGGGAATGAAGAGATGGAAACCCATGACTCCCGGTACCAGATTTAAGGTTTCTCCTGATTTCGCAGAAATCACAAGAAATCATGGAGAGAAGTCACTCATGACTCCTCTCAAGAAGACTGCTGGTAGAAACAGCAACGGTCGTGTTACAGCAAGGCATCGTGGAGGCGGTCACAAGAAAATGTACCGTGCCATCGATTTCAAGCGCAACAAAATCGGTATTCCGGGAAGAGTTGCCACGATTGAATATGATCCTAACCGTTCAGCACGAATCGCTCTTGTTGTTTATGCTGATGGCGAGAAGCGTTACATTCTTGCACCGGTAGGTCTCGCTGTGGATACACAGATTATGTCCGGACCTGAAGCTGCTCCAGAGGTAGGCAACCACCTTCCAATGGACAGAATTCCACTGGGCACAATGGTTCACAACGTTGAGCTCAAACCCGGCAAGGGTGGCCAGATGGCCAGAAGTGCCGGAACAGCAGTTCAGCTTATGGCCCGTGAGGGCAATTATGCCATGTTGAAGCTTCCCTCAAGAGAGATGCGCAGAATACCGGTAACTTGCGCAGCTACTATTGGGACAGTCGGAAACATTGAGCACAACCTGGTTGTACCGGGTAAAGCAGGAGCCAGCCGTTGGCGCGGCCGCAGACCTCATGTCCGCGGTGTTGCCATGAACCCTGTCGATCACCCAATGGGTGGAGGAGAGGGTAAAACCAGTGGAGGACGCCATCCGTGCTCTCCATGGGGACAGCTTGCAAAAGGACTTCGTACCCGTAAGAATAAGAAGCAGTCAAACAAGATGATATCAAGACGCAGACCAACCGGTAAGAGGAGGAAGTAGTTATGGCCCGTTCACTGAAGAAAGGCCCATACATCGATTCGAACCTCCAGGAAAAGGTGAATGCTCAGAAAGAATCGGGAGACAAGAGAGTTATCAAGACCTGGGCTCGCAGGTCGGATATCCCACCCGATTTTGTAGGACATACCTTTGCTGTGCATAACGGCAGGAAATTCGTACCGGTGTTTGTGGTTGAAAACATGGTTGGTCACAAGCTCGGAGAGTTTGCACCAACAAGAACCTTCCGCGGTCACCGCGAGAAGAAAGCCACCACCACCTAGGGAGGGGAATAATGGAAGCAATAGCAAAAGCTAGATTCGTAAAGGTTCCCCCAAGGAAAGCTCGTGCAGTAGCTGACCTGGTGAGAGGCAAGTCTATCAATCAGGCTCTGGCGATTCTTATGACAGTTCCCAAGAACGCGTCAAAGATTATCGGCAGAATTCTTGACTCTGCAGTTGCCAACGCTGTTGTCAAAGCAGAAGGTGCAAGCCTGGATATTGATGACCTTAAGATTGAAGTAATAACTGTTGATGAAGGCCCCACCACGATGCGCTGGAGACCCAGAGCTCGCGGTAGAGCTACTAAAATTCGCCACCGGACAAGCCACATTGTGGTAAAAGTCGCCGACGGCGCCGAACCTGGAGAGGAGTAATCGTTTGGGTCAGAAAACCAATCCGATCGGTCTCAGGCTCGGTATAAGCCGTGGCTGGGATTCCAACTGGTTTGCCAGGGGAAGAGATTTTGCGAGATTTGTTGAGGAAGACGAACGCATCAGAAGGTATGTTTATCGTCGTCTCGAGAGAGCTCAGCTCTCAAGAATCCTCATTGAGCGCAAGCCACAGGAAGTTCAGGTTGTTATCAGCACTGCCCGTCCCGGTCTTGTTATCGGAAGCAGGGGCAGCACGATCGACAGTCTTACCAGTGAGCTTAAGCACCTGACAAAGAAATCTGTAAAAATCAAGGTTAACCAGGTAGAAAAGCCAGAAACCGATGCCATGCTTGTGGCAGACAGTGTGGCCAGACAGTTGGAAAACAGAGTTAGCGTTCGCAGAGCAATGAAGAGAACCATTTCCGATTCCATGCGCGCAGGAGCACTCGGGATAAAGATTTCCTGCTCCGGTCGTTTGGGTGGTGCTGAGATGTCAAGAGTCAATTCTTACCACGAAGGAAGAGTTCCTTTGCACACTCTCAGAGCGGATATCGATTTTGCCAAGGGCGTTGCCCGTACAACATATGGCGTAATCGGTGTTAAGGTATGGATCTACAAAGGCGAGGTACATGAAGTACCTGTTGCTGGATCTTAAGAGAGCGGTGATATAGAATGTTAATGCCGAAAAGAACAAAGTTTCGTAAGCATCACAGGGGTCGCATGCGCGGCCGTGCCAAAGGCGGAGATACTGTAGCCTTTGGTGAATTCGGTCTTCAGGCTACAGAGGCCAGCTGGATCACCAGTGCTCAGATCGAATCCGCTCGTATTGCTTTGACGCGACATGTCCGTCGTGGAGGAAAAGTGTGGATCAGGCTTTTTCCTGATAAACCTGTTACCTCCACCCCAGCGGAAACTAGAATGGGTAAAGGAAAAGGAGCAGTCGATTTCTGGGTGGCAGTAGTCAAACCAGGAAGAGTAATGTTCGAGATAGAAGGTGTCCCGATGGATGTAGCCAGGGAAGCAATGAGACTTGCAAGCCACAAACTTCCTCTTAAGACGAGGTTTGTTGCCAGGGACAAGGAGGTTATTCAGCGATGAAAGCACACGATCTCCGGTCTATGAGTATCGAGGAACTTCAGGAGCAGGTACGCGACATGAGGACAGAGGTTTTTAACCTCAGATTCCGCAAAGCAGCACACCAGCTAGAGAACCCGCTGAAGATCCGTGACTCCAAGAGAAGTCTTGCCAGAGCTCTCACGCTTTTGCGTGAAAAAGAGCTTGGTATGATTGCCGACGAGAAAGGGAGTTAGTGGTGGAAGAAGCAACGAAAACAAACAGGAGAATTCTCCGAGGAGTGGTTGTTTCAGACAAGATGGATAAAACCATTGTCGTCGAAGTCACCACTATCAAATCTCACCCTGTTTACCGTAAGAGATTCAAGACAAGTAAGAAATACTATGCCCACGATGATCAGAACCAGTGTGGAGTAGGCGATGTGGTTACCATTTCGGAAACCCGCCCAACTTCAAGACTTAAACGCTGGCGTCTGCTCGACATCGTGGAGAAGGCACTTTAGGAGGACTATAGGATGATCCAGGTGGAATCCAGACTCAAGGTGGCCGACAACTCCGGCGCCCGCGAGGTTCTCTGCATCAAGGTACTTGGTGGCACTAGACGCCGCTACGCCAGAATCGGTGATGTCATTGTTATTACAGTGAAAGAAGCCATTCCAGGTGGTACCGTGAAGAAAAGTGAAGTTCGCAGGGCCGTAGTAGTCCGTACACGTAAAGAACTCAACAGGCCTGACGGCACCATTGTTCGTTTCGACGATAATGCAGCTGTCATTCTTGATGAGGCGGGACAGCCCGTAGCCACTCGTATCTTCGGCCCGGTTGGCCGTGAACTCCGTCAGCGTTTTATGAAAATAGTTTCGCTGGCACCGGAGGTGGTTTAGATGCATGTGAAGAAGGGCGATAAGGTTAAGGTTTTATCAGGTAACGAGAGGGGCAAAGAAGGGAAAATACTTAAGGTTTTTCCCGGAAGAGAAAGGGCAATTGTCGAAGGTCTTAACTTCATTAAAAGACATACCCGTCCCTCCCAGAAGAATCAGCAGGGCGGCATAATTGAGCGAGAGGCTCCGATACACGTATCGAACCTCAGACTGATATGCCCAGGATGCGGCAAAGCCACAGGAATTAGCCGCACCCGTGATGCCGAGGGCCGTCTCAGGCGCGTATGCAAAGCCTGCGGCGAAACCATTGCTGTCGGTTAGGGGGCTGATGATGAACAAAAAAGATATGCCCAGACTCCAGAAAATGTATAACGATGAGATCAAGGAAAAAATGCAGGAGAGGTTCAATTTTGCCAATCCAATGCAGATTCCAGGATTCACAAAAGTAGTACTTAATATGGGTCTCGGTAAAGAAGCTATGGACAATGCCAACAATGTAACAAATGCACAGGCTCAGCTGGAACTCATTTCCGGTCAGAAGTGCGTTGTTGTAAAGGCAAAGAATTCCATAGCGGGTTTCAGGCTTCGCGAGGGAATGCCTATAGGTGTTTTCACCACACTCAGAAATGATCGTATGTGGGAATTTCTCGACAGGTTGATAAACTTTTCCCTGCCACGGGTACGAGACTTTAGAGGTCTCTCTCCCAAGGCATTCGACGGAAGAGGAAACTACAACTTTGGTATCGAGGAACAGGCGATTTTCCCTGAGATCGATGTTGACAAGATCGACAAATTCAGAGGAATGAACATCACCATAGTTACCACAGCCAAAACGGATGAAGAAGGCTATGAGCTTGTAAAAGCTCTTGGAATGCCTTTCAACCGTACAGGCAGAGGAGGTGCGTAATGGCAAAAAAAGGCCTCATCGAGAAGTGCAAAAGAACGCCAAAGTTCGAAGTTAGAAAATACAACAGGTGCTCACTGTGTGGAAGACCCAGGGGTTACCTAAGAAAGTTCGGCATCTGCCGCATTTGTTTCCGGGACATGGCCAATCGCGGCATGATTCCGGGCGTGCGCAAGGCAAGTTGGTAGGGAGAAAAATATGTCAATGACAGATCCTATTGCTGATATGCTGACCCGCATCAGGAATGCTTCTTCGGCTGGACACAAAATGGTCGATATACCGGCCTCCAAGATGAAGGCCAGTATTGCAAGAGTTCTCTATAACCACGGTTACATTCGTGGTTTCAGGAGAATTGAAGACGATAAGCAGGGAATGCTCAGAGTATATCTGTCCTATAATAATGGTCAGTCTCTGATTCTCGGTCTTAAGCGTGTTTCAAAACCTGGATGCAGGGTTTATGCAAGTGTTAGTGATATCAAAAGAGTTATGGGTGGACGCGGACTTGCTGTTCTAACCACACCTCGTGGAGTTATTACAGACGCTGAAGCAAGAAAACACAAAATCGGCGGCGAAGTGCTGCTTCACGTCTGGTAGGGGGGAATAATGTCAAGAATAGGCAGACTTCCCATCTCCCTTGATGGTGTAGAAGTAAAACTCGCAGACGGTATGGTTACTGCTAAAGGTAAGCGCGGAGAGGCTTTTTATCCTCTTCCTGAAGGAATTACAGCCAAAATTGAAGGCACATTTCTTCACCTGGGAAGAGCTGATGACAGTCAGGATCAGCGCAGACTTCATGGAGTAACCCGTGCAGAAGTTAACAATAGAGTATTGGGAGTATCCAAAGGTCATTCCCGTTCTCTTATAGTTCAGGGTAAAGGTTATAGTGCCGAGGTTAAACCACAGGCGCTCGACATGCAGATTGGTTTCAGCCACAGAGTTGTGGCTGCAATTCCTGCAGGTCTTGTTGTTGAGGTTAAGCCAGGTCAGAACGAGTTTACTCTGACAATTACAGGTAACGACAAGCATCTTGTTGGTGCATTTGCATCAACGCTTTACAAGCTCCGCAAGGTAGAACCCTATAATCTTATAGGTTTCCGCTACAGCGACCAGCAGGTGAAGCGTAAAGCTGCTAAGTCGGTAGTAAGTTAGAAAGGGGAGGTGTAAGAATGGCAAAATTGACGAGAAGAGAAAGCCTCTCCCGCAGGCACAGGCGTCTCAGAAAGAAAGTTTCTGGTACTGCTGCGCGTCCGAGACTCTTCGTTAGAAGATCACTTAGACACATGATTGCTTGCCTGATTGATGATGTTGAGGGAAAAACCCTTCTTTCTCTTACCACGGATTCCAAAGAGTTCCGGGCATCTACCAGCGGTTCCAAAACTGAGCTGGCCGAAGCACTAGGTACTAAAATTGCCGAATTGGCGAAAGAAAAGGGAATCAACACCGTGGTTTTTGACAGAGGTGGACATCCCTATCACGGCAGAGTGAAAGCTCTGGCGGAGAAGGTCCGCGAATGCGGACTGGAATTCTAGGGGGACACTGATGGAAAAAAGAACAGAGAACAAAGACAGAAACCCTAAAGGCGGAAGGAATTCAAACGATTCCAGAGGCAAAAAGGGTCAGAAAAAAGAGCGGAGACCATCTGCTATTGAAGAAGCCGGTCTTGTCGACAGGCTGATTACTGTGAACCGATGCGCAAAAGTAACTAAGGGTGGAAGATCCTTTGGTTTCAATGCTATCGTTGCAGTAGGCGATCAGAATGGTAGAGTTGGAATCGGTCTGGGCAAAGCTACAGAGCTTCCTGAATCAATCAGAAAAGCTACTGAGAATGCTCAGAAATCTATGATCAAGGTGCCCCTTATTGATAATCGTACTCTTCCTCATCTTATCATCGGTAACTATGGCGCAGGCAAGGTTCTCTTAAGACCTGCCAGCCCCGGTACCGGTGTTATTGCAGGAAGTGCTGTACGCGCTATTATGGAATGTGCCGGTGTAAAAGACGTGCTTACCAAAGCACAGGGATCCAACAACCCCCATAATGTTACGAAAGCAACAATGGCTGGTTTAAAGGATCTTATCACCATCGATCACGTAAGCTCCATCAGGCGCAGAATAGTCACTGAAAGGAGCAAGGCTAATGGCTGAAAAGAAGCTCAAGGTGACTAAGGTAAGAAGTGCTATCGGTCGACAGAGCGGGCAGAAGAGAACTCTTGAAGCCCTCGGTCTCGGCAAAATGAACTCGTCCAGAGTTCATAACGATACACCTCAGATCCGCGGAATGATTTTCAAAGTGAAGCATCTTCTTAAAGTCGAGGAGGTGGATGCATGAGAAGGCTCCAACACCTTCGTCCTGCACAGGGTGCAAAGAAGGATCGCAAGCGTAGAGGTTGCGGTCTTGGAACCGGAAACGGTGGAACTGCCGGTAAGGGTCACAAGGGTCAGAAAGCAAGAGCATCTATTCATCCTTGGTTCGAGGGTGGTCAGATGCCACTCCAGCGCCGTATGACACACAAGGGTTTTAGTAATGCCCGTCATGCTGTGAAGTACCAGGTAGTGAACATCGGTATGCTTAGCCGTTTTGACAAAGACTCGGTAGTTACTCCTGATAAACTCAAAGAGGCTGGTCTTATTTCTTCAAGAATTAAGCCGGTAAAAATACTCGGGCACGGAACGCTTGAACACAGTCTTACAGTATGTGCAGATGCATATACTGCAAGCGCCGAAAAAGCGATTACCGAAGCCGGAGGTACAGTGGAGGTGCTTAGCTGATGCGCGGTTTTGACAGCGTAATGAAGATCCCGGAGCTCCGGAAGAAGATTTTCTATACGTTCGGGTTGCTCGCGATTTACCGTCTAGGCGGTTTTATCCCGGTACCCGGTATCAATAGTCACGCTCTTCAGGAAGCTTTTTCCAGTGGTGGCGGAGTTATGGGCATGTTCGACCTTTTCGTAGGTGGAGCGCTTCGTAGAGCAAGTATTTTTGCTCTTGGAATCATGCCTTACATTTCTGCCTCCATTATCATTCAGCTTTTGGGATCTGTTCTTCCCTACTTCGAGAAATTGAAGAAAGAAGGAGAAGCCGGTCGCCAGAAGATGACTGAACTTACCAGATACGGTACTGTTCTTCTGGCCACTATACAGGGGCTTGGAATCAGTCAGTATATAGTTAGCATGAATAGTCAGATGCCTGGTGTTGTTCCCAATCCGGGCATCGCATTCACAATACAAACCGTTATTACACTTGTAACTGGTACCATCTTTGTGATGTGGCTGGGCGAGCGTATCGGTGAACGCGGTATTGGTAACGGCATAAGTCTTATCATTTTCGCAGGTATTGTGGGAAGAATTCCTTCAGATCTCAGTACTCTGTACAAGGACATATTTGTTCTTCAGCAGACAAGTTTTCTCACGGGAATTTTCCTTGCTGCTTTCATGTTTGCAGTAGTTGCTTTTGTTGTTGTTATGACAGAAGCGCAAAGAAGAATACCTGTTTCCTATGCTAAACAGGTTAGAGGCAGAAAGGTTTACGGAGGACAGAGCACACACATCCCTCTCAGGTTGAATACTGCTGGAGTTATTCCGGTAATTTTCGCTCAGTCATTTATGATGTTCCCTTCCACACTTGCCATGTTCTTTCCGAGCAGTGACATTTCTGGATGGGTAAACACTTGGATGGCCCCTGGTAGTGGCGTGTACATTCTCATTTACTCCACGTTGATCATTCTGTTCGCGTATGTTTATACAGCCATGGTATTCAATCCACAGGATCTTGCAGATAACATGAAAAAGCAGGGTGGGTTTATTCCGGGTCGCAAGCCTGGAAAGAGCACTGCCAAGTACATAGAGAAGGTTCTCGTAAGAGTAACGCTCCCCGGAGCCCTTTTCCTTGCTGCAATTGCTGTTCTTCCAATGTTACTCATGCGTCATGTGGGTCTTAACTTCATGTTCGGTGGAACTAGTCTTCTAATCGTTGTCGGTGTGGCTCTCGAGACACTCAGACAGATTGAGACGCATCTTCTCATGAGGCACTACGATGGTTTCCTTGCTAAGGGAAGGATACGCGGAAGACGATGAGAATAGTATTTTTCGGTTCGCCCGGTTCCGGTAAAGGCACTCAGGCAAATGAATTGTCTGTCGGATACGGTCTGACTCACATTTCTACCGGTGAGATCTTCAGAGCGAAAGTTCTTGATGGAACTCGAATCGGCAGGAGAATCGGAGATACGATTGCCGCGGGTAGTCTGGTGGATGATATCACCGCCAACTACGTACTGTTCAAAGCAATTGAAGGCTTGAACAGGTTCCTGGTGGATGGCTACCCGCGAAATATTGCACAGGCCAGGATGTTTGATGTTCATCTTCAGAACATCGGTACTGAACTTACCTGTGCCCTGTTTCTTGATGTTCCCATTGAGGTGGCGGAAGAACGTCTTATCCTCAGAAGAACTCAGAGACAGGATAAAATAGAAAACTACAGAAGAGCTGATGACGCCCCAGCGGTGATCCGTCATCGGTTTGAGGTTTACCGGCAGCAAACTGAGCCCCTGATCGAATACTACTCTGACAGAATTGTCAGGGTTAATGGAACAGGTTCCACTACCGAAGTGACTCGCAAAATTGCAAAGGCGCTCCGGGAATGGGAATAGTTACTCTTGATAAAGATGTAGCTGCAGCGAGGGAATCGTGCAGGATTGTTAGGAAAGTTCTTAACGAACTTGCACAATTTACAAGGCCGGGTGTTACTACGGCGGAGATCAATGCACTGGGAAGGGATATAATTAGAAAAGAAGGTGCAGTTCCTTCTTTCCTTAATTACAACGGTTATCCCGCGGCGGTTTGTATTTCTATTAATCGTGAGGTTGTGCATGGCATTCCATCCGCTGACAGAGTTGTAGAAGATGGAGATATTGTAGGTGTAGATGTTGGTGCTTACAAGAACGGTTACCACGGTGATGCAGCTGACACAATAATGGTGGGAAGCGTTTCGCCGGAAGCAAGAAGACTTGTTGATGTTACATACGAAGCAAGGAATCGCGGAATAGCTGCGGCTGTTCAAGGTAACTGTGTTGGAGACATCGGACATGCCGTACAGAGTTATGTGGAGGCAAACGGGTTCAGTGTTGTCCACCAACTGGTGGGCCACGGTATTGGCCGTAAGCTCCACGAGAAACCGCAAGTACCGAATTACGGGAAAGCTGGAAATGGCATGAAACTTAGTAACGGGCTTTTGCTGGCGATAGAACCTATGGTAAATGCCGGTACCGCCATGGTCAGGTATTTACAAGATGGATGGACAGTAGTTACCGAAGATGGAGCACTTTCTGCTCATGCAGAAAACACCATCATGGTTAACGGAAATCATCCGGAAATATTGACGGCATAGTCTTTTATAAAGATATTTGCACTTCCTTGACCATACGGAGAGGACAAGATGGCGAAAGAACAGGGCATAGTTGTTGACGGAACGGTTCTAGAGACCCTTCCAAACAGCATGTGTCGAGTCGAGCTTGATAAGCCGGAGGGACATGTTGTTCTCTGTCATGTGTCAGGCAAGATGAGGATGCACTACATTCGGATACTGATCGGTGACAGGGTAACAGTTGAACTGTCTCCCTACGACCTGAGCAGAGGACGGATAACTTACAGATACAAGTGAGGTAATAGAGATGAAAGTACGCAGTTCAGTAAAAAAGATTTGCGAGTACTGTCGAATTGTACGGAGAGAGGGAAAGGTATTTGTTATTTGTTCCCGCAATCCTCGTCACAAGCAGAGACAGGGATAGCCGCCAGGAGGCATTAACGGAGGTAACAAGTGGCGAGAATAGCTGGAGTGGATCTACCGCGTAATAAGATGGTAGTTTATGCGCTCCCATACATTCATGGTATTGGCATGACTTCTTCCAAGGAAATTCTGACAAAAGCAGGAATTCCATTGGAAAGAAACACCGATACTCTTACGGAGACAGATGTTGCTGCTCTTCGTAAAGTTATTGAAGATGATTATAAAGTTGAAGGTGCTCTCAGGGCAGAGATTAACATGAACCGCAAGAGACTGATGGATATCGGTTGCTATCGCGGTCTCAGACACAGAAAGAATCTCCCTGTTAGAGGGCAGCGCACACATACGAATGCCAGGACCCGTAAAGGTCCGAAGCGCGGCCACGGAAAGAGAAGGTAGGTGAGTCATGGCAAAGGGAAAAGTACGTAAAGCAACAAAGAAGACCGCAAAGGTCTCTGATATCCATGGTGTGGCACACATCAAATCTTCTTTCAACAACACTGTTATCACTATTTCTGATAAAAATGGAAATGTGATTACATGGGCCAGTGGCGGTACAACAGGTGTTCGCGGAACAAGAAAAAGTACTGCTTTTGCAGCAAGTCAGGCTTCCGTACAGGCAGCCGAGAAAGCTCTTGAAGCAGGACTGAAAAAAGTTGAAGTATGGGTTAGAGGACCAGGTTCTGGAAGAGAAGCAGCGGTTCGAGCTCTTCAGTCAACAGACTTGGAAGTAACCGGCGTTAAGGATATCACAAGGATACCTCACAACGGATGCAGGCCTAATAAGAGGCGCCGAGCCAAGAACTGACAACTTCAGCGTACAGGGGGATACGATGGAATTCATGAAACTGCATCTGCCGGATATCATTGAGTGGGATAATGACACTCTCTCAGATGTTTATGGAAAAATGACTGTTACCGCTCTTGAAAGAGGGTTTGGCAGAACGCTGGGAACAGCTCTGCGCAGAGTTATGCTCTCCTCTCTTGAGGGTGCGGCTCCTGTTTCAGTTTCGATCAAGGGTGCCGAGCATGAGTTCAGCGTTCTAAATGGTGTATTGGAAGATGTTCCGGACATCATTCTCAACGTGAAATCACTCGCAGTCAGATATTCTGGAGATGAGACGGTTTGTCTTACCCTAAAGGCAGATAAACCCGGCATCTATACAGCAGCATCATTTGAGTGCGATGAAGGCGTTACCGTTGCCAACCCTGATCTTGTTATTGCTGAGATCACGGAAGAATCCGGTGAGCTTGATATCACAATTGATGTTGAACGAGGTAAAGGTTTCGTTACACAGGACGAGTGGTACAACAGCAGTAAAGGTCGCGAAATAGGAACAATCCTCGTCGACTCATGGTTCTGCCCTGTGAAAAAGGTTAACTTTGAAGTAGAGAGCGCTCGTGTCGGAGACAGAACCGATTTCGATCGTCTCAATATTGAAGTTACTACCGACGGAAGTATTTCACCAAGTGATGCAATCGAGAATTCAACTAAGATTCTTATGAGGCATTTCGAGATGATACTCGGTATTGGACTTGAAGAACCTGTAACAGAGATTGAAGAGCCTAGTGAAGATACAGTTGCAGAAGAGGAAACTCCTGCAGTTGAAGAAACACTGGCAGAAGATGTAGATCTCGCCGACACAGATCTTTCAAAAAGGTATATTAAAATCCTGTCTGCTGGTGGCATCGCCACGATCAACCAGCTGGCAGCGAAGACTGCTGAAGAGCTCCTTGAGCTCCGCAATTTCGGTGCTGCATCTCTCGATGTTGTAAGGGAATTGCTGGAGACTTACGGTCGCTCTGTGGCAATATAGAAAGGAACGGGAGTTTCGATGCGCCACAGGAAAACAACTCCCAAGCTGGGCAGAAATAAGGACGCCAGAACCAGAATGCTCCGTAACCTGGTTACATCACTTTTCCTCGAGGAAAAAGTGGTTACCAGTCATGCAAGAGCAAAGGCGACTAGAAGTCTTGCCGAGAGAATAATTACAAAGGGTAAGAATGATACTGTTCACTCTCGCAGACTTGTTGCCGGCATGGTTTACGGTTCCGCGGTTGTGAAAAAGTTGTTCAATGAACTTGGTCCCCGCTATGCGGACAGACCCGGTGGTTATACCCGTATAATCAAGCTTGGCCCCCGTCATGGTGACGCGGCTGAAGCTGTTATTCTCGAGCTTGTTGACTCTCCTGCTGCCGACAGCGGGAAGTAAAGACGCTTGAAAGCTATCGCAGTTCTTACCAGCGGTGGAGACGCCCCTGGGATGAACGCCGGAATTCGGGCCACGGTGAGGACAGCACTCACCTGTGGCCTTTCGGTGTATGGTGTTAAACGCGGGTATCAGGGTCTGATTGAAAATGATCTTGTTCCGCTTCTTTCTACAGATGTCAGTAATATCCTTCAACATGGAGGAACAATTCTTCATTCAGCACGAAGCGAAGAATTCCGGACAGAAGAGGGAAGACTTAAGGCTGCCGAGAATCTTGAAAAACACAAGATTGATGGTCTTGTTGTGTTTGGAGGAGATGGTAGTTTCCGGGGAGCAAATGATTTGCAGCGTGAACACGGCACAAGAGTGATAGGTGTACCTTCTACTATTGATAACGATATATGGGGAAGCGATTTCACCATAGGTTTCGATACTGCTGTGAACACGGCTCTTGAAGCAATAGACAAAGTTAGAGATACCGCAGCAGCTCATGATCGCCTCTTTATTGTTGAGGTTATGGGAAGGCATGCTGGATTTATTGCACTCGAAGTTGGAATCGGAGCCGGAGCGGAAGAAATTCTCATTCCTGAGACTGTCACTGATATTCCTGAAATTTGCCGAAAGCTCCAGAGAAGATATAAAAATGGCAGAACCTCCAGCATACTGGTTGTAGCCGAGGGTGACGAAGAAGGTAATGCCTACGAAATTGCTGCAAAAATAGAAGCTTGTTGCGGCATGAAAAGCCGGGTAACGGTTCTGGGACATGTGCAGCGTGGTGGAAGCCCGACAGCCTCAGACAGATTACTCGCAACCAAACTTGGCTATGCAGCAGTTATGGCTCTTCTCGATGATGCCGCTCCCTGTATGGTTGGTGTCGAAAACGGCTTGATAAGTCGTCATCCTCTTGCCGATGCCTGGACCCGCAAGAAGGGTTTGGATGATCTTGTTGTAAAACTCAGCTCAGGTCTCGAATAGTTTTTCGTACTGTTAAGGAGAGTTAGATGAAAAAAATCGGCATTATTATCTGCGACCGTTATCACACTTGTGGTGGTGGGAAGTGCCTGAGAGCTCTCAAAAACAGGGAAGGTGCATTTGCCCGTTACAAAAACGAAGAAGTTGAACTGGTTGGTTACACTACCTGTGGCGGATGCCCGGGTGGAAATGTTGAGTATGTACCTGCAGAAATGAAGAAAAACGGAGCAGAGATTATTCATCTGGCTACCGGTCTTATTGTAGGATACCCGCCATGTCCCAGGATTAATGCCTTTATGGAGTTCATTCCAGCAAAATACGATATGGAAGTTGTAGCTGGAACACACCCTATTCCCAAAAGCTATTTTATTACACACGGGGAGCTCGGTACCTGGGGATCTGAAACCCAGCAGAAGCTTATCAGAGATGTACTGACAGATGAGGAAACACGACTGGCCTATAACTGATCCCGGCGGGACAGTTTTGCAACAGAGAAATCAGCTCATTTCGGTACTGTTGATATGATAAAATTAATACTACTTATGTTCCTTGCCCCTGCATCGATTGCTGCCGGGCTTCTTCTGTTTAAAAACGCTGGAATCACTTTTCTTCTTTTTCACGGTGGCGTTTGTCTTTTGCTACCGGTATCTGATTTTCTAACTCACAGAATTCCCCTTCCGGTTTTTCTCAAAAATTGTGGCTTCAAAGCAACCGGGAAAATGTGGATTTCCTCATTCCTATGGGGCATTCTTCTTTCTGTAGTTATTTTCACATTCTTCTCACTTTTCAAAGAGAGGATTTGGGATTCAACGGCGATTGCCCAAGTTATATCCAAATGGGGAATCAACAGCATGAATCCTCTTCTATTCGTCTCCATGATGGTTTTTGGAAATGCTTTCTTAGAGGAGTTTTTCTGGCGTGGATACATTGTACACAAACTATCACCCGTCTTTGGCAACAGAGGGAAGATTCTATTATCTGCGCTCTTTTACACTTCATATCATGCCATTACTACGGGTGTTCTTTTCTCACTTCAGTATGCTATAATTTCGACAATAGCAGTCTTTGCAGCAGGTGTTGTATGGGGTACTGTTCGAGTAAAAACAGCCTCTATTCTCTTTGCTGTAATTACTCACTTGTTCGCCGATCTCTCAATAATGGCTGCATACCTGATATTCCTCAGTTGAACAGTTACAAACCAGAAAGAGCTACTGTATGAAAAACAGTGAAGATCTGAAAAAACTGGTAGTTAGTATGGGCGCAGATCTATGCGGTGTTGCTTCATCGCAGAGTTTCTCAGAGGCACCCTCCGGTTTTCACCCACGAGACATCTGGTCTGAAACCAGAAGTGTTCTGGTATTTGCTATTAGAATGCCAGGCAACACTGAGAGGGCTGAAAGCCCTGTTCCCTACACCCTTCTCAATGGAATGATGGCTGCTGAGGTCGATAGAATGTCTCTTGAAATTTCCCGAAAATTGGACCGCGCATCTATTGGCAATGTGATGATTCCCTCAGATGATCCATATGAATCCTGGAATCCGGTAGAAATGAGAGGAGAAGCAATTCTCTCACTGCGTCATGCGGCTCTTCTTGCCGGCCTTGGAAGACTTGGCAGGAGCGGTCTTCTCATTAACAAAAAACTAGGTAACATGATTCAGTTAGGCGCAATTCTTCTTGACAGAGTATTTGAACCTGATCCAATTGCTGAGTATGAAGTATGCCCAGAAAAATGCTCTATTTGTATTGACGAGTGCCCGGTTTCAGCTCTGGGTGGTAAATCCACTATACAGAAACTATGCAGACCGCTCTCAGTAAGCAGAAACTCTAAAGATTTTGTCATTAAGAAATGCTGGAGATGCCGAAACTTGTGCCCATCTTGCCGAGGGGTAAGAAATTGAAGAAGATAGGGAAATCATATTCCTAAGTTTCCAATTACTCCGCAGGACAGCAGCTTATTATTTCTTTCATAACCTTGCAATAACTGTAGAATGCCGACTTTCCGTCTTCTTTAATAGAAAGAAGAGTTCTTGGTATCTTTTCCACAAATTCCTTTTGTATAGTGATAAATCCGGCTGCCTCAAGTTTACTCATGTGCGATGATAGATTGCCTCTGGTCAGTCCGGTTTGACGGAGCAGGAAGAGAAAATCCGCATTCTCCACCGAAAGCAGAATCATCAGTATCAGCATTCTTGCGGGTTCATGAATGACTCTATCTATTCCCAGTATGCTCTGTTGCTCAGTTTGAGATTTGCTATTCAATAACATTTGACACATCCTCCAGTGGATAGCGGCGAAGAAAACTATTGAACATTATCACTCCGGAAATCAACGCAGGAGTTCCGGCAGCGAGGCAGACTATCCCGATTGATGTGTATCCTGTTGTTATACCGGTAACAGCGACTGTAATGCCGCATAGCGGTACGAAGGCAGCAAACAGATATGCTCTTTTCAATCCGTATGTGGTTCCAACCCAAAAGGGCCCGAATGCAAACATTATGCTTGAAAGAATAGGCAGAAACCATCTGAACCAGATCTGTCTTCCAGCGACGGTTCCCAGGGATAGAATTAGGGCAATAAGTGATCCTGCAAGTACGAGAATAAAGATAACTGCAGTTATAGCAATACCTTTTCCTACTGTTTCGTCTTCATTTTTCAACTTTACGTAACCTGTTCTTGGGTAGATGCAGCTGTTTTTTACTTTCTGGACCAGAGGCTTGAGGAGGAACATGAAGAAGACTGAAAAAGCAACTAGCCTAGGTTGAAATATAAAAATGGTTCCCAGAAGAACCATGTAGGTGCCGACGGTCATTTCCAAAAGGCCGTCTCTGCAGACAGATTGATAGACGCGCTTTTCCAATTGATTCATGGCAGTCCTCCTCGAAAACAAGTTCACGACACATATAAGTTTGTGATGCAAACCTAATAGAGAGAAGCCCTTTGTCAAGTCTGATGCTTTTTTGAATATTCCAGGGACACATTCAGCTTAACAGAAAGTTGAGGAATGAACGAATTTCATGACCTGCTAAATGCAATTCTTGTTATAGTGATGATCTATGTCATCGCAGTAATTCTTAAGCAGAAGAAGATTCTGAAAGATGAGCACTCCCTAACACTCGCAAGAATTGTGACTGATGTGTTTCTTCCGGCTGTCGTTTTTGTAAGTCTGGCCAGCCAGAGCATTCATCCCTCTCAAATAGAACCGGCGCTTGCTATGCTGGGCCTGGAAATTTTCTTCATTGCTCTTGCATGGGTGATTGGTACTATCTTGAAATTGAGCAGAGCACAACTCGGTGCTGTTGTCTTCTGCTCTGCATTCGGATCATCAACATTTTTAGGATATTCCATTGTTATGCAGATGTACCCCGCTACACCTGAGGCGCTTACCGAAGCTGTGTTGATATCGGAAATAGGTGTTGGGTACCCTATATTCATTCTCGGCCCGATGCTTGCTGCCTATTTCGGTTCAGGCCAGTCCGGCAAATCAGAATTACGCGCTTCTCTTTCATTTTTCAAATCACCGGTATTCTTTGCTCTGATAGCAGGTATCCTATGGAGCGTCTTCCGGCTTCCGGGGGAAAACAATTTATATACAGCTCCACTTTTTCACCTCGGTTCAATACTCTCAAACGCACTGACTCCGGTAGCAATACTCTCAGTAGGACTGATGTTTAAGAAACCTGCGATTCGCACCATTCTTATACCGCTTGCTATTGTTCTTCTGCTGAAATTGCTATTGAAACCACTTTTTGCCAACTATCTTGGAACGGCATTCGGTTTTCCTGAGATTTGGAAAGATGTTCTAGTTCTTATGGCTGCAATGCCCTCTGCTGTTCTTGGGGTTGTTTTCCTGAAAAGATATGGAGGGGATGCCTCCCTGGCCTCAACCCTTCTTCTTGTTGCAACACTCCTTAGCAGTCTCTCGCTTCTCGGGATATTCTGGATGATTAACTGAATTAATTCTGCTGCAGAACAACAAAGCTTCCCGATACAGTTACACCATTAGGGGCTTTTGCGGAGACGAAGTAGACTCCGTTTGGCAAGCCTCTCACATCAACTGTTCTCATGGTATTCTGTTGTTGAGTTGCGGACTCGCTTACAGTCCTTCCCATCAAGTCATAGATTGCAGTTTCATAAAAATATTGTGATCCTGTTACCTTGAAAGATACATACCCTGTGGAAAGCGGATTCGGTGAAAGCATCTGCAACTGGAAGGGGGAAGGTGGAATGGGATTAAAGCTGGAAACCCCAAGGACTTGAAGCGCGGGATCCATGAAGCCTGTGTAGGCAAGAACAGATTGCATCACTCTGTCATAGGGACCTGTTAAGTGGGGGATTTCGAGGTCTTTTGCTGTGGTGTATGCAAGGCCAAGTGAGGAAGCGTGATTGCTGTAAACCTGCTGAACAGTGTAGTAGGTGAGTCTTTCTGATGAGCCGATTTCAGGCCAGTAGCCTTCCCAACCCCATGATGTGTTAAAGAAACCCGCGACTCCACCTGCGTCAGGTAGAGTAAGAAGGGTGTCAGGAAGACATACTCCGGGATCGGTAAAGTCTCCTGTATGACATCCTATGCTCGAGTGAATACCCGTGCGTCCGGGGTTCATGAATCCACTCATTCTAGAAATGCTCAGAATACCGGAGTGGTCTATCCAGTATACGCCTCTGTCGTTTCCATGACCTGCGTAGTGGTTCCAACCGGCACCGTTGTAGATTACGGGGCGGTATGTTTCCGGATACACACCGGGAGAAGTTTCATAGGCTTTTGTAAGCAGGAAGTTGTTGGGATATTCTTCTGCCATCATTTCGCAGCCCTTTTCCGATGTATAACCGATGCTATCGAAAAGAATGGCACCACAGAGCACAGCACTTTTGAACCATGTTTCATTATTGCTTACATTTGCATAGGTAGTGTTCTTGTTTAAAATGGCATTTGCCCCGGCACTTGTTGAAAAGAGTAATCTTCCAAGGAGAACATCTGCATATAGATCAAGACTGTCTGCCCACTCTCCATAGATTCCATTTGAATTGAAATCCCATGTTCCGTCCAGATCGGCATAGTAGAGGTCAATAGGAGCAAACTCACTCAAGCCCTCACACTCTGTATAGACCTCCCGCGCCGGAATAACTGTTTCATCCCCGGCAAGCGCTACATAGACGGTTCCTTCATTGTAAGCGTAGTGTCTGATACAGTTTCTTATATCTTCCTGCGTGTCGACACCTCCCCAGTTGCCGGCAATTTGCTGCACGGTGACTGTCTGAAAGGAGATATCTTTGTCTTCCAGCAATTCTTCGAGGGTTGCTATCTCTGAAAGAAATTCCTCTCCAGTGATAATCAGGTAGTCTACACTGCCATCAGTTGCAGGGGTTGTGTAGAGAGGGGTGAAGGAGGTGCTGAATTGATCTGCCAGCGCTGCCATCCTGAAATTGACCATTTCGACCTGCAGAGTGGAAAAACTGGTCTGCGCTTTGGATTCTTCCCATTCCATCTGAATCGTACAAGTAGATGCTAACCCAAGTTCCTGGGTCTCTGAATCATAAATCCACGGGTTCACAGAAACAGATACGATTGTATACGCATCCAGGATGTGCCCGGTTCGAACGGAGAAAGTGTTATCTTGAGGGATAATACTGATGGTCGTTGCAGTTAGAGAGCGATCCCCATTAGTTCCAATCGTTTGAAGCACCGGGGCACCTGCCAGTGGCGCTGCAATACGGGTAGCGTCTACAGCAGGATTCAGGTGAACTCTAGTTGAAGTTACTTTGCAATTTCCTGGAAGAATAAGTGTTCTGGAAACGGATGGAAGAAATGGCGCGCCGGGTGCCAGCGAGAAAAACCCTTCCTCCTGATCCACAGAAACAGTGCTGAGCCCATCTTGCTGAGAAATTGAATATCCTGAAGGAAATGGCACGAAACTGTCAGTTTCAGTAACAGAAAGCAGAAAAACGAGGATACTCAGAATCATTATTTTCCTTCAGGCTTGGGTACAAACATCTATTGTAACATACTGTTTGAACCCCGATGTGGTCTATTTGTTCCCGAGGTTGTCGTGGATATATTCCCAGTTATGAAACTCGCTGTACTCTGTTACCTAAGAAACAATGGAAAAACACTGATGATGCACCGCAATTCGCGCCCGGATGATATGCATTTCGGCAAATGGAATGCACCCGGCGGTAAAATTGAACCCGGCGAAACACCGGACGAGTGCGCTGTCAGAGAAGTCTTCGAGGAGACGGCTCTAACCGTTAAGAATCCGCGGATGCGGGGGGTTCTGACCTTCCCGGCATTTGACGGCGAAGAGGACTGGTACGTTTTTGTATACACTGCCACCGAGTACTCCGGTATTCTCAAGAAAAGCTGCCATGAGGGTGATCTTTTCTGGATCGAAGATGATCGTCTCATGGATCTTCCTCTCTGGGATGGGGACAGGGTTTTTATGAAATGGCTTGAAAGTGATCGTTTCTTCAGTGGAAAGTTCATATACAACTCTTCCGGTTTTGACTCCCATTCAGTTATTTTTCACGGAGTAGTGGATGAATGACCCAGGTGATTCTCGACAGAGAGCTCTCGAAGGCAGATGGAACAGAATTGATTTAACTGATGTATACTGATTAAATAGAAAGTTGGGGGGATAGATGTGAAAAGAGCTGTATTCTCTAAAGAGGCTCTCGCACCTGTGGGACCGTACAGTCAGGCCGTAGTATCCGGGTCTCTTGTGTTCGTTAGCGGACAACTGGGAGTAAATCCGGCTGATAGAAAACTCGGTAATACTATTGAAGAACAGACACGCCTTGCACTGAGTGGTATTTCCAGCATACTTGCTGAAACCGGTTCTACAATGAATGACATTGTAAAAACGACTATACTTCTTGCTGATATGAATGATTTTGTAGCGATGAATGGCGTATATGCGGAATTTTTTGAAGAACCTTATCCCGCCCGTGCAGCTTACCAGGTCGTTAAACTCCCACTGAATGCTATGGTTGAAATTGAGGCTGTGGCAAGACTGAAAGAGAGATAGAATGCTTGGTCAGGTTTGGACAACTGTAGTGGAATCAGATGGTTTTACAAAGTTTATACTTTTTCTAATTCTTGCACTTTCAATCGGATCCTGGACAGTTGCAATTGCCAAGCTCAAGGAATTGCGGCGAATCATGGGTGCGTCTACGACATTTATGGAAGCCCTCAGAACGACCGGTCGCCCACCTGGTGGGAAATTTGTTAAAAACTCTGGAGACATGGGCCCCCTTGCCAGGATGTATACTGAGGCCGGAAGATTTCTAACGCGCCGCAAAGACCAGGGAAGAAATGATCCGCTCAATCGGGATGAAGTGGCTATTCTCCACAGCGCACTCGAGAGAGAGGCAAGCGAGGATCTTGCCCACAGAACCCGGAACATCGGTTTTCTTGCTACTGTTACCAGCGTTAGTCCTTTGCTCGGTCTTCTTGGTACCGTTTGGGGAGTTCTTGCGAGCTTTATCGGCATGAGAGAAGCCGGTGTTGCAGACATCAGTGCAGTAGGAGCCGGTGTTGCAGCCGCTCTTACTACCACGGCAGCAGGCCTTCTGGCTGCGATCCCAGCTAACGTTTTCCACAACTATGTTGTCGGAAAGGTTGATGATCTTGCGGGTGAGATGGACAGATTTTTGAGTGAGCTTGTTGATGTTTGTCGCAGAGGATCAATCGAATGATAAAACGGAGATACAAGCAGTTCTCGTCTATCAATGTAACTAATCTGGTGGATGTTACTTTTGTTCTGCTTGTCGTTTTTATGCTCAGCTCACCGGTGATGCAGCGCAGTACAGATGTTACTCCACCAAGTACTGATCAGGGTGAAATTATTCGACGACTCGACCCGGGTACTTCTATGGTTGTCGAAATGGACGGTTTGGGGAATCTCTCGGTAGCGGGTCAAGCTGTCGCACCAGAAGATCTCGCTTCTCTTGCGGAAGCTGCTCTTGTCTCCGGAAGAACTGAAGCTTTTCTAAGAGCTGATGGTCAAGTACAGTATGCCACTCTTGCAGGAGCCCTCACTGAGCTCAGGCGTGGTGGATTTGAAAACGTAGGTCTTATACAGGAGTCTGCAAGTGCAATCGACTAATCCCTTTGTGAAATTACAGGCAGCTCATGCCACCAGAAGCAAGAATGACCTCTATGTGTCAGTTGGTATTCATGGTGGTATTTTTGTTCTGCTCATTTTGATGGGATGGATTGCCGGTAGCAGAGAAACTGTCGTGCCTATGGGCGGTGGTGAGTTCGTTTCAGTAGAAATGATAGTCCTGGATACAGGAGATAACCCTTCCGAGATGGTTTCAGAGGTTGTTGAAGATGTTCAGGAAGAAGTCGTTGAGGTCGTCGAAGAAATTGTTTCAGAGTCTGTTGAGGAAGTTGTTGAAGTGGAAGTTGAAGAAGTAGAGGTTGAAACAACCGAGCCCGTTGAAGATGTTCAGACGGAGGTTGCTCCTCTAGAAAGCACAGAATTTATCGGTGTCGGTTCCTCGGGTGAAGCCGGAAGCGGATCTCCTGGACCCGCCAGCTACGAAGGAAGAGTTTTCGGTGCAATACGAAGGAATTTCAGAACGTCGGTAATCCCGGCACAGAGTTACCAGATAAGTTTTACTGTAAACCCTGACGGTACACATTCCCACGAAGTACTCAGAACAAGTGGAGACAATGGGTTTGACAGGGCTGTTACACACGCATTGAACAGTGCCAGTATTCCGCCGATTCCTCCGGGACGTACCTCTCCTGTCAATCTTCGGATTGAGTTCTTTGGTCCAGAAACAGAGTAGAAACTAAACGGGGCAGCAATCACCTTCAGAGGTCACCTGACCTTCTTCTGCATCGCCTCAACAACTTCCCGGTTTGTCTTCCGGTTCTTCATTTTTTTCTTTTGTTTCAGAATCAACTGTTATTGAATCAAGCAGATTCTGAATCATTGCTGAAAGGTCGTCGTACTCCTTTTTGGTAATCCCATCGATACCATCCTCTAGAAGGAGCCTTATCAACTTGTGCACAAAGACAATTCTTTTGCTCCGGGGAACTCCCGGAAGAACCATGCTTACTCAGCATGGTAGCATTGTCACCATCTTATCTGCGCACATACCCATCATTTCATCCGGTATTTTCATCATTTTAAGTTTTCCTGCCCGTTGTTGTTTGAATCTTCGTATGATTACTATAGAATACCCTCACTGAATCTAATAGTCCAGAGAGTTAGGAGATTATGAAAAATATGTTTTTTACCACATTTGCTATAACTTGTCTTTCTGCTTGCTCTGATCCATCGGGAATGAACAGTGTATTAACAGCAATGGAGTTTGCCGTGATTCCGGCCGGTTCATTCATGATGGGCAGCCCTGAAGGAGAAGAGGGTAGGTATGCAAACGAGAGCCCTCTGCACGAGGTTACCATCAACTATTCTTTTGAAATAATGACAACAGAGGTTTCCCAGGAACTCTGGGAAGAGGTCATGGGCAGCAACCCTTCGTACTTTCCGAATCCCGCTAGTCCTGTGGAATGTGTCTCGTGGAATGAGTGTGCTCTATTTATTGAGAAGTTGAATCAACTCGACAATCAATACAACTACCGCTTTCCGACTGAGGCTGAGTGGGAGTATGCCTGCAGGGCTGGAACCACAACAAGGTACTATTCAGGTGACAGTGAAGATAATCTTAAAGAGATCGGGTGGTTTGATCACAACTCGGGATCTACCACTGAGGAGTGTGCCCAGCTCGCCCCGAATGCCTGGGGTCTTTATGACATGAGCGGAAATGTTTGGGAATGGTGTGAGGATTACTTCCATGAAAGCTACGAAGGAGCTCCCACTGATGGATCTTCATGGCTTGAGCCCTCCACGTTAAACATGGTTAGCCGTGGGGGAAGTATTGGCAGCTCTCTTCGCAGGTGTCGTTCTGCAGCCCGTGATGCCTGCTACCCAGATTTGCAGTACTATTTCCTGGGTCTCAGACTTGTTAGAGCCTCAAACTAACCCGAGTTCGAATTCGCTTCGGGGTGCCAAAATGTATTACTGTAACTTATTCCAGCCCAGTTCGAAACGTATCCAATACGGGGTGCCAACTGTAAGTTCTTTTAGTGACTGTAACTTATTACAGCGGAGTTCGAAACATATCCAATACTTCGGGCACTGTAATTTCTTTTTGTAGAGCTCTGTCCAGTTTGCTGTGCTTTTTGATTCTCTCTGGAAGCATTTCAGAGTACTCAAACACATAGAGTGTGGATAGATGCTTGATGTTCAATCAATCAATACCAACACTGAACTATGCAGTTTTTTTTCTATTGAAAAACCATATAGTTATACTGCGGCACAGATGAGAAAATTGTTCTGTTGGGGAGTCTGTTGATTGATCGGAGGAATTATGCATAGAGAAGCAATACTATTTTGCCTTCTGTTTATTGTGAGCGTTTCAGGCGGTGACTCTGTGACACAAACATCCTGGAAGGGCCAGTCAGGTGTGCTTGGTCCAGTTGTGGAATGGGGGCAAAACTATTTCAGTGATTGTGATGCATTCGTGGAAATAGCAGGAGAGTTAACCTTTGCTGCATATCACCAAGTCAATCTCAACAGTTCCTATGCTTATACAAGCACTCCTCATACAGCAGATATGAACAATGATGGGTTCACCGATATTGTAGCTGCTCCTTTGTTCTATAACACATCATGGTGGGAGAATGATGATGGTTCAGGTGATTTGTGGACAGAGCATACTGTGGCCACAACCTGTTCGCTCGGTATCCATTTCAACCAGGCTTGTGATTTGAATGGTGATGGTTTTACTGATCTAGCAGGAGGAAGTTACTGGGGCAACAGTATTATCTGGTGGGAGAATACTGATGGAACAGGTATTAACTGGATAGAAAGATTAATTGATTCTGATGTTGCTAAGCCTAGAGACATTTCCTTCGGTGATTTTGACGGGGACTTCGACCTTGACATTGTTACTGTATCTGACGAGGACGATGCATTCTGGTACGAGAATTTGGACGGAAATGGCCTCTCTTGGACAAAGAGACTACTTTTCAGTATGGAGCGACCGAGTCTTGTCCAATCAGCAGATGTGAACGGTGATGGTAATCTCGATGTGGTTATTGTGGAGTACAGTGATGTAACCTGGTACGAGAATGTTGATGGAACAGGCACGAATTGGATTAGGCATGGTATTTTTGGAGGGCCTGTCGATGGGATGGACGTAAATGATGTAAATGGTGATGGATCCATTGATATGATGGCTTGTTATGATAACAAGATTCGTTGGTGGCAGAATGTGGATGGCACAGGAACACAGTGGACTGAACACTTAGTAGCAAACGTGAACACAGGTTCTCCAGACGGAACCTTTGGGTATGACATAGATAATGATGGTGATCTTGACATTACAGCTACTGCAGTGTCGGTTGTTTACTGGTGGGAGAACCTCGACACTACCGGAACCGATTGGACTCAGCATGAGGTCTGCCCATACTTCCAGAGAGCAAGCGATGTGTTTGCTGATGATTTGAATGATGACGGCATCACTGAAGTTATTGGTACAGTGTTTGGGGGAGACAATGTTTCACTCGCCTACTGGGAGGTTACAGACATCTTTACGGCATCGTTAACTTCCAGCATTCTATTCCTTGGAAATGATCCGGGATGGGGCAACCTTGATTTCTCAGCGTATCTCCCAGAAGGGTCTAATGTCGGTATTGGAGTCAGGTCATCTGATCAGATCAACATGGGAGCCTGGCAGGATACCATTTGGGAATCAGGTTCATTAGCTGGTATTCTTCCGGAAAATGACAGCTATTTCCAGTATATGATCATCCTAACCAGGGATGATGCCGATACAGCCCCTGTACTATACGACATAGCCCTGAACTGGAATCCTGTCGCTCTATCGGACCCAAACTTAGAAGTGCTGGCTGAAGCAGTTCTTTATCCAGTATCCCCTTCTCCTGTGAGCGGCTCACCTGAAATCAAATTCTTTCTGAGCGAATCTTCACTGGTTTCTGTGTCAGTTTTTGATATTTACGGCAGAGTTGCCTTCACAAGAAACGAGACAAACTATCCTTCAGGATACCACAGCACAATTGTAGGAGAACTATCTCCTGGAGTTTACTTCTGCAACCTTCAAACATCAGAAGGAAATGCTAGCCAGAGGTTTACTGTTATTGAGTGATTTGAGATCTGGAGTTTTCGAATTCTCCATTCTCACCTCAGTTCGAAACGTATCCACTACGGGGTGCCAGATTTTTTACCAGCTGAAGAATTTACTATTATCTCAGCTCCAGATTCTCCAGCCTTTTAAGAGTAGAAACGGGATTCTGTCTACAATCCAGTACAGCCCATATTTTAACAGTATTCTCCTCTATCTCGTAGTAGATTGCGAATGGGAACCGTTGGGAAAGCATTCGGTGGTAACTGAACTTGATGGGGTGAATGCCTGAATAAAGGTGTAGCGAGTCGATATCAGAGAAAAGAGAATCAATGAAGTAGTCACCCAGACCAGATTCTTGAGAATCGTAGAAATTAAATCCATCTATCAGATCCTGCTCAGCATCATCAAGAATATGGATAATCATCTGGTTTTGTTGCGGATTCGATCTTTTGCCTCAGACCAGTCAGAAAATTGTGATGAGCCTTCTTCAACCCTTCCCGCTCTGGCAAGAAGTACATCATTATGCCAAGATGGAGATGGTACACTGTTAGAAGATTCTGCTAGATTTTTCCAGATTTCTTCTATCGTTTGGAGCTTTTCCAGAATTGTCATCTTTTCTAACTGAAAACTGATATCCATGTTCATTCCTCTCCGTTGTTTGGAAGATACGACTTGGCTATCATAGAAGTCCAGACTTCTTTGTTGTGTATTTCCTGAAATCAGTTCCAAAAGCGTCGACTACGGGGTGCCAAAGCGAACGAGTAGAGCTTCTTTAACAGTGAGTTCTAAATGTATCCAATATCGGTTCTTTTTCTCACAGCTAGTCATATTGGGGTAGTCTATTAGCGCAGGAAATAGGTACTCCCTGGAGAGATATTGCCTGCATTCCCTTGATGTGTTCTATTAAGAAGGAGCGAGGGAGATACCGTTTAAGATTTTATCAAAAACAGCAATTGAGTGTTATTTCTGAATTATTACAGGGGATGTATGATGAGAAGTTTCTTTATTAGGCATCAGGTTCTTGCATTTTGGTTATTAGCGCTCTTGTTAGCTCTGTTATCCATTGGACCTGCAATTCTTATTTTCCAGGCATTCCCTGATTTCGGACCAGATATGTATGAGGCCAACCAGGGTAGAGATTACAATACAAATATCCTTTACTCTCTTCCTATTGCATTAAGGGTCAGCGGAGGTGCATGGTTCGCTGCTCTGCTTCTTGGAATGCCCTTCAGTGCCTCTTTGTCTGCGATTCTTTCATCATTGATCATCAACGGCAAGAAGCAAGTTAAAATACTGTTCAAGCGTTTCAGATTCTGGGCTCCTGACATTTCAAAGAGCGCTGGAATCAAAATATGGTTGCAGGCTATCGGCACTGTGGTTGGCTTGAATCTGGTTTATTCTCTTCTCATAAATTACGCTAACGGAGTTGAGCTCAAGGATTTCTTTGTGGTTCACTCCCTATACTCTGTCAAGGAGATCATCTTCATTTTCTTTACCGGATTGTTTTTTGAAGGTGGAGGGTTAATGGAAGAGCTTGGCTGGCGTGGATTTGCTTTACCAAGACTTCAAGAATCACATGGTCCACTAAAGGCGAGTATCATTCTGGGAATAATCTGGTCTCTGTGGCATATACCAATCAAGCTGAATGTTTGGCCGATTCACGAGTGTATTGCGTTCTATTTCTTTTTCACCATTACCTGCATTCTGTATTGTATTATCATCACCTATTTCTATAATCGTCTGGGCGGCAGTATTCTAATCGGTGTTGCAATTCACGGGTTATTTAATGACCCTACCGGTCTCAGTGGTTTCTTCAACTCACCTCTCCTGGAAGATCCTCAAGGTCTATACTCCCATGGTGTTCTGGTCATGCTTTTGCTCGTAGTCGTGTTTACTATACTCTACAGAGAAGGACCCAATCTGGCGTTGAGAAAGGGTGATAAGCAGGTTGCAGCTTCGAACCAATCAGCCTAATGACAGGTTCTTCTGGACTTTTGGGCAATGACCGATCCGTTCTGTTGCAGATCTGTCAGAATACGGTCTTAATGGAGGCCCATGTCTGAGGTGCCAAAGAAGACCAGGGCCATGGATCGTACAATGTGCGAATAAAGAAATTCCCGTTGGTTTCGTTTGCTGGAGTATATGGTTCCCATAAAGACATGTTCTCTCTGACCATGCTGTGAACAACCGGTAAACCCCCATGATCACCTATAATAGACGGCCATCCTCCCAGGCTCAAATCCGTGTTCTGTATAATCCAAAACTGACTTTCAACTGTTATGCTGTTGAGCGGGTGTTCTATTATGGAAGGCGCGAAGTGAAGTGCAGTTACGGTTACTTGGTCAAGAAACTCCTGCGGGTTTGAAGAGGTGCCATTCCAGAACTCGACATGTGTTTCTGAAGTGTCCCAGGGGTGTGCAGTGTCATGGTAGAACCATAGTTCTGTATACACGAGGTCAAAACCTGGCTCACCGGGAATGAAGTCATCCAAATTGAACCAGATCCCTCTGTATTGTTGCTCAAAGTACGACCAAACAGCAGTTCCATCATCATACTGGAGCATGTCTCCCGATGAAGAGGAATTAACGGGTAAAGAACCATCGGATAAGAGGTCGATGGTGGTAAGACATGCTATAGATACAAAGATGATTGAAAGCGTGTTCATATGACTCTCCCTTGAAATTTGAAAAGAAGCTTCTGCTTTTCTGACAAATCCAATTTACATGGTTAATGTAACACCAATAAGGTTTTGTGTACAGAGTAATATGAAAAATAGGAGGCTGGATTACATACTTGCGTGAAAATGGTGCTTCCTTTTAGTGTAGAACGATCGTTATGCTGATATGTTGTTCTATACATGCCGAAGTCGCATTCATCTTCGCTCAGTCTAGGTGGTTCCGTCTCAATCCGGGGTCACCTGATAACAGCCATACGGGTTGCTCCCCCGCAGCTGCTTCGAATGGTGTAAACTCCTGCGGGTAGACTAGAGGTGTCTAATAGAACATTCCCGTTGTTTATCTCAGCAGTTCTCACAATTCTTCCCGAAAGATCACAGACTGTGACAGTTGACGAGCTGTCGAGCACCTTGATTTCAACTGAATGGAATACAGGATTAGTACTCAAACTGATGTCGCTTTTTCCTGTCTCCGGGATGATTCCCATGCCCGGACCGTTACCGAGGGAGTCTATGCACAAAGCCCATAGTGATGAATCACGGCTGTAGCTGACACCTCCAATAAGAAATCCACCGTTGTCGAGAGTCTCTATTGATCTGATCATTGCCGGGTCATAGAGCCATTCCTCATACACGGATCCATCCTCATTGAAAGCAACCACAGTAGACTGTGACTGGTTTAACTGTGGTTCGGAAGATCCTCCCACAACAGGCATGCCATCTCTTACTGTTAGCGCCATGGCAGTGTCTGTGTTTTTACTTCCCCAGGCTGTCTCCCAAATGATTTCACCGGTTTGGTCGAGTTTCAGTATCCACCAGTCATAACTTCCAGCGCCATAGGAGAGGGTGCTTCCGGCAACATAGAAACAGTCTCCAATTTCAGCGACTCTCCAGGGATAATCAAATTCAGGACCTCCGTAGGTGTTTGTCCAGAGAGTGTCACCCATGCTGTCTGTTCGGATTATCCAGTAATCTCCAAGCCCAGCTCCCCATGTCATTGCTTGGCAGGCAAGTACGTAACCACCATCTGAGCAGGGTGATATGTGGTAAGTCGCTTCTTCTCCCGGAGTGCCATAGGTTTTTCGCCAGAGTTCATTTCCAGACTGGTCAAGTGCAACCATCAGAACATCTTTGCCACCCGCACCCAAGCTGCTGGTTGACCCTACGCATACAACATCGCCACTGGTTCCCTGTGCTGCTGTTGTGAAAGACTCATGAAAGTCGAGCTCAAGGGTGTATGTCCACAATTTTTCGCAGCTGGAAGATATCGTATATGCAAAGGCATTAACTCCGGAGGAGGGGTCTGTCCAGTTTCCCGTGAATACTATCCCAGCGTCACAGTACTGAACTGCATAAATCTCTGTACTCTCACCTATGTGGAAGGAATCAGCATAGAGAAAACTACCCTCAGTGTCATAAGTGGCATATATCACTTGAAAGTTTCCACTGGCATCGAGTGGGGTATTTCCAGCAATTAGAAAGCCGGAATCAGTCTGAACTGCACCTTTGCCAGTCTGGCTGCCCGGATAATCAAACTCAACATTGAATGGCAGTAGTCCCGCTGCTATGGCCAGAAGAAGTATCATGGTATTTCACCTCAGATGGTAATGGGAAACAGAATATGTTAAAGCCGAACATACGGGATTTATTTTTCCCCTCACAGACTCTATCGTGTCCAAGGCTAATTTGAGCAGTAGTTACCAGACGGTGTCATCTCCAGCGTATGTCTCATCTCTGGCACTACTCCAGCAGATAACTACAGCTGTTGCTGTTGAGTTATTTGTAAATGTGTGTTTCGATCCTGCAGATACTGTCAGAATTGATGGCTTCTCTGCTGAGAGAACTGTTTTCTTGTCAGGGTATTGGACGGTGATTGAGCCTGAAAGAACAAGTATCTGTTCGTTTCTTGCCGGGTGGGTATGGTTACCCCTGCTGTGCCCCGGTTCTATGGAAAATGCGTGGCAATTGCTGATGTCTCCTGTGTTTGCAAGAAGTTCAAAAGGGTTTACAACGAAACCTCTTTGATCTCTGTGATCGTCGAGAATCTGATTAATCATTTTGCTCCATTCGGTTTTATGCAATCTGCCGGATTCTTTGCGGGTAAGCAAGCTTACCTTTCGGTTGCTTACTTATGTACGTTTGCATATATTTGCATAAATGCGAAAGGAAATTATGAAACAAGCAGAAATGTTGTTCTACAGAGATAGAGCCGAAACTCTGAAAGCTCTTGCCAACCCCTACAGGCTGTGGATGGTGGAAAAACTAGCAGAGAAGGAACTCTGTGTGTGTGAGTTTAACGATGCCCTCGATCTTGATTACTCAACTATTTCACGACATCTGTCAGTTCTTCGGAAAGCTGGAATTGTTCAGTACAGAAAGAATGGCAAACAGGTTTACTACAGTTTGAGAACCCCCTGCATTCTAGGGTTCCTAAGCTGTTTTGATGAAGTAATCAAATTGAATATCAAAGAGGAAACTGAGTATTTGAATAGTCGGGAGTCATCATGAACTGGAAAAAAGACTGGAAAAGTCTAGCTTTACTGGCAGGGGTTTTCCTAGGCATTTATTACCTGCCGGTGGGTAAGGAAAGATTCGATTTTGCAATACTTGAAGCCTTTGAGTTGGCTAAGTGGTATGCACGTGAGCATGTGCTGCTCTGTCTGATCCCTGCGTTTTTCATTGCAGGAGCAATTGGTGTTTTTGTAAGTCAGGGATCTGTTATGAAGTATCTCGGAGCCGGAGCAAAAAAAATTGTTGCTTACTCCGTTGCTTCGGTGTCCGGATCTATTCTTGCTGTTTGTTCGTGTACAGTGTTGCCTCTGTTTGCAGGTATCTACAAAATGGGGGCAGGTCTCGGGCCGGCTTCAGCTTTCCTCTACGCTGGCCCAGCTATAAATGTTCTGGCAATAATACTGACAGCTCGTGTCCTCGGTGTTGAACTTGGAATTGCAAGGGCGTTCGGTGCCGTGATTTTTAGTGTTGTTATCGGTTTGCTAATGCATCTGATATTCAGGAAAGATGAGGCCAAAAGGGTATCTGCGGCTCCGGCGATGACTATGGATAATTCCGGAAGATCTTTATGGAAAAACGCAGTGTTCTTTTTCATTCTTGTTGCAATCATGGTTACTGCAACGTGGGGCGGATCAATTTACGGCATGAAAGAGCCCATTCTTTCTTTACTTGGGATAGCCCTCGGTCTTGTTCTAGTACGCTGGATGGAGACAAAGATCTGGAAGATTGCTGCTCTTGCTGCTCTTGTTGCATTGACGGCACTACTGATTCCTGAGGGTTTTACAGTTCCATTTGTTGTTGGAATGCTTGGTCTCTCTCTGATTCTTGCCAGTGGTGGCGGAGAGGGAGCTGAATGGTTTGAAGCTACATTCGGGTTTGCCAGGCAGATTCTTCCACTGCTTCTCGCTGGAGTTCTAGCTGCCGGGTTACTTCTCGGTCGAGTTGGTTACGAGGGTCTCATTCCCTCTTCGTGGATTGAGGCTGCTGTAGGTGGGAATTCCCTCCGGGCAAATTTGTTTGCCTCTGTTGCCGGTGCATTTATGTACTTTGCCACTCTTACAGAAATTCCGATTCTTCAGGGGCTTATAGGCAGTGGAATGGGCAAGGGCCCGGCTCTGGCTCTTCTGCTCGCAGGTCCTGCTTTAAGCCTTCCAAACATGTTAGTGATCAGAAGCGTAATGGGTACTAAAAAAACAGTTACATTTGTTTCGCTGGTGGTAGTTATGGCTACTGTAAGCGGATTGATTTATGGCCTTATCTAGACACAACAAAGGAGAAGAAAATGAAGAAAATACAGATACTTGGAACTGGTTGCCCTAAATGCAACAAGCTTGCTGAAGCTGCAAAAGAAGCTGCAACTGCACTTGGAGTAGAGTTTGAACTGGAAAAGGTTACTGATCTGAATGACATCATGAGCTTTGGTGTAATGATGACCCCGGCAATGGCCGTCGATGGAGTAGTGAAAATTGCCGGTAAAGTACCCTCTATAGAGGTACTAAAAGAGATGTTGAGCTGATGAATTCAAAAAAGATGGTTACAGGAATTTTAATCATCTTTGTAGGGCTCAGTGTGGTTTTTGCTGTTGCAAAGGAAACTGGTGAGTCGGATACACCGGAGACTGTTCCAGAGGTAGCTTCAGAAGTGGTTGTTTACTATTTCCATGGTAACATGCGCTGCGTCTCCTGCAACACTATCGAGCGACTTTTACTCTCCAGTCTTCAGATTGAATTTCAGCAGGAAATGGATAATGGGACTCTGGCAATCAGAATAGTGAATATAGAAGATCGGGAGAATGAGCATTTCGTTACCGACTTTGATCTTGCTAACCGAACTGTTGTGGTTGAAAACATAGAAAATGCTGATTGGATAAAACTTGACCGTGTCTGGGAATTTACTTCAGATAGCTCTGCTTTCTATGAATATGTCACCAGTGAAATATTTGTGGAACTGGAGAAAGTGAAATGAATCTGGAACTGCTCGGCGGCATTGTCTCTGCTTTTTGGTTAGGCATACTCACCTCGATCAGTCCCTGCCCTTTGGCAACAAATCTTACCGCAGTTTCTTACATCGGGCGGCAAGTAGACTCGAGAAAGAGAGTTTTTCTTGCCGGGCTTATCTACACTCTCGGCCGTGGAATAACCTATACTGTTTTGGGAATGGTTCTCGTCAGGAGCATGTCTGATCTGCCTGCTATATCGCATTTTCTTCAGAAATACATGAACATGATCTTGGGTCCTGTTCTTGTACTTGTTGGGATGGTTTTGCTTAATCTTATCTCTTTCGGTACCGGAGGAGGATTTTCGGCAGGGAGACTGAAGAACTCTGTCAATCGTGCGGGAATTTGGGGAGCAGGTCTGCTTGGAGTTCTGTTTGCCCTGTCATTCTGCCCGACTTCAGCGGCCTTGTTCTTTGGTAGCGCGCTTCCTTTAGCGCTTCGTGCGAATTCTTCGGTTGTAATTCCTTTGGCTTATGGAGTTGCTACCGGAGTTCCTGTTCTGCTGCTCTCCATTGTTCTTGCTGCCGGAGTAGACAAAGCCTCACGCATATTCGACAAAGTAGAGGTGTTCCAGAAATATGCAAGCAAGGTAACAGGGGTTTTGTTTATTCTTGTCGGTGTGTATTTGTCGCTGGTACATATCTTCGGTGTTCAGCTGTAGCAGTTTCGACTCGGGCGAGAGCTAAACGCTCCCGCCCGATGTTTTGATCAAAGCTGATTTATCACAGTGAATCTATTGGAAATCCTTCCGTTTGTTGACTGAAGTTCAGCAAAATAGATACCATCAGAAAGCCTGTTGATCCTGAACTCGCTGGTTCCAGCCGGCATTCGCTTTTCACCCGTTGTAAACACAGATCTTCCAGAAAGATCATAAACAGTTAGAGTAGCTGTTTGTGTTTCGTTCAGAGTGAAGACGACTACTGGTGAGGTTCCAGCCGGGTTGCCTCCAGTAATTCCAAGTGTGGTTTCATGTTCATTTGCGGAACCGGTTGAAAGCGGATTCCATGATATCTCAAGACTCTCGAGAGCTGGTGTTATCTCCCAGGAATCGCTTTGCATTACTACACAATACTGTACGAATCTGTCATTGTCGTTTATCAGAGATGATAGATCGTAGGGTGATGTGAATACGGTATCTGACCAAGCACCGAGATCCTGAGAATCCCAGGAGGATCTCATCGATACACCAAGGGTGGTACCCTCGGGAGTATCAGATGTCCAGTCGAGATTTACCCACTCGGCATCTTCTCCAGTGTCGAGGATGCTCGAAAATAGTGAGCCTTCAGGCTGATAACCAAAGACTTCCCAGAATGTGATGTTGAAACTGTAGAGGGAAGCTGCAAAAATTTCTGTGTTCCCATCGCCTGTGAGGTCTGCTGCTGAAACAATGCTCGGTGCATAGATGTTGGCCAGGACATGAGGCTCCCATGAGAGGCCATCATTCTCATTTTCCCAGTAGCAGATTACATTCTGATTCAGAGATCCGCAGACTGCATCAGGATCGCCATCGCCGTTAACATCGTATTGAAGAACTGCAAAGGGTCCGTGAAATTCATCATCAATTATGTGCTGTGCCCAACTTGTTGCCATACCGTTTGTATTTTCCCACCAGCAAACTGTACCAACTGATTTGCTGACACCACCAGCGCTTAGAACGTCGATATCACCGTCACCATCAATATCGTCGGCACATGCATTTCTTGCGTAGTAGAAGTCTTCGCCTATTGAGTGCTCTGTCCAGCTGTTCCCGGAACCATCAACGTTTTCATACCAGCGAACAGCACCCTCAAGTTTAGCAGCCGAAAGTATGTCCCAGTCTCCGTCATCATCGAAATCAACGGGAACTACAGACATTGCACAATCAAAACCGGTGGTAATCGAGTGTAAGGTCCAGCTGGAACCTGAACCGTTGTTTCTGTACCAGACAATTTCATCTGCGCCCTTTGCAGCAACAACAGCATCGATCTGGCCATCGTCGTCTATGTCAACTGCTGAAATGCCTTTGGCTCCGTCCAAACTGTCATCAATAGAGTGCTCAATCCACGTTGTTGCTGAACCATCAGTGTTTTCCCACCAGAGAACCACGTCAGCATTCATGGCAGCACCAATTATGTCGTTATCTCCGTCATTATCGACATCGGCACAGACTGCACCGAACGCGCCATTAAGATCAGTAGTTACAATATGGGACTGCCAGGAAGCACCCTCCCCTTGGTTTTCCCACCACACTATCCTGTTGTCGACAAATGATGCTCCAAGAATGTCGATATCTCCATCACCATCGACATCTTCGGGGTAGGTGCATAGAGATAGCAATGCACTGCCTTCGATTTCAGTCGCTGCATCTGTTAATTTCCCATGGAGAAGAGAAATAGAACCGGGGTTTTCAGCAAACTCTGTAGATTCTGATGCCGAAAAGGAATTCGACCAGGAGGATACCGGACCAGAAACGCCAGCTCCTCCCGACCAGTCTGTCTGCGTTCCAGTTGCAGAGTATGAGGCTACTGATAGACAGAATAGAATTGTGAAGATGTAATTCTTCATGGTTAGATAGCACCTTCAATGATGGTAATCAAATTAGAGGATACTGAATTTCCAACAGAAAACCTCAGAATGTATACACCGGCTGCATGACTGGAAATGCTGAAGTTTTGAATAGTCGAGCCCGGTTGAATCTGTCTGGAATCAAGCTTCTGAACTATTCTTCCGTCAAGAGAGAAAACTGCCGAGGTGAGTTCTCCTCCATCTGCTGATGTCAGTTGTACCCCAAGAGATGATGAAACAGGATTCCGGAGTACTGTAGCAGTTAAATCATTGCTAGTCTGCCCCTGAGAGGAAATACCAGTTGTATAGGGAGAGAGGAAGGCATGGATATAGCCTCTCTCTCCACAACCGGCAACAATATCGGGATAACTGTCATCGTTCCAATCACACACATAGGGAGCTGTATTAAGCTCGAGCGCGATGTCTCCTTGTTCTGTTTCAAGCATTTCAGGCGAATCAAAAACAGGTGCTGAAACAGCTCCGATGTTTTTGCAGAAGTAAATTCGTCCTGGGGAATCTCCGTATACAATGTCAATTAGGCCGTCCTGATCCAGGTCAACCATGCAGGGAGTACATCCATAGGCAGCAAGAGGTTCTCCAGCAAACAGTACATCCACACCAGCAGCTAGCTCAGGATTACCCTGAGTGCCAGTATTGATGTAAACTTTGATCGAACTTCCAGCCAGGGGCGATGCAAATCCCACAATAAGGTCGTTTTTGGAATCACCATTCCAATCGAAAATTGCCGGAGCCGAAACAAGACCTGCGTTAATATCTTCACCGGCTGCCTGAAGATCATCCATTTCGGTTAAACTGTCGGGCGTTACCGCCATGAAGTACTTTATGTGTCCGTTGTGTTCTCCTACAAGAAGGTCATCCATTCCATCGTCATTCCAATCCACAACCTGTGGATTTCTTGCTCCTGTTTTAGGTCAACAATGACCTTCTGTATGGATGTCCTCTCCGTCTGCCATGATTCTTGTGAATCCGGTGAAAACTGGATTCGCATTTGTTCCAGAGTTCGGGTAAAACTGTATTGTTCCCACTTTTGTGCTGTCTATTTCTTCAAGGCAAGCTATTACAAGATCATTGAGGCCGTCATCGTTCCAGTCTACGACTGTAGGGGAAGAGTTGTAACCAGCCTCAAGCATTTCTCCAGCAGAGTAAAGCTGGAAGCTTTCCATAAAAGCAGGGAAAGCTGCCGCAGTCCCGGCAAAAGAGAGAATCGAAAACAACAAGACTATTCGCACAAGAAATCTCCTTTAGTGAACAAAATAGGTAAATAAATAAACGATAGAATCCCGCAAACGAATTCCCTATATAATAAGTAGTAATATACCTCAATGCAAGGGCAAGTGCTGCTGGTTTTGTCATTCGAGAAAGGTTTCACGATACGAAAATGCGTGGATTTTTTGTTGTAGCCCAAAAATTGAACGCTGGAACAATTTTGTAGCGTGGAATAGTATAGTACTCATACGGGTAGCATTCAATAGAAAGTGAAAGAGTGGTGTTTAATGAAGTATCTGGTATTGGGGTTCATACTGGCCTTCTCATGTTATGGCTCGGAATTTATGCAGATGACTCCAGTTGGGGACGAATGCATTCCGGTCAGTGTGGAGCTTAGCGGTTGTCGTGAGGCTTCCGAGGCTCTTGATCAGCTGATATTTGATATTGACTTTTCGGGAATTCTTGAGGCTGTAGATCAGGGGGATGGCTACTCTCATGCAAAGTGTCTGCTGTCCGGACGAAACGGTAGCTATACTCTTTCTGTGGATGTTGAGGGCTCTGAGGGAGAAACACTTCTTAAAAAAGAGTATTCCGGCTCATCCTGGGAACCCCTTGTTCACAGGTTCGCAGACGAGTTTGTATACCTGCTATCAGGGGAACAGGGAATTGCTTCAACCCAGGTTGCATATGTTTCCAGAAGCGACGGGACATACTCTATCAGAGCACAGTCTCTGGACTCCAGATCACCTCAGGTGATTATTAGCGATAATGAGGTTATCACAACTCCTGCGTGGAGCCCTGACGGTGAGAATATTGCATTCACTTCTTACCGGAATGCTTCCGGGGATCTTTATTTGTACTCTTTCGAAAATTCTTCAGCCAGTAGAGTTGTTACGGGTGGGTTAAATACATGCCCCGCATGGGCTCCAGATTTTAGATACATTGCTTTTACAAGAAGCGTAGACGGCAATTCTGATATTCATAGGTTCGACACGGCTACTGGAGACGTTCAAAGGCTTACGGCGAGAGGCTCTATTGAAACCTCTCCGTCCTTTTCACCAACCGGGCAGCAGATGATTCTTACCAGTGACAGAGTTGGCTACCCTCAGCTTTATGTAATGGACTCTGCGGGGGGTACAGCAGAGCGAGCAGGGTTTGCACACGGTTATTGTGATAGCCCTTCATGGTCTCCGACCGGGGACAGAATAGCCTACTGTGCCAGGTCAAATGGCAATTTCCACATTTTTGTAATGAATGCCGATGGAACCGATATCCGGCAGGTTACTACAGACGGTACATTGAATGAAGACCCGGTATGGTCTCCAACCGGTCGTCATCTTGCTTTTTCAAGTGACAGAGATGGAGTCAGATCTATTTATCTGCTTGAACTGAACAAATTAACTGTTTACAGGCTGACCCGTAGCAGTGAAAGTTACTGCGCAACCTGGTCACCTGTAACCATTCAGGGAGGAATTCAGTGAAAAAAACAGCACTGATAATTGCGTGTTGTCTTCTCACCGGGCTTGTTGCCGGTTGCAGGCCGGACGACGTCGATGGTAATGATGTTCCTGACCCGGATTCTCTTTCATTTATAACTGACGATACTCTCAACACCGGAGTATGGGTTGACGATACTGTTGTCACTTATGCCGATGAGCTTGCCGCTCATCAACTTGTCATGAATGACGTCTTCTTTGACTACAATTCTGAAGATCTTTCTCCGGAAATGCTAGAGATTCTTATGGCTAATGCCGCGTATGTAATGAATAATCAGGACTTCAGGTTGCTTCTTGAGGGGCATTGCGATGGCAGAGGTACCGTAGACTACAACCTTGCCTTAGGCGAAAGACGCGCACAGTCTGTATACGATTACCTTTCAAACTACGGAGTACCGTCGTCAAGAATCGAAACGGTGAGTTACGGAAAAGAGAGACCTTTTGTTTCCGGCGATGATGACTGGGCCCATTCTCAGAACAGACGCGTTCATCTGCGTGTTCTGCCGGAGTAGAATATGAAATTTCTTTTACTCCCACTTTCTGCTGTTCTTCTTCTTCTTACTGGATGCTGGGGGGGGCAGTGGGTTAATTCTCCCGGAAGAGTTGAGGATATCGATGCTAGAACAACAGCGATGGCTCAAACTCTGGACTCGATTAAAGCCGTTTCTATTCAGAATGAAGCTCTCTTAAGAGCTATACAAGCCCAGGCAGGAATGCGCAGCGGCACACAAACACAGGATCTTCTTGAACTGACCGACCAGCTTGAAAGGTTACTCAGCTCACGCGGATCATCAGGTAGTACAGATACACCCGCCAGTGTGCAAACTGCCTACGATGAAGCATTCGGCCAGTATCAGCAGGGAGGATACTCTGTTGCAGCCGACGGTTTTTTTGAAGTTGCCATGGGATCTCCTGACTCCGATGTTGCTGATGATGCTCTCTATTACCTTGCTCTCTGTCACCAGAGTCTCGGTGAAACCCACAGAGCCATTGAAGAGCTGACAGCTGTTTACTACAAGTACCCAATGTCAGATAAGGCGGCCTCTGCTTTAGCCCGGGCTGCGGCTATTTACAGTGTTAATTCTGCATCTGCTGAGATGCATAGACTTGAGACAATCATACTGGAGAGCTATCCTAACAGTGATGAGGCCCGTTTGATTGTAGGACGAAGAGACGGGCAGTAGGAGCCTGTACCGGCTTGCTTGGCATTTTGAAGAGAATTCAAGCATATTGCTCGCGTAGTTTTGTAAATGATTCCCCCTTCGGGGTTCTTGTAATTGCTAGTCGCACAACTGTTTGTACTTTGTACTCTCGGTGGCGGCAGTGTTGCGTTATTTGAGCGCACAGAAAAAGAGGAGAGAATGGCCTACGAATTGATAAAGGAAGAGGACGACAAAAGAGTTGTCCAGTTTACTATGGATGCTGCTGATCTTAAGAAGGTTTTCAGGAAAGTTAAGAAGGATATTTCTAAAGAAGTTAGCATCAAGGGATTTCGCCCCGGCCATGTCCCAGACAGTATCATTGAAAAGCGATTCGGCAATATTATCTTATCTGAGGTTGCTGAGAACGCACATAAAACACTCACAGAAGGTCTGTTTGACACTTTTGACTGGGTTCTTTCCGACAATGATCCTGAATTTGAAACAGTTCTTCCTGTTGAGGGTGAAGATTACGTTTATACAGTAACTTACCGTGTCTTCCTTACTCCCGACCCGGTTGACTACAAGGAAATAAAACTCGTTGTTCCCACTTACGATAATGAGAAAGCTGTTGAGGAAACCGTTGATCATATCCGCAAACAGTTTGTTAGTTATGATGAAACTGAAGAGGCTTCCAGCGAGGGTGATTTTGTCTCTCTTCAGTACCCTGATCCAGAGGGCAAAGATGGTTCTGAGCCTAAAGAACTTACTGCTGTTATTGGGCAGAATGACATGGGCCCCGGATTCGATGAGCTTATTACAGGAGTGAAGGCCGGAGATGTTTTCACTATGCAGATGAAAGTTGAAAAGGGAGATGATCCCGGTCTCAAGGGCCCTGCTCATACCTTCACGGTTAAGGAAGTTAAGGGGCACTCATACCCCGAGTTGGATGATGAATTTGCCAAGAATGCAGGTGGATTCGAAACCATGGATGAGTTCCGCCAGAAGATTCGTGATGATGTTTCCACCCGTTTTGATTCCGAAATGAAGAGCTTTAGAGAGAGACAGGCCATAGATAGTCTTCTTGAAAAGAATGTGTTTGATGTTCCTGAGTTCATGGTTGCAAACCTGACTGAAGATTACATTAGCCGTCTTGAAGATGATAAATCTGATGAGGAAACAAAGAAGGCCGCTGCTGAAATGGCAGAAAGAAAGGTAAGAGAGTTTCTACTTCTCCGTCAGATAGCAATTGTGGAGAGCCTTGAGATTTCAGAGGACGAGATGGAAAAAGCTATTGAAGGTGGAGATACCAGATCAACATTCCTGGACAGAAACAGAAATGATAGTGCTCTTGATTTCGTTCTCGCTTCCGCAGTTGTTGAAGAGAAGGCAGAGGAAGAACAGACCCGCGAAGCAGCTACTGTTCCCTGGAAGTGGGTTTCTGTTGATCCCTCCGCACCAGAAGTAAGTGACGAAGGAGAAAAATAATGCCAGTAATTCCCTTTGTAGTAGAGAAAGAAGGCAATTCAGAGAGATCTTACGATATCTACTCAAGGTTGTTGAAAGACAGAATTATCTTTATTGCTGATGCCATTTCTGCTCAGACTGCAAGCGTTGTTGTTGCCCAGCTTCTTTTCCTCGAAGGACAGGATTCGAAGCGTGACATCAACATGTACATTCATAGCCCCGGGGGCTCTGTCTCAGCTGGTCTGGCCATATACGATACGATGGAGTTCATCAAACCGGATATTTCAACTTTCTGTATGGGCAGTGCTGCTTCCATGGCATCGGTATTACTTGCAGCAGGAGCCAAGGGCAAAAGAAGCATTCTTCCACATGCCCGTGTAATGATTCACCAGCCCAGCGGTGGTACACGAGGACAATCTGCAGATATTCAGATCGAAGCACTTGAAATTCTTAAGATCAGAAAGCAGATGGATAAAATTCTTGCAAACCATACTGGACAGACTGTTGAGAGAATCAACAGCGATTCAGACAGGAACTTCTGGATGGATGCCAAAGAGGCACTCGAATACGGAATTGTTGACAATATTTTGACGAATCGAGACTGAAAATGCCCAAAGAGAACCGATGTTCATTCTGTAACAGACCAGCCGCAGAAGTGAATCAATTGATACAGGGGCCAGGTGTTTTTATCTGCGATGATTGTGTGCGCTACTGCCACGAGATTGTAGAGGAAACAGTAGAGAGTAAAGGCACTGACAAGCCTACCTTTCTAGAGAAGGATCTCCCTGCTCCAATGGAGATTAAAGAGAAGCTGGATCAATATGTAGTAGGACAGGAAGATGCCAAAAAGGTTCTTTCGGTTGCAGTCTACAATCACTACAAAAGACTTCAGAGCAAGCATGACAGTACTGCTTCGGTGGAGCTTGAGAAGAGCAATATTATTCTTCTCGGTCCCACAGGTGTTGGTAAAACATTGTTAGCCAGAACTCTTGCTAAAATACTGGATGTTCCATTTGCAATTGCTGACGCAACAACACTCACCGAAGCCGGCTATGTGGGGGAAGATGTTGAAAATATTCTTCTACGACTTCTTCAGGTTACCGATATGGATGTTGACCTTGCACAGCATGGAATTATTTACATTGATGAGATAGATAAGATTGCTAGAAAATCTGAGAATGCCTCAATAACCAGAGACGTTTCGGGTGAGGGAGTTCAGCAGGCTCTACTAAAAATGATAGAGGGTACTGTGGCCGGAGTTCCTCCAGGAGGAGGCCGGAAGCACCCCTACCAGGATCATATCCAGGTTGATACCACAAACATTCTGTTTATTTGCGGTGGAGCATTTCACGGTATAGAGAAAATTGTTTCTAAGCGCGTTCGCAGATCCTCTCTGGGATTCAATGCCGTCCTGGCAAGCGATGATGAATTCGAGGGAGCAAAAATTCTTAAGAGTATAGAGGCTCATGATCTTGTCCACTACGGAATAATACCGGAGCTTGTAGGACGACTTCCGATTATGGTTACCCTCGATGATCTCTCTGAAGAAGACCTGGTTCATGTTCTTTCCGAACCAAAGAACGCACTTGTAAAACAGTACAGATACATGTTTAACCTAGAGGGTGTAGATCTTCAGATTACAGACGATGCTCTTTTCGCGATAGCCCGTGAAGCGAAGAAAAGCAATAGTGGAGCAAGAGGACTTCGTTCCATTGTAGAGCGCATCCTGCTTGATCCTATGTATTCGATACCTTCCCTCGAGCAACCTCCTGACAAGCTCATTATCAATGAGAAGTGCGTTTCCGAGGGCGAGGAACCGGAAATTCTTACACAGCAGGCGAAACAAAGCAAACAGGAAGCTGTCTGATTTGGCAAAACTGCACATACAGTTTTTGAAAAGCTGCCCGGGTAAAACCGGGCTGCCCGATGATGGACTTCCTGAAGTAGCTTTTATAGGAAGATCAAATGTCGGTAAGTCATCACTTATAAATAAGTTAACATCCGGCAAAAAAGTAGCAAGAACGAGTTCAAGACCCGGTTGTACCCAATACATCAATATTTATACAACCAATAAGAATTTCTATGTTGCAGATCTTCCCGGTTATGGCTATGCCAAAGCCCCCGAAAAACTTCGCAGACAATGGATCGGCTGGATTGGCGGTTACCTCAGAGAACGGCAGCCACTTCGCGGTACAGTTCTGCTTGTTGACTCCAGACATCCTAATCTCGAGAATGACCTTTCTATGGCCAGTTTCCTTAAAGAGGGTGGTAAGCCCTACATTGTTGCTCTCACGAAAAGTGACAAGCTGAAAAGAAATAAACTGGCACAATCAATTAGAATTGCAGGGGAAATGGGGCCTGTTATCCCGGTCTCTTCTGTTGACGGTAGTGGTATCAATGAACTTTGCAAGTGGCTTATCATGGCCACCGCTACACATTCAGCGAGGAGCTGATAATGCCAGTTAGTATTGTTGTTGGTCTTCAATGGGGAGATGAGGGTAAGGGGAAGATGGTTGACCATCTGGCTGAGACAGCTGTAGCTGTCGCCAGATTCAGCGGTGGAGCCAATGCTGGCCACACTGTTGAGGCGGATGGTAAGAGATTTGCACTTCACCTTCTTCCGTCCGGTCTTGTGCGAAAAGATGTTATCGGAATGATTGGATCAGCTTGTGTAATGGATCCTGTCACTATACTTGAGGAAATCAGATCACTTGAGGGAAACGGTATTTCCATCGAAGGAAGACTAATGATTTCCGGTAAAGTAAACCTTACTCATCCCGCATACCGCTGCCTTGAAGTACAGAGTGAGGCGGATCTTGCAAGTGGAAAAATCGGAACAACCGGTAGAGGTATTGGACCGACTTACGTAAGAAAATACAGACGCAATGCAATTCGTCTCGAAGATGTTTTCAATATGCAGAGCTTCATTGAACTGGTGGATTTCCATACACTCGAAGCGATAAATACACTGAATCTCAGCTCTACCGATGTGGAAAAACTTCACTCTGATGTGCAGAGTTTTATTGAAGCAACAAAAGAAGTCTCTCGTTTTACAGCAGACGTTTCACTCCAGATCAGCGAAGTTCTCAGAGACAGGGATGCTCTGGTTATTGCAGAGGGGGCGCAGGGATCTCTTCTTGACCCGGATCATGGTTCTTATCCCTTTGTTACCTGTGGACAGTGTGTTGCAGGAGCTGCATGTACCAGTCTTGGTTTCGGTCCCACAATGGTAACTGATGTTATCGGCATTCTGAAGGCGTACACGACAAGGGTTGGTGCTGGTCCTTTTCCCACAGAACTGGATAACCACATCGGCACTCAAATCCGTAAGGCTGGTAATGAGTTCGGAACAACTACAGGACGACCACGAAGGTGCGGTTGGCTGGATGGAGTTCTTGCCGGCTATTCAGCCCGAATCAACGGTTGCACTTCAATTACATTGACCCTTCTTGATGTTCTGAGTGGTTTTGATGAACTGAAAATATGTACCGGTTACGAGGGTGACCATTTCACAACAGGTCGCTCCATGGATAAACTAATCCCTGTTTATGAAATACTTCCAGGCTGGCAGGAAGACATCCGAGGAGAAACAGACTGGGATAATCTTCCATCCGCTGCAAAAGACTATGTACTTGCTGTAGAAAAAATTGCCGGTGTTCCTGTGACATCAATATCTACCGGCCCCGGCCGTAACGATGTCATCTGGAGGTAACGACTTAGGCTTTGATAGCCATTGTCACCTGCACTTCAGCCACTTTGAAGAAGATCTGGCCAAGGTGGTTGAAGATTCCAGAGAAGCCGGTATCAGCCACATCTTGATTCCTTCTATTGATGTTGAAACGGCAGAGATATCAGCAAACATCGCTGAGAGGTATAACCTGTATTCTGCTGCTGCTTTTCACCCCGAACACCTCCCTGAAGAGGAACATGAGGAATCAGAGTGGCTTGCTCTGAAACGAATTCTTCTTCGACCTAGAACTATTGCCGTCGGTGAAACCGGGCTGGACTATCATCATAAAACCTTTTCACCGGAGAAACAGCATAGATGGTTCCAGCAGCATATTGAACTTGCTGAGGCTACCGGATACCCCCTTATTGTGCATTCAAGAGGAGCGGAAGAAGAAGTTCTCAAACAACTTCCAGAGTCTTTGTCTATTCCGGTTATTTTGCATTGCTGGGGTGGCAATGAATCGCTTACTGATAATGCAGTCTCTAGAGAATTCTATATCGGGGTGGATGGACCATTGACTTACAAGAAGAACAGGAAACTTCGTGATTTGATTCGTCGAATCCCCCGGGATAAGCTTCTTGTTGAAACAGACTCTCCTTTTCTCCCACCGGAGCCCTTCAGAGGAAAAAGGAATGAACCCGCATACTGCCGCTCTATTGTCCTGCAAGTCAGGGAACTTTGGGGCGCTGATATGTCTATAGAAAAAACATCATACATTCTATGGGAAAATGCGATGAGAGCTTACCAATTGCATCCGGAAAACAGGAAGGCTGATATTGTATACCGCTATGGAGAATCTCTCTACGTCAATATTACTTCCAGATGCCAGAACAGCTGTAATTTCTGTATTAGAAATTCTGTTGACGGTCTCGACGGTTATCATCTCAAACACCTGCATGATCCACCTGAAAAGCTTGTTCTGTCGACTATTGAAGCCCTTCCTATTGAAGGATTCAAGGAACTTGTTTTTTGCGGTTTTGGAGAACCCACTCTCAGAAGTGATCTTCTTATGAGATGTGCTGAGGCCACCAGATCACGCGGAGTGAAAACAAGATTGAATACAAATGGGCTTTGTACATCCTTTCTAGATAGCCAACAGGTTACGAACCTGCTTCAGTGTTTTGATTCGGTTAGTATCAGTTTAAATGCTTCCGGAGCTAAAGAGTACAACAGGATTTCCCCATCAACAGTGCCTGATTCATGGGAACATCTGATGAAGTTTATCAAGTTGGCTAAGAGAACAGGTATACACTCACAGGTTTCTGTAGTTAATAAGTCCGGTGCTGATCTCCAGAGAACCAAAGCACTGGCTGAAAGACTACAGATGCCGTTAAGGATTCGTTGATAAATGAATATCAGTCAAACAAGACAAGCCCTGAATGAACTGGAAATCAGACCTGATAAGTCCATGGGGCAGAACTTTCTTGTTAATCCCATGGCTGTTCGCCGAATAGTGAATGCTCTGGGTACAGTTGAAGGAACAGTTCTTGAAATAGGTCCGGGTCTTGGAGCCCTTACCAGAGGTTTGGTTCGCGCAGGACATGACTTGTCCGCGATAGAACTTAGCGAAACAATGGCTGAGTGGTTGGAAAAACAGTATCCTGAAGTTAGAATGGTCAGAGGGGATTTTCTTTCTGTTAATCCAGTTGACATCCCCGGATATCCTTTTGCTGCAGTTGCTTCCAATCTTCCATACAATATTTCCTCCCAGGCTGTATTTAATCTTTGCGAGCCCAAATTTGATGCTGTTCAAACTGCTGTTTTGATGTTCCAGAAGGAGTTGGCAGAGCGACTGGCCTGTCTGGATGGCGGGAGGAACTACGGTCGACTTTCACTTTTGGTTTGGCCATGGTTTACTGTTGAAAAATTGTTTGATCTTGATCCCGGAGATTTCATGCCCAGACCAAATGTTGATTCCAGTGTTGTCTTGTTGAAACGGAAAAAAGATTTACCTTTCAACAGAGAAGAATATGAAGTATTTGCAAAGGTTGTAAGGGCTGCCTTTTCAGGCAGACGAAAAAAAGTTATTAACTGCCTGACCAAGGTATTCGGTAAAACAGATTCAATGGCTATGTTAGAGGCTGCAAATATTGACCCCGGCCTCAGAGCTGAGAGAATTACACCTGAGAAATTTGCGGAGCTTGCCCGAAAGGTTGTACATTGAAATTTATCTATTCCATTTTACTGTTTGCTTTGACAGCAATTGCATGGGATTTTAGTTACACATTGAATATGGAGCAGATAAAAGAAACAACCTCTTTGACCAATAGTTTTTCTGTTTCTAATGCGATTTCCAATACAGTCAGTTTAAACGGAAGTGGCTCTTTTTCTGCAAAGAGGGCTGAAGGTCTTGATCAGTTTACAGATTTTAGAAATGGAAGCGGTTGGATCAGTTGGAAACCGATGAACGGTGTTGAGATGTCATCGACTTTCACGACGAGTGTATCTCTTGAAGATCGCTATGGTGCCAGGGTAAGGAATGACAGGACAGAGTCAGCCGCAGGAGCTATTAGATACTCTCACGGCAACTGGTTAACCACAAACACTGCTGTAGGTATTCAGACAAGAGAATACATCAGTTCTTCAGGAACAAGCAATAATGATGGCAATTTTTATCGGATAAACGCATCCGTCAGTAAATCGTTTTTGAACGATATAAATACATCAGTTAACTTCAAAGAAAATCGTTCATATGGATCTGAAACAAACAATTTTTCGGATGGTATTTCTGCGAGAATGAGCTACTACTTCCCTGATCAGTACAGAGGTGGAAGCATCAGTGCAGAGGTCTCCGGAGACAGAAATACAGTGCTGTATCTGGATTCACTTGAAAATCACCTGGGAGATTCATGGAGCCATTCAGAAAATCTGGAACTTCCTGTATTTATTCCGGGAGTTTTTATAGATGTCAGCACAAGCTGGTCGGGAGAGCGTAAGTACTGGGAGAGTGCTGATCCTGATTCTGTAGAGGCAGATCCGAGAAATGATGACAGAACGTCAAGAAACCTTGGCTCTAATCTTCTTTGGGAACTTGCTGAAAACATTGAGCTTAATTTCTCATTTACTAGAGGCATTACTGACAGAGAAGATCTAATTGAAATTTATGGATCCGAAAGCCACTACGTTCTTGATGAATCAACTGACGATAAATTGCTTAACATCACACTCTCATACACACCCGGCAGGGCAAGAGTTGTTTTTCAAAGACTTGTTGAACTCTACTCCTACGATACTATTGTAGACGATGGTGACACCTCCAGTGTTTATACACACGATTATGACAGAGATGAATACAGAGATCTGCTCGGAGTGTCGGCTAGCATTCCTCTTTCCAGGCGATTTACTATCACCTGTTCCATGACCGGTCAGCAGAGAAGCAGTTACTATCTAATGGCTTCACAGAGTGCTAATTCAAAAACAGCATCTACATACTCTTTCCACCCCGGGTACAGGTACGATCTTGGTAATAATTGGAAAATCAACCAGTTCGTGAAGATAACGGCTAACTACACAACCTATCTATTCGAACAAGCTAGTTCGTCTGACAGACTTTTTCGCAGGCTTGAGGAGTCTTTTTCTCTAAACAGAGTATCCTCAGACAGTACAGCTCTTGGTATATCGCATCGATTTACTTTCAATGATCAGGGCACTTTTGAAAATAACTTGTTCGCTAGGTCAGAAGAATCAATAAACAACAGGATTACACTGGATGCGGGTTTTCATATTTCTTCGAAAGTAGGGTTAACACCAAGCTATTCTTACGAATATGCATTTCGAAACAGAATGGGCCTGAACCTGGAAACGACTGATCATATTCATCATGTGGGCATACGAAGTGCTATTACCGCGATGGGTGGAGTTTTCAACACAAACATTACAAGAACCTTTTACAGCAATTCCACCAGGGATAGTTATTGGAAAGCTACCCTGGGGTTCAATGTGAGGATGTGAGGAATTTATGTATAGATTCTTTTTTATGCTTATTCTGGTAGCTCTTGTTTTTTCGTCCTGCAACCTGTTCGACCCCAGAGTTCCGGAAAACCCATCGAATGCAGGAGTTGTCTGGCAGGTTCCAACAAGCCCTGACATCGTTATTGAGAATGTTCAATCTGCATTGACCGGCAGCTCTGCCATTTATCTGGATTGTTTCAATGAATCCTTTGTGTTCTATGCAGATACGAATGATATAAACGAATACGATCAATACACTTTTTCCGACTGGACTAAGCCAGTTGAGAACAATACAGTAACAGCACTCTTTGCTGTTGTTCCGCAAGACAGTACAATTATTGCTAGTTTTGTTATTGATGCCCAGCATCCGGACCCTGCAGCACCTGTTGACAGTGCAACTGTTTACAGAGCGTATTCAATTTCTGTTCCAGAGTCGTACCACTCGGGTACAGGAACCCCTGCAGTTGGGCTCGCAGAGCTTCACATGATTGAAGATGCTGATGGTTTATGGTCTATTATTGAATGGCATGATCTTCGTCATGAGCAAGATATCTTGGTGACGTGGGCTGTGGCAAAGGCTTACTACCGCTGAGTTCTATTCCGGGTAGAGAAGTAACAACCGACACACTTCTTCTTGCCGAACTAGCAGCTTCGGTTCCCTGTCAGGTATGCTTTGATCTTGGCACAGGAACCGGTGAGGTTCTCAAAAACGCCTGTTTTAAAGACGTATTTGCAGTGGGAGTAGATAACTCTGTTTCTGCTCTTCGTTTGTTCGATACCAGATTTGGCCAGCCTTTATTGTGCTCTGTTAGTATGCTTTCCTCTGTTTTCAGGGAAGGATGTGCTGATCTTGTTTTGGCGAATCCTCCTTACAACAATTCAGACAATTCCCGTCATTCTCCGGACCCTTTAAGGCGAGAAGCCAGAGAAGGAGATCCACTTCTTCTTTACAGATTTATTTTTGCCGGAGCATATCTTCTGAAAGAGGGGGGATGTATGATTATTACGGGCAGGCTTGATAAGTCTGATGATATTGAAACTGGGTTATTGGCGGCAGGGTTCAGCATTATTGAGAAGTATAACAAGGGGCGGGTTCTCGCAATAAAGGCTCAGTTACTGGGGTGTTCTTGATCTTTTGAAGATGGCAGCTGCGTAGTATGCTGTATCAGAGTATGCACCTTCGATAAGTTCCATATCAAGAGACCATAGTCCTGTCTCGGTAGAATCGGGCATTATAGCGAGTGTTGTGTGATCACTCAGGTCACCTCTAGGAGTTTCTCCGAAGGGGTTAGTAAGCCAGAAATCAACGTAATTGAATGCCGAATCCGTCCAAATGATGAACTGGTAACTGTATGTTGCATCGAGAGATAACTCGATAGATAGAGTGTCACCTGTTATTAGAATCCCACTTCTGGTGGTGTCAAACATTTCCTCGCCTATGCTGATAAGCATGTCTGTTGTCATCGCCAGTCGCTCGAGGGCTTTTGCCTCACCCTCCGTGGCTGAAGCTGGAGGAAACAGGAAAACCAGAATCAGTAGAAGATATTTTGACACAGCTATCTCCTTTCTAGATATTAAGCAGACTCAATATAACCCGTAGGAAGGAAGTGGTCACCTGTCAGTAATAGACCTGCATTCCCATATAGTTCCTGCTATCGATGATGGTGCAAGAACATATTCCGAAGCCTCTGAAATGATTTGCCGAATGATAGACAAACTCGAAATCAATTCTACCGTTGTATTTACTCCCCACTATTCTTCTTCAATGAGTAAAAGAATCATTCACTCAAGGACTGAACGTGCCAATCGATTTCAGGATAGGGTTGAAGAAGAATTCCCTGAAGCGCTTAGTTTCCTTACTTCCGGGGAATTGATGGTTCGAGGTCACTTTCTCAAGCATATGGAACAAGTCCGTTATCCCGGAACAGGCTGGGTTCTTATTGAATTCGGTACAGCTGTTACATGGATAGAGACTCTGATACAGGTTAGAAGAATTATCAGCAAAGGATATTATCCTCTGATTGCACACCCTGAACGGTATCGCTGGTGCAGAAGAAAGAGAAGCCGACTCATAAAACTGTCTAAAATGGGTTGTGGAGCATTAGTAAGTGCACGATCTCTTTCTTTCCAAAAGTATGCTTCTACCGCAAGAAATCTTCTTAGAGATGGACTCTGTCATGCAATATGCAGCGATGCTCATTCACCCCGTGACTACATACTGGATAAGAAATTAGAGAAGAAGCTAGAGGGTTTTTCAAGAATTCCCTGGTCTGTTATCACCCGAACGATGCCTGAATTGATTCTAAATGACATGAAATTGCCGGAACTTCCTTTGCTGGAACAGAAAAAAGTATTATGAAAACAATGGTGATTGGTTCTTCCGGAATGCTCGGATCAAAGGTAATGAACCTTCTTGGTGATTCTGCAACCGGTTTTGATCTTCCCGACTTTGATGTAAGTAACCCTGATTCTGTCAGACTCGCTGTTAATAGCTTGAAACCGGATGTGATACTGAATACCTCTGCTATTACCGATGTGGATTTCTGTGAACAAAATCCGGAAGCAGCAGAGCAGGTACACTGTGTTGGAGTGCAGAATCTCGCTGACACAGGTGTTCGGCTAGTTACCGTATCAACCGATCAGGTTTTTACCGATAGTGCCGGAGGCAGATATCTGGTTGAATCTGATTGTGTAGACCCCGCTAATGTATATGCTGCAAGCAAGTATAGAGGTGAATCTGCAGCTCTTAAAAGCCTTTCAAACTCTGTAGTCAGAACATCTTGGCTTTTTGGAGTAAAAGGGTTGCTACCCTGGATAATTAGAAAACTCATAGCAGGAGAAGTTGTTACGGCCGTTACTGATCAAACTTCGTGCCTTACCTCAGTCGACTCGCTTGCCAGAGTTCTGCTGGAGATAGTTTCTGATGAAAGTAAAGCAGGGCTATATCACTGCGTAAACGAAGGTGCAGTAACACCATATGAGCTTGCTTGCTTAGTGCGGAGCAGGATAGGAAAGGGAACAGTGGAAGCCACTAATTGGAAGCATCTTGCCCTTCCTGCCCCAAGACCGGTATGGTCAGCCCTTGGGACTGAAAGAGATATAAAGTTACCGCCCCTTGAAGAGGTTATGGAACAATGTCTGCAAAGAATGCTGTAAAAGAATACTTTGGAAAGACAACAGCTCTGCTTACAGAGATGAATGTCGATTCTGTTATTGAGATTGCTGCCGAATTGAATCTTTGTTTTCAAAGAGACTCAAGAGTTTTTATCTGTGGTAACGGGGGAAGTGCAGTTGATGCTTCTCACTTTGCAGGAGAGCTGGTGGGCAGGTTCAGGCGAGACCGGAAAGCTATGCCTGCTATAGCACTGACAACTGATTCTGCAGTAATCACTGCAATAGCAAACGATTACGGGTATGAAAATATTTTTTCCAGACAGCTTGAAGCACTTGGCCAGCAGGGGGATATCCTTGTAGCAATTTCCACTAGTGGGAATAGCAGCAATGTCCTGAAGGCTGCTGAAACTGCAAGAGCCCTGGGAATGCAAGTGATTGCCTTCACGTCGCAGCTTTGTGACAGTCCTATATGGGCAGATATTCACTGGAAATCCAATTCTCCTTCAACAAGTTTTACACAGGAGCAGATGCTGATTGCTTTCCACGCCCTCTGCTACGCACAGGAGGAAATCCTTGCAGAAGAAGAGTAAGAACGCCCTTAAACTTGCCGCAGGTATAGTTATTGCCATTCTTACCATCTGGATTACTTTCAGAAGCACAAACTGGACTGAGCTCGGTATTGCTTTCAGTAATGCAAAATGGGGTTTTGTTCTTCTTGTTCTGCCGGCACTTGCCTTGAGTTATGTGTTCCGGGTCTACAGGTGGGTAACTCTGCTCTCACCAATGCAAAAAGTAAGCAAAACTGTGGCAACTCCACCTCTTCTCACAGGATTTATGTTAAACAGTATTCTGCCCGGTCGTCTTGGTGAATTCGCCAGATCAGCGCTGCTTTCCCGCAAAACAGGTATTCCCTTTGTCTCCTCCTTTGCAACAGTTGTGGTTGCCAGGCTTTTTGACGGCCTTGCTCTGACTGGCTTAGCCCTTGTTGTGATGTTGGCCATGTGGAATTCTCTTTCACACTCGGTAAGAGGAGGGCTGATTGCTGCAGGCTGTGGATATACTGTAATTCTCTTAGTTCTAATTGCACTTCGAAAGTGGCATGAAGCAACGGCGAGGGTAATTGTTTTCCCTCTCAGAAAGCTGAATTTCAGTAAAGCCGCTGACAAAATAGAGAAACTGCTTCTAGACTTTGCAACCGGTCTGGATATTCTGAAAGATCCAATGGAAATGATAAGAGTATCCCTCTTAACAGCAGGAGTCTGGCTCTCTCTATGTTTATCAGTTGTTCCAGTGTTTTATGCTCTGGAAATGCAATGGGTTTGGTATTACCCCATTCTGATTCTTGTATTGGCTGGTTTCGGGATGCTCATACCGACTCCTGCAGGAGCGGGAACAGTTCACTATGCAATAGGAGTTCTTTTTCCGGTCATTACAGGTATTTCAGATCCTAAAGCCAAGGCTCTGGCCATTGTTTTCCACGTAACGCAGTTCATCCCTGTTATCATTGCAGGTTTGATTGTTTCTAAAGGTAACATCAAGTTGGATGAGGACTGAGGAACTTCTGCAGTTGCCTGTTGTAGTATAATTCCTGCAATTATGAATAGAGAAAGAGGAGAAGATGCCCACATATGATTATGTCTGCGATGCATGCGGAGTGAAGTACGAGAAATTCCAGAACATGTCTGCAGACCCGGATACCGAATGTCCTGAATGCGGTGGTAAGGTAAGAAGACTGATAGGCTCAGGAGCGGGTCTGATATTCAAAGGCAGCGGTTTCTACGAAACCGATTACAAGAAGGCCGCAGCTCCAGCTTGTTCCTCCTGCCCATCCAGCCCGACCTGTCCCTCCTCAGAGGACTGAGAACACGGCACCCTATGGGGTGCCTGTACTTTCTATAAAATGTTTTTTCAATCACAGTCTAACGGTAGCTGACATCCCTTAATTGCTGAATTCATGTGATCTATCTTTTTCTTCGAAGCGACAAAAAAAAGGGCGCTCCGAAGAGCGCCCAGAAAAGGTAGCAGATTACATGAAGTCCATGCCTTCGCCACCGATTTTCCAACTACCGTCTTCAAGGATAAGCTCGATATCATCGGTTTCGCCGTCCATTGTTACTGGAACCTGAGCAACGTCGCCATCGATAACTGCAGCACCAATTTCAACTGCGGAAAGGTCAGGCATTTCTGCTGTAACCATTTCGCTGCTGAGAAGAATTGTAACAACCTTAGCTGCTGTAAGATCTGTAACCTCGTCTGGTGTAATCTCTACACCCATCATAACTGCCATTGCTGCTGTTCCCTCAGGATCAGCTTTAAGCTCTACGAGGAATTCATCAATACCGGCAAGTGCTTCAGCTGAAAGGCAGCTGACTACTGCGTCGCCGTCGCCAGCTTCAACGCCGTCTAAAAGTTTCTGTACAACCTGTTCCGGTGTTCCGGCGCCGCCACAGGCGACAGCAAGAACGAAAAATGCTGCAAGAGCAAGAGCAAACTTCTTCATCTGGTAACCCCTCCTGATTGGTATTGCCTTTCGCGGCTGAAACTTATCAGCCGTCCACAAGGCAATTTTCTTTATTAACACACATCAATTGCGAATGTCGATTATAGTTATTTGTTGCGTTGATGCAAATATGTCATTTCTCTCCTCCTCGAGCCCAGTTTTTCCAGAGGCCCTTCACGCGACTGTGCATCCTCTTATATTACATGTTACGGTTTTTTCACATTCATGCTTAATCCTGTACAGAGGGGGTCTTTCTGAAGTATTCAGTTGCAATTCTGATAGCTCTTCTTCTTGTTGCGGCCTGTGGCGGGAAGACAAACGACGAAAACGGGAAAGTACAGGTTGTGTTTTGGCACGCTATGGGCGGTCCTCTGGGAGATGTTCTCGAGGATTCCCTGATTGCTGAATTCAATTCAATGCACGAAGACATTGAAATTCTTCCAGTGTGCATGGGTAACTACAGTGCACTGAGCCAGAAAATTATGGCTGGAGTTATGGCCGGTTCTCCACCGGGAATGGCTCAAGCTTATGAAACATGGACAGCTCAGCTGATTCGTGGTAATGCTCTTGTACCGCTGGATTCTCTCATGGATGCTGATCCGACATACACTAATGATATGTGGGAAGATTTTTTCCCTGTTTTTCAAGCTAACAACACTTTTGATGGTAGAATTTATTCTTTTCCCTTTAACAAAAGTGTACCTCTTATTTATTACAACGTTGATCTTTATGAAAGCCTGGGTGTTGTTCCCGCTTCGACATGGGAAGAGCAGAGAGAGCTGCTCGAGATTCTCACACATGACGGTAATGGTGACGGGGACCTTTTTGATGAGGGAGACAGAAGTGGTACAGCTTTCGGGACTTCGGTGTGGAATTTTGAATGCCTGCTTGCCCAGGCCGGTGGTTCTCTTCTGAACTCTGATTCTACCGAAACTGCCTTTAACTCCCCTGAGGGTGTTGAGGCTTTGAACTACATGACCACCCTGCTGTATGAAGATTCTACAGCTTATCTGACCTCAGGATACGATCATCAGAAAGGTTTTTCTGAAGGACGTGTCGGACAGGTTCAAGGATCGGTAACAAGCCTTGCATTCATGATTCGAGACATGGAGAGAAGAGAAGAGAGCAATCTGCCCACCTTTACCATTGGAACAGCTCCTCTTCCTGCCGGGCGTGAGCAGGCAGTATACATTTCCGGAACCAATGTTATTCTCTTTGAAAATGACGATCCCCGCGTGGTTGAAGCCGGCTGGGAATTTATTAAATGGTTCACTCAACCGGACATACAGGCCAGATGGTTCGCCGGTAGCGGCTATCTTCCTTCCCGTGTATCCAGCCTTGAAGAGCCTGCAGTTATAGCAAAAATGGAAGAATACCCTGGTCTTGAGCTCGTGCTTGAGCAGCTGCATCACGCTGTATTCGAACCACAGATTACAGCATGGTACGACGGCAGGGCATTTCTTTCTGAAGCAGTTGAAATTGTACTTTACGGAAGAATGACGCCGGAGGATGCTCTCACTAGAGCGGCCGATCTGGCAGATGCTGAAATTAGAACAGGCCGCTAGTGACACGGTGGCCGGATTGGAAGGAATTATGATGAAGGTTCTGTTGCCGGTGATGGTATTGTGCAGCCTGGCTGGCGCACAGGTTCTCACCATAGCCGAGGCAAGAGTGGACAGCGACGGAGATGGTATACCTGATCTGCTCGGGGATATAGTCACAATCAGTGGTATTGTCACCTGCGAAACAACTCTGTTTTCAACCTCTGGATACAGTTTTTATATGCAGGATGCGAGCGCAGGAATCAATGTTTATGCTTATGAGGCTCCTGGCAATATGGTTCCGGGTCAGCGGTGGGAGCTTACGGGTGAGATTAAGGCATACAATGGTCTTACCGAGATTTCCCCAGGATCGGTCGATGACTACAGCTATGTAGATAATCCCGGTATGCCTGCACCTGTTCAGCTCGTTCGCAACCAACCCGTTTCCGAACCCATTGAGGGAATGCTTATTGCAGCCGGAGATCAGACTCTTGTTCAGTGGTGTACGGTTGCCACTTCTCCTTCAAGCGCAGGAGGAGGATACAATTTCGATGTATGGAATGGTCAGAGCATTATCCCTGTAAGAGTTAATGAAACTACAGGTATAGATGTTTCTTCTATATCGGAGGGAAGCAGATTATTTCTTCTGGGTATAGGAGGTCAGTACGACTCGACCGATCCCTATGATTCAGGCTATCAGCTGCTGCCAAGATACCAGACAGATCTGATTTTGTTTAATCCTTCAGTAGGTGATTTTTTCCATCTTGACGTAGAGGGTAATCCTTTTGCCCCCGCACTCGGGGAAACTATGCAAGTGGAATACAGTGGACCACAGGGTGTAACATTCAATCTTACTCTCTATGATCGCGCTGGAAGAGATCTTGCTCATCTTGCAATTAATTCCCCCGCAGGAGACATTTTTAACTGGGATGGCCGGGATGACTGGAATGAATTCCTGCCAATGGGTCAGTATATACTTCTACTTGAAGGCGTTTCCTCTGATGGAGAGCGACTGACAACAACCGAGACCGTGGTTATCGCGGCACCGTTAGAATAGGAGGGATCACATGAAAAACAAATTAACAACAACCCTTCTAGTTCTTGTTCTCACTCTTCCTGCTTTTGCTTCTTTTGAAGAGCTTGAGCTTGGCATTCCTGCCATGGCTATGGGAGGAACAGGAGTGGTTCTTGGTGGGATTGAAGGAAGTATGTGGAACCCGGCCGCGGTAGCTGCCATGAGCACTGCGAGTGTTACAGTTTCCGGGAAAATGCCATATTCCAACTTCGATTTTGCCACAGCGGGTATCGACGGTGGTGCACCTATTACAGAGAACTGGAATCTTGCAGGAAGTGCAAGAATGTTTGGCGGAGAACTTTACAGTGAACAGATTGTTGCTGCTACTATCGCAGGAAAACTTTCCCGTGATTTTGCATTTGGCCTCCAGCCTGTTCTCGCTAGAGTAGATATTAAAGACGGAGTGAGCAGCTACGGTAGCTCAATGGCATTCTCCATAAATGCAGGTTTTAGGGTAACCATGTATGACAGGTGGACTTTTGCAGCTGCTGTAAAAAATCCGCTTGAATCCCGTATTGGTAATTCTGATGAATACATGCACCGACAATTGACTGCCGGTACTTCCTATGAACCTGCAGAAGGTCTTGTAACTGCATTCGCTCTTTCAAGAGATTTCAGAGGAACCAGAGTGAGAGTTGGTGGAGCCCTACCTCTAGGCCCTCTTACTGTTTTTGCAGGTGCCATGAGCGGTCCAGCTGTTTTTACAGGTGGTTTTTCTGCGGTTGTAGAAGGCATTAAGGCCAGCTACTCCGTGCAGACTCATCCGGAACTTAATCTGTCACACGCAATTGGGGTGACATATGCTTTTTAGCCTGCTGCTTGCTTCAATGCTGGCCGCTGTGCCCCCCGGGTTCGATCTGAACTCTGCCTCTTATGAGGAACTGTACAGCCTGGAAGGTCTTACTTCCGAGCAGGCAGTTGTTCTATACGAATACATACAGGGCACCGGTGGCCTGGAAAACATATATGAGGTGCTTGAACTTCCTGATTTCACCCCGGTAACGCTTGGATGGTTGAGGGAGAATACGATTGTTCTACCCCCAGCTGAACCTGAAATTTCATCAGATGTTCTTAATGTGATGGAAAGGCTTGCGCAGGAAGACGGCCCCGGTGATGCCGCAGTGGAGTATTGGGAAGATCTTCTTCTGAGACCGATGCCCATTAATCAGATTTCCTGGTGGGACCTTCGCAGTCTTGACAGGGTTAGTTTTATCGATGCGGCTTCAGTTGATGCCAGGCTTCGCAGCCTCGGACCGGTTTCTTCTGTTTCATCCCTTCGCAGCACAGAGAACCTTCGCTACTACGGATACAGAAACATGAGGGACTACATTTCGACTCGGGAGCCAGACTATTCCGCAACCGATTTTTATGGAAGCTATCGTTTCATCTATGATGATAACGAGGGGCGCAGTGGAATAGATGATGGAGTCGAAGGTCATCTCTCTGAATTGAAGTCTGCAATTACTGATATTCTTGCAGGTGGTAGAGAGCTTTCCTCGACATCAATCGATAGCCTTGAACTTATCACAAGGTTACAGTCTGAGTATTCACAGCTTCTGGATTCACGGGATGTCACCGGTTTCAGTCATCGCATCAGAGTAGGTGCCGGTGACAGATACAGAGCTGGTGCTCGACTCTCCAGAGGTGTTAATACAATTGCAGGAAGCAATCTAATTGCAGGGCTTGATGCTCCCGTAAATGACAGATTTGATGTAGGAAAGGTTTATTTCTCTTTCCAGGACGACGGATTTGTCAGGCAGGTAGTAGCCGGTAATTACAGACTTTCTCTCGCCCAGGGATTGCTTATAGATAACTCAGATGAGTTGATGTACAGGAATACTTACAGAACCTGGGGTCTGACTCCTGATCTGACATCCTCAAGACAGAATGCTTTGCTCGGTGGTGCAACACAGATGGAAGCCGGCCCTCTTCTTGGTTACGCTTTCGGTTCTTTTACACCGAGAGATGCGATTACCAATTTGGATGGTTCTCCCAATGTGCTTTACCAGGGAGTTTTCAGACCTGAGGAGTACAGTGATGTTCTTGATGAAACCACATATGGTGGTTATGCCTTCTACGACATGGGTGACTATCTTCCTGTAGGTACTGCTATTGGTGTAGGTGCTCTTGGAATACAGTACAGTGATTCTCTTAATCCGACCATGGCGGGTATGGACATTCCAACAGATACTTATACTTGGGACTGTCCTGAGTATGCCTACATGCCGGCAGGCGATAAAATGAGCTACATTGCAGCTTCTGCCCAGACCGTATACAGGAATATGAGTGCCGAGATGGAAGCGGTTAGACAGGACAATGGTGCATGGGCCAGCATAACTACTGCAAACTGGCAGAACAACTGGTTAAATGTTTCTGCTTCCTACAGAAATTATGCTTTGGATTTCATGAATCCATACAACCGCGCTTTTTCAGAACAGCACAGATTTGATGATACCGTTTTTGAAAAACCTTACAGACTAAATGATCCTCTCGCTTCACAGCTTGCAGATCTGCCAGTTCCTAAGCCCGAAGAGGGTCTTTATATGGAGACTCGTTTTCAGGTATCTCAGCAGGTAACCTTTACTAAGGTTTATCTGGATGTCTGGAGAAACCTCGCCTACGACACGGAGAATCTCAGATTCCAGGGTGAGGTCGAATACCGACCCGTATGGCCGGTCAGATTCAGACTGAAGTACAAATTCCAGGACAAGATCAACAACAAAGAGATTGTTCCGAGTAACTCCCGTACACAGGAATTTACTCTTCGCACTTTCTCTTTGCCCGTTGGTGGAGATTACTTCAGCATGGAACTCCGTTACGGCAATGTTGAGCTTACACCAAACCCACTATACGGCGATGACAGAAGTATGTGCGGTGGTTTTCTTGCTATGCGCTGGGAACATGAATTCAGCCCTGAGCTCTCGGTACTCGGTGGCAGTACTTTCTGGACTACAGATGGTATGAGTCAGTGGGAATTCGAGGATACCGGAATTGATTTCCTGGATGGTGACGGAACGAAATTCTATGTAACCTTGAAGAATACGCTCTCCGACAATCTTCAGCTTCGGTTTAAGTTTGTCCGGAAAGATACATTCTTCCCGCATAATGGATTTTACAGACCGGACCCTGATGATCAGTATCACTATCAGGGTAATCCTGATGAAACAGTAACAGATTTTGGTGATCATGTCACCGATTACGGTATTCGCTGCCAGTTCGATATTCGCTGGTAAGCAGGAGGACATATGGGTATAACAGCAGGCGGAATGATTATCCTTCTAGCCCTATCCGGCGGCCTGCCGGAAATAAATTGGCTTGGAGATGAGGGAGTACTTGGTTCAGCAGCAGCAGCAGCTTTGGGGAATACTGTCTACGCAGATGTTTCTCCTCAGGCAGCTTTGCAGAATCCTGCCATGTCCTCTCGACTTCCAGAGGGTTTCAGTGCAGGTTTCACCGGTTCTGTTGCACTGGACATCGAGAAAAGAACAAGAAGAGTTTATGATAGTTTCGGAGGAGTTGTAGGCGAATCAGAGCACAGCTTCAACCAGAACTTTCATCCTCTTCCAGGCGGAGTTGCCATGGCCTGGACACAGGGCAGCCTGGCTCTCGCTGCCGGATGGAGGGCTTCTTCCACATTCGGTTATGAATACAGCAGAGTAATGAATGATGGTGATTATGTTGAAGTTGCTGAAGAGATGCTTGATGTAAGTGGAATGCTTAATGACTTCGGATTTTCAGCGGCTTGGACTCAGTGGGAATCCGTCTCATTTGGAGCCGGTGGAAGTTTCGTAACAGGAACCAGATCATCAAGTCACAGGATTGCTTATGTAGACCCGACTGTGACAGATTTGGATACAGAAGTTGACACAGATATTTCAGGAATAGTAGCTAGAGCATCAGCTGTAGTCGACCTTGGAAGAGTATCTGTCAGCGCTGGAATAGAACAGCCTGTGGGCTGGAAGGCAGAAATCGCTTCAGTAGAGACTGACCTGACTCTTCCTCTTACCGCCAGAGCAGGCTTAAGATATCTGCCCGGGAACCACCTTATGAGTTTGTTCGTTGCAGATTTCTGGTGGTCCGGAACATCTTCTGTTGAAATTGATGATGTTGATGCAGCTATGAGGAACTCTTGGGGATTCGGAGCCGGTGTAGAGAATACACTTCCCGGTAATACCATAGGCAGAGTCGGCTTTGAATATGATAGTTCTCCGCTTGCCGGAGCCCTGAATAGAATGACATTTACGACAGGACTTGGCTGGGCTGTAGACGATTATTCTCTTGATGCAGCCGTAAGCTTTTCTCCTATCCGCTGGGATCAATATCAGGTAGACGGTCTTCCTTCGTTTACTCTGGGAGATACTCTTGTTGTTGAGTCCAGTAGAACTGAGTTTACTCTTGGCCTCGCAAAGGCATTCTAGAAAGGACGGTATCATGCTCACAAGAATTGCGCTGATACTATTTCTTCTTGCAACCTTTGCGCATGCGGAGATTGTTTATCTGAACATTCTCCACACAAATGATGTTCACGGTGGGATTGCTCCGAGAGAAGCATCTTTCATGAATCCCGACTTCCCACCGGGAATCGGTGGGGGAGCCTGGATTGCCACCTATGTGAACAAGGTTCGAGAGGATTGTCTGGAAAATGGAGAGTTCTGCCTGTTGATAGATGCAGGGGATATCTGGCAGGGAACTCCTGTAGGAAACTACAACAGTGGTGAATTCATGATGGAATGGATGAATTCCATGGGATACGATATGATGACTCTGGGCAATCATGATTTTGATCATGGAGCCGAGAATGCCCTACAGAAGGCCGAATTGGCTGACTTCCCTGTTATCTGCACGAACTTTACACAGGTGGACGGTGTTATCCCCGAACCCCTGCTGCCGTATATCTTCATGGATATCGGAGGAGTAAACGTTGCATTTGTAGGTGTTACAACATCGGATACCTATGGCTTGGTTGATCCTGAGCTTCTCGAAGGGTATCTGATTACCCCGGAGAAGGAAGCTGTGGAAATCGCTTTGGAAGAAGTTTATTCACAGGGTGCGGAAGTTGTTATTCTTGTCTCACACCTCGGTCAGCCCCCTGATCCTGAAAGATACACTGCAAGGGTGTACGAAGCATGGGAAAACGGAGAAGAATACACAAAAGATTTCGCATACAACTCAGCTGAACTATCATGCATGATAGAAGGTATCGATTTTATAGTTAGCGGCCATACCCATGTTGGGCTGAGAGAGCCATGGGTTAACCCTCTTACCCATACAATAGTTGTTCAGGGCTATGCAAATGGCACGGGTATAGGTCATATCAGAATCGCGATAGATACTGAAACAGGATCTATTGTGGGGTATGATATGCCGGATGGTGAAGAATACGTCAGCCTTATGCATGACAGATTCTGGCCTGACCAGGAGCAGCTTGAGTATGTAAACGGGTTCAGAGAAATAGCAGAAGCCGGAATGGATGAAGTTATCGGTCACGCCGTGACAGAAATCCCCAGAGGTGGAGCCGAGCATCCCTTAGGCAGGCTTATGAGTGATGCAATAAGGATCGCTACAAACTCTGATGTTGGACTCTTGAATAGAGGTGGTATTCGTGCTGCTATTCCCAGAGGTCCAATAACTCCTAGAATTATCTTCACTTCCATTCCTTTTGAAGAGGATTTGTATACCCTGGAGGTTACAGGATCCGAGCTGCTTGAAATTCTTGAAACAGGCATGCAGGGACGAAGGAGAGATATGGAGATCTCCGGTTTTACCTGTAATCGCAACCAGGCAATTGAAGAAGGAAACAAGATTGAAGAGCCCATGATAAATGGTGCTCCCCTTGATCCAGATGCTGTTTATACATTAACCACTACCGGCTATCTGGCTCAGGGTAATGTGGGATATGGAATTATGCTGGAGCATGATCCAACATTTACTGGAGTAACACTGCTTGAAGCAGTAACAGAGCACATAGGGAATATTTCTCCTATTGAGCCGAATAATGTGACAAGAGTAATATGGATAGAAGAGGAAAGGTAGTCACTTGAAAGTAGGGATATTAGGCGCCGGACTGGCCGGCCTCAGCGCTGCTGAGGAGCTGGTTCGGCGGGGTCACGAGGTGGTAGTACTGGAAAAAGAGCCTTCACACGGAGGCCTTGCAGCTACGGTAAGTGAAAACGGTTTCAAGTTTGATCTTGGACCGCACAGATTTCACACATCAAATGATGAGATTCTCAGCTTTGTAAGGAACCTTCCCGGTATCGAGCTTCTTGAATTGAACCGGGTGAGTAGGATAAGGCTTCTCGATAGATATTTTGATTATCCCCTCGCCTTCAGCAATGTTCTTTCCACTATGCCTTTGCACCGTGGAATCGGAATGATGCTGAGTTTCATTTGGGAGAAAATCAGAAGCATTTTTGCTCCGCGTGAGCAGGAAAGCTTTGAGGGCTGGGTACTCAGTCGTTTCGGCCGCGGATTGTATGAGCTCTATCTTGCTCCTTACAATGAGAAACTGTGGGGAATAAAGCCTGTTGAGCTAAGTGCAGACTGGGCAAGCCAGAGAATCACTGTTCCAAGTCTGGCAGGTCTGATTAAGGAAACAATTGCACCATCAAAGGAAACCGTTAGAAGTCTAATCAGTACATTCCATTATCCCAGGCGGGGTATTGGCGAGATCTGTCGTGCTCTGGCTTCTGTGGTTACGGATGCCGGCGGCTCAATTCTTTTCTCTGCAGAACCATTGAGATTGAGCAAAGTGGAAAACCGCTGGCAAATAGAGCTGAATGATCAGTCCGTTGTTTGTGACAGGATAATAAATACTATTCCCGTTAATGATTATACAACGCTTCTAGGTAAGATCCTTCCCCAAAAAGTTCATCTTGCAGCATCCAATCTTAAATTCCGGGCTCTAGTTTTTCTGACTGTGCTGGTTGAATGTGATCTAAAGCAAAGTGACCACTGGATTTACACATCAGAGGATCGCTATCTTTTTAACAGGCTTTCCATTTCAAAGAATTTTGATCCTGCTGTGCCTTCTCAGGTTGTTTTTGAGTACAGTTGTCAGGAAAATGATGAAGTCTGGAACATGACAGAAGAAGAGCTTCTTGCTTCGACAATACCAGGTGCTGATCATCTGGGGCTCTTTACAAAAGAAATGGTTCTGGGAGCCTCGCTTGTTCGTAAAGCCCATGCTTACCCTATCTATGATCTGAAGTACGCTGAAAATACTTCCATAGTTCTTGATGCGCTGGAAGATGTTTCAGACAGTGTAACCTGTGGTAGACAAGGGCTTTTCCGCTACAACAATATGGATCACTCCATTGAGATGGGTAAAATTGCGGCTCTTGAAATTCTGGGTGAAGCTTCTGTGAAAGACCGTTTCAATTGGGATGAAAACACATGGGCTGATGGCTGATACAAGAAAAATAGGTTCTGCCATTCTCACAGTAATAGGCGCCGTTTTTGTTTTCGGCGCCTTTGTTAATCCCTCATTCCTGAGACCTCTTCTTGGGGTCACGTGCCACCGACTGCCCCAAAGATCTTTTCTATGGGCCCCAGGTCTTTGTGCGAGATGTACATTTTTCTGGATAGGCGTTTCTATCTCATCAATCCTTATGTTTTTCAATAAACTTCCTGCTTCGATATTGCTTGGATTATTTCTTATTGTACCAATGGCCCTCGACGGCGTTTTTCAGCTGATAGGGTTGTATGAAAGTACAAATATCATGCGATTACTTACCGGCTTTATAGCAGGAACAGGGTTTTGTATTCTACTGGAGGGGGGCGGCTCAGGCTGATGCTTTGAGCTTGTCTTTCGGTTACTCTTGACAATTCTGTTTGAATGCGTGAGATTTGATGCCGACCAGACAGATCATCTGGGGTCCACTAAAGTGGAAGAGGCCGAACCTGACGGTTCGCTGTTGCTCTTCCGCAAGGCTACTTAACTTGCGGAAAGGACGACTCAATATGAGCAGAAAGAGAACCCTTATCTTAGGCGCCGCAGGGCGCGATTTCCACAACTTCAACACCCTCTATCGTAACGACGACAGTTACGAGGTAGTTGCTTTCACAGCGACACAGATTCCTGATATTGATGGAAGAAAGTATCCTGCAGAGCTTGCTGGAGAATTCTATCCTGAAGGAATTAAGATTCTTGACGAGAGCGAACTCGAGAACATCATCAATGGTGAAAATATCGAGCTTTGCGTCATGTCTTACAGTGATCTTCCAGATAGCACTGTAATGGCTCTCGCCAGCCGTGTAAACACAGCAGGAGCTGACTTTGTAATGATCGGTGCCGAGCGCACCATGGTCAAGAGCACCAAGCCTGTTATTGCTATTACTGCAGTTCGTACAGGTTGTGGCAAGAGCCAGACAACCCGTCGTGTTGTTGAAGAACTCAAAAAAGCAGGCAAAAAAGTGGTTTCAATTCGCCACCCGATGCCATACGGTGACCTTGTAAAGCAGCGCGTTCAGCGTTTTGCTGTTATCGAAGACCTCAAAAAGCATGAGTGCACAATTGAGGAAATGGAAGAGTACGAGCCACACATCATCAACGGTAATGTTATTTACTCAGGTGTAGATTACGAAGCCATTCTTCGCGAAGCAGAAAAAGAAGCAGATGTTATCCTCTGGGATGGCGGAAACAACGATACTTCTTTCTACGCACCAGACCTTACCATCACTGTTGTGGATCCTCACAGACCCGGCCATGAGCTTAGCTACTACCCAGGTCAGACAAACCTCAGACTCGCAGATGTTGTTGTAATTAACAAGATCGACAGTGCCTACCCTGAGGATGTTGAAGAAGTTCGCAAGAACATCCGCAAAGTGAATCCAACAGCTCGTATCATTGATGGTGCCAGTCCTGTCTCTGTTGACAAGCCTGAGCTCATTCTTGGTAAAAAAGTACTCGTTGTTGAAGACGGACCTACCCTCACCCATGGTGAGATGGAGTACGGTGCCGGTTTTGTAGCAGCTGAGAAGTACGGCGCTGCTGAATTCGCAAATCCTGTTCCTCACGCTGTCGGTACCATCAAGGGTACATTCGACAAGTACTACCCAGGTGTTGAAGAAACAGTAATTCTTCCAGCAATGGGTTACGGTGATGCTCAGATCAAGGATCTTGAGGAAACAATCAATGCCATCACTTGCGATGCTGTTGTTATTGGTACACCTATGGATCTTTCCAGGATTGTTAAGATTAATAAGCCTACAGTAAAGGTTAGTTATGACCTTCAGGAAATCGGCAAGCCCGACATTGCTGAAGTTCTCAAACCTTTTACCAGTTAATTGAAATAGTTCGCATGTAGCGATAGTCGCATAGAAAGGCAGGTCCCATAGGGGTCTTGCCTTTCTTGCATCATCAGGAGGTATTGTTCAATGTCTGAAAAACCCATCAAGGGGCAGACAAAAGAAGAACATTGTGGTGCTAAGAAGAAAAAGACACCGGCTGTACACATTTTCCCAGAATGGTGTAAGGGTTGTGGAATCTGTGTGGCATTTTGCCCCAAACAGGTTCTCGAAATGGGTGACGATCAGAAAGCTCATGTGATATACCCTGAAAAGTGTATTGAATGTGCTCTGTGTGCCAGGCGGTGCCCTGAATTTGCTGTGTATGTAAGCGGAGATACTATTAAAGAAAGCAAAAAAAAGAGTGGTGGTGAGAAATGAGCGGCGTTCCCTGGGGAGAGACAAAACTTGTGCAGGGCAATGAAGCTGTTGCTCTGGGTGCTCTGGCTGCAGGAATCGATTTCTTTGCCGGATACCCCATTACCCCGTCTACTGAGGTAGCGGAGATTCTAGCTCGCGAAATGCCGATAATTGGTAAAAAATGGATACAGATGGAAGACGAAATTGCAAGCATCAGCGCTATTATTGGCGGCAGTCTTGCAGGTGGCAGATCAATGACTGCTACAAGTGGTCCAGGATTCAGTTTGATGCAGGAAGGACTCGGCTATGCATGCATGACCGAAGTCCCGCTTGTTCTTGTTAACGTAATGCGTGGTGGCCCCTCAACCGGTCTTCCTACTCAGGTTGCTCAGGGTGATGTTATGCAGGCCAGGTGGGGTACTCACGGAGATCATCCTGCAATAGTTCTTGCACCTTCAGACGTTAAAGAGTGCTTTGAACTTACTATCAAAGCTTTTAACCTTGCTGAACAATTCCGCACACCAGTGATACTCATGCCCGATGAGGTTATTGGTCACATGCGTGAAAAGCTTACTTTCCCTAAGGAAGAGGAAGTTTGTGTTATTCCTCCTTCTTCTCCCGATGTTCCTCTTGAGTGGTATGAACACTACCACTCCTCAGCCACCGGAGTATCTCCAATGGCGCATTTTGGATCGGGATATCGTTTCCACGTTACAGGACTTACTCATGATACCCATGGTTTCCCTACTAGAAAAGTAGACGAAGTCATCTCAAAAATGAACAGACTCAAGCAGAAAATTACACGACGTCTTGATGTTCTCGAGCACAACGATATTCACAATGTCGAGGAAAGCAAAATCATAATTTTCTGTTATGGTTCAGTCTACAGAAGCGCTCTTGCGGCACAGCAGATTCTTGCCAAACAGCGCAAAAAGATCGGTATTTTCCGGCCTGTTACAATCTGGCCTTTTCCTGATCGAACTGTAAAAGAAATGCTCGATACAAAAGATGTTATTCTGGTCCCTGAATTGAATCAGGGTCAGATGATACATGAAGTTGAGCGTCTTACATCAGATAGCGTAAGGGTTGTTCCTCTTCACAGGTATGACGGTTACGAGATTACACCGGAGCAGCTTGTTGCTGCGGTACTGGAGGTGATGTAATGCCAGCCCGTCTTCCATACGCTTACAAATATCTGAGAGCGAAGAAAAAATTCCCCCACGTGTGGTGCCCCGGTTGTGGTATAGGAATTGTTATGGGTTCCATCATACGCGCAATTGATTCACTGGGCTGGGAGCTGGACGATATTCTCATGGTCTCCGGCATTGGATGTACAAGTAGAATGCCCGTGTATGTTGACTTCAATACGCTTCATACAACACACGGCAGGGCTCTCGCCTTCGGGACTGGCGCAAAGATGGCCAACCCGAATCTTAAAGTACTCGCAGTAATGGGTGATGGTGACTCCATGGCTATTGGAGGTAACCACATCATTCACGCTGCTAGAAGAAATATGGACATAACTGCCATTATTGTTAACAACAACAATTACGGCATGACCGGTGGGCAGTTCTCTCCTACTACACCTCAGGGTGCAAAAACTGCTACTACTCCATACGGTATGATTGAACCAGACTTTGATATATGCAAGCTCACGGAAGCAGCAGGAGCTAACTATGTTGCCCGTGGGGATGTATATCATGTTATGGAACTTGATGGTCTTATTAAGAATGCCCTTTCCGGTCCCGGGTTTAGAGTTGTAGAGGCAATGGCGCCTTGCCCAACAAACTTCGGCAGAGCAAACAGACAGGGTGATGCAGTGAAAATGATGGAGCTCTTCAAAGACAACACCATCAACGTTGCTCAGGCATCCAAGTTGCCGAAAGAGAAGACTGAAGGCAAAATTGTAAGGGGTATTTTTGTAGACAAGGATGGAATAGGTTACACAGAGAGATATCAGGATCTGTGTGACAGGGTTTCATCGGGGGTAAAGAAATGAAGTATTCTGAGATAAGACTTGCCGGTTCTGGAGGCCAGGGTTTGGGTCTCGCTGGGAGAATATTGGGTCAGGCTGCAATTCTGAACAAAAATGAAGTTTGCTTTACACAGAGTTATGGACCTGAGGCCCGTGGTGGAGCTAGTAGAACGGATATTATCATTTCCGATAAGCCGATTCTATTTCCCAACTGCAGGAAACTGGATATTCTTCTTGCCATGAATCAGGAAAGTGCAGATAAATACAGTGCTAAGGTTAAGGAGCGAGGCTTTTTCGTTGTTGATTCAACCTTTGTTGATCAGCTGCCAGAAGGTAAGGTATACGAATACCCTTTCACCAGAGACAGCATTGAAGTTTTCGGGCAGAAAATAGTAGCAAACTTGATGGCAATGGGCATGTTTGCTGCACTCAGCCGATACTTCAAACTTGAAATTTGGGCTGAAGCTATCAGACTTTCTGTACCTGCAGCATTTCTGGATATGAATTTGAAGGCTTTCGAAATCGGTCATCGTGAAGGACGCGAAATCCTTAACATGGAAGAGGGAAGGATCCCCGTGACCTGGGACAGAAAGCAACCTGTTCCAAAGGCGATAAGAGACAAGTTTTCCAGATAGATACACTGTAGAAGTAAGTTAGTGCCCGTCTCTGGTTGTACCAGAGACGGGTATCTTCTGTATTGACTTTCAGGGGTACTGCAAGTATTTTTATTTGTGATTCTCGTAGCAATCACTTTTGAATTGAACACGTCATCCGGTGCAAAACCGGAAAAAGGAGGGGATATGAAAACAGCTTTTGTCTTACTCACAGTTATGCTTTTATCTGCAACTGTGGCAAATGCACTTCCATCTTACTGGGGTCTTCAGGGACTCAACAAAGTAGTGGATGCGCAGCCAATTGAAACTAATCAGTATTCTGTTGGTCTCTTTACACACATTGGCATAAGCCATGATGATAGAACAGCAGTATTGAATGATGTTTCTTTCATAGCTGAAGACACAGAGTATGATGCCACCGGGCACCTTGCTTTCGGTTATGGTATTAATGATATGGCAGAAGTAGGCGGTAGAATCAGTTATTGGTGGAATGGTTACAGACGCGACTTAAGTAACCCTGACCGCGATGCGGGAACAGGTGACTGGGAAAGTGACGATGCTCTGAACGAAGCAGTCCTTTCTCTTAAGCTTGCATTTAATCCAACAGATGACGGTCAGTTCTGGCTCGGCTTCATGCCTTCAGTCGGTTTCTCTGTCAGCAGTGGTGACAATGACTATGTAACTATGTATGACGCAGGTACTGATGGTATCTGGTGCTTCGGTGACCCTATGTTCGAGATGAGACGCGCAATGCTCAACTCAGGTAAACTCAACTTTGGTGGAGACATGCTTGTTTCCTACAATGCTGATTTTGGTCTTGGTCTCCATCTTAATGCTGGATTCCATCACTATTCACAGGAGTTTATTTATTCCGACACCAGACGCGATGACGCAGGAGTTATCATTGCAACCGATGAGCTCGATTTCACGGTTGAGGACAATGTTATCAAAGTTGCAGCAGGTCTAGAATATCAGACTGGTGTAGCAACTCCTTTTGTAGAATTTGAATACAACAGATACCTCGATCGTGATGAAGAAGCTGGAAACGGCGAGAGATACGACGAAACAGCTATGCTTGATGGTGGATTCAGATTTGTTTCACCTTACGGTATTGCTCTCGACCTTACCGGTTCTATGGCTCTTACATCCTTCGATCCTGAGTGGAGTGACCTCGGTCACGCTATTTATCAGAGTGGAACAACCCCTACTGATGATGAGCGTGCTCAGAGAAGTCCTTTCCCAGGTGGATACCCTGCCGATTTCGGTGTTGGTATCAACTTGATCTTCTCATCTGTTCTTCTTGAGAACCCAACTCACGGTACTCTCAGTGGTGTGGTTACTGATTATGAAACTGGGGAATACCTCACAGCTGAAGTTAGCTTCCCAGCTTCTTCAATTCTTCCACAGACTACAGTCGACGGTTTCTATACTGTTGAGCTTCTTGCCGGTTCTGTTCCTATCAATGTTGATGCTGAAGGCTACATGCCTTTCACAGAAACTGTTGTGATAGTTGCCGGTGAAGATCATGCTTTTGATGTAACTCTTCATCCCGTACCGGATAATGGTATTCTTACAGGAACAGTAACAGATGGCGAGACCGATGAGGTTATTGCTGGCGCTACTGTTTTTGTTGAAGATCTTCCTGAAGGATTCGAGGGTACTGCTTTAACTAATGTTAACGGTGTCTATTCTCTGCAGCTTCCTGAAGGAAACTGGACAGTAAAGGTACAGGCTGAAGACTACCTCAATGTTGTTAAAGTTCAGGTTATGGCTCCTGAAGAAACAACAATCTTCGACGTAGAGATGCGCCCAGCACTTGTCGAGGGTCAGGTTCTCAGTTTCAATAACATCTACTTCGAGAGTGGAAGCGCTCAGATCAAGCCGGAGAGTTTCGGAGTTCTTGATCAGGTAGCAGCAACTCTTATCGAAAACAGTGGTGTACTGGTTCGCGTTGCAGGTCATACTGACAGCGATGGAAGCGCCAGCTACAACCAGGGTCTCAGTGAGCGCAGAGCAAACTCCGTACTCGATTACCTTGTACGCAAGGGTGTAGCAGGTGGCACACTTACTACAATCGGTTATGGTGAGGAAAGCCCGGTAGTTCCAAATACCAGCGCTGCCAACAAGGCCCAGAACAGACGTATTGAATTCACAGTTCTTGGTCAGTCGATCAGATAGTTCTGATAATTCAGACAGAGGAAGGGGGCAACCATCCGGTTGCCCCCTTTCTTATAGAAACACTATTTATTTATCCTAGTTCCAGCACGTCCAGGGTCCAGAGAATTTCCAGCTTTTCCTCCGCAAAGAATACAAGGTGTGGGGCCTGTGAGTAGAGTGCAACTAGCTTTGTAAGGTCATAGTTACCATTCAGAAGAAGACCTACCTCGCCACCTGGAAGACTTACTGGAGAGTCTGATTCTATAACAGTAACAACGAGGTTAGAGCATTCAAGTAGCCAGTTTGGATCGGTTGCAGCTGGCATTACCACAGCAAGTCTGATAAGACCAGGAACCTTGTAAATCTTTGCTTTTTCTCGTGTGTAGCATTCAGGTTCGGGCAATTCCAAAATCATATCAATAAGATCCAGTGGAAAGCACTTTTGAGACTTTATGACGACATCCAGTGGACAGTAAGGGTCTGTGGCTCTTCTTGCCTGAACCTTGCTTAGAATGGATTCTCTCTCTTTCCAGGGATCAAGAGCTTTGATGTGCAGTACTCCGTGACGAACTGAAGGCGATTCGCCTCTTTCAACTCTTCCAGGAATGAATTCTTCCAAACCAGGGAAAGTATCACAGAGAACAGGTCTTGATGGTGGGTCCGCATCGTAGCCAAGAATATCCGACACTCTTTCGCGGGTTTCTAGAAGATATTGAAGAGTGTAATTTCCGGATGATACAAGTGAATACGGGGGAGAGTCTGTGTATTGAATTCCGAGTGCCTCTGCATTAGATCTCAGTTCTGTACCAGGAAGCACTGAGAGACAGAAGGTTTGTACCTGATCATTAAGCTCCCTGGACACAAGTTCCTCTGCAGCAAGTTCTATGTTTTCCGGGTTGTCTCCCGGAAGACCCAGTATTAGATCCATGATTGCTGTGATTCCACTCTCTTTCAAGAGGGATGCTCCACGAAGAATCGATTCCGGATTTCCCCCGCGTCCGATTGAATGGAGCACTTTTCTGCTCATGGTCTGGAGTCCTACTTCAAGACTGCTGAATCCGGCAGCGGCGAGAGAATCTGCAGTTGAACCCGAAAGAAGAAGATCACTTCTAACTTCGCCAAAACACTCCAGATTATAGTTGGACATTCCGCCCAGCAATTCAGAGAGATCCGGCCGACTGTTGAAGGTAGGATCAAGAAAAACAAGTTCCTCTGCTCCCATTTGTTGAAGCATTCTTATCTTTTTTAGAACCTTCTCTGCGGGAATCATTCTTGGGACAGGAGAGGTTCTTCTATAGGCACAGTACGAGCAGAGGCACTGACAGCCTCTTTGTGTTTCTATGTGGACAGAACCACCCAATGGAGGCTTTAGATAGCCTGTTTCATATGGATCAGGCCATCTGTCCGGAGGATTGGTGTCTACAACCGGGCCCAGAAGCCTTGTACCTTCACGCAGAATCTTTCTCAGTTTCGGAGGGGTAAGTACATCTTCAGCAAAAGACTCTCCTTCTCCAGCCACGAAAAGATCAATAGAAGGTTCCTGAAGTAGACGGAAGTTGTCTTTTGTAACTTCTGGTCCACCAGCGACTATCAGTAACTCTGGCTTCCAGAGTTTGAGGCTGTTTAAAAGATGAATTGTCCGCTCTCTGTTCCAGAGGTAGAGGGTTACACCCAGAAGTTCAGGATTTCTTCTCTTCAATTCATCTAGAAGGGCAGCATCTCCCATTGTGTTCAGGAATTCTTCAGGAAAGATTGATTCTGGAGGCAGAGCTGCGCTTGCAGCTAGCATAGAAGAAGCCAGTGGGATATTACCGGTGGGCTCCCAGGCTGTAACAGGGTGAAGAGGTAGTTGAATAAGTTGAACCTTATACATTGTTACAGTGGCAATGATACTGTTGTGATTCCTGACAGGGTCATGGAATACAGCAGTAGAAAAGAGATTCCCCACAGGATATGCGAGATAGGGTGGTGGCCGTTAAATGTTTGTTTCCGGGAGATAAGAACGCCTGCAAACTGCAGGCTCAGTGAAATGGCAAACAGAACGGATAGCTGTGAAACTCCCCAAAGAAGGAAGAGTCCCGCCAATCCGGCAGTTCCCGAAAAAAGAGAGAACTTTGAAAACTTGTATGACCAGCTTTCCGAACTTGCCAGAGGAGGGAATGTTTCGTAGAGGTTTGAAGATTCAGTTGCAAACAATCTGATCCCGTACGAGATGGAAAATGCAGCCGAGATAGAGATAAGAATTCCGTAAATAACTCCACCCATTAGGGCGAGGAGTGATACAGGAGAAAGATGGATTACTCCGGATGCTGCCTTCATAGGTACAAAAATGAAAGCCAATAGAAGAATCATTTCAATGCCTTGAAGAACTCCCAGAACAGACCACCTGCTGAGAACTCTTCTGCCGAATAGCCGAGCAGTCTGAAGACCGACGAGTATCATAGTTAGCTGGCCATGTCCAGATCCTGGATTGCCGGCAGCTGTTGAAAGAAGTAGCCCGAGTGAAAGCAATTCGAGTATTCTGAGAATATCAAATTTATCAAAATTGTTTTTTAAGACATCGTAGCTGGCCGGCATAGTTGAGAGTCTGCCCGATTTCCCCAGTTTTTGGTGGAGGACTTCCTCCAGTATAAACATGGAAACCACAAGAAGACTGAGAATCCTATGCATTTTCGGTATCCTTTACTGTAAGAAGAATGATTCCACCGGCGATAAAGAAAACAGAGATGGAAATTATCGAATTCCTGGTACTACCTGTAAGATCTCCGATCACTGCAAACAAGAGCGGACCGAGAATGCTGGCGAATCTTGAGGATATAGAGAAAAAGCCGAAGTATTCTGAAGCCCTTTCCTGCGGGATCAAAAGAGAGTAGAATGATCGACTTATAGCCTGAACTCCTCCCTGCAACATACCGACAGCCCCTGCCAGAACCCAGAACTGCCAGGCTTCTGTCATTTTCCATGCATACAGAACAACTCCGATATAGCATGCTATACCGGTGAGGAGAGCTTTCTTTGAACCTATTTTTGCAGCAAATCTACCGTACAGAATTGAGCCGGGAACACCAATGAGTTGAGTTAACAGCAGTGCAGCTATCAAGTGGCCGCTTCCAAGACCCAACTCGGCTTTACCGAAAACTGTTGCCATCATGATAATGGTCTGTATGCCATCGTTGTAGAGAAGAAATGAAAGGAGAAATCTGAAAGCCTGTCGATGTTGTTTTATGCTCTTTAGTGTTGTTGAAAGAGATCTAATGCCTTCAATAAATGTTGCTCTGAAATTTGTCCTGGAAGAGGCTGGTTCCTCGGATACTCTCCTAAAAAGGGGAATAGAGAATCCTGCCCACCAGAGAGCTACCGTGATGAAACTTAACTTAACTGCCATGGATCCCTCCGGAATACCGAAGATTCCGGGTTGTTTGATCATTAGCAGATTCAGAGCCAATAGAATTCCTCCACCGAGGTAGCCCATGGCAAAACCTCTCGCACTGATGATGCTTCGTCTTTCTGGTGGAGTTACATAAACCAGCAGGGAGTTATAGAAAACATTGGCACCGGCAAAACCTATCTGTCCAAGGATCACAATTGTAAGAGTATAGCCAACCAGTCCCGGTCCACTGAAGAAAAGAAGAGCTGAAGAAACAACACCAACTGCTGTCATGATGCCGAGGAAAAGTTTTCTTTTCCCTCCAGCGTCAGCTACTGCACCAAAAACAGGAGCTCCAATTGCTACAAGAAATGCAGCAAGAGACATTGCATAACCCCAGAGAGATTGAGAATTGCTAGAGAAAGAAATGCCGGGAAGATTGATTGTCACAGGACCTGAAGCACAGACAACCCCCACGAAAAATACAGGAAGAACTGCAGCAATAATAGTGGTTACAAAAGAAGAATTAGCCCAATCGTAAAGGCACCAGGCATTTTCTGCCGATGTATACTTTGCTTTCAAAAAAACTCCATTCTTGAATATTTATCAAACATAACTAATAGAATCTGTTCCGGGCACTTTCTTCCTGAAGAGAACTCTGGTATTATTCGTGGTTCTTAATAATTGAAACAGTAACCAATGAGGGGTGAAAAAATGTCTCTGCTGGACAGTCTTAATGGTGTGCTTTCCAGGAAAGGTCCTTCAGTCAGGAACAATATTACCAGAGAGGATATGATTAAATCCTCTGTAGAGCGCCGAGAAGTGTTGGTTTTGAAGTGTGGCGCACTTTCCACGTGGACCAAGCCGGAGTCTACCGGTAGGAGTCCAAAGGATACAGTGATTGTTAAGCGATCTTCCAGCGAAGGTTCGATCGACTGGACTAGCCCAAATAACCTTCCGGTTGATGAAGAAACTTTCAACATGGTATGGGAAGACATTCTTCAGGTATTTGATGAAGCCAATGAGCTATTTGTTACCGATCGTCTGATCGGTGCTGATCCCAAGTATGCTCTTCCTGTTCGGGTTGTTGCAGACAAAGCTCTTACAGCTTTGTTCACAGATAACATGTTCAGACCCTGGTCGGAGGAAGCTTCCCGTTTGTCAATTTTCAAGGACAAGGGGTTTACCCTTCTTGCTTCCCCCGATAAGAAACTTGATCACGAGAAATACACTGGTAGATTGCGCGATAACCCTGATCTCAAGCATACATCCAACATGATGGTTGGTATGGATGTTGACAGAAGTCTGGGTATTGTTTTTGGTAGCGCTTACTGTGGAAGTATCAAGAAGTTGATGTTTACAGTAATGAACTACCTACTGCCTGCTGAAGGAATACTTCCAATCCACTGCAGTGCCAATGAGGGAGAAAACGGTGATTGCGCCCTCCTTCTTGGTCTCTCCGGAACAGGTAAAACAACTCTTAGTGCTGACCCTTCCAGAGCTTTGCTCGGTGATGATGAGCATGGTTGGAGTGATGACGGGGTAGCAAATTTTGAGAATGGATGCTACGCAAAGCTTATTGATCTAAGTAGAAAAAAGGAACCTGAAATTTTTTCAGCTTGCTTTCATGATGACGATAATTATCTAAATCACGGGTCGATTGTTGAAAATGTAATGGTTTACCCCAACGGAGACTTTGATCTCTTTGATGATGCATTTACACCCAACAGCCGTGGTTCCTATCCGTTGAAGTATCTCACCAACATCAAGGAATCATCTGTTTCGGGCCATCCTTCTACAATTCTCTTCCTTACGGCCGATGCTAACAGTGTCATCCCACCTGTTTCCAAACTCACCAAGGAACAAGCTATGCTTTGGTTCCTTATGGGTTACACAAGCAAGCTTGCAGGAACAGAGACTGGCATCAAAGAGCCTGTTAGTACTTTCTCCAGGTTCTTCGGACAGCCCTTTATGCCGAGAGTCCCCGAGGCATACACCGACCTTCTGGGCAGAAAACTGGATATGTACGGTACTCAGGTTTATCTGGTCAACACAGGCTGGACCGGTGGTCCATATGGAAAAGGTCACCGAATTGATCTTCCATTAACCAGGAAAATGGTTGAAGCCTGTCTTTCAGGTACAATTGAGCAGACAGAAATGAAGATTGATCCATATTTCAAAGTTTTGGTTCCAGTGTCATGCCCGGGAATTGCGGACAGCTCAATTCTTGATCCGGGGAATACATGGGAGAACAGAGAAGAATACCAAGAGAGAGCGAAGAAGCTTGCGGGTGAATTCGCCTCATACTTTGAGAAAGCTTATGGCAGTCAGAACATCAATCCCGAGATAGCTGCCGAGTGCCCCGGCAAGTAGAATCATAGCTCAGCTACTCCGCCCCCGGCTCAATTGAGCCGGGGGTCTTTTTTTTACCATTTACACACATGTTTTAGTTGTAGTATTGAGCTAAAGAGGCTGAGAATGAAGCTAATTGGAAGTGAAGTGAAGTGAAATAGTAAACGGTATTGTCGATTCAATATCAATCCAGTAGGTTACCAGGTCGAAGGTTAGGGTAGCTTTCGATTTACATTATTTCTGGAGGGGTTATGAAGAAATTATCTTTTGTGTTTTTACTGCTGCTCGTTACTGCTGGGTCAGTAATGGCGCTTCCATCTTACTCGGGCCTCCGAGGGCTTAACAGAACTGTTGATGCCAGACCGGCTGAAGCTGGTTTTCTCTCAATAGGTCTCTTCTCTTTCATGGGCATTTCTCCAGATGAGAGAACAGCTGAATTTTCAACAGGTGAAGTTGAGGTTACCGATACTGAATACAGCGGTACCGGCTACATTACTCTCGGTTACGGTGCCAGCAGCCACTTTGAGCTTGCTGGAAGAGTTTCATATTTATTGAATCAGTTAAAGAGAGAAGATGTAGAAAACAGACTCGGAACTTCAGGCGACTGGAATGGTGATGATGGTTTTAGTGAGGCCGGCCTTGCTTTGAAGTACACATTCAATCCCGATGCTGAGAAGCTCTTCTTCGGTATTATGCCTTCCGTAAACTTCTCTGTTTACAATGGTGGAGACAACAACTTCGTCTATAATGGTGACGAATGGGACGGAATCTGGAACACAGATGAGCCGATGTTCCAGCTTAGAAGACCCATGATGAACTCCGGTAGCGTTAATTTCGGTGGAGACCTTCTTGCTACAATGGAACTTGATGCCGTTACCATTCATGGTAATCTCGGCTATCGTTACTTCAAGCAGAATTTCTCATTCACAGACAGCAGATACGATGCATCACACAATGTTATTGCAACAGAGGAAGTAGACATTGATGTAGAAGACAATGTACTTCGTCTCGCTGCTGGCATTGAGTATCCGATGAATAAAACTACACTCTTTGCTGAGCTCGAGTGGCGTCATTTCCTTGATAGAGAGTTTGAAGAGGGAGACGGCGAGCGCTTTGATGACTGTATTCAAATCGCACCCGGAGCCAGATTCACATTTGATTCAGGTCTTGCAATGGATGTTACAGGATCATACTGCATTACTTCCTTTGACCCTGAATACAATGATCTCGGTCACAGATACTTCCAGAGTAACGTAGCGCAGACCGATGAGGAAAGAGCTAGATATGCTCCTTTCCCTAACGGTTATGCTCCCAAGTACGGAGTTGGTATCAACCTGATGTATATGGCTGATCTTAATTCCCGTCCTTCTATTCTCTCAGGAACAGTTACTGACGCTACAACAGGTGAGGTTATTGCTGCATCAGTTTCTTTCCCCGGATCAGAAGTTCAGGGTGTCAGTACAAATGCTGCTTCCGGAATGTACACAGCAAGTCTTGAAGAAGATACATACTCAATTCTTGTTGCTGCTGACGGATACATCTCTGCTACAGAGATGATTGACATTCCATCAGATGAAAACATTACAAGAGACTTTGCTCTTATGTCTGTTCAGGGTACAGTTTCCGGTACAGTTACAGATGCTGGAACAGGAGAAGCTCTTGAGGCTCTCGTTTCTGCCTCCTCTGATATGCAGGCCACCACAGACCGTAGTGGTGAATATGCAATCGAGTGTGCAGCTGCAACCAGAACTTTCACAGCTTCTGCTGCCGGTTATAGCAACCAGTCCAGAACTGTTGAGATGGCTGCAGGCGAAGTTGTAGTTCAGGATTTCCAGCTCAGTATCCAGTTGAACTTTGAGAATGTTTATTTTGACACAGGAAGACACAATCTTCGTCCTGATGCCAAAGTAATTCTTGACGGTGTTGCTCAGATGCTGATTAGCAATCCAGGAGTTTCCGTTATGCTTACAGGAAACACAGATTCAGATGGTTCACCTGAGTACAACCAGGAACTCGCTGAAAACAGAGCTCTCTCTGTTAGAAGCTACCTGATTTCAAAAGGTGTAAGCGAGCTTTCTCTCTCTACCGTAGGTTACGGAGAGGAAAGACCTGCTGTTCCGAATAACACTGATGAGAACAAAGCTCTGAATAGAAGAACCGAGTTTACAATACTCGCTGCTCCAATTCAGTAGATTTAGCTAAGTATAGTGAGAGGGGCGGGATTTCCCGCCCCTCTTTCATATATCTGCATTTTTTTCCGCATTGGTAACTGCCATTCTGAATTCAACAGTAAGAGATTTCATCAGTTCTTTGACAGATAAAATTTTATTGATTCTGAATGCATTCGCGCCTGCAAAGGCAAATCCGTTGCGGAGGTCTCCTCTTCTCGCGTTACTTAATGCAGCTGCTATACAGTATGGAGCACTTTGCAGATCACATGATTTAAGGCATTTCCAGATGCAGTTCAACGGCTTTTTTATTCCTGATGCGACTTCAGTTAACAGTTTACTTCTTATAGCTCTGCCTGGAAGGCCCACTGGGCTTTTAATGATAACAAGATCATTCTTGGTGCAATCTACGTATGCCTTTTTGAAGTTTGAATGAACATCGCACTCTTTTGTTGCAACGAATCTGGTACCCATTTTTACTCCTCTCGCTCCAAGAGAGAGAAACTTGTGAATATCCTCTCCACTGTAGACACCACCTGCAGCAATAACAGGAATACTTCTTCCATACTTCTGCTCGTACCGTGAAACTGTCGCTATTACCTCAGGCAGTAGTGCTTCAAGGCTGAAGTCCGGGTTGTTGATATTCTCTTCAGAGAAGCCGAGATGCCCTCCTGCACGCGGCCCCTCAAGAACAATAGCGTCCGGAATAATGTTGTAATGTCTGTCCCAGAATTGACAAATGGCCCTAGCGGCCCGGGAAGAAGATATTTTCGGCACCAGATTTGTCACGCATGATCTTGCGCGGTCCACTGAGATTATTTCAGGTATTCGGAGAGGAAGACCGGCGCCGATAAAAATTACTGAGACATTTTCTTCAATTGCAACTCTCAAATGATCGTTGAAATCGGAGATTGCCATCATAATGTTTACTCCGAAAATTCCTTTTGTCAGCTTCCTTGTTTTTCTTATAACACCCCTGAGAACTTCAGAGTCGGGAAGATTGGAGTCCGGTGCAATTCGCCCTATAGCGGCTGTTGAGATAACACCTACACCACCCTCATCTGCTACAGCAGAGGCCAGTTTTGACAGCGAAACGCCGACGCCCATCCCCCCCTGTATTATCGGCAGCCTGGATGACAGGGATCCAATTTTGAGTTTCGGCATATCAAGATTCTTCATTTTTGCTCCTCACTCTCGCAGCTTTTATGTTGACATGGTCAACATACGCAATGAAGTTGACAAAGTCAACATAGCGTGCCGCTCTTTCTTACTTCTCGGGAAATTGTTCATATTTAGAGAGTCTTTATCTTTAATCTTAACCTGTGGAGGTAGCCAATGATTCTTTTACTCGCTTCCATTCTTTCCACCTTCTCGATTGCAGCATATGATTCTGATGCGGGTGAATGGGGAGTCGCTGTTTCTTCCTGCGTACCCTTTGCCTATCACTCTGTTGCCTGGGCCGAGGTTGATGCCGGTGCAATTGCAACGCAATCTTGGACCAATCATTACTATGCCACTGAAGGGTTACCTCTCCTTAGAGAAGGGGTGCCAGCTGATTCTACCATTCTATTATTGACCCTCTCGGATTCTTTAAGAGAGCAAAGACAGCTGGGTATTGTAGACAGTTACGGTAATACTGCTTCATTCACAGGCGAGATGTGTATGGAGTGGGCCGGAAGCATCCAGGGGGAAGGCTATACCATCCAGGGTAATATTCTGACAGGCCCTGAGGTTGTTGAAGAAATGGAGAGAGCTTTCCTCGAAACTTCAGGAGCACCTCTTGCCGAAAGACTGTATGCCGCTCTTGTTGCCGGAGAGGAAGCTGGTGGCGATTCGAGAGGAAGGCAATCAGCCGGAATACTTGTTGTTCGTGCAAATTCCGGCCACGATGGAGCAACAGACAGGTTTGTGGAAATTGCTGTTAACGATAATCCCGACCCGCTTTCAGTTCTTGGAGACCACCTCTATACCTGGGAGCTTTTCAATTGTCTATCCATTTATGCTTCCGAGGTTGATGAAAGCCCGGTATCTGAGGCAAGAATGATTTATCTTCTTGAGCGATTGGCCACCGAGGGAAGTGATAACCCTCAGCTGCTGAATCTTGGGGCCTGGGAACTGGCTATTAGGGGCATTTTGCTTGAGAAGGCAACCGCAATGGCACAGGATGCCGTGCAGCTTGCACCGGAAGATTCCAACATCCGCGATACCCTTGCAGAGTGTCTTTTCAGAAGCGGAGACAGAGATGGTGCAATTGAACAAGCTCAAACTGCTCTTCAGCTGGATCCTGAAAACAGCTATCTCCTCGAACAGCTTGAACGTTTCAGCAACTAGGAGGATGGTCTGAAATAGGACTTTCGCCGAAAGACTCACTCAGAAATAATTTAATCCAGTATTGTTGATTAAACAATACAGATATTAGCTATACAACGTCTTCTTGCTTATACTTACCAAGAGAGTGAAAGGGGGAAGAACCACGATGAACAGAGTTGGTAGACTACAGGTATACACAGGGAATGGAAAAGGCAAAACAACAGCTTCTCTGGGACTTGCTGTACGGGCTGCATGCTCGGGTATGAAGGTATTCATTGGTCAGTTTATGAAAGGTCAGGACTATTCGGAATTGTGCCTTTCTGATAGATTTCCGGAAATAACAATGATACAGTTCGGTACACCAGATTTCATTCTTCCTGGAGAAAAACCCTCATTGGCAGATATTAAGCTGGCCAATGATGGAATCGATACGGTGCGTACAGCCATAAACAGTGGCAATTATGATGTGGTTATTGCAGATGAAATTTGCGTGTCTGCCTATCTGGGGTTGCTTCGAGAAGGACAACTTCTGGAACTTGCTTCGGTAAGACCGGATAACATTGAAGTGGTGTTTACCGGAAGGTATGCGTCAGATGCTATAATAAAGGCAGCTGATCTTGTTACAGAGATGGTGCCTGTAAAGCACTATTATGATACAGAAAAACTCTCAGCCAGGCTGGGAATAGAAAATTGAGGGAGATGGTATGAACAAGGTATTCATCCTTTTACTGATTATATCGGCGGTTTCTGTTGCCCAGGAGGTTGACCCTCCGCGTGATAGCATGGATTTTTTCGTTGGTGCAGGCGTGTGGATGCCTGGTCTTCTCAATGATAATAATCAGCTTTCTGTAGGTTCCCTATTTCAGGTGGGAGCAGAGACTCCAATGGCTCAGGGTGATCAGTTCAGACTCGCAATCGGTGGCGGTATGTGTGGCTCTGACAGAGAACATTATGATGGAATCACTTCTGTAATGCTTAGCCTTGGTTACAGAAACTACCCGTTTTACAGACCTTATGCAGGAGCCCGTGGGCTCGAGCCTTTTCTTGGAGTTAGTGCCGGTGGAATCGTAGTTTGGGATTCCGTTGCAGAGACTACAGAAGATACTGATTCTAGAAGCACAGGCGGAGCGATGATCGGTGTAGAAGCAGGCGCTCGTGTGAAGATAAATGAGAATACATTCTTCGATATTACTCTTGGTGGGGATTGGGTTCCCATCGGGGGAGAACTTGCCGGAGAATCAGAGAAAGATCTCTCTGGTGTTAGAATTCAGGGAAGTTTGATTTTTTAGAATTTGCGGAAAAAAGAGGGGTCCGGTTTGTCTATTGACAACCGGGCCCTTTTTCTTTTTCCAGCAGCACAGAAGCACCAAGTTGCCCACAGGCTCCGGCAACTTTGCCTCCCCGCGAACGGCGAAGAGTTACCGCAGAAGATCTTGGGTACAAATACTCTGTGAATCTCTTGAGGACTTCCTCAGAGGGACGTTTCCAATCCAGTCCGGGAACCGGATTGTAGACTAGAAGATTAATTTTACATGGGATGTCTTTGGCATATTCTGCTAATTCATGTGCTTCCTCAATTGAATCATTTACCCCTCGAATAAGGCAGTACTCAAGGGTGACTCTTCTTCCTGTCGTTCCGGTGTATTCCAGAATATCATGTTTCAGTTGTTCTAGACTCATTGCTCTTGCTGCAGGAATAATCTCTTCTCTTGTTTCTCTGACAGCGCTGTGCAGTGAAACTGCAAGGCCATACTGTTTTTCCATGTCAACCAGTTTCCTTATACCACCTGGGATTCCTACTGTGGAGACAGTTATTTTCCTCTGACCGATACAGATGCCTCTGTCATCGCTAATGATTTCAAGGGCTGACCCGACAGCATCCCAGTTGTCCATCGGTTCTCCCATTCCCATGAAAACAACATTACTTATCCTGGCTGGAGAATGGCCTGCCATCGTGTAAAGCTGTGCTACAATCTCAGCAGCTGACATGTTTCCGTGGAAGCCTGCGCTGCCAGTCATGCAGAACTTGCATCCCATTCTGCAGCCGTACTGAGTCGAGAGGCAGGCTGTAAACCTGGGTGGGTCTGGAATCATGACGGATTCTGCTGGTCCTCCAGGGAGTTTGAGCAGGTATTTTACTGTTCCTTCATCAGATTCAACCCTCTCAGTCTGTTCTGGAACAGTAATTTCGGCTTCAGACTTGAGAATGTTGCGGAATTTCAGAGAAAGATCTGTCATCTCCTCAAAGGATGATACTCTTCGAAAGTGAAGCCATGTGAATAACTGTTTTGCCCTGAAGGGTTTCTGTTTCAGATCTTCCACGAGCCAGTTCTGTAGTTCATCAAAATTCAGACCAAGAAGTTGTACCTTCACTTTTTTCCTTTCAGGTTGTTGCATTAGGGCGAAGATAATGCAAAAAGCCGCCCCGGGCACTTGGTCCCGGGGCGGCTGATGTCAGAACAGAGGAATTTAGAAAGAGTAGGCTGTCTCGAAATGTATTGTATTCTGAGAGTGGCTTACTGTAATTCCGGGACCGAACGGGTTAATCATCTGGTTAACATTCTCATTTGTCTGGCTGTTTTCAAAGCCGTGCTCATATGCCAGATCGAAAGAAAGATTGTTCAGATGAAGACCATAACCGACAGTGGCATGCGTTTCCACAATAGCAGGAAAAAGAGGGGAGAGGTTTTCATCGGGAACAGGGTTCTTGCCATAATTGAACCCAGCTCTGACAGTATTCATTTCATTAACTGAATACTCTATACCCAGAGCATAAACCATCTGATTCTCCCACTTCATCTGGAAAGGCATGGCATTGGTGTAGCCTCCCTGTCCATCGGGGAATGGTGTTTCAGGCATTCCGTCCGGCGGGTTGCTTACTTCGAGCGTTACTACGTCCATTGAAGATTCCCAGTTTATCCACTTGGCATCTACTGCAAAGAGCCAGTTGGCATCGGGCTGAAGGGCAATACCGAATTCTGCTTCCTGAGGCCAGGCGAAATTCATCATTTCGGCTTCATAGTCAACTACTCCACCCATCTCTGAACCGAAGTTTACAGCAGCGTTGCCGCCTGCAAGGTCAAGAGCTGTTTCAGATGTGTAAACCATACCCAGACTGAGTGCTGGACAAATCTTGTACTGAAGACCCAGGCGGCCTGCAATCGACATATCTGTAAGATCTGTAACATCCATACCTCCCTGACTGCCAGGGAACATGGAGAATTCCATTTTTGCGTACCCTCCAATTGCTGCAAGACCGAGTGTTAGTGCGTCGTTAACCTCGTAACTTGCGGCACCGGTGAGTCTCATGAACATTACATTTGATGAAATTTTATCAGAAGTGGTAGCACTGGTGGGGAAGTTTAGAAACTCTACACCCATTCCACCCTGCGCATATGCTTCAAGGCCAAGAACCCATGGTGAATCAGCTCCAAGTCTACTGGTATAGGCCAGTGAAGGAAGAGGGAAGAGCTGAGCTTCGCCATCAATGTCGAGGCCCATTCCCATCGACTCATTGGAGACATTAAGCTTTGGCATGAGCAGAGAAACTCCTACTGCCAATCCCTGATCAGCGAGTTTGCCCATTGTTGCCGGGTTACCTGCAACACCTGCGAAACTACCATCTACTGCAACATCCGCTCCACCCATTCCGGACGAACGAACACCGTACCCAATCATGTTCATGCCATTTGTGGCCAATGCAGAACCTGTGAACAAAACACAGATCATTACCATTGCTGCGAAATTCATGCTTTTTCTCATTTTCCCTTCCTTACTGGTTAGAAAGCACCGATAGTTACAAATATCACAATAAGAGTATAAGTTAAAAAATTCACAAACTCAACCCCCCACTTTCTCTCTTCTTTTCTGCATTCTATTTCCCGTGTATGATTGACATCTAATTGAAAACAGAAAGGAATACCTATGGCTCATATCGTCGGCATTATTGGGGGCAGTGGAGTGTACTCCATTCCCGGTGTGGAAATCGACCGGAGTGAAACAATCGAAACCCCTTTCGGTAACCCTTCTGCAGAGGTTACATTTGGAAATCTTCACGGTCTGGAACTTGCATTCATTCCCAGACATGGTAAAGGACACATCTATACACCCTCTGAAGTCCCCTATGCTGCAAACATCTATGCACTCAAAAGCGTGGGAGTGGATACTCTCATCAGTTTCAATGCTGTCGGCAGTCTCCGTTCTGAGATTGAACCTCGGCATTTTGTTGTTCCGGATCAACTTTTTGATAGAACAAAGGGAATTCGATTGTCTTCTTTCTTTGGAGGGGGTGTTGTCGGTCATGCTCCATTCGGTGATCCCTATTGTTCTGACCTTCGGGCACTTCTAGTTAAAGCAGTTCGAAAAGCCGGAGCTGTTGTACATGATGGTGGAACAATGGTTGTTATGGAAGGTCCCGCTTTCAGCTCCCGTGCCGAGAGTGAGTTTTATAGAGCCCAGGGCTGGGATATCATTGGAATGACTACATTGCCCGAAGCAAAACTCGCTAGAGAAGCTGGAATGTGTTATGGAACTCTAGCCATGAGCACAGATTACGACTGCTGGCATCAGTCAGAAGAAGATGTAACTGTTGAAATGGTCATGGCTGTTGTTAAAGACAATGTTCTTATGGCTGGAAAAGTATTAAGCGAAGCGCTTCTTCTTCTCAGAGGAGATGAGAAATTCTCCTGCTCCTGTAACTCTTCAATGGGCGTTATGACTTCGCCTGATGCATCTCCTGCAGTGAAACTCTCTCAACTGGAGGTCATACTTAACCGATGACGTATTTGAGCGATATCGGGGAACACGGATTTATAAGAGCACTGAGAGAAAAATTCCCTATGGCTTCTGCAGGTGACGATGCTGCAGTTCTCTCTTCACTAAAAACACCTGTAGTTACTTCTGATTCGTTTTTTGAGGGAACACACTTCTATAGGTGGTGGACCTCTCCAGCCAAGCTGGCAAAACGTTTACTTGAAGCCACTTTGTCTGATATTGCCGCTATGGGGGGAGAACCTGTTTCAGTGCTTTCTTCTGTTATGCTTCCCCCGGACATTGAAGTTGAATGGCTACTTGATTTCTATGATGGTCTTACATCAAGGGCGGATTGCCCTGTTGTGGGTGGAGAGACCATAAGAGGGTCAGTTTTTGGAGTAACACTTACAGCTATCGGTGAGTGTGGTGAAAACAAACCACTCCTCCGAAGCTCTGTTAAAGCGGGGGATTCTATCTGGGTGACCGGTCCACTCGGCAGGTCATTTGATTCACCAGAACTTCTGGAGAAGAGCAGAACTCAAAAGCTCACCATTCTTGAAAAACAGCAGATAAAGCTATTTCTTACTCCCGAAGCCAGATTTGACACCCTCTTGATTCTTAGAAAATGTGGGGTGCAAGCTGCTATTGATGTTTCCGACGGACTCTTTTCAGAATGCCACCACCTTGCTTGTGAAAGCGGTGTGAAAATCCACCTCGAGCTGGAAAAAGTTCCTATGGTACCCTATACTTCACTCAATCCACGTGGAGGGGCTACTGCAGGTGAGGATTTTGAACTACTCTTTTCCCTTCCCGATTCGGCTCCCCTGCCCGGTGAGGGTTTTTTCAGGGTAGGTTCTGCTACAGAAGGACGAGGGGTAGTAGTTACAGATAGTGGACACGAGTTAAGCATTTCAGTCGGGGGTTATGATCACTTCTCCCGGTACTGATGAGCGACGGCAGACGATACTGCCTTTTTCTGCTCCAATATCTTCTCCGATCACAGGGCATTTGATCTGCAGCAGACAGAAAACTTTGCTACCAGCATTACTCAGAGATTCATAGTTGCCCTGACCCTTTGCAATTACTACCGGTGCTTGTTCAAAGGCATTTCTGAAATCCTCAGAGCAGAGTTCGAGCAGAGTTCCCGGAACATCACTCCCGTTAGATAGAATTGTAGCGACCTCCTGAAGCCCGGCTTCCATTGCATCCTGCTTTGTGGCGTCATTCAGAACCGGTGAACCTTTCACACCGTAGATAACTGGGATTTGTATTTTTTCAATCAGTGCCCGGTCAAATACCGTTTCTCCCGTGTTGTCTGCAAGGAAAAGAACGTGGTCCGAGCTGTTAAGCAGTTCCTTCAATTCCTCTGTGTGATCTATGGCGAAGGGTTGGCTCAGAACTCTGTCAATCGTATCATGAAGATTGCCAAAATCTTCCATTACCCCGAAATCCATGATGTTACCTGCTATAGCCAATCTTATTGCTGTATCTAAAGGATTTTCAGAGTTGTCTATAAGTTGACGCAGTTCCGGCAGAATATTGAGCGCCTCCCTGGTACTTGCCTGTTTTGCTTCGCGGTATGGATCAGGGCAGGAGATTTCTTCTCTCACCGCGTGATGTATCAATCTTGCGATCTCCGGAGGAATGGCTCCTTGATCCAGTTTTGCTAAGATTTCCATGGTTCTTCTAAGAACAGAGAGCTGCTGCTCTTCCGTCCCACCTGCTCGTCTGGTAGCGCTTAATGCCTGTTTGAGGAAGCATGAGTAACAATCGACATATGTCTTCATTTTAACTGCACTTTCACTTATTGCGGGTCTATCTGAATTGATCCGGTGAGTTCGCACTCGGGGTTTTTGTAAAGCAGATTGAGCTCGTATCCATCTGTTACTCCCAGATCCCACAGAGGGATTACATCAGTCGGGTTGTGGGCTATTGAAAGCAGGGAATCACTCTTGAAAAGAAGCGGATCAATTCTGATGCAGGGATCCTGAAGGATGTTCCATGCATGGAAAATAAAACCTGTTCTGTCAAGAATTAGTCCTCCCTCAAGCTTCATGGCTAATCCATGTTCTTCTGCAAGCCTCGCCATTTCTTCGCTCATTGGTACGCAAGGGCCGGGTAAGGCGGGGGGAATGGGCATAGATCGCAGAGTTTGTGAAATCCAGTTGAGGGTCTCGTCGCTGAGCGATTCCGGAATGGGTCGCATTGAAATCGGTTGCTGGCAAATGTTAACAGCGATTGAGAGGTTTACCGTATGTCCTGGAGGAATAAGAGGAATATCTGCAACCATCAGGTTTCCCGATGGAGTAAAATCACTTTCCAGAATGGTGAGATCTTGAAAAGGAGGATGGGGGACCGGTAGAGGAATTATTACCTGCACGCACCATGCAGGGATATTGCCTGTGTTTGCAATAGAGGTGGTTATCACCAGTGTTGTGTCCAAAGGAGAAACACCTTGTCTTCTGTTGATCAACCAATCAGATGTTTCCTGTGATGAGCTGTTCCCAAGAGCAATTCCATAAATACGGTATGCATCAGAGAATCGTCCTGCACTTTCGAGAAGCCTTCCGAATTCCAGCACCCAGGAGCCATGTTCGGCAGCTGCAAGCTGAGCGTAGTGAATAGCACCATCCGGAATGTGCCTTATTGATATTAGTTCCCTGGCCGAGTCAGCCGGAGAAATAGTGAAACCGAGAATAGCGAGAAGAATAATCACTGCCTGAGACCCTTTGTGGGCTCAAGCCCTGAAGCACGGATTGCCGGTAATAGTGCTGCAAGCAGGCTTGTCAGAACAGCTGCGCCTCCTGCTGAGAATACTGCGAGGAAGGAAATCTTCATGGGAAATGAATCATGAAATGAGTAAACATCTGGCAGCTGAATGAGGTTTGTCGAAGCAATTAACCAGCATCCGAATAGTCCCAGAATGATTCCGGATACAGCTCCGACCAGACCAACAAGCAGCCCCTCCCAGAGAAAAACCTTAAGAATCAGCTGTCGACCCGCTCCCATCGCTTTTAAAACTGCGATGTCTCGTCTGCGTTCCACAACGCTTCTCGCAATTGTGCCGGTGATATTAAAGGATGCGACCAGAGTAATAAGCAGAATAGCTGCAAATGCGCCCATTCGTTCAAGTTGCAAGCTGGCATAAAGCGCCGGGTTTCTCTCCTGCCAGGTGAGAACGTTTACCGAATCGGGAACGACCCTCTTCAATGCACTTACCGTCTGCTCAAGAGTAAAGCTCACAGAGGGTTCTACAAAAATACCAGTGTATCCTCCCCCGGGGAGGAACATTCTTGAGGCAGTTTCAAGCGGAAGGTAGACTATTTTTCTGTCGTTAACAGGTAAACCGGTTTCGACGCTTCCAGTTAGAACAGCTCTTCCAACCCCTGTTCTTGCACTGGAGAAGAAGGCAGAAGGAGGGAAGAACAGTAGTGTATCGCCTACACTGTGCATGAAGTCCTCAGAAAGATAGATGCCTAGAACAGCCCCAGGAAGATCGTCTTCCTGTACAAGTGGAGGACTACCCCAGATAAGCATTGTATCAAGACCGGTTTCCCGGAAGTGACTTCCTGTAACTCCTCTGACCAGGCAACCCGACTCAGTGTCCCTGGACGGCATCCTAGCAACAGCCTCCCCTTCTATATAGGGTGAGGTAGAACTCACCTCTGGAAGCAACTCCAGACTGGCTATAAACAAAGAGTCATCAGGTAGCGGGGATGAGTTGTCTGATAAGAGAGCTATGGGTGCATCGACCGCTTTAACGCTTCTGCTGATAAATTCTGCAAGCCCACCCAGAACACTCATAACTATTACAAGAGCCGCAACGCCGAGAGTTACTCCAGCGGTGCTTACTACAGACGCGAAAGCAAGTCTTTTCCTTTTAGGGTGGCGTCTTAAATAGCGCCATGCCAGTTTCCATGATAGAGTAGTCAGTGGAACCTCCATTCACCTTTCCGAGTATTGATTATATATCAAAATTGGTTTGCCACTGACGAAGGGGGATTATTCTGTCTGGAATGCTGTTTGCTCTTGCAATAATAGCGATGGAACACGTTGCTGTTGTTGAGGTTGGCGAACCTTACCTTCGAGAGGCTGATGGGTTGAGTTCAATAATCATACCCGACATGTATGCTATGGAATCCGATGCCGGAGCAATGCTCCCCGGTACTGTCCAGTATTTTCCGGTACCTCCGGGCTCAGAAATCCATCTGGATTGGGATGTTGCTGCCACTGGAAATACAGGTTGGGATCGACATTTTCAGCTTGCCTCTGCTCCTATTCTTTCAGGGACAGGGTTGCAGACAGTTGAAACATTTCTGCCCGTTGAGTTTCCCACTGAACATCCTCCTGTCTCTTTTGAAGTAATACATCTTCTGGGTACTACTGTAGCAAAGGTGTCAGTTTCCCCATTTTGCTATGGAAGATCAACTGTCTATGCGCGTGAAATAAACTATTCTCTATCATTTAACGAAAGATCTTCCGGTAGATCTCTTGATGGCACTCTTCTACAGGAACTGTGCCCTGATGCTGAAGTTTGGTGGCCCTACACCAGACCGGGCTCAGTGGAGAGCCCCTTCTGGGGTAAGCCATGGGCACGTATCGGTGTTGAAAATACAGGGGTATACAGTATCTCAGGAGAGGAACTGGAAGCGTCAGGCTGCATGGTTACAGGTTCTCCCTCTGCTTCCCTCGGAATGTTCTCGGGCCCAGCAGAGATGTTTGATCCGGAGGATCCGGGTGATGAACATCACCTGGCTTCTGTCTCAATTTCTGTATTCGATGGAGGGGATGGCATCTTTGATTCATCCGATTCACTTGTTTTCTTCGGTCAGGGGTTGTGGCACTGGAATTTCACTCCTGATTCTATTTTCCGATCTTACAACAGATATGACGAAATCAACACCTACTGGCTGACATGGGGTGGAGAAAACGGAGCCAGGATTGATCAAGTCCCTGTAGTCCCATCCGGAGGCTCCCCGATAGAGCAGGGAGTGGTTCCTTTCGGCTTCGAGGAAGAGGTCTTTTGGGATTCTTCTGAATACAGAACTGGTTGGGTTTGGGGCTTTCTCAGTGGAGCATTTCCGAGCTACTTCTATCTCAGCGCACCTTTTGCTTCTGATTTTGCCACAGTAAGACTTTCTATAGTCAATGCATCTATAAGTACTCATGCAGTGTGGGCTGAGATGGAGAATGTTCTTTTCCTCGACACGATGGGAAGCCAAATATTCGAACTATATACAGTCGACAATGTATCAATTCAACAGGGTGGTAACCTGCTGAAAGTATGGAATGATATCTCCGGTGACTCCTTTTTAAATTATGCTGAGATTCTGCTCCCGGTAAACCTGTCTACTTCAGCAGGCAATCTTGTTTCACTCTCTGATTATTCTCCCGGGCTTCACTCATTGAACATAGGTTCTGTTTCTTCGGGTACTGAAATCTATGATGTTACTTATCCCCACGACCCCAAAAGGCTGACTGATTGGATTATTGAGGGATCTGAAGCTCAGTTGTCTTATGATATGCAGGGAGATGTTTCCACTCTGCTTGCTGTGAATCCCTCTTCGTATCTTTCTGCAGAGTTTATTGAGCAAGCTCAGCCGGGAAGAATTCTTGGTGCCTCCTCTCCGGCAGACATAATTATTACAGTACCCGAAGTTTTGCATGAGGGGATGGGAGTACTTGAATCGTTGTATTCTTCCCGTGGGCTATCTGTCTCTGTTGTAACCTATAAAGAGATTTACGATGAGTTTGCTCAGGGGGTGTCAGATCCCGGTGCTGTAAGGTCTCTTGTCAGGTGGGCTCTCGATACATGGCCCGATCCACCCCAGGCTCTTCTTCTCATTGGAGACGGTTCCAATGATCCTCTCGGGTATTCTACCGGTTATCATTCTATCGCTCCGGTGCATGTTGAATTGAAAACCGGTAGTTGTACAGATTCTTATTTTACCACAGTTCACACAGGCGGCCAGGACCCTGAGATACCTGTCTCAAGAATTCCTGCTTCAACTGTGAATGATCTTCTTGTTGCCTCTGAAAAAGCAGTTGCTCTGGAGAATACCTCGAATCTTGGTCCATGGGCTAACACTGTGCTTCTTGCCGCTGATGATGAGTGGGGTAAAAGTGCGAGTTCCTCTGAGCTAGTAAACACCGGAATTTGCGAGCAGCTGGCAGACAGTATTATTCCCGCCTCAGCGAATATTTTTAAACTCTACGAAATTGCCTATCCTTGGCCTGTAGGAACAACTGTGGGCGGCGTTCACCCGACAAAACCAGAGGCTTCTTCTGATTTTGTAGACCAGCTTAACAGTGGGGTGGTCTCCGTATCTTTCTTTGGTCACGGTTCTTATGATCAGATGACTCATGAGAAGCTTTTTTCATCCGCCATGGTCAGCAACCTTACAAACGGGCCGAGATATTTTCTCTATAACTCTTTTTCCTGTTCTACCGGTTTTTTCGATCTATCTGCCGGTGATTGTCTTGCAGAAGCCCTTCTATTCCATCCAGGAGGAGGAGCAGCTGCAACTGTTGCATGTACCCGTTTAAGTACTACGGGTCAGAACGGATTTCTTTCTGCAGAATTTCTTACAAGATTGCACGATGGGAGTTTTACTATTGCCGAAGCTCTTTGGTTGTCACAACTTAGCCTGGTTGGCGGTGCTAATAACTACCAGTACCCCATTCTCGGTGATGGGGGAATAACTCTTCATACAACAGAAACGAACGGCTACGATATAGAAGAAGCAGACACCCTCAGAAGAGGTTTACTCAACAGAGTAGAAGTTACTTTTCCCGAAGAATCATCATTTCTGTTCCGCTGTCGGGAAAGTGCAGATTCTATCTTTTTTGTAAGTTCAATTGTAGATAATTGTGAAATGCAGTACCTGCGTTACGGTTCCGAATTTTACAGCAGTATCCTTTCTACAGACCCGGTGGGAGATGCTTCTGTTGATTTCTTCGTACCTCTTCAGGCAGATACGGGCTCTCTCGCTAGAGTTGATGCAACTGGAAGAGTCGGAGAGGAACTGGGCACGGGATTCGCCTGGCCTGTGCCTCTTGTTGATACCGGCACACACAGCGATGATTCCGAGGGTCCCGATATTACTCTCAGCTTTCCTTCTTCACCTGCTGGAGGCGAGATCCCGACTGTTTATCAGAATGCCGAATTGCATGCTGTCATCTCCGACTCTTCCGGTATTTGTATTCTGGGAGATGACGCTGGTTCAACAATTATCGGTTCAGTTGATGGCAGTTTTGAAGATTTAACTGATCTGTTCACCTACAATCATGGAAGCTACACAACAGGTTCTCTGGATTACTCACTCCCTGATCTACTTCCCGGTACTCATGAGTTCCGGTTGGTTGCCAGGGATGGAATGAAGAACACTGGTGAGGCAGTTCTGAGCTTCAACGTATTAAACGGTGAAGCACCTTTGCTTGAAAAAACAGGAGTTTTCCCGAATCCTGTTCGGGGTCCCAGAGCATTTTTCTTTACCTCGTCATCCATCGGAACAGTCTCTGTTACAGTTTTTACAATTGCTGGAAGACCGGTTTGGAATGGCAACACAATTGTGCAGAGTGGAGCTGGACAGCTTTTTTGGAATGGTATGGATAAAGACGGAGACTCAATCGCAGCAGGGGCTTACATTTATTTGATAGAGTTTTCCAGCAGTTCAGGCGATGCAGCTGTTACAGATGTTCTGGTTGTGAGTCCATGATAAACAGAGCAATAGAGCTTATCAGGAATCGATCGAATCCGGTTGTTTTCACCGGCGCCGGGATGTCTAGAGAGAGCGGAATGAGAACATTTCGCGGTGAGGAAGGCCTCTGGAAAGAATACAGCCCGGAACGGCTTTCTTCAATATCCGGATTAAGAGAAGAACCGGAAGTCGTTTGGGATTGGTACAAAATGCGGTTGATGGCGGGTGAAGGTGTGAAGCCTCATGCAGGCTACAGAGCACTTACCCATTTACAGAAGCTTAAGGGGCATCTGCCTGTAATTACCCAGAATGTGGATGGTTTACACAGTATCTCCGGGCAAACCGATGTTCTCGAGATCCACGGGTCTATGAGAACTGCTTCCTGTTTGAAGAAGTGCGGATTTTCAACACAACTCTCCCACGAAATATTGAAGGAAACTCCACCTTTGTGCCCAGTCTGCGGAACTATTCTAAGACCTGATATTGTTCTGTTCGGCGAGTCATTGCCCCAGGAAACTATAGCCAGATCTTATGAACTCGCTGAGGAATGCGATCTGCTTATTGTGATTGGTACTTCTGTTCAGGTCTGGCCAGCAGCCGGGATACCATTTGCCGCTCTTGAAAACGGGGTGGATGTTATTGAGATCAACCCTGCCCGAACGGAACTGCCTCACAGCGAAAGTGTTATCAGTGTTAGAAGAAAAGCTGGGGAAATTCTACCTTTGCTTGTCGGTTTGAAGGAGTAGATATGACCGTTTTCCCGATTATCGCAATTCTTGTTGCCTCGTGGACAGGTACATTCAATTTCGCCCAGCCGGAGATTGATTCCGGTGGATTTCCGACAATTGAAGGAACAGTTAACCTGAATGAACCGGGTGTGCCGATGTATCCAGTTAAAACCGTTTTTATCCCTGTTCCACCAGGTGCTGAGCCTGTACTGACCAGTTCTGTAGTTTCATCACGTATTTCTACCAATTCGATATCTTTTCCAAGGGCCGGATTGCTGATGGGCTCTGGCCTTGATGCTCACGAAGTCCCGGCTGAACCTGTTGATCTTTCACTAGAGACTGTTGAGCTCGAGGGAGTAATTCCTCTCGGCGGTTCTCAAGTTGCTGTGATAAACATTTACCCATTTACGGAAGATGGTTTCACTTCCTCAGTGAATGTGTCTCTTGACTGGGCTGAATCCCGCTCCGGGCAGAGAATCCCAGCGGATCACCTTCTTTATGGTATTGCAGAAGGAGAACTATACTGGCCCATCAACCAGACAAGAGCTTCAAGCCCTTTTTGGGGCAAGCCGTGGGCGAAAATATCAATTGAAGACACTGGCAGTTATCAGGTTACCTGTTCAGAGCTTGAAGCAGCCGGATGCAGTGTCACTGGCTCTCCTGTTCAAAGCATGGCTCTTTTCTCCGGACCTGGAACTCAGTTTGCAATGGCCCCTGCAGCCGAGCACAATCTCGAGCCAGTAGCAGTGATTGTAAATGATAATAACAATGACTCTGTTTTTAACGAAGGCGATACCATCAGATTCCTTGCAGGTGGATTGAATCGGTTTGAGTATTCCGATGGAGCTCTTGAATGGCTTTTCCACCGTTACGCTACTCAGCGCATATACTGGTTAACCTGGGGTGGTGAATCAGGTGCAAGGATGCAGAGCGAACCTGGTGCACCTGACTCTTCTCCTGACTGGGGTAATACAATAGCGCACCATATTCACCTGGAAGATGGTGGTTACTGGTTACCTAGGTACGAGTTAAGAACCGGATGGTTCTGGGATAAAATCAATTCCGGAGAGCAGGGTTCTCTACCCTTTAATGTTGCAGCAGCAGCTGGAACCGCAGACATTGAACTTGTATTTGCCGTAACAGAATCCTCGCCATATACGCTAGCTATACAAGGAATTGGATCTGTTGAGCTGTTCGGCTCAGGTAGCCGTGAGATCGTATTCAAAGATGCAGATATCTCAAGTCTCAACCAGCTTCAAATCTCTTTTACTTCTGATGACCCCTCTGCAGATTTGTACGTGGACTATGTTGAGTTGACTTATCCAATTTCAACAGTTGCATCGGGGAAAAGGGTTTTCTTCCCCGGGCAAACTGGCAGATATAATTTTTCTTTTACAGGTGGCAGTTCCGCATTCGATGTTACCGATCTAATGAATCCACTGATATTGTCCGGTGCGGAACAGACATCAGATCTTTTAAAATTCTCTATGACTCTTCAGGATTCAACTTCTCTTATCGTTGTTGCTGAGAATGACTGGCATTCTGTTGCTTCAATCCTGCCCGCCTCCCCGGGCAGACTTGTGGGAACAGTTTCATCTGGAGATAGGCTTCTGGTTGTTCCTGATATTTTTTCTGACGATGCCATTGGTATCGTATCTCTTATGGAAAGCATGGGGCTTGAAGTTGTTACCGCAACAACCAACGAAATCTATGATGAATTCGGACAAGGAGTTAAGGACCCCGGAGCAATAAGATCTGCTGTACGCTGGGGTATGGATTCCTGGTCAACACCACTAACCACACTCATTCTTGGTGGCGATGCTAACTATGATCCTCTCGGGTACAGCACAACTCTTCCGGATCTCGTTCCAGCAATGATTTTTCTTACGAATGACAGCGGTTACCCCTCCTGGGCAGAGGATGATTGGTTTGTTCAAGTACATCCCGGTGCATATTCTCCGGAAATTCCTGTAGCTCGTATCCCTGCTGGTGATACATCCAGTTTCGGTGCTGTAAGTGCTAAGAGCACTCTTTACCACTCCGGACAGGCAGATGGTTCATGGTGCAGCCGCTTTGTGCTTTTTGCAGATGACGAATGGGGTAAGGGAGATACGTCCGCTAGTGAGAGTGTTCATACTAATCATATGGAACAAATTTGTTACGAAAATCTCCCCTACTATGCAGACCCCGAAAAATTCTACCTTATAGAGTTCCCATGGCCTTCCGGTACTGTTGTTGGCGATGTTCATCCTGAAAAACCTGATGCCAGGGAAGAACTCAGAGATCTCTGGAATGAAGGCATGGGAGCTATGGTCTACTTCGGACATGGATCCGCAAACCAAATTGCTCACGAGAAAGTGATGCTCGGAGATGATCCAGCCTCACTTACAAACGGTGCCAGATTACCAATAGCCCTCTTCTTATCCTGCGATGTTTCAAGGTTTTTTGTTCCCGGAGTTGACTGCATCGCTGAGAAACTTGTCTACCACCCTGCTGGTGGTGCGATAGCGACAATAGGAGCTACCGGTCCCGCCTATTCATCTTCCAATTATAACTTTGGAGCAGCTATGATTCCGTTGCTTACAGAGGGCAATAATTCAATTGGCTATTCATTTTGGGCAGGAAAACTGATTGCCGACAAAGCAGGGAATACAAGATTCTATGTTCTCATGGGTCTTCCGGATCTGATTCTTCCCATGTCTGCTAATGATCTGGAGATTGAACTTATAGGAGATACTCTTCGTTCCGGCGAGATTAACTCTGTAGCCGGAGCTGCTAATTCTTCTGATGGATTGGCTCTGATAGAGATATCTGAATCAGATTTCTCAGCTAACTACACTATGCTGTCCGGTGGAGTTATTGACTATTTCCATCAGGGTGGAACAGCATGGAGAGGACGAGCGGAAATCACCAATGGAGAGTTTACAGCCGATTGCATTCTCCCCACCTCTTGCAGCACAGGATATCTGGCTAGAGTGAATGGTACCGCAATTGTTTCGGGTGGAGTTGAACTTGGTGCTGATGCTCCCCTGGCTCTTGTGGAAGGAGAACCTCTTTCCGATTTTGAGGGTCCTGATATTTCAATGTGGATTCGAGGTCAGAACGGTGTTGATGAGCCGACCGTTACAGGCGAGGGAATACTTGAAGCAGAACTTTCTGACCCGGGAGGAATCACCTTTCTGGGCGGTACTGGTAAGAGCATTCAGCTATTCGTTGATAATGAAGAATTTGATGTAAGTGATTCTTTCACTTACAATACCGGATCTACCGTTACTGGGCAGCTTGATTACACTGTTTCCGGTCTGGCTTCTGGCAGGCACCTTTTCATTTTGCAGGCAATTGATGGAATAGGAAATCTTTCAAGGGATAGCCTTTATGTGAATTCGACCGACAAGAGTGAGGTTGCAATAGATCAGTATGTGGTATATCCCAATCCTGGAACCGGTCAGCGTTGCTTCAGTTTTTCAGTTTCTTCCAATTCCTTTGTTACTGTTTCTATTTATACAACGGGTGGTAGATGTATCACACGTTTCTCGAAGCAGTGCTCCCAGGGATACAACCAGATTCTCTGGAATGGCCTTGATACAGATGGAGACCTTCCCGCTTCTGGTGCATACATTTATGTTATTGAAGCCGAGACAGAGGGTGGAATCTTCAGGCAGTCATCTTCTGTCACTGGAGTTCTTGCAACTGTAAACTGACACAACCCGGGAGGGGCCTGATGGAAAACCGCAAGATCAGCTGGTTATGGCAGCAGGTTGAGGAAGCGCGAGAGAGTGGCGACTCTGGGAAGGCTAGGGAAGGCCTTGAAAGGCTTCTGGAAGATCCCACGGTAGCAAATACTCCTGATTGCAATCTGGCTGTTCTTGAGCTTTGCCGGCTTGAGCTTGACTGTGGAGAGTTGGACAGTGCTTCGAGAAGATTATCCGATTTTAAATGGTATGGAGTTCCCGGGGCAGCAGCTCTTCTTTTAGCAGCCGATGTTTTTTTAAAACTGGATCTCTTTGAAACCACTCTCGAGTGTCTCGAATCCTATCTGAAGATTTATCCGAAGGACGTCGATGCATCCAGGAAGAAGGGGCTTGTTCTTCTTATGCTTCACCGCGACGAGGAAGCAGAGAGGATTCTCCTTTCCGTTGCAAGAAGAGAACAATACCGTGTTGCTTCAACCCTGACTTATCTTGCTATGCTTGAAGCAAAGAGAGATAGACTTGAGGAGAGTCTCCATCTCCTCCTTCAGGCAAAAGAACTGGCTCCCTATGATGAAAAAATACAACACAGTCTTCTCCGAATAGAAGCACTGCGGGTTCAAATGCGCCGTAGTGTCATTGAAAAAACAGATATTCCTCTGATCGATGTTGTACCGGGAATGACAGCTGGAATGCTTGGTATTCACGGTTATTCTTCTGAAATTGCATCAATAGCTGCTGATACATGGAGTCGTTTTTGTGCCAATGGAAATCCTTCAGGTCGCAAACCCGAAACATGGGCTGCGGCGCTTGAGTACGCAGTGACCAGAAAGGGTCCCCATTTTACACAGGAACAGCTCGCCGGCGAGTACGGAGTGTCTGTGTCTCAGCTTAGGGGACACTATCAGATTTTAAAAGAGTTTGCTCACATTCCTGAAACCAGCCTTCTTGAACAGCTTGCAAACGAAGGCTCTGATCTTCTTCGAGACACCCGTATGGATGAAATAGCTGTTATCTTATCAGACCTTGGATCAAAAAGGAGCGAATTTCATAGCGCATCTGATGCAGCGGCCTGGGTTTTTGAAAGGGTTACACCAGTGGATGAAATTCAACGCCGAGAAATCGAAGAATTTGTCGCATATATCTGGCGCAAAAAGGATTACACGAGTTAACCACAGTCTAGTTCCAGACTATTATATTAGCGAGGGTGGTTTTTTGGGGAGACAACGTCTTCTCATGCTGTTTTGTTTGTCTAAAAAAAGCCACCCAATAGAATCAGTATTAATTAACATAATGTACCTGTTAAAGAAGAAATGAGAATGAAATGAACAAGAAATATGTATATTATTTCGGTTCTACAAAAACCGATGGTGACCGAACTATGAAGGATTTACTTGGTGGAAAGGGGGCAAATCTTGCAGAAATGACAAAGATTGATATGCCTGTTCCTCCCGGTTTTACTATTACTACCGAAACCTGTGATGCTTTCAACAAGGCTGGATCAGCTTGGCCACAGGGTCTTGATGAGCAGGTTCGCGAGGGTGTTAGAATCCTGGAAGCTGAGCTTGGAAAGAAATTCGGAGACAAAACAGATCCCCTGCTTGTTTCTGTTCGAAGCGGTGCAGCAGTTTCTATGCCGGGAATGATGGACACAGTTCTCAATCTTGGCCTTAATGAAGAGACTCTTGAGGGAATCTCGAAACGAAGCGGAAACGCTAGATTCGCATGGGATTCATACAGAAGATTTATGCAGATGTTCGGCGATGTAGTTATGGACATTCCTCATCATGATTTTGAGCGTGCTCTGGAATCGGTTAAGAGCGATAAAGGTGTCAAGCTTGACACCGAGCTTGATCTCGATGACTTGAAAAAAGTTGTTCAGCTCTACAGAGAAATTTACAAAAATGCTATAGGTACAGACTTCCCATCCGATCCATGGGAACAGCTCAAACTTTCCATCAATGCTGTTTTCAGCAGCTGGAATAACTCCAGAGCTATCCGTTATCGTGAGATCAATGAGATTAAGGGTCTTATCGGAACAGCTGTAAATGTACAGGCAATGGTTTTCGGTAACATGGGAGAAGAATCAGGTACAGGTGTATGCTTTACACGTGATCCTGCAAACGGAGAGAATGTATTTTACGGTGAGTATCTGATGGATGCTCAGGGGGAAGATGTTGTTGCTGGTATCCGTACACCTCTTCCTATTGCAACTCTAGGTGAAAAAGACGAAAAATCATACAAGGGTCTACTTGACCTTAGAGTTAAGCTTGAGGAACACTACCTTGATATGCAGGACATTGAGTTCACAATTGAAGATGGAAGACTCTATATCCTTCAGACTCGTACAGGTAAAAGAACTGTATTTGCTGCTTTGAATATGGCTGTTGATATGGCTGAAGAAGGTCTTATTGATAAAAAAGAGGCTATTATGAGAGTACCGGCACAGAGTTTCAACCAGCTCTTCGCCCCTGTTCTCGGCTCAGAGAGCAAGGCTTCTGCCAATCTTCTTACAAAGGGTCTTAATGCTTCCCCCGGTGGAGCCTGTGGAAAAGCAGTTTTTACTGCAGAAACAGCCGAGGAATGGAATGCAAGAGGCGAAGAGGTAATACTTTGCCGTCTTGAAACCAGCCCGGAGGATATCGGTGGAATGGTTGCTGCAAAAGGTATTCTTACTGCTCGCGGTGGAATGACAAGTCATGCAGCAGTTGTAGCACGCGGTATGGGTGTTCCTTGTGTTTCCGGTGCAGACGAGCTCCACATTGACAGCACAGCCGGAATACTTGTTTGCGATGGCAACACAATAAAAGAGGGAGACATAATCGCAATCGATGGCTTTACCGGCCAGGTTTTTTCCGGTGAAGTAAAGGTCCGACCTTCAGAAATCGTTCAGGTTCTTCGTGGAAACATGAAGGCCGAGGACAGTATTCTTTTCAAAAACTATGAGAAACTTGTTGGCTGGGCCGATGAGATCCGTCGTTTGGATGTACGTACAAATGCAGATACCCCACGCGACGCAGAAATGGCTGTTCTTTTCGGTGCTCAGGGTATTGGTCTTTGCCGTACAGAGCACATGTTCTTCGAAGGTGACAGAATTGTCCCATTCAGAAAACTCATTCTTGTTGCCGATGATGTAAAGAGAATTCAGGAAAAAATTGAATCCGGCGTTGGTGATGTTGCCTCATTGGAAGAGGAACTTAAGGCTCCTCTCGCAAGATACAATGAAGCGATCACCGAACTTCTTCCCCTTCAGAGAAGTGACTTCGAAGGTATCTTCCGTGCTCTTGATGGTCGTCCATGCAACATAAGACTACTCGATCCTCCACTGCATGAATTCCTTCCTCAGGATGATGATGGTCAGAAGGAAATGGCGGAAGTTCTGGGAGTAACCCCTGAAACTGTTGCTCTTAAGGTTGAATCTCTTCACGAGTTCAATCCCATGATGGGCCACCGCGGTTGCAGACTTGGCCTTATTTATCCTGAAGTTGCAGATATGCAGGTGAGAGCGATCATGGAAGCCGCTCTAAAGGTCGCAGATGAAGGCATAACTGTTCTTCCAGAAATCATGATCCCGCTTGTTGGTAACGTTAAAGAGTTGGCTCTTGCCAGAGATGCAGCACAGAATGTTGTTGATACAGTATTGAATGAGCAGGGGAAAACAGCTGATTACATCAAGTATCAGATCGGCACAATGATTGAGATACCAAGAGCTGCAATCACTGCAGACAAGGTGGCCGAAAAAGCAGACTTCTTTAGTTTCGGAACAAACGATCTTACGCAGATGTGCTGTGGATTCTCTCGCGATGACTCAGGTAAATTCCTGAACGAATACGTGAAGATGGGTATCTATGAAAGAGATCCATTTGCCTCCCTCGACATCCCCGGTGTTGGGCGTCTTGTTGAGATAGCAGTTGAGCGTGGCAGACAGGCAAAACCAGGACTTAAGCTCGGTGTTTGTGGTGAGCACGGTGGAGATCCTGCTTCAATTAAGTTCTTTCACTCAGTCGGGCTGAACTACGTTTCATGCTCGCCTTATAGAGTTCCTGTTGCAAGACTTTCTGCAGCTCAGGCTGTCCTGGAAGCAGAGTAGTCGATACAGAGGAAGGCAGTACCTGTGAAGAGGATTGATATTCTCCTTGCCATGGGAAGCCCAGCACTTCTATCAGTTACAGAGGAGGCCCTTCTTAAGGAGGGCCTCACTGTAAAATCGGTCTCAAACGGAATTGATGCGGTAACCGCAGCCATTTCTTTGAAGCCAAGGTGTGTTCTCTGTGGGCAGATTCTTGCAGGGCTTGACGGGATCAAAGTAAGCAGGTTTCTGAGCACACTATACACCAGAGAAGAAATGCCGGTAATTGTCAGTGTTCCTGATATTAATCCAAGAATCAGAAGAAAAGTTTTCAGTGCTTCTGCAGTAGAGGTAGTAGATTACTCTACACCATTCAGCGAGGTAATTCGACTGATAAGGTTGCATATCAGCCAGCTGAGAGACTCCAATATTCCTGTCGCTCTATCGGTATCACGTGACCGAATCATGCTTTCGGTAGCAGATTGCCTTGAAGATTCGCTCGAGGCTATTGAGACTGTTGTAAGCCTTGCTTCAGATCTCAGTGGTGTTAACTCAGTTTCTGAAGCTTGCAGAAAAGTGATACTGTCCATACTTGGTGGGCTGGGTTTTCAAAGGGCGTGGATAGGTATTCTGAATGAGTCTGGAAGTGCTGTTGAGGCGGTTGCTTTCAGGGGCAGAGGTATTACTGGAGAACCCATAGCTCTTTCTGGAACTACGGTACAATCACCAGTTGATATGGCCGTTGCTGCAGGCATTCAGGTTGCTTCCTGGAGTCTTGAATACAGAGACAACAGAGAAACATGGGTGGGTAGTATTACTTATGTTGATACTCCCATAAAGGTGGGCAGCAAAGTTTATGGAATTATCAGGTGCGATAACGGAATATCCAGGAAGCGTCCATCAGCAAGCAGTTTGCAGGTTCTGAAGATGCTCGCCGGTGAATTATCTTCTTTCATCCGCTACCTGGATGCACAGACTCGTCTTGAAGGTTACAGGAGCACATTTGAGCAGATGCTGAACGGCCTTTCTTCCAAGGCAATTTCTTTGACGGAAAGTGGATCGGTAAAAACCATTTATGGAGATGTTGATACTATTCCCGGAATCGACAGTATAGCTGAAGGAGCATCTTTAACAGATGTTCTTGATTCAATCCCTGCCTCTTCCCGAGATACCGTAATGAATGCCATATCTGAAAAAACTGATGTTGGACTTTCCTCCATTCCACTACTTAATGAAGAGGGTTATCTGGGACTTTCTCTGATGCAGAGAAAATCCGGAGGCATGACTCTTGTGGCATCAGACAACACGATACTGGGAAATCTTGAAAAAAAGATCAAGCTCCTTGAATTTGAAACAGATGCAGTAGCAACTCTTGCCGCAGACCTTACTTCACTGGTTGACCCACCTGAGATATGCCGTACAATGCTCAGAACACTGGAAGCATTCTATCCCGACGAGGCAATCGCAGTTTTTGTTGCAGGAGAAGCTCCATCTTCAATAGTTCCTGAACAGCTCATTGTTCATGCCGTATCAGGTTACGAGGACTCTGCTATTATTCCCGGAACTAAAGTTCAGGTAACCAAGGACTCGCCTGAACCCGGTCTTCTTTCAGAAGCTGTTAGAACGTTGCGAACTGTTAATGTTCCCGATGTCTCACAAACTAATCTGTTTATGCGTGTTCTACCGAACATTAAAAGCGAATTGGCTATTCCCATGCTCAGTCATGGAAGAGTTGTAGGAGTCATTGTTCTGGAGAGCACTCAAATCAACAGGTTCAAGAGTGATGATATCCGGAAGCTGAACAATGTGATTGGTTTTACAGCAGGTATTCTTGAAACAGCCCTGCAGCAAACTGAATTGATCAAACTTGCCAGGCGAGACAGGCTGACCGGATTGTATAACATGACTTTCTTTGAGGAGAGATATCCTGAGGAGTTTGAAAGAGCGGAGCGCTACGAATACTCTTTTTCTCTGATAATGATGGATATTGATGATTTTAAACACTACAACGATTCTTTCGGTCATCCTATGGGGAATGTTCTCCTGCAGAAGCTGACTCAGGCTATGAGTGATGCTCTCAGAGATGTTGATATTCTAGTGCGGTATGGGGGGGAGGAGTTTGTTTGTATTCTTCCTCTAACAGACAAACAGGTTGCAGCTGATATTGCAGAGAGAATTCGGCTGAAGGTGGTAGAGGCCAGTCGCTGTATACCGAATGCAGCAGCTCAACCCAGGGGATGTGTTAGTTTGAGTCTGGGTGTTGCTACTTTCCCAGTAGATTCCAGGGAGAAGGATGAGCTTTTGGAGATAGCCGATCAGAGAATGTATCGGGCCAAAAGAGCAGGTAAAAACAGAGTTTTCAGTAACTGAGGGAAAAAATGAATTACGATGTTGTTATAAAGGATGGATTTTCCTTTTACTGTGTTAAAAAAATACGTGGTGCCATTGCGGAGATGGTGGAGAGCACCGGCGGTTGGCCTGAGGGCACATCAAAGGGCAGCAGAGTTTTACTGAAAGTAAATATGTTGGCAGCCAAGCATCCTTCAAGAGCAATTACAACCCATCCCGCTGTAGTCGCGGCTGTTGCCTCGCTTTTAAAGGAAAGAGGATGTGTAGTCGATATAGGAGACAGCCCCGGTGGTGCAGTTAAAGGTGTTGAGCGATACTGGAAAAACTGCGGCTTTAAAACAGCTGCAGATGTAACAGGGGCAGGGCTCGTCAGCTTTGAGGGATCAGGCTCCAGACGTGTTTCAATACATGACCGCGAATATGATATCGCACTTCCGATTCTGGAGGGGTACGATTGCAGGGTAAATCTGTGCAAATTTAAGACTCATATGTACACCAGATTGACAAACGCTTTGAAGAATTCATTCGGTATTGTTCCAGGCCTGGGGAAAGCTATGCTTCACATGCGAAGCCCCCGGCCTGTTGATCTGGCCGTTAACATTGTAGATCTTTACGAGATTGCAGATTTCAGTTTGCATATCAGTGACGGTATTTTGTGTATGGATGGACGGGGGCCCAGCACCGATGGACGGAAGAAGAAAGAGGGCTTTCTTGCGCTTTCAAAGAATGGTCTTCATCTTGATATGGTTTTGTCGCAGATGGCTGGTCTGCCCTGGAATCAACTTGACAGTAATGTAGAGGCTTTCTCCAGAGGGCTTGCGAATCCATTTGAGCAGATAAGAACACTCGGGCACCACAAATTTGTGGATTTTGACATTCCTGAGAGATCTTATTTGAACTACATACCCCGCTGGCTCGGGGCTGCTGCCAGATTCCTTCTCAGAACTGCCCCGGTTTCAAATGATTTGTGTACTGGTTGCGGGGTTTGTAAGAGAGCTTGTCCAGTTGATGCAATTGAGATAAAAAACGGAAGGGCAAAGATGCGGAAGGGCACCTGTATAATGTGTCTGTGCTGCCATGAACTCTGTCCGGAGAATGCAATTGATCTGAAACTTCCCTTCGGGAGGAGATGATATGGCTCGAAAAGTAACTCTTATGCACAAAATTGAATATGCTCTTACTCGGTTAACCGGATTTTTCCTTTCTATTGTTCCTCTTCGCTGTTCCCTGTTGGGTGGCGCATTGCTGGGGCGCATTGCCTGGTTTCTCGGAGTAAGAAGAAGAATTTCCAGAATAAATATTTCAACTGCATTCCCAGAGAAAACAGCTGCAGAGGTAAACCAAATCGGAAGCGCTTCCTATGCTAACAACGGAAGATTTATGGTCGAGTTTATTCGCCAGCGCCGTATGGGCAGGAACTACTTTGAAAAATACATAACAGTGGAGAAAACTGCTGCTCTGGAAAAGGCAATGAGCCACACCACCGGGGTTATTGGTTTAACATTTCACTTCGGGAACTGGGAGTACTACGGTGTATCTAATGCCTTTCTAGGAAAAGAAATCAGTTTTCTTGTTGGTAGACAGCGCAACAGTCTGGTTGACGGGTACATAAACAGATTGCGTTCCTCTCAAGGGGCCAAGCTGCTTACCAGAGATGTATCAATGAGGGGTATTATCAAAATAGCAAGGCAGGGCGGGATTGTCTGCTGGCTCAGCGATCAGAGTGCCGGTAAGAACGGTCTGGTGGTGGATTTCTTCGGACACCCTGCATCAACTCCAAGAGGAGCAGCTGCTTTCAGTGTGAAACTGAATATGCCCATTACGTGCGGCTTCATGATCAGAGAAAAAGGTCCATATCAGCGATTTGTAGTGAAGGAATTTCTTCTTCCAAACCGCGATCTGCCCAAACATGAAGCAGAGGTTGAACTTACACAGCGGTATACCAAGGTGCTTGAAAAGATGATCGAAGAGCACCCTGATTTGTACTGGTGGTCTCACAGAAGATGGAAAAAAACTACTGATTTATATCTGTAACTTTTTACCCTATCTGGTCTTATAGCTAACACTCTACAAAAAAAGTATATTGTTTCAGGAGGTTGTTGAGTAAATGCTTATTAATGATCAATTACCGGTAAATCCTAAAAGAGCATTGATTCTGGGTTGCGGATTGTTCGGAAGCTCAGCAGCCGAAAAAATCTACGAGCAATGGCCCGGTTGTGAAACGCATGTTACTGACAAAACGGTGATTATTCCAGAATATATTCCAGGCGAGCATCATTCAGGTACGGATGGTATTCAATTTCTCGCAGATATGCTTCAAGAAAGCAGACCGGCAGATATTGTCGTTCCTTGCGTCCCTGTTCATGTAGTGTTTGAATGGGTTCTGTTACACTTTGGTTTCTCAATTCCAGTACCGATCCAGCTCATGGAAATATTACCTGGTGCAATTGCCGGTAAAGACGGATGTATTTACAGTTCATTGAGTGACTTCATCTGCCCGGCCAACTGCTCCGAACCTGAAGGATGCTGCCCGGAAAGCCGGGAGAAAAGAATCAATCCTCTCTTTAGCACCATGGAAAAAATAAGCATTCAAAACTATTCTGCAATTGTTGTCAGATCAAACCAGCTTCTTCCGGGTGTTGGAGCATTTACCGCTTCACAACTCTACACTTTGATAAATGAAGTAAGGAAAAAAAAAGGAAGGTTTCTGATAGGTACAGCGTCCAGATGTCACGGTGTTCTTAACGGGTTCATTCATTAAAAGGAGATTGTTAGATGAGAAGTGCAATCATAATTTTACTCTCAAATTCAGGAATTCTCCCTTGGGTGGGTATTTCTTCAACAGCGATGATTCTCGCTTAATCCCCTTCTTCCAGATTGGTGTAGGGTGCGGTTTTTAACAAAAAGCAGAGATAGATAGACTAAGCTAGAGCTAGTTACATATTATCTCGATCAGTTGACTAGGGAGTGGACATCAAGTATTCTCGTGAGTGTTTCATGAAATGTCACATTCAAAGGAGTACAAATGAAAAAACTTGTTTTTCTGCTTCTGATTGCAGCTGCTCTGTGTATGGCACAGGCTCCAGCATATCAGTCTTTTTACTACCAGGAGTGCGCCGGTAACGTCATTGATGTTGGTTACTACGGAGCACCCTGCATTGCCGACTGGAATGGTGATGGAAACAAGGATATGGTTCTTGGAGTCTTCACAAGTGGTAACATTCGTTTTTATGCGAATGAAAACACCAACGATTCACCCGTTTTTAACAGTTTCACAAATATCAAAGCAGATGGAACAGCAATCACCCTTCCTTCCGGTTGATGCACCGGCGCTACAAATCCGCAGGTTGCGGATTGGAACGGTGACGGCCTTGATGACATTATTGTTGGAGATCGAAATGGTTTTGTAACCTACTTTGAAAGAACGGGTTCCGGTGTTGATGATCTCACTTCAGTTGGTCACATCACAGCCAGTGGAACTGCAATAGATGTTGGTGCAAATTCTGCTCCTGTCGTTGTAGACTGGAACAATGACGGTCTTCTTGATCTTCTTATTGCCAACGAATCCACTTCACAGGGAATCAGACTTTACCTGAATTCAGGTACTGTCACAGATCCGGTTCTTACTACATGGTCTTACATTCAAAGCTCAGGGGCTGATATCAACAGATATCGCTGCTGCCCACAGGTATATGACATGAATGGTGATGGTAAAAAAGATCTGATAATGGGTGAGAGTAATGGACAGATCTACTACTATGAGAACACTGGAACAGACGAAGCACCGGCATTCAGCGGGTTTGAGGCTGTTCAGAGTAATGGTAGCCCACTTGATCTCTATACTGGTACAAGACTCGCTGTGAACGACTGGGACGAAGACGGTACTCCCGATCTTATCGTCAGTGACTTCGACGGCTTTGTCTACATTTACATGGCAGACCTTACAGGAACTGCAGATGAGTCATCTGCTCAGATCCAGACAGGTTTTGCCGTTACACCGGCCGTTAACCCGGCTCGTGGTCTTTTAAATATTACTGTGCAGGCACCTCTGGGTGGAAATGCAGCTCTCAGGGTTTTTGATGCATGTGGAAGACAGGTTGCCTCGACAGATGCTTCAAGCCTCTCTGAGGGTGCAAATCTTGTCACCATAGATGCTGCTTCACTGGCCACAGGTGTTTATACTGTTGTTGCCACAAGCGGTTCAGATGTGTCTTCATGCAGAATGGTCCTTACGGACTGATCCTCAGGATATGCAAAAAAGGGCAGCCGCAAAGGCTGCCCTTTTTCATACCGTACTGTTTCCATGATTGAGAAATACGTTCATCTTATACCACTCAAAAGTGCGCTTAAGGCCATCTTCGAGAGAAACAGCAGAGTTGTATCCTATTACTTTTCTTGTTTTGCTCATGTCAGGGCAACGGCGTACAGGACAACCTTCGGTAACCGGGCCGGTTTTTATGCTCATTTTTGCCCCTGCAATTGTAAGAATCATTTCGGCCAGAACTCTTATGGTAATCTCCGGTTCCTGGTTACCCACATTGAAGACTTCTCCAAGAGAATCTTTTGATTCTGAGAGAATACTCATCATCTCAACAGCATCATCGATGTAGCAGAAAGTTCTGCGGTGATCCGGGGAAAATAGTCTAAGATCACTTTCGTCATCGAGTAATGCTTTCATCAATAGCTCCGGAACAACTGACGAGAGACCCATCCCGGGGCCATAGAAGTTGTGAGGTCGTACAATGGTTACAGGAAGACCGGAGTGAAGACAGAGAGCTTCTCCGTATATCTTTGAGAGTATGGATGGTGTTCTCTTCTCAGACAGTTCGGGTATGGTAAGAGGTGTTGTCTCCGGTGTGGGAATCGGTAGAGTGAAATGCTTTTGTGTTCCGGAGTAGACTTCACTTGTTGATGTGAAGACAAGTCTCTCCAGCCTGAGTTGCCGCCTGCACAGATCAATAACATTCTGAAGCATGTTCAAATTATTGGTAAGAGCATCATACGGGCTCCTGGAAAGAGTCTTAACTCCCGTAGTTTCTGCGATATGGTAGATGATGTTGTAGTCTGAACTCAACTTGTCAAATACCGTTCTCTCCTGAAGGTTAAGATGGAGCAGATTAACATTCTTGCAGCCGATCAGTTCCTGAAGAAAACTATCATGAATATCCCGGCCGAAATTATCGAACAAATCAACACTGTAACCCCTACGGGATAGGTGTAAAGCAAGGTGATACCCGATAAAGCCAGCCCCGCCTGTTATTAGTGCTTTCTTCAATTCACCCTCTTCCGGGTCCGGGCACAGAGCCCGGGCCCGTAACTGAAAGATTTACTGGACCATGAAAAGCTGCTGGAAACCGAGCTCGGGATCATCCTCCCAGGCAAGAACTCCATTGGACCCCATTGTAAATCTCCAGGTCCAGCCGGGCTCAGAGAAAACCTTGTGACCGATGAGTGTGCCTTCCATGTCGAAAATATCAAAGAAGGGTTGCTCCATAGTTCCGCGCTGTACCCAGATGTTGCCGTCGGGGCCGATATCGACACTCATAACCATATCACGATTCGGTTCGGGTGTAAATTCTCCCATGTCTCCACCGCCCATCTGGCCAAGGAATCCCTCTATATAGGCTTTCTCTTCGGCAATTTCCTCCGGTGTCTTGGGTACAGGTTCAAGATCCATTGTAATAATGAATGCTTCTGACCCGTCCGGGTACCAGGCATGAATTGTGTAGTCATCTCCTTCTTTAAGAGAGAAGAGAACAAGTTCCTCATTCCCGCCCAGGGTAGCACCGAGAATGAAATCAGTTATAAAAAATGAAGGGTTGGATATCAAATCGCTCATTGATAGTTCTGTGGAATCTTCCCAGAGGGTAAGGTTGTATTCTTCTTCTCCGTATGAGAAAAGAACAATGCGTCTGTTCATTGCAAACCTTCCCTCACCGGCTTCAGCAAAATCAGGCTGATAGGAAGCGAAAATGCTATCCGTGAGAGCAACATTCTGCATGGGTTGATTCTGCGGCCAGAGAGATAGTTCTTCTTCGTAGTCCAGCGAATCATTAAAGACAACAAAACCCTGTTTCATCCTGTTAACAGCTATAGTTCTTCCACCCATCTGGAAAAATTCCATTGTTGCAAAAGAAAGTTCTCCCGGTCCGCTGCCGTTACGGGAAATCTGTCTGATATAATCTCCAGAGGGGGTATACTCTTTTATGCAGCCAATACCATTATCGAGAATGAGAATGTTTCCTGTTCCTTCGTGGTACTCCGCGTCAGAGAGAATACCGAATGTGTTTGTGGAATCACCCAGTTCCTCGCCAATGTAACCTGCTATCTCAAGAGTGTCTACCGGGAGGGATGGAACACTGGTGGCTTCTTCTGCGGTTTCCTCCTCTGCGGTTCCGCAGGAAACCATAAGAAGTACTGCCAGAAGGGAAGTGACGACCATTTTCATATTTTTCTCCTTTGGATTGTGTACCCCCATAAATTACCACGACAATTCAGAATGTCAAAAAACCGTTGGAATACTATATTCTGTGTAACGGGGGAAGGAGCCTTCTGCATGAAAATTTCAGTACTCGGCTGTGGAAGATGGGGTAGTTTCCATCTCTGGTATGCAGCTGAATCAGGTTATGAGGTAACGGGCTGGGAACCGGCTGACAGCGAGAATTTTTCTTTACTGCGAAGAGATAGATCCAACCGGTATCTGACCCTTCAGGATTCTATCTTACTTACTACTGATCTGGAAGAAGCTCTCGATGCCGATCAGATCATAATATCTGTTCCAGCTCAGCTATTCAGAGGGCTGGCAGCGCAGTTGTCTACTCATGATCTTTCTGGAACAGACGTTGTACTCTGTATGAAGGGGCTTGAGTTGTCTACAGGTAAAAGGCTCTCTGTGGTTGCCGAGGAAGAAGGGCTCCGAGCCAGATCTGTCTGTATTTGGGTTGGCCCCGGGCATCCTCAGGATTTTGTAGCCGGTGTTCCAGGCTGCATGCTGATTAGCTCTCTTGATGAAGCAGCAGCAATTAGGGTAACCGGGCGTATGGGCTCGTCACTTGTCAGAATGTACAGGTCTACAGACCTTATCGGGTGCGAGATCGGAGCAGCAGCGAAAAATGTTGTAGGAATCGCAGCAGGCATGCTTGATGGAATGAATATGAGCGGGTTGAAAGGGGCACTTATGGCTAGGGCCCCACAGGAGGTTGCAAGACTGGTTCAGGCATCAGGAGGAGACTGGAGAAGCGTTTACGGCCTCTCGCACCTTGGAGATTACGAGGCAACACTTTTCTCGAAATACAGCCGAAACAGAAATTATGGAGAATCTCTGGTAAAAGAAGAGATAATGAAAGGTCTAGCTGAAGGTGTTCCTACTTCTAATGCGATGCTTTCACTTGCAGAAAAACTTTCTGTGGAACTTCCGATAACATCAATGGTACGAAGTATTATAGATGGAGAAACTAATTTGAAAACAGCGATCGGTGAACTTTTCTTAAGACCGCAAAAGGAAGAATTCAGTGCTTCACTACAATAAATTCATATTGATTTTCGTTTTGCTTATAACTGCTGCTGTGGCATCTGCTGAGGAAAATTGCAGGTATTTCTGGGTTGTAAGGGACGCCTTGACCAGCCCGGAGGAAATAGATGAGCTGCTCCTAAGAGCTCAGTCTGCTGGTGCTAACGGAATTATGGTACAGGTCGTTGGAAGGGGAGAAGCATACTACAGATCTGCTATTCTTCCCCATGCGGTATACTCCGGTTTTGAAGATCCGCTTCTCTATGTGATTCAGAAAGCCGGCCCTATGGGTCTTGAAGTCCATGCATGGGTAAATGCTTTTCTGGTCTGGTCAGCTCCGTGGGAACCCCTCTCTCCCCTGCATATTTACCACACTCATCCTGAATGGTTCACAGCTCATAAGAACGGACGCAGTTCAAGATCCTATACCCAGGAACAGGCTGAAGCAGCGGGCCTGGTAGGAGCAACTCTTTCCCCGGCTCATCCGGGTGTTAGAGAGTACATAACCGACATTGCTGTTGAGATTGCAGAGAACTACAATATTGATGGTATTCATCTTGATTACATAAGATATCCCAATTCTTCATTCGGTTTTTCAGCAGAAGAGACCGAACTTTTTTACCTTGCCACCTCCTTTTCTCCTGAAGAAAATCCGGATCAATGGGGGATATGGCGGCAGGAACAGGTTACTGAAACTGTTGTTTCAGTCAGAGCTTCACTTCGTTCTACTGACCCCGGTGTACTTCTTTCCTGCGCAGTAATGGCAAATCCATATTCTGCTGCTTCTGAGTTCTCTTGTGACTGGCAGAGCTGGTTAACCTCCGGGATCGTAGATTTTGTCTGCCCGATGGCCTATACATCTGATCCAGAACGGGCTCTAGAACTCGCAGCCTCGACTACTTCAATTTTTCCTGAAAAAGTTGTGTACGGTATCGGTGTATGGAATCAGACGGTAAGCAACGCTTTAGCCGGTTCAGAGAGAGCTCTGGAACTCGGCGCGGGAGGTGTGTGTATTTTTAGTTTGAATTCTCTGCCAGAGGGAACCGAGCAGATAGTTCAGACGAGTTGGGGAAGCGGTTCCCCTGAACACGGTATATCTCCAGCATATTTCAACAGAGTGAGGATACCTCAATGAATTTAGCTGTATTGGCAAGTGGATCTTCCGGTAATGCTCTTGCAGTTGAATACGAGGGTCAGATGCTCTTTTTTGATGCTGGTCTCAGTGGCAAGCAGCACCTTCTTCGACTACAAAGTTCTGCTCTGCCTGAGGCAGAGGCAGTTGGGCTGTTTGTTAGTCATGAGCACAGTGATCATTCCAGGGCTGCAGGAATTCTTGCTAGAAAATGGGAGATTCCTGTTTTCGGTACAGAGGGCACAATACACGGCTCAAAACTCGTGGGGCAGAAACTTCACGGCCTCGAGTATTTTTGCAATGGAGATACGGTTCAGGTAGGGAAATTCACCGTTCAGCCCTGGAGCATCTCACACGATGCCAGGGATCCAAGCGGTTTTACTGTTACTGCAGGGGGGCGTAAACTCGGTATTGCAACAGATATGGGTGTTTTTAGTCCACTTGCAAGAACAATGCTTGAAGGCTGTCACGGACTGGTCTTTGAGTTTAATCATGATACTGATATGCTTTGGAATGGTTCTTACCCCTGGCCGCTGAAACAGAGAATTGCTTCAGGAGAGGGGCACCTTTCGAATGACGCAGCGGCAGAAGCCCTTGCTATGGTTATTCATAAGGACCTTGGTTTCTGTGTGGCAGCACACCTCAGTGAAGAAAACAATACAGCAGAGCTGGCTATGGAAACCTGTGACCGGGTTGCTGAAGGAAAATTTAGAATTCTAGCGGGAAAGCCATACGAGGCTCTGCCCTTCTTTGACGTATAGGAGGCATTTTGTACAAGGCCACGATTCTGATGCTTATTGTGTCTGCTACTCTGATGGCGGGAACAATGAATTTTGTTTTTGAAGGAGCAGGCGTTACGCCTATAGGTGGTTGGGGTGAAAATCTAAGTAGTGGGCTTTCTGGGGGCTTGTACGGTAACTGGTTTTTCTCCCGGAAACTCAGAGCAGGCCTCGGAGTAGAGGGGGCTGTTTTCGGTGATGCCAATCAGGGCAGCGCATCGTTTACCCAGCTTAAGCCGATGGGAATTGTTTCATTTTTTCTCCGCCCCCACGGTGCTACCTTTAACCCCGGTATAGTTGCCGGTTTCGGTTATTGCATGAGCCGTCTTGCATCGGGTGGAGGAGTTGATACAGAAAGTTGGGACCCTGTCTGGCGAGCAGGAATTAGGTGGAACTTCAGTCTTGGTTCACCATGGCGCGCGGGGCTGGGATTCGATCTTGAAGGAGTAATGGCTTCTGAGAAATCGGGAGATGCTTTTAAGTTAACATTTGGTATTTCAAGGGAGGTGCAGCTGTGAAAAGGTTTTTAACAATAGTCACTGCGCTGCTTCTTATCATTTTACCTGCTTGTGAAAGCAATCCTCTCTATTTCAGACTTTCATCGGATTACTTCCCCGTGTCGCCGGCCGGTGCTACATGGGAGTACTCTATTGAGGGTGGCGGAAGCAGAATAGTTACAGTAGTAGATCAGACCATTATGGGAGAGCGACCCTGCTGGAGATTACAGTCCGGTGCTGATTACAACTACTGGATTAATGAGGATGGAAAGCTGGAGAAGTTCGAAGACCATTCCGTACTTTTTAACGGCTTTGAAGTTCCGATATACCAGGCATGGATAACCATGTTCGAATGGCCGCTGGCAAATGGTATGACATTAAGAGATTCAGTAAGCACACAGGCAGTCAGTCAGGGTGTTACGTTGAGTCACACCTGGATACGCGATCAGATAGTTTCAGGACCGGAAGTTTCACCCGGTGGTGAGTGGAGTCAATGTTACAGAATCCATCAGAATGAAATGACTATCAATTGGATTCAGACAGCGGGTTTTGCACCGGAAACAACTGTTTCTGTACGTAATATCTGGCTTGCTCCCGATGTTGGGATTGTTAGAATACAGTCTTCAGACAGCTTGATTACACTTACCTCTTTCACCGGTGGAGAAGAATAGTATTCAATGAGTAGCACTAAATTTACTTTCCCCAGACCCGATGCCTTCACCGATGTGCGAATGGTGAAATGTGTTGCAGACCTCGATGTCTCTCCCGATCTTCTTATTCTTGACGCCGAAGTAGAAAAAAATCATGGAGAAGCATTGCCTGTCTGTAGTAACGTGGTCATTCTTCAGGGAGGAGAGGCAGCTAAAACGCTCTCTACTTTGGAGAAACTTCTCTTTGAAATGAGTCGAGCAGAGTTAAGAAAAGATTCCAGAGTAGTTGTTATCGGAGGCGGGACTGTTTGTGATATAGGAGCATTTGCCGCTTCTACATGGAAGCGCGGGGTGCACTTAACCCTTGTTCCAAGTACCCTTCTCTGCATGGTGGATGCTTCTCTGGGAGGTAAAACAGCTGTAAATATCAGAGGTAAAAAAAATCAGGCAGGCACAGTGTATCCTGCTTCTGAGATTGTAATATGTACCGCCTTTCTCGACTCTCTCCCACCGTCAGAAATGATGAACGGACTGGCGGAAGCACTGAAAACTGCTGTAATAGGTGACAGGCGTATCGTCGATTACCTGCTGAAGAAAGACTATACCAGGGCAGTTGAAGCCTGCCTGACCGTAAAGGGAAGAATCGTCGCAGCGGATATTGAGGAAACAGGAGAGAGACGATTACTTAACCTCGGGCATACAATCGGCCACTGCATTGAAGCTGCAACTAAGCTGGAAATCAGTCATGGAGCTGCTGTTGCAATGGGAATCCCGATTGTGGCAGAGATGCTCGGTAATCATGCTTTTGCTGAAGAATTTTCCGGGATTGCTGCTAAACTCGGCATAGAAACTGAAATCCCTGATATGATCACTCTGGAAAGCATTCTGGAACACCTTGAAAGTGACAAGAAAACCACTGCTATGGGGCGAATTTGGATAATTCCTGATGGATGGGAAAACTGCAGACAGCTTCTCCTGGATAGAGCTTCCGAGAAAGATCTTCTGGAAAAAATATGGCAGTGATACCGGACGGAGAAGGCTCTTTTTGGGACCATTTGGAAGAATTCAGAAGACGAATATTTGTAATGGTTATATCTGTTGGTCTTCTTTCAGCAACAGCATTCTTTTTCAGTAGATATCTAACTAATTTCGTTACCTCCACTTCTCCATGTGATCTGGTGGCTTTAGCTCCTGCTGAAGCAGTTACAGCTCATTTGAAACTTGCTGTAACCATCGGAATTATACTGGCCTCTCCCATACTGCTTTTCCAGATATGGCGTTTCGTAGCTCCAGGTCTTTACCTAACCGAACGCAAAGCTGTTGTATCGGTATCTGTCGCTGGTGCATTCCTTTTTATTGGAGGAGCTGCCTTTGCATGGTTTGTAATGCGTGCTCCTGCACTTCTGCTCTTCCAGAGCTTTGAAACAGGAAACATTCACGGAGCCTGGAGTGTTTCTTCCTACATAGGGTTTATCGGTTCTTTCCTCCTGATTTTTGGTGCAGCCTTCCAGCTTCCTCTTGCTGTGCTGTTTCTTACAAAAACCGGAATCATTGAACCTGCCACTCTTGCGGTCTACCGGCGACATGTGGTTGTGGGGCTGCTTATCATGGCTGCAATACTGACCCCGCCTGATCCGCTAACACAGGTTATGCTTGCGCTTCCACTGTATATTCTTTTTGAATTGAGTCTTATTGTTGCCAGAATATCATTCCGAAAGGCAAGAAGTGCTGCTTAACAAACTACAAACGCTTGTTGAAAAATATGAAACCATTGAGCTTGTAATTCCAGTCTATAATGAAGAATCTATTCTTGAAAGCCAGCTTACCCCTCTTCTGAGCGAGCTTCCTGACGGTTTTACAATTTTGATTGTTGAAAATGGTTCAACCGATGCAACTCTTTCCATTTTGGAGAAGATGCAGTTAGAGAACCGTTGCATAAAAATAACCTCTCTTCAGGAAGCAAGTTACGGCAATGCAGTTAGGCATGGGCTCGAGAGCTCAACAGCTGAAATTGTGATGGTGGATGACCTCGATGTTCTTGATACGGCTTTTTGGCTGTCAGGATTGACCCTCTTGGACTCCTCTGCTGCCGATATGATTCAGGGTTCGAAGGTACTGGCAGGTAAAAATGACAAGAGACCATTTTTAAGGAGAACAGCTACCCGTGTACTTACAATGCTTTTGCGACTGCTTCTTGGATTCAGGGGAACGGATACCCACGGACCGAAAATAATGAGAAGAACCTCTTTCGTCCCGATATTTCCCCTCTGCGGAAACGAACCAGATCTTTATCCTTCGGAGCTGATAATACTGGCACAGCGAATGGGTCTTTCCATACGGGAGCTTCCCATCAAGCTGGAAGAGATCCGGGATACTCCTCTTGCTCTTCATAAAAGAATACCCAGGGCATTGAGAGATCTGGTCAGACTCAGATTGAAACTGGGTAGAAAGTAAAATATTCTTTTTGTGAAAAGAAAACGGGCAGCAACTCCACTATAGAATTGCTGCCCGTAATAGGTGAAGTCAAAGGTTAGGCTTTGCCTGCATTTCTTGCGTTAACAATCTCCATAACCTCTGGTGTATCCATACCGATGCTCTTCAGGTGCTCGGGAGTAGGACATCCGTCCGGACTCCAGCCGCGACGATCAAAGACGGCATCAACAAGTTTTTCGTACTGACTCATACGGTATTCCCTTGTGATTTTAACCTTTTCGGCAACGCTCTTGCCGGCTGGGTCAACACCGATCAATTCCTTCATCTGCTTGTCGTAGCGTTCTTCCCTCATGACGTATTCGTCCTCGAGAACTGGACCCATAGAACGGTATGGCGGATAATCATCCTTACGATGACCATAGCCCAGTCGGATATTGAAGATACGCTGGAAGTTGTATACACGCTCGCTCTGATTGATCAGACCCTCCCAAGTGAGGGGTTCACCTGTAATAGCTGTATAGAGCTTGAAGTAGTTTTCAACATGCTCCGGAACCTTACCTGGCTCTTCGTGCTTTGCATTGTCTACCGGTTCAACATCATTCCAGGGGAGCTTGCATAGTCCCTGCAGGCCGAACCAGGTTCTGAAGATAGGGAAGTAATGCAGAGCTTCTGCTTTGTCTGCGAAAGTAGGGATCTGGTTGTTAACCATGTCCATGAAGATAAGCCATGCTTCGTCATGCTGGGGCCCCTTGTTAGTAAGGTAGAAGCCACCCTGCTGTGCAAGAGATTCCTTGGCGATGTACTCGGACTGCTCAAGGCCCTTGCCATTGAGAGCAATGTCCTTGAGGAACTGTGCATCTGCACCGTATTCTGTTACAAAATACTCGGCGAGGTACTTCGTACCCAATCCTGCGAGAATACCGAAACGCTTGCCGTCGGCCATGTCATGAAGGATCTGAGCAGCACCCTTCCAGTTACCCCATGTGAGGTCAATCCCGTCGGTTCTCTCAAGGTTCAGGATGCCGTGTTCCCAGCATTCCATCAGGAAGCCTGTCGTGGTACCGAAACTGATGGTGTCGATGCCATAGGTGTCACAGTAGAAATTCAGCTCTAAGATGCCGTGAGGATCGTAGACGTACAGGTTGGAACCTACACCAGCTGCTGTTTCGTACTCCGGTCCGTCTACGCAGACTTTTGTGCCCTTGTAGGGTCCGGTATAAAGTTCAAAGTGATCCACAGCATGCGCACAGGCCATTGTACATCCGTACCAGCAGCCGTCAGGCAGGTTTTGGCTGAAGAGCTTATGCCATACACCGCTTTCGATACCGTCAATTTTTGAATTTTCCTGGCCGTACTTGTGGTTCTTAGTTGGAAGAAGATCGTAGTCGTTCATTATCTCCATGAGGTGAGCAGTTCCCTCACTTCTCATCTTGCACTGATCGCTGTCATTAACAACGATTTCGCGGTGAAGTTTGAGGCCGATACGCTGGACGGCAGCCGGATCGGCTGCAAAATTCAGATTGCTGTTTACACCCGAGAAACGACAGACCATTGCCAATATCTTCTTATCACGGAAAACTCTGCCTATACCGCCGCGGCCTGCCTGCTTGATACGGATGCCCTGGCGTCTTTTGTCGAAGAGGCTGAAGTTCAGCAATCCCATCGGTGAATAGTCGGCTGCACGGCCGGCACTTACTACAGAAATGGACTGCGGATCGTGACCGTCTTCAGTGAATGCATCAGTAAGTTCTTCCGCCATAAGATGTGTATCGCGCTGCAGGCTTTCCGGAGCTTCGTAGAACTGAACTGTTCCGGCGTTGGAATCGATGAAAACTATGGTTTCCACGTCAGCCTTGCCCTGAACTTCCATGGCATCCCAGCCACCGAACTTGAGATATGGACCGAAGAATCCACCCACGTTTGAATCGATGGGAATCTTAGTCATGGGAGAGATGCTTACAACGAGGCTCTTTCCTGAACCGGGGTAGTTGGTGTTGCCGCCGATGGGGCCAATACCAATTACGATCTCGTTTTCAGGATCGTTCCATTTTGTAGTGGGTTTTGTTGCATCCCAGAGAAGCTTAAGGCCAAAGCCCTTGCCTCCGGTGAAACGCTTTTTCATGTCTTCAGATACGGGCTTGGCAGTAGCTACTCTTGAGCCTACATCGACATGGAGTGTACGCATTGCGTAACCCTTTTCGATAGCCCGGGGCTCGAATTTGTATTCATTCAGCAGTTTGAAGTTTTCTCTGTTGAAAGCACTCATGTTGTTGCCTCTTTCTTTCTAACAGCCTCGGCGATTTCAAAGGGGCGCTTGGAGGCGGGGCTATCTTCCTTTTCTGCAATTTCCAGAGCGTCTGCAGAACAGGTTTTAACGCAGGCACCACAGGCAACGCATTTGAAAGGGGTAGGGTCGCCGGGGTAATAGAACATTGCACCGATAGGGCATACAGCCACACATGCCAGACAGCCGACGCACAGTTTCTTGTTGATCATTACGACACCACGGGCGTTTACAGTGATAGCCTGGGTAGGGCACTCAATGACACATCTCCTGCATTCCTGATCGCAGGCTACAATGTGGTACTTGCCGAGGGCAAGAGGTAAGATTTTTATCCGGGCTTTTGCCGGGTCATCTTCCTTGAAGTATAACTGTGAACAGGTTGCGGTACAGTTCAGGCAACCAACACACTTATCATTGTGCAATTTCAGGTACTTGATCACGGTAGTGAACCTCCTTTTTTCCAAGTAATTTATCGTGAATTATGATTAGTCGACATAACGGGATCTTCTTGTTCTTCAACTTCTTCACGCAATTTCAACCACAAAAATATACCGTTCATTTCACAATTTGGCAATCGGGATTTCGGAAGTGATCCGGATCTTTGACGCGTGAACAAATGTTTACTATTTTACCATTAAGCAGGAGAGAATGATATCGGAGGTGAATTTTGCAGGAACTTGGAGAGCGGATAGAAATGATTTGCCACTTCGCAGCTGGCAGTGTGACTCCCTGCAGGTTCCGGTGGCAGAATCGCGTTTATCATGTGACGCGCGTTTCATCCTCATGGGAGAGTCGAAGGGGGACCATTAAGTTCTATCACTATGTGGTTCGTACATCGGCAGATGATGTGTACGAGATTCATCTGAACACCGAAACCATGGGCTGGATAGTAGACTGCGAGTACTCTCATGGAGCCTGATAGACGAATTCTTCATGTAGATATGGATGCCTATTTCGCATCTGTTGAATTACTGGGCCGGGAGGAACTTCACGGCAAGCCTGTTATCATCGGTGGAGATCCCGGCTTCCGTTCGGTGGTAACCTCATGCACCTACGAAGCAAGGAAATTCGGTGTGCATGCAGGAATGCCAATGACACGGGCAATGAGCCTTGTCCCTCACGCTGTTATTCTTTCCGGCAGCTTTGCCCGCTACAGAACCTACAGCCACCGCATACTAAAAGTTTTTCTCACATTTACCCCCAAGGTGCATGCTACAAGTATAGATGAGGCTTTTTTGGACCTTACCGGCACTTCCGGGGGTATTATTGATCGGGCTCTGGAGATACAAAAGGCTGTTTATGATGCAACCTCTCTGTGGTGCACAGTTGGTTGTGGTCCCAACAGACTTCTTGCGAAAATGGCTTCAAACTTTTACAAACCACGTGGGGCCGGCCTGCTGATGCCGGATGATATACTTGTTTTTCCCGTGGGAGCTATCTGGGGAGTAGGAGCAAGTACTGCCGAAAAGCTGGGAATGTTTGGTATCGATACCATAGAAAAACTGAAAAACCTTCCTCGCGGAACTCTACGGTCTATTCTGGGCTCACATGGAGAAGAGATATACAGGTATGCCCGTGGTATAGATGACCGTCCGGTGAAGTTTTTCGGCCACAAAACCCCTCCTAAATCCATGGGGCATGAACACACCTTCAGCCGGGATGTTGCCAGACCCGATGAGTACATGCCGGCCCTTGCTATGGTCTGTCAGAAAACAGGGTGTCGTGCCCGCGAAGGCGGTTGGCAGGGGAGTGTGGTTACATTGAAGTATCGCCTGCGTAACATGAAACGAATAACCCGGCGGAAAATACTTGCTTCAGCAACAGATCAGGATCAGACAATACTGGCTGCAGCAGAGGCGATGGCGAGACAATACATAGATGAACCTGTCAGGCTTATCGGTGTATCAATCAGTCAGTTTGTTCCATCAAAAACAGCACAACTTTCTTTCTTTCCGGAAAAAACTGTGGAACTAAATAGGGTCGCAGATACAGTAAGAAATCGTTACGGAGACAAAGCCATGGTCAGTGGAAGAGCTCTCGAGTACATTCAGGGTAGACATTAGATAGGGGGTAATGCTTTTTGAACCTCTTCGAAGAAAAGCTTGACAGAAAACTTCTGCCGGGGGGAGCAAATCTTTTTCTGGGAACATCAGGTTACAGCTTTCCCGGCTGGCTGAATGTTTTCTACCCGCCACGAATAACAAAGAAAGACTGGCTCCGATTCTATGCTCTTAAGTTTAATTCTGTAGAGATTAACTCTACCTACTATAGAATACTCTCCGAGAGTTCCACCGGAAGAATGGCAGATTCTGTTCCTGATAATTTTTCTTTCTCGGTGAAACTCCATTCATCCATGACCCATTCACGTGATTGCTCCGGGGAAGACTGGGAAGCCTTCAGGAAAATGCTTCACCCTCTTGTAGCATCAAACAGGTTGGGAATGGTTCTTGCACAGTTTCCCTGGTCATTTCCGCTGAAAGAAGAATCTTTCCAGTACCTGAGAATGCTGAGGGACAAAATTGAAGACAACAGGGCACTTATAGAGTTCCGGCACAAGAAGTGGTATGCTGAAGATGTAATAGAGCAGGTTCGTCAAATCGGCTTTATACCAGTCTCTGTTGATCTTCCGAGTCTGCCGGGGCTTCCCGAAAAAACTCTTTTCGGAGGAGAGGAAACTATCTACCTGAGGCTTCACGGAAGGAACAGAGATAAGTGGTGGGGGAACACACAAGAGCGGTACGACTATCTCTATACAGAAGAGGAAATGGAAACATGGGCAGACAGATTGCGAAACCTGTCAACAGAGGTTAATAGATGCTATGTTTTCTTCAACAATTGTCACATGGGGAAAGCGGCCCTGAACGCCGCAGACATGGAACGACTTCTTGCGGGAAGTATCGGAGGCTGACTGATGAAAAAAGTGATTGTTTCTGCTGTTGTTTTTCTTTTACTTGTTGCCTGTGACTCTACGGGTCCGTCAATAAGCAGTGATTTCCCGGCTTTTATACTGCAGACCGTGAATACCGGCGGCCCGCCAACAGCTTGTGATTTTCTTGGAGGAGACGGAGACGGCCTGGCAGCTGCAAACACCTACTTGTACTTTATAGACCGGGATAACGGTTACGTTAAGGCTGAAGTTGCCCTGGGTGTACCGGTTACCGACGTGGGAAGCTCTCCCGAAGGTGGTTACGGTCTGGCACTCGGCGGCAATGTACTCTATGTGGTTTCAAATGAAATCTACACAGTTTACAAGCAGGTCGTTCTGGCAGAGGTTGGTAGTTTTATAGTACCCCGTCCATCTTCCACGGTAGTTTTTGTTGTCTGTGCCGATGGCACTCTGGTTAAAATTTATACAGTGGACTGGACAATTACCAAGTCGGGTTCGACCTCTGCAGTTGATCCTGTAGCTGCTGCTCTTGGAACCGGTGGAGACTACATCTTCATAGCCGACAGCGACGGTAAGGTATACAAGATATCCACGACTGATTTTTCCACAGTTGCCGAGACCACTGTTGAGGGTGGAGTGAATGGAATGTGCTCAACCCCCTTGAATGAGGTTTTTGTTTCTCCCGGTGGCAGGAGTGAAGTATGGGCTATCGATTGCGGAACAGGTCAGCATTCCAGAACTTTCACCGTTCCATATGAAGCTACTGCTCTTGCAATAACAAGCGACGGTAAATACCTTTACGCAACAGTACCGGACCACGGATTTTCAGTGGTTAATACAGTCGATAATACAGTTGAAGCTACGATTTCCAGCTTCGGAGATCCCGTTGATATTGCAATAAACAATCAGATAACAAGAGCGCTAATCTGCACTTATGACCTTTTTGTACTACAGCGTTAGCTCATAAGGTTCATGTAAGCGGTCCACAGAGGTTCCCCGAAGAAGAGGGCAAGCACGGCACCCGCGGCCATAAATGGGCCGAAGGGTATCGGTGTATCCCTTTTGCTGCCTCCGAAAGCCATCATGAATCCACCGGAAAAAGCTCCCAGTATAAAAGCTGAAAAGAACGCTATTACTGTTGAAGCCGGTCCCAGAAATGCTCCTATGCACGCTGCCAGTTTGATATCACCCCAGCCCATTCCACCTTGAAACTCGTCTTCCTCGTCTTCAAAGCCTTCGGGGGCTTTTGTGCGGATGTTTCTCTTCTTCAGGTAGATGGATGCTCCGGTTCTTATCAGAAAGAAAAAAGCAGCACCGGAGAGGGCTGTGATAAGAGATTTAAGTATTCCGAGGCCTCCGGGCAGGAGGGCAAGAAGAACTCCCGCAACGGTCCCACCTATGCTGACCTCGTCGAGAATAATAAACTGTTCAAGGTCGGTTCTTACAACAACGACCATAAGAGAGATAAGTACTGCATAGTTGATAAAGGAGATAGAGTAGCCTGTTTGCAAAGCCGCCAGGGCAAAAAGAACTCCGGTAATCAGTTCCGTAACAGGGTATTTTATAGAAATAGGCAGAGCACAATTTCTGCATTTACCGCGCAGTATGAGATAACTCAGAACCGGGATGTTGTCTCGCGGTTCAATTTCCTTTTTACACTGAGGACACGCGCTGGGTGGTGAAACTATTGATTTACCGAGAGGAACCCTCCAGATAACAACGTTCAGGAAACTGCCAATACACAGGCCGAAAAAGCCCGAAAAAATAGTGAACACATTGTCAATACTGATGATACAATACCTTTCTGGTGTGAATACTTGCCTTACTTCTTGTATAGAGAGTATAATTCAACCTGACACAGACCGGAAGATATGGTTTTTCCGGTCACAAACTTGAAAAAAGGGGTGTATTAGATGAAGAGAGCTATTATGGTTCTTGCTGTTCTCACACTTGTAGCCTTCGCTGGCGATTTCGCCACAGGTGGTGCAGAGCTTACAAAGTTTAAGGGTTACGGTACTTTCCGCTGGACAATGTACGGTATGGAAGGCGCAAACCCTGCAAGCGAATTCAAGGATTACGTTTGGATGGCATGGGTTCCAAAGATCAATGATCACCTTGACCTCTGCATCGCAGCACAGAACACTACAACAGGTAGTTCTGTTACTGTTCTTGACCAGATGTACCTTGACATGAAGCTCACCGAGTGCCTCAGTGTCCGCGGTGGACAGTTCAAGGTTCCTTTCGGTTACGGTTACACTCGCAGCGGTGGCTCCATGCTTTTCGCAGACAGAGCATTTGCTATTTCTGGTTCTGACTTCATGCTCTACGGTGGAAAAGATATCGGTGCTATGCTTACAGCAGAGTTCGCTCCTGTAACAATCGACCTTATGCTTTCCAACGGTACCGGTAACAACATGCATGCTGACACTCTTTGCAGCAAGCAGTTCACAGCCAGACTCGCTGTTGAACCAACAGAGTGGCTTACAATCGGTGGTTCTCTTGCCATGATCGGCCAGCCTGAAATTACAGACACTACAGGTACAATGGACAGCTGGAGCAGCAACGGTATGGATTTCTTTGCAGTTGCTAACTATCCTGTTTCCGCTACAGGTACACTCAACTTCGCCGGTGAATACATGATTCTCGGACAGAATGGTGTTATCTCTGAGGATGCAGACTCTCATGATGGTGCCCGTATGAGTGTTATGGCCGGATACGACATGCAGCTCGACGGCGACGTTATTCTTGCCATCCAGCCTGCAGTTCGTTACGACAGCATTGATCCTATCGCTGACATTGATGACAACAACCTCACAGCAATCGACTTCTGTGTTGGCATCGAACTCTTCAGCAAGTACAATACTCTCCAGATCGGTGCTCGTAACTACGGTTTCGAAGCTGATGTTGATGGCTACACAGACATCTATACCAAGTGGAGAATGAACTTCTAAGAAGTTTTTTCAATAAATAAAACCGGCTCCCTTACGGGGGCCGGTTTTTTTTATGCTGTTTTCCTGCGCTTTGTTTCTGTGTATAATGTGCTTGTATATGATCTGAAATACTACACAAAAATGGGAGGGAACAGTATGCAGGAAGAAAACATGGCTCCGGAAGAGGTCGCAGCAGAGACCCCTGAAGTCCCCGAGGTTCCCGAAGCTCCGGAAGAACCGACTGCTCTGGCTCATGACAGAGAGCTTTCCTGTCAGAACTGCGGAGCCCCGCTTGCTTATATGGAAGGTGAGAGTGTTATCACCTGCCCCTACTGCGGAACTACTACGATGCTTGCAGGCTACGACAATATTGTAAAAATAGATGGTCATTCAATGCTGCCAATGGCAGTAAACGAGAACGATGCGATCAGTACTCTTATTACATGGCTCTCAAAGGGCTTCTTCAGATCCAAGAGCTATGTTGCCACAGCGAAGCTTGGTTCAGCAAATGGGTTGATGCTTCCATATTGGATTGTTAAAAGCAATGCAGCCACTTCATGGCACGGTAAGAAAAAGAGAACCAAAACCGTAGGAACCGGTGATAAGAAGAAAACCCAGACATGGTGGGAGCCAGTAAGTGGTCGCTTTAGTGAAGATTTTACATGGCCGGAGTATGCCAGAGAGAACCCTGAAGAATTCTGGGGAATCGGAAATATTCAGCCAGGTAAGAAATCCGTTTTCCCGGACTGGGGTAAATTCTGGTTGAAATTCGGCGGTAGCAAGAACAGTCCGAACAGGAACATGCTGGATGGTCAGATTCCTTTTGATATTGAAGCAGTGAAAAAGGCAGGAATGGCAGACGACCTTGTAAACGGCCAGGTCACTCAGGACCGTGCCGAGGCGAATGCCAGGGGAAACATCAAAACTCATCAGGCAAAGAAAGCAGAGTCAAAGGCGGATGTACTCTCTGATGTTGATACCACTGTTAATGTGAACAAGGTTGATCTTGTTTATGTACCGATGTGGGAAATGAAGTACACTATCGACGGTAAAGAATACAGCGCTCTTGTCGATGGGGCCAAAAAAGAAGTGCTCTCTGCCGAGTTTCCGGTAAGCAAAAAAGCCAAAATTACTATTTTTGATATCACACTGGGCATTCCAGCTCTGATTGCCGGAATTGTCGGGTTCAGCGGTGCAGGGTCTGCTGCCGCTAAGATCGTGATGTTCATTCTCGTTGCACTTATGCTTGCTTACAGCCTTATGAAAGGGTTGGGCAGCAAAAACTAATGATCGATATCCCTGAAACTGCGCTCTCCTGGTCCTACCTGCGTGCAGGTGGACCGGGAGGGCAGCATCAAAACAAAACCGAGTCAGCTGTTCAGCTTCGTTACAATATTGCCCTTGGAGGGCTCGCCCCTGAGGTTGTAGAGCGCTTGAAAAAGCTCTCAGGCCAAAGACTTACCGATTCAGGCGAGATTGTGATAGAATCCCGAGACAACCGGAGCAGGTTAATGAATACCAACTCGGCACTTCGGAAATTAAGTAATCTCATCGAACAGGCACTGGTTGTACCGAAAAAGCGAAAGCCCACAAAACCTACCAGAGCTTCAAAGGAAAGACGACTTGGGGCGAAAAAACAGAACTCTGAAAAAAAGCAGCTAAGAAAAAAATCTTTCATCTAAAGGATTCAGATGCCCATACTCGATAAAATTAAACCCCGTACTATGATTATCCTGTTGAGTGCACTGTCTCTCTTCGCAAGACTGCTTTTTCTGGCAAGAAAATCCTTCTGGATAGATGAATGTCTTGCATGGGGAGCTACACAGATGGGATGGGGCGAGATGTGCCGCGCTGTTGCCACCGGAACCCCTCATCCTCCCGTAGCCTTTCTTCTGATGAAGCTTTCTACTCTACTTGCAGGTAATTCTGAATTCGGTATACGTCTTCTTGTAGCTCTTCTTGTAGCATCTGCAGTAATCCCTGTCTACAGGCTCTCTTCAAGATTCACGTCCGTCAGAGGTGGTTTTTGGGCAGCTATTCTTTGGGTGCTGTCTCCTTTTGCTGTTTCGCTGGGGCAGGAAGCTTGGGTTTACGGAATCAATATTGCAATTTCTTTCTGGTTCATTGACCTAGCCGATATGGCCTGGAGAGGTTCTTCGAAAGCCTATTGGGGTTCTATCATTATCGGTATCTTAGGTTTACTGACACAGCATATCTTTCTCTTAGGGATAGCCGTCTCTGCTGTTCTCTATTTTTCTGTTGAGCCTGCAAGCCGTGTTAGCTTTAAGAAATTCATTCTGGTGCCGATTCTACTTGCCTTGTTCTACCTTCCGGTGTTTCTTTCATTTTCTGAACAATTTGCTGCTAGAAATACAAGAATGGCTTCGGCAGGAGTGCTTTTCGGCTTTGATAGATTATTCAGTACCCTTACTCTCTCACAGCTCATGAAAATTATTCCCGGCGGGATACTCCCTGATTTCTCAGCAAACCTTCTTGATCGCCCTAGAATGCTTATAGCTTATATCATTAATGCTGTTGCAGTACTTTCCCTTGCTCTCGGACCATTCTTTGCAGGAATGCTCAGTAAGAGAATAAGAAAATATCTATGGATCTGTTTCCTTTTACCTTTGGGTCTTTTCCTTACAGATTCACCTTCAATCAGGCAGCTGGCAATTCTGTGGGTTCCCTTCGCAATAACTTCAGCAGCTTTATTTAAGAAATTCAGATTTGCAGGGCCTGCTGTAGCTCTACTTTGCCTTGCTGCTTTGATTCCCTATTACAAACTGGAAGTTTTCCCATATCACCGGAGTGACTGGAGAGATGCAGTTGAAACTGTCGAGGCAAGCGCCGTACCGGAGGATCTGGTGATTGTTTTAGGGGGAAAATCCACTTCACTTGCCTGGGAGTTTTATTCCACGTCAAATCTCAGATGCCTCACACCGGCAGGCAATTTTCCTTTTGCCGGAGAGGGAGTCGATGAGAATGGAAACAGGATAAGAAATTACGTAGATCCTGTTTTTCTTCTTGACAGCATTTATTGTGCGGGTCAGGAAGAGAGAATCTGGATAATTATGGACAAGTGGAATGCCTCGTCAATATGGGCAATAAATACTTCCTATAGGTTGGTATATAATATGGATATGGGTGCAGATATGGAAATGGCATTGCTGGAGTTTCAGGAGATCAGGTAACGAATTGTAACAAAATTTGCCAATCGGTATGTCAATTCGTTAACTTTCACTATCAGAATTAATAATTGACTACCCTTGAGAGAGGGGGATTGGCTTGAGGCTATCCATTACCGCTGTTTCAAAACCTGTCGCAGTTACAGTTATTTCAATCGTTGCTGCAGTGCTTGGAGTACTTGCAGTTATCCAGATGCCTGTGGATCTTCTTCCATCGGTTGAGTATCCAAGAATTACTATCGAGACCAGGTATCCCTCTTCAAGTCCTTACGAGGTGGAACGTCTTGTTACGGACCCACTTGAGGACGCTCTTGCAGGCGTGAAGGGGCTGCGCTCTTATTCATCCCGCTCCTATGGAGATATGAGTCGAATCAGTCTAGAATTCGACTGGGGTGCCAACATGGATTACACCAGGCTTGAGGTAAGGGAGAAACTGGATGTTGCCAGCTGGTCCCTGCCCGATGCCGCAGACAGACCTACCATTGTAGACTACGACCCCTCCAGCAGACCATTCATGGAAATTCTTCTGACAATGGATGGCGGCTGGACAGATATTACCGATTTCTCTCGCAGGGTAATAGCAACAAGGATTGAACAGGTCGATGGTGTTGCAGCTTGTGAGGTTGATGGAGAAGCAGCGCCAGCAGTTTATGTAAGGCTTAGAGATGGTGCTATAGAGGAACTCGGTATTGATCCCGCCACAATTTCTGCTGCAATCGGAGGTGCTAATGCGACTTCTTCCGGTGGGCAGGTTCGAGACGGAGACATGGAGTTCTTCCTCTCTCTTCAGGGCGAATTCGAATCCCTTGAGGATATCGAAAATACAGTGGTCGGGACTCTCGGTACTACTCCTCTTTTGCTCGGAGCAATCGCTGACATCTACATATCAGAGAAGCCTCCAACAGAGTGGGCCAGCTACAATGGTGAAAGAGCAATAATTCTCCGGATAAGAAAAATGGCAGAAGCCAACACCGTGGAAGTTGCCGGGGATGTTAAGGAAATACTTGAAGAGCTTAATCTTGCTCACGAGAATGTTGATCTGCAAATAATTCAGAATGACGCAGTGTTTATTGAGGAGTCCATAGGTGGAGTTGTTGAAGCTCTGATTCTCGGAGGGATTCTTGCCTTCGGTGTTCTCTTCTTCTTCCTCAGAGACTGGAGAAGTCCTCTTATCCTCGGTCTTTCTCTTCCTCTGAGCATATCGCTTGCACTTTTCTTCCTTTACTTGGCCGGCGTTACTGTTAACATCATGTCTCTGGGTGGACTGGCTCTGGGGGCCGGACTACTTGTGGATAATGCTGTTGTCGTTCTTGAGGCTATATCCAGACGACGGGAAAAGGGTGAAGGCAGAGTAAGTGCTGCTACATCAGGAACTGCCGAAGTCGGCCCCGCAATTGTCGCAAGTACACTGACAACCATTATTGTTTTCTTCCCTGTTGTGTATATGGAGGGAATTACAAGTCAGCTGTTCCGCGATCAGGCTCTTGCTGTCGGTTCTGCTCTGCTGGCAAGTCTTCTTGTCGCTGTAACTGTTATCCCAGCACTGGCTGCCAGAATAAGGAAAACAAAAGAGGCTGAAGATGTTACAGGCGGTATGAAGGATAAGTATGCAAGCTCGATGGATAGTATCCTTAAGAAAAGAAAAAGAGTGCTGCTTGTTACGTTTATCATTACAGCGCTTGCTTTTTTCGGAGCCACAAAACTTCCAATGCAGCTTCTTCCGGACACACCTGCTGATCAGCTTGAAATGACTTTCAGTGCCCCGGAGGGAACATCGATGGATAATCTTGTTCACCTCTCCAACACTGTTAGTGAGATCGCGTATGCTGCCGGTGCTGACTGGACAAGCGGTCGAGTGGGAGTTCGGGCGGACGAGGGAGTAGATGCACTTTCTGTAAGTTCTTTCGAGGATTCAGATGCTGCATACAGCGCAATTCTTCCTATTCGCGATGCCTGGGACTCTGCTTTCAGCTTCCCGTTGCAGGTCGGTCCAAGGGGAACTCTGCTTGGAGAAATTCTTGGAGGAGGAAGCGGTTTCACTGTTTATGTTGAAGGCGAGAGTATAGAAACTGATCTGCAGGCAGCAACTGCTTTAGCAGCAGCTGCGCAGAATGATGTTGAAGGCGTGATAAGTGCTGATGTTAACTACCTCCCTGGAAAACCAGAGATAGTGGTGCGGCCGGACAGAGAACTTCTGGAACTTCTCGGTATTTCTGCAAATGATGTTGCAGATTATCTGGAAAGCCTTTCCAGAGGTATTGTTGCGACAACCTATTACCGACAGGATGAAAAGATAGATGTTATGCTACTTGCAGGTAGCGGTGAGGGTATCCCGATTGATTCAATCTTCCAGCGCTCCGTAGGAGTGAATGGTAAGCTGATTCAGGTAGACAGGCTTGTAAATACTGAGGTAAGAGAGACTCCAGGTTTTGTAGAACATTATCAGGGGAATCGTGCAATTGGTGTTTTCATTCAGGGCAGAGGAACTAATCTTGCGGGTACTGCTGCGACCATCACTGCAATGTCAGACTCTCTTCTCTACGGAGAACCTATCAAACTCAGAACTGGAGCTGAAATTGAAGAGATGGACAGAACGGCTTCAAGCCTGATTCTGGCTGCACTTCTTGCAATTGCTCTGGTGTACGTGCTTCTTGCCGTTCAGTTCGAGTCATTCATTGAACCGTTCATTATCATGATAACCGTACCACTCGGTGTTATCGGTGTAGTTGCAGGACTCGCCATTTTCGGTCAGAGCTGGAATGCCCTTTCTGGAATAGGTTTGGTCATTCTGTCTGGAATTGTGGTTAACGATGGAATTCTGCTCGTAGAGAGAATCACCCAGTTACGGAAAACAGGTTTGCCGGTAAGACAGGCAGTTATTGATGCTGGCCGCGACAGATTCCGACCGGTTCTCATGACTACTGTTACCACTGTACTGGGTCTTTTGCCGATGGCGATAGGCTTTGGAGAGGGTGCTGCATTAAGGCAACCTCTGGCCATTGCCGTAATCTCCGGTATAACAGTTGCCACACTGCTTACCCTGGGGATTGTCCCTGTTCTTTACAGCGTACTTGTAAGAGATAAGAGTTCCTCGTGATAGCTGGAATTCTTAAACGACCCAGAGGAACAGCAATTATCTTTGCTGCGCTTCTCGGTCTTGCGGCAGTCAGCATGTTCCGGATCCCCATAGAAGGTTCTCCCAGTACCACCCTGCCTGAGCTGAATGCAGTTACCGGATGGTATGGAGCCGACCCGGAGGCGGTCTGTGAGCAGGTAACACGGCCCATAGAAGAAGCCGCCCGGCAGATCGGGGGAGTAAAAGATGTTTCTTCCTCTTCCAGTGAAGGGAGAAGCGTAGTAACAGTCTCTTTCGCTCAGGGAACCGACATGGATGTTGCATCCATGGAGCTTACTGAACGCATTTCCATGATTCGCGATGATATGCCAAGTAACGTCTCGGCGAGCACTATTACCCAGACAATACCGAGAGAAATGGAAAGTGAAGGCTTTCTGATTTATGCGATTACAGGCGCTGAAAAATCTATATTGAAGAATTTGGCTGAGGATGTGGTTGTTCCCAGTCTGGAACGTATTGACGGTATCAGCTCTGTAATTGTAGAGGGCCTCGGCACTGAAGAAATTCTCATCGACATTGATATGGAAGCGCTCAGATCTTTTGACCTAACTCTGGCTCAGGTTGTTTACTCAATTCAAAATGGGATTGTAGACCGGAACGTTGGAGTGGTAACAGATTCCACTGCGCTTGAATCTGTCCTCAGAGTTTCAAGTGTCCCTGTATCTCTCTGGGAAATGGAACAGATCGTTGTAAAACGCAGTGGGTCAAACTTCATTACTCTTGATGATATCTCACACGGTATTTATCAGAGTTACTCAGAAAACTCAGGACTGATATTCAGGCACAATGGTCTGGACCAGATAACAATGGAACTTGATCGTACTGCCGGCAGCAATGCTGTTCGCGTGGCTTCCATCGTTAAAGATGAAGTGGAAAACATTCAACGTGATCTTCCCGAGGGGATTGAGCTTGATTTGATCGAGGATGGCACAGAAGCCATTACCGATGATTTAAGCGCACTCTCCTGGCGCGCTCTCGTCTCACTCGGTCTGATAATGCTTGTTCTTTTTCTTCTGAATCCCAGTCCGTTAACTACCCCTCTTATTTTGAGCTCAATTATTTTCAGCAGTGCACTTGCAGTAACTGCAGTATTTCTTGCCGGTTACAGTATCAATGTACTCACGCTTAGCGCTCTTGCTATTGCATTCGGCCTTCTTGTAGACGGTGCTGTTGTGGTAATGGAGGCAATCGCCTACAGACGCCGACAGGGGATGAATCCGATTCAAGCCGCGGCAACCGGGGCCAGAGAAGTAGCCATGCCGGTTCTGGGCGGAATTCTAACTACACTGGTGGCTCTTGTACCTCTACTTGCAAGTCAGGGAGTACTCCGAATTTACTACAGACCCTTCGCTTTTACAGTTTCAGCCACGCTTCTAGCATCCTATGCTGTTTGTCTGACTTTCGTTCCCTCTATAGCCGGTCACTGGAACAAGGGTAACTGGTTCCGGCAGAGAAAGTGGGACAGGACTCTTGCAAAGGGTGTTGAAATTCTTCATCACAAACCCTGGATTCCTGTAATTGTAACAATTCTTCTCATTGCCGGCTCTGTTTATGTGCTTCTGGCAAAGGTTGAACATGGCCAGACATGGAATTTCGGAGGAGAGAGAGATTATCTCTATATCGGTTTCAGATTCCCTCCGGGAACCCCTCAGGAAATTGCAGATGATGTAGCTGTCAGTTTTGAAGAAATAGTTGCAGGTCGAGAGGGAGTGGCATCAACAAGAACAACTGTTTACGGAGAAAGTGCTAACATTTTCTGTCAGTTTGAAGACGAAGCCATTTTAGATGGTACAGCAATTCTCTGCCAGGCTGAAGCTACAGCTCTTGCTACAACAATAGGCGGAGTCAGTGGAATATGGGTTAGTGGTATCAACCCTGAGGGATACTGGAGAAGCACTACGAGTGCCGGTATGATGCAGACAGTGGAGCTTCGCGGATTCGATTATGAGGGTTTGAAGGGGATAGCACTTAATCTCAAAACCCTTCTTGAGAGACACCCCAGGGTCGAGGAAGTAGATATTAACTGGAACGGAAGAACTCCCAACCGTGACCAGCTGGCTATTGTTTTCGACCGTATTGAACTTGCAGATCTCGGAATCAATCCATATCAGCTTGTAATGGCGCTCAGGTACAATATGGCTGGAGGATACGGCGCTCAAGTCAGAATAGCTGATGAGACTACCGACCTGACCTTCCGGCTCGAGGGGCAGAAGGATCCCGAGCTCTCCGAAATTCTGGACAGTAGGATTGCCACAAGAGACGGCTTCATGCGTATGGAGGAGATCATCAGTATCGATACCATCGCTGTTCAGGGTTCTGTCGTAAGAGAAGACGGCGAGTATGTCCGCACGGTTGCCTATTCCTTTATGGGGGCTGAGCGTATGGCTGCAAGGTTCCGTAATTCTCTGCTGACCAGTCTTGAACTTCCTTCCGGATACAGAGTATATGAAGACACCACATTCCTTCCAGACTGGCTTGCTGAAGAAGAAGGTATCGATATGAATCTTCTTGTGATTCTTGCCATTCTTGCAGTATTCGCAGTAACTGCGATTGTCTTTGAGAGTTTTACAGCACCTCTCTATGTGCTTGCTGTAATTCCAATGGCTCTGGTGGGAGTCGCGGCCGGTTTCTGGGCCTTCGATAGAGTTTTCAGCCCGGAGGCATATGTCGGAAGTGTATTTCTTGTAGGAATCGCTGTGAATAATTCAATTCTTTTAATAGATAGTTTCGAAAAGAAGAAAAGAGCAGGAATGGACCTGCGCAAATCGGTTGATGAGGTTGTCGGGGAGAGGCTCAGGCCTATCCTTCAGACAACTGCCACAACAGTACTCGGCCTTCTCCCACTGGTTCTCTGGCCTATATCAAACCAGGACCTCTGGGGAACTCTGGCTTTCACTGTTGTGTGCGGTATGGTAATTTCAACACCGCTTGTGCTTATTGCATTACCCGCTCTTATTCAGATTACTTCCAGGAGGAGGAAAAAACATGTTCCGGAGAATTAGCCTTTTCATGTTAGCCATTACTTTCATTCTATTCTCTGGATGTGCTGAAGAGGAGGAAGTGGAGAGAGAAGCTCTCGAACCTTCACCTCTTCCAGTCACCGCATCTGTCGCCAGCATTGATGTTCTTTATGAAGTAATTACATCAACTGGAAGAATCACCAGCAGAAGAACACAAAGCCTGACCGCTCAGATACAGGGCGAGGTTGTGCAGGCACCTGAATACGCCGGTGAAGAATTTGCAGAGGGCTCTGTGATCTTCAGGGTTGCAAGCGGACAACACGCTTCAAACCTCTCTGCTGCGAACAGCGAGTACAGGAATGCTGAGGCTCTTTATCAGTTCGAGATTGACAATTACCGTGGTGAAGTTACCGACGGAGTCAGAAGCATGCTCAGGCAGACCACCGGTCTTGAGTCCGCATCTTCCAGCCTTGCAAGTGCAAGAACCCAGTATGGTAATTCTGCAGTTTCTGCCGGTTTTAACGGTGTAGTCTCAGATGTTACAGCTCAGGAAGGCATGACTGTTTATCCTGGTTCACCTCTTGGTACTCTGGTTGATCCTTGGACTCTTCAGGTGGAAGTTGATCTTGATGAAAGGCAGCTGGCTCAGTGTACAGCTGGACTGAAGGCATTTGTTATTATTCCTTCACTGAACGATACTGTTCTGGTTGGTGAAGTTAGATCTGTTTCTCCTGTTGTTGATCCGAATTTCAGATCAGGTACCGTTGTTGTGGATGTCCCACATGTACCGAATCTTCGCCCGGGAGCAACTGCCAGAACCGAGATAGTTTTTGCTGAGCATGAAGGTTCACTAATTATTCCCGAGCAGGCTGTACTGATTCGTGATGACCGACCCATGGTTTTCAGGGTTCTTGAGGGACATGCAGACTGGGTCTATGTAACTCTCGGACCTGCCGGCCGCGGTTATGTCGCGATTACAGAGAATCTTGCTGAAGGAGAGTCTGTTATTACAAGTGGTCACTATTCTCTCGCACACGATGCACCGGTGGCCATAGTTAACTAGTTATTCGATTAATTTTTTGTAGAGCCCCGGTTTTGCCGGGGCTTTGCAATACTTCTACACATAGCGTCTCATGTCCATTTCCGGATAGTTCCCCCTTTGTGGAACGGACCCATAAGGTTGTGTGGCTTTTGATTTGGATATAGATATAGCAACAGGGGTTCATTCCACATTAATTTTTAATAACTTTACAATCTAATACTAGAATATATATTGTACATCAACAAGAAGACACTGATATTGAAGGGGCTGCAATGGATAAATTAAAAAGAGTACAAGTGAATTCAGATTTTGTTTTCAGGGAAGAATACGATGATTGGGCTATTCTATTGAATCCAGATACTTCAGAAGCATATGGAATGAATCCTATTAGCACATTTATTTATAAGCATTTAGATGGTGAAAGATCTATTAGTGATATTCATAATCTGCTAATCTCTGAATGCAAAAACGCCCCTACCGATGCAGAAACTCTTGTAACTAGTTTTATTGAGGATTTAGTTGCAAAGGGTATCGCTGAACTACGTGAGACCATTCTCTGATGAGGACGATGAAAACCCCAAAATCAATTGATATTCTATTTACGAATAAATGTAACTTGTCATGTGCGTATTGCTCCGATTATTCCGATGAAAAAATTCAGGATCTTCCAATTTCTGAGTGGATATTATTTCTTGAAGAACTTAAGCAGTGTTCAGTTCTTAATGTCGATATTGGAGGTGGTGAACCCTTTATCCGTGATGATCTTAGAGAACTGATTGATGGTGTTGTGAAAAATAGGATGCGCTTTACAATGGTTAGTAATGGTACTCTAATAACTGATGATCTTGCAAAATACATTGCATCAACTGGTCGATGTGATTCAGTTCAAATATCAATTGATGGTTCGAATCCTCAATCCCATGATGTATTCAGAGGCGACGGTAGTTTGTCAGAAAGCAATAACTGGACTTGGTTATCTTAGAAAACATGGGATTTCTGTTGGAGTTAGAGTTACTATTCACCGATATAATGTGCATCATCTCGAGGAAATAGCACATTATCTATTGGAAAAACTTAAATTGCCTAGCTTTTCAACAAATGCTGCTTCCTTCTTTGGACTTTGTCGATCTAACTCAGAGGAAATTCAACTTACGATTGAGGAACGATCCTTAGCAATGCGTGTGCTACTAGATTTATCCGAAAAGTATCAAGGACGCATTGATGCTTCAGCTGGTCCTTTGGCAGAAGCAAGACAATGGATAAAAATGGAGAATGAAAGAAAAAGTAAAAAGGGAATTTCCGCTGATACCGGATGCTTACGATCTTGTGGTGGCGTATTCTCCAGTATGACGATTAAAGCAAATGGAGTTATGACTCCCTGTAGCCAAATGGGGCACATTGAGCTTGGTCGAATTAACCAAGACGACCTTAGAAAAACCTGGCAGAATCATCCAGAACTGTTAAGGCTAAGAAAACGTGTTGCCATTCCTCTAGAGGAATTCGAGTTCTGCAATGAGTGCAAGTATACACCGTATTGCAGGGGGAATTGTCCTGCACTTGCTTATACATTAATTGGTGAGGAAAATCATCCTAGTCCTGATGCCTGTTTGAAGCGATTTCTTGAGAAAGGTGGAGTTTTGCCGGGGTTGACACAATGAAGCAAAAGACATGTAAGAACATACTGAGCGATGATTTTCCGTTGAAATCGATTTACTTCTATCTGACCAAAGGCTGTAATTTAAAGTGCCGTCACTGCTGGATAGCTCCTGAATACCAGTCTATAGAAAGTCGATCTCTTCCAGTGATGGAGATTGGTCTCATGGAATCAATCATCGAACAAGCTAAACCGCTAGGGTTATCTGGAGTAAAGCTTACTGGGGGAGAACCTCTTTTGCACCCATCTATAACGAAAATACTAAAATTAATAGAAGTTAACTCTTTGAGCTTGACGATTGAAACGAATGGAACACTTTGTACACCTACATTAGCTAAGCAAATTAAGGGTAGTTCTAAACATCTTTCTGTTTCAGTAAGTCTTGACGGGTCTGACGCAGAGATGCATGAATGGGTTAGGGGGATTCCAGGTTCTTTCTTTGCTGCATGTGAGGGGATAAAGAACCTTGTTCGTGTTGGAATAAAACCACAGATCATTATGTCGGTTATGAGAAGAAACAAGCACCAGATTAAATCAGTTATCAAACTTGCTGAAGATATCGGTGCGGCTTCCGTGAAATTCAATCCCGTGCAACCAACAGCGCGGGGGGACATAATGCACGAAGCAATGGAGACTCTGTCTATTGAAGAGCTTATCAAACTTGGTGATTGGGTAGAGAATGATTTGTCATTTTCAACTTCTCTCCGTTTGGTTTATACACATCCTCTTGCTTTCAGGCCAATGAGTAGAATGTTTAGTGAGACTGGAATTGGTTGTGGTGTATGCGGTATCCTCAGTATTCTTGGTGTTCTTTCTGATGGCTCTTATTCTTTATGCGGAATTGGCGAAGTCGTTCCTGATTTGGTTTTTGGGAATGCTAGAAATTGTTCTTTGGAAAAAGTCTGGAAGCAAAACCCAATAATAAATGAACTTCGCGAAGGATTTCCCATTAAGATGAAAGGTGTTTGTGGGGATTGCGTGATGAATGGCATTTGCAAAGCAAGTTGCATTGCGCAGAACTATTACACAGGGAAGAGCCTATGGGCTCCTTACTGGTATTGTGAAAAAGCTATTAGAGCGGGCTTGTTCCCTACAACAAGGCTAAGGATAAGAAATCAAGGAGTCGCAACTTGAGGGTAATCAAATTTAGCAGGTTGTGAGACATAAACTGAAAGGAGAAATACTGTGGAATGGTGTAATCCTGTGATTGTCGACTTAAGTGTGGATACAAAAGAAAGTAAAAAATGTGTTGATGGAGGAGCACCAACCGCTGATTGTGTTTTCGGAGGAGTGAAACATGGGCACACTTGTAATGGAGGAAACCATGCTCCTCTTTGCGATACAGGTGGTGGTGGTGCGCTCTAGTTCTTGAATGTCATATGTCTAAGCAAAACTGTATTAGAGCAGTAAGTGGTGTCATTATGTATTTGAGATATGATAAACACAATAATTACCGTGTGTATTGCATAATATTACTTTGTGTTGCGTTGATTTGTGGCTGCGATGACACTGCCTATATCACTACAGAGAGTAATTACAATACCCTACAAGAGGTAGATACCCTGCAAATGCAATTTCAGATAGGTGAAGAGTTGGGTGATTCAACAAATACATTTTACTCTATTGTTGATGTTGATTTGGATAACACTGGTAGACTTTTCGTCTTAGATGGATTTGATGCTTCTGTGAGGACTTTCGACCTTCAAGGAAATTTTCTTCAGCAGGTAACAAGGCGGGGAGCTGGCCCAGGCGAGCTACTTAGACCTCGTAGTTTATCCTTTATGCCTGATGGACGTTTGGTTATCTCCGCTCCAAGCAAGCAAGGATTTGTTGTATTTGATGATTCTCTTCATTTTCTCGAAGAGATAAGACTTTGGAATGAGAATTCTCCCTATGATCTGACTGCAATTTCAGACAATAGAATAGCATTATCCAGATATGATGAAGACCCAAGTAGCGACTATATCCGACATACAGTTGGGCTGTATTCATGGGGAGAACCAACATGGGATACTATTCTTTGGAAAGACTCGCTTGAGATAGAAGCAAGCGACGAAAGCAGAGATCCTTCTAAGTCGTGGATATTCTGTCTTTTTAATCTGCTTGAAACCTCTACTGATAACTCTGGAAACATATACTTTGCACCGTTGGATCAGTTTGAGTACCGTGTAATCGCGTGGGATTCAACTGGGAATGAGATTCTGAACCTGACGAGAGATTTCGCTCCTGTTGAGAAGACTCAAGGTGAGATAAACTCTGAGGTTGTCTACATGAACAGTTATTATAGTAGTCGTGCTGGTCAGCTTCCTTCGTTCGAGTTTCATCCACTTCCTTTCAAATATATGATTGAGGATGTAGGGATCGGTCCAGATGAGAATATTTGGGTACGAAGAGGGACGAGAACAGATCTCTTCTTTGATATTTACGACCGTAATGGGAACTTGGTCCGGAATGCTGTTTACCCGCTAGATAGCTGGACTTGGGAAACGGAGATAACTCAATACGGAATCTTCGCTTGGGAGCTTGATCCCTTGGAAGGGTATCAGAAATTGTATTTTGTTAGATAGTTCTCACCACAGAAGACCTATTCTACTTTACTTCTTGGCTTAGTTTTCGCAGAAAGTCTCATTCAAATAACTGTCGCTCAAATGGGGGAGGTTACGACAGCACTTTCTCCGATTGCACTTATCACATCTCATTTCTCTTTTCAGTTTATGCCAGTTTGCAAAGTGAAGATTCGCAATATTTATGCCAAAGTAAGGGTAGCTAGGAATTTAGATACAAATACTTTGATTGGAATGGATTTCATACTGTTTCTCTTGGTAATAGATCCCTTTTCATTTGCGGATTACATGGTTATCTTGTTCGAATGAATAACAACATCGAAGCAATTCCAGACGGCAAATTCGCCCCTGAAGACTGGGAGTACATACTGCTGCAGATGGTTAACGACCACAGCGGCATCGACTTCGGGATGTACCGGATGGCCACCTTCAGAAGACGCTACTTGAAGTGTATGAATGCAATCGATGCTCAGGACATCAGAGACTATGTTAAATTGCTTGAAAACAACGAAAAACAGCTTGATCTGCTTGTTTCTGATCTGCTTATTGGTGTTACTTCATTTTTTAGAGATTCTGCTGCTTTCCGTATTCTCAAAGACAAAGCAATAGCAGATTTGTTTGCTGAGGATAACGATGAACCGGTTCGTGTATGGGTTGCCGGATGCTCGACTGGGATGGAAGCATATTCCATAGCAATGTTGATGGATAGTGTTTCGGGTGACGAAGGCAAGAATTTCACTATTTTTGCGACAGATATAAGCAGACCCTCTCTGGCTAAAGCCTCAAAAGGCATTTATACACAGAAGCAGTTTGCCAGCGTTCCAGCAGAATACCGCAGATATTTTGAAGAAAAAGATGGTTCCTGGAAAGTAACAAGAAACATCAGGTCGCATATGGTCTTCAGCTACCACGATGTTCTTTCAGATCCACCCTTTGCTAAAATGGACCTTGTAAGCTGCAGGAACATGATGATCTACCTGAAACCAGAGGCACAGGACATTGTACTGGAGAGGTTGAATTACAGTTTATCGAAGGGGGGGTTCCTTTTTCTTGGAAGCGGGGAAACTCCCGGTAAGAACAGCAGTAATCTCAAAACCATCGATTCACGGTGGCGTGTTTTTAAAAAGATATCAGATATTGCACTTACCTTGAATATGTTTCCTCATGATAAATACTACACTAAAACAGGTTCAGCGCGTGCGCGTGTGCCATATTCAGAAGTGATGGATGATGATGTATTCAGGAGAAGTCGTTCATTTACATCCTGTCTCGAAGAAAGATTTTTCCCCGATTGTGTTTTTATAGACGAAGACTATTCAACGCTGTTTATCAATGGAGACTTGAATTCATATCTCACTATACCATCCGGTATTCCGGGTGGAAGCCTGCTTCCTATGCTTCCATCAAGGTTAAGAGCGGCTGTAAGAGCTGGTGTTAGAAGAGCATCCGGTGGATTCCGAAGAATACATTGTGATACAGGAGAGAGCGTCTCTATTTTTGTAAGTTGTATCTCACCAATTGATATGAGTAGTGTTTACCTCGTTGAATTTCACCGCGTAGACCCTGAATCCACCCACAGTCAATCCTCTATTGCCTGTTCAGAATCAGATTCTTTGATTCTTGAAGAGCAGATTGCACTTCTCGAAAGTGAACTTGCCTCAGCCAGGCGGGAACTCAGAAGCCGAACTGGTGAGCTCCAGGCTTCGAACGAAGAACTGCAGACAACCAACGAAGAGATAAGAAGTGCTAACGAAGAGCTAACAGCTTCCAATGAGGAGCTGATCGCATCTAATGAGGAATTGCACAGACTTAATACTCGCCTCTCTGTACTCTCTGATGATATCATGAACCTTATTGAAAGCATGGATGTAGGTTCACTTTTCCTCGGTGGAGATTTGAATATCAGGCGTTTCAATCCTACTATATCTCGTTTCTTCAACATTACAGAGAGAGATATTGGAAGATCTATAACAGATTTCACTACTACTCTGAAAGAAAAATCAGTTGCGTCACTTATAGCGGCAGTACAAGAGGTTGTAGCTTCAGGTGTTGTTCTTGAGCTTTCTCTTGAAGCCACACTCCCGGGTTACTGGATTGCCAAAATTGCCCCCTACAAAAGAGCATCAGGTGCAACAGAAGGCACAGTAATCACATTTATTGACATCACTCTTATTCGGGAAAGCGAACTATCCCTCGCGGGAAGCGAACGCAAATTCAGAGGTTTGTTCAACGGATTTCCCATTGGAGCAATTCTTGTGTCGAGTACTCCAGAGAACAGCCAATTTGAAATCCTGAACAGGAATCCCGAATTCAAAACACTTGAAGCAACCCACGAGAACATTGTTTCAAACGAAGACTTCGTTCATGGAATCATAACAGAGGATCCTGTTTTTACTTTTATACACGGGGAATTCACATTCCAGAGTGAAGTTTTCAGACCTGCTGATTATGCAGACACTCTTTGTGTTACAGTGCGGGATATTACAACTGAGAGCAGAATTACTCTGGAAAAAGAGATGCTTCAGAAACGGCTGACTGATTCACAGCTCTTAGCTGGAATGGGAATATGGGAGTACGACTCTGTTGAGAAAACGGTCAATCTCTCTCCGGAGGCAGCAGAGCTTTTCGAACTCACCTCCAATGCTCCAGTACCGATCAATGCTTTTAGAGGACGTATTGATAATTATGAAGAGTTTTACCTTAAAATCAAAGAAGAAGTGCTTAATGGACGCACTTATTCCGGAATGGTTTCAACTCACTCAATATCCACACAAAGCCCCAGGTATTTTCAAGTAAGAGCGTATTCCTCCTCAGACAATTTCGACAGTTCAGACAGAATAACGGTGTATGGTTATGCACTTGATGTCACTTCGGAAGTTGAAAGTGAAAGGGTATTGAAGGATGCACATGATAAGTTGTATGAAACACAAGAGATAGCCAGGATCGGTCTTGTTGAAGTTGAATGGCAAAAGAACTATTCATCCTACAGAACCAGAATGATTGATTCTGCGATTCGCGTGCTGAAATTTGATTCTAACAATGACAGGAGTAGAGATTTCTTTAAACGCTGTTTGGATCCACAGCTGGCAGAGAGTGTACTCAAGCAGCTGAAAACTTCGGCAGAGGAGAAAACCACCACCACAATAGATGTACCGGCGAAGAACGGTGAAGACAAGAGTGTTTTCCTTCAACTGATTGCAAAACCAAGCAGAAGACACGATGGAAGCAGTTACACATCATTGGTTCTTATTGATATTACCAGAAGACACCAGTTGGAGAACGAGCTCAAACATTCCGATAAGCTCCGATCAGTTGGAGAGCTCGCGGGGGGAATAGCTCACGACTTTAATAATCAGCTCATGGGTATTGTCGGATTTGCTGAGTGTCTTCGCAATCTGTCATGTAACACGGAGCAGATTGAGTATATCAGAGGTATTCTTACCTCAGCAGAAAGGGCAGGAGCGCTTGTTAGACAGCTTCTTGCTTTCAGTCGAAAGGGTCTATCCAATGTAGCTCCATTCGATCTTCATCACCAGATAGATGATGTGATCTCTTTGCTTAAGAGAAGTATAGACCGGCGTATTGAGATTAGAAGAACACTTCTCGCTTCAAACGCAACAATTATTGGTGATGCTTCAGAAATGAATAATGCATTGCTCAATCTGGCGATTAATGCCAGAGATGCTATGAAGGGAAATGGAACCCTTACATTTAAAACTAGCAACCCATATCCTGATACGATAGAAGTAGTAATCTTAGACACAGGCATGGGAATGACTGAAGAGGTTATGGAGCATGTGTTTGAACCATTTTTTACTACGAAACCTCTTGGTGATGGAACTGGTATGGGGCTTCCGGCTGTATATGGAACTATTGCTGCTCACCATGGATCGATAGGCATTGAATCAGAAATTGACAAGGGAACAAGTGTAAAAGTTACATTGCCTGTATCTGAATCGGACAAAGTAGAGGGTAAGGTTCTCAGGGCACCTAAACATGATGGGCCAATGGAGGGAACCATTCTTCTTGTCGATGATGAGAAAATTGTAAGAACTGTTTTGAAAATGCTTATGGAAACACTTGGCTTCACGGTAATAACTGCTTCCGATGGCGTTGAAGCGATTAAGCTTTTTCAGCAGAATAAGAATGAGATAGTCCTGGTTCTTATGGATATGACCATGCCGAGGAAGAACGGTATAGAGGCATTTTCCGAAATGAAGGAAATACAGCCCGATGTTAAGGTGATTATTCTTTCAGGCCACAGTGCTGAAAGCTCCTCGAATGAAATGATGAATCTAGGCATTTGCAGGGTTCTTCAGAAACCTGTGACAATATCAGTTCTCTCCATTACAATCAAGGATGTTCTTGGGATCTGATCCTCATTGTCTCCGGCAGCTATCTACTCTTGTCTTTGTTTGAATGAAACTGTAACACTAGCCCCTTATCCTCTGTCCTACTTTTAGAAACCCACACAGAAAGGATAGGAAAATGGATGCATTGTTACCAATGGTTATAGTTGCCACTTCCATTGGCATACCTGCGATGGTAATCGTTGTTGGATTGTTTATTTCGCACAAGCGAAAGCTGGCCAGATACTCTGTTATCGAGAGAGCGATAGAGAGTAATGCCAACCCAGAAGTTATTGAGCAGCTCGTTGCCAGCATTGGTCAGGAAGAGAGTAAAAGGAGAACTCCACCAAGGGAGAGAAACCTTATTCACGGTACTATTTTGATGGCACTCGGAGTCAGTTTCTTTGTGATGTATTTCATTATCGGTGGTACCGATGTCGCCGGAATGCTTGCAACAGCTGCAATACTAACAATGCTTTCTATAGCAAAGTTCATTATTGCCTTCTTTATTAACAAGAAGGATCCAGAGCAGTCGTGAGTGAAACAACAACGAAGCTGGTGCAGGCAGCCATAAAGGGTAACCGGGATTCCTACGGTATTCTTGTGAAGAACTACACCGGCTTCGTGTATACCATGGCCATTCGCATGACAGGTGATCATCACATGGCAGAAGACCTCTGCCAGGATACCTTTGTGAAGGGTTGGTTGAAGCTTTCGAAACTACAGGAACCCGCTGCATTTCCGGGATGGATTGCAACAATCGCAAGAAGAACCTGCTTGAATGCAGTAGAAAAAAGAAGTAGAAAAATGGAAGTTGGAGAGGAGGATGCTGTTCTGGTGAACTTAAATCCCACCTTACCATCCTCCTACAATCCAACAAGAGTAATACTTGAGGAGGCAGTTGCTCAGCTTTCTCTTCGTGACAGACAGCTCATAACTCTGTGCTATTTTGAGGAACTATCCTCTTCGGAAGTAGCCGAAGTAATGGAGATACCTGCCGGGACAGTTAGAGTGTATCTTCTGAGAGCGAGAGCAAAATTAAAAGAGATTTTGAAGGAGAGAGAAAATGAACTCTTGGGGTAACGACAAACTGGAAGCAAAGATCGAAGAGATGTTGACTTCCAGCGTCAGCCGGGGATCTGAGCCAGCCGGTTTCAGAGTCCAATTTATGCCCCGCCGCCCAGCATTCCCATGGCTATCAGTTGTGTATGTGTTGATTGGAGCCGTGATACTCGGTTTCTTTTTCGCTCAGTGGTTGGGAGGACAGAACCTGGAAAATGCAGACTATGGATCTCTATTTTCTTTCAGCAGACTGTCTGACTTGTTCTCTGATGTTTCTACCACTGAACTGATATCCGGTCTGGCCATCGCTCTGGGACTTGGCGGTGCAATAATGGCATTCCTGCCGGAAAAACAGCAGGTATTCAGGTATCTGATGTAACTGCATCTACCTCTGATACCTGCTGTTTGTATAATTACTGTGTACAGAAAGAAATCAATTCCTCCAAATCTTTCTTAACCCAGTATCCATCATGATTAACCCGGAATATCTACATGACAGAATTGTAGCTGTGAAGCTGGTTTGAAGATCAGTTAATTTCTGTGTTGGGGGTTGCGCCCATTACTATAATTAATGGTATATGATCCACGCACAAACCAGAAAAGGGTGAATGATGAGCAAATTCCTGTTCCTGCTTCCGTTGCTACTGCTTCTTGCATGTGGCGAAAGTGAAGCTCCAGTCGCAACACAAGAGATTGAAGAACCATTTGTCGAACCTGAGCACTTCAGTTCAGACAATGCTGAACGTTTGATCCCAAGAGAAGTTCTTTTCGGTAATCCCGAAAGAATTGGTCCTCAGCTTTCTCCTGATGGAAGCATGATCGCATACATAGCTCCTGCGGAAGCTGTTCTCAATCTTTGGGTTATGAATCGTGACCTTTCCGAGCAAAGACAGCTTACATTTGATACAAACAGAGGAGTTACAAATTATTTCTGGGCCGAGAACGGCACGGATATTCTGTACATGCAGGATGAAGCAGGGGAAGAGAATACTCATGTTTTCCGTCTTAATGTAGCTTCAGGCGATGTTGTTGATCTTACTCCTGTAGAGGGAATAAAGGCTTATGTAAGTGCCACTGATATGAACCAGCCTAACACAGTTCTTATTGAGACCAACGAACAGAACCCGATGTTCTTCGATGTCTACAAGTGTGATCTTGAGACAGGCGAACTCACAATGATAGCTGACAACCCAGGTGCAAATGAAAATGGAGATATGGTTCTCGGTTTCATGTCCGATGAGGATATGAACATAAGAATGTACTATGCAATCAACTCCGATACTGGGTACATTACAGTTTTTCACCGTTTTGATGATGACTCTGCCTGGGAAGAGCTTGAGAGCTTTTCCTCTGATGATGAATGGGGCCCAAGAAGATTCACTGATGATGGACTGGGAATTTACCTGACATCAAATCTTGAGTCAAATCTTTCTGCATTTTACTACATGGATCTTGAAACACGCGAGCAGACTTTCATTACTTCTGACTCTCAGGCCGATGTAGGAGGAATAGGTTTTGACCCTCATACAGGAGAGCCCAGATCTGTTTCCTTTAACTACCTGAGACGCAGGCGTGAAATTCTTGATGAATCCATCGTCCCTGATATGGATTTTCTCACTGAGTTTCATGAAGGTGATTTTGGAACTGCATCCAGAGACAATGCGGACAGCACGTGGATAGTAGTGTATTACACTATAGACAATCCCGCTGTGTACTTCCTTTATGACAGAACAGATCAGACCATGATGGAGATATTCACTGCAATTCCTGCTCTTGCCGATTACAATCTCGCGGCAGTGGAGCCGGTTGAAATTACATCAAGAGATGGTTTTATTCTTCCAAGTTATCTCACACTTCCCGATGCTGAATTTTACGGTGAAGGTCCATATCCAACTATTATGTATGTACACGGCGGCCCATGGGCTCGTGATTTTTACGGTTATGAACCATTCTGCCAGCTCTTTGCGAATAGAGGTTTTGCAGTTCTTCAGGTAAACTTCCGAGGCTCCACAGGCTTTGGAAAGGAATTCCTGAATGCAGGTAATAAAGAGTGGGGTAAGAACATGCAGAATGACATCACTGACGGTGTTGCATGGGCTATTGAAAACGGCATCGCCGACGAAGAGCGTGTTGTTATTCTGGGAGGCTCCTATGGTGGTTATGCAACGCTTGCAGGGGCAGCATTTACACCCGAACTCTACTGTGCTGCAGTAGATTTCTTCGGTCCTTCCAATCTGCTCACCTTTATGGAAACTGTTCCACCCTATTGGAAACCATTACAGGCATTGATGGATATCAGAGTCGGTAATCCTGAAGACGAAGCGGATTACGCCATGCTTGAGGAGCGTTCCCCGGTTAATTTCGCTGAAAACATGACTATGCCTATGTTCATAGTACAGGGTGAAAATGATCCTAGAGTCGTTCAGGATGAGAGCGATCAGATGGTCGCTGCACTTAGAGAAATCGGCACGGAAGTTCTTTATGTAGTTTACGGAGAAGAGGGTCATGGTTTTGCTCACGAGGAAAACCGTCTCGACTTTGCCGGCAGGGTAGAGGAATTTCTTTTCCTGACTGTTCCCGGTGTTGAGTGCGAGCTCTTTGCTCCAGTTGAAGGCGCTACGTCCAGAATAGAATAGGTCGTTCAGATATTGAAGAAGGCCGGGCTTTTTACCCGGCCTTCTTGCATGGATAGAATCTTCAATTTAGAGTTTGAAGAAAGATTTCATTCTGGAAAGAATATCATCTCTGTGCTTGTCTCTTGATTTTTCCTGAATCTTCTTACCGCGTTTAGATGCCTTTGTTCTTGAAGCAGCCTGCTCTTCTCTTCGCTTCTCAAGCATGGAGCTTAGAGGTTCAATAACCTCCGGGTTCGCTTCAAAAAGCGCTTTAAGACCGTCTTTGTCTACCACAACTACCTGGGTTTCCTCCAGCGCTGTTACTGTAGCCGAACGAGGTTCTCCGGTCAGAAGACTCATTTCACCAAAGCAATTGCCGGGGCCTAGACTGGCAAGGGAAACAGGGTCGTTGTTTCCAGTTTTTAGTGTCACCTCAACAGAACCGGAACGAATGATGTAGAGGCTATCTCCCGTATCACCCTGACGCACCATCGTTTCCCCCCGGGTATACCGGAGGATAGAAGAGAAACTTGAAAGTGTTGAGATATCCTCTTTACAAAGTGGTTTAAACAATTCAAGCTTTGCCAGTTCGAGATTAATTTCTTCTTGTAGTTCAATTTGGAGCTTTTCCTCATGGTCGGGAGGTACAGTATGAAGATGAACATCACGGATGGGGAATGGAATACTCATCCCAGCCCTTTTGAGGCAGTACCAGATTCTGGATCTGACAGCATCCTCTATATGTGGTTCTCTGGAGAAATCTTTTATCCAGAATCTAACATCATACTCAATAGAACTGCTTCCGAAGTTTGTTAGAAAAACAGTGGGTGAGGGCTTTATGCTGATGCCTGTGGTATCGGAAACTGCGCCCAACAATACTTTTTTTACTTTTCCCGGAGGGTGAGCATAGGCAACGCCTACTGCGATGTGTGTTAAGTGAAGCTTTGTCGGCTTACTGAAGTTGGTAACGACCGTTTTTGACACAGTGGAATTGGGTACAGTCATCAGGTCATTATCGCGGGTTCGTATTGTAAGAACTCTCCAGTTCATTTCCTCGATAGCACCCTCTATACCATCAACCTTAACCCAGTCTTCCATTTCGTATGGTCTTTCCAGCTGAAGGGAGAGACCTGCAAAAACGTTACCAAGAATGTCCTGTAGAGAAAGACCTATTACAGCCGAAAGCACCGTTGACGTGACAAGAAATGCCGTGAGCTGAACATTGAAAAGAACATTCAATAGAACAACTGCAATAGTTGCCATAATTACAAAGTTTACAATATCGACAACGAGCCTCGGTACAGGGATTTCCATGTGCTTTTTGGCTAGATGTTCCCAAAGAAGCAGAGTCAGTACCTGCAGCATTGTTTTGGCCGCAATCAGAATACCGAACGCAAGAAGAACTTTTATTCCTATTCCATCTGGTGAAATACCGAGCATTTTCAGGCTGATGTATGTTCCAAGGAAAATTGCTGTGGATATAACCCAGAGCTTAATTCGACTCTCGTTATCATGTTTCTTTAAAATCCACAGCATCAGGCCGACAGTAAGACCCAGAAAAACAGCTTGTCCGAGATGTGTCCAGTTCATCAGTTTACGCCTTCCTTCTTCCCCTTATAATCAAAACGATATCAATCTCTATCTGAGCAGTGTGAATTGAATTGGAGCAGCGGCATTCTGTACCACAATTGAATAAACACCACTTGGTAGTGTACTGCAATTTACACTAAAGAGGTTACTGTCGTCTATTGAGATAACTGTTTCAAGCACCATTCGACCTGTTATATCAAATAGATTGACTGAGCCGGAGAATGCTTCAGCTCCATTAGGTAGTCTGATCTGCACATTCGACCTTACCGGATTAGCAACGACTGTGGGTAGAAAACTGACAAATGACGAGCCCTGTTCTATTCCGGTGGTGTTTTCTGCATAAATATTCCAGTCATCTCCCTGCGTTCCGGCCCAGTAGACATTGTTCCCTGATGCAATTGGGCTCCACGCAGGCCCCCCGGGTGAAACAGCCTGGAAGGAAGCTGACCATCCTTCGCTGCTATGAACAGAAGCCATAGCTACGGCATTGGATCTGCCTTCCTGCCAGTATACAGCCCGCTCTCCGTCTGGGGTGGAGCAAACGACAGGGTTAATGAAATGATTTTGTCCCGAAGTCACTGTTTCTTCCGAAGACCATTCTGATCCAGCCCAAATTCTTGACTCTATTTTGGAGAGGGATTCATCAGACTGCCAAACAGCTATTAGATCTCCGTTTACCAGTGCAATTGCCGGGGAATGGGAAAAGTTGCCACTCGAGATTGTAGTCGGTGTAGAAAACCCTGTTTCATCTCCGTATGTCCACATGATGGAACTTCCTGAAGGTGTTTGCCTTACCCAGAGAGCATGCAGTTTGCCGTCGGGTGACTCTGAGATTACTGGAGACTCAGCCCACGCTGCTGTTGAACTCAATTGCTGAGCAGCAACAGAGCCGTCGAGTGCTTTGATCATAATTCTGCCGCCAGTTGCTTCCCAGTCTTGCCAGGCAAGCCACATTCTATCTGTATATGCAAGATCCGGCGATACCTGATAACCATCCTGGGGAGCAGCTGTTTGAACTGATTCGAATGGTATCCCGTGGGCAATCTTAATTCTGTACGAGTATGTTGCATATTCAAAATCACTCCAGGCGAGCCATGGAGTACCGGAATCATCGAAACAGACAGTAACCGCGTTATCCCAGTATTCGTCCTCATCAACTATATAGACCTGACTCCAGCTGTCAGAAGAGTTGTCAAAGAATCTTGCAGCAACATCTAGCCTACCGTTTTCGCCTGTGAGCCATGCAACGGCGGTTATGTTGTTGTGTGTATCAACAGCCGGGTAGCAATCAGAAGCGGAGCTTGTCGATACTGCGAAAGCATCAGTTGGTGATTGCCCATGTTCAAGCCCGGCATTCAGAATTGAGCTTCCTACCGGTTTAAGGGTAGGGTCACCGAGAAGGGCATTCCCGTAAAACCAGGCTCTTTCGTCAGGAGAGAAGCCTCCCTGTGCTTCGTATTCCCACCAATCTCTGAATGCCTCACCAAAGGTGGAGCCTGTAGCAACAGGATTATAGAAATACTCAAAATCAAGCATAGAACCTGTTTTTGCTGCCCCGGAGATTAACAGGCCCATGTCGGTACCGAAGAGATACCAGTTACCCAGGCAACCCGTTTCAGTCCACCTGGCATTGGAACATGAAAAAAGCTGAAGAAATGCCGTATTGGGATTTACTTGCGCTATTTCAGGTGCCATTACTGTGCCAGCCATGCCGGAAGGCAGTTTGAATGTGTGTCCCCATGGGCAGGAATGTGCCATGAGGTGAACAAATTCATATCCTTCGGAAAGTCTGGAGAGATAGTTCTCTGCAGTAGTCTGTGTTGGAGAATTCACTACTGTTACATCAGAGGCTCCATAAATTGAGTTCAATCCACAATCGGAATAGGAGCTCCAATCGTCATCAATATAGGCAAGCGCTCTCGATGGAGGTGTAAGTGATCCTGTTCTGTACAGATGATTCTTGTTGAAATAGTTGGAGAGCATCAGGTATTCGGAGCCAAAATCTGCGGCATGTGCATCTATTCTACCCAACCAGATTTCAGGAGCAACATCTCCTGTATGAGAATCGTAAAGACCGTCCGAATCCGAGTCGCTCCATGTGCCGTCCAGGTCCATGAAAAAGAGCTCGCAGGGGAATTCCTCCGGGGCCCAGTAGTCTTCTTCAAACCAGGCACAAGGAAGAAAACCTACGAAAATAGCACCATCGATGTTTGAGGTTCCCTGAAGAATACCCTTAAGATCTGCTGCGGTGCCCCCTGACATAGTGTGCATTACTACAGTCCAGCCTTCTGCAACAAGGTCGGTCTGAAACTGTGAGAGTTCAGCAGCAAGAGGGGTAGCAACATAATCAGCAACTACTACCACAACAGTATTTCCGCTTGAAGGCATAGAAACAGGTATCGATATATTGTTGAAAGAAGCTGGAAAGGATTCCAGCGGAGATCGTTCTATCGCTTGAACGGTAGAGGGCGATATACCTGTTGGTACCAATGTACTGAGTACAGCAAGACAAGTGAGAAGGGGAAACACATCGAACCTCCATGTAATTTACCATATGCGGGGTGAATACAATATACCAATTTACCTAAAGCAGAGCATCAGCTGTACGAGATGATAATTATGATTTTCGAGTATGAAAAAAATAACAGGTCAAACTTGCGTAGAGTGAATAACTGACTCTAATCGAGGATGATAGCCGAAACAGACACTCTGCCTGCATGGAAAACTGTATCAGCTTCCACTGCTTCAATACCCTTCACTATAATGCAGTCAACTTCCAGATCTTCAGCCAGAGATATAGCTTCAGGAGATGGCCAGCCATTCAATACATCTGCATAGTTTCTGTACTCCTCCGGAAGCGTAGTACTGTATCCATTAACGGATGGGGTGAAATGTAACACTGATCCATAGAGCCTTCTTGTCTCAGCTTGTGGCATATCCATGTCCCATGACATCGGAAGGTAGAGAACTCTATCAAAATTCTGATGAGATAGCCAAGCATGCCAGGCTGGTTGCTGAATAGGTATCACATGAATTGGGGGGTGGAGTGTAAAGGCAAGTGTAACAAGAATACCGGTGAAAACCAGCCAGGGTTTTCCCTCCAGTTTCCGTCCTGCAAATATCGCCAGAGGCACAAGAAAAAATATAGCAGCGCGCGCGGGAAGTCGAATTGAACCACAGCCCGGGAGTGCGGCAATCAATCTGAATGGCGCTGGTGCAATTGCTCTGCCAAAGGTAACAAGGGTTGGCCCCAGGCTGAACAGACTGAAAAACAGTATGCAAGTAAGAAGGAAGATATCCCATTTGTTCTTTTTTCTTCTGAATAAAAACCAGAGACTTCCAGCAATCACAGCGAGCCCCGGCCAGAGCGCAGCCTCAGGATGAACGGAACTCATTCTCATCCAACCCAGCAGATAACTGTTACCCCAGGGAGCGATAAAGGCAGAAATATCTGTTGAAGTGATCGAATCAGTAGACCAGACTTGAGCATGCTTTAAATGAGGCAGAAGAAATGGAATAGCAGCGATATTCCCTCCCAGCCACCAGCCCGTCATTTTAAGAAGTTTCTTCTTTTCATTAAAGAAGAGGGTTGATATCACGAGAAGAACCATTGCCAGGTTTAGGAAGTACCATTGATAAAGAGAGGCAAGGCATTGAAGAAATACCAACAGGGAAATCTGCCAGCCTTTACAATTTACGCGTAGAAATCTTAGAGCATATACCAGCGCTAGTATTGAGAAACCTACCGAAAAGAGTTGAAGATGCCAGATGTGCGATTGGAAATAGGGTAGAAGAATAACAACTGATCCTGTGAAGAGAGAACCGTACCTGGAGGCACCTGTTTCAGCGGCAAGAAGGGCTGAAGCGTATCCGGCGAAAAGAAGGAAAAGAACCAGAAGAATATTGTGAACTCTGACTGTATCTATCCCCATAAGTTGAAATGGAAGAGCAACAAGACTCTGGCTGATAAGGAGATCATTACGACCATTACCATCTTCGAAACCTTCAAAAATTGGGAGGTCAATCGGGTTTGTACAATTTAACAGTGAGTGATTGTTCCATGTGATCAACCAGCTGTTAAAAAGTGTATCTGCACAATCATGAGGATGAGGAGATACAGCTAGTGGCCATGTTACTACGACTGATAGAAAAAGAAAAAGGGGAAGCGCAGTTAGAGAAAACGATCTCTTTCCATTCTTCCCCCTGTAGGTCAATTTAGTAAGCTCTGGCTATAATGGCAGTAGTTGATGTTTCCCTGCCTGTAAGGAAACATTTTCCAGTACCGGGCCTTTGCTCGAGTGGTATGCAGCGAACTGTAGCCTTTGTTTCTCCCTGAATTCTGGTTTCATCTTCACTACTGCCGTCCCACCATACCCTGTAAAACCCTGGTTTGTCCGGTAGTGCTTTTTTGAACTCTTCATAGGTTTCCACGTCGTATGTACGGCTTTCTCTGAATTCAACAGCGGCAGCAAGCATCTCTTCCTGAATTCTTGCAAGAGCGCTCTTGATTTCCTCTGCAATACCATCCATTGGAATAGTGAACTTGTTTTCCCGCCCGGGCTTGTTCCTCTGACTTGCAAGAACATGACCTTCAGCAAGGTCCCGCGGGCCAATCTCAAGTCGCAGGGGTACTCCACGAACTTCCCAGTGGTTGAATTTAAAGCCGGGGCTCATATCTTCTCTTTCATCAACCAGAACTCTGATACCGAGTTCTTTCATATCATCAGCCATTTTGTGAGCGGCTTCTCTGACGGCTGCCTTCTCTTCTTCTTTTCTGCCTATTGGAACAATTACTGCCTGGATGGGAGCGAGGTTTGGTGGTAGCTTCAAACCGTGCTCGTCACCATGAACCATGATAACAGCACCAACTAGTCTGGTTGTAACGCCCCAGCTTGTCTGGTGAACAAATTTACGCTCATTGTTTGCATCCAGATAGCGAGTTTCGAATGCCTTGGCAAAGTTGGTCCCAAGGTAGTGGCTGGTGCCTCCCTGGAGAGCCCACCCGTTGCCCATCATGGCTTCGATTGTATAGGTATTCACTCCTCCGGCGAATTTTTCTTTGTCAGTCTTTATTCCCGGAATAACAGGAATCGCAGCTATATCTTTCATGAAGTCTGTGTATACCTTAAGCATGCACATGGTTTCTTCTCTTGCACTATCCTCGTCAGCATGTGCTGTGTGCCCCTCCTGCCAGAGAAACTCGGTTGTTCTGAGGAAAGGTCTGGGACGAAGTTCCCACCGCACAACATTTGCCCACTGATTAAGAAGCATTGGAAGATCGCGGTAGCTGTTAATCCACTTGCTGAACATGTGGTTTATGATTGTTTCTGATGTAGGACGAACAACCAGCGGCTCCTCGAGAGCTTTCCCGCCGGCATGGGTTACTATTGCCAGTTCCGGGCTGAACCCTTCGACATGTTCTGCTTCCTTCTTCAAAAAGCTTTCAGGAATAAGTAGGGGGAAGTAGGCGTTACTGTGCCCTGTCTCTTTGAAGCGACGATCAAGATCCTCTTTCATCATTTCCCAGATTGAGTATCCGTACGGGCGTATTACCATGCAGCCGCGGACAGGAGCTGAGTCTGAAAGTTCAGCTTCTCTAATGACATCCAGGTACCATCTGGAAAAGTCCTTCTCCGGACTCGTGATGTTTTTCGCCATGATTAACCTTTCATTATTGTATACATTTATATTATAAATGTGCACTGCATCTGCCTTCCCCATTGTGGGGGTTTGACGAGAGCAACAACATGCGGTAATATAATCAGTGTTGGGGACCAGAGATCTGAGAGTGGTAGTTTACCCATGAAGGCAGCACCTGCCTGCTTCGGAGGTGCCCTCTTTTAGAGGGAAAACTCATAGACCCAGGTGGTTGTTCTAAGTCCTTTAACCCTGTAATAAGAGCATTCCTCAGGGTTTGGTCCCCATCTTCCTTAAAAACACTTTACATAAAATTCAATTATCTTTCAGCTATACCTTCAGATTAAGGCGGAGTGATATGGCAGGCCGAAGAATTACCGTAAAGACAATAGCCGCAATGAAAAAGCGTGGTGAGAAGATAGTTGCACTGACCGCATATGATTTCCACATTGCTAAAATGGAGGAGTCAGCGGGAGTTCATATTATCCTTGTAGGAGATTCTTTCCAGATGGCCGTACTCGGTCGGGAAACAACTCTCGGGGCAGATATGGACGTTCTGCTTGCCCACGCTAAAGCCGTAAAAGATGGTGCTCCCGACACGCTTGTTGTTGGTGATATGCCATTCGGGAGTTATCAACCCTCGGATGAGTTAGCAGTTTCAAATGCAGTTCGTTTTATTGCTGAAGCCGGTGTTGATGCTGTTAAGCTTGAGGGTGGTAATGCAGCCGCAGTAAGTCGAATAAAAGCGATTGTAGATGCAGGCATCCCTGTTATGGGGCACATCGGTCTTCTACCTCAGTCTATCAAGAGTGAGGGCAGTTACAGGGTTGTAAGATCAAACTCTGAAGAGTTGCTTAAACTGCAGATAAAGGAGATAGAGAATGCAGGAGCTTTTTCTGCTGTACTTGAAATGATCGAAGAGGATGTCGCAAAAACAGTTTCCGAAATTTCTGGTATTCCTACAATAGGTATTGGTGCCGGAAGATATACTCACGGTCAGATCCTGGTAGTTAATGATATGCTGGGGATTAACAAAGAGTTCTCACCTAAATTTTTGAAGAAATATGCTGACCTTCACGGAGTAATCGAACATGCTCTAAATAATTATGTAAGCGATGTCACCGGCGGAGATTTCCCCGGAGAAGAAAATGTATTTAAAGGAAGGGGAAAGAACCAGTGAAAATCCTTGTGATTGGCAGTGGTGGTCGCGAGCATGCCCTTGCATGGGCTCTGCATCGGGATGGAGAAAACGAAATTCTGGTTAATCCGGGAAATCCGGGAACAGCCGCATTTGCAGAGAACATAACCGGAGATCCGGTTGAAATAGCCGTAACTGAAGCAGTGGATCTTGTTGTTGTTGGTCCAGAGGCTCCTCTTGTTGATGGTATTGCAGGTAAGCTTTCGAAAATTAGCATTCCCTGTTTTGGACCGACTTCGGATTGTGCTAAACTTGAGGGCAGTAAGTGGTTTGCAAAAGAAGTCATGAAATCTGCAGGAGTTCCGACAGCAGAGGGTAAGAAATTCACTGATGCCAAAACCGCAATAGATTATATGGGCCCCTATCCCGAGAAGTTTGTTATCAAGGCTGACGGTCTTGCAGCCGGTAAGGGAGTATACCTTCCAACCACGAAAAAAGAATCCGATATGATCCTGGTTGATCTCTTTAAAGGCAGTCTTGGTACTGCGGGTGCTTCAGTTGTAATTGAGCAGAGGCTACAGGGCAGAGAGGTTAGCGTTCTTGCTGTCTGCAACGGCACCGATGCTGTAGTTCTTCTTCCCAGCCGTGATCACAAGAGAGCTTTCGACGGAGACATGGGTCCCAATACCGGTGGAATGGGCGCAGTATGCCCACCTTCTGACATCCCGATCGATTTTGCTGAAGAGGTAAGGGAGAGGGTTGTATTACCTGTCCTAAGGGAAATGATGGAGCGGGGAATGGAGTTTCGAGGGGTTCTTTATGCAGGTCTGATGTTAACCGAATTTGGTTCTTTTGTTCTGGAGTTCAACGTTAGATTCGGCGATCCTGAAACCCAGGCTGTATTACCAATGGTTGAGAGCGATCTTGCAGACCTTTTCCTGAAGGCGGCAAATGGTGAGGAACTACCACCGGTCGTGAACAGAGAAGGAGCTTCAGCCTGTGTTATTCTCGCCTCTGGAGGCTACCCTGGCGACTACCATAAGGGTTATGTGATAACAGGAGCTGATGACACAGAGTCTCTTGTTTTTCATGCAGGAACAGCATTGAACACTGACGGCGATCTTGTTACAGCCGGTGGCAGAGTGATTGGTGTAACTGCTTTCAGTTCAGATATTGATGAGGCGATTGATAAGGCGTATGAAAGTGCAAACAAAATTCAGTTTAGTGGCAGGCACATGAGAACTGATATAGGGAGGACAGTATGAAACCACTTGTAGGAATCCTGATGGGCAGTGAGAGCGACCGTGATACAATGAAGAAGACTGAAGATATTCTGAACAGTCTGGATGTACCATACGAAGTGAATGTAATGAGTGCACACAGAAATCCTGAAAAGGTCAAAGTGTATACGCAGACTGCAGCCGAGAGAGGTATTAAGGTTCTCATAGCTGGAGCTGGACTTGCTGCACACCTTGCCGGTGCTGTAGCAGCAAACACACTTCTGCCGGTTATCGGTGTTCCGATTGAGGGCGGTCCGCTCAGAGGTTTTGATGCCCTTCTTTCAACAGTGATGATGCCCAAGGGTGTTCCTGTGGCTACTGTTGCGATAGGTACTCATGGTGCCAGAAATGCCGCCTACCTCGCCGCTCAGATTATTGCGCTAAATGATGAAAAAATACTGAAAGCTCTACAGGCTGCGCGTGGCTGGTAAAGTTCTCAGTATAGATAAAGATTTCCTTAGAGGGGAGACCGTTTTAGCGGTCTCCTCTGTTGTAAAAGCTGGCGGAACTGTGATTTACCCTTCTGATACAGTTTACGGAATACTTGCCGATTCCGGCAGCCGGATTGCCTGCAGCAAAGTTGCAACAATGAAAGGCTATCCTGAAATACGACCCTTCATTGTTCTTGTTCCAGAGATAAAAACAGCACTGTCTCTTATCGCGACAGGAGAGAAAACTCATTCAATAAAAGCTGACGCCGCTCAATTGATGCAGAATTACTGGCCCGGTCCGGTTACCCTTGTGTTTAAAGCCAGTACCGGCGTGCCGGGCTGGTTGATTAGTGAGCAGGGAACTGTAGCTCTCAGATTGCCAGGCGATACTATTTCTCTGGCTATTTTGAAGGAATCAGGTAAGTGTCTGATATCCACTAGTGCAAATCTCAAGGGTCAACCATTCCCGCTTTCAGTTCAGGAAATCAACGAGGAAATTACATCCTCTGTAGACCTGACTCTTAATTCAGGCAGGCTATCCAGCCGAAAACCCTCAAAAGTAATAGACTGTACCGGTGATGTTCCGGTTGAACTTCGGGGATAGACTATTCACCGATCTTAGACAACGAATGCTCTGTTAAAATCAAACTGTGTCGAGTATGAATTCCCCTGCTGCCGGGAATCCAGCAGCAGGGGATTGCTAGAGATTCAGTAGTAGAGATCTCTTTCTCCGTTTTTCACTGACTCTATTTTCTTACGTAGAGAATCTTTTTTCTCTCCATCAGGCATTGCATCAAGCTCTATCTGAATCTGCCTCAGTCCCTTTTCTCTCGTTTCGGGAGAGGAATAATCGTCCAGAAATTCAAGCAGAGTAAGAATAGCGTTCGGAGTGCAGTATCGTTTTACAAAACCGGGAACAGCAAACTCCATGAAGTGTTCTCCTGTTCGACCCGCTCTGTAGCAGGCTGTGCAGAAACTAGGCAGATATCCCGCGTCAGCGAGCTCACCTATTACCTGATCAAGGCTTCTACCGTCTGCAAGAACGAACTGGCTTTTCTTTGCTGATTCGGGATCGACTGTAGCGTATGCTCCCACTCCAATGTCAGAACCTGCATCGATCTGACTTACTCCATATGCAATCACTTCATTTCTGACTTCAATTGACTCACGACAGGTGAGAATCAGTCCGGTGTATGGTACTGCGAGCCTGAGAATAGCGACGAGTCTAGTGAAATCCTCATCGCTGACTTCCCATGGTATGTTTTCTGTAAGCTCGCTGCCCTGAGCCGGTTCGATCCTGGGGAATGAGATTGTGTGAGGTCCCACACCGAAAGTCTCTTCAAAGTGAATTGTGTGATAGAGAAGACCCATTACCTCGAATCTCCAGTCGTAAAGCCCCATAAGAGCTCCGATGCCTATATCATCTATTCCTGCTCTGAATGCTCTATCGAGACCGTGAAGCCTCCAGAGGTAGTCTGATTTGAGACCGGATGGATGAACCTCCCTGTATGTGGGTTCGTGGTAGGTTTCCATAAATACCTGGTAGGTCCCTATTCCAGCAGATTTAACAAGCTTGTAACCTTCTTCGTCCAAGGGTGCAGCATTGATGTTAACCCGCCTGATCTCGCCTTTGCCCTTGTGAACGGAGTATGCTTTTTTTACGGTATCATGAATGAACTGGGCGTCATACATCGGATGCTCACCGTACACCAGAATTAGCCGCTTGTGACCGCGATCCTCGAGTGCTTCAATTTCTGCACCGAGCTCATCCATAGTAAGCGTTTTTCTGAGTGCATCACAATTGGACTTTCTGAATCCGCAATAGGTGCAGTCATTAATGCATTCGTTACCTATGTACAGTGGGGCAAACAGTACAATTCTGTTGCCGTATACCTTGGTTTTAAGATCACGCGCTCCCTGTTTTATCTCTTCGATAAGGGTGGGATCACTGGTATTGATGAGTACAGCAACTTCTTCAGGATCGAGGCGCTGCTTGTCGAGCGATTTTGCAATGATTTCCCTGACTCTGGATTTGTCAGGATTGATTGTCGACTTAAGCAGGTTTTCAATTTTGTCAGTAGGGATGAAACTACTCAAGCCCTCAGTATTGATTTTCGGAAGTGACATTTTCTCCTCCAGTCAGTTGTCTTTCACGGGAGAGCATTGATTTTACTGATACACCGTCAATTGAACCGAGCTTACCGCTCAACTCACCTATCTGGTCGGTGGTTGCATCAACAACCAGACTAATGACTGCACAACCTCTTCGGGTCTGCGGTACTCCAGTTCTGGCAATTATCAGTTCGGCATATCTGGATAGAAGCCTGTTTACCTCAGAAGCTCCTTCTAAACGATTTTCCACTATTATGCCGATAAATCCAAGTCTTTTCTCCACTGAAATGACACCTTCCATCAGAAACAGAAACCCGTGTAAATAAATAACACGGGCAAATTTATATTGTACTTTCTACAACTATTTCATTTGCCCCGGATCAGGTGCTAACGCGCCCTTACCTCAGCTGCGTGTAACCTGTGAAAAAAATCACAGATAGTCAAGTCTAGGGGGTTGACTCAATGTTCTATATTTACTGGTACAAGGGGGGGAAATGAATAAAGTATACATTCCAGTTGTTGTATTTATCGTGCTTCTATTGCTGCCGGTCGTTCTCTCAATGCAAAGAAACGAAGGGCATTTTGTTTACACTCTTGATGACCCCTACATACACCTTGCTCTCTCTGAAAACATTGCAGAGGGACATTATGGGATAAATCAAAGCGAGTTTACAGCACCTTCATCCTCTGCTCTCTGGCCATTCTTACTTGTGCCGTTTTCTTTTCTCTCCTCTTATACTTTTGTCCCATTGTTTCTGAATGCTGCATTCGCTCTGCTCACCGTTTTTCTCCTTCACCATTTTTACGGGGAAAAAGGATTGTTTCTTACTATTGCTTCAATCTTTGCATTCAATCTAGTTGGACTGGTGTTAACGGGTATGGAACACAGTCTTCAAATTCTGCTGGTTGTCGTTATAGCAATTGGAGTTTCTGCTTTTTTGGAAAAGGGGAAAGTGTATTGGTGGATGAGTGCTGCTCTTGTCGCAGCTCCTCTGATTAGATACGAGTGTTTGGCAGTAACTCTACCGGTGCTTTTTTTCCTGTTTTTCTCGGGAGAGAGGAAAAAAACGCTTCTCTTGTTTTTTCTAACCCTGCTGTTTCTCTGCACTTTTTCACTGTTTTTAATCTATCTTGGTCTTGATCCTCTGCCGGCTTCTGTTTACGCAAAATCTTCTTTAGTGAGTGAGTCCGGCAGTATGAGTTCGGTTCTGGGTAATCTCATCAACTCTCTGAAGAGTTTTAGAGGAATGGTTCAGCTCTTGCTTCTTGTTCCTATCGTTGCTGTATTGTTTTCAAAAAAACGAAATCGGATAGAGAAGCTTTTCGCCTGTTCGGTAATACTCTCCATTGTGCTTCATCTTGTTGCGGGGCGGTCGGGATGGTTTCACCGGTACGGTGTTTACATGTGGACCTTTTCGCTTCTCGCTGTAATGCAATTGTATAAGAAGTTGTTAATCCGGTATCCAATTCCCGCTGCAGTACTGATTCTTGTTTTAAGTGCAGATTATTTAAGCGGTTACGCTAAAATACCCGACGCTTCCAGTAACATCCTTCAGCAGCAGTATCAGATGAGAAGATTTGTTCATGAGTGGTTACAGGAGCCAGTTGCCGTGAATGACCTGGGTTTGGTGTCTATGGGCTATGACGAGTATGTGCTTGACCTTTGGGGGCTTGCAACTCCCGATGCTATTCTCGGGGCAGCTGACCCTCTCTGGGTGGATTCAGTCGCTGCCTTACACGGAGTTAAAACTGCAATAGTTTACCGTGATGAATTACCGGGGATACAGCATTGGACACATGTCGCCAGAATGAACATCAAACCGCCTCTTGTTGTTTGTGTGAGCGGTGGTGTTGATTTTCTGGCTGCTCCCTGGGCATCTGCCGATTCCTTAAAATACCTTATCGATGCTTTCGCGAAATCCCTTCCGGAGGGAATAGATATTGTTGTTTACAGGTAGTACTGAACACAAGATGTTTGTATTGAGCTAGACTCTAACTAAGGAGGAAATGTGAAACACTTTCTGATACTTTCAACAGCGGCATTGCTGCTTGCGTTAACCGGCTGTTTTTCCGGATCTGCTCCAGCATTGCTGGGTCAGATGCCTGAAGGCTACGACTTTTACATAACAATAAATCCCGAGACCATGGATCTCGAGGAAATCCTTGTGTCACTCGAAGATAACCTACCGGATGATGTAATTGAGCAGATAGAAGACGCTGACTTGGATATCGATCTGTTTGACTGGCAAGAGTGCAAGGAAACACTTAATCTCCGTGATGGAGAAATTGGTGTTTTCTCGAATACCGAGGATGATGAAATTGTCGCTTTCTTTCTTCCCTGTGATGACAGCGCCGCACTGGAGGAATTCATAGTAGACAATGATTTTGGTGACAGTGAGTTTTTTACAAGCGGCGACTATACGGTAATGGTTGTTGCATGGGATGATGATGATTTTCTTGAAGATCTTGAAGATGACCTTACTGGGGATCCACTCTCCTCAGATCCTGATTTTATCTCGATGAACGAGGCTGTTAGTCTTGAAGATGCTTGTGTGAGTTTTTTCTTTGCAGATGAGATAGCTGAGGTCCCTGTTTTTGGAGCATTCAGTACCAACAGTAACGAAAGTATACTGAAAATTTGCGTAATAACCGATGATGATCAAGTAGCTCTCTACATGGATGTTCTCGGAGAGGGTCTCGTTAGCGAAAACATAAAGCTCCCAGAAAACACTATGGCAGCTATTCGCTACAATCTGGACATGAACTGGCTTGTTGAAGAGTTTGAGGAAATTGAAGAAAGAACAGGTGAAGACTACTTTGAAGAGATTGAAGGCGGTCTTCCGTTTATCGGTTTTTCTTCAATTGAAGAATTCATTGCGATTTTCCAGGGGGATTTCTGTTTGTCTGTTAGTGAGATAGAACTTGACAGTAACAGTGAAGTCGATGGTGGGGCCGCTGTGTTCTCTATCTCGCTCCTTGATTCGGAAACACTGATGTCTTCATTAAGCATGATTTCAATGATACCGGAGTCTTCGATTGAGGAATACGATGATTTCACAGCTTACCGGATAAGAGAAAGTGGTGAGGACATCTGGATATTTATTGACAATGATGTGCTTTATGTAACTTTCAATACAGATCCTGAAGAAATAATTGAAGGGATCTCCGCCGGCGATTACTTTGACGGTGGAATTGGTGCTGATGGTTTCATGGGGGGATCTGTTGACCCAGAAGCTCTTCTTGAAGGTATCAATGCAGAAGATGATGTGAGAGAGATCATCACAACTATCTTTGAAGATCGTGCCGACTTCTCCGTCACCTCAGACGAGCAGTTGTTCACAGCGACAGCAGTTGCCGGTCCCGATGTTCTGAAGTCGTTAGTTTCTCTCCTCGGTGTGATTTTCGCAAATAGTTATGGTACATCAAGTTCCCTTGATGCTGTATAAACTGGAAACTGAATAGCTAGCGACTTCGATTAGCCGGTCCTCTTACTGGGAGGACCGGTTTTCGATTAGAGTCATGGTTTTTGAAGTGCTGCAGGGTTTTGGAAGCTTCTTCTCTGAAGTAAGGCATGTTGCTAAAACTACAAAAGTATGAAAGATAAAGTTACTGAGCATTTATAAGGAAAGCTGCAAGTCTTAGCTCTCAAAAGTATTACGAAGCGTAGAAGATGGATTATTTACTTAAGCAGTAACAATTAATGCTTAATTCAGCAGTTGTAGAATTTTTCGTTAATTGACAATCGTTTGCAGTACGTGTATCGTTAATAAGCTGTGCTCATTAGGGAGCACAAAACAAATAAGGGGAAAACAATGCGACTTTTCATGTGTGTGCTTCTGATTGTTGCCATCACAGCTTCGGCTAGTGTAAAAACTGGAGGCTCTGGCATGCCCAACCCCTGGTCCAGCAATGGTACCTATGATGTTATGGACACTATCGCCGGTGATCTTTCAGCGACTTACGGTATGGCAATCAAAGACGGTACAGCCAACAGTATCTGGTTGCTTAACTACACTGACATGCTTGATTACGAGTACGACATGGCCGGTGGATCAGCTACAGGTAACTCCTGGGCAATCAGCGGCGGCGTCGATCCAGATGACCAGGCATTCTGTGACTACAGTTCAGGTGCTCAGTGGTTCATGAGTGATTACACGGGTAGCTGGTTTGGCGTTTTTGCTGAGGACGGTACCTTTTTGCGTAATATAGACGGCCCTTCCGCTTACCAGAATATTTTCGGTATCGGTGCTGGTCATGATAATATTTACGTTGGTAGCCCTAATGATTCCTTCCTTGCCTGGGGTCCTTACACAGGAACAGAAACATCGATTGCTTGGGCCGGCGAAATGACTTACGAGTCTGTTTACGGTCTCGCTGTATACGGTGACTACCTTTTCGTAGCATGCGGTACTGAAGCTGCTGACAACATGTTCATTCATGAGCTCGCTGCCGATGGTACTCCAGGAGCAACACCAGTATGGTCCTGCACCTTCCTTGAGAACGCTGCTATGTCAGTAAACGGTGGAATCGACTATGATGGTGAATACCTCTGGGTATACCCACAGAACGATTACCTTTACAAGCTTGATATCGATTTCGATCCGGGTCAGTCTCTTGAATCCGATTCATGGGCTGGAATCAAGACATCTTTCTAGATTAGATTCTTATAAGAAAAGGCGGGGCTTAATAGCTCCGCCTTTTTTTTGGTTATCAATATCTATTCTTACGTTATCCCTTTATAGCAATCCAGATAGTTTTAAGAAGGCTGCGCGGGTCCATTATGATATTGGAGTAAGCCTGGTTAGCCAGAGGACAAGCACAATCGCCGTTGCTGATACTCTTCCTGATCTTTGTTGCTTCCTTTGAATTCCATATTTCCAGGAAATCAGAGTTATCTTGGATAGTACCCATTTGCCCATTATAGGCGAGCACAGCACATGGCCAAATTCCACCATCAGAGTTTACGTGGACATTTAGTATTCCTGCATAGCAGGGGATCACCTGTTTGTTCTCACGCAAAATGTCTGAAGCAAGATCATAGTAAACAATTCGCATAGCAGTTGTTATTCTTGAAAGCAGCTTCATGTCTTTCATTCCTGCTCTGACATTTTCCTTAAAGGTGAGCATTATCTTTCTGTAACTGTCCTCGTCAGGGGTGATACCGCTTCCCAGATTGTAGAATTCCTCTCTCTCTTCAGCAACTTCATTGATGTATGTATTTACTCCGAGAGTTCCTGCATACTCGATAATTGAATCAAGACTGTCCTGGTTAAATCTGGAGACAACCGTTCCCACTCCAACATGAAGATACTCGTAGTCGTTTTGAAGGGCTTTCAATCTTCCAAGAGTATCCAGTAGTTTTTCAAAATTACCGGGAATACCGCGTATTTCGTTGTGCTGTTCTCCGATACCATCGAAAGATGGTTTGATTGTCAAAACCGTGCCGGGTGCTTCAGATTTTATAACTTCAAGAATTGTCCTTGTTGTCTCTTCAATACGCTCGGGCATGATTGCATTTGTCGGTATGTGAACTACTGCCGGCTTGAGGTGTCGGAGGGCGAGTCTAACAATTTCCGAGAGGTCTTTACGGAGAAAAGGTTCACCTCCGGAAACATTGAAAAAGTAAGTCCACCCGATGGATCTGAACAGTCTCTCTATTGTTGGAAGATCAAGATCCGAGGAGTCATCAACATGGTTGTTTTTCTTCCAGATGAAACAGGTTTTACATCTGGACTGGCATCTTCTGGTAACAGAGAAGGTTACATTGATAGGTTTAGGGGGTGTTGATAGCCCGTGCTTGCAAAGCCAGCCCTTCATTGCACTCCAAGCGAGATGAGAAAACTGACTCAAATGGCTCATCTTCACAGGGAAATGCTTGCGGAGGAACTGATAGACAACTGCCTGGAAGGCGAAAAGTATCTCCACAATAATGACAACAGCTCTCTGTCCAAGGGCGATTGTTGTTGCAACTGCCATGCCACCGGTAACGAATGGTGCAAGAAACAAGCCTCTGATTGACTCTCTGACACCAATGCCGCCCGGTATGAAAACCATTACAAGAGCAATAAGCCACGAAGCTGGAGCAGCGAGAAGGCATACGGCTACCATTGCGTACGGAGGAGATGAGGACGGTACACCAAAACCCCTGAACCAGACATAAAGGGCAAGGCTTCTAAATGACCAGGAAAGTATGTGGGCACCGATGAATTTGAACTGATCGGTATGACTTATATGGGGAAGTTCTTCTATATCGACATCATAGTTTTTTGCAAGCCTGCGAGCGAATTTCTTTTGCAGACCGGGAGCGAAGAGCATGAGAATGGCAAGTCCAGCAGAAATCCAGAGAGCTATTGTTACTGCCCGTGGAAGATCAGATCCAAGAAAGGGGAGAGCAATGAGGGCCAGAATTCCAAGTGCAACCAGCATGTAAATATTTTCAAGAACCAGCGCAGTAACGCCCTTGAAAGTTCCTGTACCATTTGCCTTCAGGAAAGTTAGCCTTCCGAGTACCATCCAGAGTTTTCCCGGCATATAACTGCCCATCTGAGTTATGTACCAGTTCCGACGCAACTCACCGCGGTCAATCCTTGGTATCTTCAGGGCGTCGAGAATCTTTTGCCATGGAAGGGGTGCGAAATAGTAACCCAGCCAAACCAGAGCAAAAGATAGCAGCATGAGTGGTCTGCTTGCGTTTTGTCCGGAAGTACTCCAGAACTCTTCCAGTTTTGGTTGCCAGTCTGGAAGAAGCTGCGAATAGAAATAGTACCCCGCACCTAGAAGCAGAACAAGACCGCCCCACGTCTGAATTTTGTTAAACTTGGAATTTTTATTATGCATTTATCCTTTTTTCCTGAAGATAGAGAACAGAAGTGATATCAGTATAAGCAGTGCAGCTGCACCACTTATTATACCACCCGTTACAACATTTCTGCTGCTGTAAGAGAATTCCACCAGATGTTCACCAGCAGAAAGCTGAACAGCGCGCATCCATCCGTTGGCACGAAGAAGTGAAGCTGGTTCCCCGTCCACACTGACTTCCCATTCCGGGTACCATGAGTCTGCAAGGATCAAGTATCCTGTTCCTGAAGATTCACAACGGATAGTTACTTTTTCCGGGAGGTCTTCAGTAATTACTGCGCTACCTGTAACTCCTTCACAAACTGTTGATATCCCTTGAATGTGTGATCTTACCTGAGGATCAATCCCTGCTGCAATGGCGTCAAATGCTTCATCAACTGAAGCAGCAACAACTGCCCCGGGCACAAATGCCCTTGGCATGGGATCCACCGGGTATCCCGGAACTCCTTCTGCGAGAACAGGTCTGAAGTCATCCCATCCTGCTGCACCTTCACTTGAAGCATAAGCTGTCATTGCGGTCTGTCTAAGGACCCATGGCGAGGAAGTTCTTACCAGTGCCATCAGTTGGTCTGTCCCAGATGGTTTGGCGGCGTGGTAGCCGTATACGGACCTGATTCCAAGGGGTACCAGTTCGTTCCCTCCCGGGAAAACCCTACCTTCTCCGGCCATCTCTCTTAATAGAGGTGAATCCGGATACATAGATTCTATGCTTGTCGAGGGTAGAAAAACCTGGAAATTTCTATTGAATGGAACAAGTTCCACACATGAGACAAGAAGCAGTGTCAGAGCAAAAATAGCTGTTGAACCCTTGCCTTTTCGGACAATAAATACCATCGCAGCCATCAGCCCTGTTACTGAGAATACTCTCAGGAAGTCTTTAGAGAGAAGAGCTGAACGCCTTGCAATGATTGCACCGAAAGGGGAGGGATCTGAGATGCCGTTAGCTGTCCACCATGAAGACTGCAATGCGCGGGATATCGGATCTGCAGCAGCCATCAATATGAGAAAAAGTCCTGAAACTGCAGCAAGAGCAATCATAGGTTTTTTTAGCTTTGCTTTGTTCAATCCTGACTCAAAAAGAGCATCAAATCCCAATCCGGATGCCAAAGCAAGAGACGATGTTGTTACAAAAGCTGCCATGTGGGGTGCTCTGAGCTTCCTGAATACCGGTATTACGTTGTACAATAGAGAGAATACCGGTGTGTATCCACCCCAGGAGACTACAGCTCCTGTTACTGCGAGAGTTAGAAGCCCGAATCTGGCCTTCCGGTTTGTACCGTAAGAAAGACCTATCAGCGCAAGTGTAAAAAAGGCAACTCCCATAAATTCGCTCGAAAGCCTTAGACCGAGTCTTCCAAAGTAAACTGGAACACCGCTGACCATGCTGTCATTGAAACCGTGCCTGAGACCGAACATGCCAGGGAGGAACATTGTTAGTGTTTCTTCGGGGGCTAGCGAGTAGCTTGATGCAGCTTCAAGAGAGAGATTTTCACCCCTGGAGGTGTGTTCGCTGAACTTGTAGCCTGGATAGAGCTGAATAGCTGCAAGAGCTCCACCGAGAAGTAGTATTGCAGTAAGCCCACCAATATTTAGCGAAACCGATTTGACAGTTGATTTTTTTGAGACGAATAAAGCCAGTATCAAAGCGCAACCTGCAGAATACAGAATCATCTGCGGATGACTGGCCAGCCCCTGCATACCAACGGCAATCGCACCGATTGCAATGTATCTTGAGTCTCTTGTATCCGACCATCTAACGACTGCCCATAGGAGCAGGGGTAACCATGCCCAGCAGATAATTTTACTTCCATGGCCAGCGTAAAACAGTGTATTTGCCCACGCTCCCGAAGCATATGCAAAGGCTCCAATCAGAGAACCCCACCTGGAAACCGAGATGGATTTCAAAAAGAGCCAGGCAAAAAGACCGGCAAGAAGCAGATGCATTGGGAAAAGGAATCGAATTGCTACCTCAGAGCCGAAAATGATCATCGGAAGACCGCGCAGCGGATAGAAAACAGGAGAACTGAATGACTCATAGAAAGGAATACCGCAGAAGACATAAGGATTCCAGAGCGGTAGTTCCCCCTGATCAAGTCGGCTTTCAGTATAAGAGAAAAACGGATACCCCTGACTTACAGTGTCGCTCATGTCGCCACCGGGTAATCGTGCAGAAGAGAATATTGTCCAATATGTGAGTACTGCAAGAAGAATCAATGCTATTCCCAGAACCGACTTTTCATTCCTGAACATGAACCTTAACATCTATTCCTCCTGCTTATGATCTAATTTTATTTTTCCGGTATTCAGTAGAGCAAGCAATACTTCTACAACTGCCATGAAAATTCTCTGACCTGCAATTACAATAGCGGCAGGAGCAATCAGCCCCGGAGCTGCTATTGCGGCGGCAGTGGCTTCCCGTACACCTATACCGCCCGGAACAAAGAACACAATATATCCAGCCAGCCACGAAACAGGGGCAGCGGCAAGGGAACTCGCAAAACTCAACTCAGTCAGACCTGCACCCTTGAGAAGAAGAAAAAGCGATAACCCTCGAAGTAGCCAGAGGATGGAATATATAGCAACAATAACTGCTGCTGTTTTGGGTGATGGAAGTTTTGCGTGATCAATGCCCTTTTTCCTGCATAGATAACTCTGAACAGGATGAAGAAGCGGAAGAAGCAGTATTGCAGCGGCAGCTGCGAAAGCGGCAGCTCTTCCACCAGAATGCAGGAAAACGTCAGGGCTGACAATTGCAAGCACTATTACTATCAGACCCACTGAGGCTACTGTAAAGAAAAGCTCGTATGCCGTTGTTGCTCCTGCCTTTCCCAGTTTCATTCCTCGGGCTTTTAGGAATCCTGCTCTACCGGCAAAGAGCCAGATTTTACCCGGGATATATCTGCCTAACTGGCTGCTGTACCATGCAGCGAACAATTCCTTAGCTGGAACTTTAGAACCCATAGATCTGCATATTATCACCCAGCCAGAGGGAGTCAGGCTAAGAGAAAGAATCAGTAGAATTGCAGAGAGTATTAGTTGACCTGCATTCAGATGCCAAGTGTACTTACTCACTTCTTCCAGCCAACTACTGCCGTTTTTCCACACAAAGAACAGAGCCACTCCTGCAAGAGCAAACAGGCATACTTTCGATAAGAAAGCGAGTTTTTTTACGTTCAAATCAGCCCCTGATCTTTGTACCATATCACGGTTTCAATTGCTGTCAGAGAGAAAGGACGTGTTGGTTTGTAACCCTTTTTAAATGACTTGTCTGTATTAGAAAATCTATCCATTCCAAAAAGATTGTATCTACTTTTAGAAAGTGCTTTGGGGCAGAATGGCCCAAACATAAGAGCAAGTTTGAAGATGAAACGAGGTATGGGAAAGAATTGTACTGATTTCCCCATTGCAACCGAAATGACTAATGCAAGCTCTTTAATTGAGAGAACTTGTGGTCCTCCGATGTTATAGATTCCTTTCGACAGAGGCTGACCTGGAAAGCTCTTAAGGACTGCGTCGGCAACATCCCTGACATCGGTTGGTCTTGTTTTTGCAGACCCCGACCCAACAAGAGGCATCCACCCCTTGTGAATCTGTTTGAAAAGAGGAAATTTGTGCATGTCTCCGGGGCCAAAAACAAAGTCAGGTCTTAGAATAGTGATGTCTGGACAATTTTTAAGCAACTTCTGTTCTGCTTCCACTTTCGTTGCCTCATATTCACCCATAGGGTCATACGGGTCACTTTCTTTTGCATTTGCCGCAAGACCCGTTACTCCGGGCGTGCTAAGGTGAATCAAAGGTATATCCTTTTCACGGCACTCTTTGCATAAAACAAGAGGGAGATGGACATTTGCTTCTTGTAACTCTTCAGTTGTGGCACCCTGTCCACCGAGTCTCCCTGCAGCATTAACTGCAATATCCATGTCTGGCGGAAGCTTTGAAAAATGACCATGGCTTGAAAAACTGTGTTTGGTAACTGTGTGACCTGCTTCTTCTATCGCCTTGGTTATGTAGCTGCCGATAAAACCGGTTGCACCGGTCAGAAATACTTTCATTGTATAGCTCCAAGAAGTTTGTCTGCATATGCTGTCCATGAAAATTCAGAAGCTTTCGCTTCGATTCTTTCATCAGTAAGTTTGTTGTCCAATAGACTGGAACACTCCAATATCGCTTTTGCAATGTCTTCCGGAGTTGCATTTTCTGCAACTGCTCCAGTTTTCCCTGGGATTACTGTTTCTGCAAGACCACCACGATTTGTAACAACCATTGGTTTATTAAATGCAAGGGCAATTTGAGCAATTCCGCTCTGAGATGCGGTTCTGTAGGGTAGAACAACTATATCTGCAGCATTAAACCATGTTCCGACATCACAGTCCGGTATGAAGGAATTCTCCCAGAGTAGTCTCGGGGATTCAAAATCACTACCAGTGTAGTTCTCACCCGCTGCAATTATCCTGTACTCCTCCGGGAGAAGGTTACAGGCTTCGATAAGAATGTCGAATCCTTTGTAGTCTCTTACCAGTCCGAAAAACAAGAGTGCCTTATGGTGGGACTGCAACCCGAGTTTTGCTCTAGCTTTTTCTCTATAAAGCCCTGTGGCTGAGTACTGATCGTATACTGGATGAAACAGCTGCACAGTTTTCTTCCCTGTGAGTTCCGCTTCTTCTGCTGCCTGTTCTGAATGGACAGCTAGAAGGTCCTGCTTGCTGAAGAATCGTTTTGAGAAAGCATCTGCCAGGGGAAATGACTCATGAGGTTTGATGTTGTGGCAGATTGCAACAGACTTGATCCCACCCGGGTTTATTGCTGTAAGGCATGGTGCAAAGAAGGGATGCCACCATTGGGAAATAATTACATCAGGTTTCCGGTTTTCTATTGCTTTTTTTGCTTTGTGCCAGGAAAAGGGGTTGAATGCATGGATAAGCCCATTTGAGCGATTGAAACCACTCTCAAATTGAGTTTTACCGGGAAAGATGAGACTGGGATAAAGGTGGGAATAGTTGATACCTTCAACCAGGCAATTCTGTTTTTCCAACGCGGAAACGAGCATCTTGCCAAACTGCGCAATTCCCCCTCTGAAGGGAGGAAGAGGACTTATCAGAGCTATTTTCATTTTGTTTGGGATGTTATTGTGTAGGGTTTTCGAGGATTGAACCTGAGGATCATTTCTCCCAGTAGACCCATCGAGATGAACTGAAAGCCTGCAAGCATTAGAAAAACACCCATTAAAAGAAGTGGTCTTCTGCCTATAGATTCACCACTCATCCAGAGAATGGATAGATAGACATTTATCGCAAAACCGGTCAGCGAAAGCAGAGTGCCGATTCCACCAAAGAAATGCAATGGTCTGTATGAATAGCGACCTAGAAAGAGAACTGTAATCAGGTCGGTGTAGCCTCTAAAAAAACGGGCGAGTCCGTATTTGCTGTGCCCGTGTTTTCTTGATCGGTGGTTTACAGGCTTTTCTCCAACTTTGAACCCGTTTCTAAAGGCAAGAACAGGTGTGTAGCGGTGCATTTCACCATAGAGTTCAAGGGTTTTAGCAGCAGCGCTGCGGTATACCTTCAATCCACAGTTGAAATCATGCAGATGAATACCGGTAGTCAGCCCTACAACTCTGTTAAAGACTTTCGATGGCAACCGTTTACCGGCAGGATCGTTCCGTACTTTTTTCCACCCGCTTACAAGATCCAACCCGTCTTTGTTCATTAATTCTATCATTGGAAGAAGCTCTGCCGGATCATCCTGAAGATCTGCATCAAGGGTAGCAATGAATTGCCCGTTCGCATGATCAAACCCTGCAGCTAAAGCCGCTGCTTTCCCACGGTTTGAACCGAAGCGCAAACCTTTCAAAGGGTATTGATTTGCAAGAGCTGTTATGGTGTTCCAGGTATTGTCGCAGCTTCCATCGTCAATAGCCACTGCATTCCAGTTGTTCTGCCCAAGTGACTCATTAATCTCCCTGAGGAGCTCAGGAAGACTTTCAGCTTCATTAAAAGCAGGAATCACAACAGTAATTAACACGTCATTATTTATATTCATGCAGATTTATCTCCCCTCCGCCTACCCTCAAGTATGTGAAGTGAGAAATCCAGTCGCCAAGTGACACATGAATTACCCTTTCATGATACAAAACTGCAGGGCAGTGAGTGTGGCCGGTAATAACCAGCTCGACATCATCTAATTCAGCTTGGCTCAGTACCCAACTGGTAAGGTAATCAGGGATAAAATCCACCTGCTTACGCAGTATTCTCTTGCTGGTTCTGGAAAACAAATTTGCCATAGCAGTTGCTACAGTAGGATGAAGAGCTGAAAAAAGAATTTTTGCAGGCCATGATCGCAAAACAGGTCTCATCATTTTGTAACCGGTATCTCCGTTTCCCAATCCATCTCCGTGAGACATGACAGTTTTTCTACCATCGATGACTTCGGTATGAACATCATCATAAATAATTTTCATCCCTGTCTCAGCCATCAGTTTCTCTCCACACCACCAGTCATGATTTCCGGGTAGAAAGAAGACCTGCCACCCCCTAGATGAGAGTGCTTTAATAAGAGAAAGAATGTGTGAATATCCAGCAGGAATAACCGTCTTATACTCATACCAGTAATCGAAAAGATCACCCAGTATCCAGAATTTACCCGGCTCCTTGTCAGCAAGCTCTTGGAGAAATCTGCATAACGGTTCTCGTCCCGGATGAAATTTCCCAATAGGGTAAAGATGAACGTCACTAATGAAATAATGGTTCACTGGTTGCCTCGCAGTACCCTTTCAACACAACCGAATCCATAAGCTCTGACAACAGTACCGTCAGCCATTGCGAGGGCAGCTGCGGGAAGATTGTCTTCGACGAGAAAGTTTTTTAGAGCATCGTCTCCCAGTGCTACGCTGATTGATATTCCGAGATTGTTCAGCTGAGTCTGAGATGCATTGCGCACAATAGCATCAAATTGAACTGGAACAGCCGTTATTCCTCTTTCATGCAATGTGGTTAAAAAAATGAGATCATTTTCACTTTCCGGGTATTCACCGAAGGGTAACCAGCAGTAGAGAAGAACGGCATCATGTTCCTCTTCTGCCATCTCTACAAAACCGGTTGTGTCAGGTAGAAGAATTGTTCCTGGAATGGAAAGAAGGGGAGCTATCTCAACAGGGGGGAGTACGGTATCAACTTGTTCCTGACAACCGGATAGGATTGCTAACAAAAGAAGTAAAACAAGATTGAATTTATTGAGCATTTTTAGGGGACCTCACTGAAAATAATGGACACCGATTGGTCTGATTGTGTGTAATCAAGTGGGAATGGAATCTGTTCAGGCAGTCTTGAATCTGGGGGAGTGGTTGTTCCGCAGTTTTCGATACTGGCGAATGTTACGAATTCTCCTATTTCAATAGTAATAGTGAAAGGATACAGCTTCCAGCTGCCCTCTCCCTTGTTTTCTGCGAGCAGCCAGGAAAGAGTCGATAACTCGTTTCCCGATTTGATTGTGTTAGCCGGTGACCGGAACAGAAGAGCAGGTGCGAGCATCATCAGAGCTCCAGCTGTTACAAAAATTCCAGATCTTAGTCTCAAACCTTGTCGAACAGACTTGATATGGAGGTTCTGAGAGTTTCAGGAGCTGGAACACGAAGAAGCCCAAGTGTTCTACCGTGTATTTTGAAAGCCTTACCAAGAAAAACTTCACAGTTTGGACAGATCTTGATGTGTGCTTCCACACGATTTGCTTTCTCCGGTGTCAGCTCTCCGGAAATGTAATCATTGTAATGATCCAAAACAAAAAGACATTCAGGATTCATCTACCCCTAACCCTTCATTGAACCAGTGAGAAAGCATCTTCTGTAGTGATGCTCTGGCTCTGTGCAGTCTGGATCGCACAGTTCCCACTGGAATATCCAGCAATTTTGCTGCTTCTGCATACGAAAACCCCTCAACATCGCAAAGTGCAACAACCGTTCGAAAATCATTACTCAGGTTATCCATCGCTTTGTCAATATCTTCACGCATCATATCACGAAGAAAAACCTCAAATGGTTGCGGCCATATACTACCTGTAAATCTCTGGTCACCCGACTCGACCTCATCTGTCCAGTCGCTTGGAATCTCACCTTTACTCTTTGCTCTATACTGATTGAAAAATGTGTTTCTCATTATTGCAAACAACCATGCACGGGCATTAGTTCCCCGTTTGAACTTATCTGCAGCTTTTAAAGATCTCGCGCATGTTTCCTGGACCAGATCACTGGCATCCTCCCTGTTTCGGGAAAGATGGTAAGCATACCGGTACATGCTGTCGAGGTTGCTCATTATCTCAGTTTCGAACTCAAGACGATTTTCAGACTTTGTATTCATTAATCCTCCATATGTGGAACATTAGCAAAAGGTGCCCCTTACGGCAAGGGCATGAAGAAGGACACAGGGGGAATCGATTGATTTTCCCTAAAAGCTATGTGTCTGTAGAATGGGCATATCCACAACCTGTGGTATTGAGGACTTGCCTCTAGCACTAAATATTGATAATTTTACCCGAAATACACTATTGAGGGGGGATTTTGTGTCAGTAAAAAAAACAGGTCTGTTTGAAGAATTTTTTAATACAGAAGAGAAAAAAGAGGAACGGGAGCAGCCTCTTGTAGAAAATCTTGTTACTCCATCATTTACTCCAAATGCGGAAATGGTTCTAAAAAAGCGTTATCTGACCAGAAGCAGTGATGGTGATATACTTGAAACACCTTCTGAGATGTTGTGGAGGGTTGCTTCCTGTGTGGCTAATGCTGAACTTGACTGGGATGGGGATACTGGCCAGTGGGCAACTGTATTCTATAACATGATGGCTCGGAAGGAATTTTTACCCAACTCTCCGACTCTAATGAATGCGGGAAAAGAATTGGGGCAGCTGTCTGCTTGTTTTGTGCTTCCTGTAGAAGACAGCATGGACAGCATTTTCACTGCGGTTAAGAATACTGCTCTTATTCACAAGAGTGGTGGAGGAACCGGTTTTTCTTTCTCAAAAATACGCCCGGCCAATGACTATGTTCATTCTACCAAGGGCATTTCCAGTGGACCCATTTCATTCATGACCGTATTCGATCACGCTACGGAAACTGTAAAACAGGGGGGAGTCAGACGTGGAGCCAATATGGCTGTTCTACGTGTTGACCATCCCGATATTGAGCAGTTCATAACAGTTAAACAAGACATGGGACTTCTTAATAATTTCAATCTTTCCATTGGAGCAACTGATTCATTTATGAACGCAGTAGACAGGGGTGAGGAATTCTCTCTGGTTAACCCACGCTCCGGTGAAACTGTTGAAAGACTCAGCGCAAAAGCTATCTTTTCAAAAATTGTAGATTGTGCGTGGGCCAGCGGAGAACCCGGTTTGATATTCATTGATAAGATGAATGAAGCAAATCCTACTCCCCATATAGGTGAAATCGAAGCAACAAATCCATGCGGAGAACAACCACTACTGCCATTTGAGGCATGCAACCTTGGTTCTATAAATCTCTCTCTTATGATTCGCCGGGGAGCCAACGGCCTGCCCGAGGTAGCCTGGAATCGTCTTGAAAGAACTGTACGAAATGCGGTCAGATTCCTGGATGATGTAATTGAGGTCAATAAGTATCCACTTCCTGAAATTGCTGAAATGGTAAGAGGTAACAGGAAAATTGGTCTTGGACTCATGGGATTTGCCGACCTGCTCTTCCGATTATCTATCCCGTACAACAGTGAGAAAGCACTTGTTCTTGCTGAGGATGTTATGAGTTTTATTGCTGACAAGGGGAGACAGGCAAGTTCTGATCTGGCACGTGAGAGAGGTGCATTCCCCAACTTCAAGGGCAGTTTGTTTGATACAAGAAACCTTCCCGCAATGAGGAATGCTACAGTTACAACCATTGCTCCTACTGGATCAATAAGCATTCTTGCAGGTTGCTCCAGTGGAATAGAACCTGTTTTTGCACTTGCATACACCAGGAAAAATCTTCTAGACGAGGGTGACGAACTTCATGAAGTTGTTCCCGAGTTTGCAAGGGTTGCCATGGAACGGCACTTTCACACAACCGAACTCATTTCTAAAGTTGCACAAAAGGGAAGTTGCAAGAATGTAGAGGAAGTCCCCGAAGATGTACGTGAAGTGTTTGTCACTTCGCATGATATCAGTCCTTCCTATCATGTCAGAATGCAGGCTGCTTTTCAGAAGTACACCGATAATGCTGTTTCAAAAACTGTTAACCTCCCATCTGATGCCACGCGCGAGGATGTGGCACAGGTTTTTCGCCTTGCAAGGCAGTTGGGCTGCAAAGGAGTAACGGTATACAGAGATGGTAGTCGAGACAAACAGGTACTGAATCTGAACACGGAAAAACCTGAAGAACATGAGGAAAAGGAAGATGCTGTTCTTGTTGGTCCACGTCCCCGGCCGGAGCTTACACGGGGAGTTACAAGAAGAGTACGAACCGGCTGTGGAAATCTTTATGTAACCATCAATGAAGATGAGCATGGCCCTGTAGAAATATTCAGTCAGATGGGTAAAGCGGGAGGATGCGCTGCAAGCCAGAGTGAAGCAATCAGCAGAATGGTGTCTCTTGCTTTGCGAAGCCATGTTCACCCATCAGAAATAGTTAGTGAGTTGAAGGGTATTAGCTGTCATCGACTTGCTTGGCAGAATGGTACTCGAATTCTCTCCTGTGCCGATGCCATGGGCAAGGCTCTTTCATGGCATATGAAAAGCGGAGAGGGTGCTGACTCCGAAGATATGCTCGATGATGAACCGGATGTGACCGTAATTGTGAAGGAGAACTCAGGTTCAGAAGCCTCAGTGAACAACCTTGCCGGGGCATGTCCTTTCTGTGGAGGTCCATTAAAATATGAGTCCGGCTGTGTTTCATGTGCTCTCGAATGCGGATATTCAGAATGCGGATAAACGATATAGCTTCTACCTTAACGCGATGATTTAGCAGTTGTTACAATGGCCACGGTCACATAGATGACGCGTGGCCAGTTGGTAGCAGAGCTTCTTTGAGCTATTCTATTTCAGATTCCTCTGCATTATCTATTTCTTCAAGCGCTTTCCCGAGAGCTTGGTGTACTTCTTTCATCAAATCAGGATTAAGAGTAATACCTTTGCGTGTGGGCTTCCATTCGCCGGCATCATCCATGTAGTAGGTGCGAATTTCTATGTACTGTCTTTTACGGAATTCCGTCAAAGCAACTCTTACTACATCCTCACCCTTTTCAAACTGAGCTATTTGCTTGTCCACTTGAACCTCCCTGTTGAATTAAGAGGCTACAGTACATTCTGAAGAACCATACTGTCAAGGGTCAGTTATCTCTTCAGCAAATGATTTGTATATTCAACTTAACATATGGGGAGGTTGATTCTGGAGAAGCTTAGTGTCTGCAAACAGAGAATGCGCCAGGTACTGGGGGCTTTGCCTTGCGGTTATTTATTCGGCGAAGTCATTGTAAATGGCAATGGTGAACCTGAAGATTACATCATTAAGGATGTAAACCATGCTTTTTCGGAAATTACATCAACCAGCAGAAACAGAACTATTGGCAGGAGAATCGCTGGTCTTTTTTCTCTTTCCTCTGTAAAAGAAGATATCGCAGTATTCTCACAAGTTGCCCTTTCCGGAGATCCAGTCGAAAAGGAATTCTTCTCTCCGCAGTTCAGAATTCCACTCAAAGTGTTTTGTTTCTCACCGGAACAAGGGTTTTTCATTGCACTGTTAACTGATCTCTCCCTGGAGAAGAAACTTGAAAGTCGTTTGGATTTTTTCAAGCATTACTGCAATTCTACAGCTGACGAGTTTTTCATTCTTGATTTCAAGGGCAAATTCGTTATGGGCAACAGCTCAGTTGCCGGTAGACTGGGTACAACGGTTGAAAAAGTTCCTGAACACCATATTTCAGAACTGAATTCACTTGTTCAGGATGAGTGGTGGGATACCTTGTGGAAGTCTCTACTGCAGCGAAAAACTCTGCAATTTGAAACAGAGCACAAGGGAATAGGAAACGAAGAGTACCCTGTTGAACTTTCAGTAGACTTGATGGAGTTCAACGGAAGAAAGTATGCTTCTGTTGTTGCAAAGAATATTTCTGCAAAGCGAATTCTTAGCAAAGCTCTCAGACAGGACAGACGATTTGCTGAACAGGCTGCATCCATGGCTGGCTATTTTGTATGGATGATCGATGATAAGGGAGTATTCCGCCCACTGCTGGGGGGGGCTTCAAATAATGTCGCTGGCCCTGTTGATGATGTATTCCTCTCTCTTCTTCATCCCGAAGACAAGGATTTGTTCGCATGTGCTATTAGAATGAAGAAGGATGGTTGCTGTGATTTCAGAATGAAAACTGACAAAGGTTTGATTTATCACAGATTCAAATGGTCAAGAGTTGAGAACAACAGTCTGGTTGGTATCTGCTACCCTGTAAATGGTTCAGGTCTTTCTGGAATGGGAAGTGATTCAGCCGTAATGGATGCAATCTGCAATATGGTTGACTCTTTACATGAAAGATTCAGACTGGTAGAAAATGCTCTGGAGCTGAAGGATTTCAAAGCTGCCACCAGAATTGCCGGAACACTCACGGCAAACTATCAGAGTGTTGCTCTTCAAGACGCACTACCACAGAAAGTCAGATTTGATACATTCCTATCCGATAATGATGGGATGCTTAAGCAACTGCTGGAACCGGGAATCAAAATTACCACCGACTCCACATCAAAAACAGCTGGATTTATCGACATTACTTTCCTGGAAAACCTTATCATAAGATTACTACTTGTGATAAAGAGCACAGATCTGGTAAATTCGGTGGATATCCGTTCCTTTACAGGCTCATCCGGAGCCGGTATCTGCGTTACAGTTTCAGGGCAGAACGGCATTCAGGCTGCTATTGAGAAAGCCTTCGTTCCAGCAAAATCTAAACCGCCTGGGCTTGCATCTGTTTACGCGATGCTGAGAACTGTAGGAGGTCGAGCAGTTTACTCAACCTGGGATGATAAAGTTGAATTTGAGTTGATTTTTCCAAAGGCAGAAACAGCTGACGATACTGCTTTTGTTCTAATCGCCCTGCCCGACAGTGTTGATGCTGCAAGAGCTAGCGCAGCCTTAAAGCATGCAGGTTTCTCTGCAGCAAAAGAAAACAGTTTTACGGAAATTATTCGCAGAATAAATGAAGAGAATGCAGGAATTTTAGTGATTTCGGATACGATGCCTGACTTTTCTCTCGAAGAACTGATATCTTCAGTTGGCGATGTATCAATCGTTCAAATCGGTGGGGAACAGCACCCTTCGGCTATCTATTATCTTCCCGAGATTTTTCGCACTGCCGATCTGGTCTATTGCGTTAATACAATTGTAGATTCTACAGTTGAAACGCTTCAGGCAGAAGCTTCCCAAGAAGGAAATCTCTGGGGGGCACCCCATCTGATACCACCGTTATCCTGAAATCTTCATCGCAGAATTCCCAAAGAACTTGCCGGCAGGCTCCGCATGGAACAGGCGGACCATCCGGGGAGTAGATTACTATTTTTGTAAATTTGCGTGCTCCGCCAGCTACAGCTGCAAAAAGAGCTGATCTCTCTGCACACATTGTCATACCGTAGGAAGAATTCTCGACATTGACTCCACCATGGATGTGCCCATCAGAGTCTTCCAGCACAGCAGCTACCCTGAAATGAGAGTAGGGAGAGTAGCTTTGCGCTATGAGCATCTTTGCTTCATTGAGCATTTCTGTTGAAGTCACACAATACCTCCTTCAGGAATGATACTCCGGGAAAATCTGCTTCTATCCGGAAAAAATCTGCAAGAGTACAAGCAATATCACTGAATTTTGACCTTACCCCCAACGAGACCCCTGCAGAGCCGGGAGAATAGACTAGAAGAGGAACAAATTCTCTGGAATGGTCGGTACTTGGCGTCGTAGGATCATTACCGTGATCTGCAGTGATAATCAGCAGGTCTTCCTTGGCCAGAGAATTCAGCAGAGACGGTAGCCAGTTATCCACAGCACCAAGACCTTCGGCGAATCCCCGGTAGTCATTCCGGTGTCCCCACTTCGAATCAAAATCACAGAAGTTTGCAAAAATGAATCCTCCGGAAGATTGTGTAATCTTTTCAATGAGCAGGTTCATGCCTTCCGAGTTATCTGCAGTGTGTCTTGTTGTGATATTTCTGTGGTTAAAAAGATCATCTATTTTACCAACACCAGTGACAGGTATATCATTCTCCACCAGTTTATCCAGTAAGGTGACACCGTGTGGTGGGACTGAAAAATCCTTACGGCTTGCAGTTCTTGTGTAGTTGCCAGGTTCACCGGTAAACGGCCTTGCTATGACCCTGCTGACACCCAGTTTGGGCGGAGCTAGCATTTTCCGGGCAATCTCACAACAGCGATATAGCTCACTGACAGAAACAACAGATTCATGGGCTGCTATTTGAAACACACTGTCAGCAGAGGTATATGTGATTAGAGCAGCAGTCCGAACCTGCTTTGCACCCAGCCTCTGAATTATTTCTGTTCCTGAGGCAACTTCATTACCAAGAATTAAATGCCCGCAGGCTTCAGAAAACGAATTTATAAAAGAGGGAGGGAATCCCGTTGGGAAGGTCGGCATAGCGACTTCTGAAACAAGTCCCATCATTTCCCAGTGACCTGTCGTGGAATCTTTTCCGTGGGACCGCTCACTTAGCTTACCCCATGATGCTAAAGGTGCTGTGACAGGGCTAATTCCTTCAATAGGGTGAATATTTCCGAGTCCCAGTTTCTGAAGGTTCGGCAGACTCAACCCACCAACCGCTTTTGCGGTGTTACCAAGTGTGTCGCTACCCACGTCGCCGTATTCACCAGCATCAGGCATCTCACCGATTCCAACTCCGTCAAGAACAAGCACAACTGCTTTTTTCAAATCAACCTCCTCTTAGTTTTAACATACAGAATCTTCCCTTGAAGAGGTATTTGACTCTGTTCTTTTCTCTTCTTGATACGATTATAATTAAACAAGTAATCAGACAGAATCTTGTAACTTGCTGAGAAAAGGAGAACCCTTGATGAAGAATTTATTAACAGCTGCTTTGATTCTAGTTGTTGCAATGCCGGTTCTCGGCGTGAACGGTTCAGTAGAGATGATAGGTGAAATTAGAATTCTAAATGTCTGGGGTAGCTGGGAAGAAATGGGATACGCATACGGATATCTTCTGGGACCTGATTTGGTAGAAGTATATGAAGGCTACTTTCTTGAGCTCGCCGGTACTCTCTCCAACGTAGAGATTCTGAGAACATATTTTCCTACATATTTCACAGTACCCCAGGAATTCAGCGATTATGCAGATGCTGTTATTGCTGGTGCTTCCGATTCAATATCGCTTTACTCGCCCGTATATGGAAGAAATATTGATGCTCTGGATTTGCTCATTGTCAGTTCCGTCCCCGATCTTTCTGCTGCTGTCGATTTCAAACACCTGTTTTGTTCCAGTACAAGTGCCTGGGGCAGTGCTACTGAAACAGATCCAGACCTTCAGGGATCACCGGCCATCTCCAGGAATCTCGATTACTATGTAGACTCAAATGAAACCATTCTCGATCAGTGTATTATCGTTGTTCATGACCCTGACCCAGGACAGGAATGGATTTCTGTGACATTTCCCGGGTTTCTCGGAACTCTCTCGGGGATGAATGAAACAGGTCTCAATGCAACACTCGATATGGGAAACTATTCTGGCACTTCTCAGACCTCTACCAGTTTTGTTCCCATTTGCATGGCCTTGGCACTCGGTCTCTCTAGCGATGATTTTGACGGTAGCGGAACCTGTGATATTCAGGATTTGATGGAAGCCTCCACCGAGTGGAATGTCGCCAACACATACGACATCCATATTACATCTCCCTCTGAGCTGGGTTATCTTGGTAACCCTGCTGTGATAACAGAGGTAAACAATCACCTGGGAAGTGCTTTCAGATATGTCTCTGATGAGCCCTCTATAGCTCCAGACAGGATGATTCTAACAAATCATCACAGAGTGCTTTATCCTCCTGTTTCATGTAACAGGTATTCGCGCCTACTAGACTCGCTCACAACTGACACTGATGTTACTCTTGATCGTCTCTGGAATTTTATGGGTGCAGTGGGAGAAGTACCGGTAGCGGGTTTGGGGGGAACCATCCAAACAATGATTTTTCAGCCGGACCAGCGCAGAGTCGGCATAGCATTCGCCTCTTCAGGAATTGCTCCTTATGAAAAAGCTCCTGAATGGATAGAGTGGTCGGACATATATCCCAATCATGATCCTATGTCAGTTGAGAGTGACCCTGTTCAACCGGTTAATATGCAGTTGTACCCCAATCCAGCTTCTTCGACAATCTATGTAACTGGTGAAGTTTCAACCCCGTATTGCCTCACTTTGTTTGACCTAACAGGAAGAAAGCTTGATGTAACCTTTACCCAGAGAGCCGATGAGCAGTTTACTGCTGACGTAAGCAATCTGGGATCAGGTCTTTACTTAGTTGTGAATAGTTCGGCTCATGGAAACGAAACTGTTTCGTTTCTTATTCTCCAGTAGTTGTTGATTCTGATTCGATAAGAATTGTGTCATACCAGAGACGGTATTCTTTTCCCTTGAATACTTTTCTGCTTTCTTCAGACAGGTCCTTGTACAGGTAATTCTGTGATTCCGGTGCCTTTTGCCCTGCATACCTGCGGTGCAGTACCTGTCTTCCGGAGGCGGTGAAGAAACTCTCTGCCGGTGTACCGTTCTCCCAGCTCCAGAACACAGCAAGACACTGTCCGTAGTTGATTTTTCCTATGGTGAGGTTTACTACACGTGCCGAATACTCATCCCATTCCCCACTGGAATAACTCGATGGAAACAGTTCCTCACCTTCTTTGAAGAAGCGCGTTTGGGGGTAGCTCTCATCTGCCGTTACAATCATTACCCAGTCAAAGCCATCCGGAGTTCCTGCGAAGTATTGAAGCACATTCGGAATTTGCGGTTCGCAATCCGAGTGTTCTATCAGAACCTCAAAACAATCTCTGTGGTGTATTTTTGTTTTCCGTACAACCTGAGAGAGTGCTGTCTGGGTAAGAATTCCACCGGGATAGTCAAAGAACCTGCAGGTTTCCCGGTGGCCCTCTTCAAGTATGGTGCCGAAGTAGAGCCCCGGTCCGGTTGCATGTATTGTCATTGACACCTTCGGGAGCTCTTTAATTTTAATAACTGGTACTGTATTCAGCGGTTCCGGGGTTATTCCAGTTCTTGACATGCTCATGACCTCTTTCTTCATTTTAGCTCTGCTTTCCCACAAACGACGCTTTACCGTGCCAAGCGGGATACCCAGCCGTATGGCAACCTGTTTTTGAGAATAGCTGGAGAGATAGGTCAGACGGGAGGTTTCCCGCAGCTTCGAAGACAACCGGGAAAGAGCCAGTAGCGCAAGCTCTGTTTTCACGGATACATCATCGTTGCTCAATACTGGACTTTGAACTGAATCCTCTCTTAACTGCACAAATTTTTGTTCGCGGCGCAATCTGTTACGGGCAATGTTCCTGGCTATCAGCCTTACCCATCCTCCAAAATTGTACGGTTCTTTCAGGGTCGAGAGTTTAAGATAGCTTCTTAACAGTGCTTCCTGGATCACATCCTCGGCATCGTGACCGTTACCTGTGAGCCCGGTGAGTTCATTGAGTATTCCAGCCCTGCATCGTTTTGCAAGTTCATTGAAAGCAGACAAGTCACCAGCCTGTGCAGCTGCTACAAGTTCTCTTTCCGACACGATCTCAGTTCTAATCATAAAATCCTCCATGCTATACCCGGATAACCCCGGAATACTGCAGAGGTTCGGTTTACCCGAAGATAAGCATACAATGATAGATGTGGATGCACTGGTTGAAGTATGATAACAAAGGAATGAGAAAACTGATTCAGAATGACAATAAGAATAAGATAACAGAGAAAAAATTTAGTGGCTTACTATAGCGCAGCATGAGAGACACCCAACGAACTGGTTCGACACAAACCTTGAATCAACTAAGTCCAAGAAGGGGAGGAAGACCTTTAGGAATCCGATTATGCAGGCAAAAGAGATTGCACTTAATATGAAGTTTAAAGATTTGAACAAGGCTGATCTTGCCAGGAAATTGAGTATGTCGAGGGCAAGGGTCACTCAGCTCTTGAATTTGTTGAAACTGCCGGATGAGTTAATCGGGAAAGTAGAGGAGGTAGGGGATTACTGGGAGAGGAGACATGTGACGGAGAGAATGTTGCGCAGAACTGTTGATCGCAGGATGTCACCTTGACAAAAGTATATGATAGCAATATACATTGAATATGGTAAAACCAAGAGATATGCTCAGGGATTGCATTGGATTCGAATGGGATGAAGGCAATGCGGTGAAGAACTGGGAAAAGCATTGTGTTACCCAGTCAGAATGCGAGCAGGTGTTCTTTAACCGTCCGTTTGTTTTACAAAGGGATAGCTCTCATTCTGAACACGAACCACGATTTTACGTGCTTGGACAGACCGATATGAACAGAATGCTTTTTGTTGTCTTCGTTATCAGAAGCCAGCTGATCAGGATCATATCGGCAAGGGACATGACACAAACAGAGGAACGAAGGTTTCAAAAATGAAGAAAGAAATACCCAGTTTTAAGACTGAAGAAGAGGAACGACAGTTCTGGCAGGCTCATGATTCAGCAGACTATCTGGACTGGAAAAGTGCAGAGAGAGTAACCCTCTCTAAACTCAAACCTTCAACAAAAACAATTTCCCTCAGATTACCAGAGTCCATGATCGAAGAGTTAAAGCTCCTGGCTAACAAGAAGGATATTCCGTATCAATCATTACTGAAGGTTTACCTTGCTGAAAGATTGGATTCTGAACTTGGAGCCATTAGTGCAACTTGATAGAGACAACAGTAGTGAAGCTGTAGATGAAGATTATAGTTACTGATTGTACTATTAAATTCTAGTAATAATAACAAGAAGGCAAAGAAAAAGTCCCTCGATTTCTTATGGGGCTCTGGCGCCCCGGTCGTGTCGCCCAGCGCACCGTAATATGGTACGATACCAATCTAAAATCAAGTGTAAAGCGTAGAAAAATGAAGGTTTTCAGAAATCCAGTCATTCAGGCAAAGGAATCTGCCCTAGAAATGGAGCTGGAGGATTTGAGCAAAGCTGACTTAGCCAGGAAGCTCGGAATCTCGAGAGCCCGAGTTACCCAAATGCTGAATTTGCTGAAACTCCCGGAGGAGCTGATCAGGGAAGTCGAAGAGATGGGGGATTATTGGGAGAGAAGACTATTGACAGAGAGAAGACTCCGAAAGATGCGTTAATGTCATTGTGAATCATCCGAAACAGCAACTTAAACTATATACAGTGATTGATAAATAGAATATAATGCCTGGACAAGGTCCTGAATAATGTTTAGAATGTTAGTGAATACGGATGATGTGAAACACTTAAAACACTTACGGGAGGCCAAATGCCACACACACACACATACTTAGCAGTTTCCTGATTCTTGTTTTGTCTGTTGTCCTCTTCGCTCCTATTGCTTCTGCCGGTTCTCCACCATCAAATACCATCCCAATTGTTGCTGACAGGCCTAATTTCAGCGAGGTTGATCTTGATACGTTTCTTATGCTCTCATGGCATTACTTTGATGTTTTACAGGCAGGCGATCATGGAGCTCAGTCAGTTTACAATAAACTTGTCGGACCGGCAAATCAAACCGGTATGTATCTCTGCATTTCTCCTTCCCCGATACAGAGATGGGGTCACTGGCCATGGGGCTGGGCTGCCAGAATGTCCGATAATGCTTTTTCAGATACCACTGCATATGCCAGACCTGAGTGGATAGACATCACTATCATCATAGAAGGAGACACGATTACCTTCGAATCAGATACTCTTATCGAGTTCTGGTCTGCCACAGAATTTGATTACTCTCTGGACAGCTGCGCTGCGATAATGGACAGCCTTTTCGGTGACGAGGAGTTGGTCTGGTACTACAGTACTTTCGATGAAGCACCATCGCGTCAGTGGAGTCATATGACTGATGACACATCGCAGGTTGATGACTACATCCCAAATATGTACACTCAAGATAGGGATAGTGTGGGGAATGATTCCCTTCCTACATTTGAGGAAGTCGATCCTGAGGGAGTCTTTTCCTGGTTAAAGCACAGCATGGAGTATGATTATTCAACCCAACCCGTTGTATCAGCATTTGGGCTGCTTCACAGTTTTACTTGGGGTAGTCAGCCAGTTAATTACGGAACTTTTGAAGACCAGGCAAACTCTATTGAATCTTATCTCAACATGGAATATCAGGGCTATGGAAATCCAACCTTACCGTTGGCTGTTCCAAACAGACCTGAGCTTTTTATTTTTGATTGTTACCCATTCAGGCAGCTTGGAGTATCTTGGTTGAGCTCTCACACTTCCTATTACAATGAGGTCAGCGGAGAACAGGATATTGTTCTTCTTGAGCATTTTGAAGAGGGTATGGATTCAACATTTATCATTGTTCGGGAAGTAGCTCTTGACCAGGAAAGAGAAATTCCATCCCTCTACTATCCACAGGCATTTGGGAAATGTGGTGGCAGTAGAATGTGGGGATTTACTGCACCACCACCACCAATCGATACTCTCTTAAACTACGACTCTTATGGGTACCGAATTCCTACACCGGAAGAGTTTTTGATGAACTGCAACATAGCGCTGATGAGAGATATACGAGCATTGATACCCTATTGTATGATTACCTATTACAGTTTAAAAGATGGTGAAACAACATACACCTCGGGATATCTCGATCAGAATAATCTGCCATTAGATGCTCCCTATGAGGAATGGGTGTACACAAACAGATGGAGGAGTGATTTCGAAGTTGTTCCTCCTGATTCCTTTCCTCCCTTTTCTGATTCATGCCGAGTATGCGGTGATTTTGATCCTCTCTGGGATTTACCGGAGAGACCAAACACATCCGGGGACCGTTCAGTTGAAGACTACATGATGTGGAAATTCGACGCATATGGCAGACTCTGGAACAGTATGAGAAGCACATTTGGTGAAGTAGCTACAATTGCTCCCGAGTACACAGATCTTCACTGGTGGGAAGGCTATGCAGACAGTCTTGAAATTGATTCACCTAATGATAGAATCGAACCGCAAATAAGACTTTTCAGTGACGAATATGATAATGCCTATGCTTTTTATGTGAACAGAAATTGCTATGACGAGTCAATTCATATAGGAGTAACTCTTCGGCCGAACAAGATTCCCTTTGCCTATAACTCTAAACTGCTTGATCACAGTAGAAGATTCCTGATGGTAATGGAAAACACTGATGACGAATACAGCTTCTTCCGGGATACTCTTAATGCCGGACAGGGAAGATTGGTTCAGTTCTTTGGAGGAGACCTACCTGCAGATATCAGAATTACAGAACCGGACATCGTTGCCGGTACCAGTAGACCATTTAAAATCAAGGACTACAGTTTTCCTGCAGAATCAGCAATCAGCATATCTGCAACTTTCTACAACATGGGAACTGTAGGGGCATCCAATGTAATTGTTCATCTTAATGATCTTACAGATTCACTCGTTCTTGATACCGATACGTTAAGCTTCAGCGGGTTGGACAGTACCGGATATGTTTGCGATGATCAAACTGTTACTTTCTCATGGCAACCCAACTCATCTGATATTGGTGTTCATATTCTTGAAATTGAAGCAGAAGCCTTAACCGGAGAACCAGACACTAATGACAACAGTACTCGGGTGGTTTTCCAGATTACTCCCCGTGACTATGCAAGAACTGTTCTGGAGGACTCTTGGGATATGAGAGAGGCATCAGGTTCAGGCGCACCGGCCTGGCACACAAATGATGTTGTTTCCACAAGTGGATGGAACTCCGTATATTCTGATTCAGTCAGCGGGATGTTTGAAGGTACTGTTTCAGACGTGTATGTATCCAACTCCTTAGTACTTAACACAGGTGGGGTTGGGGATGAAGTTCGAACCGGATTGTACGATCAGTTCAGCATGATTGCAAAGACTGATTGTGTTGATGATCTTACAGTAACAGTACACTGGTTGAATGAAGACAGTGCAGCCCACAGCATTGAGTTAAGTGAAACCATTGGTGCCGATTGGGCAGAGATGGATCCCTTTGACCTGGACAGTGCTTCATCGGAGTGGGCTAGCGACAATGCTATCAAGCTATGGCTTGAGTTTAACGGCAACTCAAAACTTGCTCCAGCTGATGTCCGTATTGGTTGGATCAAGCTGACTGAATAGGAGAGTAAAATGAGAAAGCTATTCATCTTTCTACCACTTCTTCTATTTGCAACAGGGTTTGCTCTGGACCCTCCTTCTATTGTTTGGACGAAAAAGTTCTTCACAGATAGCTATGGGAAGTTCTATGATGTCCATGAAACCTATGATGCTGGATTCATTGTTGCAGGTTGGCACTTGCTTCCGGGCGGTACGGCAGCTTCAATTTCTCTCTACCGATTTTCTTCTGATGGCGATACGCTTTGGACTACGGGGGCAGAGGGTTATCGGGAAGGTCAAGCTGGTTTTTGGGTAGAAGAACTTGATGATACTTCTTTGATTACAACAGGGTCTTGTGGGCTTCTCGGAGAACCTACAAGTGCAGTTATGCTCTTGAAAACGGATAGTGAGGGTAACCAGATATGGACAACTGCCTTTGATCATTCAGTGACCAATGACAGAGGCAATTGTGTTGTTCCTTTGGAAGATGGTTTTGCAATTGCCGGTAACCAAGGTGACAAAGCATGGATAATTCGTACTGATTTACAGGGAGACTCACTCTGGTCTGCAACTTATCAGGGGTTACATCATTTGTCTACGAGACGAATTCTTCAAGTCGATAACACACTTATTGTTTTTTACACAGGTATGGATGTCGGGATTCTAGCATACTCAATTGATGACGGACAGCTTTTGTGGGTAGCTGATACCTACCCAGGCAGTTTCGGAAGTGTCTATCATGACCTTGGTGATCTGACCCGCTCAGCAAGAGATGGCGGATTCACATTTATTACTTCATTCATGGTAAAAATTGCTAAAACTGATGTCTCAGGTGATCTGGAATGGTATAATGACGTACCCCATTCTCCAACCTCATGGTCTTTCGGTCACTCCATTAATACAACGATCGATGGTGGGTACATTTACGGTGGCTACGATGACTATTACGATCCATGTAGCAATGAACCTGATAGAGCTTTTTGGCTTGGCAAAATTTTCAAATTTGATAGTCAGGGAAATGAGGTTTGGTGCGATTATGTATACGAGTGTAATAAGGTGTATTCTGTCAGACAGCTCTCCACAGGGGGATACATTGCCTGTGGTGGACATAGTACAGGAACTCTTCTTCGTTACGAGCCGGAAACAGGTATTGAAGCAGGGGAAGACGTAAGTGCTTCTTTGATCACCGCACTAACCCCTAACCCGTTTTCTTCAACACTCAATATAGGGTACCACCTTGCTGAGGCTTCAACTGTTGAACTTAGTGTTTTCGACCTCTCGGGTAGACTAATTGCTGAAATTGAAAAGGGTTTCTTCCCAGCTGGAGAGCATTCTTCTGTATGGATTCCGCAGGAAATATCTTCCGGGTGTTATCTGGTGGGGCTTTCAACTCCAGAGGGTTGCTATGTTAAGAACTGTGTTTTCATTCCTTAGGTGGTACTAATGAATTTTGTACATAAAACATGGTATTGGATGCTTGTTGCATTCATTACACTTGGTCTGATTGCATCCTGTGGAGATAGCCCGACAGCGTCACAACCTGATGAACTGATAAGTGATTTTGATGTGTACTATCCCAATGAGGACACAGAATGGCATTTGTGGCAGACTGGCATGCTGGTTGAATACGATTTTGAGGCCATTCCCAGGAGCAAGTATGCAATGATCGAGTTATTCCGGGATGATAGCCTGGCAATAGAATTGACAGAGTGGTTCTTTAACGAAATAGGAAGTGAAACAACATCTCTTCAGATACCGGAGAGTTGTGGTATGGGTGATGACTTTAGAATCAGGGTAATCACTTTGGAAGAAGATACAGGGTACAGTGCACAGTTTTCAATTGACGGTTATTACTTAAGTGAGTTTGTCGAGGCACCTGCTGGTTCCTTTATGATGGGTTCAGATACTACTGAATGGGCTCATCAGTCTGATGAGTCTCCTGTTCACACCGTTACCTTTGCCTCTTCATTTGAGATAATGAGCGTTGAGGTCTGTCAGAGGCTTTGGGAAAATGTAATGGAGGAGAACCCTTCAACGTTTTTGGGTGACAGCCTTCCTGTTGAGTATGTGAACTGGTCTGAATGCCAGGAGTTTATAGACAACTTAAATATGGTTGATCCAGATTATAATTACAGATTACCAACTGAAGCCGAGTGGGAGTATGCGTGCCGTGCTGGAACAGATAGCTGGTTTTTCTGGGGTGATGATAATTCTACCGGTACTGTTGGTCTTTATGGCTGGTACAATCCCAACTCAGATGCTTCACCGCAGAACATAGGCTCTCTTGAACCCAATCCCTGGGGTTTGTATGACATGTCAGGGAATATCTATGAATGGTGTGAGGATGTGAGCCATGATAATTACACTGGAGCTCCCACCGATGGCAGTGCCTGGGTTTCAGGTGGTAATCAGGGCTATCGGATTCAAAGGGGTGGCAGTTGGAGCAGTCAAGCTCAGTTCCTGAGAAGTGCTAACAGAACCAGCCTTAGTGAAACACAGCGAAGTATGAGTTGCGGATTCAGGCTGATCAGGGAACCAAAGTAGGATCAATACACGACAGGATTGTTATTTGTGACTTTTGAAAACATTCTTATAACTGTCGCTCAAATGGGGGAGGCTACGAACTCACTTCCATGAAGTCTTGTCTCGAATAATTAATGGTGAATTCCTGGCTACTTTAGGCTTTGATATGGGTTCAGTTCGAAAAGAAAAGCTTCAGTGTCATTCCGATAAGAGCGGTTCCAAGCACTAATTTGATCCATTTCGGGTTTACTTTCTGACTGAAATTACTTCCTATAATTCCCCCGATAATATTGCCCGAAGCAAGAACCAGCCCAGGTATAATCCTGAGGTTTCCGTTCACTGCAAAAATTACAATTGTGGGTATCAGGTAGACAGCTATGATGACTACCTTCACGCTGTTTGTTTTAGCAAGCCCCATACCACCAACCATTGTCAGAGCGAAAACAATCAGATAACCGGTTCCTGCCTGTATCAAGCCACCGTAGAAACCTATGAAGAGAAAGAGAACAGCATGCAGCCATTTGCGGTGCAGCTCTGTTTTCTCAACTTTGGGGTTTTTGTGGAAAAACACCACACAGAACCCCAGAACAACTGCACCTGCAAGAATCAACCTGAATACATAATCGGAGAGATTGAGTGCAGTTAGAGCTCCTGCGGTGGCTCCCGGTACAGCAGCAAGACCAAGAAGAATTCCTTGTCTGAGATCTTTCCTGCCGTGACGACGGAAGTTACCTGTTGCAGCGATGTTCTGCAGAAGTACTGCTATCCGGTTGGTACCATTGGCAACAACCGGAGGCATTCCAGTAAGTATCAACAGCGGAAGTGTGATGAGGGATCCACCTCCCGCTGTTACATTTATGAATCCGGCAATTAATCCGGCTGCAAGTAGTAGCGCATAGTATGACATGAGCCAACTATACTGAGAATGCTCGCTTTGTACTACTCTCCTGAAGCCTGTGGCTGAATAAGGCCCATTCTTTCAAGACGGGCAAGAAGGGCTCCGGAACTGCGCCCGAAAGCCTTGGAGAGAGCTTCAATATCGACTCCCTTTTTGAACTGCTTTTCAAGTTTTTCCTCTTCTTCCGGCTCCCACTTCATGAATGCTTTGGGGTTGGTTTTCCTTGCCTCTGTGATTTCCTCGGTTCTTCTTTCGTCGAAGAGTTTTTCGAGTAGTTCACAGGCTTCTGTTACTTTTTCTCTGAAACCTCTGATGGATTCCTCAAAGATGATGATCTTTTTCTGCTCGAATGTGCCGTCATCCTGTCTGCGTGAATCTGTGATGGAAAGGTAGTAGTGGTCATTTTTTGCCTTTTTGGCATCGATGAAGAAGTTGTTCCTTCCTGCAGAGACTCTCGCAGTGCTGAGTGTTGTTCTTTCTTCAGACATTTTCGTCTCCTCTTTGGATATGAACATGGATTTGCCGGTTTGCTCTGTGGCCGACACCTCGCTTGTTCGTCATTGTTTTGCTTCCTTTCTATGGGGAACATGTGTTTACATACTGCCAGTAACCTTCATCTCCCCGGATTTTTCAAGTTTTCCTGCTGAGCTTGACAAATGGGTTTTCAGGAGTCACACTAGGTGCATGAAAAAATCTCTTCCAATGACCGCAAAGGAAATGCATGACCGTGGGTGGGATCAGCTTGATGTGCTGATTGTCACAGGTGATGCCTATGTTGACCACCCCTCCTTCGGGGCTGCCATTATCGGTAGAGTTCTGGAGAGTCGGGGGTACAGGGTAGGAATAATTGCCCAACCCGACTGGAAGAACCTCGAAAGCTTCCTTGTGATGGGCAGACCCAGGCTTTTTGCGGGAGTAACGTCAGGTAACATGGATTCTATGGTGAATCATTACACATCGAATAACAGGCTGCGTTCAGATGACGCTTACAGCCCTGACGGCTTGCCGGGGAAGAGACCTGACAGAGCTATTCTGAAATATGCGAATTGTATCCAGAGAGCCATGAAGGGTGTTCCTATTGTTCTGGGTGGCATAGAGGCCAGTCTCAGAAGAGTGACACACTACGATTTCTGGAGCGACCGACTGAAGAAATCAATCTTGCTGGACACCAAGGCCTCAATTCTGGTATATGGCATGGGGGAACGACAGATCGTAGAGATAGCCAGTCGTCTCGAAGCCGGGGAGAGTCTTACAGGCATTCCGGGTACTGCTGTTGCTCTACATAAGGGTAAGTATAATGCGCTTGAGAGCGATGTAGAGTTGCCTTCCCACGAATCCCTCACCTCTGATTCCACTGAATTGCTTGAGCTGTCCAGAAAGCTTGAAGCCAATCAGAATCCCTGGTGCGGTTCGAGATTGATCCAACGGGCCGACTCGCGGGTTGTTGTTATTGAGCCTCCGGCAGAACCCCTCTCCTCAACTGAGATGGATGCCGTTTACAGTCTTCCATATACCCGCATGCCCCATGTGTCATACAAGCGTGAGATACCGGCTTATACAATGATAAGGGACTCTGTTACAGTAGTCCGAGGTTGCAGCGGTGGATGCAGTTTCTGCGCTATCGGTCTTCATCAGGGAAAATTTATCTCTAGTCGATCACAATCGTCAGTGCTTAAAGAAGCAGCTGATATTTCAGCATCGGCCGCCTTCAAGGGTACTATCTCTGACCTGGGCGGGCCAACTGCAAACATGTACGGGCTGGGGTGCGACAATCCGGAGCAGATGAAAAAGTGCAGAAGACCTTCCTGTCTTTATCCAACCATTTGCAAATATTTCAAAACAGATCACAGCAGTTACATCGATCTTCTTTCCAGGACCGGAGATGTTCCGCAGGTAAAAAATGTGTTTATCTCCAGCGGTATCAGATATGATGTTGCACTTAAAGATGCTGCATTCATGTCCAGACTTACTTCGAAGAATATCTCAGGGCATTTGAGAATAGCCCCTGAGCATGTCCGGGACAAACTGCTTACCCTTATGCGAAAGCCTTCAAGGGAGCTTTGGGAAGAGTTTGCTGCTGAATTTAAAAAGAATGCTGAAAGATCCGGAAGAAAACAGTACATTGTTCCATACATTATTGCAGCGTTTCCCGGCAGCACAGTAGGCGACATGCAGGCTGCAAGGTCCTTCCTCGAAAAACAGGGAGCCATTCCCCGACAGGTGCAGATATTCCTTCCCACACCCATGACTGTTGCAACAGCAATGTATTTTACAGGAAGATCGTATCCTGATGGTGAACTACTGCGAATACCCAGAAAGCCTTCTGAAAAGCAGCAGCAGAAGGATATGATCCTATACGGAGCTGATGGCTTGAAAAATTCTGATCGCAAGAATACAGTGAATCGAGATATCAATAACAGGAAGAGTTTTGCCAGCAAGGGAAAACCTTCTCGTCGCTAGAAGTATCGTAATTCTTATTACCCATTCCAAAGCATAGACCGCTAGAAATACCTGAAGCCGGCTGTTAATTCTGTCCTGCTCCGCGTTGCCGGTGAGAATACAATTCAAATCTCTCGTGAGACCACAGAATGGACAATTATTTCCTGTTAACTCTTTATGGTAGCAGACTGGAAGATTCGGGAAGTATCTTGTTACAACAGGCGAAACTAAAGAAAAAACAAGGACATACAGAAGCAATCCAATTATAGTCAGATTGAATATTCTGTATGTCCTCATTTTGCTTGATGCTTCTACTTTATGGTCATCTCATTTACGGAGTACGTGTCACCGCTGAACAAGGCGTACACAAGAAAAGTAGCTCCAATAAGAAGAGGGAGAGAATTGAGAATAATACCAGCAAGAGCAATGCCAGACGGCAGCTCTTCTGCTTTTTTCTGCTTGAAGGAAATGATTCCAAGAATCAAACCCAGTATTGCTGGTAGTATTACAAAGAAGTTAACACAAGGGATAAGTCCCACAAGTGCAGAGATTATTCCAATTACCATAGATGCTATATCCATAATTAATTCCCCTCTCAGAGCTCAATTCTGTTAGAGATGTCTGCTGAATCCTGGACATCCTTGTTACCGACTACACAAACTCTCAGTGCAGAGATTCTCTTCTTTAAGAGAAGAGCAAATTCCTTTATTGACTCCGCATTTACATTTAGAAGGTGTTCTCTTCGTTCAGCTATGAGATCGATACTGATGCCCCGCAGCTGTCTCAATATGGCCAGACCGTTTGCCATAGGCGGCCGAACGGCTGGGTTCATACCCTTTACACTGGCAATTATTGAATCCTCAAGAGTTCTTGAGCTGAGATCAACCTCATGAATTCCATTTAGAATAGCGTTTTTAAAGGTATCAAGGCTGCTCAAGGGAGATGGGTCTCTGTACGAGTAGAAGGTGACAGCAGTTCCACCAAGGTTTGATCCTGCTCCGTAGGCACCTTTCTTCGCCCTAATCTCATCCCATAAATATCCCTCTGAAAGCATTCTCATCATTACATAACCTGCTCCTGAAAGCGGATGAGAGGAAGGGATACCCGGCAGGGCTGCTGCAGCGAATGATGTTCCTCCCTGTATCGTTACCCCTGTCAAATCGGGAATGCTCGGGAATTCAGGTGGTTTCTGTGTCGTTATTCCAAGGTGAGATCCGGGAAGGTTCTCGAGCCAGCTTGAAACTTCCTTTTCCCTGGCCCCTGGGCCTGCCCAAGCGAGGATCTGAGGAGCCCTTTCTGTGAGATACTCATGGATAGCTTTCATGGCTTTAATCTCAGCCTTCACCGTTTTCCCGTTAATGCTTGCTACCTGTTTCAAAGCTGGTATTCCGTGAAGAAGCTCATTGGCGTATGACGCAGCCGAAAGACCGGCCTGAGCCCTCAGAGAGGCGAAAACATGCCCTCTGGGAATGACAGAGCTTCGTGCATGCTCAGCAAGCTCTGTAGCCACCATGATAATTCTCTCAGAATTATCCAGTTCCGGATCGAAGAGCCTTTTCCTGAGAATATCGAGCATCGCAGGCAGATCTTCTTCCAGACAGTGAGCACCTGCTTTTAGGATAACTCTGTACTGGTCTATTGAAGTGGCAGTTGAGGCTACTGTAGTTACAGATGTTCCAATACCTCCCGAACAGGCCAGCTCGGCTTCAGCCATTTCCAGGTAATCCATTCCATCAGCACCAGTTCTAGTCAGGAAACTGGTGAAGAAGGGGAGGTGGGGTACTAGGTCCAGCGGTAACTCTGACAGATCGAAACAAAGGTCAGCGTAGCAAACCCCTGCTGTCTGTATTTCTGTTGGAAGGAATAGTCTTCCGTTAACCGTTATTTCTTTATGAAAAATTGCAGGTGGGTCTGTTGATACATCAGAAATGCTCAGTTTAGGCAGGGTTGCAAGGGCTGCCTTAGAGCTGGGAGCTTCCATTGATGCTACGAGTTCCTCTGATCTGAGGGCGAGATTGTTCAGTTCAGCCGGTGACATCTCCTCTTTCAAGGTCCCGAGTTTTGCCGTTACTTTTTTCTCTTCTTCCAGGAAATGCTGTTCATCAGGATAGAAAATGCAATCCACACGGTGGGTGTTTTCCAAGAGGTGGTGTTCAATCATCTCCTCTAGGAATCTGGGATTCTCATTCATGAGTTCTTTAAGACTTTTCAGAAGGAAATTCAGATCAAGAGACTGAAAAATATCTTCACCATGGGTCCATGCCGCACAGACGCTAGACATGACAGAGTAAGGCCAGCTAGCTCCGATCGCACGTAAGTGCAACTCTTTCCGGTGCAACATGTTTTTTACCAGTTCAGGACTCAATCCATCACTGACAAGAGCCTTGAGGGTGGTCCGTATTAAACTGAAAACGGTTTCGGCATCATTTTTTTCTACACCCTTCAATCCAATTACGAAATTTCTCTGCACCGGATCAGAATCATATCCACAACCCGATAGCCCAGTACCGAGCTCCGAATCGAGAAGAGCTGCTTTGACCGGGGAAGAATCATCGTCCAGAAGAACATCCTCAAGAAGAGAAAAAGCAAGAGTCTCTACTGGGTTCCCTGCACTGTTAGCCATCCAGGTACTCGCAACTGTACATTTGTTGTCAGCGGCTCCCGGTACGGGAACGCTTTTACGCCTTGGTTCCTGCAGACGGGGCTGTAAAACTGTTTCTACCGGCTTATGGGAATTTTTGAATCCGCTTAATGCTTCACCCAGGAACTCCGCCATTTCGGCAAATGGAATTTTGGTAAGAGAGAAAAGGCAGCAGTTTGATGGGTGATAATGCTCATTATAGAACTGCTTGAACTGGTCGTAGGAAAGAGATGGAATCGCAAGCGGATCTCCACCTGAATCTTTCCCGCAAGAACCATCAGGATAGAGCAATCTAGTCATTTCTCGCTCTATATAGCTGTCCGGATCGGAGTAGGCTCCTTTCATCTCATTGTAAACAACACCGTTGTGAACAAGGGGACTTTTTGCATTACCAGGTTCCTCAAAATCGAGGCGATACCCTTCCTGCAGGAAATACTCCTCTTTCAGAAGGGGATGGAATATTGCATCCATGTAGATGGAAACAAGGTTACGAAAGTCTTTTTCATTGAGACTGCCACATGGATACAGCGTTCTGTCTCCGTAAGTCATCGCATTGATAAATGTGGCCATACTGCTTTTGACCATTTCCATAAATGGATCTTTGACAGGATATTTTTTCGAACCGTTAAGTACAGTGTGCTCGATAATGTGAGGTACACCTGTATCGTTCGTCGGTGGGGTCTTGAAGCATGCTGAAAAGAAATTTTCACGTTCTTCTTCGCAATGAACATGAACAAACTCTGCACCGCTTTCAGTGTGAACTGCTTTGGTAACAGTGCTTCTTACTGAAGCGATATATTCCGTCCGTACAATACTGAAAAGTGATTCCTGATTCATGTATAACTCTTCCGCTGGTTTATTTCGGCAGTATTCCCTTATGTTTGAGGGGCATACCGGAACTGGTAATTGTAAATACTGGAGGTGATTCCATAACCCCGAATATAGTAATTGCAGCAGCAGGCAGAAAAATAGGAAAGACTTTGTTCTGCACTGAGTTGGTGAGAGTACTTAATGAAAAAGGATATTCTGTAGCTTTCTATAAATTGAAAAAGCAGAAAGAACCGGTTACTGAGTGCCTTTCCGGACCTGGCAGGGAAGGAAGCGATACCTGGAGAATTCACCAGGCAGGTGCTGCAGAAGTTGCTCTTATAAAATTCAATGAATTCAACGATATTGAAAGATTCATACCAAGTTCACCTGAAAAATTTGATGTAATCATTTGGGAAACCAATTCCGCTGCTCTCCTGATTGAAAACTCGACAATTGTCTATATCGATGGAGATGTGGCAGAGCCCAAAAACCCGGAGCTTCTAGACCATGCCTCTGTTATTCTGGAAGGTCCCTTTGATTCGATACCCGCCGGAATCACAGGACTGACTCTTTCGGTGGCAGGACTGACTGGGTTCACAACTATTCGTCCGGGATGGAAATTGTGGCTGCAAAGCGAAGGCAAGCCTGTGTTCGGCAGGGGAGTAGCCTCTCTTTTGGAAGCCATTCGCGATTCCGGTTCAATTCTTGCTGCATCCAAGGCCGCAGGAATACAGTACAGACGGGTATGGACTCTTATTTCTCATACCGAAGAAAAACTTGGTGTGAAATTAATTCGAAGGAGCCGGGGTGGCTCAGGGGGCGGCGGCAGTTCGCTTACTCCTGTGGCAACTCTTCTTCTGAAGAAATATCATTTCCTGGAAAGTGCTCTGGCGGATGCAGCTAAGTGTCTGGAGGAAGATTATTAAAATGATAAGCGTTAAGGAAGCCCGGGAATTTATAGCGGGTAATACACCTGCACCTGTGGCAGAAATATTGTGCCTTGATCAGTGTGCAGGTAGAATTCTCGCAGAGGATGTCGTCAGTGATATCGCAATGCCTCCATTCGATCGGAGTGCAATGGATGGTTTTGCAGTTCGTGGAATTTGTGAAGAGTACAGCTTGATGGACGAGATCCCGGCCGGGGTACATCCCCCACCAATACCATCGGATGGTATGGCAGCACCTATAATGACCGGCGCTCCCGTTCCCGTTGGTGCAGACAGAGTTGTTATGGTGGAAGTGACAACGGTCAAGGATGGTTTGCTCACCATTAACAAAATGCCTGATATCGGGGCGAATATCTGCCTTAAGGCTGAAGACATTACGAAAGGTCAAACCGTTCTTAACAGAGGGATTCTGATTACCCCCTCAGAGACAGGTATTGCTGCAATGGCAGGGCGGGAAACTCTTTCAGTTTTCAGAAAACCGACCATCAGCGTTCTAACAACCGGAACCGAGGTTATTCCTCCAGTTCATGTTCCCGGTCCCGGGCAGGTACGAAATGCGAACAGCATACTGATTTCAACATTCCTTTCTCAAGCCGGTTTTGGTGCTGTGAAAGTTTTTCATTCCGCAGATGATCCGGCGTCGCTTAGAAACGCTGCTTCTCAAGCTTTAAGTGTTTCCGACATTCTTATTACAGCGGGTGGAGTTTCGATGGGAACTCATGATTACATACCTTCGGTAATGGAAGAGATCGGCTACAAATTCCACTTCAGAGCCGTTGCCCAAAAACCAGGGAAACCATTTTCTTTTGCTACAGGTCCCTGTGGGAAAATGATGTTCGGCCTTCCCGGTAATCCTGTGAGTGTTCTTGTCGGGCTTGAAATGTATGTGCTCGCAACACTCAGACACTTCTCAGGACACAGCAATTTCAGCAGAACAGAGCTTAAAGGCAAGTTGACTGGTACCATTCGTAAGAAAACAGGTCGTTTAAACTATTTCCGAACTATCGCAGAACTGACACAACAGGGATGGACTCTCAGAAAACCAGCGTCTTCCGGCTCCGGTGACCTGATGAGCACAGGAGGAACAAACAGTATTACCTGGCTTTCTCCTGAAAGTACTGGAGCAGCCGAAGGGGATCAAGTTCCCTTCACTCTGATGTCATGGGCCGGTGGGGAGAGTTGCTGGGAATGAGAGACAGCTATGGCAGACAAATCGATTATTTGCGAGTTTCAGTAACTGACAGGTGTAATCTGAGATGTATTTACTGTATGCCCGAATCAGGCATCCCTCATATTGAACATTCTAGTATTTTGCGGTTGGAGGAAATTCAGCAGCTTGTTGGTTTGATACACGAAGCACTGAACCTGAGGAAGATAAGGCTTACCGGGGGTGAACCCCTTGTACGTAAAGGGATTGTCTCGCTTGTTAAGACTCTCTCGCAACTGGCGGAAACAGCGATGACAACCAATGGGATTCTTCTGCCGAAGTTTGCCTCAGAGCTTCAAGAAGCAGGTCTTTCCAGGGTAAACATCAGCATTGACAGCTTGAAGAATGATGTAATCAGAAGGGTCACAAGACGGGATGTAACTCTCGGCATGGTAGAAAGTGCAATTCAAGCAGCCAAGGAAAACGATCTGAATCCGGTCAAGCTGAATTGTGTTGTTCTGAAAGGAGTAAATTCCGGGGAGCTCGCTGACCTGATTACATGGGCGCATAACATGGGTACAGTTATGAGGTTTATCGAACACATGCCCATGACAGACTCACAGTGCGACCATGTACCAAGAGATAGAATTCTGGAGGAAGTTCCGGCTGAATTTATTGCTACAGAAGGTACTGCAGACATGTATATGACACCCTCCGGAATCAAATTCGGAATAATTGCCCCTGTTGCGGGAGGAATGTGTGCAAACTGCACCAGACTTCGACTGACAGCCGAGGGTGAATTGCTTCCGTGCCTTGCAGGTGGTGAATCTCTCAATCTTGGGAAAATGCTTAGATCGGGAAACAGTAGCACCGAGATGATCTCAGCTGTTCACGCTTTAGTGGCGAAGAAACCCCATCATGGCGCATGCGGTGGTGTGAGTATGTGGAGGATAGGCGGATGAAGCTAACCCATTTGAATGAAGACGGATATGCCAGAATGGTCGATGTTTCCGAGAAAAAACCCTCCCACAGAACTGCTGTTGCTGAAGGATGGATAAAACTTGGAGATGTAGTATTGGAAATGCTGACAAGTGGTAACTCACCGAAGGGCAATGTTCTTAATACGGCAATTGTTGCAGGAATTCAGGGTGTAAAGAAAACGTCTGACATCATACCTATGTGCCACCCGCTTCCACTGCAGAGTGCCGATATTGATTTTGAATTCACAGGAAGCTCTCTCAGATGTGTCTGCTCCGTTTCCGCCGAAGCAAAAACAGGTTTCGAGATGGAAGCTCTTGTAGGAGTGACCACCGCATTGCTGACTGTTTACGATATGCTTAAGGCAATAGATAAATCTATGGAGATTTCAGATATACGGTTGTTGGAGAAAACCGGCGGTAAGTCCGGTGTTTACAGAATCGACACTACTAAGGAGTGATGTGGCTACTTTCAGCGTACTAACAGTCAGCGATAGCTGCAAAGAAGGAACCCGCATTGATACAAGCGGTCCTGCCATTTCAGAATTGATGGCTGAAGCTGGTTACACGATGATTGATTCGAGGATTACAGAGGACGGAGTAGAGCCGGTCTCTATTTGCATAGGAGAGATGTCCCACCGGGGTGTCGACCTTCTCCTTACTACAGGTGGTACGGGATTCAGCCCGAGGGATTTCACACCTGAGGCCACTGAATTGGTCTGTGATCGCAAGGTTCCGGGCATACCCGAGATGCTGAGGTATCGCTCCAGTGAAAAGGTAAAGGCCGCCTGGTTAAGTAGGGGAACAGCGGGAATCAAGGGAAACACACTGGTTGTTAATCTTCCCGGAAGCGTTAAAGCTGTCACAGAATGCATAGAGTTTCTTCTACCGATTCTACCTCATGCAATTGAAGTCTTGCGAGGGTCAGTTGACAGGTGCGGCGGGTAGGGCTGCTTTCTTCCTATTTCAGTTTTGTGTGAACAAGCAGCTCCAGAGATATCCAGGAATCATCTGTCTCAACATTGATCATGTTGTCGGCGTTTTCTGTGAATGAAATACCACCTTCAGTTCGAACCTCAAGCCAGTTTCGTGGATACCAGCCCAGGTCTAGAGACACTTCACTGGAGTTCTCGACTGTTCCAGAGGGAAATGCCCCCCCTGCCTGAACAGAATCTGGCCAGCCTTCGTATACATTACCTTCTCCATGTCTGGTGTAACTGCCTTTTAACTGGGCAGTAATTCCCCTGAAGCCAGCGTAAGAGAGGGCACCAGTTATCCTGTCGGAGTCAGGACCCAGCTGTGAGCCGATGATTCTGCTGTCATGCATGTAGAAATTGTTGATTTTCCTCTGGCTGTAGACATATCTTTGTATTGCAGTGTATTCAACTACCGCACCAAATCCTTCTTGAGGATGGAAATAATCAATTCCGAAAGTATATCCGAGTTTGTTCGGTACGTCATTGACGTTTTCATACTGAATGTCATCAATCAGAAATTCACTGTACAGTGCGATTCCGCTTTGAGGCTGCCAGGTGGCATCAACACACATAAATGCATTGTCATCAACTCTCTCATTCCACTGAACCGGATACCACGGGATAAACACGTTTGCATAGGCAAGATCTATCCCTCCTGCGGTGTAAAGTATTGATTCCGAAAGTCCTATACGCAATTTCTCATAGGGCTTGATGTCCAGTCGGTGAGCAGAAAGCCATGTGGAGGAATCGGAACTGATTGTGGCGGTGAAACCGGTGAAATTGACCTTGTCACCCAGATCTAGATCAATCTTGATCATATCCATTGAGGGAGCCTCACCTGAAACAAGAAGCTGTGTAAATCTTCCCGGTCCCCATCTTACAGGGATTCTTCCCAGTGCGACTTGCAGGGGTCCCGTTTCAGCCTGAACGAATCCCCAGTCAACATAGAGATGTCTTCCATGCTCAAGCCCGTAGTGGAAAGCAGAAAAAGCTGAAGGTGGGTTGCCATCACTACCTGTCCAGAGAGATGTTCTTTCCGAAATAGTGAGCCAGTTCAGGGGCCTGGAAAAAATCTCAAACTGAACCCCACCACTCGAGATCATATCATCACTATTCTGCTCTATCGCTGAAGCAATGGTTGTTCTTGAGGCGAATATGGTTTCGTCTGACGTGGAAGGTGTTGCAGATTCATCCTGAATTAGCTGCCAAAGCCACATTGTACGCGATCCCGGTTCAAAGGATACCGTGTGCTGGTCAAGAAATTCTCCTGAAAGAAGATCACCTGTTGCCTCAGAATGGTAGAGCCACAGATTCAGAGGGTTTTCAAGCGTGAGGGATGCACCTGCAAGCGAAGCAAATACAAGAATTGTGATAACCGCTTTCATTACTTACCTCTTTCAAGAAGAAATACCGCTTCGACATGATCGGTGTGTGGGAACATGTCTACCGGGGTTATTTGTTTGATCAAATAGTTGTTTTCTATGATAAGGGCGATGTCTCTCGCTGCGGAAAATGGGTTGCAGCTTACATAGATAATCTGCTCAGGTTTCAGTTGTAACAACTGCTTGGTAACATTGAGACCCATCCCCGTTCTGGGAGGATCGGTTATGATTGTATCGAATTGCTTATTCTTTTTTAGAGCCTTTTTGAGGAAAGTGCTGTCTTTGGCATTGATTACATGAAGCTTACCAGTTGGAATACTGTTCAATTTTGCAGCAGTTCTGCAGCCTTCTGAGGCTTCCGTATTCATCTCTACAGTCGTTACATCACAACCATCAGCCAACAGAGGTAATCCAAAGGTTCCGACTCCTCCATAGAGGTCAAGAATTTTCTTGCTTTCTTTGGAAACATGGTTTAACACAATGCTAACTATTTGCTCGGCTGCCTGTGTGTTAACCTGGAAAAAACCACCGTATGGAATCTGAAAAACGAGTTCTCCCATTTTCTCAAACATGTCTCCGGGTTTTAAAGAGCACCACTTTCCCTCTTTCCTGATTACAACAGGAGGCCAGTTGGCGGGTACTGTGCCCATGTGCTTACCGGTGAGTTCTATTAATGAACTATTTGAGTTGACGCTTCCCCGTACAGCCAGTTTCTTGATTCCATCTGGAAAACCTGTTTTTAGAAAGGACTGCATAGCTGATTTACAGGAATCGTTCATCAAGGGGCATGTGTCGACGGGAACAGGATCCCCTTTGAATGCATTTAGAGTTAGTTCGTTTCCCCATATACCGAACGTTACTTTGTTCCTGTAACCTTCTGTTGCAGGAGATGGTACGGTTAAATCGATTTTCGGTATTGGAAGACCACGCATTGCCTTTTCGACCCAGAGCCTTTTCCAGTGAAGTTGCCCCTGGTAGCTCAGGTGTTGCAAAGAGCAACCACCACAGATACCGTAGTAACTGCAGAATGGTTTGACTCTGTCCGGTGATGGCTTCACAATTGAATCAAGTTCAGCTTCGATGAAGCTTTTCCTGTTCCTCGGGTTCTTAATTGTAATCTGTTCTCCTGGAAGAGCACCTCTGACAAAAATTGCAGGTGACCCCTCCGGTCGTCCAATTCCGCCAACCCGGTTTCCCAGGCTCTCTATTAGTACAGTTTCTCTATTTTTCAAAGAATCCCATTCTTTTCAGGAGGTCTTGAGACGTTGATTCAAATCTGTCATCCTCAATTGCTTCTCTCAACCCTTCCATAAGACGGGCAAAATAACGAAGATTGTGAAGCGTTGCATAAATTGGAGCGAGCCATTCTTTGGCTTTGAACAAGTGGTGCAGGTAAGCTCTGGTATGGTTTTTGCAGACATAACAATCACAATCTTCCTGTATCTTCTGGAAATCAGTGCGATGTTTGGCATTGCGAATGTTTAGCTTGCCGTCCGGAATGAAAAAGCAGGCTCCCCTGGCATTTCTTGTGGGAACTACGCAATCAAACATGTCAATTCCCATTCCCACAAAATCTATCAGATCCTTGGGCTTGCCCACACCCATAAGATACCTTGGCTTGCTCTCCGGAAGTTGATCAATACAGCTTCTCACAGCAAGTTCCATCATTGGCCTTTCTTCACCAACCGCAACACCACCGATGGCATAACCATCAAAATCCATACCAACAAGTCTGTCTGCACAGTACTTCCTTAACTCAGGAAAACCGCCCCCCTGGACAATTCCGAACATGGCCTGCCCACCACCTGGATGGACTTTCCTTGCTCTTTCAGCCCAGCGAAGAGTCAACTCGACAGACTCTTTTGTTTTCCCTTCCATACTCGGTTGCTCAAGGCACTCATCAAGAATCATCATGACATCGCTGCCGAAAATAGTCTGGGCTTTTATTACTTTTTCCGGTGTTAGAATGTGCTTGCTGCCATCTATGTGAGATTGAAAACTGTATCCTTCCTCTGTAACCTTTCGCAGAGAAGAGAGACTGAAAAGCTGAAATCCACCGCTGTCCGTAAGGATGTTGTCTTTCCAGTTCATAAAAGAATGCAGTCCACCGGCTTTTTCGAGTATTTCAAGACCCGGTCTCAGGTAGAGGTGATAGGTATTTCCCAGAATGATTTTGTATCCATCAGCCTGAAGATCAGAATTCCTAACTGTCTTAACTGTCGCCTGTGTACCGACAGGCATGAATGTGGGGGTTTCCACTGGACCATGTGCAAGGTTCAGTGTTCCTCTTCGGGCTTTCCCGCTTTTATTTTTAAGGTTGAACGAGGGTGTCAGGCCCAACTGTTTCCTCCTCTGTTTCCTGAATTTCTTCTACTGCAGGTGTTGTGAAATCCTCCATAGGAGGGAGTACTTCAGCTGTATCCGGCAGAACTGTCTGCAGAGTATCAGTCTCGGTCTCAATATCAGGTACAACTTCCGGAAGAGTATCCGGAATCGTTATCAGTGTATCAGGGGAAAGGGAGACGGTAGTATCGGTTACAACTGAATCCACCAGAACCTCGAGAGAATCATTTAAAATCAGGCTTGTTGAATCAGCAGCTGTTGAATCGGCACTCGTTGAATCAGCTGAAGCTGCGTTCAGAGCTTCTGGAACGATAGTTGTTTCGATTTGAGTGGAGGAATCCTCCGGAGCCGGTGTAAGCATTTCAAATGTGAAACCGGTTGTGTCTGCAAGAATCATAATTGCATGCGTAGAGTCAATTCCCGCAATAATCTCAAGTTCATTTGCAAGGTCCTGCTGCATGTCGTTTCTCTGATAAAGGCTGGCTAGCCTGACATGATATTCGAGCTCTTCGGGATGAATGGCCGTAAGGGAGAGGTAGTGTGTGAGAAGTTCCTGTTCACTTTCAGGAAGACCATTCTCAACCACTTCTGTCGACTGAGACAACACAACAGGGGTAGAGTGCAGCAGAATAAAAGCTGCCGCAGCTGCAGCCAGAGGAACAATGGTAAGGGTTCTTACCCGCACACCAGCTTTTCTTGCGATGCTGTTGATCGCCGACGGGTGTCTGGGGTCAAATCTTATGTCGATTGCAGTTAGGCGTGTGCCACTTAATAATTCGGGCAGGGAAGGCTTCCCGAACATAAGAGGGATGTATCCGATAAGAGCCGCGGGAAAAAGCAGCACAGATAGAAGAATTCTGAAAAAAACTGCTTTTCGGGATGGTGTATTCTTAGCGCCGGATGAAATCTGTCTTAGGCTAAGTGAAACCAGAAGACTGGTCTCATCGGATATCTCCATCGAAGTCAGAAAATGTACTGCGATTAGAGCAGCTGGAATTGTAAGGTAAATCCAAAGATTTGTTACCGGCAGAAACAGGGCTCCTGCTAGGGCTGCCCAGGCAATCACAAAAAGAAATTCCTGAAGAGCCAGCAACAGGATCTTTCTGCTCTCTGCGGGTCTGTGTGTACGGTAGGACAAAATTGCTCCTCAGATAATCAGCATGGCATCGCCATAGCTGTAAAAATTAAATTTTCTTTCGATTGCTATTTTGTAAGCATTCATGATCAGATCAAGGCCTGCGAAACTCCCTACAAGGGAAATCAAAGAACTCCCCGGCAGATGAAAGTTGGTCAGAAGAACATCTACATTTCTGAATTCGTAAGGAGGGTGGATGAAGATTGATGTACTCTCCGAAAGAGCTTCAGTTGAATTTATGTCTATGGATTCAAGTGTTCTGGTCACAGTGGTTCCAACCGCAATTATTCTGCCCTTTTTCTCTCTGCATCCACGCAGAGACTTAAGAGTTTCTGTTGAAACAATGTAACGCTCTTCCTCCATTGTGTTCTCTTCAAGAATTTCATTTCTCAGGGGTTGGAATGTACCCGGCCCCACATGCAATGTGAGATAATCTATTGAAGTACCGGAGCTTCTGATTCCCTCAAGAATTTCCGGAGTGAAATGAAGCCCTGCTGTGGGTGCCGCAACAGCACCATCTTTTTCTGCGAAAACCGTCTGATAGCGCTTGTTATCCAGTTCGTCCGGAAGCCTCTTAATGTAGGGTGGGATAGGTACAGAACCAGCTTTGTAGATGAGATCAGAAGTTTGGTCCTCTGAGAAGAACTCAACCACAGCTCTACCATTTCCCAGTTTCTCTATTACTCTTGCATTTAGATTGTGACTGAAGGAGAAAACATTTCCCACTTTGCAGTTTCGCCCCGGTTTTACCATTGTTTTCCATTTAAGGGGAGAGATTTCCTCGAGGAGGAACATTTCTGTAGATCCCCCGGTGAGGTCTCTCTTACCTTTCAGCCTGGCGCGAATCACCTTTGTGTTGTTCAATACCAAAGTATCGTCGGAATGTATAAAATCAGAAATCCTGCTGAATTCCATTTCTTCAACTGTCTGTTTCTTCCTGTTTACCACCATGAGTCGGCAGGTTCCCCTGACCAACGGTGGGTACTGGGCAATAAGCTCTTCAGGCAGGTCGTACATGAGATCCGATTTTGTCAGCATTTATCCTCCAGGTTCCTCAACCACTAACTTTTAGTCTGATAATCACTCTTGTGGCTTTCCCCTCGTTGGAGAACGTGCTTACCGTTCCTCCAAGTTCCTCTGTAAGTTTCCAGGCAAGGGAGAAGGCCATGTTTTCTTTTTCCGGATATCTTCCTATTACAAGACATTCACCCGGAATACTTCCTCCCGCTGTGCTTAATCTTATTGTCCAGTGATCTTCACTATGTTCAATTGCGAGATCCACTTTACTGCAACTGCTGCAATAGTCCATTATGCACATCAGCAGGGAATAGGCTATCATGCTTACAAATGAACCGTCCGTACAAACCTCTATGTCATTCTGCGGTGGAAGGAAAGTCAGTATCAGCCCTCTGGGATCGGAAATTCTTCTGAAATCATTCAGTACTTTTCTTAGAAGTGGAACCGGATCAATCCACCTGTGTTCAGGGGATCCTTTGTGAACTGAAATATTGAGCCACCATAGAGTCCATCTGCTTAAAAAACCAAGTTTGATTATCGAATCGACAGCCAGTTCGGTTCGGTCTGGTTTTTCTTCTCCGGTCTCATGTATTGATCTGATGGCAATCTCAGTTGCTGATGCGAGAGCTGTTATCTCATGAATGATGTGATCGACTGTTTTCTTTTTCAGAGATGCAGTGGCTGAGTCGGTATACTTTACGCTGTTACTGTTTTCATTTGAACTTGCAGGAGAGGTGAAAAGAATTGCCATTATCTGAATCATTTCAGTTTCAACATAATGGAACGCTTCAGTTTCAGTTGATGCTAGAAGAATTACACCGTCTGTAGTACTCCCGTTGAAAAAAGGAACTGCAAGTTCTGAGCGAGAGTTGGGGAAAACAGGAGAGAATCTCAGATCATCTTCAGGCGTTTCTGCGAAGAAAGCAGTTTCACCACGAAGGCATGCCCAAGATGCTGTGTTTAAAGCTTCTATTTGGAGATCTGGAAGCATTCCCACAACTCCGGAGGATCCGATTCCCTTTAGTGCTGTTCCATTTTGGTTTACCTTGAAAACAACAGCAGTTTCTGCACGGCATTCCTTGACTAGATCTGAGAGAAGTCCTTCGAGAGGTTCTGTGTTTCTCAGAAAGCTTTCCGCAAGAATTTTTACTGTTGAGAGGATGCGATGACCGGATTTAAGGGCTGACAATGCTTCCCACTCACCGAGGATTCTCGACGCTGCATGGAGAACAGCGAGACCGATCGGATCAAGAGTTTTTTTCTCTATACCGTGGAAAACAATGTGAGATATACTGAAGCCGGAATGAATTCTGTGGATTAGTAGACCATCTTTTCTAAAGCCGCTTGAACTTGCTGCAAGTTGAACCGGATCAAGTATGGGTACCAGACTTCTGGAATCTCCCACCGTCAGAATTTCTCCCTCATGTACGAATGCAGCTGAAGTAGCACGAAGAAAATCTGCTGCTGTTTCAAGAACTTCAGATGGTGAAATATTTTCTGCGAGAAGCAGTTTCATAAGCTCGGGAGAAACAGTTCCACCGCCGATTCCTTCCTGAGCACGTGCAGTTGAAGAGGATTTGTTTCTTGCAAAGATTACATATTGATCCGTATCGGGTATTGGTACTACTGAGATATCAATAATGAACTCGGAGCCGGAGAGAGAAGGAAGCATTTTTACGGAGAATCTTGATGTGGTTGTGAACCCCTTGTTCCTCTGCTTGTGTCGTAATTCGATGGTTTTCCTGTGACTCGGATGGACAAACTCAAAGAGACTTGATCCAGTTGGGTTTGTTCCCCACATCTGTTGGCAAACCCCTCTTGCTATCTCATTCATGGAAACAACCATGCCATCTTCGTCTATAATCAGAGCTGGGCAGAAACTCTCTTCCAGAAGCACACCTATTAAACCTCTTCTGTCGAGTGATCTTGTTACAACAGCGACTGAGGGAACCTCCAGCCTGCAGAAAATGAGTCTTCCGGGAGAAGGAAGCTTTCTGACGGAAAGAGAGTAATTTACCCTGCCGTTTCCCTTGGTGTTATTTCCAACAAGAAAGCTCGGTGTTGATCCATCCTGTACACATTTTTTAAGTGCGGATTGTATTGCCCCTGAAGATGAAACATCAAACAGTGATGTTAGGTCATCTTTTTCACCGAACAGAGAGACAGCCTCTTCGGACATTGCCAGAATTCTACCGTGAAAAGTGACAAGAACGAATATTTCATCTCCGGTGATTTCTCTTAGCAGGTCTCTTATATCACTGGAAGTTGCAGGTATGAGAGTGTGCATTCTGACATCCGGTGATACCTCCAGGGTGGTCAGCTTAAAAGAATGGCCACCGATCAGGGCCGGCCACTTCCCCTCTTCCGAATTCTCGAGTAGGGACACCAGTGTTTCTAGCTGCATATTCATGCGGCTGGAAATACCCTCTATGTGCTTGGAGCAAAGAGCTTTACCTGACTTGGTGCTGGTGGTGATCCAACAACCGTCTTCGGGGAGGTATGTGTCAAATTTCTCATTACTTTGCATATTACCCAATCGTGTTGTTACATCTGATGTCTAAGAAACTTGCAGTACTCATACAGTATTCTATATTAGACAAGTAAATGGCAAGGGAGATGCATTTTGAAATATACCGTCTTATCAAAGTTTGAGTTATCCGCAACGTCCAGACATGAAGCAATTACCGAGTTACTGGAGCTTTTTCCAGCAGGAGAGAAAACAAGAAGCTTGTTATCCAGCGCCCTTGATGTAAGAGAGCAGGTAGGTGCAACAGTTGTTCACAACAATATTGCCCTTCCGCATTGCAGAAGCATTCTTGTTGACAAATTAACTGTTGTTGTTGGCAGATCAGAGGCCGGTATTATGTGGCCTAGTGATCTTGTAAACACAGTAATTCTTTTTGTTTCTCCTGTGAAAGTAAATTCTCCTCAGGAGCATTCGAAGTTTCTTGGCCATATTGCTGGAAAAATAAAGAAATTCGGAGATGGAATCGCCTCAGCGGGCAGTCAGGAAGAGCTTCTCAAACTATTAGATTTTCAACTGGAGGAGCAGGGAGAATAGATGGATAAACAACTTGAAAAGCTAATCAGCCTTCACGACCTCGATGTTATGATCGCAGATCTGGATAGAAAAGACATCAGAAAACGCGAAACAGACATGGGTCTTCATACGGTTGGAGCCCTGGAGGAGTTGAGGGAGTTAAGAGAAAATTACTGTAAGAGCATCAGCAGAAAATGGAGTGGCCTGTACAATCAGCTCACTAAACACTACGGTAATGCTGTAGTGCCAGCCCTCATGGGAAGATGCGCAGGGTGTTTAACAAGGCTGCCAACAGCTGTTTGTTCCAACCCTGATAGAAACCAGAAAGTTCACACCTGCCCTACTTGCGGGAGGATTATTTACTGGGCCGACTGAGGCCTCTCTTCCAGGAGGGATCAATGAATCCAAGAGAAGCACAGGAAGCGCTTACATTTGATGACGTACTGATTTTGCCAGCCGCTTCCGATGTATATCCGGGACAGGTGAGTCTTCACACTAAATTGTGCCGTGATATAGTTCTTAATATTCCGATTTTGAGTGCAGCAATGGATACTGTTACAGAAGCTGGAATGGCAATCGCTCTTGCTCAGCAGGGTGGCATGGGCATCATTCATAAAAACCTTTCAATAGATGAACAAGCACAGCATGTTCGCTCTGTCAAAAGAGCCGAAAGCGGTGTTATCAACGAGCCAATAACCCTCAAGGAATCAGCTCTTGTTTCTGATGCATTTCACTTGGCAGAGAAAACAGGTGTTTCCGGGTTTCCTGTCCTCAGGAATGGTATTCTTTGCGGTATTCTTACCCATAGAGATTATCATTTTGAGCTGGACGGCTCTACTCCCATTATCAATCTGATGACAACTATGGACAAACTTGTCACAGCCCCAGTCGGTACAAGTATCGAAGAGGCTCTGGTTCTCCTCAGAAGACATCGTCTTGAGAAGCTTCCACTGGTAACATCAGACGGGCACCTTGCCGGTCTAGTTACTCTTAAAGATGCACAGAAGGCGATGGAGTATCCCGAATCATGCAAAGACAGCAGAGGCAGGCTCAGAGCAGCAGCAGCTGTAAGTGTTGGTGATGCTGCTTTAACACGTGCGGATGCACTTGTTGAAGCCGGGGTAGACTGCATCTTTATTGATACAGCCCACGGACAAAGCATATATGTAATTAAAACGCTCGAGGCTATCAGGTTGAAATATCCTGACCTCGCAATTGTTGCAGGAAATGTTGTTACTCCCGAAGCCACTGAAGTACTGATTAAGTCAGGTGCCGACGCTGTTAAGGTCGGAGTAGGTCCGGGATCAATCTGTACAACAAGAATTGTTGCCGGGGTCGGTTGTCCTCAGCTTACTGCAATTTATGACTGTGCAGAAGCTGCAGCGAAACACGGGAAACGAATCATCGCTGATGGCGGGATCAAGTTTTCCGGAGATATAGTAAAAGCCCTTGCTGCAGGAGCTTCATGCGTTATGATCGGCAGTCTTTTTGCCGGAACTACTGAAAGTCCCGGAGAAGCAATCATTTACAAGGGAAGAAAATTTAAAACCTATCGCGGGATGGGATCGATGGGGGCAATGAAAAAAGGAAGTGCAGACCGCTATTTCCAGGATGCTTCTGTAGAGAAAAAACTTGTTCCCGAAGGTATTGAAGGTATGGTGGCTTTTAAGGGTCTTGTTAGTGATTACCTGGTTCAGATGACCGGAGGTCTCAGGTCCGGTATGGGTTATGTTGGAGCCTCATGTATCACAGAGCTTTTCGAGAGAGCGAAATTTGTCAGAATGACATCTGCCGGTCTCAGAGAAAGCCATGCTCATGATGTAACGGTGACCAAAGAAGCACCGAACTACTCATCTGATGCCAGTGGATACTGATCTACTCGGCAGTTGCGGCCTCCGAGTTGAATCGGAGATATTTACCGATGGTGGCTATTCTCTCTCGCGGGTAGACTACATGGGGAGAAAGCTGATTGCAGAGGTCTCTGATGTTTCCGGGGTATATCAGCATCGGTGGCCTCTTGTTGACGGTCTTATCTCACCTGTCTCTGCACGCGATCTTCCTGCCCAGCAGAAGCTCGCTCTTTTCGATATAGGCGATGGCACATTCCTTTGTGAAACGATCAAAAAATCGGGTCGTTTCTCTCTGGAAAAGGCCGTTGAAGTTACCCGGAAAGTACTGAAAACAGTATCCGACCTGCAGGCAGCCGGAATGATATCAGGATACATCGGCCCGGAGATGTTTGTTTCTCACGGCTCATCAATTCTTATGCTTGCCGGGCGAAGAGGAATTCCTATCTCTCCGTTTACAGCTCCTGAAGTTCAGTCGACAAGACCTTCCGACCCCAGAAGTGATGTCTCGGCTATCGGTTCATTCCTTTTCCGTCTTGTTGCCGGTACAGATGACAGAGAGCTACAACTGAAGATATGGCATGATCTTAGCCCTGCACTCCAGGTTGCTATTCAAGACATGGTCGTTGCTTCTCCTGTTAATCGGCCGAACGGACTGAAGGCAGTTTCAACTATTCTGGATAATCTTACATTGATGCAAACAGATGAAACCACCGATGATACAGTTCCTGACAGTGCCGATACCCGTGGCTTTGCCCGACGCGAGAAGCGGTCGGAAACTGATAGAAACTATAAAAAGCTCTATTGGATCGCCGGTTCCGTTGTTGTTCTTCTTCTTGCATTCTGGGCCTTTTCCTCTTCAGGTCTGCCACCAGATAGTTCCGAAGAGATTGACCCAATTCCCGTAGAGGAAATCCAGGAAGAACCCGTAGAGGTCGTTTCACCCTGGGTTGATACTGTTGAGCCCGCAGATACCATTGTACCAACAGCAGAGATTCCTATCGTAGATTCAGCCAGAATCTGGATTTCCAATTGCTCGGGTACTCCTGACCTCGAACATGAATTTCGATCAAGTTCTGTCAGTGGCTATTCCTATGTGTATCCACTTACCGGAACAACAAATCGTCAGTCTTCTATGATTCTTGCAAGGAGAAAAGACCCCTCAATACCTCTTTATGAAACCCCACTGGGCACGGCAGTAAGTCAGATAGCCGATACTTCTTTTGCAATTATGCCACTGGACATGACCATTATGCTTGGTACCGATCTGAATTATTCGGGAATTAACGCTCAGTTCCTACATGCCCCGATTGCTCCTGCCGGTACGCTTTTTGTTGACGTTGTGAATCATGGAATTCAGTATTCACTCGATGGCCTCGGAGCTGCAACCTGGACAGCGGGTAGAATTGAAGGAAAGTCATTTGACTTCGACGGAGTGGAATGGATAATTGCCATAAGCGATATACGTGATGCAGATGAATTCAGTGAGGAAATCGGGATTCCCGAGATTCTTGATGAAACTCTTTTCCTTTTCCACCAGAGCAACTCTGCTGCAGCTTCTCTTGAAACGCTACTGAGACAGTATTTCCAACCTCTTCCCTCCGCGTCGGAGTTTCCTCTAGAAACAGTTCCCATTTCCGATATTCATATTCTTATCGGTAGAGTGTTGCCTGATTGACAAATGGCTTAAAAAAGGCTATATTCGCCCTCAATTTCCATCAGAGAGGTGTAGGTCACAGTGCAGTATTTGATCAATGATAAAGTTGTTCATCCGTACCACGGGGCAGGCGTAATCACCGATATCACAATGAAAGATATCTCAGGTGAAATGGTCGAGTGTGTAGTTATCAGTTTGTCCGGTGGCAGGGCTGGAATTCTGCTTCCCGCTTGTTCAGTAAAAGAATCCGGTCTTCGAAGAGTCTCATCCAAGAAGGATATCGACACTGCAATGAAGGTTCTCTCCACAGAAGGGGAAGAGCTTCCTAAAGACTGGCGCAGACGAATCGATGTTCTCAAAGAAAGAGTTAATTCAGGTGATCCTGTAATAATCGCAACAGCTATCAGAGATGTTCTTGCACGATCTTCAATTTCTAAAATGAACCCTTCTGAAAAGAGAGTTCTTAACGAAGCTATTATCGTTTTTGCGGGAGAGCTTTCTCTAGTAAGAGTAGTAACTCTTGAAGAAGCAAAGAAACTCATCCATAAAAAAGTATTGGGAAAGAAAAAAGGCACCTGATGTCCAACCATGATACTCTTTTCCGATCAGTTACAGTTGATTCTCTCGAAAAGGTATTGCTTGTCTCCGTAGCTCTTCACGGGAAGGAAATCGACCCTTCGGGAGTTGCCGAGATGGTGCGTCTGGTGGAGAGTGCCAACGGTGAAGTTGTTCACAAGATGAATCAGAGAAGAAACGGCCCGGATTCGGGTTTTTTTGTGGGTACAGGCAAAGCACAGGAAATTGCTGCTGATGCCGAAAGCATGGGTATTTTTACCATTGTTTTTAATCACAACCTCAGTCCCGGTCAGGTTAACCGACTGGAAGAACTGACAAAGTGCAAGATCATAGACAGAACAGAGTTGATCCTTGCTATTTTTGCGATACAGGCCAGAACACCTCAGGCCAAACTCAGAATTGAGCTTGCTCAGCTCGGGTATATGCTTCCCAGACTTTCAGGTATGTGGCATCATCTTGACCGCTTGGGTGCAGGAATCGGCACAAGAGGTCCGGGTGAAACACAGCTCGAGGTCGATAGAAGACGGGCAAGAGCGCGCATGTCATCACTTGAACGAAAACTTCTTGCTATTGAAGCCGGTGCTAAAGTTAGGCACAGCAGGCGTGAAGGCATGTTTTCTGTTGCAATGGCAGGGTATACAAATGCCGGCAAAAGCACCCTCATAAACAAACTATGCGATGCAGGTGTTCATTCAGAAGACAGATTGTTTGCCACTCTGGATACTACTTCCAGAAGGCTGGAGCTGCCCAAAGGGGGCTCTGTTATCGTCAGCGACACTGTAGGATTCATCGAGAAGCTTCCAAAGTCTCTTCTCTCCAGCTTCAGATCCACTCTTGATGTTGTCACTGAAGCAGATCTCATTTTACTCGTCGCCGACACATCTGACCCCGATAAACTTTCCAAAGTGAAGACAGTTACAGATACTCTGGACAAGATAGGTGCCGACTCAGTTGACAGAATTACAGTCTGGAACAAGTGCGATCTTACTCAATCAAATGGAAGAGAAGAGCTTTTTGTTTCAGCTCTGACCGGTGAGGGTATTGAGCAGCTTGTTGAGCAGATTCAGTTGAAAAGGCGTGAGGCACTTGCCTGGTGCAGATTTAAGATAAATATTTGTAGTGGTGATCTTGAGTACTGGGTAAGAACCAACAGCATAGTAGACAGTTTTATCAGAGATGAAAACACCGGTGCTGTTGAGATTGTATGCGGACTGTATCTCGGGTTGAATCATCTCAGGAAGAAACTGAGCAGTCAGCGTACCGAGTGGAGTGTTGACCCATTGTTTAGAAACAGTGCAGCTCCCGGGGGGGAAGAGTAATGTCTACACCAGAGAATGCCATGGAGCGGCTCTCCGAAAGAATAGTTACCCTTGACGGTCTCTTCAAAAGAGGGATTGTAACTGGGCCTCTTCTTAGAAAACAGCTTAAATCAATTCTCAGTTCAAGAGATGCCGGAACTGTCTTTTCTACACATATCGAGTCTGATAAGAAAGCAATAAAGATTTTGAACCGTATGGAAAACCCTTCCGCATGGAGGGATCTTTTTACTAGGAGCAGAGAAGAGCGTGAAGTGAATTTTTATGAAACACTTCAGACTATTCTCTCTTCGGACAGTCATCAGGAGGAACGGATACTCCGTATGCTACAGCTTGCCTGTCTTCCTTTCTATTCTGGTTTTCTTCCTCTCACAAACGATAAAAAGAAAGTCGCCTCAGAAGTGAAACCCAGCCGGGTCAGCGTTTTAGATTAATGCTGAAAGGGCTTAGAGGTCGAATAATTGCCATATTCGGGGCTTTGTTCATTATCGCCTCAATGTGGTTTCTAGGCAAATCTTTTATCGGGGGAGTTCAAGAAGCCGGCGGCATTGAAAATCTTCTTCATTTTAATATTCCCCTCTTTGTAGCTGCTTCATTTCTGATGGCTGCTCACCTTACTCTTGCAGGCTATACCTGGACTCTGGTAACCGGAGCAACCGGTGGGCATCTCGGGTTTCGCAAGGGTTTTTCGATACACTTTCTCTCTCAGGTGGGCAAATACGTTCCCGGAAAAGTATGGGCTGCCATGGGGAAATACACCCTCAGTCGAGACAGTGGGTTATCCAACACTCAGACAGGACAGGGTCTTGTTCTGGAAACAGTGTTCATAGTTCTGGGATGTCTGATTACAACACTCCCTCTCGTTCCTGTTGCAGCCAAAGATGCAGGTTTCAGCGTCGGAGCGGGTATGACTCTATCGATCGGGCTTGCCATTGTTCTTTTGGCTTCACTGCACCCTGTTGTCTTCAGAAGACTTGCTGCTGTGATATCAAAAGTCATGAAATCAGATAAGCCCATAAGAGACTGCAGTTTCATGGAAATGCTGAAAATCCTTTCCGTTTACATTGCTGTCTTTCTTACCCTAGGAGGAAGTTACTGGTTGATGTGTTTGTCTTTCGGAATGAATCTGCCGTTTTTCCCCGGTGTGTTTATCTACCCCGCTGCAATGGGAATTGGATATCTTGCAATTTTTGCACCAGGCGGGTTGGGTGCCAGAGAACTTACAACTGTTTGGTTGGTTCATCTTGTTTTACCGGGCTGTGAACCCGGGCTGGCTGAGTTAACTGCAATAGTGGCAAGACTCTGGATTACTGCAGGAGAGGCATTAGCCTTCGGTATATCATTTCCGGTCTATGGGATTAAGCCCTCTACTCTGAAAACACTTCTTTCCGGAGCAAAGTCATCTCACGGAAATGTTGTCTAGGGAGACAAAGGGCAAGAGATCTGATCCTATTCTGTATTGTCTGTTTCCTACAGCATTAACTTGCAGCAGAGCATCGTAAACATTTCCTGTCAGGATGCATCCATCATTGTACCCCTGTATCTCTCCTCTTCTGAAGAAATAAACACGGCCGCAATCAAGAGTAAAACTGCCTGATGTTGCGTTTCCTCCTCCGGCGGAGAGGATGTTTGTTACAAGAATTCCCGATCCGGTTTCAGGCAGTGTATCTACTGAGCCAGTGATTGAAGGATCAACCGATAAATTTGTGCATACCGGTTTAGAGTGTTCTCCGAGATTTCGTCCACTGCTTCCGGTAGACTCTGTGTTGCATTCGGCAGCTGTCCTCAGGTCATGAAGAAAACAATTGAAAGTACCATCTTCGAAAAGAATCTTGTCTCTGGTGGCTATTCCTTCACTGTCAAATGGGGCAGAAGCCGCTCCAGTTGAAAGTCTTGGCAGGTCTCTTATTGTGAGGAGCTTGCTTAAAACTTGTTTGCCCTCCATGTCTGCGAGGGGAGAGGAACCTTCGGCTAGTAATTTCCCGCTGGTACCTGTTCTAATGGCCTGCAGCAGAATGGAGAATGCACCCGGGGAGAGCACAACATTTCTCTTACCTGCGTTCGTGTGTGTGCTGTGTTCTCCGGAATGAATATGAAGAGAGAGCATGTCAAGAACATCACTGGTGACCGGTAGTGAATCTGTTGTATTGAGAGAGTAACCCGATTGAATCAATCCTGTTTTCCCCGGGAGAGTGACTGAGAAGCTCGATGAAGTCGTTGTTTTAGAATAGAATCCGCTGAAACCTCTGGAATTCAGTATTGCAAACGAATCCTGCCCCCATTGTATTCTAGCGGAAAGTGCGGCCAGAGGATGAATATCTCGTATCTTGCGCTGAAGATCAGTCAGGTATTCCTGTACGGAGTCGTGTGTAATTGAGTGCATATCACCGGGTATCGGATTCTCGGCTTCAGGTGAGTCTGCCGGAAAACTGAAAAGAGCCTTGGAGCCATATCTGCAGCTACCAATGGCCTTATCTACAAGTCTGAACGGTTCAATCATTCCCCATTCGCCCGAGACGCCTAGCTTGCCGCTTCTTATCATTCTAAGACCCCAGCCGTTCCTGGTCCCGGTTCCGGGTGTGCTGCGGAGGGGGCTGTAATCAAGGCTGTTGTATTGGCGTTTTACTCCCGTTACCTCAGCTTCGGAAGAAACTTTCTCACAGGCCACAAGAATTTCCGAACCTTCCATGAACTCTTTTCTCATCAGCTCACCTGCATTTCAGAAATCAATATGTGTGGCCCCCCGTAGGTCACCGGAATGGCACTGCTGTTCATTCTGGAGCAACCCGACAGGCTGCCGGAGAGTCTGAGATCATCCCCGGTATCCAGAATTGATTTTAGCACATCAGTTACCTTACCGGAAATTACAACCGGTGTAACAGGTTTGCTGATTACACCATTTCTAACCGTCCAGACCTCCTGTACGGCAATACTGAATCTGTCCATATCTGTTGCGCCACCCATGAACCCTTTCAGGTAGAGACCGTTATCCAAGTGATGTATGAGACTATCAAGAGAGGTTTCTCCGGCCTCCATATAAGTGCATGTCATTCTGGCCTCTGGAGATCTTCCCGGTTCTGAGATTCTTGCATTGCCTGTAGGGCATGCGTCATTCCTGGCTGCTGTTTCCATTGTATGAAGCCAGCTAACAATTTTACCGGAGGAAACCAGTTGAGTTTTTGCACCTGGTGTTCCCTCGTCATCCCATCTCATGCTTCCGGGCATATTCAAGATAAGAGAGTTGTCTACAATGTTCACACAATCAGACCCTACTGTTGAGCCGGTCCTGAGAAGATGCGCCACGGGAGGGTTGCTGTCCAGGAAATCTGCTTCAACAAGGTGACCGAATGCTTCGTGCACCAGGATTCCTGTAAGTTCAGGATCCAATATTACCCTTGCTTTTCCGGGGGCAATACAGGTTGTAGTTTCTCGGCCCAGAAGATCCTGTCCCATTCTGGTTATCTGTTTTTCTCTTCCTTTGAACAAGTCGAATGAACCCCGCAGGGCAAGTTCCTCGCTGGCGATAAGACCACCCGGCAATACTGCCTGGGTTTTCATAGATCCAAGGTTTTCTATCTCTCTTATGCTTGTTCCACTTGAATTTACAATTACTCTTTCGCGGACGATCTCATCGTAAATAACTCTTGCTGAACCTGTGGAAAGAGAAGCGCCCAATAGCTCGCAGTAATGCCTGCAGAGAAAAGACTTTTCGCGTAGCGGAACATCCGAGGGTGATATGCTGTTTTCGTTGTCACTGTAAGTGTCTCTGCAAGCAGGGGGTAGAACAGGGAATGGAGAGGGTGCTGATCTGCTCTGAATGGCCAGTGCAGCTGCTCTGTCCAGTGCATTTTGCATCTCTTCCGGAGAACTGAACTCGCACATTCCCCATTTGTTAGAGATGAAGACTCTGGCACTACCTGTGAACTGTTCTACTGGGCCCGTATTCATATGAGTGAGTCCGGCCTGAATTACTCTGGTTCGGGAAGTATTCACAAGCTTAATCTCAGCATAATCGGCTTCCGAACCGGCGATGGCTTTCTCAGCAAGGTTCCTGTATTTCTGCAAGTGGATTCCTCTCAGTTGCTCTGCGAATTGAAGGAGGAGAATAACTCCAGACACTCACGGGCGGAATCTGCCCACAATCCATTCGGCTCGATGTACAAGTATCTGTTGATGCTGTCTATCGCCCTTAGGTCATCTTTCTGTTCCAGATAAATAAGTGCGAGAAAGTGATGGGCTTCGGCTACTCCGGACTGGGCGGCCGGCAGAAGAACTTCTCGGGCATCGTATAAATCTCCCTCACTGAACAGAAGAGCACCCATTTGAACTCTTGCCTCGAGGGCTGATTCAGGATCTTCAATAATGGTTCTCGAGTACCAGGAAATGGCCTCTTCCGTATTACCCAGCTTTCCCTCAACTCCCGCTAAGATCATCCAGCAATTTGCGTTCAGCGGTGCTAACTCGAGGGCTGTTTCGGCGTATTCGAGGGCATCAAATGTTCTACCGCTCAGTTGAAGTAATGTCTCTGCCATTTCCAGCGGTGCCCTGTAGTCGTCCGGCTCCATGGACATGTAGAGAGTGTATTCTTCTTCTGCGGTTGTAAATGATGAATTAATTACAGCAATACGGGCCAGGCCAAGATGAGCTTCGCTGGCTGATTCGCTGATCTCGAGAGCTGCAACGAACTCTCCCAAAGCCTTGTCCGGCAAGCCCTGGCTGATGTAAGCCATGCCGGTTTCAATGTGAAGGTCGGCACTCAGGTTTCCAACATCCATCCCGGACAGCACAAGAGAAATTATCAGAAATAAACTGGTCATTTTATTCTCCTTGGTTCAAGGTGAATTCTACCAGTGAAGAGGGGTTGTGACAAGAGAAGAGGACGATCAATTTTAAACTCTGATATATTCCGGGGTAGACTTCCGGTCTATATCAAATTAATATTTTTTTAGAATAGAGGAGAGTAGAATGAGTACTAAATTTGATCTGGTTATTCTCGGTGGTGGACCAGCAGGATATGTACCTGCGATTAGAGCGGCTCAGCTTGGAAAAAAAGTTGCAGTTGTAGAGAAAGATGCTATGGGTGGAGTTTGTCTGAATCGCGGATGCATTCCCACAAAAACGCTGGTTGCATCAGCTTCTCTCTACAAACACGCTGCTATGGCAAAGAAATTCGGACTGCAGGGATCTCTTGATTTTGAATACAGTTCAATTGCAAAGCGTAAAGATATGGTAGTTACAAGACTAAGAAAGGGCATCGAAGCCCATCTGAAACACCTGGATATTGAAATCATCAGGGGCCACGGAAATCTGAAGAGCGCTGATCTGATCGATGTAGACGGCAATGATGTACATGCAGATAACATTCTGCTCTCTCCGGGTTCTGTTCCCATGATTCCGGGATTCATGAATCAGGAAGGTGTTCTCTCCAGTAAAGAGATTCTCGCAATGGACACACTGCCCGAAAGCCTCATCATCATAGGTGGGGGAGTTATCGGATGCGAGTTTGCTTCCATAATGACCTCTTTCGGTGTAAAAGTAACCATTGTGGAAATGCTTCCCAAGATACTTCCCGGAGTAGATGCTGATGTTGCTGCAGTCATTGAGAAAGCCTTGAAGAAGGCGAAAGTTAAGATTCACACAGGACAAGCTGCGGAAAAAGTCAGTGTTACAC
>JADGDO010000029.1 GCA_016744855.1 Candidatus Fermentibacteraceae bacterium | reverse complement strand
GTCACCCGCTTAGCGCGTGGAATGCCAATGGGTGGAGAAATTGAATATGCAGATCAAGTCACCATCCTTCGTGCCTTAGAGGGCAGAGAGCGAATGAATAAATAATCAACAGAGCAGATTCTTGAAAAAGAATCTGTTTTTATATACAAACAGTAAGAAATTATCCATAAATCCTGTCATTTTCTTCATTTATGAACATATAAACTTCAGGTATCCCCTAGAACCTTAAAGAATTGGGATAATGTCAGACAATGCATTGACGGGGAGAAGGTATTTGGTATAATCCATGAGCTGTCAGGAAACAGAACGCAGGACCTTGAAAAAAGCGAATAGAATATAGGAAAGAAATCCCAAGATAAGAGGGAAAAGAGAAGCCACCACAAAAAGTGAGATAGGCGCTTGGACCTGAAGAAGTGGAAAGAAACCTACAAGGAAAAAGACACCAATAACTTGACATACTAAGAAAAATTGGTAAAATGAATCCTGCTGTTGAGAGACAGCAAAGAGAAAAAAAAGCACCTTAACAATTGAAAAGTGATAGGAACCAAGTCAATTCAATAGAAAAAAAGAAACCGCGTAAAGAGTAAATTACATACCGCAAGGTATGAAAAACAATTTTTGCGGAGAGTTTGATCCTGGCTCAGGATGAACGCTGGCGGTGTGCCTAATACATGCAAGTCGAACGAAAAGGTTAGATCTTCGGAAATAACTGGAAAGTGGCGAACGGGTGAGTAACGCGTTGGTGACCTGCCCCAAAGAGAGGGACAACAGAACGAAAGATCTGCTAATACCTCATGTGATCAGAGTAGTTAGAGAACTTTGATTAAAGGATTTATTCACTTTGGGAGGGGCCTGCGTCCCATCAGCTAGTTGGTAAGGTAATGGCTTACCAAGGCTATGACGGGTAGGGGACCTGAGAGGGTGGTCCCCCACAATGGAACTGAAACACGGTCCATACACCTACGGGTGGCAGCAGTAGGGAATATTGCACAATGGGCGAAAGCCTGATGCAGCAACACCGCGTGTGTGACGAAGGCCTTCGGGTCGTAAAGCACTTTTACGAGGGAAAAGGAAGGATTGTACCTCGTGAATAAGGGTCGGCTAACTACGTGCCAGCAGCCGCGGTAACACGTAGGACCCAAGCGTTATCCGGATTTACTGGGCGTAAAGCGCGTGCAGGTGGTTTAGTAAGTTAGATGTTAAAGCTCCGGGCTTAACCCGGAGAGGTCGTTTAAAACTGCTAGACTTGAGGACGGTAGAGGAAGGTAGAATTCCGTGTGTAGTGGTGAAATGCGTAGATATACGGAGGAATACCAGTGGCGAAGGCGGCCTTCTGGCCCGCTCCTGACACTCAGACGCGAAAGCTAGGGTAGCGAACGGGATTAGAAACCCCGGTAGTCCTAGCCGTAAACGATGCACACTTGGCGTTGGTGTTGTAAAAGACATCAGTGCCGAAGCTAACGCGATAAGTGTGCCGCCTGAATAGTACGGTCGCAAGATTAAAACTCAAAGGAATTGACGGGGACCCGCACAAGCAGCGGAGCGTGTGGTTTAATTCGATGCTACGCGAAGAACCTTACCTGGGTTTGACATATAGGTGGTAGTGAAACGAAAGTGGAACGACTCCTCGGAGAGCCTATACAGGTGGTGCATGGCTGTCGTCAGCTCGTGTCGTGAGATGTCCGGTTAAGTCCGGTAACGAGCGCAACCCTTACTGTATGTTATACGTGTCATACGGGACTGCTAGCATAAAGCTAGAGGAAGGTGGGGATGATGTCAAGTCAGCATGTCCTTTATATCCAGGGCTACACACACGCTACAATGGGCAGTACAATAGGTCGCAAAACCGCGAGGTGGAGCCAATCCATAAAGTTGTCCTTAGTTCAGATTGTAGGCTGCAACTCGCCTACATGAAGTCGGAGTTGCTAGTAAACGCGCGTCAGCACAGTGCGTTGAATACGTTCCCGGGTCTTGTACACACCGCCCGTCACGTCATGGAAGTTGGCAACACCTAAAGTCAGTATCCCAACCGCAAGGAGGGAGCTGCCAAAGGTGGGGTTGATAACTGGGACGAAGTCGTAACAAGGTAGGTGTAGCGGAAGCTGCGCCTGGATCACCTCCTTTCTAGAGAATCTCGGAGGTCCATGTCCTTGTGGCATAACCAAAGAGTATCTAAAAAAAATAATAGGTGGAGCGCAAGCTCACACCAAGTTCCACTAGCGGTGGTGGGGCGAAGAACACATCTTTTATTCGAAATGAAAGATGCGGTTTCTATCACTTTTCAGTTGCTAAGGGTCGAACCTTACAAGAAGTAACACGAGATAAAAAAGGGGCCTGTAGCTCAGCAGGTTAGAGCACTGTGCTGATAACGCAGGGGTCAGTGGTTCGAGTCCACTCAGGCCCACAAGCGACAATCAGTACGGGGATGTAGCTCAGCTGGAAGAGCACTGCCTTTGCAAGGCAGGGGTCAGGGGTTCGAGTCCCCTCATCTCCACAAGAAACACACACAACCTGGGGTAAGCGACTAGGTTGTTTTCAAGTCAGAAGAGTTGAAAGTCAGCAGATGGAAGAGATTGGCAACAATCCAAGACATCTGCTGGGATTCAAAACAGAAGACCAGATTTGAACCTTAATAATTGAATAACAAACAGACGACAATAATGTTATCTAAAAAATGAAATTTTTTAAATACAACAAATCCTACAGATTTGTTAAAGAAGACAATCCCCCCGGATTGTCGGAATAAAATGGAGTTTTTTTGTAATGTGAGATAAACCACTAATACAAGGTTTATCTGGACAAATCTTTTAGATTTGTTCATTGTAACGATAGTATCTTCGAACAAAAAATGTTAGTTATTGAGTGACATCAATAACAAAACGACTTATAAACTCCGCCAAGAGTTTTATAAGGAGTCACTATGAGAATAGTGACACGAACATAAGAATAGATAATTGAAAAATTATCAAATTCTCCGCATCACATAAAGTTAAGCTACTAAGGGCTTACGGTGGATGCCTTGGCGTTAGATGCCGACGAAGGACGCGGGACACTGCGATAAGCTTCGGAGAGCCGTGAACAGGCTATGATCCGAAGATGTCCGAATGGGGAAACCCAGCAGAGCAAACCTCTGTTATCTCTTTACTGAAAAAATAGGTTTAGAGAAGGTAACCTAGGGAACTGAAACATCTTAGTACCTAGAGGAAGAGAAATCAAAGAGATTCCCTCAGTAGTGGCGAGCGAAATGGGAAAAGCCCAAACCATCCATAGGATGGGGTTGTAGGGTCTAGTAAGAAAGTTTGGAAAGTTAGCAGAATGGTGTGGGAAAGCCAACCAAAGAGGGTGAGAGTCCCGTAAGCGAAAACTAGAAAAACTTGGCTAGATACCTGAGTACCGCCGGACCCGTGTAATCCGGTGGGAATCTGGGGAGACCACTCTCCAAGGCTAAATACATCTAACGACCGATAGTGAACAAGTACCGTGAGGGAAAGGTGAAAAGCACCCCGGAGAGGGGAGTGAAATAGAACCTGAAACCGTGAGCCTACAAGCAGTCGGAGGGCTATGATAGAAGTGTGCTAGGTAGAACTAGCATGGCACTATAATGCCTGACGGCGTGCCTTTTGGAGAATGAGTCTGCGAGTTAATCTTTGTGGCAAGGTTAAGGGAGTGACACCCGAAGCCGTAGCGAAAGCGAGTCTTAATAGGGCGTGCAGTCGCAAGGATTAGACACGAAACCTGGTGAGCTACCCATGTGCAGGGTGAAGCGAGTTTAAACGCTCGTGGAGGCCCGAACCTTTAGCTACTGCAAAAGCTTGGGATGACGTGTGGGTAGAGGTGATATGCCAAACGAACCAGGAGATAGCTTGTTCTCCCCGAAATAGCTTTAGGGCTAGCGTCGCATGTTTAGTAGTGGGGGTAGAGCACTGGATGAGCTAGGGGCCTTACAGGTTACCGACCTCAACCAAACTCCGAATACCACTACTCCAGAATGCGGCAGTCGGACTATGGGAGATGAGTTTCATAGTCGAGAGGGAAAGAGCCCAGATCATCGGTTAAGGTCCTCAAATCTATACTAAGTGGGAAACGATGTGGGATTACTGTGACAACCAGGAGGTTGGCTTAGAAGCAGCCACCCTTTAAAAAGTGCGTAACAGCTTACTGGTCAAGTGATCCTGCGCGGAAAATGTAACGGGGCTAAGTATAGTACCGAAGCCATGAATTGTACGTAAGTACAGTAGTAGGGGAGCGTTCTGTCAGCAGTGAAGGTCGACCGTGAGGACGGCTGGAGCGGGCAGAAGTGAGAATGCAGACATGAGTAGCGTAAAATATGTGAGAATCATGTTCGCCGAAAATCTAAGGTTTCCGACGGCAGGTCAATCCGCGTCGGGTTAGTCGAGCCTTAGCCGAGGCCGAGAGGCGTAGGCGATGGACATCCGGTCAACATTCCGGAACCACTAAAGTGGAGCGATGGGGGGACGCGGCGAGGTAGGTCAGCCTGCGAATGGTAGTGCAGGTGCTAAGTGTGTAGGCGATGAAGGTCTCAGGAAAATCCGGGACTTGAGCTGAGGCACGATGGCGAGCCCTTGAGGCATAAGTGACTGATCCTTGCTGCCCAGAAAAGCCTCTAAGCGATGAAACTTTAGTGCTCGTACCGCAAACCGACACAGGTAGATGGGTAGAGAATACCAAGGCGAACGGGAGAACCCTCGTTAAGGAACTAGGCAAATTGACCCCGTAACTTCGGGAGAAGGGGTGCCACGCACGGTGAAATCCGCACGGATGGAGCTAAGCGTGGTCGCAGAAAACAGGCTCTGGCGACTGGTTAACAAAACCACAGGTCTCTGCTAAGTCGTAAGACGAAGTATAGGGGCTGACGCCTGCCCGGTGCCGGAAGGTTAAAGGGAGTTGTTAGCGTAAGCGAAGCAGTGAACTGAAGCCCCGGTGAACGGCGGCCGTAACTATAACGGTCCTAAGGTAGCGAAATTCCTTGTCGGGTAAGTTCCGACCCGCACGAATGGCGTAACGACTGGAGCACTGTCTCGACGAGGGACCCGGTGAAATTGAAATACGTGTGAAGATGCGCGTTACCCGCAGCAGGACAAAAAGACCCCGTGGAGCTTTACTGTAGCTTGGCATTGAGTTTGGGCATAGTTTGTGTAGCATAGGTGGGAGGCTTTGAAGCTGGGACGCTAGTCTCGGTGGAGCCGCCGGTGAAATACCACCCTGATTATGTCTTGACCCTAACCCCACACCATTATCTGGGTGGGGGACCGTGCCAGGTGGGCAGTTTGACTGGGGCGGTCGCCTCCTAAAGAGTAACGGAGGCGCCCAAAGGTTCCCTCAGGCTGAATGGAAACCAGCCGAAGAGTGTAAAGGCATAAGGGAGCTTGACTGCGAGGCATACACGCCGAGCAGAAACGAAAGTTGGGCTTAGTGATCCCACGGTACCGAGTGGAAGGGCCGTGGCTTACCGGATAAAAGCTACCCCGGGGATAACAGGCTAGTCACGCCCAAGAGTTCACATCGACGGCGTGGCTCGGCACCTCGATGTCGGCTCATCGCATCCTGGGGCTGGACAAGGTCCCAAGGGTTGGGCTGTTCGCCCATTAAAGCGGTACGCGAGCTGGGTTCAGACCGTCGTGAGACAGGTCGGTCTCTATCCGCTGTGGGCGTAAGGAATTTGAGAGGAGCTGCTCCTAGTACGAGAGGACCGGAGTGGACAGACCTCTGGTGTGTCAGTTGTCGTGCCAACGGCATCGCTGAGTAGCCACGTCTGGCAGAGATAACCGCTGAAAGCATCTAAGTGGGAAACTCGCCTCAAGATAAGATTCCTCATCACGATAAGTGAGTAAGACCGCAGGGAGACTACCTGCTTGATAGGCTGCAAGTGTAAGTACAGCAATGTATTCAGCTAAGCAGTACTAATGGTCGAGGGCTTAACTAGTGATGCGGAGAATTGGGTAATTTTTCGAAAAAGCTAGAAGAACTAGAAATTACAAAACGTCTGAAGTTTGCACAGAATTCCTTGAGAAAACTGTGGATGAGGGGTATAATCCTCATCTATTCAATTTATAAAGAACGAAGAAATGAAAGTTTCTTGGTGGCAGTAGCAACGGAGGTACACCTGGACACATCCCGAACCCAGAAGTTAAGACCGTTAGCGCCGATGGTACTTGGGGGGCAGCCCCCTGGGAGAGTAGGTCGCCGCCAAGAATCTTTTTTCGTTTAATCTAAGCAGAATCTGAAACAACCAAACCAAAAAGAAGCAATGTTTTCCGAAACAAACTTGAGAAGTTGACAGAATGGTCAACTTCGATATAATATGTAGCGCATGGACCGCTAGCTCAATTGGCAGAGCAACTGACTCTTAATCAGTAGGTTCTGGGTTCAAGTCCCAGGCGGTTCACTACTAAAAGTGGCTAGAAATAGCCACTTTTTGTGTTAAAGAGAAATATTTTTCACTATATATACTAAAATATGTGTTTCCTACCAATTGAGCTTTTTTCATTGATAGTATTGCCTCCAAAATTGAATAATTATGGTATACCAAAAACCTAATTC
>JADGDO010000028.1 GCA_016744855.1 Candidatus Fermentibacteraceae bacterium | reverse complement strand
ATCGAGATCTGTGTAACCCAGATAAATATTGAAATCATTGTAGGAACCATCAGAAGTAGTTCCAGTTGTTCCGCGCTTCCATGAGATTGACTCGATCAGAATTGCATCACCGATTTCTTCAGCAGTCGCTACCACCTGGTAGCGTAGACCGGCGCTTCAATTTCCGCAGAAAGGGTCGCAACCGGAAGACTCTGATGTTCCCACTGTAATTCCTGCAAAACAAACCTGAGCCATAAGCAGGAAAAGGAAAATTGCTTTTCTATTCATATTACTCTGCCCCCAAAAGTATTTTTACGGATGCCCATGTTCCATTCTCCAGGGCCTGAGTGCCGTTAAGCATGAATTGGCATCTGGAACTGCTGAGAATACCAGTAGCTGCTTCAGGTTCAGCAGACTTGAGTCTCATTGGAGAACCTGGTGCATCAAAGAAGTAGTTGTGTACACTTCCTGAACCGCTGCTCCATGCCACTTCCAGAATAAGACTTCCCTCTCCGTCATAGGAGAAAGGTGTATCCAATTCGATAGTGAACCATTCATCAGTGCCCTCTGCAACGGTGATACTGCCGCTGTGGTGAACGAGAGTTCTGCTGTCTTGAATGTAGTTGTCCATGAAGGAAGTGCCGAGCATTTCCTGAGGACAATAACCCATGTAGATATTAAAATTATTAAAACTCGCTGTGGGAGTACCACCGGCAGCACGGTGCCAGCTTATGGAGGAAACTTCAATAGGAGAACCGATTTCGTCAGCTTTTGCTACCAACTGATAGCGAAGGCCGGCGCTTCAACTTGCACAGAAAGGGTCCATACCTGATGTTTCCGCGTCACCCACAATCAAACCCGCAAGGCTCATGCCAGCGAGAAGAAGCAATAGTGCTGTAGCTTTCATTTTCATCCTTCGTTTTGGGTTTCATGACAATTCGTACCAACTAGGTAGGAATATATTATACACCTAGTGTCCCAAACAAGTTCCAAAGGGAAGGGCACCCTTGCGGATGCCCTATTTCCTTTAATAAGTAGCTATTATCTAACTACAGTCATTCTGCTGGAAACGGTGTTACCGTTGATAGTGGCGCGAACGAAGTAGACTCCGCTGCCCATTTCACCCGGGATCTGCCAGTTGTAGGCATTTGCTCCGGATTCAATCTCATTGTTGTCAATGTTGGCAACTCTGCGGCCACTAACATCGAAAACAGATATATCTGCTGTTCCGGAGAGTGCAGTGTAAACACTGAAAGAAGCAAAGTTACTTACAGGGTTCGGGCTGATGGCACTTATGCCCATACCTGTAACTACTGTAGCTTCCTGAGCCTCTTCAGTAGCTGTCATGGAGAGAGCGGCAACAACTGCAGCGTATGCATCGACACGACCAGCACCGTAGGTGTTGTCTTTGCCGGTTGCTCCGAGATCAAGGCTGGTAACTTCCATGATGCTGTCCATCTCGGCAACAGTGAGGTTGGGGTTCGCACTGAGAAGGAGAGCTGCAACACCGGCAAGATGAGGTGTAGCCATGGAGGTACCGCTCTTTGTAGTGTATCCGCCCTGCCATGCTGTGCTAACAATATCCACTCCGGGTCCGCTGATGTCGGGATCGATAAGAGGGGCTCCGGCTGTGTAGTCACTCCACCAGGTAACGGGACCGCGGCTGGAGAAACTGGCAATGTTATCTAAGTTATCTGTAGCACCGACAGTTACAACCGCTGTGTTGCCACCATGCTGTGTCTGATCAGAATGGAACCATGGAGGAGGGCAATCACCGCTGGCTTTAATAGTTCCAGCACCGGGACCGTCGTTCGCCCCTGCCACACTGTGGAAAATGCCTGCTGTCAGAAGGTTTTCTTCTGCTGTGCGGAGAGTTGTGTTGCCGACGGGGGAAGTACCGAGAGACATTGAGAGAACTGCGGCTCCGTTTGCTGCAGCGAACTCCATTGCCTGAATCCAGGTTGGGTATCCACCGCTGTAGTAGTTGATTCTAAGAGCCATGATTATTGCCTGAGGAGCAACACCGGTTTCTGTTCCAGAATTACCGTCTCCTGCAACACTGCCTGCACAATGTGTGCCGTGCCCGTAATCATCCATTGGGTCTGAATCTCCATCGTAAAAATCATACCCGAGATGAAGGCCAGCTGGAGTATCATGCCACATATTGGTAACAAGGTCTGTGTGGTTGTAATCTACACCGGTATCAATGATGCCTACAATAACACCCTGACCTTCGTAACCGATTGCCCATGCATCATCTGCATTGATCTTTGCTACACCCCATGCAAGACCTCTGCCAAGCTCTTCAGGTGTAGACTCACGCTCATTGACAGGCTCGATAAGTCCGCCTTCTTCACTGCCTCCACGCTCGATAAGAAAAACATCATCCCTGGTAGCAATCTGATTGATTGTGGCGATGGTGGCCTCACAGTAAACTGCATTAGAAAGCCACAGAGGAATGAGATTGGTAACATTTTCCTGGCTGAAAGTCTTCAGCTCAGCGATGATTCCTGCTTGAGCAACATCAGCAATATCAATCATTGCACTTACAGCAAACTGCTGTGTCTGATCTCTATCCATTCCGTCTGTTGCCTGGTTAACCCAGGTCCGGTCTACCTGACCATGAGCAAGAATGCATACAGGAATAAGGTCTGTTTCTGTTGATCCTTCCATCAAAACTGCAAGATGGGGATCGATAGATCCTGCAATTGCTGTAGAAACAATTGCGAGGAAAATAAAGATTTGTCTCATTATTACTATTCTCCTAGGTTTAATTGTGCTGAATGTAATTAACTACCTACTTGGTAGGATTTGTTCTATTCGGTTTGATAATACAATATATATATACGTTTTGCAATAGCATGTTATGAAGGGGGTCTCAGGGCAGCCTTACGGGTACCCTGAGTCAAATCGATGTAGCTGTTATCTGATCACTGTCATTCTGCTGGAGACTGTGCTGCCATTGATAGTGGCGCGAACAAAGTAAACTCCGCTGCCCATCTCTGCTGGTATCTGCCAGCTATAGGCAGTTGATCCAGCCTCGATCTCGTTGTTCTCCACGTTGGCAACTCTACGGCCGCTAACATCGAAAACAGAAACATCAGCTGTTCCGGAAACTCCACTGTAAACACTGAATGAAGCAAAAGTGGTAACAGGATTCGGGCTTACCGCACTTATACCCATACCTGTGGCTATGGTAGCTTCCTGAGCCTCTTCTGTGGCTGTTAACTCGAGAGCAGAAAGAACACACTGGTATGCGTCCACTCTCCCTGCGCCATATGTGTTGTCTTTACCGGCTGCACCAAGCTCAAGGCTGGTCATTTCTATGATACTGTCCAGCTGAGCAACAGTGAGATCGGGATTGGCACTGAGCATAAGCGCCGCAACACCTGCCACATGCGGTGTTGCCATTGAAGTGCCGCTCATTGTTGTGTATCCACCTGTCCACTGTGTGCTGACAACATCAACCCCGGGACCGCTGACACTTGGTGCAATCAGGGGACTTGAATCGGTGTAATCAGTCCAGCATGTAACCGGGCCCCTGCTGGAGAAACTTGCAATTACGTCAGAGTCATCTGTCGCACCCACTGATATCACTGCACTCTGCCCGGCCTGATATGTCTGATCCGGGTGGAACCAGGGTGGAGGGCTGTCTGCACTGGAACGGATAGTACCGGCAGTCGGTCCATCATTATGGGCACAAACTGCATGGAATACACCGGCAGTTAGAAGGTTTTCCTCGGCTGTTCTGAGAGTTGTGTTGCCCTGACCGGAACCGAGAGACATTGTAAGAACTTTGGCTCCGTTTGTGGTGCCGAATTCCATTGCCTCGATCCAGGTGTACTCACCCCCACCGTAGTAATTGATTCGGAGAGCCATGATGGTTGCGGAAGGTGCAACGCCTGTTTCTGTACCGGCATCACCATCTCCGGCAACACTGCCTGCACAATGCGTACCGTGACCGTAATCATCCATGGGGTCAGTATCTCCATCATAAAAATCATACCCGAGATGAAGACCAGCTGGAGTATCATGCCACATGTTGGTAACGAGGTCTGTATGGTTGTAATCAACACCGGTATCGATGACACCGACAATTACACCCTCTCCCTCATAACCGAGAGCCCAGGCATCATCAGCATTTATCTTTTCAACTCCCCAGGCAAGACCCTTGTCCAGCTCTTCAGGAGTGGATTCATGAACATCAACAGGCTCTGACAGTCCTGCATCAGGACAGGCTGCGCCCTCGATTAAAACAACATCTGATCTTTCAGCAAGTTGCCTTATCTGCGTTCTTGTAACTTCACAGTAAACTGCGTTGGCGAGCCAGAGAGGGTGGATATCTGCTCTGTTAGTATTGAAGGTATCTAACTCTTCAAGAATTCCTCTCTGAGCAACCTCAGCAATATCCTTCATTGCACTTACTGCAAACTGCTGTCTTTCTTCTCTGTCCATTCCGTTGGTAACGGAATTCACCCAATCTCTGTCTACCTGACCCCGGGCCAGAACAAATACCGGGATGAGATCGATATCATTTGAACCCGCCATAATTACGGCAAGATCTGGGGAAATGGAACCAGCCACTGCGATTGCAACAGTAGTAAGCAAAACCAATATCTGTTTCATAGCACTCTCCCTGCTGGAATGGAAACCTGTTTGGTGTCAGGTTAAACATACTAAACAAATGAAGGGCGCTCAATTGAGCGCCCTTCAGGAGAATTTGTAGCTTTAGCTTGATTACCTTACAACGGTCATTCTGCTGGAAACGGTGCTGCCGTTGACTGTGGCACGAACGAAGTAAACTCCGCTACCCATTTCAGCTGGAATCTGCCAGTTGTATGCATTTGATCCGGACTCGATCTCATTGTTCTCAACGTTGGCAACTCTGCGGCCGCTAACATCGAAGACAGAGATATCTGCTGTTCCGGCGATTGCAGTGTAAACACTGAATGAAGCAAAGTTGCTTACAGGGTTCGGGCTGATTGCACTTATGCCCATACCTGTAGCAACAGAGGCTTCCTCAGCATCTTCTGTAGCTGTCATGGAGAGTGCTGCAACAACTGCCTGATAAGCATCCACACGGCCGGCACCGTAGGTGTTGTCTTTGCCGCTCGTTCCGAGGTCAAGACTTGTTACTTCGATAATGCTGTCCATCTGTGCAACAGTGAGGTTGGGGTTGGCGCTGAGAAGAAGAGCTGCAACACCGGCAAGATGAGGTGTAGCCATTGATGTACCGCTCATTGAGGTGTAGCCACCATTCCACTGTGTACTAATTACATCAACACCAGGTCCGCTGATATCAGGATCAATCAGAGGACTGGAATCGGAGTAATCGCTCCAGCAGGTAACCGGACCGCGGCTGGAGAAACTTGCGATGTTGTCACTGTTATCTGTAGCTCCAACTGTTACAACAGCACTCATGCCACCGTGGTAAGACTGATCGGGATGGAACCATGGTGGAGGTCCGTCGCCGGGTGAGAGAACAGTTCCGGCACCGGGGCCGTCATTTGCAGCGGCAACACTGTGGTAAACACCGGCAGTGAGAGCGTTTTCGTTAGCTGTTCTTAAAGATGCATTACCTGTTCCGGAACCCAGTGACATAGACATAACGGAAGCGCCGTTATCAATGGCGAATTCCATAGCTTCGATCCATGTGGGTTCTCCGCCGCCGTAATAGTCGATCCTGATAGCCATAAGAGTGGCCTGAGGAGCAACACCAGTCTCTGTGCCACCGGTGCCATAACCTGCAACTGATCCGGCACAATGTGTACCGTGTCCGTATGTATCCATCGGATCATTGTCATTGTCGTAGAAATCGTATCCGTAATGGTAACCAGCGGCTGTATCGTGCCACATGTTGTTGTGGAGATCTACGTGGTTGTAATCAACACCTGTATCGATAACCGCAACAATAACACCCTGACCCTCGTAGCCGAGTGCCCATGCATCATCTGCGTTAATCTTGGAAACTCCCCAGGCAAGACCTTTACCAAGATCCTCAGGGGCGGGTCTGCGAACATCTACAGGTTCAATAAGTCCTGCGTCCGGGTCACTGGCACTCTCGATAAGAGCAACATCGGATCTCTCTGCCATTGCTCTGATTGTGCCGGTGGTGGCTTCACAGTAAACTGCATTTGCAATCCAAAGAGAACGGACATTCTCAGAATTTGTATTCCCGAGTTCGTCGATAATGTCTCTCTGTGCAACCTCAGCGATATCTTTCATAGCGCTGACGGCAAACTCCTGTCTGCCTGCTCTGTCAAAACCGTCAGTGACGGAATTAACCCAATTTCTATCGACCTGCCCATGGGCAAGAATAAAAACCGGGATTAGGTCGGTATCTGTTGAACCTGCCATTTTGACAGCCAAGTTAGGATCAATTGATCCTCCCATTGCCATAGCGACGACAACCAGTAAAATTATCATCTGTTTCATTGGCACTCCCTTTCCTTTTTTGAGTACAAAATCCATCAATACCACAATGGTCGTTAATATGCCTATCTTTCCGAATATATCCTGGAAAAGCTAAGAATAAACCTTACCGGATATAAGGCAACGATTTACACCGAAAGAAGATACAGCTGTCAGCTTTCGAAAGCAATGGCAAAAGCATCGAGAAGTACTCTCCTGTCTGTACTGTCAAGAGAAACACCCTTTGAAGCTAATAGTTCCTCCAGATGGTTGAATCGATCGATGAAATCCTTGTTCTTATCTCTCAGAGCCTTTTCGGGTTCAATCCTGTTCAGTCTGGCAATGTCAGCCAAAGCGAATAGGATTTTTCCTGTGGTTTCTTCGGTTAACTCACCATCGTTAAGAAGCCGGACAATCTCTTCGGTGTTTTCCTCTTGAGTTTTTCCCGGGAAACCAACGTCAGATGCTCTCTGCTGGATTCGCCAGGCCTTCTGCAATGAAGGCATTGCCTTGGGGATGGAATCGAAGAACCTCTTCTTCTCTTTCTTCTTCTCGGCTGACTTTATCGACTCCCACTGCTTTTCAAC
>JADGDO010000027.1 GCA_016744855.1 Candidatus Fermentibacteraceae bacterium | reverse complement strand
CATCAAAACCACCAAGTTCATTGAAAATATTTCTGCGGACGGCAAAGAAGTAAGTAGCACACCCCTGTACGCAAGTAGAGTTTATGCGCTTAACGAAAGTATAGTAATAGTAGTAATTTTTGTAATAGGTTGATGCCCCGCTACCAGGCGCATCCTTTCCATACACTGCTTGTATTCCCTGGTATTCCCCAGACATTTTCTCTTCAAGCAGTTTTCTCCAGCCAATCGGGGGAACTGCATCGCTATCTATGAAGAGAATCCATTCATTTCGAGCTCGGGATGCACCCATATTCCGGGTACCAGCCGCACCTGTTGAGTGATTGCTTAAAAAGTACTCGACTGCATCAGTTTCTTTAGCAATTCGGGCAGTATCATCATCGGAACGATCATCTGCCACAATGACCTGATCCCCATCCATTAGTTCAGGCAGAATAGCCTTCAGAACAATGTTCAGAGTGCTCTCAGCGTTGTAAACAGGAATAACTACACTGATATTCAAAATAATCCGATCATGAAGAGAAATCCAGAATACGCACAAGTATGTGCAAGTGGATATATACGAAAAAAACACAGCCGTCACAAGCAAAAATCAGGCTAATTCAGCAGAAACCAGAGTCGATGACTTGGGGGCTGAAATGGCATGATACAGCAAACTCTAGGGGAGTTTAACTACAGTTCCAACTTCTCTTTGCCCACATGCATCAAGAACAATCATATAGCATCCTTCAGGTACTCTGAAATCCGTATTCCAAAATGTATTGTGATTCCCAACCTTGAGGAACTCTGACTCAAGAACAGCAATCTTCCTTCCAGCCAGGTCATAAACGGAGAGTCTTACTTCACCTGGTTCCTGAAGACTGTATCCAATACTTAGAATGGAAGTGAAAGGATTAGGAGATAAAAGCATTGATACTCTGGTATTCACTAATTGTTGGTATTCTTTATCTACGGAGACCCAGCAACCGACTTCCCCTCCGTATGCCCCCATGTCATTACGCAAACCACCCAACGCGGGCCAAAGAGCAAATCCGGGATTGGATGGATCTTCCGGATCATTGAAGTCGGGATCTGGATTACCGGCATCAATGCATAAAGAGCTATCTGGATTCAACTGATAGTCGGAAAGGGTGCCATAAACAAAACAAGGTGAATCACTGATGTTCCCGATTCCAGGATATCCCCCCTGGATATCACTGAATGATACATTGAAAGAACCCTGTATCTCTAGTGAATCATTCCCCCACATGATACAGTTTGAAATAGTCACCTGGGTATCAATTCCGTAAAAAGCTTCTACGGCATTATCTGCTATGGTATTGTTTGTAAATACTGTCTGGCTTTCGTTATCGCAGAAAATAGTTCCTCTTGGTGTAAAATAAGTGTTTGGATTAGCTACAATCAGATTGTTTGCTATCAATGAGAAATCGGATGAAAGAAGTATAGCTGAGCCATTTTCTGCATCATTTCCTGTGATTAGGTTTCCACGGATAACAGCGCTGGACTGTGAAGAATAGATGCCCCCCCCATACCCCGTCGGACCGGAAAAAGCATAGTTGTCCATTATGACGTTATCTATGATAATGGGGGATGAATTCTCAATACAAATTGCTCCACCATTGTTGTATCCATAACAGTCTTTAATAATGCAGTTAGAAATCTCAGGTGAGCTGTTGTTTGCAATCAGTATTCCACCGCCCGGCCACCCAAATCCATTGCACAAAGTAAATCCCGAAAGAACAGTGTCTGAGTTTTCTCCAGACTCAAAAGTTACTACCCTGCCTAACCCCTCGGCATCAATAATGGTGCTTTCCGGGCCCTCAGATCCAAAAATAGAAAGATCTTTCCCAAGAAAATCAATACTCTCATAGTAAGTGCCCGGCAGAACATCTATTCCATCACCAGGCCAGGCAACATCAATTGCATCTTGAATTGTAGGATAGTCAGTGGGAACTGTGAAAATGACTGCGAGAGCATTTAGCGGCAGGATGACAAGCACATACCATTTATAAAAATATTTACACATAACCATAGCCTCCTAAGTTAAACATAGGCAGTGTCTTTGCTCAAAGCAACCACAATATTTACGATTGCTACAGGAACGCAATCCATCAACATCTTCTGTTGCAATCTTATGGCAAAATCATGGGAGTTTCACTGTATCAATGTTTGACCTGACTGGACGCTGTGTTATGAAATCAGAGATCTCATAAAAAAAACTGTAGTGTAATTGGCTGAAGATTTAGATATCAGCAAATGCTATGGAAGCACATAGAGTGCTAGTATTGTGGTCTGCATCGCCAATGCTAATCTGAGATAGATCTCACCTGTCTACTTGACTATTTACCTATTCATGAATAATATATCTGTTGAAAACAACATGGAGGAGTTAAAAGATGTTTTGTTACATAACTATTTCACACAAAATAGCTTTCGTGTTCCTGCTTCTTCTATTGGCTTCACCTGCTCAATCAGATCCTCCAACGGAAGCATGGGCATCGCGCTACAACGGCCCGGGAAACAGCGATGACTCTGCTGCAGCCCTTGTTCTAGATGACGATGGAAACATCTTCGTGACAGGTGGGAGTTTTGATGGCTTCACTAACAGCGATTGTGCCACAATCAAGTACAACTCCAATGGAGAAGAAGAGTGGGTTGTTCGTCATAATGGTTTGGGAGATGCGAGCGACTCCGGTAGAGACATAGCCTTAGACGCTGTAGGAAACGTTTATGTGACGGGATCTGATGCATGTGTCGGACCAAACTATTGGGACTGTTTTACAATAGCATACGACAATAGCGGAGATACCATATGGGATTCCTATTACAATGGTCCAGCAAACAGTACCGACAAGGCTGGAGCAATTGCTCTGGATACAGCAGGGAATATTTATGTTACTGGTATGAGCTATAGCGGTTCTTATCATGATCTGACAACAATTAAATACAACTCCGCTGGCGTTCAGCAGTGGGCTGTTTCTCCTACAAGAAGCAGTTATTCCGGTGAGGGAAATGCGATAGTAGTGGACGACTCAGGGTACGTTTACGTTACCGGTTACTATCCAGGAACAAACGGATTTCCTGACTATGTTACTATCAAGTATGACACGAACGGCGAGGAGCAGTGGATTGCTTCATACAACGGTTCTGGGAATCAGAATGATATAGCCTATGATATTATTCTTGACGAATCGGGGAATGTTTACGTGACAGGTTTCAGTAAATCCTCAACTGTTAATGAATTTGTAACTATCAAATACAGCTCTGACGGGGTGGAACAGTGGGCCGCCAGCTATATTAAACCTGGGAGCAGTTCTAATGCTGCATTCGCAATCACGCTGGATGAGACTGGTAATATCTATGTGACTGGTGGAAGTGGCGGCGGAGTATCTAGCGATATTGTGACTGTTAAATACAATACTGACGGAATTGAACAATGGGTTTCTAACTACAACGGATCGGGAAATGCAAGTGATTCGCCATATGATATCACATTGGATGAAGCTGGTAACGTCTACGTTGCTGGCACAACTACAGGCAGTTCCACAGCAAATGATATAGTAACCATACAGTACAATCCCTCCGGAGTGGAGCAATGGGCGGTAACATACAATGGACCAGCAAATGGTGATGATTTTGCGTACGATATGGCCCTGGACTCATCAGGTAATATCTTCGTTACAGGAAAAAGTGACGGATTTAATACCGGTTCTGACTACGTAACCATTAAATATGCGCAAAGTTCTGGTATCGAAATTGCTGAAGTTAAAATTGATAATCAGATTAATCTTCAGGTTTATCCCAATCCTTCCTTTACAAGCGCTACCATCACCATCTTCTCAACAGAGTCCTCTATTTGTGCAGTTCACATATATAGTCTCGATGGACGCCAGATCAAGACTCTGTATAATGGAGCAATTCACTCTGGTGAGAATGTCTTCTCATGGGATCGGAGTGAAATTCCTGATGGTGTCTACATTTTAAGGGCAACCACCGGTTCATGGGAAGAATCTGAGAAGATTGTTCTTGTACGGTAAACATATCTGATATGAAGAGATACTGCTGATTGGACCCGATGTTATGCCATTGGCCACACAATGTAGCTGATCTCAGCACTCAGAGCAATGAAGTTAGTCGATAACTACAATTCTGTCGGTTGCAGCAAAGTCACCAGCTCGCATAGTACAGAAGTAAACACCTTGGGCAAGTTCAGCAAAGTTGATAGAATGGGAACCTGCAGGGAACTCCTGCGAAGTTTGTGCTACCACTCTGCCTGATACGTCATACAGTGAAAGCTTTATTGATCCCGCTTCAGGTACTGATACCTGAGCAGAGAAGAACCCGTCAGATGGGTTCTCTGAGACACTCAACGACCATGAAGAAACTTCACCAGATTCATTCTCCTCGGCTCCCGTAATCAGAGTAAAGCTAAAGGCTACTTCATGCAACTCGGGAGAAACTGATGAATCAGATGTTTCAAGAATAATCTTGTATTGTAAATACCTTGTGGAATCAGCAAGAATTCCTGCTAAAGGAGTGTCTGGAGAAAACACTGTATCAGACCAGGCTCCCATGTTAGAAGAATCATCTGAACTCCTGAACTGGAAACAAACAGATGTTCCTGAAGGTGCCTGTGGAGTGGAGAGAAAAATGCTCCATTCACCAATATCACCTGCATCCAATATCGACGATTCAAGAGCTCCCAATGGTGAGTACCCCATCGCTTCCCACCAGGCTATGTCATTGGCGTCACGAGCTGCTCCCAGAATATCTGCAGCTCCGTCCCCATCTACATCGCTTGCGAAAACCGAATAAGCTTCATCAAACTCCGCATCAATTGTATGTTCTGTCCAGCTTGTTCCTACTCCATCAATGTTCTCCCACCAGCTTATATCATTGGCTTCCCATGCAGCTCCCAAAACATCAGAATCTCCATCACCATCTAGATCAGTGGAGTAAACTGAATGAGCCCCATCAAAGTTTTCATCAATTGTATGCTTTGTCCAGCTTGTTCCTGTTCCATCAATGTTCTCCCACCAGGCAATCTCATCAGCATTCCTGGCAGCACCAAGGATATCAGCATCTCCATCATTATCTACATCGATGGAATAAATGGAGTTAGCACCATAAAAGTTGCCATCGACGGTATGCTCTATCCAGCTGGTCCCTGTTCCATCAATATTCTCCCACCAAGTGATTTCGTGGGCCCACCATGCAGCTCCCAGAATATCAGCATCTCCATCACCGTCTACATCGGTGGAGTAAACGGATCTAGCTCCATCAAAATTGTTGTCAACGCCATGCTTAGCCCAACTTGTACCTGTACCATCTGTGTTCTCCCACCAGGCTATATCATCAGCATTACCCGCAGAGCCCAGAACATCAGCATCTCCATCACCATCTATATCATGGGAGAAAACAGTGTTAGCTCCAAAAAAACTGCTACCTATTACATGTTCAATCCAAATTGTTCCAGTGCCATCAGCGTTCTCCCACCAGGTGATATCACCGTTACTATTAGCAGCTCCCAGAATATCAGCGTCCCCGTCAATATCTAAATCGGTGGAGTAAACCGAGTAAGCTCCATTAAAGTCTCCATCAACTGTATGCTCTGTCCAGCTTGTTCCTGTTCCATCAGTATTCTCCCACCAGGAGATGTCATCATCGTTGTAAGCAGTGCCCAAGATATCAGCGTCTCCATCACCATCAACATCAGCCGCAAAAACAGATGTTGCTCCAATGAAGTCTCCATCGACAGTATGCTCAATTGGCGCAATGGGATAGTATGACAACAGTAGTTTTCCATCACCGAAACCGATACCGACATCTGAGTTCCAGAAAGCATTGCTCCAATCAGAAAGAGGTCCTTGAACACCTCCGCCGCCAGACCAGTCGCTCTGAGTTGCTGTGCCTGCAAATAATATTGAAACAAGCACAAAAACAAAGCTCATATCATCCTCCAAGCGAAACTCCATTAGTAGAATAAAATTGCTAATTAACTATAGCTGACACTAATCAGCTTAGCAACAGTAATATTCATCTAGTACTCATAGAATAGGTATATCGTATTTTTGCAGAAAAGGGCTAGCATCAATAAAGGAGGCTCAGTACCCCCCCCATTATGAGGAAATTCTACCAGAAAACCAATGATTCTTGGTTGGTGTCATTCTTGAATTGAATCCGCAAGCGACTAGGCCGTAGCTATCTAAGAATGGCAATTTTTTTCATAAGGTATCCAGAATCCCAAGAGAGTCTGCAGAAGTACACACCGGGCTGGAAGCCATCCAAAAGCAACTGCTGATCTCCAGATCCCTGATTACTAACTGCGGTTTCCGAAATTACCCTTCCGGCAACATCATAGACTTCAATCGACGCACCTTGAGCATTCTGCAGGTTGTAGTTGATCGTAAAACCACCCCTTGCTGGACTGGGAGTAATCTGAAGTAGTCCGGTATGACTAATTAGCTCATTTTCACGTGATTCGGTTGAGGTCTGCTCACAGTACATCAGAGTAATGAAGTCGGGGGTGGATGCACTACTTCCTGAGAGCGAGCCCGTGATAATTACATTTCCATCGTTATCGACGGCAATATCATATGCCTGATGCCAGGAAGGCTCGCCATACAGCATGACCCACTGTTCATTCCCGCTTACATCATATTTGACAGTTATGATCTGTGTTTGCCCACCGTTCAGGTAGGAATACCCAGTTATGTATGCGTTCCCCAGAGAATCGGTAGTCAAACCTCCGACCACATCTTTTTGACCCGAGTAACAGCCGAACTGCTCGACCCACAGCTCATTTCCGTGACAGTCGTACATAATAGTGTATATATCTTCGTGAACACCTGTACTGTCATTTAGCCTACCAGTACCCGCTACCACAACACTGCCATTAACCCCAAGGGCAAGACACGCTCCACTCTCGGTACCGGTCCCTTCTGGATTATTGAAGCGCTACCCTACCATTTGATGTGAGAGTTCCTTCCGCTCTTACCAAGAAGACTATGGATGAGACCGATTCAGGTGAAGGGCTAATCCTCTGCGAGGATACTGACGATATGTTTGAACAGCTAGGAATCTGATGTATCGTCCAGTTTACACGAAGCAGTTCAAGCTAATCGAGCGATCATTGTTAGCAGGCAAGATTCTTGACCCAATCTTAAGAGATCACAAACTCATAGGAAACTATGCCGGACGGCGTGAGTGCCATATCGAATCTGACTGGTTCCTTGTTTACAAGATTGATAAGGATATGCTCATTTTGAAAAATGTGGTTCACACTCCGAGCTGTTCAAGCTTTAGCGTAGCTGGTACTCTAGAGTAGAAACTTTCGGAACTTTTGCTAAAAGTTCCACAATTCACTTTGGCACCCCGTAGTGGATGAGTTCAGAAACTCAATGGTGCTATAAGGACTTCCAGACAATCACATAGATAAAAGGGATTCATTACTTGCGGTGCTCCTGATATTTATTATAGTGCACTGGTATCGTAACCCTCCCCATTATGAGGACAATCCAAAAGAGGAGACATCTGCAGTTAACATTTCCCGATAAACGCTCGGTGGCAACCCCCCAAGAGAGCTGTGTGGTCGCCATTCATTATAGCTTCTCATCCAATTCTGCGTAATCTCACGAACACGATCCAGGCTATCAAACAGGTACGCGTTCAGAATTTCATCACGATATGTCCTGTTGAATCTTTCTATGTAAGCATTTTGGTTTGGCTTGCCCGGTTCAATATGTCTTAGATCTACTCCGTTCTCTTCACACCAGTCAGCAAGTACCTGGCTGATGAATTCAGGACCATTATCAGTTCGGATGGCCTCTGGTAATCCTCTCCAGGTCTTTAGTCTTTCAAGTGCTTCTACAACGCGTGTTCCTGGCAGTGATGTGTCAATCTCGATGTGAAGAATCTCTCTGACTCATTCATCCATGATGTTGAGTGTTCTGAACCGTTTTCCAAAGTAGAGAGAATCACTC
>JADGDO010000026.1:8159-8525 GCA_016744855.1 Candidatus Fermentibacteraceae bacterium | reverse complement strand
CCACAGGTATGGTGGATCTTTTCAGCGATGTTGAGGCTGCTATAATCCTGAAGGAAATGAGTCGAGTTACTTCTTCTGGCGGGCGTATGGTCGTAATTACAGCCTGGAGCGGGTGCCGACTGCATGAATCAATAAAAAACTATCTTATAAAAAAAGAACGTTGGCGCTATGGTTCCAAACGAACATTCAGCACTCTTGAAGGTTTGATTCCAGATGATGTTTTACTGATAGATGAACGGTCTATCGGAGCCCTTTTCCAGTTTCGGTTTGTATCGTATCTTTTCGAAGGATCTTCCTTTTTAAGAAGGATCTATCATTTTTGTTATCTTTTGATATCCATTGTTTTTCGTTTTCTCAATAATTTCC
>JADGDO010000026.1:0-8149 GCA_016744855.1 Candidatus Fermentibacteraceae bacterium | reverse complement strand
GCTTGTGTCAGTTTTGGAGAAAAAATGAAAGAGATTCCCCGAATCAGTGAACTCCGCCTACTGCGCCAGCCGACTGCTCCTGATATCTGTCTGTACAGAAAACTTTTTACAAGGCGTATTTCTATCTACCTTACGGCTATCTTCCTTAGATCAGGCATGTCAGCTAATGGTGTTTCAATTCTGAAGGGATTTATTGCCTGCAGTGGGGCGTTGCTTTTTGCTGTGGGAAGGCCTTTCTTTTTTCTTACCGGAGCTTTCCTTCTTCAACTCTCTTTCGTTCTGGATGCCTGTGACGGTGAAGTTGCCAGATTTACAGGAACCAGTACCACTGCCGGGGGGGAGTATCTCGACAAGCTCGGAGATGCGGCATCCAGAGGACTGTTTTACGGCGCATGGGGCTGGGGAGTGTTCAGGTTGACAGGAGACGTTAGAGCACTGGCAGCAGGAACTGTTATGGCCGGTTTGTGGCTTGTTATTAGATTCTGTTCACTTGAAACACTTCTTGAGAGCTTCTGGAATCATATTGGAAGTCCAGCCGAACAGGGGGAAGAGGAGTCTCTCAACAGACTGTTCGTAAGAAATTCTGACGGTAACCGGATTGAATACTTGCTCTCAATGTTGTTTCACCCCTGGATGAACATGGCTGCCCTGGCTGCCTTGCTCTCTTTTTACCCTTCCTTTTTCTCTCTATTGTTCTGGGGTTACTTCTTTCTCTGGATTGTAAATTCGTTCAGAAAAATCCGTTCCGGATTTGTCACTTCAAATTTCCAAAGGCCTAAGATATGACAGGTGTAATTCTTGCAGGTGGGAAATCAAGCAGAATGGGCAGAGATAAAAGATCAATCATTCTTCCCGGTGGCTTATCAATGGAGGAAAACTGCAGACGCATACTTTCTCAAAGCCTTTGCAGAGATGTTTTTCTATCCGGCCCAGGTGGAATTGAGGATCTTCATCCCGGCAAGGGTCCCCTGGCAGGAATCGAAGCTGCTCTTCATAAGACATCCAGTGACTTGCTGTTTTTCCTACCCTGCGACATGCCGTTTGTAACACCGGATCAGGTTAATCTTCTTCTCGGGTCGGCACTCAGAGAACCGCACCGACCCTCAATCGCAATGTCTCCCTATATGGAACCTCTTTTTGCCGTTGTTCCTGCTATATGGAAAACACTGATTTCAAATGCGATTGCATTGGGTCATCTCAAGGTAGGAAAGCTCTGGTTTGATTGCGGCTTTACCCCTGTAAGACTACCTTTCGGAAAACTTCTTATCGATGTCGACTATCCAGAAGATATACCCGCATGATCCGGCACACTCTTGAGCTCATCTGTTTTCTTGTTTCGGCAGCCAGGGTTGTTGTTCTGCCCGGTTTACCCATTTCTATACAGCCGTTGGATGATGGAATTGTTGTCGCCTGTATGAGTCCAGCGTCAGTTTGCTTTATCGATGACAGTAGCATTGTTTCTTCGATTCCTTTTATGGAGGTTGCTGAATCGAGAGATCTTTGCCTCTGGGATGGTACACTTGTCGCTTCAGATTTTGCTGCTGGGGAGATTATTACAGGAGACAGATCTATCAGTGTTCCTGGGAATCCAGATGGTATATGTGAAGTTAACTGGGACTCCAGCTCGGTTTCTCAACTTGCAGTTGCGCTTTTCAACCCGGGTTCAATTCTGCTGATGAATCATGACGGTTCTTTCTCCACGCTGATTGAAATGCCCGGAGTTAAATCACTTTTTCCCTGTGATGTGGATAATGATGGAGATATCGATATTTTCGCCTCCGGTTGCGGGAGTGGAGTTGTTGTTGTCGAAAACCGTAATTCTGTACCCGTTATCCATGAAGTGGGCACTATTCAGTCCGGTGTAAAACGCTGTTTCGCTAATGATATGGATTCGGATGGGAACATCGATATAGCCGGGATTGCATGTGCCGCAGGGGGAGCAGGGTGGTGGAGGAACCCGGGTAGACTTGACGCAGAGTGGCATTATCAGGAAATAGATGGTTCTCTGGAAGGACCTAAGGGTATTTTCTGCAAGGGTGAAATAGTACTTATAGCTTCTCTTTTAAGCGATGTTTATGTCTCACCTGCTCAGGAGATTCAAATACCTTCAGGTTTTACCTGTTGCTGGGTTCTGGATGATTCGACCTTTATTCTGGGTCACAAACTGGGATTTCTTGTGTATTACGAACCCTCTGAATCGCTTAACGAATACTCGGAGTAATTGACGAGTGCAAGCTGCTTGGAAATCTTATGAGCCTTCTCTGTTATACAAGATGGATATCCGGTAAGAGCAAGTAGACGTATAGCATTCCTGGAGCTGCACGGACCGGGTTTAATTCTGTAATCAAAGAAGTGCTTACCTTCTTCAATCTGTTCTTGAAAATGGTACATAGTGAATTTGTCACTAAGCATTTTCTCAAGCTCAATATCATGGGTAGTTACCATAACCATGCAATTGTCACTAAGGTAACTCAGAACAGCTGAAGAAGCAGAAAGCCTTTCAAGGGTGTTGGTCCCTCTGAAAATTTCATCGATAAGGAAAAGGCAATTGCGCCCGGAGTCTGCTGCTTTGATAAATTCGAGAATCGTTTCTATCTCAACATAGTAGTAGCTTTTGCCGTGCTTCAGATCATCACGCCTTCGTATTGTGCTGAGTATTTCTAATACAGGAAGCTGAGCACTTTCGGCGTGACAGATTCCCAGAGTTCTTGCGAGAAGTAGATTCACTCCGATTGTTTTTATGAATGTTGTCTTTCCTGCCATGTTGGAACCTGTGATAAGGCAGGAATGGGCTGAAAGGGTAAATGAATTGGACACAGGATTTTCCAGAAGCGGGTGGTACAGGGAAACCGTTTCCAGATGATTACGGTTATTCAGCTGCGGGCAGCAGCACTGCACGGTATCTGTGTGCGATGCTACAGCCATAGTAGCATCGAGTGAACCGATTGCCTCAAACACTTCTGTAAGCTCTTTTCTGTGCATTTCCACATGTTTTGCAGCAGAATAAAACACTATCAGATTCACCAGAAGTAGATTGTTCACATATGCAATTACAGACGCACTGAGTTCTCCAATGCTACCTGTGTCAATCAGTATCCACCCAAATTTCTTGTGAAGATAATCCACAAACCTTCTGTGTTTGCATAACACCTCAATTTCCTTTATGGAGCTCTCGCCGGTGTCAGCCAGTGAAGCAGACACGTTCAGCATTCTTCCAAGAGAACCCATGTTGGGAATGTATGAAGAAATACGCATTGAGATAACCTGTTGAAACACCGTATTTATCACAGCTGAAGCAAGCACCAGCAAAATGAATTCCTTGCTGACAAAAACAAGACCTGCAACTGCAGAAATTAATATCAAAGGCATCAGAAACAGAATGGGAAACCAGACCGGTTTTGCAGGTAGCTTACCGAATAAAACATTAGAGATGAATGATGCATTACTGCCTCTCAGGCCGAGAAGTATTTTCGAAAGCTTATCAGACACGGCATGGTTTTTCTGGAAAAAGGCATACCTCTTAAACTGATCCTCCGGATATCCCAGCCCACAGCCGTAGCTGTGCATCCTTCTGTATAGATACTGAGCTCCAACAGCGCTGACAGTTCTGTTTACTCGTAAAAATACTTCATCCATGTTCAGGTCAACCCATGTCGACTCTGAAACTGTTTCGTCTATATCAGGTTCCAGCGCGGAGTAATAACGGGAAACATCTTCCGGTTTCAGCCCGGATGGTTCTTTCCCGTTTCTGATCTTTCCTATCAGCTCTTTGTGGTTTATCCTGCTCATCACTATCCTTCGATTGTTTTTACAGAAAGAGATCGAATTGCGAGGAAAGATATCTCCTTATTGATGTTTTAATCATCCGGTTAATCTTTTCCGAGCTGTTTAGAATGCAATATACAAAAAAAAAGGTTTATGATGGTCAGATTTGTTTTGGTGTTTTTCTGAACCTTTTGTTCCAGAAGAGTTCTGCAGGTAGCGCATTTTGAAATCTCCCGTATATTTGTATCAACAAGCAACACCAAACTTTCAAAGGACGGGAACTATGAGTCAGTTTGATAATGTGTCCGTGATTAGAGAAGCCAACTTCTATTTTGAGGGAAAGGTTTCAAGCAGAACCGTTGTTTTTCCTGATGGCACAAAGAAAACTCTCGGGGTTATGCTGCCGGGAGAGTATGTGTTCGGTACATCTTCACATGAGATTATGGAAATTCTAGCTGGGGATCTCGATGTTCTCCTTCCTGGAGCCGAAACAGCTGTGGCAGTAAAGGGCGGAGAGACTTTTGAAGTGCCAGCCGGTACTTCGTTCACTGTAGTTGTAAAAACCGTTACTGACTACTGCTGCTCTTACTTGTAGGGAGTTTCCTATGAAACGATTGGATTTGACAGGATATTCAAAACTCTTTCGCGGATACACTGAGCTAAGGGTTCAGGAAAACAGAATCAGCGGAATTAGTATGGTAAACGGAGACATCCTCGGTAACAGCAGATCATCTGCCAGTGGAGTTTCAGCAAGATGCTATAAAAGTGGAGCATGGGGTTTTGCTTCTAGTCCTGAAATTGATTCAGCTGCTATAAGTCATGTGATAAGTGCTGCTTCAGAAAATGCTCTTTTTCTTAACAGCAGAGAGAACCGGGGGATGGCAGATCTGCCGGCTACTTCATCTACAGGTGAATGGGACTATTCCACGAAGCTTGCAGTGAAATCCCAGAAGGATAGAGTAGACTTTCTGAAGAACATTGATAATTACATCAATACTAACTTTTCAAGACTGGCTTCAAGAACTGTTGTTATGAATGGGCTTGATATGGAGAAACAGCTCCTGACTTCTGCCGGTACAAAGGCTTTTTCTTTGACACCAAGAAGCATTTTGTATGTGGTTTTGAGTGTAGACTCAGATAGCGGTCCAGTCGAACTGTATGATGTATTCGGCACTCTCGGGCAGTTTGAGGATAATTTTACCGACCCGTCACTTCAGTATGCTAAACTTGATAAACTCTATGAGCATCTGTTGCGCAAAGCAGAGGGTGTTTTCCCCAGAGCTGGAGTTTCTGAATGTATTCTAGCTCCGGATCTCGCGGGAATTCTTGCTCACGAGGCGATCGGACATACAACAGAAGCAGACATTGTCAGAGGAGGTTCCGTCGCTGCTGATTACATGAATCAGGAAGTTGCAAGCCCACTGGTTACAATGGTCGACTTTGCACACACAGCCCTGGGTAAAACCTGTCCGGTTCCGGTACATGTTGATGATGAGGGAACACGTGCTGAAGATGTTACGATTATTGAGAATGGTATTCTGAAAGGATACATGCACAACCTCGAGTCATCTTTGCATTTCAATGCGGCACCCACCGGAAATGCAAGGGGTTACAGATTCAGTGATGAACCTCTTATCAGAATGAGAAACACTGCGATTCTTCCGGGGCAGAGTAATCTTGATGAAATGATAGAATCTGTTGAAGATGGCTATTACCTGATGCAATCAAGTAACGGTGAAGCGGATTCCACCAGCGAGTTCATGTTCGGAGTGGTAATGGGTTATGAGATAAAGAACGGAAAACTCGGTCGTGCCATAAAAGATACAACGATTTCAGGTGTAGCTTTTGATATGCTGAAAACCGTAACTGCTCTCTCTGATGACATGGTCTGGACCAGCGCAGGAATGTGCGGTAAAAAACAGCCGATTCCTGTGGGAATGGGTGGCCCTGCAATTAAATGCAGAGTTAATATCGGAGGTAAGTAATGGTTGATAGAAGTAAAGTATCAGAGTTCTGTGTTGATACCCTTATCGGTGAGGGTGTTGAAAAAGCGGAAGCCAGCCTTCTTCTTACCAGAAAGTATGAGCTGAATGCAGAAGCCGGTACTATCTCTCTGATAAGAACAACAGATGATGTCAATCTCTTTGTCATGGGAATTGACAAAGAGAAAAGAGCTTCTACTTCATTAAACAAAACTGATGAAAACTCCGTAATAGATTCTGTGAAGGAGCTTTTAGAATTGATTGAAGCGGGAGAACCTGATCCTGCCTTCGATATCGCACTTGAACAACCATCTGAGTCGTTCACTAAGGGTCCGGAAAAACCTGATACAATTCTCATGTATGCCAGAGTGAAAGAACTTCTTGAGCACTGTAAAGACAAATATCCTCACCTGATTCTTGAACAGGTGATATTTGACCATACAGCAAAGCAGAGATGGTACAGCAATTCCAATGGAGTGAACTTCGATTCCTTCCGGGGTGTTTACAATCTCTCTGTTTCTTTCACAAGTAAAGACGGTGCCGATGTTTCCTCTTTCAACTACATCGATATCTCAATGGGGGATCTCACTTCTGAACTGATAGATTTAGATGGTGTTGAGAGGATCATTACGCAGTCAACCGAGCAGATTACAACAAAAAATGTTGACGGGAGTTTCGTCGGAGACATTCTAGTTACCCCTGAGTGCATGGAAAGCTTCGTATCGACGCTCACCGGTTACCTTACAGACTATCCCATGATGACCGGCACTTCAATTTTCAAAGACTCACTGGGAGAAAGAATTGCTGACGAGAGACTGTCTATTCATTCAAGACCTGTTTCGGATGAATTGGCGGGTGGATACTTCTTCACAGGAGACGGCTATAAAGCAGAGAACAGCACAATCATCGAAAAAGGTCTACTCAAGTCTCTGCTTCTCACTCTTTACGGTTCATTGAAAGTCGGTAAGGAAAAAGCTGTTAATGCCGGAGCCTTCTATGTTATTGAACCTGGAGAAACTCCCTTCGATGAGATGGTGAAATCTGTCGAGAAGGGTATTCTTCTGTGTCGATTCTCAGGTGGACAGCCCAGCAGCAATGGAGACTTCTCCGGTGTTGCCAAGAACAGTTACTACATTGAGAATGGCGAGATAAAGTACCCGATCTCTGAGACCATGGTTGCAGGTAATCTAAAGCAGATGTTCAGAGAAATCAGCGGCATTTCTCTCGAAAGGGTTAACAACGGAGCTTCGATTATGCCATGGGTAACATTCAGTGGAGTAACAATTTCCGGCAAATAGTGCAGTGATGAATAAAAAAAGGCCTCGCTGATGCGGGGCCTTTTTTATTGCCTGAAATGGATTGACATATTATCTGAATCGGTATATGAATTGATATGTACTATTCAATGGAGGTTTTTATGCGTAATTCATTTATTGTAATTGCTGTTTTTATGGTGTTTTTCTCCTGTAGTGACGATACCACCACTGGTCCCTCTGCCTCTCTGATTCCTGGAATGGAATTTGTAACTGTATCTGCAGGGGAATTCCAGATGGGCGCTCCGGAAGATGAATTCGAGTCCAGTGCCGACGAACGCCCCCTGCACCCTGTAACATTCAGTTATTCATTCCAGATAATGACAACTGAGGTTACTCAGGGAATGTGGGAAGAGGTGATGGGCAGTATTCCTCCTCAGGAAAACGGATTGGGTTCAGATTTTCCCGTATACAATGTCTCATGGCAGCAATGTCAGGATTTTATATCAGAAATGAACAATCTTGATTCTGATTTCTATTACAGGCTTCCAAGTGAGTCAGAGTGGGAATACTGCTGTCGGGCTGGAACGAGTACCCGCTACTACTGGGGAGATGATCTGTATGACCCTTCAAACATTACTAATTTTGCTTGGGGCGGTTTTGGCGCAGGTGGAGATACTCACCCTGTTTCCGGAAAGAGACCTAATGACTGGGGTCTCTATGATATGATTGGCAATGTCAGTGAATGGTGCCAGGATTGGTCTCACTTTAATTACGAGGGTGCTCCGTCTGATGGAGAAGCATGGGAGAATCCAGCAACCCAGGATAGAATATTTCGGGGGGGCAGCTTCAGGAGCCCTTCACCAGGTTGCAGATCAGCCTTCAGAGACCCTGCGAATCCTAACATTGGACATGATGACATCGGTCTGCGCCTGTAAGGCTCGAACTCTAGATTCAAATACACCCAAGGAGGATAAGTAGTGCCTAGCTCCTGTCATGTCCATCTTACAGGCGAGTTCCCAGTAGTGGATATAGATTTTCTTAAGAATCTGTTGGGGAATAATGTTTCTCTTTCCTCAGGAGAAATGCCAGAAAACCCCCAATTATCCATATTGGTTGGAGGCCGTTTCACCGATCATGATATTGCCC
>JADGDO010000025.1 GCA_016744855.1 Candidatus Fermentibacteraceae bacterium | reverse complement strand
ATCTATAGAGTTTTCCCTATTATCTATCTAATAATTGACCATACGACCTAAAACAATCATAGTCAAGCAGCAATACGAGCAGATATATACCGGTAAACACTGATGAGACTTTTAGTAACACTCCAGTTGGTAGGATTTCGAGGAGCACTCCAATCAATGCCATCCTAGTATAGAAGGCCTGTCAGCAATTGATAACAAGGCATGGGCAATATCTTCTCCACAAACAGAGCGTTTCATAAGCGTATCAAAGAGTGATAATGAAGATACTGCTGAATCACCTGCATCTAGCGACAGCAACTTTTCAGATGAGGATGGATGGTGGTGGAGGCGGCGGGATTCGAAGCCGTTGGCTAGCTACAGCTTACGAAACACACAACCACAACACTTCTCTGACAGAAGCGGTACAATTCCCTGCAATAACAGACACTTACAACAAGAAGAGATTTTTCAAAAAAACAAAACCCTGACACTTTCCGAACACAAATATGACAGTTCACTGCAAAAAAAGTGTGCCGTATGCGTGCACTTTCAGAAAGCTTCACCTGATCTCAAACTAGTTATGAATGCTTGGTCTGATCTGCCAAAGGAGCTCAGATTTCAGATCGCAAAGGCCGTGCTTGAGACAATTGTGTAAAGAATGAAATTTGTAATAGGCCTAAGACTAAACTGACAGAAGTACCGGGACATACATTATAGACTAGCTTCGCCTTTAGGCATTTCCAAGAAATACCTCAATGCTGTTAAGGAAAGAGCTTGACTTCTCTTATAACGTCTATCGGCGATTACTTCAACACAACGAGGCTCTGTACCGCTCTTTCTCCACAACCTTCCAGTTTCACATAATAAATTCCATTGGGAACCACATTCCCAGAGTTGCTTGAAATATCCCAGGTTACCGAATGATTACCCGGATTCATGTTTCCATCGTTCAGATTTGAAATCATACGACCAGAAACATCATAGATAGAAATGCTATACGTGCCAGAAACAGCAAGACTGAAACTGATACTTGCAGAAGATGTTACAGGATTTGGAAGTATAGATCCAAGATTGAAAACAAAGTTTGGAGTAGAATGCTCAATTGACTCACTTTCAACCTCAGGTAAACCTGTACACTGATTATCTGATGGTGCAGAAATATCAAGATAACCCTTTAAATATGGACTAGGATTATACTTTTCAATATAGTAAACTGGTGTGCTCCAAGTACCTCCGGAATATGTTGCTTCAGGATTATTGCAGTTTACATAGTAATCCACCCCTCCACTAGACCAGGCCGAAGATAGGGGGAGACCAAAAGTGTCAAATCCAGACTTCTCATTTGAATTTCCGCTATGCCCATTTATCACACACCACTCCTCATCTGAATCGGAAATCCCAAAACAACTGAAAGCCCACCTTTCTTTGAACCAAAGGTATTTATTTTCCCATTCCGTCTCTCCTGAAGCTGGTTGCAGCCATAAATCAAGCTCATAAACATAATCATTGAGGGAACGCGTGGGTCCCTGCAAGCTACCAAGTACATTCCCATTCCCGTCGACAACTTTTATCAATCTATTACCACAACAATAGATTTGTTGGGGATTAATGAAACCCGAAGTCCAGCATGCATACATACCACAGTTATACGGAATATATTCTAGTACTGAAAAACCAGTTATGTACCCTGGCCAAAACTGGAATTCCAGTTCAGTGAAGTCAATTCTTTGTACTTCGGTTTCTCCAACACGTGCTGCGTAGTATCCTGTTTCGTTCTCGTAATCAACCACTGAGCCCCAAGAGCAATCTCCCCAAGTGTATGAATCATCTGGTCCACTTTCGTAATTCTGGGGGTCTGGCCATGAGCCATCGGAGCTTCTGGGAGAAGCAATAGTAGATGGATCTCCATCAACTGCGTTACCACGATAGTCCTCTGTTGCAATGTGAATGGTAAGCCGTCCCTTATACTCAGAGGGAATACCGCCATTGTATTTATAGAGATACCAAATTCCATCACTCAAACGATTTGTTGCAAGTCTACCAAATTCTTCTGGCCAGTTAGGAAGGATATCAATAGGAGCAAATGTGCCGGATGTCCACGTGTTTAGACCTTTCATCTCCCCGGTAATCCAAACATCATTAGATCCCGTATCCATAGGTTCAGAATATCTTACAGCAATCCACAAATCAGATGAGGTGTCATCAATGGGCAGGTAGTTATAAACTTCATTATTGAATTCTACCGTTAACTCATTTTCATCTACAGCCCATCCAGCCTCGTAAATCTTAGCTACAGGTGGAAATGATGTTATAGTCGTTTTGTATACAATCAATGAATCAACATATGGCCGATAGTTATCTACATTCACCGGATCTGGAACAGAGTTAGGATTCTCAACATTGCTCGTGGGAAGATACATGCGATCGTTGTTCTGATTCAGAGGATCAAGAAAAGCTGTTCCTTGGCTGGTGGCTGTAACATCAACCAAATACTGGCCATCTGGGAACAAAGCAAACTGTGAAATTGGTGCCTGTTCATTGCCGAGATTACCTCCTCGATCTCCCCTTCTTAGCTGAGTATCCCAGCCTCCAATGCACATCACATTCCTACTCCAGTCATGATGGCATAAAGCGTCCCAACTTAGAGCAAGATTAATGTTATCCCAACCTTCAGATCCTGTGGACACATTGCCACAATTTGTTAGCATGTAGGCTGTATCAAACCATTCTGGGTCATAATCAACATTTCTATCGTTGAATCTCGAATCATCAACAAGAGAACCGTCGAGATATGCGGCCCTGTATTCGTCTGTATAGGCCGGAAGTGGAATAGTAGTATTTATGGGTATCTCGCCCTTCATTTCCACTAAAGTTCTATAGTTTGCCAGCGTGCCACCCTCCATGATTAAACTATTCATGGATGTAGTGTTATTGTATGAAACAGGATCGATAAGTCCTGTATATGGATTCTTCCAAGCAAGTTGGTGACCAACACTATAGACACCACAACTATCCCTAGTTGGGTTATTGCCAAAAGATGAATATGGTGCTGCTGCGAAATCCACTACTCCAAATATCTCACTCTGAAACTGAGCTGGGGTGACTATCAAGTTGAAATCACTCTGTACCTCATCACCATCTGGAGAAAACCATATACCCTTCGATGAATTGTCAGTCCAAACATTCCCGAATCGAACAAAGTCAAAATCCAGAAGATCAGCAGCAGGAAGATATTTTATGGGATTATCCATCCCCTTCATCAACGTTTCACCTTCCGGTGGATTTATTGAACCTGGTACCCAGTTACCACTATTCTCCCATACCCACATCCAGTATACATGCAAGTGGTCAAAGAAGGAGTTCTGTAAATTTGGCTGAAGATTAAGAGTCTCAACGCTTGATAAAGGATGCCCTGGAGCGTAGTCATCCCAATTTCCGTCTAGAGAAATATGATCATACTGCCAACCCCAATAACCATCTTCACCAGGTTGTGGAATGTCAGTACCAAACACAATAAATCCTTCTTCGCTAAGTAGTGGATAATCTACAGGATACTTGCCAATAATGTATCCATTAGTACTTAAAGGGCTCCTTAAGTAGTCACCGTCTTTCACACTAAAATCAATACCAGGATGAGGTCCTTGACTTCCAGTACACCAGTCTCCGTAGCCTATTGGCATACTCCGAGCAATTCCGTCTGCAAACGGCCACTCAAGGGGAACTGGATTTTCATAAAGCGGAGGAAGGGTGACTGTCAATACAGATATACAGGCGTATAGAAGGGCAATCATGCTATTCCTCATTCCCGGCACAGGAAATACTGGATACAATTAATCCACGGTCTGTAATGTATGCTATGAGATACCTACCATCTTCCAGTCTGCAACTGGCATTGGGTTCAAGGTCTCCCCACGAAGCACCCACATTACCCCAGAATTTAGTACTTGGCTCTGTTAGAAGTTGAGACTGCCAGCACATTTCACCATTTCCTTCAAGAAGGTATAAGTAATCTTTATGTTCTCTTATGCTGTTATTTTGCATTATCATTGCACCATCGTCAAATACTGTTCTAATATTCATCCCTACATTACACATAGCGTCAACAGCATGAATCTCTGCTACTGAGATGGTTTCTGTGTTTGATTTATATGTTATAATGTATCCTGTGTAGTAATACTCAAATGGGTCCTGCCCAACACGATTCCCATAACTGGCTCCCCAGTATTCACCACTTTCAGATATTGCCACAGAATTGTTTAAGCAATATCCTTCTACTGTATATTGATGAGTTCCGGTTTGAGCATCGTATGCATAAGCACCGCTTAGGCGGGAACTCAGGAAAAGACTTCCATCTCCAGAGAGATGCAGTCCGTAAATCTGACGACCCTCAGTCTCACTGCCAATATCTGATCTGGACCATATCTCCGATCCGCTTGAATCAATTCCTACTAACTCAGTTCCATTCATAAGGGCTACAATTGTTTTGCCATCATCAGAAATTCGCACTCTTGGGTATCCGATCGGAGTTACATGATACCCAGACTGGTTAAGTTCATTATCGTAGAGATAGAGGGTATCAGGAGCTTCAAAGCTATAAGGAATTGAGGAATCACTGTTTACCCTCCTTCTGCCATGTGCGAGCATGGCCACTGATCCATCCGTTGATACCCAGAAAACCGGTTCTTTAGCTCTCTCAAAGGTTCGTTGGAGTCTGATACCGGTTTCCCCTTCAAGATCAATAAGGGTGTAAACACATTCGGGATAATCTTCCGTTCCTATCTCAGCCCCAACCATCACATATCTGCCATTTGCTGAGAAAATTGCATACCGGCAATCATTGAAACCCGGATAAAACTCTACCGGCTCGCTGTCCTGCTCCAGCATTACAACCTTATCCCTGTAGACAATATCCACACGCCACTTGATTCCTTCATCTGTCTCTACGAAAAAGACCTGGCAAGCAAGGTGAGTATTGTCACTCCTGTCATTAGGCCAGTTGATTGGTTCCCCATACGCCAGTAAATCAATGCACGCCAGCTCCTCAACCTCTACTCCAGGAGCAGTCCAGTCAGTTTCTGAAGGCGTAAATGTAAGTACACTAGAGACAAGAGACATGACCATACAGGCTAATGAAACAAGATACATAGTAGATATCCTTTCGGTGCTACTCAGTAAGACATATGTAATTTCTTCTAACTTATATAATACTTTTGTCTATGCGTCAATTCTCCTATATAATGACTGGAAGGTGTGGGTATCTTGTTATTGCAGTTCCAAAAGGTCTAATACAGCGCTGCCGCAAAATCAACAACTCCCAATATCTCATCTTGAAATTCAGCAGGAGTTACCACAAGAGAAGGTCCTCTTCAATCTCAGAACCATCTGGAGAAAACCAAATTCCGTTCGCTGAATTATCAGCCCAAACATTCGTATACCAATATATCCCCAATTTCAGGGTAGTTGTCTGGTGAGTAATTCTGTTAAATTATCATTTCGGGGGCAGGCAGGATGAGCAGGCGAGTTGAAGAATTATAGCGCAGCTAAAAGAGAGTGTTTGAGGCGGCTTTTTTGCCAGAATTCAGAGTCAGTTACAGATTTTTGCCGCTCTACAGGTATAGTAAGGAGTACTCTTCTGTATTGGAAGTATAAAAAGGAAGCCCAGGTTCTGGCCAGACATTGCAATCCAAATCTGACAATGAATGTCTACGCCAAGCCTCGTAAAGAGAACCTTGCAGCACTGGTCGATAAGGTCGCCAGTTCATTTCCAACGCAACGCAAATTTGTCAAATGCTTGTCAAGCGAAGAAAATGAAGGAGATGGCGATGACGCTATCTCCCCTACTGACAATAACTTAGATGGTGTTTTAGGGTGGTGGAGGCGGCGGGATTCGAAGCCGTTGGCTAGCAACAGTTTACGAAACACAGAACCACAACACTTCTCTGACAAAAACGGTACAATTCCCTGCAATAGCAAACATTTACAAGAAGATGGAATTTCTCAAAAAAACAAAACCCTGACACTTTCCAAACACAAGTATGACAGTTCACTGCAAAAAAAGTGTGCACTATGCGTGCACTTTCAAAACGCTCCGCCGGATCTCAAACTAGTGATGGATGCTTGGCCAGATCTACCAAAGGAGCTCAGATTCCAGATTGCCAAGGCAGTTCTCGAGACAATTATCTAAGAATTGTCACTTTGTGATCCGCTTATGACTAAATTGACAGAATTGACAAATTCATCCCAACAATCTCTATAGCGCTATCTGAAAATATATTATACAGAATGTAGGCAGAATACTGGATAGGTTAATATTGATACATCAAATTCATGATAGTGAAGAGATTTTTCCTTCATAACAGCATAGTGACTAGTTCGAAGAGGCGTGTTATCAATATCAATAGTATTTTTATTACCCTTTCAATTGTGAGGTTAACATCGTGATAACTATTTTGCTGATTCTTGCTAACGCAGTTACACTTCAATTTATTGACTTATCGAGCTTACTACCAAATCCGACGTGCGATGTGGCAGAAGGTTGGGAAGTTGAGGAAATAGCAAGAATCAGATTCGAGGATTACGCGGATCCTATTTCTGGTCATGAAGGCTACTCAAATTATAGTTGTCTTGTTGATCTAAACCCTGAAGCTACACCGCTATGGCAGTGTATAATTGGTGGGAAAAATACCATCCAGGTTTTGAATTCTGATGGAGATCATAAAGCATTTCCCTTAGGGATAGATCAATACTTAATTATCCCAGAATACAGTAATGATCAAGTAGCAATATATGCATCAGATCGACATTCAATCTACGAGCAAGACAGCGAAACAGGAGCATACATATTAGATGCGAATACTGGCACCTTGCGGACCGTTCTTGAGGATAGAGAAGGACAAGGTCAATTCATGCCTCTACTTGGAGCAACTGGCATACTTTACTTCACTGATAATCAAGGCAGAATAGGTTCTTCTTCACATTTTGGTAGCACTGAATCGCAAGTAACTGAAAATACTAGTGGATCATCAGTTATGGGTCACTCCGTTTCTGGAGATGGTCAACTCTATGTAAGTCTTCTTGTTGGCGGTGGCAGTCAAGGCCAGGTTGTGGGAGTTACACCGGAAGGAATATCTTGGATATATGCTCTGACTGTTCCACACTGTGTAGATGTTTCATTTTCCGGTGAAATTGTAGTGGTGACTGATGATTCAGCTGGGATACTGGTACTCGACGGCATTTCAGGACAGCGAATTCAAAGATTTGTAGGTGATAAAAAAGCAGGATCACGATCACTTAATATTTCTCCGAACGGTAACTATATAGCGGCTTTAGTCTCTGAAATACCAGCAGAGCAATATGAAACTCCGCAAAGAAGCCTTGTACTTATAGATAGAAGTGAGCAAAGTGAAACTTTAATAGGTAATTTGGTTGAGCACGGATATAGTGAAGACCTAATCACTCATCATGTAACTGATCAAGGCCATTTACTCATGGAAGATGTTAGAGTACCTTCAGATGATTCTAGAAGGATTTTTCTTGTCGATCAAGAAGGTAACTGGATATGGAAAAGCGAAAACATTTCCGGTACTAACAGAATTGAAAATGCTGGATTCCCCATTTCAGCAACTCTCACTTTCATTGAAAATGCGAGATCTGGCTATTACATAGCTTATTACAATATTGCGCTCCAAGAGCTAGTAATAATTAAACTTGATAAGAGCAATGGAGTTACAAGGTGAATTTACATTTAACAATGATACTACTGTGTCTGGGCGTATGGAATTTAGACTGGAGCATGTTTCAAGGCGCTGGTGGTGTGCAAGAATTTTGTATCAATGGGTACGGGGATTGGTCCCCACCCTCAGTAGGTGCCCATCCTGGACTCGACTTCGAAGATCCGTCCACAGAACCGCACACTACTATTCTTTATTCACCTTCAAATGAAACAACATACTATCGGTTTGATGGAATGGCGGGAGGGGATACAGGATTTTCTATATTCTTAACGGAAACTCCTGATGCAATGAGCGGTTGGCAATTTTCTCATCTAGATCTAATTATTCAAAGTCCACTTATACCTTATTATAATTGGGGTGATCCTGTCCCCCCCATGCTCCACTAGCCATGTTATGGCACGATCCGGACAAATATTGGGTTGACCATGTTCATCTGATGTGGGTTGAAAACTATGGTACTAATCACAGCATGGTACATCCACTAGATTACTTTACGACTTTACCTAATTATGATACCCCTGTATTTCGTCAAATACCCGAATATTTCGAATCATCTATTCCACAGTCTAGAGGTATTATTTTCGACTTACAGGATAGCTATCCCAGTTTAGATGAGACCGGAGACATTAATCACTGGCATGGGCGTGGTAGGGAAGCATACAGTCTATTCCAAGATTGTGTCTATGGACAAGTGGATTTTATTGTTTCTCCAGCTTCTTACGATTTAACTTATCCTTTCTCGAGTCAGCTTTCAGGCGTGAGACGACTTGAGGTTGAGGTTCTCAAGAAGTCTGCTCAGAATTGGGTAGCAAGTAACTACTCCAGAAGGACTTTCTTTGATTTCGGTTATCCTATACCATACGGAAACACAGATGATTTTATTGAAATAGGAGATGGCACACCATTATCGCGATATAAAGCACTGTTTTTTGACCCACCCATTCGTGGAGATTATGGATGGTACTTCTTCAATACATACATTCCGAGTAACTCCAGATGCTACAGTGGGCCATTTGAAACCAGCTATGATAATGTTTGGCCTTCTACATGTCTATATACAACTCATAATTGGGCAAGTAGCGAATTTAATCGAGGCTGTTGGGATACTCAGATGCGTGATCCTGAGCAGTACCAATTAGGATTTCCTGACCAAGCACTTATACCAGAGAATGCCGCATTTCCTGACGGTAAATATGCTATTGAAGTAACAGCTACAACTCATGCTGGTGAAGCTGGGAGTATGATGCTTCCTCAATATAGAATTGGGAATCCATTTCCCAATTCTCCAAGGGGAGTTCTTGTTGATAACTTCTATCCACATGTTACCGATGTGTCTGTAAAAAATAATGACACCATTATTTATTATTCGTCTTATTTACTTTATGCAGCAGTAATAATTACACTAGTACTTTCTCTATGGAGTGTTATTAAAAACCCAGAGAGTTTAAAGAAAACATTAATGGGTATTGCAGTTTTAGCAGTCCTATTAATAATAGCTAATTT
>JADGDO010000024.1 GCA_016744855.1 Candidatus Fermentibacteraceae bacterium | reverse complement strand
TGGCTATTCTTATACCCTCCATGGTTCGAACACTGCTTCAGGAGTTGATCCCAGATCGCGATGTTAAAGCTATTGTTGTTTACTTCGTGTTGATGATTTGCATCTATCTGGCAAAGATGGTGTTTGAGTTCATTCGTATGAAATGGGGGCATATCCTCGGTGTTCGCATGGAGTATGACATGAGGGAAGTTATCTTCCGCCATGTTCAGAAGCTGTCTTTCAACTATTTCGACAGCACGAAAACCGGGCACATCATGTCGCGCATCTCAAACGATCTTAATACCATTGCAGAGGTTGCCCATCACGGGCCAGAGGATCTGATCATCTCTTTCTTCCTCATTGTGGGTTCCTTCTACTTCATGTTCAGTTTCAATCATGTTCTTGCCTTTATCTCGCTTATTCCCATTCCTGCCATGCTAATCTGGGGTGTGAAGTACGGCGGCAAGATGAGAAGCGGCTTTCGGAACGTTCGAAAGAAGATTGCTGACATAAACAGCGCTGTTGAAAACTCGGTACAGGGAATACGCGAAGTAAAGTCTTATGCCAATGAAGAACTGGAAATGACAAAATTTGATACCGTGAACACACATTTCCGGCTTGCAAAAGAAAAGATATATACAATTATGGGAGTGTACTACGCCGGATTTCAATTCCTGGCAGACATGTACTACCTGATTGTTATTGCCGGAGGAGCCTGGCTTTACTTTAATGACCGCATCACCCCGGCAGACATCGTTGCCTTCATTCTCTACGTTAACATCATAATGAAACCCATGCAACGACTTATGAACTTTACCGAACAGTTCCATCAGGGTGCTGCTTCTTTCGAGAGATTTACTGAGATCATGGATATCGAACCCGATATAGAAGACAGACCCAATGCCATTTCCTTCCAACCGGTAAAGGGTAAAGTTGAGTTGAAAGACTTGTGGTTCAAGTACTCTTCCTCACCGGACTGGATTATCAGAGATGTATCACTAACAGTTGAAGCAGGGGAATCTGTTGCAATAGTAGGTGAGTCCGGTGCAGGCAAAAGCACCATAGTATCCCTTATCCCCCGCTTCTATGAACCACAGAAGGGGTGCATAACCTTTGATGGTCGCGACATCATGAATTTGAAACAGAAGTTTCTCCGCGAACATATAGGTCTGGTTCAGCAGAATGTTTTCCTTTTCGACGGTACCATCCGAGAAAACATCATGTACGGTAAACCTGCGACAACAGAAGAAGAAATGATACAAGCCGCAAAGTATGCAAACATATATGACTTTGTGATTACACTTCCGGATGGATTCGATACCTATGTGGGAGAGAGAGGTGTGAAACTCTCAGGAGGTCAGAAGCAGCGTGTATCTATCGCAAGGGTCTTTCTGAAAAATCCTACTGTGCTTGTTTTCGACGAGGCAACCTCTTCCCTCGACACAGAATCCGAAAGCCTAATTCAGGAAGCCATGTTGAGATTGAGTAAAAACAGAACCACCATTATCATTGCACACCGTCTCTCCACAGTACGCCACGTAGACAAGATAATTGTTCTGAACAATGGTGCTGTTGCTGAAACTGGAACCCATGATAGCCTCATGGAGCTTAAAGCTCACTACCACAATCTCTACACAAAGAACATCATATGATGAAGCAAATTTTTCTCTGTCTCCTTGTGTTTGCTGTAAACTCCTTGCTGGCCGATGGAAGTTTTGACGCAGTTCAGAACAGCAACTACGACAGACTTGCCATGGCTGTGAGCAATGACGGAGTACTGTTCACCTATACAGTTAAGCGGTGGCAGGCAGCAGACGAGCCCTGTCCCGGTACTGGTCCTTTCTGTGTTCAGCTCCATAACAGAATTGACTCCGACGAAGAGGCTCTTGTTTTCGTAATCGATTCAACAGGAAAACTGTTCCAGACAAATGGTGAATGGTGGCACGAACTTATCGGACCTCCCGATACAGCCTCGGCAGTTTTGATAAGCTCAGTGTTCCGGGTCTCTGACACTGTGCTGCAACTCGCTCTTCTTGATAATGACGGCAATCTCTACGTCAATGATTCAGACAGTAGCTGGTTTACTCCATTTCCGATTTTTCCCTCGGCTCCTGCCAGAGATATGTCCTTCAACTACGACATATCGAATGACATACTGGATCCCATTGTCCTCGGCTCTGATGGACTGCTTTATGTCTACTTCAACAATAAATGGAGATCTACTGAAGAACTGGAAAGTGATTGGAATATTCAGAGCATTGCAACCTATGTTGAGGATAAAACCGAAGGAATTCTTCTTGTGGCATTTGATGACTTGGGAAGAATGTACTCAAATGCAGCTGGCGATGGATTGGTTCTGACAACCCATGAACCATGTCCAGGTACTGGCCCATGGGATATTGATCTGCTATGCACAGGCAATGGAATCTTTGATATTCTCTGTCTTGATTCCACTGGAGGGCTTTACAGGGCTACTGAAGATTCCTGGATCACGCTTGCCAATTCTTTTCAGGACGATGGATCCGACTGACAGGAATCAGTAGAAAAACTTCAGAATTTGTTGCGTCTGTCAGCTGAAAAACAGGTGTTCCAGGAGGATTTTAAGACCGAGTCCAAAGAGTACAATACCACCGATGATTTCTACCGATTTACCCAGTTTATTCCCGAAGGATTTGCCCAGGTACAATCCCATCAGCGAGACTCCGAATGTGACAATTCCGATTATTGCCACAGGGGCAACTATAGACATGTTCAGGAATGCGAAGCTGATTCCAACGGCGAATGCATCTATGCTTGTTGCGATGGACTGAGACAGAAGAGTAAGTATCTTAAGCTCTGTTTCCTTCTCTTCACCATTCTTTGTTAAGCCTTCATAGATCATTTTCCCACCGACAAATGAGAGCAGAACAAAGGCAACCCAGTGATCATATTCTTTGATATGCTCATTTATCCCAATACCTGCCAGCCAGCCAATCAGGGGCATCAATGCCTGGAAAAAAGCCAGAGAAAAGGAAATAATCAGAATTCTCTTTGGATTCAGATCTCTTATGGTCAGGCCGTTTGCAACTGAAACGGCAAATGAATCCATAGACAAAGCAAAAGCAATTAATACTATTGAGAGTGTATCCATCTTCCTGTCTGACTCCTTGAAAAACTGTAATCGGTATCTGAGGTTCATGAAACATACTACCACTGTACAGAGGTAGAAGGCTATTCCAGTGGGTATGTGTACTTCATCTGCTTCTTTATTGCTCAATTATTTAGATCTGATTTGTTTACATGATTTTCTGTATATTGCCGACCGGGGGTATCTTAGGATGGGGGTCTTATATGATATCACGGATTACTTCGTCAATATTTTTTCTATTCTGTATTTGTTCAGTCGGATTTGCTTCCAGCGGTGAAGAACTTGCTTTAACGCGGTTGTCTGTCACGACTGATATGCTTGTTTCAATTGGTGAGGAGATGGCCTGCTCGCCTATTGCCGGAATGCTTGTTATGGAAGACACTGTATCGGTCGATTTTACCATGAGCCCTGATTACACATATCAATTCATTATGTGGACAGAATCCACATTCAATTTTGTAGATTTCTGGATGAATGATTCTTCAGGTGAAGCTCGAAGATCTGACTTGGGAGATCATACAACCTTTTCCGTCATCCCAAGATCAGGCGAACCCGAGGTATGGCAGTTACAGATGGAGCTGCTTGATGGAGCTTCTGCAGATACAGCGTACTATGCCGTGGTTGCCCTTCGAAGAGAACGCGATTCTCTGATTTAAGTTTGCATTAGGGGCTGGCATTGCTGTCAGCCCTGTTTTCTCTTTTCTTCTATTTCTTCTCTTACGACCATATTCTGTCATCAGGTTTGATCGATAAACTTAAACATATTTACCGTACATAGCATCCATTATATTTCCGGCGAGGGGATATAGAAATGGAGTGAATATGTTATCGTTCCTGCTTATTCTTGTGATGGCTTTGTTCTCATCTGTGCATGGTATGGATAGTGGAGAAGAAACTGCTCTGCGGAGACTAGCTGCAACCACTGATATTCTTACCTCTTACGAAGATGAAATAGTTGGTGAACCTATTTCCGGTATGCTGCTAATGGCAGATACTGTCTCAATTGATTTAAGTCTTAATTCTACATACTTCTATGAAGCGGTTGTCTGGACTGAATCTTCTTTCAATTTTGTAGACTTCTGGGTTACTAATCCATCCGGTTCTGTTCCGATGAATGAACAAACCGACCATGTTTGTTTTTCTCTTGTACCGCACTCAACTGAATCTAAAACATGGAACCTGCAGTTTGAGTTACTAGAAGCTGCAGATTCAGACACCGCCTATTATGCTTTTGCATTGCTGAGAAGAGCCCGATAGACTTTCTCAGTATCCGAAGATTCCTCGGACTTTACTGCTAAGGCATCTATATTGAGGGATTCCAGTGCAAGGCTGCTCACCGTGCTAAAGCTCGGGCCACTGCAATCTGACCCTTTAGCTCTCCCGTTTTACAGACTTACCAGAGCAACACCCGCCACGGCCACCGCGGCGCCGGCAACCTCAAGGGGCCGGAGGCGCTTGCCCATGAAGGCCACTTCAGGGAAGATGATAAATACGGGCACCATTGCCATTATGGTGGAGGCAACTCCCACTTCTATAAGGCTTAAGGCTACAAGGGAAAGGGATACACCGAGGAAAGGGCCGAAGAAAGCTCCCATGGAGATGAAACCCATGGCCCTCTTGTTTTTTGTTGCCTTGAGGATGTTGCTTGTGAGGCCTGCCAGGGGAATGATTATTATGAACACTGCGATTGCAGCAATTATCCGGATCTGTGTTGCGGCGAAGGCGTTGTAGTTACCCAGGCCGTGCTTGCTTAGTACCAACCCTGCGGCCTGGCCCAGGGTGCCACCCAATGCCAAAAGTATTCCCTTTATGGGGTGGGCCAGTTTCACTTTACTGGCTTGTTTTATGAGGATTACCATACTTATTCCGGTTACCGTTAGTGTGATTCCCAGCCATTGCTGCACTGTCAGAGTCTCCCCTAGAAGGAGCCACCCAGCGAAGGCTGTTACCGGTGGAACCAGGGCGAATAACACCATTGTTATTCTGCTGCCTATGAGTATGAAGGCCTTGAACAGGCAGAGGTCTCCCACCACGAACCCCACCACACCGGAGAGGCCCAGCCACAGCCATTGGTGGCCAGTCGCGTCCAGGGGAAGAGGCATTCCCCTTGCAATCATACTGTAGATTGAGAGGAACAGAAGCCCCCCGAAAAGCCTGAGTATGTTTACCGAAAGAGCTCCCACCTTTTTCCCGGCGGCTTCGAATGACATTACAGTAACTGTCCAGGACAGAGCCGTTCCCAGAGCAGCAAGTTCACCTGTCATTCTGTATTCCTTTCGGTTGTTTGAGACTGATACTATAACTCAAAGGTATTTGTTCGGCGCCAGTGATTCACCTCTCTCAGCTTTTGCAGGGAACAGGAATCTTATTGATTCTCCGGAACAAAAACGAGAATCAATGAATAGGATTTAGTAAGTCAGAAAAGAACGAAGTAAACGATCGGCATCCACTAAATGCAGTAGAGTTGCATCCCGAGCTGGAGTTAGGGTATCGCAACCAGCTGATTGTCTGAGGAGATGAGAATGAGAAATGGTTTTGTAGCCATCGCAGCAGCAATCTTCCTTACATGCTGCACGGGTTCGCAGGTCCCCGGAGAACCTCTGACCTATCCTTATGTTGCCACTGCCGAGCGCCAAGCCCAGATTCTTGATGGATTTGGTGAGATCAAGCCAGGCATGTCACCACCCGATGTAACCGCTTTTCTCGGGCAGCCCGACGAAATCCGCAATTTGCTTGATCAGATCAAGAATTCTGAAACAGTGGGGTATACGTGGTGGTTCATTATTGAACGTAAGGCAGAGACCGGCAGTGCCGCTGAGAAGGCCGAGAAACTTGTTCGCGTAACCTTCGATCTCACAGACGAAGTCACACAGATAGACTCGTGGGGGATTGAATAAGAAATCAAACAACTGAAAATACAAATTGAGCGTGCTCAATCCCATCTGTTCACATTACTCCTCCTTCAGCCATTTTATTGTCGCATACAGATGCCTGAAAAATTCATTTATGGATCTGTAGCGTTTATCGCACTGATAACGCTTGACCAGCTTTTCAAGTATGGTTACAATACAAGCTGGTAATTGCAATATTTATCATGTAATTGAAATATGTTCGTTGTATGTGATATTGATCTAAACATAGAGTTTTGTGTCTTTTCCCATTCAACGTTATTTGTACAGTTACATTTGATTTGAGGGTGACAGTGAATCATACAAGTACTCTGTTTGTCTCCTATGCTTCACAGGATAAAGATGTGGCCTCACATGTTGTATGGTTTCTGGAGGGTCGAGGGGAGCGGTGCTGGATTGCACCCAGGGATATTCCTTCCTCCAGTGACTGGGCCGAATCTATTATTGATGGAATCGATTCCGCTTCAGGTATGGTGCTGCTGCTCTCTCGACATTCCAACGAGTCTCCACAGGTACGTCGTGAACTGGAAAGGGCCGTTTCCAGGGGTATACCCATACATCCGCTTCTGCTGGAAAGCGTGCGTCTTTCCAAATGGATGCAGTACTATATATCGGCTCATCAGTGGAATGACGCCTCAGATGTTTCACTTGATAGAAAGCTGGAAGAATTACACTGTGCTGTGAGTGCCGAGTCTGAGCTTGATCTGGAGGCTATTTCATCACAATTTGCCGATGACTTGGCCGGGCTTAAATATGAGCTTGATAATACGGGAAGAGATACAGAACGACTACAGCCGGGAGAAAAACGTAATGTTTACGCTCTGCACATAATTGTAGAAATGCCTGACAGGAAAACTGCTTCATCTGTACGAATGGCAGTGTCAAAAACTATAGCAGGACTGATTGAAAGATATGCTCTCTTTTACAATGGATACCTGGAAAGGCTGTCGCTGGACAGCTACCGCTGCATATTCGGTTTAGAGAAGGCAAGGGAAAACGACGGCAGCCGAACATTGAGCTGTGGTGTTTTGCTCAAAAAGGACTTAGATGAGTTAAACTCCGTGCTGCAGAAAAAGAACCTGAGAGTTAACTACAGCCTGGGTGCCGCATCCGGAAGAGTTCTTGTAGATGAGTCTGGTGTTGATGGGTCCTCCCTGCTTCTCACCGCCAGGGAACTTGCTGAAAACAGCTCCGGATCACTTGCAGTCACAGGAGCTATTCATTCCTTGTACCGCAATGAATACTCTTGGAGCAAAGAGTCCGATGATGTTTATCTACTTAGCGACCACAACGGTGAACCTCCTGATTTAAAGGGGATGTCAACGTTGTCACCCTTTGTGGGAAGAAAAAATGAAATGGCCCAGCTTTCCACCCTGCTTGATAGTCAAAAGGTAGGAATAGGCCTCAACAGCAGTGGTGGAGCCAGACACCTGCTGGTTTGTGTAAAAGGAGAAGCCGGTATTGGAAAATCACGTTTGGTACATGAGTGGGTAGAAAATTACTGCGCTGATGACGAGTTTGAAGTACTCAGAGGTCAGACTCTTGCCTTTGCTCAACCGCCCTTCTGGGCCTGGACGGAACTTTTAAGAAATCTTCTTGGCATCCAGCATGGAAACAACCTGGATTATACCCAGTTTGCAGAGAAGCTCTCTGCTTACGGCGAGTCTCTTGCAGAATCGGCAGCTTTCCTTGCTGCGCTGCTTTCAATTGAAACAGGCGATAGCCGGTTGGAACAGCTGAACTCAAGAGCCATTTCTCTTGAAACGCGAATTGCATTCAGAAAACTACTGGAAGCCCTCTCAACCAAAGGGAAACTGGTAGTGGTTCTTGAAGATGTTCACTGGCTGGATGAAGATGACAGACAGATACTGAAAACAGTTGCTGAGGGCTGCATAACACAGAATCCCATAATTTTTATTCTTGTTCACAGACCAGAGAGAGAAGATGGTACCGTAATTGAGTTTAAATTCAATTCTGCTGTTACTTCCTGTGAACAGATTGAGGTGTCCGAGGTAGATGAACAAGCCTGCAGGGAGCTAATCAGAAAACTGCTTGGAAACCTTAGCGAGAGCGGTGTTGGCCGTGTGTACGAAGTAACTGCCAGGTTCCTGATTAACCGTTCGAGTGGGAACCCTTTCTATCTTGAAGAACTGATATATGATCTTACTGAACGCGGAGTACTGGTGGAACAGGGAAAAGAATGGAAGATCGATGTTTCAACTGATGAACTCTCTGTTCCGGAAAGTCTTACCGGGCTGATACAATCACGGCTAGACAGACTGCCCGAATCCTGGAAAGCAGTGCTTCAGAATTCGTCGGTGCTTGGAACTGAATTTCAGCTGAAGCTTTACTGGAAACTGGTGAAGAAGCTTTATCTGGGCAGGTGTCATACTGATGTCTTCGACGGGCTTGAAAAAAAGCAGATGCTTCAGAGTGAACTTATAGCCTTCGAGAAAAAATACCTCTTCCGACACATTCTTGTACATGACACTGCCTATTCCAGCATTATCAAAGCCAATTTAGAAAAGCTTCACAGGGCTGCAGCAGAATCAATGGAAGAGATGTTTTCAGGCGAGCTTGACAGTATTTCAATGTTTCTAATGCATCACTATGACAAGGCTAATGAAAACAGTAAGGCTATTGAGTGGGGCTTCAAAGCCATGAAACACTTTACCGGAGAAGTACTCCTAAAGATGACTATGAGAGTTGAAAAACTGCTGGTGGAAGAACAGTCTGAAGATCAGCTTAATGAAAGTGTATTCAAAATGCTGTCCTACAGGGAAAAAGCGCTGAATACTCTGGCTGACCGGGAAGAACAGGAAAAAACAATTCAATGGATGATTGATCTCGCCGAGAAAGCCGAATCGGACTATCACATGGCAATAGCACTGAAAAAACGAGGTGCCCTATCCATGGTCACGGGCAAGCTCGACGAAACGATAGGAGATTTGCAGACAGCCCTCGACCTGGCAGTAAAAATAGATGACCGCAATTTCCAGAGTATTGTCTTCGGGAATCTGGGAGGTCTGCATGCAAGCCAGGGACGAATTGATCAGGCTCAGGAGTATTTTGAAAAAGCCATTGAAATACACCGTGAAATGGGAGATCTGAATTCTGAAGGAATCATTCTTATGAACCTAGGCATCATGCAAAAAGCCAAGGGACATATGTCTGAGGCACGAGATTACTACCAGCAATCTTTTGAGATTGCCCGGCGAGTAGGGGACCGCATCACTGTGGCAAATGTTCTTGGGAATACCGGTTCTCTACTGTGGACCATGGGTCTTCTGGATGAAGCAGAAGACAACTACAGAGAATCCCTTGATCTCCAAAGGGAGCTTGGGAACCGCAGGTCTGAAGGAGTAACTCTGGGAAACCTGGGAATTCTTCTTATGAGCCAGAAGAAAAATGATGAGGCAAAGTGCAGTTACCTCAGTGGTTTAAAAATAGTACGCGAGATTGGCGATAGTCTAATGGAAGGAAGTATTCTGGGGAACCTTGGAATTCTTTATTCGCAGATGGGCCTTCTGGATGAGGCCAGATCGCACTATGAGAAAGCTATTGAAATTAACCGCATGGTGGGGAATGAAAGGATGGAGGGAACCTCTCTGGGTAATCTGGGGAACATCCACTACAAACAAGGAAACCTCTCTGAAGCCAGAAAGATATACGAAGAGACACTGAAGATCTTCGCTAAAACAGATAATCAACTTGATTGTGCAAGCGTATACGCAAACCTGGGTTGCATCTGCTTCCAGGAAGGTGATATTGAAGAGGCGAAGCGGAACTACATGAAGTCTTACAACACAGTTTTCGAAATGAAACTGGGAATATCTAATTTCGACGGGCTTGTTGACCTGAGACAGAAAATGCTTTCTGCTGGTCATTCAATGGATGATCTTCCCTGGCCCTCCCACTGGGAACCATATCAAGCTGAATCAGAATAGAATTTCCCTGACTTTAGCCAGCACTCCCAACTTCTTGAACCATGTAAAAACAAATCATACATATGGATTGTTCAGAATAAATACGTTGCGCAAACTTAACATTTTTGTTAAGTTAGTACCATGAAATTTAATGAACTTTTACGAATTGTTGGCAAGGAACCGGTTTTCAGCAGTGCTTTGCTTTATGCAGGCCTGCAGTCTCGGTGTGGTATCCAGGTGCAGATTTCCCGCTGGGTTAAAGAGGGAAAGCTTATCTATTTACGGAAACAGCTGTACGCTGTCAGCCCTGACTACTCAGGCGTTACACCTGATTCTTTCATTGTGGCTAACTCCATCGTTACTCCTTCCTATGTCAGCTGTCAGACAGCACTAGCGTGGCATGGGGTCATTCCAGAGGCAGCCGTTTCGGTTACATCAGTCACTTCAGGACGAAGTACTACGGTTACCAATTCCCTTGGTTCATATTTCTACAGGCATGCTAAGCCCGAGTTGCTGTGGGGTTTTGAGAATGTAGATGTTCCCGGATCCGGATCTTTCAGAATTGCTTTCCCTGAAAAGGCTCTCCTTGACCTTGTTTACCTTGAACCAGCAGGTGATTCAATTCCATATTTGCGCCAGCTGCGTATGTCTGAAGGGAGTCTTTCTTTTCCATTACTTAAAGAATTTGCCCAAAGATGGGGGCGCAAAAAGATTATGAGAGCTGCTGATAACACTATTGCACTGCTTGCTGAGGCTTTATGAAAGAAGAACTCCGCAACATTGTCAGTAATGCACCCTCTTCAATAGTGGGGCTCAATCTTGCAACAGAATACCTGCAGTCACGAATTCTTGGATTAATGCAGGAAACTGGAGCCATGATCCCTCTTGCCTTCTGCGGAGGCACGGCACTCAGGTTTTTGTATGGGTTGCATCGCTTCAGTGAGGATCTGGACTTTTCACTGGTTAAAACTGATAAAGAGTTCTCCCTTGCAGAATATATCCATAAAGTTGTTCATGTACTGAACCGAGAAGGCTACACGATTAGAACCCGATGGAATCCCTCTATTGGAGCAGTTCAGGGAGTGATGCTTAAATTCCCCGGGTTACCTTTCGAACTGGGACTTGCTGCTAGATCAGCTCAGTATCTTTCCATAAGAGTGGAAACTGACACTAACCCACCTGCAGGGGTAGGAACCGAGATTACTGTCGTTCGAAAATTCCAAATGCTTAGACTTCAGCATCTTGATAGATCATCCCTTTTCGCAGGCAAAATCCATGCTATTCTGGAACGCAAGTACACCAAAGGTCGTGATTTCTATGACCTCGCTTGGTATCTGAGCAATAGAGAGTGGCCTGACCCAAACATGGTTATGCTTCGTAATGCACTTGTTCAGACTGGATGGCAACGGCCAAGAGCAGATTCTATGGATTTACACAATGAGCTTGTTATGCGTTTCGCATCCGTAGACTGGAAAGCTGCAAGAAGAGATGTACAACCGTTTATCGAGAAACCAGAAGAAATTGAGATTCTCAACATGAAAGACATGACCACTCTTCTCAAAAAACTCAGGTAAGTTTCTGTATGGCTCAGGTCAACTCCATAGCTATACCGATCCTTCTCAAATCTCTCTTTCTTGCTGAACAGCCTTGGATCTTCTGTTGCTGATCTGCGGCTATCGAGGTCTTCCAGAGAAACATATTTCTTCCGGGGAAACGCATTTTTTGCCCGACTGACGGAGCCCGGTAATAATCACGACAGGGTAGCCCCGGCAAGTTTTTCGACGGCAGCTTCTTGTTCAATCATGGAGACATATTAACAGAATTCATGCTGATTGTTAACTCAATTCTCAATCAGGATGAATAGTAGTTATTCGCTTATAGCACTTGTCTTTAAAGCTGCGCTACAAATATTTCTCGGCAAAGAGGGAAGAATACCTCGCAGTATATTGTGAGATATAGCAATTCAATCTGTCTTTCATCTTTCCCGAGACTACGAAGATACGGAGAATGCTGGAACTAAAAAGGGGCTGACATTGCTGTCAGCCCCCAGTGGGTGGATCAAAAAACTTTGCTCTGTTTATCGGGATTCTGGTTAATCTGTTTTAAACTTGCCAAACACCAGGTAGAGGCAGGGGACAACAAAGAGTGTCAGGAAAGTTGCCACGGTAAGCCCACCAATAACGGCACGAGCCATTGGTGCGTAGAGCTGTCCACCGTCTCCTCTGCCTATTGCAAGTGGAATCATTGCAAGAATCGTTGTGGCTGCAGTCATTAGAATCGGACGAAGTCTTGTTCTGCCGGCAGTTACTATAGCTTCACTCAGTTTGATTCCTTTTGCATGCAGCTGGTTGGCGTAGTCAACCAGAACAATACCGTTGTTAACCACAATACCTGCAAGCATGATTATTCCAACAAATGAAAGAGCAGAAAGGCTTGTGCCGGTTACAAGCAGCATCAGAATTGCTCCAGTAAAAGCCATCGGAACTGTAAGGATGATTATGAAGGGCTCCAGAAGTGACTCGAACTGGCTGGCCATTACCATGTAAACCAGTATTGCCGCTGCAACAAGAGCAATGATAAGCCACTTGAAAGTTTCTTTCTGGTCGGCAACCTGGCCACTAATCTCATATCTATTGTTGCCAAGATCATAGTTGGACATCAGACTTTCAACCTCAGGGGCTATCTGCCCAACTGTTTTGCCGGAGATACTGCAGGTAATGGTAACGACCCTGTTCTGATCTCGTCTGGTAATGGCTTTGGGAATAAGTGTTTCTTCCACATCACCCCAGGCATCAACCGGAAGACCGTTTAGAATTGCTCCTCCTATATCTTCCCTGCTTGATCTGAATGCTTCAGGATATCTAAGGTTAACATCGTATTCCTGATCACCATCTCTCAGAACAGTGATGTTGCTGCCCATGAAGGCAAGGTTGGCTTCGTAACCCAGTAGCGCCGGCGAGGCTGCCCGTAGGGAAAGCATGTTGTAATCGGGAACGAAAGCGAGCTGAGAGATTCTGTCGGACAGTGATGATCTGGCCTCTTCGATACCGTCGATATTTTTCAGCTGCTGTGAAAGATCTTCCCCTATCAACCTGAGTTCTTCAATGTCATCACCGTATACATTTACAGTAACATCAGCACCACCCTGAAGTGCAGCTGATATCTGATCGTTCTTCTCAAACTCAACATCAGGATATCTTGAAAGAACATCCCTCAATATCTGTTCGTACTCCTCCTTTGAAAGACTTCTTTCAACTGCTGGAACGAGTTTAACTAGAAGCTCTGCTTCGTTGCACCCAGATGCACCGGAGATATCAGACAGACCACCGTCTGAACCTGCTCTGTAGTAGATGTGTTCAACATCCTCGGGAGGTAGGATTTCAGCAAGTTCTGCTGCAATAAGTACCATTGTGCTGTCGGTTGATTCCAGTGATGTACCAGTGGACCTATAAACGATGAACTGTGCTAGCCCGTTATCCAGAGCAGGTATGAACTCTGTGGGAAGCATGCCGGCAACGATAATAGACAAGATGAAAAGCATTGTTGCTGAGGCAATAACTGTTTTCTTCCGCTTAATTGTTCCGGCTAGAGCTTTTGCATAACTCTTATCCAGATTGTCCAGACTCTTCTTTATACCCTCACTTACTCTGTGAGTAAAAGAATTTTTTACCGCTTTGCCCTCTTCTGTATCTGTCAATCTGATTGTCTTCATTCTGCTTGTAACCAGGGGGATCAGAGTAAGGGCAACAAACAGTGAGACTATCAGCGTTGAACTTACAGTTACAGAGAGATCATGAAAGATCTGACCTGCAATACCGGGCACCAGCATGATGGGAATAAACACAGCCAGAGTGGTAAGAGTAGAGGCTCCGATGGCCATGCCTACCTCACTTGCCCCTTCAATTGCGGCAGTTACCGGATCTTCACGCATCTCTTCTCTGTGGCGAAAGATGTTTTCGAGAACGACTATGGAGTTGTCTACAAGCATCCCAACTGCAAGAGCAAGCCCTGCTAGGGAAACCAGGTTCAAGTTTATATCCAGGAGCGCCATTACAGGGAAGGTAAGCATTATTGAAAGTGGTATTGCCAGACCCACTGTACCTGCACTTTTTCCTGAGCGCAGGAATACCAGTAAGACCAGGAAGGCAATTACTACAGCTTGAATACCAGTGCTTCTGAGATTACTCACTGAACCCTTGATGAATGTAGACTGATTGAAGATTACACCTGCACTGAGTCTGTTGCCATAACTATCAGTAATCTCATCGAGGCTTTCCTGAAGACGGTTACAAACCTCAACAGTGTTCGCATCATTGCGGCGCATTACCATCATAAGCACGGTGTTTTCACCATCGACATTGATCACAACATTTGATTCATCGGTATCGTCACTCACGGTACACACATCAGTAACGTGCACAGGCACTCCGTCATGGTATCCCACAACAAGGTTCTCTATCTCTGTTACATCATGGAAAGCTGACTCAACCTTGAGAATGAAATTTCTGCCTCCGGTATCCATTTCGCCAGCGGGAATGTTGTTCCTTACAGGTGAGATTGCAGCTGCTATCTGCGATATTCCAATGTTGTGTCTGGCCATAAGAGCCGGGTTTGCTTCAACATTGATCTGTCTTGTAAGACCGCCATGTACTTCGCAGGAAGCAACACCCTCTATTCTGGTAAGCTGAGGCTCAATCTCCTCCTCAGCGATCCTTCTAAGATCCACATCGTTTAGAACATCGCTGGAAATGGTAACAAGCATTGCCGGAGCCATGCTGGGGTCCAACGGCATTACAAGTGGATCATCTGCGTCTTCGGGGAACTGCGAAGAATTGTAATCCAAAGAATTTCTCAGATCAATCTCAGCCTGGTTCATGTCCGTGCCCCAGGAGAACTCGACCGTAACGACCGAAAGGTTGGCAACAGATGATGACTGGATGTGATTAACCCTGTTAACAATCGAAGAAGATTCTTCTACAACTTCTGTGACAAGAGACTCTATCTCCTCAGGTCCTGCTCCGGGCATTGTGGTAAGCACAAGGATTTTGGGCAGTGAAAGGGATGGGAATAGATCAAGGCCAAGCTGTGCCAAGCCAAATACTCCAAGGCCCAGCATCAGGATGAAGACCATTAAAAATGTGGTTTTTCGCTTTACTGCTAACTCTGGGAGTTTCATTCTGATGCCTCCCATATCTCTACGCTCTGCCCGTTCGTTACACTTTGCTGGCCTTGAATAATTACTAGGTCACCCGGATTCAGGCCTTCGGTTATTTCAACCATTCCCATACTGGTAATACCCGTATTCACTTGAACAACTTCGGCTATACCATCTTTGCAGAGAGCCAATTCATTGCCGGAAGACGTGTGTCTAAGAGCAATCTCCGGAACCGATAAAGCATCTTCAGTTGTCTGTATACCAATAGCAATACGAGCGGACATGCCCGGCATGAGAGTTTGCTCTGTATTGGGAAATCTCGCCTCGACAGCAACCATGCCTGAAATCGGATCAACCGATTTAGCAGCTGCAATTACAGTACCGGGGAAGTTGGTCTGATCGTCTGTTGTTAATGCGGCTCGAGCTGGAAGGTCTGCGTGCAGGCTGTTGATGTATCTCTCTGGCAACAGTGCTCTTGCAAGAATTGAAGACCCATTGGCAATACTCAACAAAGGCATTCCGCTGCCAGCCATATTACCTTCCCTTGCCCAAATTCTTCCGATTGTACCTGAAAACGGGGCATTGATGTAACTATTGTCAGCAATACTGCTAGCCTGATTGTACAAAGCCTGAGCCTGTACCAACTGAGCACCTGCAGCCTGGGATAGTGCCGAGGCCCCATCCAACTGTTGCTCACTAATTGCGCCTGCTTCGTATAGTGATGTGAGTCTTGTATAAGTTCTTTCTGCATTCTCAGCATTTGCACGGGCTGCATTGATACCGGCCACCGCTGCTGTTGTACCCGCACTGATCTGCTGATCTGTCGCAAGCCTCACAAGAGCCTCGCCTGCAGTTACACTGTCTCCCTCATGCACAAGCACCTCTTCGATGCGCCCCCCGACTGCAGGAACGATGATAGCATCTTCCTCTCCCTCAAGGCGGGAGACAGCATAAACTTCCTGTGTAATCGGCATGGGAGTAACTTCCATTACTTTCACCACAGCGATTTCTTCAACAGAAACGTCTTCATCGTTACAACCCGTAAGCCCTAAAAAAACTGTTGTTATTACTGCTATTGCTATTGTCTTTTTCATCATGATCTTCGGCTTTCTTTTCAATTTTCTAACGGTTCTCAATACCACTGAATAAGAGAGAAACAACCTCTCTCGGCTCCGGAAGGCGGTTATCCTTCTGGATAAAGTTCCCTTCCATGAAACCAAGAATTGTGCTCTGATAAATCCTTGAGACAATTACGGGATTGATATCCGGGTTAAGTTCTTCTGTTTTTATCCCAGCACGGATTATTCCAGTTATCGCATCACTGAGTTCTTTGAACTGCTCCATAAATTCCTGCTGCAGGTCACTCATCCCGGAATCGGAGAGCATCGTGAGATAGGCACTGACCACATAAGGGGTTTTCTCAGCAGATCTGAACAAGTCATTGCATATACCTGTAAGACGTTCTTTTGCAGAAGAGGGCTGCTCGGTATACTGGAAAACTATATCGTTTATCTTGCCCATTACATAAAGAGCAAGCTGCCTGAACAGATCCTGCTTGTTCTTGAAATGGTAGTAGATAGCCGGCTTTGTAATACTGCACACATCTGCAATAGAGCCCATACTGATTCCGGAATAATTGTGCTCCGCAAGAAGCTTCAAAGTAGCGGAAAGTATCTCCTGCTTTGTCTCTTCCGGGTCTGTTCTTCCTGCCATCGTATTCTCCTTCTCGCTGACCGATTGGTAAGTTACTTAACGGTAGGTAAGCTAACATCTTTTTTTTGTTTGTCAAGAGGGTACTCGCAAGCCATTACAACGGGTGGACCCTGCTCTTAATAAGAAAGCTTCAGACTGGTAAGAAGCACATGTTCATCATCTATTAGATTAGAAAGAATTTACTGAAGCAGAAGCTGCTTCCATAAGAAACAGTATTTTCAGCTAGGAGTGACTTATCTCAGGAACAACCAGAGCAAGTTTGACAAACGGTAGAATCTCTACTCTACTGGTAAAGCTGACAATTCCAATGATAGCTGGAATGGTAAGCATGGTTATTTTCAACCTTGTCGATACTTTTTTCATTGGTCAGCTTGGCGGAGACCAACTTGCTGCAATGGGATTCACCTTTCCCGTTGTAATGGTTATTTCAGGCATATCTGTTGGCTTGGGAATGGGTACATCTGCTGTTATCTCGCGGGAAATCGGCAGAGGCTCTCACAAACTCGTCCGACATCTGGCAACCAATTCACTGCTTTTAGCAGTTCCTGTGATTGCTCTTTTTGCACTAGTCGGTCTTCTTACAATAGAACCGCTGTTCCGCCTTTTAGGAGCTGACGGGGTAGTTCTCGGGTACATCAAAGAGTACATGCAGATATGGTACATC
>JADGDO010000023.1 GCA_016744855.1 Candidatus Fermentibacteraceae bacterium | reverse complement strand
AATAAAGAGAGCCTCTGATCGAAAGATCAGAGGCCTTTTTTTTTGTTTTCAAAACTAATTTAATAGTAAATCTACCACTTTAGTAAACCATTAGTCTCAACTGAAGCTTTTTGATATTTATCCGTGGCAAAGTATTCCAGGTCACCCCCTGCTCCAGCGTCGATGCAAGTGCTCTCCTCCTTGGGAGAGTAGGACATCGCCGGGCAAATAAAACAAAGAGCCCTTGATCGAAAGGTCAGGGGCTCTTTTGTGTTATGCGCTGCACCAAAACTTGGTGACACATCTAGATACGTACATGAAATTTATGAAGCCCTCACCAGAGAGAGTGGGGGCAATTTTTGTTTAGATGAAATGACGTTATAGAGAATGAGAATTTACCAGCTCGATTGCGTATTCGAGTACGGGATCAATTCCCTGGGCGAAGTCCTCTTCTGTTGCTTCTACATAAATGTCCGGAGCAATACCATACTTTTCAACCGGCTGATAATTTACGTCTCTGCTTGACCACTCTATGGTATTTACAGACCATCCGTCATTTAGCTCAACGGGGTTTGGGCAACAAGCTATACCCATTGTTGTATCACCCACCATTATCACATTATCCAGGTTCATCATGTGCAGAACAAAGCTCTCTGTAGCGCTGGCGGAGGAATTGCCGATCAATAGGTAGACGAAACCCTCGTAATAGAGATTATCATCAGGGAATGTACGAATAAGACTATGATAAGTATCATCATATCCAGGGCCATTGCGATATCTGACAAACCATGCATTGACTTTCTGATTTGTAAAATAGCCAGCTACATCTCCGGTGTATCTGTTATTGCCTCCGCCGTTGGACCTTACATCCAGGATTATTGCGGGATCATCGGCTGCAAGCTCCAAAAAGGATTCTATTCTTGAAAGGCTAATATCGAGAGTCCACTGACTTATCGATAGATAAGGAAGAATCGTAGGATTACAGTATCCAACATTTCCACTCCAGCCGCTGAACTCTGCAGGGAAGAGGTAGTTGCTAAAAAGAACACTCGTATTGAAATTCTTATAAACATCTGGAAGAAATGTGCGCACCTGATCACCACTTGGATTTATGAACCAGATATGCGCATCTTCCAATTCTGAAAGCATTGGCAGAAGAACATCAGTGACCAGCTCCTCTGTTGTTTCAGCCTCCTCCGCCAGTGGTGAATACCTGTAGAATACTTCCTTCCAGTCAATACCCTTCAGAGTAAATTCGGGGTAATGAGCTTCGTAATCTTCCCAGACCATTGCGAAGAGTTCGTACTGATCTCCAACATGGTTAGTGGAAGTAGGATTGTGAAAACATCCTGAAAGAAAAGTGAGAATAGTAGGAATCAGCAGTTTCTTCATGGTTTAACCTTTCAACTCATATTAATTACTACTATGTAAAAAAATACTGGTGAGAGCTATCCCCATATCAAAGAAATCACATATCAGATTAAATGTTTTGAAAATAGCAACCTGTTTAATCTGCGATTTGTAGAGAGTTGATCCAAATCAGCGTTGAAATGGAAATAAACTTCGTTGTCCTTAAAGAGTATTACATGGAAACGCTGAGCGGTACGAATGGAATTACGGGTTGGGCAATAACATCATACATACTTATTTTTTTGAATGATCAGTTATGCTCAATCAAAGCAAAATCAATTCCTTTGATCCTTAATAGACCATCATTCGAAAAGTGGAAGCCATTTTGGTTTAAATGAAATGACGCTAGAGAGCTTGAGAATTTAGAAGGTCAATTGCGTATTCAAGTACTGGATCAATTCCCTGAGCAAAGTCAGCCTCTGTTGCTTCTACATAGATGTCCGGAGCAATTCCGTACCACTCTAGTGGCTCGTAATTCAGCCCTCTCGTTGACCATTCGATGTGTGCGACTGTCCAGCCATCACTAAATTGAATTTTACTGACGGCACAACCAAGTCCAGGAGTGGTATCACCGATAAGAACCACATTATCAAGAGACTTCATGAAAAGTGCAAAATTCTCGGTTGCACTGACAGAAAACTCCCCTATGAGAAGATAGACATTACCAGCGTAGTATGCGGATGGATTTGGATCAATATATTGTATTTCGTGAAAAACATCATCGTACCCGGGACCTCTTCGCCTTCTTCTATAGTATCCCCGTATTGAAGAACTTGTGAAACATCCAGCAAGTTGGTCGATGTAGTAAACCGATCCTCCAGGATTATTCCGCATGTCTATGATGATAGAGGGTTTTTCAGAGCATGCCTCCAGGTAATTGCAGATTATTTCCAATTCGTCTTTAAGGTCCCAGGAGTTGATAGCGATGTATGGCAGAATATCAGGATCACAGTAACCAAATTCATCGAAGTTGCCAGTGAAACCAGAGGGGAGAAGATAGTTTTCCATGAGTCCATTCACTTCGAAGTTCTTGAAATAATCTAAGGGATAAGTAAGAATAAAAGTACCGTCAGGTTCTCTCAGATAGATGTGAGCGTCCATTATTTCTGCAAGCATTGGCTGAAGAACTTGATAAGCAAGTTCCTCAATGGTTTCTGCTTCCTCCGCCAGCGGGGAATACTTGTAGAATACTTCCTTCCAGTTCACTGCCTTCATAGTGAATTCAGGATAATTTGCCTCGTAATCTTCCCAAATATCAGTGAAGACAGTGTAATGCTCTCCTGTAACATTGAAGGAAGAGGGATTATGGAAGCAACCCGTAAAAAGTAGTAATAAGATAAAAATGAATGAGATCAGGTGATTCATTGCTCTCCGTTTCAGTATTCATAATGATTTTAACTACAATCAAGTATATACCAGCGTTTGTTAATAAACAATTCCTATGTTGACTCATTCAACAAAGCCAGTTAGAATTAAAGTGTATGTGTAAGAATTCATCTGACGGTTAACGAGATTAAGGTGCCTATGCGACTCTACATAATTGTCCTTATTTACTTTGCTATGGAAGCTCTTGGTGCTAGCAATGGAGTGATTGCAGGCAAGGTGCAGCAAACTAACGGGGATCCCATCCCGGGAGCTACTGTTTTCATAGAGGGAACCCCTTTCGGGTCTATGACAGATGCAAACGGTGAATATGTTATTTCAGGATTACAACCCGGTGCATACTCAATAACTGCAAGAATGATTGGTAGAAGAAGCATAACTGTTGAAGGAGTGACAGTTGAGGCTGGCAGCGTCAGCAGACTGGACTTTGAACTGCAGGAAGATGCCAGCGGCTCCACTGTTATAACTGTAACTGAATCCAGAACCAATATTTTAAGAGATATCCCTTCAACCGTTTTTGAGTTGGATCTATCAGATATGAGGATAATTAGCAGCAGTGGAATTATTGATATGATCTCTGAACAGCCAGGAGTTACTGAGCAAAATGGTGCACTACACGTTCGAGGAGGAAGATCTGAAGAGGTAGATTATGTTCTGGACGGTGTATCCTTGACATCTCCTATGAACAATATGCTTGGTTTTAATGTGCCGGTTAATGCTATTGCCGATGCAACTCTTATGACCGGAGGGCAGAGCATCGAGTACGGTAATGCAATGTCCGGTGTGGTTGATCTGGTTGCCAAGGAGGGCAGTGAAGATTTATCAGTTTCGGTAACAGGAAGAATGGGAGAAGCCTCAGCAGGGATGCTTGCTTCTGAAGTGGTAGTATTCAGCGAAGGCATGGATCACGACTTGTGCAGAACAAACTTGAGCGGTTTTGAATTCTCTCTTTCCGGAACGGATCCGATTACAGGTTCTCTCCTTCCCCGAATTGGTATGAATATGCCGGAGAAAATAACATACAATCTGGCTGGACAAATGAATTTCAGTGGAGGGAATAATTTAGATACACGAGAAAACTGGTCATACAATTGGTCGAATGATGCTTCCGGAATACTTAAGCTGGTTTACAGACCCGAGGCAGGCAGTTCAATATCTCTCAGCCTACTTGGATCATACAGAGAGAACGGGTGGAATAACTGGGCTTGGTCAAAATACAGTGAACGAGGCTGCGGCTCAGGCGTTGCATCTCCACCGGGTGATCTGGATTACGCCCTTCCCGCAATGTTCAGCGAGACGCATGGTGTCATTCTTAATTCATCAACGCTGCTTGGGAACAAGGCAAGTATGAACTTTTCTGCAGGAGCACTCCGTTTTCTCAATTGGAACAGAATATATGATACGGAAGGTGGCTATGTGGGGGATGATTCCGGTTATCTATATTGGCTTACCCAGTATGAACCACCTGACCTGTATCAGGATTCCGCCGGTTTCTATCATGGAGGCATCCACCAGAATGTATGGTTTAATTCCCAGGCAGATGTATACACCGTGGATTTGGGTCTTGATTTTAATCCAAACCCCAGACTCAGATTGAAAGCAGGTCTCGGTTACAATTACTATGATCTGTATCAGCATAATGTATATTATTTAGCCCCTGGTTCCTCATACCTTTCCCTATGGGAAGAGTATCCACATTCTGCCTCCGCTTATGCTCAGGGCACTTATAGGTTTACAGGGGGCGGCATCGCAACTCTCGGCATTCGAGGCGATTACTTTGATCCCAATACCTCTACTTTTTCAACAGAGTTTGGTACGGGTACCGAAGTTGAAAGTAATATCCATGCAAGTCCAAGGGTAAGTTTTTCTGTTCCATTTGGTGAAAGATCTCTTTTCTTCACAACCTACGGTCACTACTTCCAGCTTGCTCCCATGAACTGCTACTATCTTCATACCACTTTCAGTACGGGAGCTGACAGAATTATTGCCGGTAATCCGGCTCTTGATCCAGAACTAACAAAAATGTATGAAGTTGGTATAAGGCATGAGCTTGATCATTTTACCGATTTGGGAATATCATTTTATAACAAAGATATTACCGGGTTGATTAGTACCCAGGATTACAGTGGTGGAGATTACTACATATTCAGCAATGACAACAGCAACGGTAATGCGATGGGAATAGAGACTTCGATCAGTCGAAAACGTGGTTCCGGGTTCTCTGGACAGCTGTCTTACACTTTTTCTGTTGCAAAGGGTAAGTACTCTTCTGCATTTGAGGAGTACAACAATTCTCAGCTTGAATTTTCTTTTCAGTCCCGTGAGGATAATTACCTTGACTGGGATCAAACCCACCAGGCTGGAGTAACGGCTGAGTATGAATTCATGAGGTCTGAAGGTCTTGTTGTTGGAGGTATTCATCCTCTTGAAAACTCATTGATCTCAATCAAGTGGAATTATGGTAGTGGAACCCCCTATACCGTGTTGCCGGAGGGATCAACACCGGTAGAAGTAAATACAGAGCGGAGACCATTTACCATGCAGACAGATCTTTTTCTTTTAAGAAAAATAGGAATGAGATATGGTGACATCAGAGTTGCCCTATCAATTTTCAATATTTTTGACAGAAAGAATGTTATCAATGTTTATGATACAACTCTATTCCATGAAACAGGCGACCCTACAGGTGCAATGGGTAATCCAAGAGCCTGGTCTGCTGCAAGACACTTTCTTGTATCTGTAGGTCTGGAATGGTAGAAGTAACTAAAAGATTGCTGCAATTATTTCCTGTGATATTGCTGCTGATACTTCCCTGCTGTAAGAGTATTACCGAGTTGGATTCAGCCTTCAAAGGAGAGGTCATAGTATTATCTTCAGATCTTTCTGTAGCTGGAGTTATCTCCATTCCTGATGGTCCAGCAAGCATTCTGGTGTATCCAGGTCATATTTTGGTTGCAACAATTGAGGGAATCATACTTGATTACGATTCTGAATCTCTGGAAAAATTGGGGGAATATCAGGTAGGTCCACCATCCCCGTCAGGATACTCGGAGATGATTTATTCAGAGGATAAACGATCAGCTTACCTCTTGGGATCATACGGAAATATTCTTGAACTTGACCTGCCGGAGTGTATGGTCACTGATATGTTCAGCGTTTGTCAGGTACCTGTTCATATGGTTAGCGGAGGCCCCGAGTCTCCCTACATATTCGTATCAGACGGAGCGACCAACAAGGTTATCAGGATTAATACCTTAACTAACTCGCCTTCAGGTTGGTTGATCTTCAATCAAAGCATACGAAACATGGCTCCTATGGACGAGGATACTATGATTGTGGCTACAGGGGGCATAACCGAAATTGTCTATGAAATAGCAGCCGGAAATCTCATTTCAGTTCCTATGCATCTTGAAGAAGCGCAGGGTATTGCAACTATATGGGGCAGAGACAGTACTGTTGCTATTTTTTCAGATAGCATTGGAATAATCTATTCTCATTTAAATGCTGATTCTACCGAATATGTTTGGAGTTTTGATGAAGCATGTCCTCTTGAGGGAAGCTCATTCCTTGTGAAGTGTGACGATATTTATCATGCTAATGTTGTTAGTTATACAGGCGAAGGGAATGGTCTTCTTACTTCTTATGACTATACCACAGGAAACATACTTCGTCAGATTGAATTGAGTGGATTACCAATTGACATGGAAGTTTCCCCGTCAGGTAGTGTATTTGTTCTTACAGCTTTTGAGTAATGATGATGCGACTAGTTGGTCTCCTGCCTGCAGTGTAGGTCATGGGCGGGAATAAAAAAACAAAGAACCTCTGATCGAAAGATCAGAGGCCTTTTTTTGTCTTGAAAGAGATTATAGGAATATTGTCTTTGCTTGCACGTGAATTTTGCTCCCTTCCAATAAGGGATTCCAGAGCCTGTCAGCCCTAAAGATGCTAGGCTCAGGTCAGTCTATGACCACAAATCGCACAGAATTGTTGTAGCTGCCGGATGTGAAACGGCACACATAGACTCCAGACGGTAGTTCTCTAAGTTGAAGCTGATGGACTCCATCTCCCGGTTTGCAGGTTTCTCCAGCGACATACCGTCCTGAAACATCATAAACACCAAGTTCAATGGTTTCAGTACTGGAAGGTATGTAACGTATTACAGGAAATGTGCCGGGATTCGGTGAAATTGGTAGAATCAAAGGCGCATCAATTATTAAATGGGATTCACTCTCTCCTATTGCAGTACAGTTCCAGGAGATTGATACTTCTTCAAGTGTGGGGTCGGATCCATCGGGAGAAGCTGAAAGCAGTGCGCGGTACTGGACATATTGGTGCCCCTGCTCGAGAATTCCAGTTAGGCTGCACGGTGCTGAAAGGGTATCTGACCATGCCCCCATTTCCGAGAGGTTGTTCGAGGCACGTATTTGAAAAGAGACATCGGTTCCCCCAGGTTCTGTTGCGGACCACAGAAGACTGTCCCACTCAGCTTCACCTTTAATATCCAAAATACTGGATTCAAGGTAACCGTTTAGGGAACCCACATCCCACCAACAGATTTGCGTCGTGTGGTAACCCCCAGTGATTATATCAGTACGCCCATCAGAATTTAAGTCTCCTGCATATATTCTGTACCCTGCATAATTTTCTTCCAGTAGATGGTTAGTCCAGCTCTGGCCATAGCCGTCGGTGTTCTCGCACCACATGAAGTTGTCTGAGAAGACCGCAGATCCAGCTATATCGATGTCCCCGTCGCTGTCATAGTCTCCAGCGGCAACATCATACACATCCAGGAACAGGTCTGTTACAGTGTGAAGCGGCCAAACTTCGGAAAAGTCACCGGTGTTCTCGAGCCATCCAACGCTGTTTCCCAGAGAGGAGCCAAAGAAGATGTCTGTATCACCATCTCCGTCGATATCATATGCATCCAGACATGAGGGCTGTATCGAATTCTGAAGAATCCGGGCTGTCCATGCGGATCCGTTGCCAAGGTTCTCAAACCATACAATCTGGCTCAGGCTGGTTGAAGCCACTACAACATCGGGTTCTCCGTCACCATTAACGTCAGTGGCTACGCAGGAGCTGGGAGTTAAGGAAGAGGAAATTGAATGCTCAGAGAATACTCCGTCGTTGTTTTCCCACCAAGTAATTCTGCTCTGATAACCCGATACAGCGACCAGATCCGGATCTCCATCACCATCGATGTCCTCAGCGTCTACATCTTGGCATAGAAAGAATGAATCAGTTATCAGGTGCTCTATCCAGCTAGTACCGAAACTCCCGGGATTTTCCCACCAGGTAAGGTCACCGTCAAGATAGCTTCCTCCCAGAAGGTCTGGGTCTCCATCCCCATCAACATCTTCCCAGTCCATACCTCTAGGGTGACTGAAACCATCATCCACTAAGTAGCGTGTCCATGAATCTCCACTCCCATCCATGTTCTCCCAGACAAAAATGTCAGCACCACCGAAGGCCGCCCCTGCAACATCCATGTCACCGTCTCCATCCAGATCAAGGGGAAAAGCTTGGCCTGGAGCAATCACCAGATGGTCAACCCAGTAGCGCAGATCGGCACGACCGGCACTCAGCTCACCTGGTACCGACCATTTGACGCTGGTGTCCTGATAGAAAGAAGTTCCCAGGCTCAGCACAGGCCCCTCTACTCCAGGACCTCCCGACCAATCGGTTTGCGTAGCAGAGCCTGCCAGTGCACCGCTGCAAAATATAAACAGTAAGAGAAGTGAGCTTCCGAAAAAATTCTGTTTTAAGATGTTTAGATAGCAAAGCTTAAAATTTGATACTATCCGGATATGGAATTTGATATTGCGCATAGTGTTCATCCTTTACCCTAGATGATAATTGTTCTGGCACTTAACATTTAATATATCCGGAATTGAATACAAAGGGTAGCTTTTTTTCTTCAGGATGCTGCTGTGCCTAATCTTGCAAGCAATAATCCTGCACCATTTTCCCATAAGCTTTTCCTCTATTTTTCAGCAGTCCAGTTGAAATTTCCGGCAAATCCTCCAGAGCCGATGCAATTAGTTGGTCTCCGGCCGGGAGAGTTTGAAATCGCCGGGCATATAAAACAAAGAGCCTCTGATCGAATGACCAGGGGCTTTTCTACTCGACGGCAAAGTGCTTGATTATGAATTATGAAAATGGTAGTATTGAAAACATAAGAGCAAAGAGATGAATAAATTACTCAAGCTTTCATTCCTTCCAGGGAGAACTAAAATGATAAAGCAATTACTTGTCTTGGGGATAGTTCTTTATGGGGCAAATGCAGGATCAATAGAAATCGGCACCATGGAGGCTAATGTAGTAAATTTCCCGGTTACAGGATAGGTATGTAAGCGATAGATGGTTTGCACAGCATTGCCTGAAGTGTGAATGAATTACAGAAGCCCTCACTCGAAAAAGTGGGGGCTATTTCTGCTTAAACTAAATGAAGTCAGAGTAAATGAGAAATAAGCAGCTCTATTGCCTATTCGGTACCGGATGGGAATAGGTGCAACTTGACAGTTACTCACTCTATTGAGTAAATTTACTCAATGGATTGAGAAATTGGAGATGTATGTACAAAAGAAAAGAATACAGAGTTCTGCTTACGCGCTTAACAGAGCAGCCCAGACGCATACAGGTTGTAGTGGGCCCCAGGCAAGTTGGTAAAACAACCATGGTCAGACAGGTGATGAAAACTCTCGGTGAAGAGGGTATTAACACTGTATATGCCTCTGCAGACTTGTCTGCTTTCAGCGGTTCCGTGTGGATTGAAGAAAGATGGAACGCAGCCAGAATACAAAGCACGGAAACTCGAACCGTTTTGATTCTAGATGAGATTCAAAAGGTTTCGAACTGGTCAGAGATAGTTAAGTTTTTGTGGGATCAGGAAACCACTGGAAAGACACCAATATCAGTGGTGCTTCTTGGTTCTTCCGCTTTGCTGATACAAAAAGGTTTGTCCGAAAGCCTCGCAGGCCGATTTGAGATTATTCGCATGGGGCACTGGTCTTTTAGTGAGATGCAGAAATCATTCGGATTTAACCTTGAACAGTTTCTTGTTTACGGAGGATATCCCGGTGGAGCGGATTTGATTGGCGATTTCAACCGTTGGCGGAGCTACATACTAGACTCATTGATTGAGACTTCTATTTCGAAAGATATTCTTATGATGGCCAGAGTTGAGAAGCCAATTCTACTAAGAAACCTGTTTATGCTTGCTTGTGAATACCCCTGCAGGATAATGAGTTACACTAAGATGCTGGGTCAACTTCAAGATACGGGAAACACAACAACTCTTGCTCACTATCTCGATCTGCTTCAGGAAGCCGGACTTATTGCCGGGCTGAAGAAGTACTCGGGTAGTGTGATTAGAAAAAGAGGATCAAGCCCGAAAATGCTGCCGATGAATACCGCTTTGGTAAGTGCAGTGCAGGGAATTAACATGAAAACACTAGCAGAGAATCCACAGACAAGAGGTTGGTTTGTTGAGGCAGCGGTAGGTGCACACATCTATGGCAGAACAACCGGGAACCGTGAAGAAAAACTCAGCTATTGGTCTGCCGGAGATAGAGAAGTTGATTTTGTCTACAGAAGAGGAAGTGTTGTTATAGGCCTCGAGGTATTTTCCGGGACGCATGGACACACCCGCAAGGGCATGGAATTGTTTAGACGGAAGTTTCCATCATCGAAAACTCTTCTTATTGGAGGAGCGGGGCTGCCTGTAGTAAAGGCTCTCACAATGGATCCATCCGATTTGATTGAACTATCGAGTTCCATGTAGAATTTCGTATCCGACCGAAACGGCGATAGCTTTGATGAAATACCGGATTTCTCATATCCTCGAATTCGCTTACTCTAAACAGCTTTGCGGCTATCTAAAGACAAGGAAGCAGACCTGAAAAATTCAGTACTCGGATGTCAGACCTTCGGTGAGACCTCCAGTCAAACTGCAGCTCCGTGACTGGCGAGTTTTTTATCAATATTTGCACAGATGTACTGATTCATTGAATGTGTTTCAGAATATTTCCTCGGGCTGTACCCATTTTTGTGTATCCATCCGGAATACTGAAGTGGCCTCTGTCTATAAAGTATTTCTATTGCCCCATGAGAGACATGAAAAGTAATAATACCTATAGTAGAGTGATCTGAATAGTCTTGACCTCCAGATAAGAAAGCCGAATATAAGAGTATTAAGTAGAAAATATCTTACCTAACCACAAATGAAAGGCTGCTATTGATGAAATTGCCCTTCGCTGTATTAGTAGTTATTGCATTGTTTGCTGTTAGTTCATCAGCTTCTGCAAGTGGAATCATCGCTGGTTTAGTTGAAGATGAAGCCGGAAACCCTCTTGTTGGAGCAACTGTATCAATTGAGGGAACACCATACGGTGCAATGACCAGTTCCCAGGGAGAGTATGTCATTGCTGGGTTGCAACAGGGAACCTATACAGTGCTTGCGGGAATGGTTGGAAGAGCTCGTGGAAGAGTCGAGGGTGTAACTGTTGAGAGTGACCAAACCAGTAGGATTGATTTTGAGCTGATAGAAGATGCAAGCGGATCTACTGTAATTCGTGTACTACAATCTAGAGCACACATTCTTCGTGATATTCCAGCTACCGCCTATCAGCTTGACCTTTCAGAGATGAGAACTCTTACCACCAATACAATTGTCGACATGATAGCAACTCAGCCCGGTGTTGTTCAACAGGATGGAGAACTTCATGTGCGAGGTGGTCGTGCCGGAGAGGTTGACTATGTCCTGGACGGAATTTCATTAAGATCCCCAATAGATAACAGATTTAATTTTGATATTCCTGTTAGCGCTGTATCTAACGCAACACTTATGACCGGTGGCTTGAGCATTGAATACGGCAATACCTTGTCCGGAGTTGTTGACTTGATCGGTAAAGAGGGAAGCGAGAGGTTTCAAGGTACCATTTCTGGCCGTATGGGTGATGCAACAGCAACAATGATTTCCTCTGGAGAAGAAGTATTCACGGAAAGCATTGATACTGACCTGTGTAGAAAAGATTTAACAAGTGGGGAGTTGTCGATTTCAGGGCCGGAACCGCTCACAGAGAATCTTCTACCCTCACTGGGAATTGATATTCCGGGAGAAATGACCATCAGCGCCTCCGGTCAGTTCACGACCAGTGGCAAGAATAATACAGACTCACGCGACAACTGGTCTTACAACTGGCTAAATGACGGGTCAGCTATGGTGAAGCTGACATATAAACCAGTGCCAAGAACGAACTACTCACTCAACACAGTTGCTTCCTACAGAGAGCATGGCTGGAATCAGTGGGCCTGGTCCGGGTATTCTGAGGTAGGGTTTGTTGAAGGATATCTGTTCCCCGCCGGTAGTCAGGATTATGCCCTTCCTGCGATGTTCAGCGAAACAACAGGAATGATATTTAATGTATCGCACCTTATCGGAGATAAGACGAATCTTAAAATAACTGCTGGAACTATTCAATTTCAAAATTGGAACAGAATTTATGATGAGGACGGCGGTTATATCGGAGAAGATACAAATCCAATGTTCTGGATGACACAGTACTCACCGCCTCAGCTATTTGAAAGCGAGGAAGGCTTCTACTATGCTGGTGTTCATCAGAATGTATGGATGGATTCAAAATCAATAGTATCCAGTGCCCTTGTGGGTCTGGATATGAATCCGAATCCAAGAGCAAGGATAAAAGTAGGTCTATCTGCAAAGTATTATGACCTATACCAGTACAGCGCTTACTATGTTTCACCGGGTAATGCCTACCTTTCCCTGTGGAATGCCTATCCCTATTCTGCAGCAGCATACGTTCAGGGTAGCTACAGATTTTCCGGTGGTGCGATTACCACAGCGGGAGCAAGAGCTGACTACTTCAATGCAAATACAACTATTTTTTCTGAAGAAGTTGGCAGTGGCGTAGCTGCTGAGGGCAAGTTTCATGTGAGCCCCAGGGTGAGTTTTTCGGTTCCGTTCAGCGAAAGATCAATATTTTTTACAACCTTCGGACACTATTTCCAGATGCCGGCTATGAACAGCCTCTTTCTGCAAACGTCCTACAACATGGGCGCAGAAAGGGTGGTTGCCGGCAATCCCGATCTTGACCCGGAGCTGACTCAGCTCTTTGAAGTGGGAATAAGACAGGAGTTGGACAGGTTTACCGATCTGGGAATTTCATTCTACAACAAAGACATTACCGGGCTTGTAAGTACAGAAAACCATGGAGAAGGTGTTAGCTACATTTTTACCAATGATGATAGCCATGGTAATGTCAGGGGTCTGGAAACAAATCTTACTAGAAATCCCGGTGGTAATCTGTCGGGTCAGCTCTTCTATACCTTCTCGATTGCAAAGGGAAAATACTCTTCAACTCTGGGTCGTTTCAGTTATGCACAGTCCGGTATAAGCTACATTTCCAGGGAAGAAAACTATCTGGATTGGGATCAGGCACATCAGGCCGGAACTACTGTTGAATACTCTTTCTTCGGCTCTGAAGGACCAGAGTTGGCAGGCATTTACCTCCTGGAGAATGCATCATTTTCTCTTTCCTGGAAGTATGGAAGCGGAACTCCTTACACTCTTCCGCCCACTGAAAGTGAACTCCTCATAACAAATTCTGAGAGACGCCCCTTCTCGATGCAAACAGATGTTTCCATATCGAGAAGTCTGGATTTTGGTATTGGAGAAGTAAATTTCATGGCGGGTATATTCAATGTTTTTAACAGATCCAATATTACGCACATTTATGATGCAGCTCTCTTTCATTCCTCCGGTGATCCAACAGGGAATATGGCTAATCCGAGAGCCTGGTCACCTGCAAGACACTTCCTATTCTCAGCAGTTTTATCATGGTAGGGCTCGTCGTTATTGGAGATGCTCTGGCTCATTCATGTTGCCAGATTCAACAGTCGATAAGTGACAGGAGGATTCCACATGAATAGAGTTTTTCCCAACAAACGAATTCTTGAAAGAAGTGTTTTTCTTTTTGTTTTATTCAGTTTAGTATTCACAGCTTGCCTGCACACGCCCTATGCCGTAGAAGAGCCCTCAACAGACCTTGGAGAATTCATTGAATTCTTTGAATACTATCAGACTAATTGTCCCTATTTTGCTTACAAGGGAATCAACTGGGTTGAGATCGTGGAAGACCACTACACTGAAGCAACTCTATGTGAAAACGAGGATGAACTCGCTGCAGTTATGGGAGATATGCTTGCCAACCTTCAGGACCCGGCAATTCGTTTGGATAAGTTTGTTTTTATTGATGAGGTGCTGGTGCATGTTGATTCTATCCTGCCCTATATCCGGGAGTTTAATGTGAACTACTCAATGGATGTTCTGGAAGAAGTGTATCTGGAGCGGTACGGCTGGGCCGGTTGGGAAGACGGTTACCGTTTAGGTTTCGGCTGGTGTGATCCGGAAAATCTACCGTATATGTTCCTCGATAGAATCCCCGTGTCTGGCGACCTTCCCGAACTACAGGAGGTCATGGATTCACTCGACGCATTTGTTGCTGAGTGTATAGAGTTGGATCTTCCTGCAGTAATTATTGATATAAGAATGAATCCGTACGGAAATATTGATCATCAGACCGGTGCGTGTGGTCACGAATTCATGGGCAGATTTGCTGCCAAGTCATACCCGGGAGCTATTTACAGAAGGAGAAGCGGTCCGGAATACCATCAGTATTATGATAATCGCCCTGCTGTTTTCCCTACTGGTCCTGATCAATTCACCGGCACGGTAATTCTTCTTGTTGGAGAAAACACCATTCAACGAGCTGAGAATATGACAGCCGCTTTCATTAATTTCCCCAATGTTGTTCTTGTTGGTGAAACAACAGGAGGCAATGTTTCCTGGCTACGTAGTTTGTCTCTGGGCCACTGGAACATCAGAGCCGTTCAAGGAACAGTACTGACCTATGACAAAGTCTGGATTGAGGGGAACGGGATTCCTGCAGACCATGTTGTTGAAGCAACAGAAGCAGATTTTGCTGCTGGAATAGATCCAGTTCTGGATTATGCTATCGAGATGCTTGACATGGGCACTGGGCTTGCAAATGAAGCTGGAGTAATCTAATGAGCATTTACGTAATAACAAAATCACTTCTAAGATATTTGTCTTTCGGTAAGAAGGATGTACTTTACAAAAGAATTGTGTTTACAATCATTTTTTCCAGTCTGATTTTCACCTCTGGTTGTCACAAGGTTACAGAGTTCGATACCGCATTTGCTGGTGGATTGTATGTGATCTCCTCTCAAGACTTTAGCATCACGAATTATGTTTCCGGCATCTCTGGTGGAAGGAGCCTTCTAGTATATCCCGGGAATATATTTATTGCTTCTACTGAGGGTGTAGTCTCCCGCTATGATTCAGAGAGTACAACTTTGATTGAAGAATTTGTTGTTGGAAGCCCCTCTCCCTCTGGTTTTACACAGATGGCACTGAATGCGAGTGGCAACTCTGCCTATCTTATCGGTTCTCTAGGTCAGATTGTAGAGCTTTCTCTTCCCGAATGTACAATCAAAGATGTTTTCACCGTGTGCCAGTCTCCAGTTGCCATTGCCGTTGCTCCTGGGAACCCCTCCTACCTTTATGTCGGAGATGGTCCCACTAAAAGCATCAATCAGGTATCTATACCTGATAACAATCTGCTGACATCTGTAACATCTTACTATAACATAAAATGCATAGAGCCCGGATGGAATGCTGACACAATATTGGTGGGCACTTCAGATCGCATTTATATGGTTCTGGAGTATGGTCCGGGTGCTATTTCTCTAGTTGGTAATGGCTTTGGATCACATAATGCAGATGCAATCGCCGCCGTTCCATATGACAGTACTTTTGTTGTTGCCACCGAGTCGCAAGTAGGCCTCCTCGAGTTTCTTCCTGATGCGGTTCCCGGTCACCCCGCCACCGGTTTCGAATATGTTGACTTAGAAGGCTCAAACCATTCCATGAGCTTGGGTCACGACTCCCAGCATGCGTATGTATTGAGTTACATGGGTGACTTTACCTGCCGTCTTACATCTTACAATTATGTGTTTAACCGGATTGACCAGCAGGTTGATTTCCCCGGTTTCCCTCTGGACATAAAAGCAAGCAGCAGTGGAAAAATCTATGTACTTACTTATGAGTGAAAAAAAATACGAAAATTTTGTTTCCAGTAAAACTATGTTGTTAAGAATTTTTTTGTGTACAATAATCTTGTCCAGTCTAATTCTAACAACCGGCTGTCACAAAATCGCAGAGTTTGATAACGCATTTGATGGGGGGCTATATGTTATCTCATCTCAAGATTTCGCAACCACAAACTATGTTTCAGGTATCTCAGGCGCGAGGAGCCTTCTCATCTATCCCGGGAACATATTTGTTGCGTCCACTGAAGGTATGGTTTTACGATATGATTCCGAGAACATGGCTCTGGTTGAAGAATGCGTTGTCGGGAGTCCTTGTCCTTCCGGTTATGCACAGATGGTATTGAATGCAACCGGTAACTCTGCGTATCTTATAACTTCGCTCGGGCAGATTGTTGAGTTATCTCTTCCAGAATGCACAGTTAAGGATATCTTCTCAGTTTGCCAGTCTCCAGTCGCTATCGCTTTTGCTCCCGGTATTCCTTCTTATCTTTATGTTGGAGACGGTCCTACTCGCAGCATCATTCAGGTATCCACAACGACCAATACTCCACTTGCATCAGCAGAATCTTTCTTCAATGTAAATTGTATAGAACCCGGATGGTTTGCAGACACAATATTGGTAGGAACTTCCGATCCCCTTACTCTCCTTGAGGAGCATGGTTGGGGTTCTTTTTCATTGAACACCGCAGCAATAAGCGGCGCGGCTAGTGCTATCGCAATCGCAGCGATACCCTATGACAGTAATTTCGTTGTTGTTACACCCTCAAGTGTAGGTGTTCTTGAGTTCTTCGAGGATCCTCTTCCCGGAGAATCGTTCGGAGCTGTTCTTGAAATGGTCAACCTGGAAGGTTCAAGCCACTGCATGGCCATGGGTACTGATTGGCAACATGCATATATCTTGAGTTACGTTGGTGACTTTACCTCCCGCTTAACATCCTACAACTATGTGTTTAACGAGATTGACCAGCAGGTTGATTTACCCGGTTTCCCTTTTGACATAAAAACAACCAGCAGTGGATACATCTACGTTCTTACTTCTGAGTGATAAGGTATTGCGGACTCTGTTAATCAGACACTAAATGGAAACACCTACCTTCCCAATGTTCGATCGATAACTTTCTGGCATTCCTACGGTTTGCAGAACTTGCCTCTCTTTCTATCAAACACTCAGGATTTATCACGAAAACCAAATGAGAGGATATCTGATCGAATTTGGAATGTAATCGGAAAAGAAAAATTGTATCAGAAGGAATCAATATCGATCATCTGTTTTTCTGAATAACGGCAGCTGTTTCTTCAGAATGGAACATACCTGAGCCAAAGGCTTTATCATATATTCTATTCACTTGAGCGTGATTCCTTCAAGATGGAGAATTCTTATGGGTAGCAGCAAATCGGTTACAGATCTTGATTCTGCATTGAAGCGTATCGCAGAATTGGAAGAAATCCTTAAGAAGGACTCGATTCTAAATAAGTATCTAATCTCCCAAACCATTATCGATCAGTTTCCCATCGGTATTTCTGTTCGTGACAACAACGGTAATCTACTTTTATGCAACGATATGTGGAAAGAAATATGGGGAATGGACGACGCAGATGTTTCTGCTGCGCTCATTAGAAGGCGCACTGAACTAAGGTTTAACGAAAAGGATGAATACCTTGGCTCAACGATTCAATCTGTCGCTGAGGTTTATAAAAATGGTGGCAAACTGATTCTCGACGATATCTACGTGTCCGACTTGGGAAAGTGGATCCTTCAGACATTCTACAGCGTATTGACTCCATCAGGGGTAGTAGAGAGTGTTGTTGTGCTAACTGAAGATGTTTCCGAGAAAAGAAGAGTTATGGACTTCGAGTCCAAACTGAAGAAAACAGCTCGAAAATACCATACACTTGTGGAAAACCTGCCTGTTGCTGCTTACACAACAGATTCTGCCGGAATTGTGATTTCTGCTAATCCAGCTATGGTGAAGATGTTCCTGGCCGACTCAAAGGAAGAAATTTACACAATTCCTGTTTCCCAAAGATACCGAGACCCTGACGATAGAGAGCATTTCCTGACTGAACTTCGGGAAAAAGGAAAGGTTGATAACTATGAAATGCAGCTTATTCGGGGAGACGGCTCGCCATTTTGGGCATCGGTTTCAGCAAATGTTACTCTTAATGAATTAGATGAAATTCAGTTTATAGATGGTATCATAAGGGATATTTCCTCGGTGAAAGCCCTTGAGGCTGAAATTGTGAAAGCCCAGAAACTTGAATCCATAGGAATTCTGGCTGGAGGAATTGCTCACGATTTTAACAACATTATGGCGGCAGTTCTCGGTAATATTTCACTTGCAAAACTGTATTCATCCGACAACAGCAAAGTTCAGAGTAAACTTGAAGAGGCAGAAAAAGCCTCTCTCCGCGCCAGTGAACTAACCAGACAACTTCTTACATTTTCTAAAGGAGGGCAGCCTGTACGCAGAGTCTCCAGTATTCACAAGATTCTGAAAGAATCTGCTGCCTTTGCCTCAATAGGCTCAGAGGTCAAAGTCATCTTTGATCTCTCTGAAGATCTATGGTCTGTTGAAGTGGATGAGGCCCAGATTGGGCAAGCCGTAAATAATATGGTTATTAACGCAATTCATGCGATGCCTGGTGGTGGTGAGATCAAAATCGGTGCAGCCAATCATCTTTTTGATTTTGAAAATGATTTGTCAATAAAACCGGGTCAGTATTTGAGGGTATCCATTCTGGACAGGGGAAGCGGTATTTCACCTGATATCCTTGATAACATATTTGATCCCTATTTCACCACAAAGCCTAAAGGAAGCGGTCTCGGACTTGCTACAGTCTATTCCATAATAAGAAATCATGGAGGGCGTATCTTAGTTGATTCATCTTCTGACAAGGGAACAGAATTCGTGTTTTACCTGCCTGCCGTCGAAAGGAAGCCTGAGGAGTTTATGCAACCTGCAACTTCTGGTGGCAAGAATGGATATGCGAAAATACTGGTGATGGATGACGAAGTATCGGTTCTCGAGGTCGTATCAGAGATTCTTGAGCATCACGGTTATCAAGTTGATACTGTTACCGATGGCCTCGAAGCAGTTAAGAAGTACAGAACTGCTTTCGACACTAAAGAAGCCTACGATCTTCTTATTATGGACATTACAGTCCCAGGCGGGATTGGAGGGGTAGAGGCATTGAGGCAAATACTAACCATTGACTCAACGGCAAAGGCTATCGTGGCAAGTGGTTATGCCAATAATACGGTCATGGCAAATTATCAGGAGTTTGGCTTTGTAGATTCAATGATCAAGCCATTTCGCCTGGAAACACTTCTCGAAGCGGTTTACAGGATTGTTTCTGTTGCACCACACTAAATTGTTTGGTATTGTCAGCTGTGAGTTTTCAGTTGATTAACAATTCATTGCAGAGGTTGTAGCCAATAAGTACTATTTACATACTCGGTGTATCTGCCTTCTACCATGATTCTGCCGCATGTTTAATTCGTGATGGTGAAATCCTTTCAGCAGCGCAGGAAGAAAGATTTACGCGAAAGAAGCACGACAGGAATTTTCCTGTAAACGCAATTAAGTACTGCCTTTCCGAGGCGGGTATTTCTATAGAAGAAATCAGTCATGTCGCTTTTTATGACAAACCGTTTCTTAAGTTTGAACGTATTCTGGAAACATACCTTTCCTTTGTTCCCGCTGGTCTTCCATCCTTCTTGAAAGCAATGCCTCTGTGGTTGAAAGAAAAACTATGGATGGAAGATTGTATCAGAAAGTCGCTTGATGGATACAAGGGTTCTGTTCTTTTTCCTGAACATCATCAATCTCATGCAGCTTCAGCCTTTTTTCCAAGCCCTTTCTCCTCAGCGGCGATTATTACTATGGATGGGGTTGGTGAGTGGGCAACTTCGACATGGGGGATTGGTAACGGGAACAAAATTACTCTGCAAAAAGAAATACATTTTCCCCACAGCCTTGGTCTTCTCTACACCGCATTTACCTATTACACGGGTTTCAGGGTAAATTCCGGCGAGTACAAGGTTATGGGTCTGGCCCCCTACGGTGAACCCCGATTTGTTAATACTATTCTGGAAAATATTATGGATTTGAAAGATGATGGAAGTTTCAGCCTGGACATGAAGTATTTCAATTACTGTCAAGGACTTACCATGACATCAGGCCACTTTCATGATTTATTTGGAGGCCCTCCCAGAAAACCTGAAAGTGAATTAACACAGAGGGATATGGATCTTGCAGCTTCTGTTCAGGCTGTTGCTGAAGAAGTAATACTGAGGACAGGAAGACATGTTCAGAAGGAAACAGGGGAAAAAAACCTTGTTCTAGCCGGTGGGGTTGCTCTTAACTGCGTTGCCAACGGCAAGTTGCTTCGAGATTCAGTATACGATGACATATGGATACAACCCGCCTCAGGCGACGCCGGTGGGGCACTGGGCGCTGCGCTCTTTACATGGCATCAGGTTCTGGGTGGCAATAGAGAAACGAACGGGACAGAAGATTTACAGAAGGGATCTTATCTCGGCCCATCATGGACTGATAAACAAATTGAGGACTTTCTCGTAACAAACAATATTCCCTTCCAAAAAATGGATGAAGATTCTCTTATTGACTCTGTTGCAGATTCTATTGCAGAAGGTAAAGTTGCCGGTCGGTTCAGCGGCAGAATGGAGTTCGGCCCCCGTGCGCTTGGCAACAGATCTATTATCGGCGATCCGAGATCAGTTACCATGCAGTCTATTATGAACCTGAAAATCAAAAACAGAGAATCCTTTAGACCCTTTGCACCATCTGTTCTTCTTGAGAACGCAGAAGAGTATTTTGATCTACAGGTAGCAAGTCCCTACATGCTGCTTGTTGCACAGGTCCAGAAACACAGGTGCACTAATATGACAGAGGAGCAAACTAAGCTCTTCGGAATAGACAAGCTCAATGTCCCCAGATCCGATATTCCTGCTGTTACTCACATCGATTTTTCTGCAAGAGTGCAGACAGTTGACGGGAAGCACAACCCCGGATATTACAAGCTGATCAAATCCTTCAGAGATAAAACAGGTTACGGTGTTGTAATTAACACAAGTTTTAATGTTCGCGGTGAACCGATTGTCTGTTCCCCCCAGGACGCCTACCTGTGTTTTATGAGAACTGAGATGGACATTCTATCTCTTGGAAATTTCCTTCTAACAAAAGAGGATCAGCCTGCATTGCACGAGGAGAAAGACTGGCGGGAGATTTATGAACTTGATTAGAAGCTGCCAGGATAGCGGGGAAGGCACCAAAACGAGGTTAGAATTAAGGAAATACGGGTTGATCATGTTTGCTGCGTTTGCAGTTATCACAGTTGTTTTTCTTTTTAGAGGTAAATCAAGTTGGATTTACACCGCAATCCCTTCCTTTCTATTTTTGTTTTTTGGTTTGGTTTTCCCTAAAGTATTGGCACCGGTAGAGAAACTGTGGATGAAGCTGGCTGGTCTTATGGGGTTTGTTATGACAAATGTTTTACTTACCCTTGTATTTGTTCTTGCTGTTATTCCAACCGGGCTTATACTCCGCCTGCTTGGCAAGAGTCAAATCAGAAAGGGATTTAAACCGGGCAGCAGCTCTAGTTCCTATTGGATTGATATAGACGTTGACGGTCCTTCCAGCAGGCCCGAGAAACCATACTAGGAGCTAGACTGACAATAAGTGCTGAGCAGTTAAGAGTATAGTAGATACCAGTGTTGTATTCTCGGTTAAGTTACTTAAGAAATCAGGACGGTGTTTTATGGGGCGTTTCCGTGAAATTGTGAGTTTTATGAAGGTTAGAAAGAAGTGGTGGTTAACACCGATTATCGTTGTACTTCTTCTTCTCAGTCTTGTTCTTGTTCTTTCTCAGGGCTCAGCTCTTGCACCTTTCATTTATGCTATATTTTAATTCCGGTTTCAGTTTTCAGAGTGTTTTGCAGTCCAATAACAGTATTCTTTAGTGTTTTTGTCTGAGAAGAGGGGCGAATGGATTTTCTTCCTATCAAGTTCACATTCAAGTTTCTGGAATTATTTGTAACCGGTCTTTTCATGATCAGCCCTGTTCTTCTCTTCCTAGCTGGAATCCTCTGCATTCTTGCAAGAATCACCTGTAATATCGAGAAATGGCAGAGCTACACAAAATCTCTTTACTTTACTTTCATTACAGCACTGACAGTTGGTTATGGAAAAACTGTTCCAAGCAGCGGGTGGGGAAGATTTCTATCCGTTGTATCTGCCTTTGTCGGTGTGATCTTAACAGGAGTGATTGTTTCAGTAGCTTTGAACTCCGTTATGATCTCCTGGCAGTCTACACATGATACTCCTATGGAAACCTCAATTGAATCAGAACTAAATTCCATCGAGAGTTCGGCGTTCCACGGAGGTGGGCAGTCTTCATCTACAATGGACAGCTCTGCTCTTAACCGGGTAGACAGCCTTTCATATTCCGCAGACAGTTTTGCTCACCAGGCAGATAGTCTTGCTTATTTGGCTGATAGCCTGAGTCGTTGATATTTCTATAAAGATTATCGTTGCTTTCTCGATTGCTCTGAGATCAGGAATCTGTGGACATCACTATTTGTAAGTTTGAGATCGTCTATAACTGTCATATTCAACAGCTTGAGAATCTACGCTTGACACCTGCTCGTTGGGGCTTTAG
>JADGDO010000022.1 GCA_016744855.1 Candidatus Fermentibacteraceae bacterium | reverse complement strand
AACCAGTATTATGAAATTGCTTGCAGAGCGTAATGATCTGTATGATTTTATCTGCTTGATTGATAAGGAGGATTATTCCTTTGACCATGTAAGAGATTACCATCATCTCATGCAGGAGGTGAAAGTACTGGTACCGGAGGAAGCCAGGTCTATCCTTCTGCTGGTGGATGAAGTTCAGGAAATCGAGCAGTGGGAAAGAGCAGTTGTTTCACTCATAAAGAAACCTGGTTTTGATGTTATTGTCAGTGGATCAAATGCTGGTTTGTTATCTGGAGAGCTATCAACTTTGCTTACCGGACGCTGTATAGAGGTTGAAGTAAGTACTCTCAGCTTACCTGAAAGTATTCTGTTCAGTAATAATAGAACTGACTTTTGGGATTACCTCAAATTCGGAGGGTTACCAGGGTTACATCAGTTTGAACAGGAGCCGAGTGTGCTTATGCAGTATCTTGAATCGGTTTTTGATTCAATACTCCTGCGAGATATTGTTCAGCGGTACAACATAAGGAATGTTTTGTTGCTGAAACGAATCTGTGCGTTTGTCTTCGATAACATTGGCAATATTCTGTCAGCAAAAAAAATAGTTGATTACTACAAGTCACAGAGAATTTCCATCGGCCTTGAAACGGTATTGAACTACCTGTCATATATGGAAGATGCCTATCTTATTCATAGAGTTGGCAGATACGACATAAAAGGTAAAAGGCACCTGGAGTTGTCTGCGAAGTACTTTGTTAGTGATTTAGGAATCAGGAATGCTTTTATCGGCTATAGAGATGCAGACATTTCGGGATTACTTGAAAATATTGTGTTTTTGGAACTGCATAGAAGAGGTTACAAAGTAAGCGTAGGTGTTGCCGGGCAATTTGAGATAGATTTTGTTGCTCAAAAGAATAATAAGCCTGAATATTTTCAAGTTACTTATCTTCTTGCATCTCCAGAAACAATCGAGAGAGAATTTCACGCATTAGAATTAATCAGTGATAATTACCCTAAAACTGTAATCAGTATGGACAAGATAGATTTAAGTCGAAACGGTATTAAACATGTTAATATTGTTGATTTTTTGTCTTGAACAATTTCACTAAGAGACTTTGAATTACTTCACCCCACCTTTGCCGAAAAGCACAACGGGTACTGTTTTCATCATCAGCCTGAAGTCCAGGAACTGGGCCTGATCGAATGGAAACCCGCTTCTACCGTAGACCTGCCATATTCCGGTAAGTTCGGGTTTGATGTCTCTGCCATCCTGCATAGTGTTCCAGTTCATAAGGTATGCATGGTCTTGGTCCTACCATTGTCATTTCACCTCTTAGAACATTTACAAGTTGTGGAAGTTCATCAATCGATGCTCTCAAACAGAGCCAATATTTGAAGTACAGGCGTTTGGGGGTACTGCCAGGTGGGGTGGCACAGCCATAAGGCAGATACTTGACCTGAAAACAGCAATGTTTTATGTAAATCTAAGAATTGATCTTGCAATTGCATAAGATTAGGAGCGGGATGCGTAAATATATTCATCGAATATCAGAGCCTTTGCTAAAAGATCTTGCAAAGAAATTTCCTGTGGTAACAATCACTGGTCCGAGGCAGTCCGGGAAAACAACTTTATGCAGAATGGCATTTCCACAAATGGCTTATGTCAATCTTGAAGAGCCGGATACTCGTGAATTTGCACTGAATGATCCCAGAGGTTTTCTTGCTCAATTTCCCAGGGGTGCTATTCTAGACGAGATTCACCGTGTTCCAGATATTGTATCATATATCCAGAGTATAGTGGATGCATTTGATTTTACCGGGAATTTCATTCTTACAGGCAGCCACAACTTGAGTGTATCCAACACTGTGAATCAATCACTGGCAGGAAGAACTGCGCTACTGACCCTTCTTCCATTCTCTCTGGCGGAAATTTCAACCAACTGGGCAGATTCAAAAACAGATAATCAGATTTACATGGGTGGATACCCGAGAATATTTGATAGAGATTTGAATCCTACTCAGGCAATGTCTGATTATGTTGCCACTTACATTGAAAGAGATGTACGCCAGTTGAGTATGGTGCAAGACCTTGCCGTTTTTCAGAAATTCGTGAGGTTGTGTGCTGGAAGAACTGGACAGATAATCAATTACGCCAGATTAAGTAATGATACGGGGGTGGCACAACCTACTGTAAAAAAATGGTTGTCACTTCTTGAGGCCAGTTACATCTGTTTCAGACTTCCTCCATTTTTCAGAAATATATCCAAACGACTGGTGAAATCACCCAAGCTCTATTTCTATGATACCGGTCTCGCTGCATATCTTATGGGGATTAATTCGATTGATCAAATTCCCACACATCCACTACGAGGTATGCTTTTTGAAAACATGGTAGTTACTGAAGTCATGAAGTTCTTTTTCAGCAATGGTCAAAACAGCACGGGGCTTACATTCTACCGTGACAGTAATGGAAATGAGGTAGATCTGGTAATCCAACAGGCAGCAGATATTATTCCACTGGAAATCAAGTCAGCCTCAACCATAAACAGCGTATTTTTTAAAGGCTTGAAGAAATTCAAATCCAGTACTGACAGAGCAACTGAAGGCATCCTTATCTATGGCGGCAGTGAGACAAAGGTGCAGAACGGGGTGCAGATATCAAATCCCGGTAGTATGACTGAGCTGCTGGATACGTTTCTGAAGATTGGTATTGTGCAGTAGCATATCTGTTCCCGTGAACCACGCTTTTGTGGATGTACTCCAGTTGTCTCAAAATGCCAGTTCTTGCATAAGATCATCCAGCTGGCCCCGGGAAGCTTGAAGCTTTGATCAACACGGTCAAACAGGAAGCTGAAACCCAGTTGCTGAACTACAAGAAAAGCCGCAAGATCACCTGCAAGCTGATTCAGCTCTATACCCCGCCCTTGCCGAATAGTACCACTGGTATTGTTTTTATCATCAGCCTGAAGTCCAGTGAGTGTGAAGAATCGATTGTGTAGAGAAAGTCCAGGAACTGAGCCTGTTCGAATGGGAGTCTGCTTCTTCCATACACCTGCCATATTCCTGTGAGGCCCGGTTTGACTGTGAATCTTCTTCTCTGCCATCCGCTGTAATGTTCCAGTTCGTAAGGTATGCATGGTCTCGGTCCTACCATTGTCATTTCACCTCTTAGAACAATTACCAGTTGTGGCAGTTCATCAATTGAGGTCTTCCTTATTATTCTGCCAATGGCGGTGACTCTTGAGGTCTGTTGAGGGTTGTTCTTACAGAGTAAAGATTCTCAACGGTGGAAGCTATGAAGTAGCCCAGCATGAAGAATGCTGCTGTACCAAGAAACTCGGCTATTGGGAATACTGGCATATGGCCGAACCTGATAATAACAGCCAGAGCCAGGGAAAATGCTACTGTGACTATATCAACCAGAATCGCTGCGATGTAGTATCTACTATTCAGAGAGAGTTTCTTTTTAAGGGGCACTTTTGTCCTTTTCAAAGAGTTTGTTGCAGAACTCCGCTTACATATAAGCTATTCAAGTAGCATTAAACAAACTTACTGTATGGTCAAGGAAATGTGATTGAAATCTCAGTCTGTGCAGAGAATCAAGCAAGCATTGTTCTATTGCTGTATAAAAAAAGGCTGGAGCGTTAACTCCAGCCTTCAATCTATTTATGCTTAACTAATCAGTCTCTGGTCGATGGTGGTTTTGGATGTTTGGCCTTGGGGTGTCGCTGCTGCCTGGATCGTTTTCGGTACCTCCACCACTGTTGTTATGGAAGTAGTTGTCGCTTGGGCTCCCGGATTCCGTGTAGTCTCTTGTGTTGCCGTCAGAGAGGTTAGGGTCGGGGTTGCCTGGACCGGGTTTTGAAGCACCTGCGAAGTCTGGGCCTTCTGAACCCTCACCTTCGCCTGGGTCGTTGTGGGCAACAGAGGGAGAGCCATGAGTCTGAGGCTTACCGGAGATACCTGCAGGATTATAAGGAGAGGGTGAATTGCCTGATGTGTTCTCAATAATTGATGTGGTGTTGTTCTGTCTTGCAACAATTGTGCCAATTGCCACGAAGGTGTTGTCCTGAGGGTTTGACTCTATATAAGAGCGCTGAAGATTTGTTCTCTGTAGAGAGTTGTCAATTTTTGGTGTTGATACACCATCAAAATTCTTTGGTTCAGCAAATGCAATCTCAGTCGTAGTTACAGGCTCGAAGACAGGGTCTGTGGTTGCTTCGAGAGTTGCAATTCTGGTAATTCTGCCACGGTCTGGATTACTCGGTGTAGCAACATGAACAGTAGGTGTGGTGTCGTTGGTCGGGGTTGATGGTGCATGTGAGTTCTGAGTAATGGTCATTGGCATAAAAGACGGCATCTCAAAATGAGATGACGCAGGTATGCTTTGCGTAGCTCCAATACCAAGAAACAGAGCGAAGACCATTCCCAGCAAAAGACCACCGGATAAGGAAACTACTTTTTCAGTCATTTTGTTTGCACCTCCACAACCTCTGTAACATTTTGAACCGAAACATCGTTTTCTTGCTGCTCGCCCCTTACGTACAGGACAAGAGCCAAACCGATAAGAAAACCTAATATGGCGTGCGGCCAATTCAGAAATCTCATTACTATCCCCCTCGCGACACCTAATTCTAATTAGTAATATACTTTACAACCAGTCCCGACTAAAGTTCCTCTACTGCATTTCTTTCAAAACAAGAGAATAAAGAGCTTTATCAGCGATTCTTTCAAGTTGTTCCAATCTGTTTTCAACTAATACTCTATCTACCGATTCAAACTGTAACTCTATAATTCTTTTAGAGACCTTTGCTCTTAATCTCCCTTTTATAACGGCTTTCAATGGTTTTTCAATCCTAGCTATCAGAGAGAGCTCTTTATCTGTAATTGTAGTGCCCTCCGGGATTCTTGTAGCAAGACAGGAATCTGAAGGCCTGTCCGGGTCCTGCATGTGCAGTTGTTTACCGAGTGTCCTTACAGCAGCCTTGGTCATTCCGGCTGTAACAAATGGATGTTTAACTCCCAGTTCTTCCGCGGCTTTGAGACCGGGTCTGTATTCGTTGGTATCATCCATATTGGTGCCGTCAATAATTGTATGTACACCCAGCTCTGCAGCAGCGGTCTTGATTGCGGAGTAGATGGCTGTTTTACAGTGGTAACAGCGGTCTGTGTTGTTTTCCGTAATCTTTGGTACAGCTAGAGGGTCGATCTTGGTTTTAATAAGTGTTACACCAAGTTCTTCAGCAAGGGCTTCTAGAATTGATAGGTAATATTCTGTGATGAAAGGAGTTACTGCTGTGAAAGCTATGGCATTCCTTTTTTTGAGAACTTTTGTGGCTGCTCTCAGCAATACCTCACTGTCACAACCACCGGAGACAAGAACACCGACGGCTTTTAAGCTTTGCAGCACTTCTTCAAGAGCTGGAAAATCTATTAATTCTGCTCCACTGTTGCTTGCATCTGTTTTGCTAGTTTGTTCCTGTGCTGGCTTTGTTGGTTGAGTTTTATTCATTTTGATTTATCTTGATTCATGTGTAGTAGTTATTAGTACTTTCTCTTGAGGTGTTCTTTTACCCGTGCTTTTGCTTATCATATGTTTCACGAAATTTCAGTTAATATAAAAGATCAGTGGGGTGAATTCAAATGAAAATAGCTTTATTCAATCCATCAAGCGGAATATCCGGCAATATGATTCTAGGCGCACTCCTAGATAATGGTCTTGCTTTGGAGGATCTTGTCGAGGGTCTTCGGGTGTTACCCGTTACCGGTTGGAATATTGTCGCGTCCACTGTGAAGCGCGGTGGTCTGCAAGGTACCCATGTTGAAGTAACTATTCCAGAAGAACATGTGTACAGGCATCTTTCAGACATCGTAGATATTATTCAACCCTCTTCTCTTCCAACTCCTGTGAAATTGTCTGCATTGAAAGCTTTTCAACTGCTGGCCGAAGCAGAGGCTTTAGCTCACGGAATTGCTGTTGATGAGGTACACTTCCATGAGGTCGGTGCCCTTGATGCAATAATTGATGTGGTTGGCAGCTGTCTTGGTTTGCATTTACTGGGAATTGATTCGGTGTACTCGTCAGCGGTTGCAGTGGGAACAGGTACAGTTTTGTGTGCTCATGGTGTAATGCCCCTTCCTGCTCCGGCAACAGCTCGGTTGCTTAAGGGAGTACCTGTTACCCAGACAGATGAGCCTTCGGAGCTAACAACTCCAACAGGAGCTGCTGTTTTAACTGCTCTTGTTGAGTCCTGGAGCACTCCTCCGGCTTATGTGGGTCTTTCCAGTGGAATGGGAGCTGGAACCCGTGAGGGTAAAACAAGAGCTAATCTGTTGCGTCTGATCATTGGAGAAGTTGCTTCGGTTGCTCCCGTTGTTTCTACTGATTCCTCTGGCTGTATTCAGATTGAAGCAGTGATTGATGATCTTGACCCCAGAATATGGCCGGTGCTTAATGCTAAGATTCTTAAGGCTGGGGCGTTTGATTGCTATGCCCGAACTTGTCTTGGCAAAAAAGGCAGACCTGCTATGGAGCTTGTTGTACATTCGCCGGAAAGCGCCAGAGAATCTGTACTACCGGTAATCTTTGCTCATTCATCTACACTGGGAGTAAGAGTTGCTTCTGTGGAGAGAATTGTACTGCGCAGAGAGTTCCAGCAGATGACTACCTCGTTCGGTGATGTTGCCGTTAAGCTGGGATACTATGGAGATAAGTTAGTAAGTGCGGAACCGGAATTTGAAGAATGTGTTGCCCTGGCTGAAGCAGCTGGTGTGCCCGTAAAAATAGTATTGCAGACTGCCAGAGGCGTTGCGGCAGCTCTGCTATCGTGAGGAATTTATGGATCTAGCAAAATTACTTGAGGTGCTTGAGGCTGCCGGAATTGAACCCGGTGATGCTGTGTCTGCTTTACGCGGGGCCGGGCTTGATGATCTGGGCTTTTCTGTAGTTGATTCTGCCAGGGGAGAAAGACAGCCCCTGCCTGAAGTAGTATTCGGTAAGGGTAAAACGGTCGAGCAGATTGTTGCAATTTCTACTGCACTGTTTGCAAGAACCGGGTTGGCAATTGTTTCCCGAGTTTCTCCGGAGGCTGCAGATGAGTTGGCTTTGGCTTTCCCAACCGGACAGCTGCATGCTCTTTCGCGGATGTTTGTTGCAGGTGAGTATACAGGTGGATTTAGTACTTCCTCCTCTGTTGTTGTGGTTACCGCGGGTACCTCTGATTTACCGGTTGCAGAAGAAGCTGTAGTAATACTTGAAACCATGGGTGTGCCGGTAAAACTGACTGCCGACGTGGGTGTGGCTGGTATTCACCGGCTGAGCAATGTACTGCCTGATATTCTTTCAGCATCTGTATGTATTGCTTGTGCAGGTATGGATGCTGCTCTTGTCAGTGTGCTGGGTGGTCTCTTCCCGGGGCCGGTTATTGCAGTGCCTGTAAGTACCGGGTACGGTGCAGCTTTGTCTGGGTTTACTGCTCTCTTTTCCTCACTCAGCTCTTGCAGTCCGGGAGTTTCAGTGGTGAACATCGACAATGGTATTGGAGCAGCAGCAGCGGCACTCAGGATTCTGGCGAAGAAAAGCTGATTCTGAAATCCTTTCGCTTAGTGAATCTCGTTGCTGGAGTCAGTTTAAAACTGATTGACAACGTCTTGAAAAACGGTTAAAATGTTGACATGAAAACATTAAAGCCCTTGCTGAGAAAGACTCTTTTCTGGGATGTTGACCCCCTGGGGATTGATTATGAAAAGCATGCTCGTTTTGTAATTGAAAGAGTTCTTACCAGAGGGAATTGGAATGACTGGTTGGAGCTGAGGGAATTCTATGGTCTGGAAATGATAAAAAACGAAGCCCTTCAGATCAGATGTTTAGACAAGGTTACACTTAACTTCTGTCACACAATTTTCAAAATACCTAAAGAGAAATTCAGATGCTGCAATACAGAACCGTCTATCCGCAAACTTTGGAGTTATTAAAAGAACTGATGCTTTTCCCAGAACTGCAGGATTTCTTTCTTGTTGGTGGAACGGCATTAGCTCTGCAGATTGGTCATCGTATTTCGGTGGATATTGATTTGTTCACCATGAACGATTTTGATTCAGAAATGCTTTTGTCAAAAATGAGCATGCAGTTCACAGTTATGAATATTGCTGTGAAGCAAAACTCTCTAAGTTTTGATATTGCATCTGATAATTCTGGAAGTGAAGCTATTGAGGTTGATCTGATCAAGTATTCATATCCCCTTATTAACCCGGTTCTTGAAGAGGGAAGTATCAGGCTTCTGTCGATTGAAGATATCAGTGCAATGAAATTGTCAGCAATTGCTGGAAGAGGTTCGAAAAAGGATTTCTACGACATTTTTTATTTACTGCCAAAATTAGGTTTTAGCGAATTGTTCGATTATTTTGGAAAAAAGTTTCCTTCGACGAACCGATTCCAAATTCTTAAAAGCCTTACATATTTTGATGATGCCGACCTCGAGCCTGATCCCCTGACAATTGAGAATATTGAATGGGAATTTGTCAAAAAAACAATTACCGAAAAGGTTGAGGTATATCTGAATTCCGGTCGCTGTTAGGTTGCGGATTCCTGACTAGAACAGTACTTCAGTGTCGAGGCTATAGATGAATAGTTTGTGCTCTTATCTGAACAATGCTTTCAGGGCTCCGAAGGTTAATGACCGTAAGCTTTGTTGGCGTTCTGTCACCTCAAAATTGTCGATAATGATTTCCGGTTCTTCCTCATTGTAGAACATTACGAAGCCACAGATTCCTTCATCTAGAAGGTATGTGTTGTCATTTATCGATACTACTTTTTCGCCGTCGATAAAAAGTGAAAGTACCACTGGGTCATTTCCTTCAACATCAAGTTTTACATTCACGCTAGAACCGGGAGTTATCTCAGGCCCTGGCTCTGAGTACAGTAAGTCATAGCCACCTTCCGAATTTGCGTAAGCGATGTAAGCATAGGTGTATGATCCGGAAAAGATGGTGAGACCCGCTGTGTAGGAGCCTCCGCCCATAACATTGAGTCTTGCATAGACACCGGAAAAGCTGCCGGCGCCCTGTGGAGATATATCCATTGCTACAGATCCGTCGGCCCAGAAATCTGCTGCTGTACACACATAACCGATGAAAGTGGAGTCATTGAAGCATGCCTCGGCTGCGTTCCCGGTTCCATTCTGAACCACAAGACACTGGCCGCCGTCGGGCTGTTTTTCCCAGTTGGATGATGCTTCGATGTCGTCACCTGGTGAGTAGGATTCAAAGTCGTCTGTGAAGTCGGCGAATACGAGCCCTGAAAGAACCATGGCTACTAGAATTGATCTTAACACAATTTCCCCCTGTTTCTGTCCATTTGTATTGTATGTAGAGCGATGTTTACCAGTATTATATCACAGATACATGACTTTATGCTTGTATTTCGTCACTAAGTGATTTCTAGGATAGCGGTTTTCATCAGCTGAACCGAGTTTGTGTTATCTGAGAATCTCTCATTGAGTGTTCATGAAATCTCGCAGCAGCAGGTAATACTGGGTGTAGTCCTGGATGGTGTTGTGAGTGGCTTCCTGTATTGTTGAAACCTGCGGGGTGATGGCAGTGAACTGTTCTATAAGTTTTTCCGTTGAGTTGGCTGGGATTACCCGGTCGTTGCCGGCCATAATAATGAGAGTCGGTGTGGTGATTTCGGGTGCTCTCTCAGCTGAATTGTAATGGTCTTTCAGTATGAGTTGCATTGGGAAGATGGGGTAGGTGGCCTGGGCAATGTTTGTAATACAGTCATAGGGGGCTACCAGGACGAGTCTGTGAATATCTCTCTGGGTGGTGAGGTATGTGGCAACTCCGGTTCCAAGGCTTCTTCCAATTACAGATATATGGTTGTGCTGTGGTGCGATGTAATCGTAGATAGCCATTGCATCATCATAAAGAGCTGCTTCGTTTGGTGTGCCGTCGCTGTTACCGTAACCTCTGTAGTTGATGAAATAGATGGTCTGATTGCTGAACAATTCTTTGAAATCCACTATGCTTAACTCAGGTCTTTCTGCATTGCCCCCGAAGTATATGATTGCATTGCTTGCAGTAGCTGTATTGTTATCTGGTGTGTTTACGACCCAGCCTCTGAGGGTGAAACTGCCGTTTCTGATCTCAATAGTCTGTTCAGCTGTCTGGAGCACTCCCTCTGGGGGGAAGTATAGAAATTTCCTCTGATTGAAATACAGATAAGCCGTTACTACAAGGTAGCCGATTCCAATGACGGTCAGTGCAGAGGCTAGAAAGGTTTTTGCAGGTTGCCTCTTTTTGCTGGTGGTTCTTCTTTTTTTTGTATTTGTCGTAGTCTTATTGGTTTTTCTGGCCTTTTTGGTTTTTGTCGCACTGGTGTTTTTTGTGGCTTTTGTGCCCTTGCTTGTTTTGGTCGCCTTTTTCAAGTTTGCCTGCCGTGTTGATTGGGTTGATGGTTCGGTTTCTACCCTGCATCATAACAGATAGGTGTCGCTCGGTGAAGGTGCAGTTAGATCCTACTCTATGCTGTAGCTGTGAAGAACGGTTGTTGAAGAGACAATGTCATTTGAAACAAAGATTTGAACAAGACCGCAACCGCGGCTGTAGGAAAACTGTTGGGTGTTGTCCTCAAAGTAGGTTTCCTGAACAAGGGCACAGTCTGTAAAAAGACCGGCTGGAGTGTTCTGTGTTTTGTCTGTATCTATCACTGTTCTCACAAAAACAAGGGTAGAGTCATTGTAGGAATTCCAGGTTTGACCCATCTCGAGAGGAAAACTCAATTCCAGGTAGTATTCTTTACTGTTTAAACTGGCGTAACGCCTTAGCTCTTCATCAGTTTCATAATAGTAGTAGAAAGTGGTATCAGGTTCTGTCGCATCGAAGTGTGAAATGCTTCGCTGTTCATAAACCTGAAAGCCTTGAGTATGGTCAATGAGGTCGATAATTTGCTTTTCAATTTGATACGAGATAAAAGTTGTATCTCCCTCGTCAAACCACATCGCGTCTATATCGTATACCCAGAAGTTACCTACGGAAAGAGGAACCCATGGGAGCGGGGGGCTGTAGGTGGCTGGGCCGTTGCAGGCAGCTGCTAGAAATGTGAAGAGTATTGATAAGACCAGTATAAGCTTTAGCATCTCAGCCTCCAGAGGAATCTGCTGGTTCGTTAAACAATTTGATTGTATGGATCATTAATGCAAGTATATAGATGTATTGGGTGCATAGCAAGCTGATTTTGTAGAGAATTCAGGGGTAACGGTGGCGGAAGCTGACTATTCATACTCCCTGTTTCTAAGGTTTACTCAGGTAATGTGCATTGGGGAGAAATGAGTTGATTCAGGGTGTTTTCTTAATGGGAAGTTGAAGAAGGTTGCAACCCTTTCTCATCGAGTGTATAAATTTGCTAACATCATATTAGTAAAAGCATTGCGGGATTTAAACAGGGGGAAGTTAAAAAAAGGGGGATGTATGGGAGATCTGTTCGGAAACATGACACCTCAACAGCTGATTATTATGGCCTTGTGCGTGGCGGTAGTTGTTGTCTGGTTGTTGTTTCGATGGAAAAGAACCAGCAAATTTGTCGAGGGAAGAAACGAGTTATTCTCAGAGCATTATCTGAAGATGAACGAGTATGCTGCTCGTGTCCGTAGTCAGGACAGCCGGTGGGCGGGATTCCTCTCTCAGATGCAGAGTAGGTATCAGGTAATTGATACCGGTAATCCACCCGATGCTGAGACATTTGAAGTGCACTACTGCTTCATATGGGACGAAACAGGAAGACAGTACGAGCCGGGTGAGGATACTTCAGGCAAAACCTCCATATCAGCTTTTCTGAAGCGTAAGGGGAAACCAAAATACCTAAGATTTCAGCTAAGCTCCACCGGTGAAGTAACAGAATATAAAGTAAGCGGGATGGCCTGGTATGACATGTTCGAGAAATCTGTTTGATGTTTAGAGAAGCAGAGTAATCCTTAATACAGAGATACTGTTTATGACGAGAAGGGAATCCCGATTAGAGCTAATCGGGATTCTTTTTTTATTGAATTATTTGCATTTTTGTTTTTTATCTATAATATTCTTCGTACAACTGTTTCACAGTTATCAACCGCCGGTACTCAATCGGCATCAAGAGGGGAGGTTTGAATGTACAAAAGATTCTTCAGCCGACAGGGGTGTCGGGCGTCCTAGCCTTCCTTGTCAGAATTCCTTGTGAATAACTGACAACCTTCTAATCATTACAGCAGGGTAGGCAGGGCAACCGCGCGTCGTCTGAGACACGATGTACTCGGGGTGAGTGCTTCTGTCGGCGTTTGTGTGTTATCTGTTGTTTTTAATAGTTATTAATTATTTGGGTTTGGTTAATGTAGTTATTAGCCATTGTTAACGGAGGTTATATGGATTCTTTAGTTGTTTATCGAGATTATTGTGATTCTGATGTGGATGCCGTGGTGCAGATGTGGAAGGAAAGCCGCCCCGGCTGGCCTCCCGGATTCTTCGGCGCCTCAGAAATCACAACTACCAGTGTAGCGAAGGAGGAGAAAAGTTCTGGAAAACTCTTTACCCTGCTTGCTTTCATGGGAGATCGGATCGTGGGCTTTTGCAGAACAAGCCCTTACGGCGGAGAGCCTTCGGCTTCTTACGTTGACCTGTTGAATGTTGTTCCCGACGTTCACGGCAAGGGAGTGGGGAAAGCTCTGCTGCTTGATGCTGTTAAGAGGTCTGCTGCGAAGGGTATGAAACGTATTGATCTGCACACATGGCCGTCCAACATGAAAGCTGTTCCTCTCTATAAGAAGACAGGTTTCTTCTGGGTGCCTGATACAATGGTCTACATGCAGAACTACATCCCTTATCTGCTCGGAAGAGATGAGTTTATCAAGTTTCTGGACGGGGAAGACTGGTACAGCTGTTTCGAGAGGGCTCTTCTTGTTGAGCCTGATCTGGAGAAAACAGAATCCGGAAGAGAAATCTTCCGATATGTCTTCAAGCGTGGTGCAGATTCTTTTGTAGCCGAGTTCGACAGAAAAGGTAGATGCATTTCCTCGATTGCATATCCTGGATTTAGTGCAGGACTCTCTCTTGAATCCTCTTCTTCAGACTTCTTTGTAGGGAAATCTTATCCGGTAAGTCTAAGCGGTTCAGGTTTTGCTATGGACAAGGTAAGTCTTGAATCGGGGAAATCTTTGCGGTGCGGTGAGCTCTCTTCAGGGTCTGTTGAAGTTGAACCCGAGTCTGTCCGTGTTGCAAAATCTCCCCGAGAACCTGCAGACTGCGTGTCAGCTCTGATTGCTGAGAATGGTCTTGAACTGGGTATTGGTATGGTGGGGGTAGAGGAAGTTACTCTGTACTCCAACCCTGTTCACTTCCTGTCACCGGGAACATCCAAGCTGAAAATTGGTTTAAAAAAGCTCGCTGATGTTTCTTCTGTGGTTGTCAATTACGCAGTGGATGAAGGAGAGTTTTACTCCAGAGTTGTTGCTCTTGGTTCAGATATCTTTCAGAACTGTACTATTGAAATACCGGAGCTGGAGCAGGGTGTGCATACACTTTCACTCCGCCTGGGAGAATACGGTTATCTGGAAACCCTGGTGTTTGTGTGCGGTGTTTACTGTGGTAAGCCCGTTGCGCTGGACACTAGAAAGTCAGCAGTAATTGTTGGTAATGATACCGCCATCATAGTTCCTCGCAAGGGAGCATATGGTGGTGTGTATGGTCGGGGCGAATCTGATACTCCAATTCATCTTGGCGGGTTTTTTGTGGGAGCAGGTCCACCATCCGTCTGGAACTCGGATCTTCCCAAACAGACCTACACCCTCGAGCTTACGGATGGGCAGATAACTGGAAGAACTCTGTGGCCTTCAAGGCCTGGAATGACTCACTGGGTTTCTGTTCGTCTTGATCCTGCCGGTTTTGTGGAAACTTTTGGGGGAGTTGATAATGACTCCGAGGTTCATCAGAAGGTGCTTTTCCGGGTAAGACACAGCTCAGGGCAGGTTCTGAAGCCTAGCGTGGATCTGATACCTCTCCAAAAGGGATTATTGGTAGAGCCCAGAGTTTTCAACCAGCTGCCCGACTGGGAAGAAGATCTTCCCTCATCCATATCCGGCCTGGGAGCTCCATGGATAGGTGTAAAGGGTGGTGGAAAAGCTCTAATGAGTTACTTCCCAGAATGGACAGACTTCGAGTATGACGCTCCGGGTACTTCTGAGGTTGATGTTGCCCCCGGCGAGTCATTGATCTCTCCACCGTTCCGTATGCTCTGCGTAAACGGTTCAGAAAGTGACCTTTTACGTCAGGCGGAAAACCTTGGATGGGATACTGGAAACTGGAAAGAAAAAACTGTTTTCCTGGCTCATGATCTGAAACCTGTGATGGCTTCCGGCACTGCTGTTTCACTCTCTCATCCTCTCTGTGGAGAGCGTGATGGATTGATTTCTGCATGCGGTGAAACTCTCTGTTCAGGAAAGATTAAAAGCGGAGTATCCGTCAGTGGTGTTCTTACGGGAGACGGGGCTGTTGATGTGGGCATGTCTGTCGCTGAGAGAGAAACCCTGATGCCAGTCTATCTGGTAAGCCCTGCCGCTGAAGTGTCAGCTTCGTCTGACAGCTCCGGTAACCTTATCTTGTCCTCGGAAGGGATAGAGGCAAAGATTGATCCTTCTGCGTTTGGTCATGTCTACTCGCTGAAGGTGAATTCAGTTGAATACATTATGTCATCAAACCCTGAGCCATCCACCTTTGCGTGGGAAAAACCATGGTATGGAGGAATCCATCCAAGGGTTCAAGACAACAATGAGAACCCATACCCGATGCAGGACAAGAAACCGGAAGTAGTTGAGTACGCCGAGCAGGTGAACGGTCTTACTGAAAAAGGCTGGCAGATGACCTGGAAAATAGACCACAAGAAATACGGATCATTTATCGCCGTGTGGAGAGTCGGTCTTGTGCCCGGTGTCCCAGTGCTCAAAACATCCTTTGAGTGTACAGCTTCCTCGGGTGAATACGTTAACGGGGAGATAGATCTACGAGGCTTTTTGCAGCCGGGCGGATCTGTTGAAGAGACTGTTCTTACCTGTGACGCATTCCCCGGTCTTGTTCAGGGGCGCAAACATGCAGGTTCCTGGGCACATATGGGCAAGTGGGCCCGTGTTCAAAGAAAGAATTCCTTTGTTGAAGCCTATTCCACCGGTGACGGGCAATTCTTCAGCGAAGACTATGCAGCAGAAGGATGCCATTTCTCTGTTTTCTCCGGCCGCGAGAAAGCTAAGAAAATGAAGATGGAATGGCTCTTCGGAACCTCAGATGAGGACGAAGTGATTGCATCGGTTTTCAGAGCACACAGATAGCTATGCAAAGTGCGGGGCGTATTGGCCCCGCACTTTGCTTCATTACTCCCTTAGCTACTCCTATTTACTCCCGGCGTTGACTATCCAGACTGTTGCAAATATTTTTATCGGAACAATATGCTGTTGAAGCGGATAAGTTTAATAGAATTTACCCGAAAGGATAGTTAAATGAAGAAGAGTATGAAGAGACTCCCTGTGCCATTTTTTGTGATTATTTCACTGATTTCTGTAATGATTGTTTTCATGGGATGTGGGGTTTCTGACTTGGGCACGGGCCCTGCTATGGAAGGCGGGGGGCTGGGTTGTTACTATGTATCACCATCGGGTAATGATGACTATCCGGGAACATCTCAAGACTCTTCATGGGCTACAATAGGCAGGGCATGTAATACACTGATAGCCGGTGACACTGTTTATGTGCGCAGCGGAACTTACAATGAGAGAGTAGTACCCCGAAACTCTGGCTCTTCTTCATCGGAGAGAATTGTTTACATGACATTTCCGAATGAATATCCTGTTATTGATGGCACCGGTGTTTCTCTCCCTTCTGAATGGGCAGGTCTCGTGCAGATTACCGGTAAATCCCACATTGACTTTATCAATTTTCAAGTTCGCAATGCAGGAAGTGATATGAATCACAGCGGTATTCTAGTGGAGGGTGCAACTGATATCACTATAAACAATTGCAATACATACAACACAGTTTCATCCGGGATAGGGGTTTGGAACAGCAGTGAAGTTATTCTGAGTAACAATGAAGTTGAGCTTGCCTGCAACGACGGGGAGCAGGAATGCATAACCGTTGCTGAAACAAGTAACTTCGAGGTACGTTACAACCTTGTTCATAACAGCGGTCCCAGCTCTCATGGGGGCGAGGGAATTGATATAAAAGATGGTTGTTTTGATGGTGAAGTTTACGGCAATGTGGTTCACGACATCAATCGGCTTGGAATTTACGTCGATTCCTGGGATAAACCTACCCATGATATCAATGTTTACGGGAATCTTGTTTACAACACTGAAGATGATGGTTTCGCAATTGCAGCTGAGGCAGGCGGTCTTCTATCGAATATTAGTATCTATAACAATATCGCATATGGTAACACTAATTCCGGACTTACTGTGGCCTCCTGGGGTGAGCCCGTTTCCAGCCATCCGATGAATAACATCAGTATTATCAACAATACCTTTTACGGAAATGGTAACTCGACCTGGGGAGTGGGAATCTGCCTCGATAACTCTGACGCAGATAACATTGTTGTAAGAAACAATATCATGAGCGAGAATGGTGTTGGACAGCTGTTGATTGAGCATGTGGGTAGTTCAGTTGAAACAGATTTTAACCTCTACTTCGGCCCTGGTGAGACATACGGAACAGATAATGTCGAAGCTGATCCAGACTTTTTGGATGCTTCCAGTGGCAACTTTCATCTTAAAATATCCTCACCTGCGATAGATGCAGGTTCTGCTGACGGGGCTCCTTCTACTGACTATGAGGGAACATCCAGACCTCATGGAGGCGGTTTCGACGTTGGAGCATACGAACAGTAATTCACCGATTCTTCGGGTTTAGTGACTGTTTCCTTTTCGTACTTAACTGGTGTATAATCTTTATGCCTCATACATTTCACTTACCAGTTTTGTGCGAGAGGGGTTTCAATGTTCCGTGAACTTCTTGCAGATAGTTACAAAGAGCTTCTTGAAACTATAAACAGCGGTGTTGCTGTTTACGAGGTTTTGAATGGCGGCCTTGAGGGTAAAGACTATAAAATTCTCTATTTCAACAGAGCAGCACTGGAGTTGGAAAACCTTCCTCTGGATCAGGTTGTAGGCAAAACCCTTGCTGATCTCAGACCGAATATCGATGAATTCGGTTTGATTTCCGTTTTCAGGGGAGTCTGGGAAAGCGGTGAACCCGCTTTCTTTCCTGCTAAAGTATATGTGGATGAAAACTATTCAAACTGGTATGAGAATCGGATTTTCCGTCTCTCTGGCCAAAGTATCATGGCAGTTTATGATGATGTAACAGAGATGATGGTTGTTCAGGAGAAGCTGAAAACCAGTGACGCCCTTCTTCGTGAGGTTCTTAACGGCATGAAAAAGGCCATTGCCGTTTATAAGCCTGTGGATAACGGTGAAGATTTCATTTTTGTTGAAATGAATGAACCGGCTGAGCTGATTACAAACTACAGGATAGAGGAAGTTCTCGGAAAGAGAATATCCGCCCTCTTTCCTGCTGAGCAGAGCGTAGGTCTTGTTAAAAATCTCCGTAAAGCCTGGATTTCGGGTGAGACTGTAAAAATACCACTGACCAAGTACGAAGATGACAGAGTTTCAATCTGGGTAGAGAATACAATATTCAGAGTTGCGTCAGGCCATGTGGTTGCAGTATTCGAGGATACTTTCGAGCAGAGATCAGCGGAACAGGCCCTGAAAAACAGTGAAGAAAAAATGCGCCGTTACCTTGAAAATGCACCAGACGGCTTTTTCATAGCAAACACTGACGGCAGATACCTTCGTGTAAACAAAGCTGCTTCCCTGATTACGGGATATTCTTCTGCAGAACTTCTTTCAATGTCTATCATTGATTTGACCCCCGAAGACTCGCATGAAGTTCTTATGAAGAACTTTAATGAAGTAAAGGAAAAGGGAAGAGCAGACGTAGAGCTGCCATTCATCAGAAAAGACGGAGAACGAAGAATCTGGAATGTCAGGGCGGTTAGGCTTTCAGGAAATTGGATAATGGCATTTAAAAGTGATGTTACCGAGCTCCGCCGCACGCAGGAATCTCTCCGACTGAATGAATCAAGATACAGAAATGCTCAGAGGATAGGTAAAGTAGGGAACTGGGAGTACAACTTGCAATCGGGTGATTTCTGGACTTCAGAAGAAGGACGAAGGATTTACGGTTTTGAAGCCGGCTCCAGTCTATTCTCCACTGAAATGGTTGAGCAGTGCATTCCTGAGAGGGAAAGAGTACATCAGGCACTGGTTGATCTAATCGAGCACGATAAACCATACGATCTTATCTTCGATGTGATTCCCCACGGAACCAATACCAGAATTACCATATCTTCCACTGCAGATCTTCTAAGAGATGAACATGGAGCCCCTCTCAAGGTAGTGGGAATGATTAAGGACATCACAAAAAGCATAAATGCTGAAAAAGCTCTTAAGTCACAGGAGAAGCAGTATCATTCTTTGTTTAACAGTATCCGTGACGCCATACTGGTAATAGATACCGGTAGAATAATGGTGGATTGCAACCAGGCGTTCCTTGATTTATTCGGCTATTCCAGAGAAGAGATAACAAGCAGAAGTACTTTAGACATACATGCCGATAAGAATCAATTTGTTGGAATGGAAGAGAATTTATCCAGTATTCGGGGAGTTGATGAAGGCTACCTGACCACACTTAACTACAAGAAGAAGAATGGAGTAGTTTTCCCGGGAGAGACCAACATTTTCAAAAGGAATGATCAGAATGGCAATCATGCCGGATTTGTCGGTGTTATCAGAGATATTTCAGATCGCAAGGCTTTGGAACAGCAGATTCGCCAGTCGCAGAAAATGGAAGCCATAGGTCAGCTTGCCGGTGGCGTTGCTCATGATTTCAACAACCTCCTTACCATAATTAACGGATACAGCGATATTCTTCTGGGAGATATGGATGAAAATCAATATGGCCGGGAGGAACTGCTTCAGATAAAACAGGCCGGAGAGCGAGCTGCTTCTCTGACAGGCCAGCTGCTGGCTTTCAGCCGCAAGCAGACCCTGCAGCTTGAGGTTCTTGATGTGAACCTGCTGATCTTAAACACAGAAAAACTGCTGAAAAGAATAATCGGGGAGCATATAGAACTCGTTACAGAACTTGAACCCGGCCTTCCGCCGGTCAAGGCAGACAGAACCCAGATGGAACAGATTATTATGAATCTTGCAGTTAACGCCCGTGATGCTATGCCTCATGGTGGAAAGCTGTCTATACGCACTGCCTTTTGCTCTTTCGGCTGCATGCCCGGAGAGAAGCGTGAGAACAATCAGCACGGTACAGTGAATTTAACAGTTTCAGATAATGGCTCCGGAATGACTGCAGAGGTAAAAGAAAAGATTTTTGACCCGTTCTTTACCACCAAGGAGTCCGGAAGAGGAACCGGTATGGGCCTTTCCACAGTCTATGGCATAATAAAGCAGAGTGGTGGAGAGATCACTGTAAGCAGTGAACCCTATTCCGGCTCTGTTTTCAGTATCCATTTCCCTGCAGAAGATGCAGAAGGGTTGATGGTTGATTCAGCTATAGAGGAAAATGTTAGATCAAACAGGGGTTCAGAGACTATACTGCTGGTGGAAGACGAGGCCTCAGTACGCGATCTGATTGAAACAAGTTTTTCTAATTATGGCTACAATCTGCTCTGTGCCGAGAGCGGCATTGAGGCAATTCGAATTGCCCGCTCAACAACTACACCAATTGATCTTCTGCTGACAGATGTGATTATGCCGGGGATGCCCGGGCCTGTTGTCGCAGAAGCCGTTCAAAAACTGTTTCCCAATGTCGCTGTCTGTTACATGTCCGGTTACACATCGGATATGATCGGAAGTCAGGGTGTTCTCGAGGAGGGCACAAACTTTTTCCATAAGCCCTTTCTTCCCTCTGAGCTGGTGCGAAAGATAAGAGACATTCTGGATTCTCTCTGATTTGTCCTTTTCGTTTTACTTCAGGGACACCATTTACAGGCTGGATAGCTTCTTTCTTGTTTCTTTTCCCGCCACTGATCGGATATTTCCCACGATTCGGGTACTGCTTTTTTCAAGTAGGGGGATTCGTCACCGGTAAAGGGGCAGGGGCGCAGAGTGCCTGCCGCATCCAGGAATAGATAACCTGCCAGCGGACAGCCAGTGGGTGTTTGCTTGAGAGCCGGGATAGCGGAGTTTCCACTGTTTTCCATGTAAGGGCAATCTTTGTGCTTCAGCGCGATGTTACTGAGTCTTCCAAAATGATTTCCTTCGGGATCATATCTGCCGAAAACAATTTTGCTGTGCTGCCAGTTCTGCTTTTGCTTGAGTTGTCTGAAGGCGTTCTCATCATTTTGTGATGCCTTCCAGATTGTGAGCACCACCTCCACCATGGTTCCGGCATTCCTGTTTTGAACCATTCTGATGTTTTCGAGAACCTCATCCAGTCGATTATTCCCTCTCAACTGCTCCCATGTTTTATCTGTTGCTGCAGGAATAGAGAAAATCCACCTGTCTACCGGCAACTGACAGTGTTCGGGTTTCATTCCGAGGCCAATGGTGCTGATTGAGAGCATCGAACAGTTCTTAATGGCTGTTTCAGCGAGACTTTGTATTTCAGAAGAGGCCAGAGGATCAGAGTGCTTGCCCGAGAGATGAATAGTAACCGGCTTTGCAGGAGAGCAGTTAAGCCATGAGTTCAGCTTTTCCTTCTTCAGTACCATTGGTGTTTCAGGAACAGAGCATCCCTTGCAGTTACCCGTACAGCCTTGCGAGGGCTCAACTATCAGCCCTCTGGGAGTGTTTTTAAGAGCACAGATTGTGGTTCTTGCCAGAAGAGTAAGAGGCCACAGAACGCTTCTGTTTTTCCATATACTGACTGCAGATTTGATTGTTCTTCGCATTAAAGGAATATTTTCTAAATATATCCCGGGAAGCAATAGAGCCAATAAACGAGCGCGCAGTCAACACTTTTTGTAACTATTTGCTTCTTCCAGGCGTCCTTATGATGAAACCTGCCGAGGGTAGCTTTTGCCAGGGTTGCGATTTGTGTTTTGAGAGGTATCTTAGACGGTTGTTAGCGGAAACCTTCATCGGGTAGCATATTACGGTGATCGGTTTATAGAGGGGGGATTCTATCAAAGGCTGTTGGATTATGGAGCTGAAATCATTTTTTCAGATTCTGCCACTTCCTTAGAGTCCGATTTGTGTAACGTACAGCATGTTGTTGTACAGGGGTGAATTTAACAAGGAGGAATAATGAGGAAGGTTTTTATCATTCTCGCTCTGCTCGCAGTAGCAGCATATGCAAGTGACCCAAGACTTACGGTTCTTGGTGGAGACTCCAGACTTCTGATTAACGATTATCTTGAAATGTGGGCATATCCAGGTACAATCGGTGATTACGAGTTCGTAACAGGTACCAGTGCTACAGACAATATCCACGACGGATGGTTCGGTATTGTTGATGACTTTGGTGGCAGTACTTTCGGTCTCACTATAAATCACAATGGTTACGAACATGAAGTTCTTTACAGCCCGGGTGACTGGGGAGTAATTTTCTCCATGGATTTCAATAAGTTTGCACCGACTGACACAACTACACAGAAGGACATTGAGTTGGGTCTTGCCTGGGGTACAGACGTTTCTCTTTTTGCTGATTACTCAGACCTTGCATTCTCAGTTGGTTATGACAAGATGACAACTGATTTGGACACACTTCAGTACAGTGGAAGCGAAATGATGTTCGGTGCTTCTCTTCGCGGTCACGGTGATGACTTTTTCAACCTCTTCCCAATTGTCAGTGCTAACGTAAGCATGAATAGTGTTGATGGTTTTGACGATTCATCTTTTAGCGAAACTACAATTTTTGTTGATTTTGGTGCTGCCCGTAACAAGAAGGTTGCAGACAAAACCAATCTTGTAATCGGTGTTTTCACTGGGCTTGAGAACACAAGTTACAGTGGTGATTATGCAGAGGGAGAAACTCCAGACTCTGAGATGGAGATCCAGATTCCAACTATCACTGGTGGAGTTGAGCAGGAAATCGGTAAATGGTTTATTTTCCGCGCTGGTGCACGTAGCGTAACAAACTATCGCAGTCAGGGTGATTTTAACCAGTTCGGCACATATTTCGTGACCAACTTTGGTATTGGAATGCACGCGGATAACTTTACAATGGATGCTACCATCAGTGAAGACTTCCTTCATGATGGACCTTACATGGTTGGTGGAGAAGCTAACGGTTTCATGGGAAGCCTTGCTGCCACATACAACTTCTAGAGTTACCTGATTTCAGAGGGCGTCCGCTTGCGGGCGCCCTTTTCTGTAGGGTGTAAGTTCTGTATGCTTTCTTCAACTCGCTTTGATTTAAACAGATGGAGGGTTGAAATGAAGATTGCAGTTCTTGGTGCCGGTATGGTTGGAAGTGCTATTGCAATTGATCTGAGCCGGTCATTTTCTGTTGTTTCTGCTGATATCGATGAGGTCGCCCTCGAGAGATTGAAGGCCTGCTCAATTGAGTGTGTTAGTGCAGACCTGAGAAATGAAGAGGTTTTGAAAGCTGTTATCAACGGAGCTGATATGGTTGTAAACGCCGTACCGGGCTTCATGGGTTACCGCACCCTCCAAACCATTATTGAATCCGGGAAAAACGTGGTTGACATAGCCTTCTTTCCAGAGGATTCAGCCCCTCTTGATAAACTTGCCAGAGAAAAGGGTGTGATTGCTGTTACCGATATGGGTGTCGCTCCGGGAATGTGTAACGTGATCTTCGGATTCCACTATTCAAGGATGAAGGTGGATTCCTATCTCTGCCTTGTCGGCGGATTACCCATAAAGCGAATCTGGCCCTGGGAATACAAGGCTCCCTTTTCTCCCTGTGATGTAATCGAAGAATATGTCAGACCTGCCCGCTACAGAGAGAATGGAGTGGATGTTTCCCGACCTGCTCTTTCCGACCCGGAACTGATTGAATTTGATCAATGCGGAACGCTGGAGGCCTGGAACAGTGATGGTCTCCGTTCGCTCCTCTGTAACATGCCTGATGTACCCCATATGAAAGAAAAAACAATGAGATGGCCCGGGCATATTGAAAAAGCCCGGATTCTTCGCGAATCAGGCTTCTTCAGCTCTGAACCCGTAGAAATTGACGGCGTAATGATATCCCCTCTGCAGATGACAGAGAAGATTCTTTTTTCCGACAGGAACTGGAAGCTGGGCTCAGAGGAGGAGGAATTTACAGTTATGCGTGTTGTGGTGAAGGGCGAGGAAAATGGTGTTCCTGCCGAACACACATGGGATCTTTTTGATGAATACAGCGCCGCTACAAAAACATCTTCGATGGCAAGAACGACAGGCTATGCCTGTACTGCAGCAGTGAATGCAATAGTGGAAGGGCTTTATACAGAGATTGGTCTCAGTCCGGCTGAGTTTCTCGGTAGGGATCAGAAGTGTTTTGACTTTATGCTTAACTACCTGAAAGAGAGAAATGTTGTTTACAGTAAGAAAAGACAATCTGATTGAACTGCGGAGAGACTGAATGACTGCTAACCTGAACCGTAT
>JADGDO010000021.1 GCA_016744855.1 Candidatus Fermentibacteraceae bacterium | reverse complement strand
CTTCTGCCACAAGCAATACGTAACCGTGGTCATCACTTGTCACCAACAACCACAACAACCAAGTATGCAAAAAACAAGCCCCGCTTTTCTGGCTACCCTCTTTTTTTTGATATCAGATACCACAGGAGTCGTTCAGGCAGAACAGCAAGACATGCTCATACATAACTGTAATCAATTCGTACATTTTGAGAAAGCTCCACAACGAGCAATCACCGTGAATCAAGCCGCAACAGAACTACTTCTTGCCCTTGGTTTACGTGAACAGATGATTGGCACGGCGTATCTGGATGCTGCAATCCATCCTGATCTCCGCACCGACTATGACCAGGTACCTATCCTGTCAGCCAAGGCCCCTGGCAAAGAAAGCCTACTGGCAGAAAATCCTGATCTTGTTTATGCCACCTTTGGCGGGATGTTCAGCGATGCAACAATGGGGAACCGATCATTTCTCCACCAATTGGACATTGCTACCTATGTTTCTCCGGTTTTTTGTTCAGGTGATAGCAAACCATTAACTCTTGAAACCTTGCTCTCAGAGATCCTAGAGGTCGGAGAAATCTTTCAGGTCAGCCATCGTTCTCAGAAGTTAATAGCAAACATCCGGCAACGGATTGCCCAGACATCAACACGGCTTACAAAGAAGACAAGGCCCATCCGGGTCTTTCTCTTTGATATGGATGATCGCACACCATATACAACAGGTGCTCTTGGCCCCCAACATTTGTTGTTATCGCTTGCCGGCGCAAAAAATATCTTTGCCGATATACAGAGTAAAATGGCCAGTGTGTCTTGGGAGGCTGTGCTGGAGCGTGACCCTGAGGCTATTATATTAATAAATTCCAATTGGTCTACAGCAGAGCATAAACGTCATGTTTTGCATACAAACCCGGCCTTACGAAATATTAAAGCAGTACGGGAAGAACGACTCCTGACGCTGGATTTCCCTGACACCATGCCTGGGATCCGCTTTGGTGAATCTGTAGAAAGACTGGCTCAAATGCTCTACCCGGAACTCTTTGTTGATCAGTAATTTTCTGCGGTTCCTGACCAGATTTTGATAAAAAGATGTTAAAGGATGTTTCATGAAAAAGAACGAAAAACAATCTGCTGGACAAATACCCTCTTCAGCGGTCCCTCTTGCTTTACTCCTGACTATGAGTGTCGGAGCAGCACCAGGAACAATACAGGCAGAGGAAAATGCTCTGGAAGTACAAAATCGTGCTCATCAGCTTGAAGAAGTCATTGTCACTGCGACCAAGAGCGAGACTGAGGTTCAAGACGTGACCGCAAGCGTGAAGGTGTTTTCTCAAGAGGATCTCAAAAAAACAGGGGCTAGAGTGCTCACCGATGCCCTGCATCAGACCGCAGGTCTGCAAATGAATGAATGCCAAGGTAACGGTGAAATGTCCATGATTTCCATGCGAGGCATGCCTTTAATGAACTCCCAGTATGTACAGGTTCTGGTAGACGGCGTACCACGTAACACAACCGTAGATACCGTTGACTGGTCAGCCATTCCCCTGATGAATATTGAGCGGGTGGAGATCATCAAAGGGCCTGCTTCAGCCCTGTACGGGAAAAACGCTCTGGGCGGGGTAATTAATATCATCACCAAGACCGGCGGCACAGAGCATCAGGCAGACCTGACTGCGGGCTATGGTAGCTACGGTGAGAATAAGGAGTCCCTAGTGTTGTCCGGCCCTCTGGGCGATGACGGAGAAGCAGGCTATAGCGCAGGATTGAGTCGCAGAGCCGGTGACGGCTGGCGTGATGAAAACAATGAATTTGATCGGATAAACAGCTTTCTCCGCCTGGACAGTCAGCTCACTGACAGCACGGCTGTGGGTTTCAACCTGGACTATGCAACCTGGGATCTAGAATGGCCGGATTATCTTCCTTTTGCCATTTATGAGGCCGGAGCCCGTGAAGAGGTCTTTTTTAAGCACGGATTGGAAGAGCATAATGAATGCAATGCCTCCCTGACCCTTGAGCATGAGATGGATAATGGCTTGCTGCTGATTAACCGGAGCTATGGCCAGGATATTGATGAGACCATAACCGACCTGGTTGACTTCATGAATGCTGACTCTACTTCACAACGCCTGGGTAATGAGCTTCGACTAGTCAGCGATAGCCAAATCTGGGACAGAAAGAGTCAGACCACCTTTGGTTATCAGTTTGAACAAGAAGAATATGACGCAACCGTTAAATATTCAAAACACTTTGATCCGGGGCTGTTCGGTGTGGCGTTCCGGGATGCGGAGACCTCCCGGACCTTTAATTCTCTTTATGTCCAGAATGAGCTGGAGCTTTCCGAGACTCTGTCCATGACTGCCGGTCTGCGTTATGACCATATTTCCATAGACTTGGATAATCTTCTGAACCCAGCAGGATCAAGAGATTCCGATTTCAGCCAGTTCAGCCCCAAGGCTGGTCTTGCCTGGTCCATAACTCCAGACCTGAGTATCTTCGCTAGCCTGGGGACTGGTTTCAAGGTACCGGTTGGTTCGCAAATAGCCACCAATGCTGACCTTGAGCCGGAAGAAGCAATGAACTACGAGCTGGGTGTGAAAACCGCGCTTCTGGACCGGGCCTATCTCCAGGTTGCTTTGTACCGTACTGATCTGGACAGCCAACTGGTCATGGTGCCAGACCCGGCCAGAGAGGGCGACTTTCGTTATGAGAATGCAGGTGAGTCACGGATGCAAGGGGTTGAGGTTGAGGCGGATATCGAGTTGGAATACGGTTTCAGTCTGATTGGTTCTTACACCTATAATGAAAGCTATTATGTAGATTTTGTCGATTACGCCATGGATTATTCAGACCACGATCTGCCCTGGCAGCCGCGACATAAAACCACGCTGGAACTCCGCTATAGTCATGCGTCTGGATTCGGCTGTTCGTTGGCCAGTCGCTGGGTAGGTGACCAGTGGCTTGATAATGAAAATTCTTATGAACAGGAGGCCTTTAACCTGGTCGATGCCAAATTGCGTTATGTTCAGGAGCTGTTTGAAGGTTCTCTCAGCATACGCAACCTATTTGATACTGATTATGTCGCTTCCGGTGAAAACTGGGGTGATGGCGACGTCTATCTGTCCCCGGGTGACCCGCTGACAGTGTACGGTGAAGTGACCTTACATTTTTAAGCGGCCATTCGGTCAGGGAGCAGGTCTTTTTCTCTCGCCGGGAAAGGCAGGCTTTATTCTACAACAAAAGGAGGTGATTCCATTGAAAATTCGCGTAATTTCCGAAAACAAAAAAGTTTCCGTTAAGTCTATGCATCATGCCGTCATCGGCGGATAAGTCTGGACAGTAGTGTTCTACTGGGAAGCTCAGGTGACGGTCTGAACTTCCGTTGTACCGCCGTCGGCGAGATAGACGGCGGTATTTTTTTTCCAGCCTTCCAGGTTATGGAGCTGGAAACAACGCTTAACAAGTAAAATTATATTTTAGGTTACAGCAGTTATGGGCCGATCTTCTTTGCACACAACATCTCAATCTCCAGGCACAGATAGCAGGTGGTCTCTTCTCAAAGAGATGCCCGCCTTTCGCAGAATTCTGGCCGGTTGGACAATCAGTGCCTTGGGAGACAGTCTGAATCAGGCTGCTGTCATCTTTCTCATTTTAACAATAACAGGAGGCGAAGGCCTGAAGACAGGCCTAGCTATCGGTTTACGACTTTCCTCACGCCTTATCTTTGCCGGTTTAGGTGGTGTCCTTGCTGACCGTTTTGATCGACGCCGTGTTCTTGTTTCTCTTGATCTGTGCCTTGGCGGAACTGCCCTGCTCTTTATCCTTGCCAGTACGGCTAAGAGTTTACCTGGTTTATACATTCTCACCATTTTTATGGGGGCACTCAGTGCAGCTCATGCAGCTACCCGTCTGGTTTATTTGAGAGATATGACAGGAGCAGGCTCTTTCGACCGCGCCTTTGCCTTGATACAGATCGGTTTTGGCCTTACTATTTTTCTTGGCTACGGCTTGGGAGGAGGCTTATTGAGCGTGACAGGATATCAGATTTTATTCTTGATTGATGCTGTCAGCTTTTTCTTTTCCGCCTTCTGCACATGGACAACCCGGCCTCTTCAGGTAAAGCACGATGAAAAAAAACGTACAGAACAGGGCAGTCTCTTGCAAGAATGGTTACTGGGATGGAAACATCTCAGGGAAAACCCATTACTCTTCTACATGGTCCTGACCAATGCCCTGTGGGCCTTAGGCGGTGGCGGGGTCTTTGTCCTGGTTTCTCTGATTAATTATCAGCACTTTGCCAATAACCCTGTCACCCTTGGACTTTTTTTTGCCATGACAGGTGTCGGTGCCTTGGCAGCTGCCTGGCTTCGACCTCGACTGGGACACGGCTTTGCACAGGATGCACAGATTGTCGGTTGGGCTTGCGTTACTGAGGGGGTATTATTTGTCTTTCTTCCCCATGTGCAGATACTGCCACTGACCTTAGCGTTATTTGCAGTCCAACTCTGTGCAGCTTTTCTCTTTAGCCTGGCCTATCAGCCCTTGCTGTTACGAAAAACCAAGGCCTCCCTGCGGGGTAGAATTTCTGGTCTGGATAATGGCATTTATCTGTCGTTATACGGGGCATCAGCTGCTGTGCATGGAAGCGTTGCAGCAGTCTTGGGATTGGAAAAAACCGCAGGTATCGCAGGTTGTCTCATGGCCTCAGCTGGATTGTTTTGGTTTTCCTTTCTTCGTTCCGATAAGCTACATCGCCCCAAACAGGCCTACCTCACCTCCTGACCTTTCTACATCTACGGAGAAGTATACACATGGACAGAAATAGCACAGTCAGTCGGAATACCCGGCTGTCTCTTTCCGCAGCAGGTGACGAAACCGTTGCCGTATCAATCAACGGAGAGATCAAACTCCTTGAATGTGATCCAACCATTCTGGAGCGAGTACTCAATATTACAGATAAGCAGGGCACGGTTGAGGGGATTATTCAACATTTTGCAGAAGAGTTTCCTGCTGAAGATGTGTTGCTCTTTCTAGAGAGTATCACAGAGGCAGGCTTGCTCAACGTGGCAACAGAAGAGACAACAAAAGCAAGGCAGAGCCTTCCTCTTCCGATTTTATTGGGTAAAGGAAAACTAGCCCAGGCCGTGCAACAGGCCATGGGGGGAGGAGTAATCCAGATCCCCTTTGGCTCGCCTGCGAAGATGGAGCATTTTGCTGAGGGCACGGTCTTTATCCTTTGTCCGGAGCAAACAGATTTCAACACCCTGCTGGAACTCAACAACTTTTTTATTGAACAACGCTACTCCTATCTTCTCTGTTATTTTGACGGCGACCAGATAGCGGTTGGCCCCAGTGTTCTGCCTGGCCTTACCCCCTGCCTGAGCTGTTATCTGGAACACCGACGGGCAGGATTAGAGCAGACAATAGACAACCATTTTCCTTGGCAATCCTTGGGAGAATTGACTGCTGCTTGGCCTCTCCCTACAAGCTCCCAATGGGATATCAGTGCTTCCTGGGCAGCTGAATTGATTGTAAGTGAAACAGAGCGGCTTCGTATGGGTGGAGAAAACCCGAAGCTATCCGGTAACCAGGCCCTGTTCACTCGCCCTTCTTCTTCTGCTCAAACAACTATCAGTTTCGAGCCGATCAGCACCTGCCCGTCCTGTCATGCCTTGGCTCTTGATAAAATCCACAAAGGTCGCCCAAAAAATCTTCCGCCAACTGTGCAGCTCTATCCAGAGACCCCGGTCCGGTACACTGTGGGTGGACGGCGGAGTATCTCTCATGAAGAGACCCGGAAGATGCTGGATGATTGTCTGACCCGCATGGATTGCAAAATTTCCATTGATCGCTTTCAGGACGGTCCTCTGGACAATACGCTCCATCGTTTTTCCGCCTCTGCTGAAAGTAGCTATGATCCCAAGCGGGCAATGCTGGTACCAAAAATGGAAAGCCGAGGCAAGGGACTGACCCAGGAACAGGCCTATTTCTCCGCAGCCTTTGAGCTTTTTGAACGCATCAGTGCCAATTACACCGGAGGCTTTGAGCTGATCCGGGCACCGTACAGCGAGGTCAAAGATCTGGCGTTGAATATCCCTGCCCACCTTGGCAAGGTCTTTCATAACGGGGGAATGGATACCTTTCATGAGGATGCGCCTGTGGATTGGGTCTGGGGCCATTCCCTGCTTGATGGCAGCCCAAAACTAGTACCGGCTTCCATGGTCTTTCTCTCCAGCACCCGCTTTCAGGGCCAGTTCTACGACAACACCTCTGGCGGCTTAGCAGCAGGTGGAACCTATGAAGATGCCCTGCTCCAGGCCCTGTTTGAGGTTATTGAGCATGATGCTTGGATGATCTGGCAGGCCAACCGGGTCCAACGGCCTATGATTGAACTTGATAAAAATCTACCTGAGGGAGTGGAGGAATTACTGGAGCGTATAGCAGCCCACGGCCTACGCCTAGTGCTTCGCGACTATACCACGGATTTCGGCTTCCCGGTGTTCCGAGCCTGGATGGTTGATGATCAGGATTTCTCCTTTTACGGCTCCACCGGTTTTGGTGCCAGTCTTGATCCGGCCATTGCTTTGGAACGGAGTATTTCTGAGGCCTATCAGGCCAGAGATCTTGGCGTGGATAAACGCATCAGCAACTACGGTATTCCCGTGGCCAGGGATCTGGTTTTTGAGTACCACTCGCTCTTCAATCTGAGCTACTTCAAAACCCTTGAGCTGAACGATGATCCTGATCAAGCTCTGGTCAAGTACTCTTCCTTTATCAACCAGTCTACTGAGTCTGTTTCAGAGGATATTAAAAAGGTGCTGGGCCGCATCCGTAGCGTAATTCCTGATGCTGAACTCATGGCAGTAAACCTGACCAAGGAGCATATTAATATCCCGGTTGTTCGGGTTATTGCTGGCGGCGGTGTACAAATGAATGCCGAACCTCTCCTCTCTGCTTCAGATCGTTTATTCAACCTGCCTGTCATGATGGGCCATCGGGATGAACCATTATCCTATGATGACCTGTACAACGGTGCTTATCCTCATTAATGAATAAACTTCTTTGCGACTCCAAGGAGTTGCCCAGTACTTTCATATAAAAAAAACCGTTGAACATGGGATCTCCTGAGAAAATCCATGCTCAACGGCCTCCTTGCTGGACAGCAAGTTCAACTGGAAAACTCCGTTGACGGACAGAGCCTACCTTGACTTTAGTGTATTCAACAAAACTTTTCCTGTCAAGCTGACCCGGCATTTTCCCAGGTGCCTAAGCCTCTCCGGGCATATTGCCCGACAAAATGAGCCTCTCGCCTTATTGTGTAGGCAGCAGCAGCTGTGGTAAAAAGTAATACGAATCTGATAATCGTGTTATCCGTTCTGGATACACAATCAAAAAGCAAGGTCCATCCCTGTTGAGTGAAATGGTGGTCTCTCCTCCACCAATCCTCCATGATACCTTTTGTAGCAGTTCTGCTGGTGCTCCCCCGGTTCGGTTTTCTTCCTCTCCGACCGGGGGCAGACCCAGGGGATGCACGCAAACAAGACATTTACTACTCTGGAAGTATGCGCAAAAAATACACACAAACAACACTGGTTACTCTCACCCTGCTGACAACAGCCTCTTTCGCAAACGCAGCAGACAATCTACAACAACAAGAACAAAGCCAACAACGCCCCCTCCCTTCCTTACCCGAACAACAGACTACTCATCAGCCCGCCAGTACGATTATGACTATGGGTGAAATCGTGGTAACCGGAGAACAGGCCCCCACAACGGTGGACCTGCCCGGCTCCATTGATGTGGTGGGTGAAGAAGAGCTTGCCCGGCAGAACAACAAGACAGCCTTGGACGCCCTACGCAACGTACCAGGCATCACCATTGGTGACTATAATTCTGGCGGGGTTCCCAACGGCTTTACCCTGCGCGGCTTTGGCAATGGCAGCCACGGTAATCATACTGCGGTAACTATTGATGGCATTCCCTATAATTACCATATGGGCAGTGCTGACGGTGCTATCGACCTCAACCAACTTATTGCCGATGATATTATCGGAATAGAGGTGGTCAAAGGCCCTATAGATGCCCGGTATGCAAACTGGAACCGAGCCGGAGCAATCCACTTCCATACCCGTAACACAGGGGATTTCAGCCGGATCAAGGCTGAGTATGGCAGCTTCAACACCCGCAAAGCCTCTGCTTCACTGGGCAGCGAACACCTGGATGGCAAGTTCAATCAGGTCTATTCCGTAGAATTCTTTGACACAGATGGCTATCAGGACAACTCGGCCTATGATCGACAGAACTTCTACGGCAAATGGTTCTATCAGTTTACAGAGAGCCTAAGAACCGGTCTGGTTCTTCATACCTATGATGCGGACTGGCACACTGCTGGCTATCTGCCCGAATACCTCTGGACCCAGAATCCCAAGCAATCCATTCAGGAAGATGACGGCGGGTGGAAGGATCTCTCCGAGGCCCAGCTCCATCTGGATTGGGACATCAACGAGTCCATGCCGCTGGAGGTTAAGGCCTGGGTCGTGGATGAGGATTACAGTCGTTGGGCTGACTGGGGCGGCGGCCAGACAGAAAGCCATTACGAGCATCGCATCCTCGGGGCCTTGGCTAATTTGGGCTACGATATTGCTCCAAGCGATACCAGCCTACTCCGCATTGACAGCGGTTTTGACTGGCGCTCCTTCAGCACTGTAGAGCAGAAGTTCGATACCACCTACCGTCATCGAACGGGACTGATCAGTGATTACGACTATGACCTCAATAATTTCGGCCTGTATAGCAAGGTGAACTACGATCCCTTTGCCTCTCTGCGTCTCTTTGCCGGGGGCCGCTATGACATGTTCAGCGGCGAAAGCACAGACAACCAGAGCAATACAGTCATGGATATGCGGGATTACGATATCTGGACAGCCAGTGCCGGAGCCATCTACTCCTTTTTAGAGCATTACAGCCTCTATGCCAATACCGGCACCGGGTTCCAGCTGCCCCAGGGCAGTGATAAATATCAGATCAATGCGCCTCATGAAAGCGACCTCTTGCATTGGGAAATTGGCACCAAGGCAGAGTGGGAGCACATCCTGCTCCGTTATGCCTATTTTCACAGCGATGAAGATACTATCCGTTGGATTGCCGGTGAATACATCAATGAGGGCGACACAGAACGGAACGGGCACGAGCTGGAAATCAGCCTGTCGCCCCTGCCCGGCCTTCAGTTATTCTCCTCCTGGACCTATCACGAAGCCACCTATCAGGGTGGAGAGAACCAGGGCAAGGAGGTACCCTCCATTCCTGAGTACATCCTAAAAATCGGTGGTGAATATCGCTTTGCCCAAGGTACCTCTCTCAGCCTCTGGTACCGGGACACAGGAAGCTGGTACACCACAGCTGATAACCTGCATTCTTATCCTGGCTATGAGGTTGTGGATATGCGCCTTGCCCAGGAAATAGGAACAGAATGGGAACTGGCCCTGAATATCAAGAACCTTTTGGATGAAGAGTATTCCGAGTACGTGGGCTACTGGAGTGACCCCTACGGAGTACCAGATAATCAGTATGCAGGGAGTGACGGACGGTACATTGGCTTGAGCCTGAGCTGGCACCATGCGGGGGAGAAATAATGACTACGTTTTCTTATGCAAAGAAAAGGCATAAATGGCAAGCAGGCCTGATCCAGTTCTTGGTTCTGCTGCTCCTGATCAGTTGTGATCAATCGCAGCCACAGCAGGAAAAACAAGGAAGCGATACAGCCCGGCCCGACACCTTGGTGCTGGCCATTGGCGGAGAAGAAGAACAGGGCTATGACCCAACAATGGGCTGGGGACGCTACGGGGCACCACTCTTTCAATCCACCCTGCTGCGTTATAATGATGCCTTAGAAATAGAGTATGACCTGGCCACGGCCTATACAGTGAGCAATGACCGTCGTACCTGGCAGATCGAAATTAGAAACGATGTCCTGTTCTCCGATGGCAAGCCGCTCACAGCCCATGATGTGGCCTACACCTTTAATACAGCCAAGAATGCTGGTGGACGGGTTGATCTGAGTTATATGGATCAGGCTATGACCACCGGAGAGCACAGTATTGCCTTTCACCTGAGCAAACCGCGCTCCACCTTTATTCATCAGCTACGAACCCTAGGGATTGTGCCGAAACATGTCCACAGCAAGTCCTATGGTCGTACCCCCATTGGTTCTGGCCCGTACAAGATGGTCCGCTGGGATGAAGGACAGCAGCTCATTGTGGAAGCCAATCCTTTGTACTATGGTAAACAACCTGCTCTTAAGCGCCTGGTTTTTCTCTTCCTTGATCCAGATACCGCCTTTGCAGCGGCCCAGGCAGGTACGGTCCAGATAGCGGCAGTACCCCAGATTCTGGCTGATAAAAAGGTAACAGGCATGCGTCTTGTCCGAGCAACCAGTGTGGATAATCGGGGCATTATGTTTCCCTGTCAGAAGGCGGACCATCAAGACCTGAACAGTAGCCCTGTGGGCAATGATGTCACAGCAGACCGGGCTATCCGGCAGGCCATCAACTATGCCATAGACCGCCAAGCCTTGGTCAAAGGGGTGCTGAACGGTTTTGGCACGCCTGCCTATGGTTCAGTGAGTCATATGGAATGGGAGGAAAAAGCCACCAGGATTCAGGATAATAACCTGAAAAAGGCTGCTGCCCTGCTCAAAGAGGCGGGCTGGCAGGATCAGGACCAGGACGGCATTCTGGATAAAGACGGTCTGGCCGCAGAGTTTACCCTTCTCTACCCTGCTGACCGGGTCATCCGCCAATCCCTGGCCTTGGCTGTTGCTGACATGGTGGCACCTTTGGGGATTCGTATCAAGCTTTCCGGCAAGAGCTGGGACGAAATACGCAAGGTTCAGCATGCCCAGGCCGTGCTCTTTGGTTGGGGCAGCTACGATCCAACAGAGATGTACCATCTCTATCATAGTCAGGTGGCTGGTCAAGGCTATTTTAATCCAGGCCTGTACCGGAATCCCACAGTGGATAGCAACCTGGAGCAGGCCTTGGCAGCAGCTCATCCCAAAGAGGCTGCCCGCTTTTGGAAGGCTGTTCAATGGGACGGCAGCACCGGGGTTGGCTCCCAAGGGGATGCACCCTGGGCCTGGCTGGTCAACTTGGATCATACCTATCTGGTGAATCAGGATCTTGACATCGGCACAACCCGGGTAGAGCCCCACGGGCATGGCTGGCCCATTACTGCCAATATTGTGAACTGGCATTGGCGCGGCCAAAAAGAACAGGAGGGAGAGGACTTATGAAGTACTTTCTCCGTAAAAAAATCATCCAACTCCTCCTGACCCTGCCTGCGGTGGCCATGCTCTCCTTTGCCCTGCTTCAGCTCTCGCCCATTGATCCGGTCCAGGCCTATATCGGGGCGGATATGCTCCAGATGAGCCAGGAGCAGCGGCAACAGATTGCTGAACGCTGGGGCCTTGATCAGCCGCCCATCATGCGCTACCTGCATTGGCAAAAGGAAATCCTGAGCGGCAATATGGGCCAGTCGCTGATCTTTCAGGAACCAGTTACCCAGGTGATTGCCCGCCGCTTCTTTCCGTCCCTGGCCCTCATGGGCTCAGCTTGGCTGCTATCCGGGGTTATCGGGTTCATCCTTGGTATTATTGCTGGCCTGAAGGAAAACTCCTTGATTGACCGGCTCATTCGACTCTATGCCTATACCTTGGCCTCCACCCCGACCTTTTGGCTGGGCATGTTGCTGGTGATTGTCTTTTCCGTGCAGCTGGGCTGGACCCCGGTCTGTTGCGCCTATCCACCTGGCATGTCCCCTGATGAGGTCAGTATAGCTCAATGGCTCCGCCATTTGCTCCTGCCTGCGGCTACCCTGAGCATCATTTCAGTGGCTGCGGTTACTCTGCATACCCGGCAAAAGCTGCTTGAGGTCATGAACAGTGACTTTGTTCTCTTTGCCAGGGCCAAGGGCGAGTCCACCTGGGGGGTGTTTCGTCGCCATGCCCTGCGCCATACCCTGTTACCTGCTCTGACCATCCAGTTTGCCACCTTTGGGGAACTCTTTGGTGGTTCTATTCTGGCTGAGCAGGTTTTTTCCTATCCTGGACTGGGTGAGGCCACCATCAAGGCCGGGTTGGGTGGAGACATCCCCCTGCTCTTGGGTATTGTCCTGATCAGTGCGCTCTTTGTCTTTTTTGGCAATACCATAGCTGATCTGCTCTACTTCCTTATTGATCCACGGATACGAAATACGCCGCAAAGCACTGCGCCAACTCCTGCATAGCTTCTTTTCTCCCCCTTTGGGAGAGGAGAGAGTCAAACCTACTGCACCAATACACTGAACCTCATGATACACCAACGAACCAAGGCCTTGCTAACAGCTGGCGGTTGTGCCGCCTTTCTGCTCTCCATCCTTGCTATCTATTATTTTTTGATCCCGGAAACCCTGCACACCGATCTTAACCTGCGTAATCAGCCACCAGCTCTTGCTCATCTCTTTGGTACCGACTGGATGGGTCGTAATATGTTCTTTCGTACCATTGCCGGGCTACGTCTCAGTCTCCAAACCGGGCTGATGGCGGCAACCTTCAGTGCCTTGTTGGCCCTGTTTTTTGGCATTGCTGCTGGTATTCTGGGTGGCTGGGTTGATGGAGTTATTTCCTGGCTTATTGATATCTTTATTACTCTGCCCCATCTGGTCCTTCTTATCCTGATCTCCTTTGCCTTTGGCGGAGGCCTGCAAGGAGTGACCATTGCCGTGGCAATCAGTCATTGGCCCCGCTTGGCCCGAGTCATCCGAGCTGAGACCTTACAGATCAAAGATGCTCCTTTTATTGCCCATGCCCGTTGTTTTGGCAAGACACCCTGGCAGATCGGGCGGCAGCATATCCTGCCCCATCTGTTGCCCCAATTTATTGTCGGGCTCTTACTGCTCTTTCCCCATGCTATTCTCCATGAAGCAGGCCTGACCTTTGTTGGCCTGGGCCTTTCCCCCCATGAGCCAGCTGTGGGTATTATTCTGGCAGAGGCTATGCGCCATCTTTCCACAGGTCATTGGTGGTTGGCAGTCCTGCCCGGAGCGGCCCTGCTGATTATGGTCAAGGCCTTTGATATGATGGGTGAGAATATGCGTGTTCTTCTTCAACCGCGCACAAGCCAAAAATAACCGTAGGGGTAATTGTAGGGGCGAACCCATGTGTTCGCCCTCTCATACCGGGCAGACACACAGGTCTGCCCCTACAAGCTAAAAACAAGGATAGACCATGTTGGAAATAGATAATCTGCACATTGCCTTTCATCGCTATGACCACGGCCTGCAACGCCAAAAAATCACCGGCCTGGACGAAGTGTCCTTTAGGGTCCGTCCTGGCACAATCAATCTGGTGGCCGGAGCCAGCGGCGCTGGCAAAAGCCTTTTGCTGGCAGCTATTCTTGGCCTGCTGCCCAATAACAGCAACTGCCAGGGTAACATCCGCTTTCAGGGCAAGGTGTATGCTGATCCCACTCGGCTTCGAGGACGAAAAATCGCCTTAATCCCCCAATCCACAGAAGGGCTGGATCCTTTGCAACGGGTGGGCAAGCAGGTCAGGCGGGCAGGTCGGTTGGCAGGTCTTTCTAGAAAAGAGGCAAGCAGGCAGACCAAGGCTGTGTTCAGCCGCTATGGTCTTAGCCATTCTGTGCTCCGGCTCTATCCGTTTCAGCTCTCTGGTGGTATGGCCACCAGGGTTTTGCTGGCCTGTGCCACGGTGGGCAAGGCTGAACTCTTACTGGCTGATGAACCGACAACCGGCCTGGATGAAGAGAACTGCCACCAGGTCTTTACTCATCTCCGGCAGCTGGCTGATGAGGGTCGGGCTATTTTGCTTATCAGTCATGATCTCAGCGGGGCCCTGCCCTTTGCTGATGATGTCACTATTCTCAAGGATGGTGCTCTGATGGAGATCATGCCAGCAGCTGAGTTTCAGCAGGGGATATGTAGCTCCTCGTACAGTTTTTCCCTGTATCAGGCCCTGCCGGAAAATGGCTTTATGCTTGAGCAGGATATTGCTCAAACTTCTCCTCATGCACCTACTGACTATTCCGGTTCAATCTCCAGCCACAACACATCTACCAGCATACCGCTGTAATTACTGCGCACCATATTTTTGAGGGCTGTATAGTTATCCACCCGGATATCTAGGCTGTTGACCAGGGAACCGGTAAAACTGCTCAGGCTATGGCTACCATTGGCCATGACTGTCACTGCCGGACCTGCTGCTCCCTCTTCGCTCATATCAACGAGGTTGAAAAGAAGACTGTCTGCACGCAGATCCAGCACCACCCGGATACGCAGGCTGGTTGGGCCAACAACGTTGCCGCCAGTAAGGCTGACATAGGGACTATTGGCCTTGCCAGTAAGCAAACCAGTCTCCTCGCCAAAGTCGGTAACAATGATGGGTGTACGTAGCATCCTGCCGTAGGTGCCAATGCGCAACGTGCCGTGCTCGCTGTAACGGGTGCTCACTGAGATCGTGTACTCGTTGTTCCAGGGATTATTTTGATCTGGAACATCGGGCATGAGCAGGATTTCACCGGGTTCAATCTGGACAAAACGGCTCTGTTCAACCTTGCCGTTACGGGTTCCCTCAATAACGCATCCGCCTGTATTGAGCAATGTCCGATCAAAGAAGAGGTTATCACCGGTGAGCTGAAGCACACCCTCTGGATTCAGCACATCGCTCAGGTTGAGCAGGCTGTCCTTGACAGTGCTGATCAGGGGCCGTTTCTTTTCCTCAGGTAGGCGCTCGGTGCGGGCTGTCTGGCGGAGGGTCTCAACATAAGGTGGTGAAACTCGGACATTGACGTGCAGGGATTCTTCCAGAGGTGGCAACGGGTCTTCCGGGGTGTCCAGCCTGCCAGTAAAGGAAAGAAACCAGCTGAAGCTGCCCTCCTTGGTCACCCGCTCGCCGTTAAGCAGGCGATTTTGGATGGCCTCGTCTTCGGCACGGAGAATGGTCAGGATATCAGCTTCGTTATAATTGGGATGGCGCAGGGCGATGTCTGCGGCAATGTCTTCTATACCTGCTACGTTGCGGGGCATGAAACGGATACGCCAGGATTGGGGTGTGGTGAGGGCGTTGATTTCGGGTCGCCATTGAATGGTTGCCATGATACTCCTCCTGTTTTATTTAACTGGTTGAGATAATTGGCTGAACTTTCAGCATTCCATCGTAAGGCGATGTAGGGAGGCTGTCAAGGGTTTTCTTGGTAAAATTGCATCTGTATCAAAGGGTTTGTTTGATAGGTATCAAAGAGATGGTTGGAGCAGTATCAGGCTATGGGCTTGATAAGTATCAAGGGGAGGGTTGGACCAGTATCAAAGGATTGGTTTGATACTGGTGGGGCTGGGATTTGTATTATGGTGGGTTCTCGGCGGGGGCGGTTGCAAACCACCCGTACCAACTTACCGACCCTGTAAGGTTACTTGTACTTTTTCTAGTTCCTTACGTTCCCATTCCAGTTCAGGACGTCCTATTTGTTCGTCAATCTCCACGGTACGACGCATGTACTGCTCTGCCTTGGTCAAATTACCTTGATCCTGATAAATACGAGCGATATTCCAGCTGGTGATTGCTTCCACGGCCCGGTTACCGATCTCCTGGCTGATATCCAGGCTCTGGTCCAGATACTTGAGGGCTGTCTCGTAATCGCCTTTAGCATGGGCAGTTGTTGCCAGATTGTTCAGGGTGGTACCTTCACCGGCCCGGTCACCAATCTCCCGGCGGATATCCAGGCTCTGCTCAAGGTACTTAAGGGCCGTGTCATACTCGCCCCGTGCCTGGTAAATCTGGCTGATGTTGTTCAGGGTGGTACCTTCACCGGCCCGGTTACCAACCTCCCGGTAAATATCCAAGCTCTGCTCCAGGTACTTGAGGGCTGTGTCATACTCGCCCCGTGCCTGGTAAACTCCGCTGATATTACTTAGGGTGGCACCTTCACCCTTTCTGTTACCAAGCTCTTGAGAGATAGCCAGCGAATGCTGATAGAACTCCAGCGCATCTTCCAGCTCACCAGAGGAATCATGCACCAGCCCTGCCTCATTCAGCAGCCTGCCCCGGTAAGCATTCCGCTTCGGATGCTCATCCAGCAAGGCAATCAAGGTATGGAGCCATTGCTCCTTTTCCTCCTTACTCTGACGGTCAGCCGGATGCACTACGGTGTCAAACTCAGCATAAAAGCTCTCCTGCAACTCCTCAGCCTCCTCCGAGGACGAGGCAAACTCATACACATTACTGTACCAATCATAAAAATCCGGGGCATGCTCAGCCATACTCTTCAAAGCATAACGCGGCAGCCAGATAACCAGAGGCTGGCCAAGCCGTTTCAGCGCAGAGCGCCGCCAGTTAAGCTGCTGAAGAAAACGGCGCAAGCCAACCTGACCTGCGGGCATAACCTGCTCCAGGCCGTGGAGAAAGAGAGCAGTCTCAGCCTCTACATCATCCCGTTCCTGCAACTGCGGCAAAAGCCAACCATCCAGAGTGGTATCACCAAAACCCTCTGCTGGCACATCCAATTCAATCACAGACCGAGAGAGCTGCTCCTGCACCTGAAGAGAAAGGGCCTTACGGGCCCCAGGCAAATTGACCAGGACGAAATAGAGGGCAAAGCCATCTACCCGGCCCAGGGCTCGGCAGATACGACGGATAACGACTTCAGGCTGTTCAGGTTGCATCATCGGACTCATCAGCAAGTGCCTTTTTCACCCAGGGAATCTCAGCAGCTGCTGGGTGCAGATCAGCCGAGCGCGTGCCGTTCTGATATTCCAGGACCAGGCGCAGATTAAGGAGGCGACCTGCTTCTTCATCGCCGCCCTGAATACGTTTATCCTGCCGGATACGGCGGAAGACGGAAATATCGTCACTATGAATGAGCCGGTCATACTCATTACGCAGGGTCTTGAGGGCGTAGTCCACATCAGCAGCAGTAATGGTATCTTCGTCAGTATCTGTTGCCAGCCGTACCAGCCGCATTAGGTCCCGGACCACCCCGCCGCTGGTACAGACAAGGCGTTCCAGCAACTTGGGCTCGTCAAAGACCTGCTCTATGTCCACCCGGCGCTCAACCAACTCAGTCAGCTTGGCAATACCAGAGGCATTGATTTTGACCATGGGCAGGACCAAGGGGTCGTCAAAATCTGCGCCCAGGTTCTGGTTATAGACCAGTGAGACCGGCACCGTATAAATGATATGACATTGCGGAGCCCGGAGCTGCTCAGCATGGCGGATAAAGAGATCGGTATGGCTGGATACGCCCTCATCATTGAGTTCGTAATGCATCTTTTCCATGCCATCGACAATCAGGACAATATCCCGGAAGCCGTTCTCTTGCACAGTCTCACGAGCAGTATCAATCAGGAGATTCAGCCGATCCATGAACACGTTCAACTGCCTCTTCAGAACAATTCTGATGGTCTCACGCTGGCTGCTGCCTGCCTTGACACTGGCTGTGATGCTGGCAAAGAATTGGGCAAAGAAAGGAATGGTGCTGCCTGCCTTGGCCTTGGTGCTGATACCGCCTGCCATCTCCCGGCTCTTGGTCTCTTCAAGAATGCGCTCAGCAAACCATTGGGCAATGTCATCCAGCAGGGTTGCTGAAAGAGAGATCTTGCGCTCTTCAAGCCCGGCCTGGATCTCTTTGGCCATGGCCACCAACACGTCAAGATGATTGAGCGAGCCCAGATCAAGCATTTCCTCAACATCCATATAGATGGTGAAGAACGTATTGGCTTCCAGCTCCTGTTGCAAACGAAGCAGCTCGGTCGTCTTACCGGAACCCCGATGACCGGTAAAGAGCAGCTTAATGCGGGCATCTTCCTCGCTCCGTTTGATCCGTCGAGTAACGGTCTTGGCAATCTGCTTCACGCCCCGGTTGGCTGTCAGGTCAACATAGCGTTTATCATCAGGGGGCAAGGGCTGATCCGGGTTACAGACCCGGTAAACCTGATCAATGGTAGTTGCGATTGTTGCGCGTCGGGTCATATTTCCTCCGTTTTGCTTGCATTTCATCAATAAACCTCTGCACCATACCCTACTCACCATTCTCCCTGCACGTAAAATTATGCCCCGTGATAGATCAAACCAGACACCAGGCCCTTTGCCCGCAAAAATGAGGCGCTTGCCCCATTGTTCGGGTCAGCCAGACAGGGTAGAGTGAATCCCTTTACGAAACTCTACGACACTCTCAGAAAAATCCACCCGCACGTAATAACCAGCCATGCTTGAAGCACACCAACTCTCTTTTTCCTATCACAAGAAACAACCCATCTTTAACAATATCAACCTCAGCCTCCAACCCGGTGAGGTGCAGGGACTTATCGCGCCCAGTGGTTCAGGAAAGACCACCCTGGCAAAAGTTCTGAGTAATCATCTGCCTGTCCAAGATGGAGCAATCAAGATCAATCAACAGCCTTTGCCCACTTTGCCCAGGCAGAAGTTCTGGCCCATTCAGCTGATTAATCAGCACCCTGAGCAGAGCTTTAATCCCCGCTGGCTCCTGGGCCGTTCCCTTGCAGAATCCTTTACCCCAGACCCTTCCCTGCTTGATCGTTTAGCCATCAAAAACAGCTGGCTCAAGCGCTATCCCCATGAGCTTTCCGGTGGCGAGCTGCAACGACTGGCCATTGCCCGTGCCCTGTCCCCCAAGACCGCCTTTCTTATTGCCGATGAAATCACGGCTATGCTGGATGCCATCAGTCAGGCCCAGGTCTGGAAAGTACTGCTGGGTATTGTTAAGGAGCAACAGATTGGCATGCTGGTCATCAGCCATAATCAGCAGCTCCTGCAACGGATCTGTCCCCGTATCATGAGTATGAGTGCCCTGTCTGCCTGAATTGAGCATACCAATCCTGTCAATGACCTACTGATGCAGGCATTTTGCCCTGTCTCTTGGGGAAATATCCCAAGTTCGTCAGGGCTACCGGGTCAAGCCGGGACAAACCAGGAAGCTCCTTCTGGGAGCCTCTTATCACCTAAACAGTTATCCTTCTGAATCATTACATTTTTTCTTCACACCATCTTATTACTCCCCTCCTGTAGTACCTGTTTTTTCTCCTGCTGCCCAAGCAAATCCCCATAAAAATGAGACTGTCACCTTATTGTACAGGCAATTTCCTTTTGGTAGCTTGTCACAAAAAAAATAAACACAAGAACAGAAACTCTCATGAAACTAAGTTGGACGATTTTAAGGAATCACCCAATACTTTTATATAAAAGTTTTACAAAAGGAAGCAAGCATGAAGAAACAAAACAAACAGACCAGCAGCCTCCAAGTTGCCAGTTTGTTGCTGGTCCTACTATGGGGAACAGTATGCATTCCCTGTAATGCAGCTGCCCGACCAACAGCCGCCACAGCGACAACATCCCATAAACAGGCAGGCAGCTTTAAAGTGGTGGGGATTGGCCCTGGCAATGGCGACCTACTGACCCTCAGAGCAGTTAAAGCTATTCAAGAGGCAGAGGTCGTAGTTTGCAGCGCTCACACAAAAAAAGCGTTGGCAACAACAGTGGACCTTTCTCAAAAAGAGATCATTGACGGCTACAGCGTACTGTTCTGGCATTATGGCACCAAATGCGGCAAAGACGAGGTCAAAAATTTCAAACAACGCATGACCTGTGAAGAATACCACGCTAAGCAGGCAGATTTTGCCCACATTGTACGAAAGGCATCTGCCCAGGGCAAAGACGTTGTAATGCTGAGTAGTGGCGACCCAACCATTTACGGTCCAGACGTCTGGACCTTGCAGGAACTCAGCGAATTGGAAACAGAGCTGATTCCTGGCTTAAGCGCTTTTAACGCCGCCAATGCAGCTTTGGAAGCCAGCTTAGGTGAGGTCATCATTACAGCACCATTTATCAGCAGGCAGGAAAACCATGACACCCTTGAGCAACTTGCTGGTCATGAAAAGGCCACAATGGTTATCTTCATGCCTTGGGATATGGAGAAAACCTTTGCAAGACTGGTCAACTCCTATCCGACTGACACTCCAGCAGCAGTGGTGAGTAATGCAGGTGTCGCTGGCAAAGAACAAGCAGTTCTCGGAACAGTGGGAAGCTTTAGTGCAGACAGCTCCGGCCTGGACGGAAGTCGCTCCATCATCTATGTCGGCAAGCGCCTGGAACAGGCCCAGTTCAGCAAGAAAGCAGACACAAAAGCAGGAACAGGAAAATATTATCTGGTGGGTATGGGGCCGGGAGATCCTGATTTGACCACGATTCGGGCTCTGAAGGTTATTGAGGAGGCTGACCTGATCTTTAGCAGTGACAAACTCAAAGAAAAATTTTCTGAAGTGCTTGCCGGAAAAGAAGTTATTAGCGGTTATCATCGCCTTTTTCCCTATTACGCCAAGAGCTGTAGCAATACTGAAGATGATGATAAGCGCAAAAACGGCCTGACCTGCGAAGACTATCATCAAAAACAAGAAGATCTTGCTACCAAAATACGCAAGGCTGTTGCAGAAGGCAAGACAGTGGCCATGCTGGATAATGGTGACCCTCTGGTTTACGGACCCTGTTCCTGGTCCATAACAGAGCTTAATGACCTGAACACAGAGGTAGTGCCTGGAGTCAGCTGTTTTAATACCTCCAATGCAGCCCTGAAAGCCGCAGTAACTGCTGGCACGAAAACCCATTCTGTTATTCTGGCATCAGGCTGGACAGTGGATGAGATGGCCCGTCATCAAAGTGCGATGGTGCTGTTCACCATGCGCAACGATTTCAAGAAATTCATTGATACCCTGACCAAATACTACTCTCCAGACACGCCAGCAGCAGTGGTGGTTAGGGCCGGATATGCACAGGATGAACAGGTGGTTCATGGCACCCTAGGCACGCTGCTCAATCAGGTGGATAAGAAAAAGCTGCCCTTTGAGTACATGCTCTATGTGGGAGACTTTCTGAAAAAGAGCCCGGATCGGGCACCAACAAACCCTACTGTTTCACAATCTTTATAATTTCTTTACAACTTTCATTGATAACGCTCATCCCTCTCCTTGGAAAGGGATAATGAAAATAGAGAGAACCTTATAGGTTCAATCTCTTATACCGGGCAAACACACAGGTCTGTCCACAAGCTCTCAAAAAACAAGGGTCTTTATTAACCCGGAGAACAACCATGACTCTATTTCGTTTCGCGCTCATGAGCGCCATCCTGCTCCTGGCTTCAACAGCAGCAGCCCATAATATTTGGATTACCCCTGCTGATTATTTCCCTGAACCTAACAGCACAACAGAAATTGGTATTGGCTGGGGTCATAAGTACCTGGCTGACCGAACCCATGAAAAGCTCAAAGAGGGCAAAGTGGAAAAGATTCAGATTCTTGGACCTGCTGGAACATCAATAGACCCTGTCATGGTTGCCAATGGTCAGTATAAGATGGATGTTGGGCAACCTGGTTCCTATCTGATCACCACAAAAATAAAATCTGGTTTTTTCACGACAACCCCGGACGGAAGAAAATGGGGCAAGAAGAACGAAGTCACCAATGCCGTCAAATGCACCAATTACCATATTGGTGGAAAAAGCCTGATAATGGTCGGCAACAGTGATAAGGGCTTTGAGCAGACAACAGGCCAAGCCCTTGAACTGATTCCAATCACAAATCCTGCTCAGGTTGCCGCTAATACAGCCTTCAAGGTGAAGATCCTGTTCCAGGGTCAACCTGTTGCCAACCTTGCGTTAAAGGCAACATATGCTGGCTTTGAGAAAGAAGAGGACAACAAACCTGCCCACCCAGATACGGCGAATAAAAAGGCCTTGATGAAAAAAGAGGAGAAAAAATTTCCAGCAGAAGCAGTCACTGATGCCCAGGGAGAGGCTGAACTGCAATTGGATCGCTCTGGTTACTGGATGATTTCACTTTCACACAGGCCTGCTTATCCGGATTTAACGGTCTGTGACCAGTACATGTATAATATGACCTTTACCTTTCAGGTGAAATAAAAGCCCTCTTTTTTCCTCCTGCTGTTCCCGGCTGCTCAGTATAAGTGAGTACAGGTAGTTCGGGAACATATCCTGGAAACATTTTTGCATGTTATGAAGAATTCCTTTACCCAAAAAAATAGCCTGGTCCGCGAGGTTAATTTATCCTCAGCCACTGTCCTGGTCATCGCCAATATGGTGGGCACAGGTGTCTTTACCACCTCTGGCTTTATTCTCAAAGAACTCGGTGACCCCCGAGCCTTATTACTGTGCTGGCTGATTGGAGGCCTGTTTGCCCTTTGTGGGGCCTTCTGCTTTGGTGAGCTTGGTGCCCGCTTTCCCCGAGCTGGCGGTGAGTATGTCTTTCTAAAAGAAAGCTTTGGCAAACCTGTAGCCTTTTTATCTGGCTGGATCTCGCTCTTTGTTGGCTTTTCAGCACCCATTGCAGCGGCAGCTATTGCCTTTGCCTCCTATTTTCATCAGGCTCTTCATCTGCCAGATGGGGGTGAGATTGTCCTGCGTCTTTTCGGGGTCCCGCTGATCACCTTGTCCTGGTTTAATCTGACCGCAATCCTGGTTATTGGCCTCTTTACCCTGATTCATTATCACGGTCTGCGCACAGGCACCAGGGTCCAGAACTGGCTAACCATTTTCAAACTGGTCCTGATCATCACCTTTATTGTCGCAGGTTTTCTCTTTGGTAAGGGCTCAATGGATCATTTTAGAGCAAACCAAGATCTCTTTACCGCCTTTTCTTCAGAAAAATTCGCTGTCTCCCTGATCTTTGTCTCCTTTGCCTACAGTGGTTGGAATGCAGCAGCCTACCTGGGGGGAGAAATTATCAATCCCCAACGCAATATTCCCTCTGCCCTACTGATTGGTACCAGCCTGGTTATTGTGCTCTATCTGCTCCTGAACATGGTCTATATCTATGCAGTTCCCCTTGATCAGCTCACTGGTGAGGTGGAAATAGGAGCCAAAGCCGCTATTGGTCTGTTTGGCGATAATATCAGTCGTTTTTTCAGCGGCGCCGTGGCCTTGGGACTTCTCTCAGTGGTCAGCGCTATGGTGATGACCGGACCCAGAATTTACTATGCCATGGCCCAGGACGGAGTCTTTTTCCCGCTCTTTGCTCAACTGAATCCGCTCCATCATACGCCAGCCTCTTCTATTTTTCTTCAAGCAGGTATTGCGGCCCTTATGGTGCTGTCAGCATCCTTTGAAACTCTGCTGATCTATATCGGTTTTACCCTGTCCCTCTGCTCCATGTTAACCGTTATTGGCTTAATGCGTATCCGCTGGCGGGACGGCAAAAACCCTCAGCTCTATCAAACACCAGGCTATCCCCTTACTCCGCTTCTCTTTCTTGCTGCTAACGGCTGGATTATCGTTTTCTCGATACAAAGCCAACCCGTGGCAATCCTCTTTGCCCTAGGCACAATTGCAGCCGGGATAGCATGCTATTGGTTAACCTCTTCAAAAAAAGCCTCGTATCCCCTGCCTACTCTGAACAAAGGTCCAGAAACAGGTCCCAGTTTTTAATCTCCCCATCTCCTCCTTTTGGGAGGAATAATAACAGAAGGAACTCTAATGAATACTATTGCAAAAACATCAGGGCTCGTTTCCTGCACGCTCTTATCCATCCTCTTCACCTTTGCTAGTCAAAGCCTGGCCCACGGAGTTCACGGTGAAACGGGAAACAACAGCCAGGCCCTCTGCACTTCAGCATCCTATGATGACGGCGGCCCCATGGCCTATGCTGCTGTGGAAATTACTGCTCCAGATGCTGAAATCCCTTTTCAAACCGGTCGTACAGATCGCAACGGTTCATTCTGTTTTCACCCAGATGCCGCCGGTCGCTGGAAAATAACCATCAAGGACGCAGACGGCCATTTTGTCCGCTTAGGAACTAAAGTCAGCCAGGAAATGCTCAAAGCACTGAAAAATGAATAAGCCTTAAATATTCCTATAAACTTCCATCTCACTCCTATATCCCTTCTGGGAGTGGGGTAACAAAACATAAAAACAGTACTCATGAAAAATACAAAAAAGATACAGGTCAACTCTTGGCCCCTGCTCTTTCTGCTCTCTCTTTTTTTCCTAACTGCTCCGCTTTCAACAGCCTGGTCTCAGACCAGCTCTGTTACCAAGAAACTCAACAATGAATATGTTTACTGGAAAAGAGTTGGAGCTTATGCAGCACGAACAGGATATCGGATGCTCCAACATAACCGAGCACACCATCAAAAGAACAACTGGTTGGTACTGACCAATGCTGGTTATGCGGAGGTTAATAACCGAGCCACCATGGGAGCATTAGACGGCCTAACAAATATCCTCCATGTTCGCCGGGGTAATCATAGCCTGGTGGAGCTGCAAAGCCCGGCAAACGCGCCGCTCTGGTTTGCTGTTTATGATAAAAGCTCAGGTTGGGTGGCCTATCTTGAGGTGAATCCTGCTGCTGTCCAGGATCAGACGCTCATCAACAGAAGCAACCTGTTCAGCACCAGAGTCACAGATCAGATCAATGCAGAGCATCTTTACGAAAATGCAGCAGAGTATGCAGAGAAATTTGACAATAAAATTTTCAACGGTAATGGATTCAGAATCGTCACTATTGCCAATGCCTTGCAAAGAGGCGCCCCAACCACAGCTCTGCGTGCCTTTGAAATACACGATCATTATTGCCCTGGTGTAACCTCTGGGGTCATCATGGCTGAATACATCAAGAAATACTTTCCAACAGCTCCTGATACCCGTTATTTCATCCAGGCCATCCAGCCTTGGTGTAAAGAAGACGCCTTAATGGTACTTCTCAATGCAACTCCAGGAAAGAAAAGCTATTCCGCAACCTATCCTTCTCAAGAAGATATTGCTTCCTGGCCCATATGGGCACAAAAAGTCTCCACAGTTGTTTATCGCTATAATAAGGAAACAGAACTCTGGGAAGGGCTTGCTCTGGAATACCTTTGGGGAGAAACCAACTGCCCAGATTATGGACACAGCGTGATGAACAAGCTCTGTGCAGATCTTTGGTACCTGGACCATATGGACCAGCCTGAATCTTTTGTTCGGGTTCTGAAACGCTTCAATCTTCCTCAAGGTTCCCATCCAAAAGAATACGCACGACCTGGTGTGGATCCTACCTTCCTTCTGGGTTATTGGGAAGAGCTGAATCCGTAAGCACTGGATACCACCTACAACGACAACAGTATCTCATCAACGTCTATCTCATCCTTAGAAAGGAGCCAGCAATAATGCGCAGTATATGCATCAATCTACACAAGAAACAGTACAAGCAGCACCAAAGAAAACTGTACAATAAAAAAGTACTCTTCAGCCTCACCGCAGCAACCCTGCTTGCCCAAGGCGGTCTTCAAAGCGGTCTTGCAGGGGCAGAAGAAATACCCGAAGTAATGCCCGAGGTGCTTGTGTCAGGAGAAAAACTCGTCACTCCCACCCGCCAAGCCAGTGAAACCGTCTATACGGGCAGCGAGATCACTGCCAAGGGAATAGCAATTCAGGGAGCAAAGGCGACCACCAGTGTGTACGGCAGCCTGGATATGTTGCCTGGTATCAATGTAGAAAGTGCAGACAGCAATGGCTTGGCTGCTGAAATGAGTAGTGTGCGGGTACGCGGTGTCAAAAGTGCTCTTGGAGCTATGACCGTGGAAGGTGTACCCAATTACGGAGGCAACCCCATTGGTCCCCGTGACTATATCTATGACATGGAAAACATGAAATCCTTGTCCATCTACAAGGGCGCTGTGCCTGGTGATATTGGCACAGGCGTGGGCTCACGGGGCGGGGCTATAGAATTACGCCCGGATTGGCCCCATGAGGATTTCGGGGTCAGCTTTAAACAGAGCATTGGCGCAAATGCCTACACTCGGACCTTTCTCCGGCTTGATTCTGGAGAAATAGCAGATATGGGCACAGGGATATCTGGTTCGTTTTCGAGTGCTGAAGCCGATAAATGGCGGGGCCCAGGTACGCTTGGCCCCCGTTTGAATGCTAATCTGGCCTTGCGGCAGTCCTTAGGTGATAAGGCCTCTGTAAAAATCTGGTTCAATCATAACGATCTGGAGCAAAACCTCTATCGTTCTCTGAGTAGCACTGATATTGAGGACCTGAATGCAAATTACGAGAAGGATTATAACAGCTCCCTGACCGGTAATCTTGCTCAGGATATCTATTACTATGGTTATAATCAGGGAAGTTACCAAAACGATGACCTCATGGCTGTGCTGGACTTCAATCCTACCGAGGCCCTTTACCTCACCTTCAAGCCCTATACCTCCCAAGAAGATGTGGAGATTTTAGAGGGCAGAACATCAAAATCTGGTGGCAGTATCCGCAAAAGAATCCGGGATATTGAACGCACGGGTATTATCGGCGAGGCTGTCTGGCAAACCGGCTCACTGAAAAGTTCAGCAGGTTATCATTTTGAAGCAACGGACATGAGCATCTATAGCATGAACTATGCTCCGGTTAACGGAAGCTTGGCCTATAGAGGATATGGCAGAATGGCCAGTCGTGGAACTGCTTATATCAACAGCCCCTATCTTAAGCTGGCAGGAACCCACGGTACCTTTAACTGGCAAGCCGGACTTAAGTATTTCCACTTTAAGGATGCTGCAAGCCAAGGCTCTATGAGTGGGTCTGGGCCTGATTACACCCTCCAGCGGACTCCTGATCTGGATCGAGAGGCTTCAGAGTATGATACCTTGCTGCCCACCTTAGCAGCATCATCGCAACTAACCGATGCCATGGAACTCCGGGCCAGCTACGGCAAGAGCTTCATTCGGCCATACAGTTATATGCCTTTGGTCAACCTCTACAGCGCAAATCGAGCAACCTTTCAAGCCCAAGGAATGAATCTCCAGGATTTGTTTGACGGCTATGATATTGAGGAAACCCATACCATTGACCTTGGAATACGTTATACTGGCTCCTGGTTTGATCTCTCTCCTTCGCTCTTTTACAGCACCCACAGCAACCTGATCTGCAAAGTCTATGATCCACGGGTGGACCTGAACTACAATCAATTTGTGGGTGAGGCCACAGGCTATGGCCTTGATCTGGAGATCAACACCTATCTGAGCGATGATCTGACCTGGTTCATCAATCCCACCTACACCTCACTGACCTATGATAAAAACTTGTTGTACGCAGGCAACACCTTGGAGGCTGATGGTAATCAGGTGGTGGACACGCCAGAGTGGTTGCTGAAAACCGGGGTTATCTGGCATGCAGGCCCTCTTGAAGTGGTTCCCATGCTCCGCTATATCGGTAACCGCTATACTGACCTGGAAAATAAAGGTGAAGTGGATGCTGCCACGGTAGTGGATCTAACCATGAGTTATACTTTTCCCAATATCTTAGACAGCAAAGAGATAAAGCTCTCTCTTGAGCTGAACAATCTTCTGGACGAAGAGTACATTTCTTCTATCAATGCCTCAGATGATAGCAAAGAGGGAGAGGCCTCCTACTACCCTGGCGCTCCGTTTTCAGGAATGTTGACACTTGCTGTAAAATATTAATATACTTCCTCTCTCCCTAGCACGACGCTCACGGGAGAGGGAAGTCAAGGATTTTCGCTATGAAAGACGCAATGGAAATATGGCAAATATTTCATAACGGCGGGCCTATTATGTGGCCCCTGCTTGCCTGTTCAATGATTGTATTGACCATCATATTTGAACGTACACTGTTTTGGCTAGGCATGGCCTGGCGACGTAATCGTGCCCTTCGCGATGAAATCCTGACCATCGCTAACACCATGGATTGGCAACAGATAGAGATAAAAACCGAGAGATCCAGCGATAGTATTGTCCAGGTGCTCAAGATGGGTATTCTGCACAAAGACTATGACATGACCAGGGCAATGGAGTCTGAGGCCCAACATTTACTCAAGAAAATGTCCCAGTTCATGACCGTGCTTGATACCATGATTACTGTGGCCCCTCTCTTGGGCATTCTTGGCACAGTGATCGGCATTATTTCTTCCTTTAAAATGCTGGGCAGCAGTGGCATGGCTGATCCCAAACTGGTCACCGGTGGAATTGCCCAGGCCCTGATTACCACAGCAGCTGGCCTGACCATCTCCATCTTTACCGTTTTTCCGTATAATTACTTTAAGAGCAAGATTGAAAATGCAGGGCATCTTATGGAGAAATATGCCACCCGCCTGGAAGTGGACTATCGTAAATTGCAAGCAAAAGGCGTTCAATGAAACTGAGTAACCGCAGTATGGCACCGCCTCGGGTTGAGATGCTGCCCCTGATTGATATTGTTTTTCTTCTGCTGGTCTTTTTTATTTATGCCATGCTCTCTATGGCAGTGCATCGTGGTCAAAAGGTGGACTTGCCCAGCTCCAGCACGGCAGGCCTGGAAACTGCTGAGGCTGTGGGGATCACTATTCAGGCAGCAAATGGAGGCTTACAGGTCTTTGTTGATGAAAAACCAGTGGATATGCTCAGCTTGCAACAGGTGCTTGAGCAGAGAAAGGCGAAAAGTACTGATGAGGAGCCTGACGTACAAATCTTTGCAGACAAGGCCGTCTCCTATCAAGGGCTTTTCCAGGTACTGGACAAGGTTAAACAGGCAGGTCTGACCCATATATCTCTTCAGGCCGAAGCAGAAACAGCAACAGTACCATGATGACCGATGTAATGCAGCGGATGCTGCCCGCAGTTATTCTGACCCTGGCCCTGCACAGCGCATTACTTTTCTGGCAGACGCAAGCTCCTGAAACCGTGCGCCCCAAGCCCCTGCCCCGAAAAATCTCTGTCAGTCTTAAGCGGCTTCCCCCAGCTGCACCGCCGCTCAAGCAATTGGTTCAGGAGGCCCCTGCCCTTCCTCAAATAACCGCCATAGAGCAGCAACCTCTCCGTCCCTTAACGCCCAAGCCTCTGCCAAAACCGAAACCGAAACCTCAACCTCTGAAAAAAATCGTCCAGAAGATACCAACCTTACCTACCATTAAAAAGGTACAGCATAAACCGCTTCGCCCCTTGGTGTCCACGCCAAAGAAAAAAACCTCTGTTGCTCCACAGTCCCTACCCAAGCTGGCCCCGGTTACCCTCCAACCGATGAAGCCAGTGGTTCCACGACCAGTGATAAAGCCTCAGCCCATACAGCAGGTGCAACCGGTTTCCACTCAACAAGCAGTTGTCCGCCCAACCCACACATATCGACAAACTACTCCGCAAACGGTGCGCAGCCAGCCTGTTCAACATACCCCCGTCGTTCGTCGTGCCCCTATCACGAGGCAAGTGGTTTCATCCACCCGGACCAACACAGCACAACGAACTGTACAGCGAGCGCAACCTCAGCGCCGGGCAACAGCGCCAGCCAGCACGACAGCTGTTCGGGAAGCAGCACCGCTCTATAAAACCAATCCTCCTCCTCAGTATCCTCGCTTAGCAAGACGACGAGGACTTGAAGGCGTTGTCACGCTTGAGGCTCAGATTGATAGCAATGGCAAGGTGATAGACCTACAAATCTTTACCAGTAGCGGCCATAAAGTCCTTGATAAGGCAGCCCTGAAGTCTGTCTGGAGATGGCAATTTTCTCCAGGCACAGTGGGTGGCCGGGCTCAATCAATGTGGGTCAAGGTGCCGGTACGCTTTAAGCTCAGTTAATTCAGTTAAAATAGTCCCACCAGGAAAGGCGGTTCGTCCACCGCCTTTATCACGGTTTTCATCTCTTCCCGCCCATCTCGCGATAGACCAGCAACGGAGAAACCAACACTCTGGGATAACGGCAGGTGCGCACCATCTGCTCAAAGCCTTCAAAGCCACGAAAAACACTGCGGAACCCGCGTTCCACTGCCTCTTTGCTGGACAGATCCCCTTCCTGAAATTCCTGATGAGGATTAAAGCTGGCATCTTCAGGATTAGGCACAGAGCTGACAATACCCAGCATGGTTAACTCCTCTGTAGGAACTGAGCCATAGGTAAAATGGAAGGCTGAAACATCCATGTCAAAAAAGTTTTCTTGCTTCAGATGGCCAAAGATCTGCACTGCGGTCTGTTCCTGATCCGGGTAAACCCGAAAATTAATAATACCAGGTATAAAAGTATCAATCCAGGTCCTCAAGCCATCCAGTATCCATTGCTCCACCACTCCAGCCTTGGTGTGGTTTTCTAATAGCTCTTGCAGCTTTTTCTTCTGCTCTTTGAGCGGGGCCTGTTGAACATTACGTGCATTTCGGTCTTTTATCTTGGCAATCTCAACTTCTCTGGCCTTGATCTGGGCCATCAGGTCTTTATACGCATCAGTGCTTTTGACTGCGGCCTTATTACTCTGATTAATAAGATTAGCAACATCAGGGAAGGCCTCTGAAATTTTCTTCATCCGCTCGTAATGCTCAAGCACGCAACGGCCTGTGACCTTGATGCAGTAGGTGTTTTTCAGGGTCTTGCGAAACTCCTTATCCTGGATCTTTGTTGCCATTTTCTGGCCAGACAAATCCACCAAATGCCCTTGACTGTCCAGCTCTTGTTCCAATTCTTGAAACAAAACATGGTGAGGTTTAACTTGCTCCTGTACACCCTGCCCTTCCTGGGACGTACC
>JADGDO010000020.1 GCA_016744855.1 Candidatus Fermentibacteraceae bacterium | reverse complement strand
GTGTAATTGCCTGAGAATTGCATAACGGGCCATATCCGGGCTCGCAGGCAGCATGAAAGCATCACCGTACTCAATAAGAGCAGGCTCTTCTGCTGTTGGTAAAGGATTGCCTTCAAGCATTGCATCAAGGGCTTCCTGAGGAGAAGTTGTTAAGGTTAGCAGAGCAAAAAGAATTGTGCAGATCATTGTTCCCTCCGGGTTAAATGCGATTCACTGAAAAGTAAACTATAATTCATGTTCGGCGAAATCGCCGGCTTTATACAAAGAAAGGTTAGTATGTCTAATACGATTATTGAACAGGCAAGACTTGGGAAAGCGAATAATGCTGTACGCCTTGCTCTTAGGAAAGAAGCTATTTCACTTGAAACTGCTCTGGAGAAAATTGCAGCGGGACACGCAGTAGTACCTGCAAACAACACCAGAGAGATTCCAGAACCCTGCCTTATCGGTGGAGGAAGCACAATAAAGGTTAACGCCAATATTGGTAGCTCGATGGATCACGAGTCAATGGAAGAAGAGCTGGAAAAGTTAAAAATGGCTGTATCCACTGGAGCCCACACAGTTATGGATCTTTCAACAGGAACAGCCTGGAAAACTATTCTGGACAACATTACCGCTGCCAGTCCTGTGCCGCTCGGAACAGTTCCTGTGTATCAGGTTTTCGGTGTAGCTATGGATAAAGGTCGCGATGTCGCAGATGTCTCTGCTGAAGAGATTTTCTCAGCAGTTGAAGATCACTGTAAAGCCGGAGTAGACTACCTGACATTGCATTGTGGAGTCACCAGACGCTCCGTCGCTCTGCTCAAAGAACAGGGCCGCAAAATGGGAATAGTCTCAAGGGGCGGATCTCTTCTTGCCGAGTGGATGGAAAAGCGTGGCGAGGAAAATCCTCTCTATACAGGATTTGACCGGTTATCAGAGATTCTCAGGGAGTACGATGTTACATACTCTCTTGGTGACGGTCTTCGCCCCGGATGTCTTGCTGACGCCGGTGACAGAGGGCAAATTGAAGAGCTGATTTCACTTGGAGAACTTCAGAGTAAGGCATTGAAAGCTGGAGTTCAAACAATGATTGAGGGCCCTGGACATGTACCGATGGATCAGATCGCAGAAAATATCAGAATCCAAAAAAGTCTTTGCGGCGGTGCTCCTTTTTACGTACTAGGCCCCATTGTTACAGATATCGCTCCGGGTTACGACCATATCACAAGTGCCATTGGCGGTGCAATTGCTGCCTGGAATGGAGCTGATTTCCTCTGTTATGTAACTCCTGCTGAACACCTTCGACTTCCCGACATTGAAGATGTTCGTGTGGGTGTTGTAACAGCAAGAATTGCCGCACATGCTGCGGATATTGCAAGAGGAGTTCCAGGTGCAATGGACCCGGATAACGCAATGGCAGATGCAAGAGCATCATTCGACTGGAAACAACAGTTTAAACTTGCAATGGATCCCGTAACAGCAAGAAAGTTCCGCGATGAGGCATTACCGGAAGATGAAGATGTCTGCTCGATGTGCGGTCACTTGTGTGCCCTCAAAACAAGTCGCAGAGCCATGGGAGAAGAGGAAGAGGTTTAACCCTTCCTCACCATTTCATCTGTGTAGTACAAGGATGATGGTACAACCGGGAATTCAACCCTTGTTCTGTATACCAGAAATTCATCAGGGTCCCACCTGAGACACTGGAATACATCTGCAAGCATCTCAGAATATTTGGGGATCAGCGGCGTATAAGCGCAACTGGTCCCTGCACCTATCATCATGGGTTTGATATTCATAGGAATGTGATCTCTGTCTGAACGGTAGGCAAGTGCTCCACCGTGACTATAATAATCGAAAAGCATTTTCACACTAGGATTACCTGCCATTGTTTCTACCATTGTCTCATGGAAGAAAAGATCAAGTACCAAATTCTGAACCGGTGTGTAAATCCTGGCGGATACTTCGTGGTGCTCCTCTCCCTCTTCTGGCTGAATCGGGAATATTCCCCTTGATACAGTTCCTGTAACCGTGTCAATAAGATTTGTATTTCCGACCGGTCCATCTTCAAGCTCATAGACAGGGCCACAGCTGTGAGAAGTAACTGTTTTCAAGAGCGGAAGCGGGTCGCTGCAATATCTTTCGAGAAAAGGAACTTTTTCCATCAGGTTGCAGGTTATACCGGGATCAATGGAATCTGTGAAAAATTGCTCATCGTGCTCTTTGCCGGTAAAAAAGCAGGGTGTATCAATGACCCACTTAACACCGGGACGATTTCTTCTGATATCAAACAAACCTTTAACCTCAGCAACATCCAGCATTCCGGGAGAAGCTGAAGGTCCAAAAAACCAGGCATCCAGCTGTGTTTCCGCCTGAAGACCAAGAAGATGGCTTTGAGCGTAATATGCCTGCTTGCGCAATGTGTTGTATGCCTGCTCTTTTCCGTCTCTTGAGCTAGCCATAAGCATCATGTCCATCGACTGCCTGTCGCCGGAATGAATGTCTATAATCTCATAAAAGTTTTCTACAGCAGCGAGAGTGCTAGTGAGAAAGCATTTTTCAACACCTTTTGCCTTGCAGCTTCGTATAAAACGGCCGAAGGAGTGTTTGCCTGGTACAAACTGAGCAGCAAAAAACAGATCGTCTTCATGTATAATTTTGTAGATTCTCCAACCGAGTTTCTTATCAAGCCCAAGAACCTGATACACATCATGAGGGCTGTCAATTCTCTCGGGAAGCTTGCTTATGACAATACCGATTGCCTTGCGTAATTCAAGAATAGTTCTTGTAACATCTTCCTGAAATCGGGTATTAACTTTTGTCATGTTATCTCCATATTTATGTGTTTTTTATTGACCGTACAATATGGCCGGTTTTTACTCTCGGTGCAAGGTTATTTGGAAATCGAGAATAATGCCAATGTCTAAAAAATACCAGCGAAAAGATCATCTCCCGGTGATGAAAGAACCTGAAGCTCCCTCGGTCCTCCGGCGAGAAATATTTTAGTGCCGGCAAGCACTTCCTGAATTCTTTTGTCATTCGATAATATTCTTCTTTTCAGCTCGGAAGAGCTGATAACTGTGATGTGTAGATCACGGGCAGCTTCTTCAGTAAAGTCTTTTGTAGAAGCCCTTACTGAATCCATCGTTGTTTCACCAATCACCATTAGATTTACAGGCGAATCAACTTCAGCAATTCCATCTGCATAGTCTCCATAAATGAATACCATCCCGAGCTGATCTGAACAGTTTTGCAGATCGGCTTTCAGAAGGTCAATCAAACCGGTAGTCTTGGAAAATATTGATCTGAGTTCTTTGTAGATAAGATTGTTTACATTTGCAGTGTAATGTACCTGATTCCCGATTCTGCTACGTGTTATTACTCCAGCACGTGCAAGCCTTGAGACTTCTCTCTGGACAGCACCTCTCCCACAGTTGAGAAATCTGATAAGTTCCAGAAGATAAAACGATCTTTCTGGATTCAGAACGAAAGTTGCTAGAACCTTCCTTCTGACCTTCCCAAAAAGGCTTTCTCCAAGCATCTCATTTTGATTGTTACTCATATTGGGTATATTGATACTTCTACAGGGTATGTCAATATCTATAACTCTTCAGCCACTGCTCTACAACTAAAAATGTAACTTCAAACCAAAGAGAAAATGTCGTTCTGGAGACCACGCTATTGGGTTACCGAATGGGCCGGATGGATCGTAATCCGGTGCACCGTCACCATTAAGATCATCCTCATACCACGTGACATCATAAATATGCTCTATGTTTCTTCTGTTAAAGAGATTGTAGACATCTGCGTAGAGTGACCAAGTACCCAGATCTGTCCAAAAAGTTTTTTCCACTCTTACATCTGTTTTCATCTTCCAGGGATATCTCTCCGTGTTCGGCTCATAAGTGGAAACGCCGTGTTCGGTATTATTGTATGGAAATCCGCTGCCGAATGACCAGCTCAGGTTTGTTGAAAAACCTTCTAGCCAGCTCTGTCCAAGGATTTCATCTCCCTGTTCGACAGAAAATGAGAGAATTGCATTCATTGTATGCGGTTGATCCCAATTCAAGGGTGTAAGCTCTGTCACTCTGATTCCAGTCACAGACGAGCTATACCCGAGTGCTTTACAGAAAGTGTAGTTAACAGTGCCACTACAGTAGCGCTGGAATGTGTGATCGAGGGCGAGCTCAAAACCGGTAACAGTACCGTTCTCCCCCTGATTCGAGAATTGAACAAGATCACCACTCCCCTCGTAGGTTCTGGTAGATATCAAACCCTCCATTACTTTGTAGAAAAAGACAAAATCAAAAAGAGTGTAGTCTGAAAACAGGTGTTTTATCCCGATTTCATATCCGGTCGTTATTTCGGGCTCAAGACTTGTGTTGCCCTGCAAAGCGCCTTCCTGTGGTACCGGTGAGTTCCAGTAGAGAAGACTGAGTGCAGGAGCTTGAAAGTAGTGGCCATAACTGACTCTAAGCATATCTCTTACCGTGATGGGATGAGATACTCCGAGTCGCGGACTGAGTTTCCAAAACGTATCGTCATCTTCAATTCCGGAGTCGAGCCCGTCAACTCTCAAGCCGGCAAAGCAGACCAACCCTCCCAGGTGCTGAATTCTGTCTTGAAGAAAAAATCCGTGTATTCTCGGTGCGCCAGTCCACTCAGAATACCAGGCATTCTGTCCCGGTTCAGCATACACATCCCAGCCATCTGTTTGCAAGAATTCTCCGTCATAGCCGGTTTTTATCTGGTGGTGAATTCCGGGCATCCAGATCAGGTTTGCTTTAATCCTGTTCATTACTGTGTTTGAGTGATGTCTCACCCATGGGTGATGCCCCGCTCTGTGGAAAGTATCTCTGTCCAGATAGTAATCCGGGGCAATGTACTCGCTCCACGCAACTTCTGTCCAGTTTTCTCCAAAACGGTCTCCAATAGAATCTCTCAACATCCGATCTTCTTCAGTAGAATACCTGGAAAATTGCAGCTCTGCGTAGGATGTTGTAGAAAAAGACTGCATTGCAAAGAAGTTTACACCCTTGATAACCATATCTCGCGTGGGAAGGGCTTCTTCCTGTGGTCTTGCGTAAAAGAGAGTATCACCATCATCTACAAAATTCTGTGGGATTCTGGACCACTGCCAATCTCTCCAGCCCCTCTCCCCGTCAGAATAGTAATATCCGACCTGAAATCTTGAGCCGGGAGCGGGTTTCCAAGTCAACTTGGAGATAAAGTTGGTAACATCTCTGTAACTGTTGTCCCAGTTCTCTCGGCTGTCAAATCTGTCGTAACCGCTGATCTTGCGAGATCCTGAGAGAAGCAGACCTGATACTCCGGGCAGACCGAGCGGAAGCCCCGCAGTTATCTCTCCCGTCATGGCATCACCACGGTAGGACTGATTTTCCCATATTCGGTACCCTGCCAGACTTTCACCACCACCCAGCTGTTCACTGTACGCCCCACCGGCGGCATCCGCAGCAAGAAAAAAACCATTGCAACCGTTCCGGGTTGTAATAGAAACTATACCCGACTGTGCTCCGCCGAACTCTGCACCGAATCCACCTGAAACAATCTTCATTTCTGAAACAGCAGATGATGGAAGATCAAAAGAATAGAGATTATCTGACGGATCATTCATAGCGACACCGTCTACCATATAGAGAACTTCGCCGCTTCTTCCCCCTCTGATATGTAAGTTTCCACCCGAAACTACCGATCCCGCCTGGATTGCAACAAAGTCCTTCAAACTCTCCACAGGAAGGCTCTCAATGTCACTTACACTTATCAGGTGAATTGTTTCAATTTCATCATATTCAATCAAATTACGTTGATCTCTGACAGTAATGATTGTGCTGCCCTGAGTCTCGTCGAGAAGTTCAAAATCAACTCTGCTGGTCATTCCACCTATAACATCCAATCCCTGAACTGTTCTGGATGATTTCCCGACCATTCGTGCAGTAACTGAGATCACACCCGGTTCTAAATTGTAAAGAAGGTACTCTCCATTTGAATCAGTCATTGTGCCTATACCAGTACCATCAATCATGACGGAAGCACCGATAATAGGTAAACCTTGTGCGTCTAGAACAAGACCGTTTACCCTGCCTGTTTCACTGGCGTAAGCAAGGAAAACAATTAGCAGAATGAGTACTGTGTGTTTCAAAAGTGTCCCTTCTCTGAGTTGTATTCTTGTACTATAATACGGCTTGAATGCTTAAACAAAGGGAGTTGTTCCAATTTTCGCCAAATATATTGCTTTCTTTATGCTCATTAGTCTGTTTATTTCTTCTTGCGAACTACGTAGTACGCTTGAGCCAACTGTACCGGATTATGTTAACCCCGAATATCCCCATGGGATTAGAGGAAACATTCCAATTAATTTCTGCTATGCGGAAGATTTTGCAGTAAGCGGAGATGGACACTGGGTTTTTGCGGCAAACAGGGTGCGAAGATACATTGACAAAACTTATGTTCCAAGTGGAGGATGCAATCCGTACTCTGTATTCTACCCACTCTCTTTTGCCTATACAGACAGACCCAACAGACTGGTTGCATCTTATTTCGGAGACAGGCTCTATTGCAACTTTGCCGACAGAAATACAATTCATGTTATTGATACCGAAACAATGGCTGCATCTGTTCTTTGTGAATCAGCCGACAATATCTCCGAAATGTATCTTGGTGAATTGGACGAAGCACTTATAGCAGTTTATTTCACAATTAAACAAGTTGATTTTTTCAATGCAACAACCGGAGAACTAGAAGGTACCTGCTCTCTGCCATGGACACCAATTCACAGCACCTTGTCACCAGACAAAAAAACACTTGCTGTTTACGGTGCAGTATTGAATCAGGTAGTACTTATTGATGTTCCTTCAATGTCAGAGAAGGCCTGTTTCGACACTGGCCACACGGTTGTTACATTCTCTTTTTCCGGAGATAATAAATATCTTGTTTTCTTCATAGGAAGTTCCTATAAACCCGCAGTAAACAGGTACTCCATATCAGATGGAGAGTGGTGGGGATGGCAGGAGTGCAACAGGTTCTACACAGAAAGCCACCCCATCCCGGGAACTGCCTGTGTTGCAGCATGCCGGGATGATCATGACTGGTTATCTGTGCTTAATGCTGAGAATATGATCTTTGCACCTCCACTGGAATGCCCCGGGACCCTCTGGGGGCTAGAGGTCTCAGACAGCGGGGAACGAATGTTCGTAATGACCCGCTGGCCCCACATCATCAGGGTTTTTCAGCTGGACTAATCTATTATTCCATTCTCACGGCCAACCGCAACAAATGCTTCAATTGCTCTGTCCAGTTGTTCCGGTGTGTGTGCAGCACTCAGTTGTACTCTAATCCTTGACTGGCCGATAGCCACTACCGGGAAGAAGAAACCAATTGCATAAACTCCGTGTTCAAGAAGATCGTTCGCAAACTTCTGTGCAAGAACAGCATCATTTTCGTACTCACCGAACATTATAGGAACAATTGCAGTATCTCCGTCAATAATGGAGAATCCTGCATCTTTGATTTTGTTTCTGAAGTAGTTTGCATTAGCGTGAACTCTGTCTCTGAGGATAGTATTCTCAGTGAGCATATCAAGAACTTTAAGAGTTGCCCCGACAACAGTGGGTGCTACTGTATTGGAGAAAAGGTAGGGGCGTGACATCTGTCTAAGCCAGTCAATGAGCTCCTGACGACCTGAAGTACAACCGCCACTGGCGCCCCCGAGAGCCTTACCGAAGGTGGTAGTTATAAGGTCAACTCTGCCCATAACTCCGAAGTGCTCATGTGTTCCTCTGCCAGTGGCTCCTATGTAGCCCGTTGCATGGCTGTCATCCACCATCAGAATGGCATCATACTTCTCGCAGAGATCAACTATTTCACCGAGAGGTGCAATGTCTCCGTTCATACTGAAAACACCATCTGTTGAAACCATCCGGTACTCGCAAGCCTGAACCTCTTCGCTTGAAAGAATCGCTTCAAGACCCGGCAGGGTTTTCCCGTCAAAAGTGTAATTGCCTGTACCTACCTGATTGTGACTGTATATGTACCTTTTAGCCTTGCAGAGACGGACACCGGAGATAATAGATGCATGATTTAGCTGATCGGCAATAATAGCGCTCTTCGAATCCAGAAAAGGTTCGAATATTCCCGCATTGGCATCGTAACAGGCAGCATACAGAATGGTATCATCTGTACCGAGAAATTCAGAGACTTTAGCCTCCAATTCCCTGTGTATGTCCTGAGTGCCACAGATAAATCTTACGCTGGAAAGGCCGAAACCTCTGGAATCAATGGTATCTTTCGCAGCTTGTCTTACTTCAGGATGATTGGCAAGCCCAAGATAGTTATTAGCGCAAAAGTTAAGTACATTCTTTCTGGACCCAACCTCTATCTCTGTTCCCTGGGGAGAGGTAATAACTCTTTCGTTTTTTATCAAACCCTGAGTTCTTCTTTTCTCAATGAGTTCGGCAATATCTTTATAAATTTTACGAGACATTCGTTTTCCTTTCAAGACACATCGAAGAAATGTAATACTGCCTTCCATGGCAGCAGGAAGCCCCCGATTATAACAATCTTGAAGAGGAAAATACAAAAATTGAAAGGTTAGTTAAACTCCGGCCATATCTCCCTGTATATATCGTAGTTATGACTCACAATTTCTACATACTTCTTTGTTTCGTTGTAAGTGATACGGCTGAAAAACTCCTGTTTAGATGAAGTTCCCCATCCCCATCTGAGCGCATTATGGGGGCCACCGTTGTATCCAGCTAGTGTTCCCGGAATATCCCAGTTGCAGTTTTCACCGTAGCTGGTGATACATGCCGTTCCATAGCGGATGGATGTAGCAGGGTCATAAAGTATATCGGGACTGTAAAGATGATCCCACCCGTTTTCAAGAGCGACATACTCCGATGTGCTCGGAATCATCTGTATCAACCCTCTGGCGCCGGCTGTTGAGAAACAAGATGGCTGAAAGGCACTTTCCTGCTTCATAATAGACCACAGCAGCTTGGGATCCATGTTAAACTGATTAGTAGTCTCTACCACTGTACCACTCCAGGCGGCAGGATAACGCAATCTCCACAGTTCAAGAGGGCGTGAATTATCTTCCAAACTCCAGATTTGCCATGCTGCAGAAGGTCCTCTCTCCCATACATTGTTTTCAAGGTAGAATGGAGCAAGGCGATATGCGTTCCCAACCTCATTTTCTGCAAGACGGAAGAGGTCGAGGGCCCATTTCCGACACCCGGCTTCAAGGAGCATAACCCCATCAAGAGCATTCTGTGTCGGCTCAGATGCTGGTCTTCCATTTCTGGCCATCCATAGGTCGAGGGGTTCCTCTATGTAGTACGGCTTCCATTCAGGTAAACCCAGGTATTCTCTTGCAAAAGTTGCTGGTAGACTTTCCGGTTTGTCATCGATAAGTCTTTCCAAAACGCCCCTTCCGGACTCATCACCTGATTCCAGTTTAAGAACTCCGTACCAGTATCGCGAAGAGGGTCTGTATACACTCTGGGTCCATCTGCTGTTGAAATTTCCGAATGCTTCTATGGCTTCTGTAGTTCTCCCCGTCTTCATCAAAGCAAGACATCCGTAGAATTGAGCATCATCAACAGTTGTATTTGCGGGATATCTCCTGACTGTCTCTGCAAAATATGGAATAGATCTTTCCCAATAACCATTTTCTGCAAGGAGGCTGCCTCTATACCAGGGAAGATTACTTATTCTGCCATGATTCGGCCAAGTGGCGGCATAGTATTCAAGCTTCTCCATTGCCTCTTCAACCCTGCCCAGTGCTGCAAGATCGCGTGCAAGATAGATACAGGCATTGGGGGCATCCTGACCATCGGGCCAGTTTCGAAGATAAAGAGAGAGGAGGTCAACAGCTTGCTCATTCCGTCCGAGCCTGTCCCTAGTTCGGCCACCAAGGTAAACAATATGCGCCGCTGGATTCACGGAATTAACAGCCAAATCATAAACTTCATTCCATAAACCACCGCTATAAAAAGCTTCGGCTACCTGAGCTGCCATAGATGAATCGGCGAGAAGAGAATCCCTCAGAATACTGTAGGCTGCTGCATGAATATCGCCAGCTGGCCACAAGTTGAATGAATCTACAAAATCACGAAATCCGTAAACTCCCCTAGCCATACCTCTGAAGTGATAAAACTTTGATTGTAGCTGATCATTATCCATATCGAAAGCTGTATCCCAGCACAGTTCCTGCAAATCAAGGTCGCCAGTGCCGAGGGCTGCCCTGTAGGTTGCAAGCAAGTTATCCAGACCGGAACGGCCCGGAAGGTCAGTGCTGACAAGCTGAAGAAACTCCATAGCGAGTGATGGATTTGTTGAAAGAAGTGACTCCGCAGCCATCAGAGCAAGGTAGTCGGGCATCCGGTAGGAACCGTCTCTCAAACCGGTCAAAAGAGCGGGAGCAACCGTATGACCTCCGATTCTTAATGCTCTGAAAGGAGCTATTGGAGTGTTTGCCTCAAGCAACAGTCCACCGATAGTCGGAGAGACAAAAGAGCATGCATCAGCTGCCTTCTCTGCAAGTTGTAACCTTTCGAGACTGCCCAGAGGAAGTAGAAGGGCTGCAGAAGCATATAGCTCTGAAGCAACTTCTGTATCTTCGGTCAACTTGAGAGAATCTGCTATCAAAACCAGTTGAGCACTTCTCTCTCCATCAGATACATGCTCCGGAAGATCTGATACAGTCCTGCATGACATAATCAGCAAGACAGATACAGAGAGAGCTAAAAAGAATCTCAACTAACTTTTTTCCTCATGCCCGTACTTTGCAAGTTCTTCGCTCAGATCAGGATTTTCAGGTGATGATCTGAAGGCTGATTCAAGCATCTCAACCGCTTTGTCATGTTTATCAAGGGCTGTGAGAGCTCGTGAATAAGCAATTGCAGTTCTAACTGACGGATCTCCATCTTCGAGAGAGTTCTTAAGGAATTCGATTGTTTCCTCTGCCCTGCCTGTGCTAACCATTAGCATTCCTAGACCAGAGATGGCAGGTTCCAGTTCAGGAGAAACTTCCAGAGCTTTACGGAAGAGTTTCTCCGCTTCATCCATCTCATTCATTGCCGCTTTAAGGTGTGCAGTATTACAGAGAAGTTCCGAGTTATCAGGAGCGGAATTCAATGCCTGGCCCAGAAGTGCCTCTGCCTCTTTGAACTCACCTCTGTTGAAGTGGCTGATTGCCCTCGCATTCATATCAATGATGCGATCATCCTCAGCCCTGTCAGTAAATCTTGAAGTAAGATCAACCATCTGACTGGTCATGTCTGTATTGAGCTTAAGTCCCTTTTCAAGTTCGTTTTTAATCTCACCCAGTGATTCGCTGGACTGAATATTATTCTTCTGAGTTTCATCAAGCATTGAGCCGGTAGTTTCAGTAAGTTTACTCATTGCCTCAGAAAGATGTTCGCCCATTTTATCTATTTTTACAGGCACTTCTTTCACGACACCCAGAAGCTGATCACCGGAAAGAATCATCTGTTCTTTAACCTCGGCGATGCTTAGAGACATTTTTTCGACATACTCGCGATCTTCAGAGATTTTGTGAATATCTTCAAGTTTAGAGCAAACCTCACCAAGTTTCAGTTCAACTGCCTCCATCGGATTTGAAGAATCTGACTCCTTGAGCTCCTTCAATCTGGCAGTCATTACGGAAGGAAATTCTTCAAAGGAAGTAGAGAGGCTTACAAACAGAGGCTTGAGCTCAGTAATAGCTTCGTTGTCACCCATGGATGATGAGATAGCATCCAGTTTTTCCAAAACAGGTCCCAAATCAATCTGAAGATCATTACTTCCCGTGGCCGATTCTTTTATAGCGGGTAGAATTTCACCCGAGAGAACACTCTCGATAGCAGCAAGTTTTTCAGGCAATTCGCTCGGAGCTTCCGATTCACCCATTGATGACAAGATAGCATCCAGCTTTTCTAATACAGGTCCCATGTCTATCTGAAGGTCATTGCTAACTGAAGCTGATTCTTTTATAGCAGGCAGAATTTCACCGGAGAGAACCGTCTCAATGGCAGTAAGTTTCTCGGACAATTCACCCGGAGCTTGAGGGTCAGAGTTGTCCGAAGCTGCTGTCTGCTTCTCAAAGATATCTTTTAGTTCATCGAGTTTGCCTAGAACTGGAGCAAAATCAATGGTCGCTGTTTCACCGGCTTTTGCCTCAGCATCAGTTTTCAGAGCAGGTGCGATATCCTCAGCGAGAACAGAATGGATCGCATCCATTTTTTCTCCCAGTGTTTCAATCTTCCTGCCAAGACCCAAAACCACTTTGCCTAGCTCTATGAGAAGCTGCTCTGTACTCAATCCGGTGGGATTATCGGCCATTATTTCCTCCATTTTTTATATCGTACGAAATCAAATTCAATGAGTTATTTCCACTGGACAATCTTTCAATCCTGTGACTGGATTCCGGATGCTTCTCTGAAAGCAACCGGGCCACAGCATCTGCTTCTTTAACAGATCCCATACAAACCAGAGCGTACTCCAGCCTGCGGAGTAGAGTTGGATCATCTGTTTTAGAGTATCCATTTCGCCAGATGGAACAGGCAGCAATTCGTTTCCCTGAAAGCCACATAGCTTCACCGAGCATCATAGGATCTGAATTAATATTGTCAGAATTAAGAACCTCGAAAATTTTTCCTTTACGCAACTGTGACCGTGTTGAATGCGAAGCTGAATCGCGCAAGGAAACTTTCTGTCGAAGCTTCAATAGTAGATCGGAATCTCCTCGTGCGAATGAGAATGCTTCAGGAATTCTATCTGCAATCAGCAGAAGTTCAACTATCTGCGAAGCAGAAAGAGATCCTTCCTCATTAGCAGTCGGCATGAAAACATCAACAATTATTCCTGCTGCATTCCGATTTTCTTCTGAACCGTTTTCAAGAATTTGAGATGCAAATTCGAATAATTTATCTGTTGTTTTGCATCGAATCATCATTCGTGCAGCAGAATCAACTTCATCACTCGCAGCATTTCCTGGTCCCTCGGGGAAAAGGAGGTCAATGGAAGAGGATGCCTGCTCACTATCTTTGCATAGCTCCAGAAAATCAGACCGGTAATCCTCGTTTTCAAGAGCATCCTTAAGAAGAAGCTCAGAACGCTCTACACCGAGCTCTGCAAGGTATTTTCTTGCCGTATGTGCCTGTGATTTATGATCTGCAGCAACTGCAAGCAGTTCAAGTTGAGCAAGTGCTTCAATTTTTTCGTCGCTCTTCCATAACTCAAGAGGCTTTTCCAGCATTTCGGCCGGTACCTTAAGGTCGGAAGGTAACTCCCGGCACACAAACCCATCAGGATTACTTGATGCAAGTAGCAGAAGCATTCCAAGAGCTTCGTCTCCAGCGGCAAGTTCCGCTACTTCCTCCCGCAGATCCGGTTGTATACACAATGCTTTCATAAGGATGTGGGAAGAATCATAACCATCAATAAAACGGATACCCAATCCTGCCGCAAAAACAAGTCCCTCTGCATAAACATGCTCCAGAGAATAGTCTGTACCCTCTTGAACAAGTTCAGCAGCGAGATCTGAGTTGCCTTCAACAGCAGTTCCAGCGGCTGTTCGATAGCCTTCAGGGTCTCCAGCGTAGAGTCTTGCCAGTGCAACTGAAGCCTGAAGTTCAAAGGAACCCGGAACCTCTATAATGGCCTTTTCCAGGTACTCCAGAACAATTGAATGATTGAGGAATTCCTTTAGTGACAATACAGCTCCTGCACTGTCATCTGTATTTAACTGAGCCTGGGCAAGTGCAATTGCGGTTTCAGGGGTAGCTTTCCCGGATTTGAGGAATTCTGAAAGAACTTCCTTTGCCAGATATGCAGTTTCGGGTGAGGCTGCAGCCTTTGACAAGTAAACCGTTGCTTCATCTTTCTTACCTGCTGCAAGTGCAGAACATCCATTAATAAGTTGATAAATATCATCACGGGTGATGTTCAGTCCCTTGACGGAAGATGCAGCTGTTCCGGGCATGCCTCTTTCAATAAAATAACCCAGACGGAAAAACATTGTGTCAGCTTCAGCCGACAGAACAAGGTCAGAAGCAAGTTTATCCATCCACTCCTCACCCCCTCCGGAGGCTAAGAGAGGAAGAAGCTTCTCAACAACGCTTCCCTGCCCGTTGATGTTCAATGCTTTGAATAGCTCCGCTGGCTTCATAGCAGAAACAGAAGAGAATGGCAAAGCCGACACAAGATCGGTAACCCTCTTCACAAGTTTTTTATCTGCAAGAGCTGCTGTAAGATGCTTAGCAGAGTCTTCCATATTATTGGAATGAACACATGCAGCGGCAAGAATCAGCTCCCCGGCGGTTGACTCGGGGACAAAACCGGAAGAAATGATCTCAGAACCTCTGGTAGTAAGAATATCTCTGTCAAAAATTTCAAGAAGACCACTCTCTTTGATTTTTTCACCTGCCAGCAGAAGTTCAAACCAATCTTCTGCTGACTCTGAACCACTGCCTGAATTGTGACCGGCAGAAGCTCTAAGCCTTCTTAACTCTGGATGTTTCGGCATAAGATTATCAAAATGAGAAAGAACCGAAACAATATCCTGCCTGGATTTCACATCCTGCCTTGCAGAAAGGTGCTTCAATGTTGCAGCAGCTTCGCCTCCCCGCTTATCAATTAGAAGAACTACTGCAAGCAATGTAAGCACAGCAGCGCTTGTTCTATCTCTTTTCAAAAGCTTCTGGATCTGTTCAAGCACCCATTCAGGAGAAGTCTGAGCGCTAAGGCCGAGTATCTCGACAGCGTCCTCTATAGCACCCTTGTCTACAAGAAATTCTCCAAGTTTACTGGTTATCAGGTTCTCACGATCTACTCCGGAATCAATAAACCTGCGACAGATATCGACAACTGGAGAGTCTACAACATCATCGCACTGGAAAGCCTTATCTACCGAATCCAGAGCTTGAGTATTTTCTCCACGCGCCAGTCGTAAACGGGCCTGTAAAAGATGAACTCTTGCACTGCCTGAAGCATGAAGAACGAGATTGGCTACAGCCTGCTCAAAAATGGATAGGTTTTCGTTTTCATCTACGAGTTCATCAAGGATAAGACAGGCATCATTTGTTCTTCCATTTTCACTGATCAACCTGGCAAGTGCAATCTTTGCCCTTGGTGTTCTATCTGCATGAAGAAGCTCTTTTTCAACGAGGGCAATGGCTTTTTTCACTACATCGGGAGCTGCATCGTACAGACTGGGTAGTTCCAGAATTGCCCTTTCAGTATCACCGATTGCCGCTAAAACAGTTATTCTTCTCAGATTAACTTCCATATCTGTTCCACCGCTTCGGGCGGCAATCCAGCCGCTAAGCCTGGCAAGACTTTCTTCAGGGAATCTGCATCTCTCGGCGGCATCCACAAGGACATCGATAGCAGCTATCGGATCTCCTTTGTGAAGAGATATTATCGACCAAGCAAGGACACGGTCGATACTAGAACCCAATTCGCGACCTGTAACACCAGCAAGAGTCTGAAAAGCACTCTCAACAGAATCAGAAAAGCGAGTCACGGTCAATCTTTCAGTTCTACCGAGAAGTTCCATTAAGCCGTTAAAATCTCTCTGGTGAAGCCTTGAGCGCCAGATAACCCTGAGGAGCTCTATCGATCTTGGAAACTTCGCCTGTTTCTCCTCAAGCAATCTAGAAACAGTCATCCTCAGATCAGAGTGAGTTCTCATTATTTTTTCACCGATTCTACCACCCAGATCCGGATGGCCTATATCCATCAGGAAAGGGACAAGCTTCGCTGAAACATCATGATCAGATAGAAGAAGATCAAGATCTTCTTCAACCATAACTGCCGCTTGATCTACCATATCACTTGAGGCAAGATCCTGAATTTTTTTGAACGTTCTCTGTGCTTTTGATCCGAATAGAAATGCCATGACACCTACTCCGGTTTAATGATCAGGTTTTCACCAATTGATAATGCTGCTGAATCCTTGTTGTTGAGTTCCATAATTTGCTCAACGGAAACCCCATATTCCTCAGCAAGTGCCCACATAGAGTCACCCGCCTGTACTGTATGAGTTATCTCACTCGTTGCTCTTAATATTGTCACTGAATCAGACCCCTCCGGCGGTGTACCCCGGAGAAGGAGTTTCTGTCCGGGATAAATTGTAGAAGCAGTAGTCATATCATTCCACAACGCTACCTCTCTTGAAGATACACCAACAAGCGCGCCGATACCACCTAGAGAATCCCCCGAGCGTACAGTATACTGAAAAAAGCCTGCACTTACTGCCGCGTTTGAATTTACAGGTATCCTACCGCTTTCAGGGAGAAGAAGGACACCCCCGGGCGGAGGCATTGATGAACTGTTAACTTCCATCAAATCATTGGCAGGAATACCAGTTGCCTCTCCTACCGAAACCCATGAATCTCCGTTTTTTACAGTGTATCGATCTCGCGAGATTGACCAGGCAGCCTGAAAAGCAATTGCAGCCTTATCTGAGGGAACAACAATTTCCCAGTTCCTCTGCCCGATCGGGGTAACTTCTCTCAGAAAACCCCGATTGTTTTCCGCAAGTTCATCCGGATCAATACCACTCTCCGCAGCCAAAAGCCTTAAATCAAGACCGGGAGGGACGATTACAACTGAGAGTTTCGGTTCCTCCCGTTCTCTCTGCCTTACAGCCTGGAGTGCAGCTGAATATCTTGGAACAAAAGCATCGGTTTCTCCAGGAAGCTCGATCATTCCATATTCTTTTCTCTCAGAGTTGGAAAGAGCTCTCTGAACAACTCCCTCACCACAATTGTATGCAGCAAGAGCAAGATGCCAGTCATCAAACATTCTGTTGAGGTATAGAAGATAGTTCGAAGCTGTTCTTGTGGAGGCGGTCCACGAGTAACGTTCGTCAATCTCATCAGTCATATTCATTCTAAAATGCCTGGCTGTACCACTCATGAACTGCCATGGACCAGCAGCTCCGACTCTGGAGTAATCGCCTACATAGTAACTGCTCTCAACCCAGGGAAGAGCAACGAGATCGGATGGTGCCCCCTGGCTCCTAAGCAGAGCTTCAAGAAGTCGAAGTCTTCCTGAATCGGCTGGGCATCCATCAGGAGAATAGGAAAGATCACTGAGATGCGGTGCGTGTAGAGAAATTGAATTATCAGAAATTCTTCCAGCTGTTCCGTGAAGAATTGGAAACACAGGTTGTTCTGAGTAAATACGTATCTCCGGTGAAGCCTGAGATTCGGCAGAAGTCGAAGAAGAGGCTGAAGAATTGAGCAACCTGATACCAGAACACGACGAAAAGAGTAATATTACTCCCGAAATGAGAATGAACATCACATGTTTTACCGGGAAGGTTAAAAAATGATTAAAGTTGGTATTGTTGGAGCCACCGGGCTCGTCGGTGAAAAAATGATTTCCGTTCTTCAGGAGAGTACCCTTTCAATTAGTGAATTAAGGCTGTTTGCTACTGCAAAAAGCTCTGGACGAACATACAAATTTCGTGGTCGCCCGCATACAGTTGAAATAATACAAAATTCCTCCTGGGAAAAGGGCATGATTATTTTGGGTGCAACCTCTTCATCTGCAGCCCTCGAGTGGGTTCCCGGTGCCATTGAATCAGGGGCATATGTGATCGACAATTCATCTGCATACAGGATGAAAGAAGATGTACCTCTGGTTGTGCCTGAGGTTAATCCAGAAGCGATAAAGCCATGCCACAGGCTGATAGCCAATCCGAACTGTTCGACAATTCAACTCGTAATGGCTCTCGGCCCTCTCAGAGAGCTCTCTCCCATCCAGTGGATCTCTGTTGCAACATATCAGTCTGTCTCCGGCGGTGGCAGAGATGGAATATCCACCCTTGAAAAACAGGAACAGGAAAAACCGGGCATAAACTCATTTCACAGAAATGTTGTATGTGAAATCGGACCTCCCGAATCCTCAGGCTACACGGGTGAAGAGATAAAACTGATAAAGGAAACCCCGAAAATACTCGGAGTGAATTTTCCTGTTTTTCCATCGTGTGCAAGAGTTCCGGTAAAAACGGGACACACTGAATCCATTACAATAAAATTCTCTGAAAATGTATCTTCCAAACAGGTTATAAGAGAATTGGAAAAAGCACCGGGGGTCATTGTAACCGATCTTGGTTGCCAACCGGTAGAAGTAGAAGGTCGAAACCACACAGTTGTTGGGAGAGTAAGAAATCACCCTGCTGATAAAAGCATCATACAATTCTGGGTTACTGCAGACAACGTGCGCAAAGGGGCAGCATTAAATGCTGTTCAAATTCTTGAGCAAGTAGCACAAACAATAACCGGCCCCTCGTAAGAGGAGCCGGTTATCACAGTATCTTGAAATCTATTACCTACTAGAGGTCGAGATCGCCATCATCGAGAAGATCAAACTCATCATCCATGTTTTCGTCTTCATCGAGCGCTGCACCGCATTCTTCACAGAAAAGTTTCTGCGGAGGATTTACATGGCTGCATGAAGGGCATGCAACTGTATCATCTTCGTCCTCATCTTCTAAATCGATATCGTCATCAAGATCAAGTTCATCAAGGTTGTTATCAACAACTTCCTTCTTAGGCTTAGCTTTGGAAGGTTTCGATGATTTACCCTGAGTAGCTTCTTCAACATCCCTGAGGACTTTCTTCATGTCACCAAGTTCAGAACGGAAACCATCAAGTTCATCAGCTGTCGCGTTCCTTGCGCTGGTAGCGGAATCAAGTTCCTTCTGAAATGATGGATCGTTTTCATCATGTTCTCTGAGCCTTGCTCTGATCTGCAATTCTTCAACAAGGTCCGATTCGTTCTGATGTTTCTTCTCAAGTTCATTGATCTTGTTCGTAAGATCATTGACCTTGGCCTCCAAAGATCCCTTCTCGGCACCAAGTTTGCCCAGAACTTCATTCAACTGATCATCGTAATCGCCCTTGATTCTGGAGTAAACCCTCTGGTTAGTCTCCACCTTCATGGCTTCGAGATTAGACAGCCTTTCAGCCAGCTCAGTTCGTCTTGCCAGGAGATCCTGGATTTTCCTTTCCAGCGCCATTACCCCTCCATTCTAGAATGCCTTATTTTTCATTAACCACAATACACCGTGTTATCTTTCTTCATTTGTCAGTGGATGTCAAGGTGAGTATGACGGACGCAATTGAAGCAAGTGGGTCTGCTCCTCTTTTCAATCCGTAATCAGCAGCTGCGAAAGCCTCTAACATATTTGAATTTGTGTAGTTTAGCCGTCTGGAGGCAAACTCTTCAATGCTTCTCCATCGGAACTGGGGAATACCCAATTTTTTTGCAGCTGTCTGCGACTGTATTCCGCTTTGAAGTAATTCCCTTGCCCGAGCCACCTGTCTCCATTGACTGTAAAGCAGAGCAAGTAGCCTGATGGGTTCTTCGCCGGAGCTTAAGAGAAGAGAAAGAGAACGCATAGCTGCACCTTTTTTCCCGGACAGTGCTTCACCACAAAACTGAAAAGCTGTAGCCTCCTCGCCTCCCTGAACGGCTCTGTAAACACCTGACGAATCAATAGTGGATCCTTTCTCGTGAAAGAGAGCAATCCGGCTGAGAACATCCGCAAGCCTTTCAAGCTTTCCGGAAGCAATCGCCTCTGCTGCCTGAGATCCATCTCTTGTAAGATTTACACTCTCTTCCGAAGCTAGAATTTTTGTCCATTTCCACATCTGATTTGCAAAGGGCTCCCAGCAGGTAAAACCAGTTCCTGATTTTTCCAATGAAGACATAAATTTGCTTGAAGATTTGCGTCCCGAGGTACGAGAGTAAAGAATATGGTCGAAACTAGTTGAGACAATCTTTTGAAGCTCAGTTTTCTGCGCCTTTGTAAGCTTGTCAACATCACCGAGCATGATAAGTTTTCCGGGACTGAAAAGGGACCCTTCACTAAAAAGAGAAGTAAGGCTGGTTTCATTCACATCATCAGGCATAAGCCTTACGGGATCGAGAGATAGCTCTGCTGCTCGAAGTCTGAGAGCTTTCAACAAACGAGTTGATTGATAGTATTCATCTCCGGAAACAACAAATGAATCTCCTGGGACAGCGGACTCAATTTTTTTCATCATAGCATCAAAGTTCTTAACTATCAATTTTAAACCCTCCGGGGTCTTGCCCCTCGACGTACATATTGCTTATTTTCCACCCTCAATTCAACATAGTTCAACAAAGGGGATCCATCAATGTTAACCTGGTTCAGAAACAATGCAAAGATATTCCTTATTGCCATCGTTGTCATCTTCGTCGGAATGATATTTCTCGAATGGGGACGTGGTGGTATTCAAAATGTGGAAGCTGATAAGCTTGTAGTCGGCACCGTTAACGGTACAGGTCTTCAGCCAACCTCATACGATTACGTTCGTGATGAAGTTTACAATGGTCTCAAGCTGCAGATGCAGCGAATGGGTGACCCTGACCCAGAGAATCAGCTCGCACTTATGTTCAATGATATAAACAACACAGCCTTTGATATCCTTGTAGATAGAACACTTCAGAATGAATATCTTGATGCCCTTGGCTGGGAGCCTGTCAAATCATCCATGGCAGAAGCTCTTCTTAAAGCCCAGCTTCGTCTTGCAGGTATTGAAGATCCTGAAGCATACATCGGTGATTACAAAAATGATCCCAACTACGGATCAACACTTTATCAGTTATTGAACCAGGCTGATATGGCAATGTATGATGCAGCAGTTTCTCTTGAAAATCTGATATCAGCAGGCGAAGTTGAATTTCTACTGAGTGATGCAATGACCACTGTTACTGCAAGATACATCCCTTTTACATCTTCACCTGAGCTTCCTTCGAATGACGAACTCAGAGAATTCTATAATGCAAATACCGACCTCTTCACTACAACTCCCGGATCAAGAATTAGGTTTGCAACATTCGCTGTAGCACCTGCCGACGAAGACATAGAAGCGACTCTTGGAATGGTAGATTCTCTGGCAATATCCGGTGCGGGTATGCCTGATACATTCACTGTTACCAGAGAACAGCTCACCGGTTTCTCCGGTTGGGACATTGATCTTTCTCCTGGAGACCTTTCACAGCCTTTCCTGGCCGCTTCCATGAATCAGACTTCCATGAGAGCCGGCCACTCAGTGGAACTCCTCTCTGTTATAACCTCTTCGGATGACACAACCGGAAACACTGATACACTTACTCTTGTTCACTGGGAAATCCCACTCTTCCCGGGATACAGAACAGTCAGATCGACTTTCTGGGATCTCGAGGAAAGTGCCGAGAACATTCTTCTAACAGAGTTCCCTGTTTATGAAGGACACTCGCTTGTTGATTATGGTGAGTACATTATTGACCAGAATACAACTCCTTCTGCTGACATTCCTCAGTCGTTGATTTCCTTTGCTACTGATTCAATCTGGATGGACAGCATAGGACCAGTCTTCTATGTACCAAATTTCTCTACCGGCTATCCTGCTCTTATGGTTGCTCGGAAATTAGAAGAACTACAGGGTGGGCAGCTTACCTTTGAAGAAGCACTTGAAAGCAATGAGATTCTTCTTCAAATGTACACTCAGAGGCAGGCTGAACAATCTCTACTGCATGCTGAAAATGCTCTTGCAGAGATCAGAAGTGCTGGAACAGGTCTGGGCGGTTATGCCGAGGCAGAATCTCTCATGATTTATGACACACAGCAGTTCACTCCGGTATCTGTTAGACAGTGGGCGATTTCTGATCAGGCAGCCTACCGTGGGCTTCTTGGTTGCGATGACTTTGCTGATGCTTCCCTTATGGAAGATGAGTACACAGTTATCGGACCATTCAGCAACAATGGTGTAGCCTATCTCGCAGAAATAGTAACACGCACAGACGCACAGATACCAGAAGATGCTTCTCAGCTTGCTGGTTTTTACCTCTCTGTTCAGAACGGCCACCAGGATCTTTATTCCAACAGGCTTATGGCTTCAATCAGAGAGAATGCAGACATATTTGATCAGAGAGTTCAGTATTACAACACGATGGATTCACTGAGAGCCGGTTATGTTGCTTCACAGGAAGCTGAGGAATCTTCGGAAACTTCGGAGACTTCGGACACTCAGTACGGTCTGTAATATTCACTGATAGTTCTCGACATAATAGACAGCCCCTGCCTTTAAGGCGGGGGCTGCTTTTGTATTCTCAGGTAGAAACGGAGAGTTTTATCTAAAGACGTGGTTTCTTGATCAGAAGGTAAAGAAAGAAAGGACCTCCCAGAAGGGATAGAATAACACCTATAGGTAGTTCTGCCGGTGAAATCACTACGCGTGAGAAGATATCCGCCCAGAGCATGAGAATAGCACCCCCAAGGGCAGAGAAAGGAAGAAGCTTTCGGTAGTCTCCTCCAACCAACCGTCTCATCGTATGGGGTACTATGAGGCCAACAAAGCCTACCGGTCCCACAGCCCCAACTGCACCTCCTGCAAGAACTGCAGCTGCAAGAAGAAGAAAGAATCTCTCTCTGACAGTATTTACACCTCTGGATTCAGCCATCTCAGTGCCAGTGAGAAATTGATTCAAAGTACCTGTTCTCAACATAGCTGGAACCATTCCAGCAATGAGGAAGGGAAAGAGATAGAGAACTCTGCGGTAACCGGATACAGCAAGATCACCCATCATCCATCTGATAATCTCCACAAGACGCGACGCTGGACTCATATACTCAATCAGAAGCAGAAGTGATGCTCCAAGAAGATTAACGGTTACGCCGGCAAGAATCAGGCCGGAATGATCTCTCTGCCCTCTTCCTGCTAGAAACCAGGTCAGTGTTGAAGCGGCGAGAGCTCCCGCCGTACCAGAGAGATAGAGAAAATAAATCGGTAAGGAAATACCAGAAAGAATTATAAATCCAGCTGTGACTCCAGCACCTGCACTGATTCCAAGGGTGAAAGGAGTAGCAAGGGGGTTTCGAAGAACAGCCTGCAAAACACAGCCTGAAACAGCAAGTGAGGCCCCTGCTGTAATTGCAAGCAGAATTCGAGGAAGCCGCAGGTACAAAATCACTTGATCAGGAGCATTTAACCCCATGGGTCCGACTGACAGGGAAAGAGCTACACCACCTATTGCAAGCAGAATCATAATCAGTGTTGTTCTCTTCATTTTGAATCTCCGGGGAAAACTATCCAGCTTCCATCATGTGACGCGCGCCTGACACTCATAGGAGTGTTGTAAACGCTCGATAACAGATCACCTGAAAGAAAAACCTCCTCGGGTTTCCCAAAAGCTACCGACTTACCTCCAGATAGTAGAAGTACCTTGTCAAAAGCATTCCCCGACATCTCTATTCTGTGTGTTGTAGCCAGAATAATGATACCCCTTGAAGCAAGTCTGGATAACAATTCCCACAATTGAGCTGCATGACCGTAGTCCAGAGATGATCCGGGCTCGTCAAGAAGAATTATTTCTGTTTGTTGTGAAAGAACTGCGGCAAGATTAACGAGTCGGTTTTCTCCTCCAGATATCTCATCTGTATGCTTCTCAGCCAGATGTTCTGCTCCGACCATCTCGAGTGCATCCATAGCAATCTCGATGTCACCAGGAGAGTCAGAAGACCAGGCATTGCGGTGAGGAAACCTGCCGAGAAGAACTGTTTCGATTGCAGTGAGACCTGCAGGCAGAGGTGGAGATTGTGGCAGATAAGCAATTCTGGCTGCCCTCTCCCTCCTGTTCATTGAAGGGATTGCCAGTGAGTTGAGTGTCACCAGCCCCTCACTCTTCATTCCCGGAAAAGACATTATTCCTTTAAGAAGGGTGCTTTTACCACTTCCGTTGGGCCCGATAACTGCAGTTACACTACCGGCTGAGAGGTTCATAGATACGCCGTAAACAGCCTTTTCGTGAGATTTATAACCAGAGCTGAAGTTCTTTAAAGTCAGTTCAGACACTGTGCTAATCCTATAATGAGGTCCTTCAATCTTGCACCCGGCACAAGCACAAAGTCCTCAGACAGTACGACCACATTTGTATCATCAAGACCGTTTTCTCTCCAGTTATCAAGTGGTGTCTGACCGCTTGAGTAGGGGTCAAGAATAACAACAAAATCAGGATCAAGTGCAAGAATACCTTCTACAGAAACTGCGGGATAAGTGCCGCTATCAGGGGCTGAAAGCACGCATCCTATACCTGTTAGAATATCAGAAAAAAATGTTCCCCTACCAGCAAGAGAAATTGCTCCATCGCCTTCCAAGTAGATAACAATCATAACCTCAGGAGATTCATCGGTAAATTGGACTGAAACAGAATCCATAGTGTGTTCAATTTCACTCTGAAACCAGTCCAGATTTGCATCCGGATACAAAGACTCCAGCTGACTGCACGATTGATAGACATCATCCAGCCGGTCAAACGAATATTGATAGTAAGGAATGTCCAGCCGCTCTGCCAGATCAGCAAGAGCTTGATTTCGACCCACAACATGTATTGATGTTGCTCCAAGTGCTGCTATCATTTCCAGAGAAGGAGATAGAAAATCACCAACAATTGCAATCTCTTCTGCTTCGGGTGGCCAAGTAGAAAATCTGTCGACAGCTGCAACTCTCTGCCATGCACCCGAGATGTAAAACATCTCTGTCAGCGATGGGCCAAAAACAACAGCAGCGTTGTCCTCTTCCCCTGGTTCCTGCGAAATGGTCTGTGTTGCAGAGTTTTCTCTACTGCAGCCAGTCAGTAATATCAGAGTCGTTAAAATCTTCACGAAGTGTTTTAATGGAAGCCTTCTCAATCTGTCGAGTCCTTTCTACGGAAAGTCCCAGGACTTCTGCAATGTCTGCAAGTTTGTGAGTGTCTCCGTCAAGTAAACCATACCGCATAACAAGAATAAATTTAGCTCGCTTATTCAGCTTCGAAAGGGCATCTTCAACAAGATCGTTAAGTGGTATTCTCCCGGGTGAAGCGGCATTTGAAGCGATCTGTTCTTCAAGAGTCAGCCCTGTTCCATAAGCAGGTGCATTTATAGAATCAACTCTCTCTGAAAGGCTTAAGAGAATTGACCAGTCCATATCACCACCAGTCTCGATCTCAATTTCGTGAGGTAATGGATATCTGCCCATGGAAGATGCAAAATCATCTATAACTTCTTTCAGATATCTACCTTTTCTGATTACATGGGCGGGTATTCTGACAAGGCGGTGCTGACGTTCTATCGCAAGAAGTACCCTCTTTCTGATCCTGATAAGGGCGTAAGAAAGGAAACCGGCGCTTCCTGCAAAATCAAATCTTCTTATCGCATCAAGCAGACCCTCGCACCCCTCCTGAACAAAATCCATTTCCTCGAGTGCACCGGTAACACATCCAGCATATCGCCTGACTACCATCAGAACCAAGCGTAGATTACCTTCCACCAGTTCACTTTCAGCATCAAGGAGGATATCAATGCATCTACATGCTTCAGTTCTTATATCTGGGTCGGCAGAAGCTAAAAGCTCATTGTGAATTTTGCTCTGAACTTTGGTCCATTCTTTACCACAGGCAAGATCAGGGGAAAGTTTAAAAAGAGATAGAAGCTTAGAACGAGCTTCCTTAATAAATACTGCGAGTTGTTCCCTTCTTTCACCGGTGGAAACCAGCGTGGAATCAACAACAGAGTGAAAGCTTCGGGATGCATCACAGGCAACTGGTTTCCTAGTTCTCATGAATGACACCGTCAGAGAGTTCTTCAAGGGTCATAGCTTTTTCTTCCGAATCGGCTTCGGAAAGCCCACGCCTGAGTTGTCTACGTCTTGGGATTTCTCTTCTTTTCTTTTCAACATAGCTTTTTAGAGCAGTGATCTCCTCAGAATTTACAGATTCAAGAATACCAACAATATCTGCACAATCCCCGGCAATCTCCTCTTCCAGTTCTCCGAAGACCGGTCTTGAATATCCCTGTTCAAGCTGCTTTCTGAAAGCAGCCAGGATAGCTGAAGCCTGTTTCGAAATCATATCATCATCTTTGAGAAATCTTATCAGTTCCGCGTCAAAAAGTCCTCCAGCAGTAATTGCCCTGAGAATTCCTCTGTCGCCACTTCCAATTTCTCCACTTCTTCTGTTAACGTTGGTTCGTCTTTCAAAGGGCAGTTTTTTCTCTCTAATGGACTCCCCCGACTTGGCTAAAGCTGTCCTTGAGTAACCGGTGAGTCTTTCAACTTTTCTTTGAAGATCCTCTTCGACAAGAGGATTTGAAGAAGATGCTACAACTTCAAGAAGTCTCTGAGCGATTTGAATTCTGCCGGGCCCGTCAGGCATTCTACCCCCGAGAAGAGAGATGCAAAATGAAACAGGATCTAGAGCTGAGTTTATCAGCTTTTCGAACTCTTCAGAACCTCTCTCTCGAACGAAATCATCGGGATCCATGCCTTGAGGCAACTTGATAATCAATGGATAAGCCCCTTGAGAAAGCAGGGTCTCTGCAGCTTTAACAGCAGCTTTACTACCCGCAGAATCTCCATCGTAGCAAATCAATATATTGTCGGACATTCCCTTAAGATTTCTTGCCTGTTTTTCTGTAAGGGCAGTTCCACTGGTTGCTACAGTACCGCTATAACCAATGGATAATAGTCTGGCGTGATCAAAGTAGCCCTCAACAAGAATTGCCCTGCCGGAATCTCTGGCACCCTTTTGGGCGGTACTATACCCATAAAGAAATGATCCTTTTTTGTAAATGGATGTCTCTGGACCATTAAGATATTTTGGTACAGCATCACCGAAACCTCTTGCGCCGAAAGAGACAACTCTTCCTCGTCTGTCTCGGATCGGGAATGTTAATCGTTTTCTGAAGCGATCATAGGGATTTCCTCTGTCTGTAATAACCAGTCCGGCCTCGCTCATAACTGATATCGAAAAATTGAGACCTCTCAGGTGAGAAAGAAGAGAATTTTCCCCAGGTGCATAGCCAATACCCAGTTCAAGTGTTCCTTCATCAATTAATCTGTTATTAAGGTAATCTCTTGCCTCGGTACCCACAGGTTCAGAGAAACATCTCTGATAAAATTTCTGTGCTTCGGCAACAACGTCGAACAATCCTTTGGAAAGCTGAGATGAACGATTAGGGGCATTGCTTCTATCAATTGTAATTCCGTTCTCTTCAGCAAGCTCTTCAATCACCTCAAGAAAGCTGAGATTTTTATGTTTCATGAGAAAACTTATGACATCGCCACCCTCACCACATCCAAAGCACTTCCAGGTATTTCGTGGAGGAGAAACGAAGAAGCTTGCAGTTTTATCTCTGTGAAAAGGGCAAAGACCCTTCCATGAAGTGCCTGACCTTTTCAACTCGACATATCGCCCAATAGTTGAGACAATATCGGTAGAATCCTTGACCATCTCCACATCAATGGGATTAAATGCCATGAAGACTACCCCTTAAGAATAATAATAGACGCTCCTGTGCCACCCTCTTCGGGAGATGCAATAGATACGCTTTTCAGCCGTTTATCTCTTCTAAGCCAATCTGTTACACCCAACATCAATCGGCCCTTGCCATGCACAATCCTTAATCTTTTAAGACTGATAGCAGTACAATTATCTAGCTTTATATCCAGTTCTGCAATAGCTTCATCAATTGTCATTCCGAGTAGCATAACCTCAGGGCTCTCTTCAATGGCTTGATATTCTGATGATGCGACATGCTTTTCAGGGGTAGGTGCAAGTTTGATTAGTTCTGTAATTTTTTTCTTTACCCGTATTGAACCTATTCTCACCATGGCAGTTGATCTTCCAGCTTTTTCAACAATACCAGAAACACTCCAGCCATCTATCTGAACATTATCACCTTCCTGAATAGCAGCAGTTTGCTTATCTGAGGAAGAGTTAATGATCTTATTCGATCTAACTGTCGGTTTCTCACTGGCTGCAAGCTTACCTAGTTTTTTTCGCGCATCTTTTCTTTCAACTGCAGACGGAGAATTAGCAATAGAAACCAAAAGAGAATCCGCCCGTGATTCGATGCTTTTTAAGGTGCGATTTTTTTCATAATCTACCGCCTCAATTCTCTTTTCGAGGTCGTTTCTGGTCTCCTTGAGCTGCTTCTCCAGGTAATTCCTGGTTTTTCTGGCATGCTTTCTCTCCTCAGTGAGGCGATGGAGTTCCTTTTGACGAGTTTCCTCGAGATCTCTGAGGCTGATAACTAGACTGTCCAGACTGAAAGAATCGCCAGCAAGATCTGATGCTTTTTTCAGCAAATCCGGAGGGAATCCAGCTATAGCGGCTGCTTCAAGAGTGCATGAGGCCCCTGGAATATCTGCAATAAACTTGAACCCGGGAGTAAGTGTTTCCGGATTAAATGACATGGAAGCATTATGAAATCCCTGCTTCTCGCGAGCCATCAATTTAAGCTGCCCCATATGAGTACTCACTATTGTTCTGACTCCTGAGTCAGCGAGCTCCTCAAGGAAAACGGCAGCTAGAGCTGCACCGGTTACTGGATCGGTTCCTGCAGCAGGTTCATCTATAATTGCAAGGGTTTCCCGGTCACCGTCCAGTAGTATTTCTCTCTGTTCTGTAAGCCTGGCAGAGTATGTGCTAAGATGCATAGCTATTGATTGATTATCGCCCATAGAGACCATTATTTTACTGAAAAACGGAATAAATGAGGCTGAACTTGCATGAGCACCTAACCCGCTTCTGGAGCAGATTGAAGCGAGAGAAACTGCCTTAAGAAGAACGCTCTTACCACCGGCATTCGGTCCACTGATAACAAGCACACGCCAGTCCTCGGCAAGCTTAACTCTGCTTTTAACAACAGTTTCATGAGGGAGAAGAGGGTGAGCCAGGTCTCGAAGGTCCATTTGCCCTTCCTCTGGAAATGCAGTTCTTTCATCGAGGTGATACCTTGCTCTGGCAAAGACAAAATCAAGGCTGCTGAGAATAGATATTCCCTTTTTTGTTTCCTCGAGATGTTCTCTAAATGCTGTTGTAGCATCCCGAAGAATTCGCCTTCGTTCCTGCTGCAGATCAAGAAGAGCTTCCTGAAGTTGATTTCCACCCTCGACAAGTTCTGCAGGCTCAATGAAAAGTGTTGCTCCGCTTTCAGATCTGTCATGAATTAAACCCTTGACAGAACCTCTTTTTCCTGCTGTTACCGGCAGTACAAATCTTCCAGATCGAATAGATGGCGGAGAGTCTCTGAGAACTCCGATTCCAGCAAGTCTCGATGAAATAGCAGATAACCTTGCAGTTAGTGAGGAACGAAGTGACTCAATTCGCCTGGATATTTTTTTTAACTCGGGCGAAGCATCTTTGGATAGCTCCCCATCTGCTGTTGTAATTCGAAGAAGCATTCGAGAAAGAGAATCAAGAACAGGTATCTCAGAAATAGCAGTATCAAGAATTCCGGTGATTGCATCTGAGGATTCATTCACCCTATCAGTGAATCTCTTAAAATCTGCTAAAGCTTCCCCGGTGCTCCTTAGGTGGAACGGTTCCAGTGCAATCGCACCACGCTCGAGAGAATCAACAGCTGCAATAACTCCCTGCAAATTAGAAACAGGAGGCTCTATACTAATACTGATAAGGCCAGCTGCATGAATAGTCTCATCCTGAAGAAGCTTGGAAGTCTTGCGGTCAGTGGCCGGCAACAGGCGGGAAACAAGATCTTTTCCTGCCTGACTACCTGCGTGTTTCCGTACAATTTCAAGAATGGATGGATATTCAAGCCTGTTGAGAGAGTGGTCCATTGCTATCTATTCTTGACCTGAAATGAGGAGGACTCATCAAGTTTCTTGAGAAGCTCCTTATCGCCCCGCTTAACCTTGGAGGGAACGTGAATATCAACTTCTACAAGAAGATCTCCTCTGCCCCGCCTGTTAAGCCGGCCCATCCCATGGTGTTTGTGTTTGAATCTGGTACCTGAGTTGGTTCCACTTCCAACCTTGACTTTAATAGAATCTCCGTCGGGAGTGGGTACCGAGAATTCGCCCCCGAGAACCGCTTGAGGATATGAGATTGTTAGAGGGTAAACGAGATCATCTTCCTCGCGCTTGAATGGTCCATAGTCAATACTGTTAATCAGGAGTTTCAGGTCACCGGGCACTCCATCCTGACCAGGATGATGTCCTTGACCTCTGAGCCTGATGTAGTGACCTTTAGAAAGACCGGCCGGGAGATCTACTGCAATAGTAGATTTTTTACTCTTGAAACCTCTGCCTTTACATCCTGTGCACAGTTTTTTGGGTATAGTGCCTCTGCCATTGCATACATTGCACTGATTCACTGTTCGAAAACTTCCCAGAAGGGTATTCCTGATAGAGGACACTTTTCCTGCGCCATTGCACTGTCTGCATGTATCTGATCCAGCAGTTGCATCAGCACCAGTGCCTGAGCACTTGCCACAGGCAACATTTCGTTCAACCTCGATATCGCGACGACCACCAAGTGCAGCCTCTTCAAGATCAAGATTAACTCTTACAGAAACATCCTCACCGTGAACAGCACGGGATCCGGAACCACCGGAAGAAAACCCGAAATTTTCCATGAATGCTCTCATAGCATCATCAAGACCAAAACCACTGAATATATCGTGCATCCCGCCCATTCCAGAGGCGGAACCCGGAGCATCTGTGGTTCCGTAACGGTCGAAAGCATCCCTTCTGGAAGGGTCGCTTAACACCTCATAAGCTCCTGCAACTTCTTTGAAACGCTCTTCAGCCTTGTGATCACCCGGGTTGCGATCCGGATGATTCTTCATCGCTGCTGTACGATAGGCCTTCTTAATATCCTCGGCGGACGCGCTTCGATCCACGCCTAATACTTCATATGGATTCATAGTGTGAAATATAACAACGGAGTGCTGAAACTACAAAAATCTGCTTTTCAGAAACCGGTGTCTATTTTGCTGAATTACCCTCACCTTCAACTTTAGAAATTGAGTTGAGAAATTCAGAAGTTGCATTCTCTTCGTCAGACTCAAACACTTCAACGAGCTTTGACACCGAACTGTTAAGTTGGCGTACAACAGCAATTGCTTTTTCTATTGCCAGAGGATCTTCTTCATCGCGAAGAGTTTTAAGCTTCTTGAGCTCATTTTCAAGCTCTGTCCATGACTCTTTGTCCAGTTCCTCTCGCGCAACTTTAAGCGATTTTGAAGCCTTGTAAATCACTTCGTCTGCTTCGTTCCTGATAGCAACAAATCTAAGTCTGATCTTATCTGCTTCTGCATTCGCTGCAGCTTCCTTGCGAAGTCTTTCAATATCATGACCGCTTAAACCACCACTTGGATTAACTTTGATACTCTGTTCCTGGCCTGTAGTTGTGTCTCTTGCAGAAACATTCAGTATTCCACTCGCGTCTATTTCAAAGACTACCTCTATACGGGGTTCTCCGCGCTTTGCAGCGGTAATACCACGCAATTCAAAGGTGCCTAAGCTTCTGTTACCGTCAATTATTTCTCTTTCTCCCTGTGCAACATGCACTCCAACTACAGACTGGTTATCGCTTGCAGTTGTAAATATCCTGCTATTCCTGGTAGGAATCGGACTATTCCTCTTTATAATAGGAGCAAGGACCCCACCGAGTGTTTCCACACCGAGAGTTAGCGGAGTAACATCAATAAGAACAAGGTCTTTTCTCTGCCCTGTTAAGACGGAACTCTCAATAGCAGCACCGAGAGCAACTACCTCATCAGGATTGACAGACTGAGCCGGTTTTTTCTTGAAGAACTCTTCAACAAGTTTCTGAACCATAGGGATTCTTGTAGAACCACCTACCAGAACAACGTGATCGATATCTTCAATCTTCATGCCAGCATCATCCAGAGCATCTTTGCAGAGCGGAATTGTTTCATGAATCAGATTACCAGCAAGCTCCTCAAAGAGATTTCTTGTAACTGTTATTTCCAGATGAACAGGGCCGGATTCCCCTGTTGCAATGAAAGGCAGGTTGATGTCTGTCTCATGCGTCATGGACAATTCGCACTTTGCCCTTTCAGCAGCCTCTCTCACACGTTGTGGAGCAATATTGTCCCGGCTGAGATCAATACCTGTTTCTGATTTGAATTCGCTCATTATCCACTGAACAAGCTTTGTATCAAGATCATCTCCACCAAGAGTTGTATTTCCAAGAGTAGCCTTCACCTCGAAAACACCTTCAATAACCTGAAGAACACTCACATCGAATGTTCCACCTCCGAAATCATAAACAACGAGCTTCTTCTTACCCTGGGGTTCAAGAAATGCAAGCGCTGCTGCAGTAGGCTCGTTTAAAACTCTTTTTACATTGAAGCCGGCAATCTTTCCCGCAGCTTTGGTTGCTTCACGCTGAATTTCATTAAAATACGCCGGAACAGTTATCACCGCATCGGTAACTTCCTCACCGAGGAATTCTTCTGCTGTGAGCTTCAACTGTTGAAGAATGATAGCTGAGATCTCTGGTGGTGTATAAATTCTGTCCATAATTCGAACAGCAGCGTCACCATTACCGTTCTCAACAATCTCATATGAAACATCATTTATCTGGTTAGAGACTTCTGCGTATCGTCTTCCCATAAGTCTCTTGATACTGTTCACTGTATTTTTAGGGTTGGTAATTGCCTGTCTTCTGGCGACAAGCCCCACTAGCCTCTCTCCTTTAGCGGAAAACGCTACTACGGAGGGCATTACACGCGAGCCACTCTTCGATTGGATAACCGTGGGGTGACCACCATCACTGAAAGCGATGCAGGAGTTAGTCGTTCCAAGGTCAATTCCTATGGTTCTTCCCATATCTGCTCCTTCAGTAAAACCGATTCAGTAAAAGCCAAAGACGAGACCCTGAACACCGATAACTCAGAGCTCTCAATCCATTAAATCATCAATGAAATAGTATTGCATACATCTATCTGTGTCAACCTCACCATTCAATTTCACTAGGTGCTGAAATAACCCCTTTCTCACAGATAATGGAAGTGATCAACTTAACAGGAGTAACATCAAAAGCCGGGTTGAAAACCCTCACACCATCCGGAAGAATTTTTCTAGTCCCCATTTCGGCAAGTTCTTCTCTGCCTCTTTCCTCAATTTCAATGGAAAAGCCAGTGGCTGATTTCGGATCAAAAGTAGAGGTTGGTGCTACTATGTAAAAGGGCACTCCGGACTCATGTGCTGCAAGGGCAAGAGGATAAGTTCCTATTTTATTGGCAGAGTCACCATTCATGGCCACCCTGTCTGCTCCAGTTATAACAGCATCAACTTCACCGGTTCTAAGAAGAGAAGCAGCAGCGGAATCGGGAAGGACCTTTACCGGGATTCCTACTCGGTGGAGTTCCCATGCGGTAAGCCTGGCTCCCTGCAGGAGAGGTCTGGTCTCATCAGCGAAAACCTGCTTGAGAATTCCGCGGGAATGGGCTTCGTAGATAACAGAAAGAGCGGTACCCAGCCCAGAAGTTGCCAACCCACCCGCATTGCAATGAGTAAGAACTGTACAACCCTCTGGAAGCAGGTCAGCCCCAAACCTTCCCATGGCCTTGCTTGCTTCAAGATCCTCTTCAAAGAGTTCGTGAGCACGAGTTAAAAGCCTCTCAATGGCGATTTCCTTTGTGGGTGAGGAGAAAAGAATTTGCCTCTGGATATCAAGGCAGTGAAACAGATTTACAGCAGTCGGTCTGGTGGAAGCCAAAACATCAAGTAGTGCATTACATTCCTCTTGGAAATTTGCGGTATCAGAAGTTTCCAGAGCCGCAGTAACGGCACCGTAAGCTGCTGCGATCCCTATAGCTGGAGCTCCTCTTACCGCTAGGGTTTTTATTGCGTGGGCAAGATCTTTTACCGACTTGCATTGAATGAAAATCTCTTCAGCAGGAAGGAGTCTCTGGTCAAGTAGTTGAAGATGGTTTTCGCACCATTTCAGGGTTGGAACAGGCTTCATCTGATGCCCCCCTTCTGTAGAATGCTGCTACAAATCTCAGCAATATCACTGGCTTCCATCATACGGCCGTAACCGGTGGTTCCACATGCCAGCTGCCCGGAATCGGGTCCGGCAAGGGCAATTCCCCTTGATGAAAGAAGATCAATATTGGCCTGAACGGCGGGGTTATTCCACATCCGGGTGTTCATTGCCGGAGCCATCAGTACGGGTGCTGAGCAGGCTAGGAAGGCTGCAGTAAGCAAGTCGTCAGCAAAACCATGAGTTGCACGGGCTATGAAATGTGC
>JADGDO010000001.1:328810-373485 GCA_016744855.1 Candidatus Fermentibacteraceae bacterium | reverse complement strand
TGTCCCCGTAGCTCAGTTGGATAGAGTGCCGGCCTCCGAAGCCGGAAGCCTGGGTTCAAATCCCGGCGGGGATACCAGTATTTAAGTATTTAAAATTATATCCTGAATCTCAATCTATCATCGATTAAATATCCAAATATATGGATCACCTGCATATTCCCAAAATGGGTGGTATTCTACCCAATATGGGAAGGAGTAATATGTTTACAAAAACCACTAAGACCGACTATCCATCAATGGGGATAGCTCAGAGTCTTTTCTCAGAAGTGTAATTGAAGGTTTTGGCTCTTCTATTTGGGCAACCGAATAGAACGTTCCAAATGTCAGAATACTTTGCCTGGTAAATTCAGGTGTAGGGGCTGTACATCGCATAATTGTTAGGCTGGCAAAAAGTGGTTTAGTAAATGAAAAATTGATCGGTAGAACAAAGTTTTACCAGGCAAATTCTGAATCCCCTGTATTTCAAGAGATATATGGTATTGTGATAAAAACTGTTGCTTTAACTATCCCACTATAGTCGGCGTTGACTCCCTATATGAACTCAATCTACTCAGCGTTTATCTACGGTTCTATTGCGAGAGGAACTGATAATGCATCTAGCGATATTGATATCATGATCATCGGGGAAGAACTACGATATACAGATATACTAAATGCAATACAACCTGTAGAATCAGGAGTTAAAAGAGTCATTAATGTTAAGATTATAACAAGTAATGAATGGAAGAGTAAGGTTGAGGATGAGAATCCATTTGTAGCAAGAGTACTTAATCAACCAAAGATATTTCTGAAAGGTTCTGAGCATGGCATTAGAGAACCTTGAGCAAATAGTGCTACTACTTCCTCTTAAAAGATCCGAGGTAGAATTCACGCAGTTAGTCGAGAAAGCAAAGATGCTTCAAATCGATTCCAAAAGGTGTAATTTTATGCTATTGAATGAATTCTCAGTCCAGAGACCTTATTATTGATTTTGATGTAAGGTTTACAGAATTGTTCGCAGGAAGATTAACAGTTGCTGAAACTGGACTGATCGTTCATCGGTTACTTTTTAACCTATCATGTTCCGGAAAGATTCAGGAGTAACAAGCTCTGATACATTCCTGAAGGAACTGCAAAAATTCCGCCAGGAGTGACTTTAAGTATATCGAACTCTCCTTCAGCAGAAGCTGAAAAAAGGTATTCACCAGTTGCTGGTTCAAAAATATCGAAATGTGTATTTCCGTAGCCGGGTCTTTCAACCCAGAGCCTTTCTTCCGGCCCAAGGGCCAGTGAAACAACAGCGAAATGATACGGATCGGCTACGTAGTTAACTTGGTGAGGACTCTGCTGCATTCTCCTTATAACTAGGTCTTCTTCAAAGTTAATTTCTTCTTCGGTCTTCTCTAAGGGTTGGAAAGGCAATTCCGAAATCCAGAGAATGTCACCCTGAGAGTTGTATGAAGATAGTATGTATTTTTCTGTGGAAACGTCTGCAACGAAAACTACTCCTTCAGAGTTGGTTGTCATAGGATAGGGAGCAATAACAGAGGCACCGAAATCACTCAGGTCAAAAGATCTCATGTTTTCAGTGTATACATGGACCGGATCTGAGTCATTACCGACCCAGAGAGCAGTTTGGTGTCCGATTACAGTCTCATCATTATCTGTTCTGAAATAAACTCGCATTGCTGTAAAGCTGCTGTCACCGGTTATGTACATAACTCCTGGGTTTGCCATAAAAAAGCCATTGACATCCTGGTATGATTCAAAATGCGGTTGGTAAATTCTAACTGTTCCTGCCATTAAGTCGGAGACAGCGATAATACCTTCATCAGAAAGTGCTACAGATATTGGTTGCTGAAACTCACCGGGTCCCTGTCCGGAGCCACCTGTTGTAGAAATAACTCCTTCAGAATCAATAAGAGTTACAGTAGAACTGGCTCCGTCAAGAATTGCTAGTTCACCTGTGCTGGAAGCTGCAATGTCATTCAGCAATAGCACTCCGAAATCAGACGCTAGGTCAGTAGAGAGAGTGTCCGAGCATACTAATATTCTTTCAGGACTGGATATACGTGTTTCGGCTCCCAGAAGATTTACGGTATGAGGAACTTCTACATCAGAGTTTCTGCAACCTGTAACTAGAACCATTAGAGACAGCACTAAAGTAATTGTAGAATTTACTAGTTTTTGAGTCATTCGCTTCTCCTCCGGTACAATATTGATGCAATGTATGAAGCAACAATGGTTTCCAGTAAAGCAAGAGGTAGAACTATTAGGACATTGCTCCATCTGGCAACGAACATGTTTGCAGAGCCAATCCAGAAGAGGACAAAGAAAAAGAGCCATGAAAATACACCGCTTATTAGTACAGCTTTGAAGCTGTTTCCGAAAGCCTGAGCGCAGAGCCAGAACGAAAACACATACAAAGCTGTGAGCAGGGTATCGAAAAAGCCCCACACTAAAAGGACCTGCAGGTTCATTTCACCCATATGGGGAATAGAGGAGAGGTAATCCATCATTTCTGGTCTAACATATGGCAGATACCTGGCCAGTTCAGAAATATTCACCCATATGCTAGTAAGCAAAGTGATGACCACAAAATCATATAATCGAAGTTTGCTATTCATTGTATATCCTTTTACTGTGACTAATCAGCTTTATATGGTTATGAGTTTTTCATCACCTTTTATTATGCCGGTTAACTTGCTCATATATTTGACATCAACCCCAAGGTCTTTTAATGTGTTGGAAAGTTGATATTTATCTGCGCACGCCTTGCAGGCTTCAATGGTAATGCCGGTGCTTAGCATTTTTATAATTTCTACCTGAACTTCTGTATCTTCACCGGCTAGTTTTGTAGAACCACCCCAAATGATTACATTCACTTCATCCCACCAGTTATTTTTTAAAGAGTTAATAGAATACATAGAAATCATGTTTTTGAATGTATCTTTGTCACTGCTGGTCCAGAGTATGTGCAATTTATCCATTTGAGTATCTCCATATTTCAGTTTAACTTTTTCATTGTTATAATGCAGGGTTTATATCTTTAATCAGCCTCATTTTTTCCCAGAACAAGCAGTGCTGTTTCAACAACACCTCTTAAGTAGGATTTAGTGGGTTGTTGCCTGGAAACCACTCGTATACCTTTTGCCACTGTCATGAAGAAACCGGCCAATAGTTCAGGATCAAGGTCTCTGTGCAAGGTACCTTTCCGGGCACACCTTTTAAAACAACAGCTGAAAGCCTGTTCAATTTTTTCAAGGTACTTTGTGGCAGATGTGCTCAATTCATCATCGACATCACGCATTTCAAGAATGGTGTTTACTAGCAGACAACCTCTGAAAAGCATATCACTATTATGTTCACCAAAACTGGCATCAAAGAAATTTCTTACTGCTTCAGCGGGGTCTGAAGCATCAGAGATGGTTCTGATAAGGCTTTCAACAGCATTGTTATAGCGTGCTAAAGCCTCTTCAAATAGATCGCGTTTATTCCCGAATTCGGCGTACATGCTGCTTCTGCTCAGACCCATAACCGTTAGCAGCTGCTGAATCGATGTAGCTGAGTACCCCTGTTTCCAGAATAGGGTCATTGCAGCCTCAAGTGCTTCTTCTTTTCTGTATTCTTTTGTTCTGGCCAATTTATCTCCTGTCTATAATGGAACGAGCGTTCCAGAATTATACATTCATTTTCTAAAACTGTCAATACTATTGCTTGAAAAGTGCGAAACCTTGAGCTGAGACAGCTTTCGAACCCATTCAACAAAAAGGTTCCAAATAGAAATCATGAGGGATACCATCTGTTGTTTTCTCTTTTCAATCACATCTAATAGTTTAAACCTTTGGGTGACCAGCGTCTGAGTAGAATGTCTTTCAACGACAAATAGAATTCCCTGATTTCTGGAAATGAATTAGACTATCCAGATCACTCCAGATAAGTTTTCGGGTGCCTCTTGGTACCACCACTCGTTTCATAGGTTCTATTCAATACAGGGGAGAAGAATCCTTGACTGTAAAGGTATTCGCGAAGTTCCTCTTTGAGGGCGTTCTGGTGGGATATTCTCATGAAGCCCTGAGTAGAGCCACATTGCGAATCCAGTCCATAAAAGGGTTCCAACAAACAAATATTTGGGATTAGTCTCTTCCCAAAAGAGCTCTAAGATGTGAACACCTTGTAAATTACGGCTCCACCATAAGTGGGGAAGATCCAACCCATCTAAGTTATCGAGATTCTTTACCAAGTACTTACACTTAATATCTGACTTTGATATCTCTCAAGAAATACTATCTAAATAGATATATCAATTCCTATTACATACGGTATCGCAGATATTAAAATAGAAACCGTTATTGATTCTATTGCTAATTGTATTGCAAATACTGTTATCTATTTCAAAATTGAATTCCGTCATAAGACTTTGTCAATAAGCCATATAATGAAGACCGTGTTTGCTTCTTGTTCAGAGATATGCTATGTTCAGCAAATATGAACAGGTGATATTATTGAACAAAGGATGGATTGGCCATGGAAGGTATTCAGCGGGAACGGGAAAAGGAAACTCTGAAGGCAGCTCTTCTGAAGCTACGCGAGGAGGTACCCATAGGGGACTATACAGTTAAATGGGAAGTGCCCACAGGTAAGGGTACTGTATTTGATGCTGTGGTGAACTTCCAGAAAATTCTTCATGAGTACGCGGTAGAAATCAAAATGAACCTTAACCCCAAAATGCTGGACGCCATTGAATTCTATCTGAGAGAGGTGGGTAGAAATGTAATTCTCATAACTGGTGCCATTACAGAGAAAACCGCGACGGGGCTCAGACAGAGGAATATTCAGTATATCGATACTCTAGGAAATATGTACCTCACCCAGGAAGATCCCTTTGTTATTCTCCACAAAACTGGCATCAAACCACAGGGAACTACAAAAGAGAAACCGGCGAATGCATTCGTAGGAACAAGGCTCCAGGTGATATTTGCTCTGCTTACAATCGAAGATGCGGTTAACCTTGGCTACAGGGAAGTAGCCAATCTGGCAGGGGTAGCACTTGGTACCGTAGGGTGTACATTCAGAGATCTGAAACTGCTCGGATATATCAGAGTGTACAAGCACAAGCGGAAAATCATGAACCGTGACAAACTGGTAAACCGGTGGCTGGAGGCATACCCCACCGAGATCCGGCCAAAGCTCAATCCCAAACGCTTTACAGCTCCTGATAGAAATTGGTGGATTCAAGAAGATCTCAACAGCTATGACGTAATACTTGGTGGAGAAACCGCGGCAGCACTGCTTACAAAACACCTTCACCCAGAGTATGGAGTGCTTTACACCCATGGGGATATTCAGGAACTAGCAAAGGCACTGAGGTTAAGAGCAGACCCTCAGGGGAACCTCACTCTTATGGATCGATTCTGGAAGGGAGAAGCCCTTCAAATAAACAGAACTCCCATTGCTCCTCCCATCCTTATCTGTGCTGAACTTCTTGCAGAGGGTGGGGAGAGGAATATGGAAGCTGTGAAGATGATCCGGGAGAACTTTGATGTATAGAGTAACCGTTGATGATAATAAAAAAGCTGCCCTTGATGCTATTGATACCGTTGCCAGGGAATTTAACATATCATGGTTTCTCTGCGGAGCGTATTCCAGAATACTTCTATGTGAAGAAGTTTTCAAAACTCCAGCCGGACGAGCAACATACGATCTTGATATCGCAATCTGTGTACAATCTCTTGATGAGTATACCTGTTTCTCTGAAGCTCTATGCGAAAAGCATATGTTTAGGCCTGATAGCAAGAAAGAGCAGAGACTCATTCACGTCAGGAGCGGCGTACCAGTTGACATTATACCCTTTGGGAAATTTTCAGAACCAGATGAATTGTACACCTGGGGTTCAGATGATGCTTTTGAGATGAATGTACTGGGCTTCAATGAGGCATCTCTCTCCGTAATCAGCTTCCTTATAAATAGCGAACTTGAAATAAAAGTGGCTGGTTATGCAGAACAGTTCGTGCTCAAATTATTTGCATGGAAAGATAGACGTCAGGTTCGGGGTATTGATGATGCTAGAGATCTGGCATACTTTCTTATCCACGCCTTGAAGTCAGTTTCAGAAAAGGATCTCTATGGCAAGTACGATTCTGTTCGGGAAGAAGCGGGGTACGATGACGAACTTGCTTCCTGTTACATTTTAGGTAAGCAGATTAGATCCGTTTTTTCAAACAAAACCGTTGATAAGACAATTGAAATTCTCGAGGATGAGTTTAAGGCCGGTGATGATTCCGCTCTGATGTCCGACATGTTCGGTAGATTCAGTTCCTGGCCCAAACCTGATGAACGTATTGAAATTGTCATCGACCAGCTTCTTAAAGGGCTTTTTGCTGACGATCATTAGAATGTTTTTACTAACAATCAAAGTATGTAAAAGATTTTTGCTGATTTCTCCTCTTTTAATTTTGTGCTAAAATGTTAAGGTTTCGCTCTATATCTATCTGGAAGAGTACATCATCATTTATCGCAAGTTAAGGTTCTATTCCTCTATGGTATGTAAAGTCCCTTATCAGGTAGGGGAGAGAGCACTACAAAAGCAGCGTATGCTCATGCCACAGTGCTGATTACCACGTCAGAAAGCTTTCTCACCCAATCCAGAAAAGGGTTCCAACTAAGAATCATTAGGGATACCACTTTTATACATGATACTACAGAGTCAAATTGTCTACTTGTTTGCTACATGAATATCTTTATATATAACACTTTACATAGTACTGACTTTTTGGAATAACACTATCGAAGGATGTTATGAGGGTTTTCTATCATGATGATTTAGGAATTAGTGGAGGAAGTGCTACGTGATGCTTTTCTTTTTGTGCTTGATGCTTTTGTCCCAGGGTTCTGGAGCAGATGTAAACGGAATTGATATTATTGGCCGCGTCACCGACCAGGACTCAAATCCCTTGGTTGGTGCAACGATAATGATTACTGGTACTTCGTATGGAGCTATGTGCGACCCAAACGGGGAGTATTTGATTGCGGATTATTCCGCCGGTGACAGCATATCACTGCGTGCCTCTATGGTCGGAATGGGCGAGGTGGACACTGTTCTGGTAGCCCTCGGTGATTCAATGATTGTTGATTTCAGGCTTTTGACACAAGGAAGTTTCATTCCATCGCTTTCTTCACGTGAAGTCGAACACTCATATCCTGATACCCTTACTATCCATCTGATTAACTGGAAAGAGTTGGATCTCAAATATGTAAAGGTCTGGCAGCGTTTTCATACCTATCCTTCATGGTTGGTAAATGATAGCACAATAGCTGCAGCAGTATTGCTGAATACCGAGCCGTATTACCTTTGGGCTTATCCCGCGGAAGTTGTGGATTTCGAACTGGTGTACGCACCCGTCAGTCAGCAGGTTCAGGTGCCGGTTGATACCAACGGGTTGTTCGCTGATTCATCTCTCGGTGTAACTCATCTGATCGATCTGAAGACCTGGGGGAATCCGAATCTGCAGAGCTACGGTTTCTTAGGCTATGAAATTGCAGGTGAGGATGTCTCCTCTTCAAGGATCCTCCTGGCTTACAATGAGCAGGCGGCGCTTATCGAAGGACTAACCGACACTACCGTCGTGGAGTACCCCTTCCCATCATTCTATTACCTAGCAGACCCAACCTTGAAATACATTCTCATCTGGGATATCTACGGCAGGAACGCGATGTCCGGGAATGCTGCGATCATAAACATGGAAACGGGTGAAAGTTTTGTATTTGATCCTACACCTGATATCAAAGAGAGCAAATGGAATGATAGCAACAGTTTTACAGTCGTTGACGGTGTGATAATTCCTCTCCAGAAATATCACGTCACATCTTCAGGCAGGATGCTATCGCTGAGCGACGACTACTTCCGTTCCTACGATCAATGCGGCAGACTGGTTCATGAAGTGGCTATGGAGAACCTGTTTCCTGAGGGCATCTCCCTTATTGAACGGTTCTACAACGATTCGGATGAATCGCTATCGGTTATTCTGATAAGCGATACAACTTCATACACTCTGGTAATGAACTCGGAAGGTCGTGTCCAGTCACAGTACGAGATTGATCAGAACAGATATTTCTTCCGCGGCCACAGTTCCAGTACTTTCGATCCCGAGAGCAATGTTGCCTGGATCGTCGTCCAGGGGGGGGGCAGAATAGCAATGCTCGATTTTAACAGTGGTGATATAGAAATCAGGGACAGTGTTGGATCAAGACCATTTTACTTAACTCCAAATAATTGTGCTGCAGTTGACTACGAATTACAATGTGATATTGCAAGAACCAGTATCCTTGATCGGGATACAATAGAGGAGATTTCTTCATTTAGTATGAAGCAGTTCTGTGAGATGCATGCAAACTTGTCTTTGAATGCCATAACCGCTCAGGGTAACTGCCTTTTCATGGATTACGCGGATAGGACGTACTACCTTACCGATTTGAGTGGAAGGCTGATCTGGAAACAAGCGCACTTTCCACTTCCTATTGCGTATAACGCAAGCTCCCTCCCAGACGGAAGCATCTTCTTCGGGGCAGGTGAATACCTGGTGGTGTATTCACCCTGACCCATTTTGGGATTGTGTTCACTGATCACTTTTGCCACAGCCTCTCATTGTCCGTTTCTATTCCCATCCGGGAGTAGTATGCAGCAGGTGAGATGGGCAGGCAGAATTCGTAAGTATTATGCTGGAGATGTTATGCTGACAGGAAGTTTTTCAGCGTAGCAATCTGGGTAACCCAATCGATGAAAGGGTTCCAAATAGAAATCAGGTGGTATACCACCTGTGATAGGGCGTACATAGTGCTCTTGCTTTTAATCAAAATTCTCAGTATCTCTAAATTCAGATGCCCTTTTAATTATTGATATTCAAATCGAAGTACTACTTATTTTAAAGTCATTGACTTATATACTCCTAATCTGATTTTAGCGTGAAACTTTGATGATAATCATGCAAGTTAAGGCTTGATAAGATATACTTTACTTCTTTATATCTAACATTTTTTTACGCTCACATTCAGCTTACTGAAAGCAAGGGAGGATTCTTTGAGAAAGCATTTCTTAACAGTACTTGTACTTACTGCTGCTTCATTCTCTGACACAACAAGCCAGACAGACTGGTCTGGTAACGGTGGAGTCCTTGGACCTGTAACAGACTGGGAGAACAACTTCAGTATCTCTGATCAGATTGATACTGGAAGCTCACTGCAGTTAACATTTGGCATCCTTGTACCCAGGGTGGAGCATACAGTGGATAGTTACTTTGATGGTGCAAATTCAGTCTATGCTGCAGATGTAGACGGTGACGGTGAGATGGATGTGCTAGGGGCTGCCATGTATGCAGATAACATCACCTGGTGGGAAAATTCGGATACAGGTGCAGGAATATACTGGACTAAGCATACAATAGACGGTGACTTCAATGCATACTCGGTTTATGCTGAAGATGTAGATGGTGATGGTGACACAGATGTGCTGGGGGCTGGATGGAATGAAGATGACATCACCTGGTGGGAAAATACAGATGGCGCAGGCACCTCATGGACAGAGCACACAGTGGACGGTGACTATAATGCCGCATGCTCAGTCTATGCCGTGGATGTAGACGGAGACGGCGACCAGGATGTACTAGGGGCTGCACATAATGCAGATGACATCACCTGGTGGGAAAACACAAATGGCACAGGTACCGTGTGGACAGAGCACACAGTGGATGGAAGCTTTAATGGCGCAGTCTCGGTTTATGCCGCAGATGTAGACGGAGACGGTGACACAGACGTGCTGGGGGCTGGTGATTTGGCAGATGACATCACCTGGTGGGAAAACACAGATGGCACAGGCACCGTGTGGACAGAACATACTGTGGATGGTACCTTTGGTGGTGCATCCTCGGTTTTTGCCGCAGATGTAGACGGAGACGGTGACACCGATGTGCTAGGGGCTGCATGGGCTGCAGCTAGAATAACCTGGTGGGAAAACACAGATGGCACAGGCACCGTGTGGACAGAGCATACAGTGGATTTTCCCTTTGGTACTCCAACCTCGGTTTTTGCCGCAGATCTGGACGGAGACGGTGACACAGACGTGCTGGGGGCATCAAAGGGCTATAATGAAATTACCTGGTCAGAAAACATAGATGGCACAGGCACCTCATGGATAAGGCATAGACTCGATGGTGACTTTGATGGTGCAAGCTCAGTCTATGCTGCAGATGTAGACGGAGACGGTGACACAGACGTGCTGGGGGCCGCCCTGTATGCAGATGAAATCACTTGGTGGGATGTGACAGGTTTTTCCCCAACAGGAGCTCTCGAATCATCAATTCTTGAAGCTGACTGTGTTGATTTCTGGGAATTCTTTACATCCAATGAGCAGGAACCGAATGGAACATCTGTGGGATTCCAGTTCAGAAGTTCAGATGATTCCAGCAACATGGGCGCATGGTCTGACACTGTATTCACTGCAAGCACTGATCTCTCCACTCTTCTTGCGGATTCAACAAACTATTTCCAGTATAAGGTAATTCTGCAAACAACGAATCCTGCGAATTCCCCAGAGCTCCAGGATGTTACAGTCAGCTACTCCATCTATCTCAGTGTTGAAGACAACAATGGTGGTGAGATAACTTCCTGGAATCTGGCACCTGCTGCCAATCCTGCATTCGGCAACTGTGTAGTTTTGGTCTCTGTACCAGAATCCGGAGCGGTTGATCTGGTACTGCATGATGTTACTGGCCGTATAGTTTCACAGCATTCACAGGAATTACCCAGTGGTACTCATTCTGTTTATTTCAACAATCTCTCCGAGGGTGTTTACTTCTGCACCATGCGCGGTGGCGACTTCACAGCAACAGAACGTATCGTTGTTCTGAAGTAGTATCATTTTCATTAAGATATTAAAGAGCCCCTCCTGATTTTCAAAAGGAGGGGTTTTCATTTTCACAGAAAGTCAGGTTCTATTCTCCAGTGGGGAGAGGAACCTGTTGCAGCCCTGGTTTTCACGAGAGACCTTCTAGTGGGTTTGTAACACATATTCATCATGAAACCCTTAGCTGTGCGATTCTGCTAGCCCACTGCATAAAAGGGTTCCAACAGTTTTTCATCTGGTATACCACTTTTATACATGATACTACAGAGTCAAATTGTGGGCTCTACACCAATAACGGGGGCAGTTCCAATCCATCTAAGGCTCTACACCATTAACGGGGCAGTTGGCCTCCCTGGACTCTATCAGCTATCTAATATCTTGTCTTACTTGCACATTCCCAAATAGGGTTGTATGCTTCCCAATATGGGAAGGATGAGTATGCCAGTAATGACCCGTGAAACTGACTATCCATCAATTGGAATAGCTCAGAGTCTATTTTCTGAAGTTCAACTCAAGGTACTTGCTCGACTTTTTGGGCAGCCGAACAGGCAATTCCAAATGTCCGAGCTGATCAGTCTGGTTAATTCTGGTGTTGGAGCGGTGCATCGCATTGTTAAGCGTCTTGTAAAAAGTGGTCTTGTAAATGAAGATGTAATAGGAAGAACTAAATTTTACCAGGCAAATGCTGATTCTCCGGTTTTTCATGAGATTTATGGATTGGTGATAAAAACCGTTGCTTTAGCCATTCCACTGCACTCGGTACTGATTCCCTATATGGAATTAATCTACGTAGCATTTATCTATGGTTCTGTTGCCAGAGGAACCGACCACGCATCCAGCGACGTAGATATCATTATCATAGGGGAGGGTTTGTTATACACAGACATACTGAACGCAACACAGCCTGTTGAATCAGAAATAGGACGAATAATCAGTGTGAAGATACTCACATGCAAAGAGTGGAAAAAAAAGGTTGATGATCAGAATCCTTTTGTTGCCAGGGTTCTAAGTCAGCCCAAGATATTTCTGAAAGGTTCTGATCATGACATTAGAGAACCTTGAGAAAATCAAGCTTCTACTTCCTCTGGAAAAATCCGAGACTGAATTTGTCCACTTGATTGAGAAAGCAAGGGCGCTTCATACAGATTCCATACGAGAAGAATTGTCGATCCAAAGCAGATTTCAATTGGCATATGAAGCTTCTTTCGCTTTGGCACTTGCAGCATTGCGCTGGCATGGATACAGACCATCAGGCAATCGTTACGTAGCTTTCCAGGCTCTAAGCCACACTGTAAAATTGCATTGCTGATCAAGGCTCATGGTTTGAGGAACGAGATTGAATACGATGCAGAACCATTTGATGATCATCGGTTTCTGGAAGAGCTGATTTCTATTGATGAAATTCTCCTTCATCGTGTACCCCGTCTGAAAGGCTGACTCATAAGCTTGCCATACAGTCTGAGAGTCCGAGGTCAGGTTCTATTCTTCCAGGGTATGTATATCGCTTTGGTGTGGTTTGGGAAAGAAAATTGCTGAGAATACTGTAATTTCATGCCACAGAATGGATTCCCACCTCAGAGAGCTTTCTTGCCCATTCCAGAAGCGGGTTCCAACTAAGAATCATTAGGTATACCATTTCTTATTCTGTCTTTCCCAACACATTTAACACATTGAAAGCTTTAGAGTTTACAGCGGTTTAAAACTCATCGTTTTCATCTACACAATTCCATCAGGAAAATGGATGTTTTACTTATTCCATATCCGCATTTCTCCACCTATCAGTAATGATTACAAGAAAGTTGAATGGAAGGTGCCTTGATCAATCATACTGGGAATGGCGCGAGCTGGATATCACAGATATCTCCAGTGATGGATTCATGTACAACTTTCTCAACCAGTTTGAGACCCGGGAAAAGATGGCATGCCGTGCAATAAGAAGTTAACGCCATTGACATGCGGAATTAGTTACATAATTATGCATTGTTAGGGAATTGTAATACGTTAACTGGGAGGAATTGAAATGAAGGCTCTAGCAGTCTTATCAGCGTTACTAATGTTGGGGTTTGTGGGGCTTGCCCTTGCACAGGACGGCTCGATAGTGGCATGGGGGCGGAACAACCTCGGTCAGTGCAATGTACCCTCGCCCAGTGAGGGGTTCGTGGCGGTTTCTGCGGGGCTGGGTCACAGCATTGGCCTGAAGGAAGACGGCTCGATAGTGGCATGGGGAGACAACTATAGCGGACAGTGTAATGTACCGTCCCCCAATGAGGCTTTCGTGGCAGTCGCAGCGGGAGAGTGGCACTCCCTTGGCTTGAAAGCAGACGGCTCGATAGTTGCATGGGGATTGAACGAATACGGCGAGTGCGATGTACCCTCGCCGAATGAGGATTTCGTGGCGGTTGCAGGGGCGTGGAGATTCAGCCTCGGCCTGAAGGAAGACGGCTCAATTGTTGCATGGGGAATGAACGATCATGGCCAGTGTAATGTACCCTCGCCCAATGAGGGTTTCATGGCGGTATCTGGAGGTGGATCTTACAGCCTTGGCTTGAAGGAAGATGGCTCAATAGTACCATGGGGAAACAACGGCGAAGGACAGTTTAACATACCCTTGCCCAATGAGGGTTTCGTGGCAGTATCGGCAGGAGTGTGGCACTGTCTTGCCTTGAAAGACGATGGTTCTATTGTTGCATGGGGCCGTAATAATTATGGCCAGTGCGATGTTCCCTCCCCAAATGAAGATTTCGTTGCACTTAATGGGAGATGGTATCACAGCCTTGGCCTGAAGGAAGACGGCTCGATTGTTGCATGGGGACGGAACCAGTACGGCCAGTGTATTGTACCTGACACCTATGAGGGTTTCGTGGCGCTTGCTGGGGGGCGTTATTATAGCCTCGGCATGCGGGAAGATGGTTCAAGCTCAGTGGATGAGACATATGACCTTCTTATTCACAGTACCCTATCTATCAACACTGTTCATCCTAACCCCATCATCAGCTCGGCTTCCGTGGTGTTCCAGTCTCCAGAGCTTGCTTCGGTCACTCTTGAAGTTTACGATGTTTCAGGCAGACTCGTTAAAAACCAGGAACTTGGAGCCCAATCCGAAGGTCAGCATAGCATCTTGTGGAATGGCAGCAGCTCAAACGGTGAAACTCTTGCCAATGGAGTTTACATCATCCGTCTTGTAAGTGGATATGAAAGCTCTTCCTCAACTCGTGTTATTCTTCTGAGATAGTTTTTCCTTGTTGCGTAATTTATTATAGCCGATGTCTCTGTTTGTGTACCATATATTTAGGGTTCTATCCACTACAGGGTGAGAAATCCATTGTTGCAACGGCTTCTAGGAAGACTTGCATAAGGGCTTGGAGAGTATATTCTTCACGAAACTCTTAGCTGAGCCATTTTACGAATCCACTCCAGAAAGGGCTCCAAATAGAAATCAGGTGGTATACCAGCTGAAACTATCTTTAGTCTATTCGATTACGTAAACACCCGCATAACTGGAGGCATAGAGTTTGGTGCCATCAGGGCTGAAATCCAAGTACCTGAAGTAGCCGACTCCCGGTATGTCAATAACATGAACCAGTTCTTTGAGTTCGGTGTCAATAATCCCAATTGAATTATTCATTCCTACGTAGACGTAATTACCGCTCGGGTCCATGCAGATCCCACCAGTGTAATCAGGCATAGTCATCAGCCCAGCGATTGTGCCGGTGGGTAGATGAATTATGCCGAGACCTCTACCGTAAGTGTTGAAGTACAGATATTCTTCATCAGGGGTGATGCAAAGGTGGCTGGGAGACTCAATCGATGTAGATATATAATCGGTAACTTGCATTGTCTGCGTATTTACTACCGCTATGTCGTCGGAATTGGTTCTTGAAACGTAAGCTGTTTCTCCCGTCGCATTAGAGCAGACCCTCCGTGTGTTGTATGCATGAGTATCGACTAACCCGGAAAGCTGCAAGGTGTTAACATCAATTATCCTAACAGATTCGCTGCCGGCCATACATACATAGATTTCATTCCTCCCCGGGATGTAGCAGATTCCTCTTGCGTTTTCACCGGGCAGGGTAATTGTTTTCACTAGGTTGTTTGTTGAAGCATTAGTTACTACAACCGCTGAAGCATAAGCGATATCGGTGTTCTCATACCAGACCGAAAACAGGTACTGACCGTTTTCATCGGTACAGCAAGCATCCAGATATCCTCCTGAATACTGAAGAATATCTTCCACTGTGTTTGTCTCGGTGTTCATCTTGTAGATCTTCGCATCGGAAAAACTGGTTGCGAATGCACTTCCTTCAAGTGTTGAAAAACATACACCTCGGCTTCCCTCTACTGGAACGATTGCGGTTACGGTATGGGGGAAGTCCATCACGTACTCAGCGTAGACGGAGATCTCGTTGCTCCATGAAAGAAGCTCTCCTGAATCTGTTGTCAGCACTGAGTAATAATAGGTGTTCATTTCCTCAAGGGATGAGTCTGCGAAGGAGATAGCAGATGGATCAGTTGTCGAAAAAATTAGATTCAGCGCCGTTGTGTCCTGCGCAGCTAGATCCTCTGTGAGAGATCTGTAAAGTCTGTAGGATTGAAAGTCCGTATCAGGGCATTCCGTCCACGTTAGCAGCACCTGCTCCTGAGCAACACTGTCCCCAGAAAGTACTGACGGGGTAGGAGGAAGGTCAAATGCTGCCGTTTCGTTGCTCCAACTGCTGAGACCTTCAGTATCACTGGTTAGAAGGGCGTAGTAGTAGTACGTGCTGCTATCTAGAGTTGAATCGGTTGCAGAAGTAAGAGTATTACTCAGTGTGCTGGTAACAAGATACATCAATGTAGTGTCCTGATCGGCAACTGAAGGGGAAGTGGAACGGTAAAGACGGTAGGAATAGAAATCGGATGCCTGGCACTCTGTCCATGTCAAGAAAGCTTGCTGCCCTGTAAGGCTATCAAGTTGGAGAATGGATGCCTCTGGTGGTATCTCAGGAGCAGCTGGGTCATCGCAGGAGCAGGTGGAAGATGCCAGAATAAAGCATGTAACGCATAAGAACATGTGACTGATTTTCATACTTCCTCCTTGACTCATTCCAATTTTCTCTTCTTCGAAACGAGCTAAAATACTTAGAAATACATCGTATTCACAATAAAAACAATTTTATAGTAATTAGTATACGCTATTTCCCGGTTAAGCTCAAGTGGTTAATAATGGATATTGATTAAGTAACTGTTTTCTATTGGTTACATTTTATAGCGGTCTACAGCTGCAGAGTACGATGACTGGAACAGCAACTACTCGACACCTGCTCCTCTCAGACTCCTTCACCAATTATGCAACTCTACTTCCTGAGAGCACGATTGGCACGATGTTGCCCTGCAATGTTTTCGTCAGGGAACTTAAGACAGGGCAGATTAGAGCGAAGTTGCAAAGTGTCGTTAATATTCTTAGTTGATCCCTGTTTCAACCTTCCTTATCAACTTAGAGGATAGTTCCATTCAATACAGGGGAGAAAAGATCTGTACAGCAGCGGCTCTCCGAATGCTCCGTGTAAAGGGCTATAAAGCTGTCCGTTATTATGAAACCCTTAGCAGTGCCACTTTGCGAATCCACTCCCCAAAAGGGTTCCAAATGGAAATCATGTGGGATACCATTTCAACTCAAGTGAGCTTTTCGCCAAAAGAGCAGCATTTTGAATCCTTAACACACAATGTGCAGAAGCATAATCTGAAAATCTTTGTCCAGCGACTGTCTAATCCGGCAACGGCAGACAATCTACTCAGACACTTGTCATCCAGCGACTAAAATTCTTCTTCTACCAACACTCTTCTCTTGAAAACATACCCACCATACGAGGGAAAAGGAAAAGATAATAAGGGTAAGAAAATTAATCATGACCTGACAAGGCGCAGACCGAAACCGTCGTAGTGGTAGCCCGGGATGCTGCTGCCGCGATTCGCAGACCGACAGCCCTTGGCGTAGCTGCGCCAGCTGCCCCCACGGATGACACGGTTCGAGCTATGACCACTATATGCTCTACCGTCTGTAGGGCAGTCACTATAGTCGCTTGTGTAAAAATCTTCGCACCACTCCCATACATTGCCAGTCATATCATAAAGACCCCAAGCATTAGGACTCTTAGTGCCTACCTGATGTGTTGAGGAACTTGAATTCTCGGTGTACCAGCAATAACTACTAATAGCATTCTCGGATGAACTACTACCCCAGAAGTCAGCACTGCTGGTACCTGCACGGCAGGCAAACTCCCACTCTGACTCTGTAGGCAATCTGTAAGTGTGGCTAGGGTCAAGATCATTAAGCTTGTCTATAAACTCCTGACAGTCGTTCCAGGAAACACTCTCAACTGGATAATTATCACCCTTCTTAAAACAAGAGGGGTTGCTGCCCATAACCTCTTCCCACATTCCCTGGGTTACTTCGGTACTCATCATCTCAAAACTACCCACATGGACAGTATGACGGGATTCATCTGAACCTCGATTAGATTCTGAAGAAGGGGAGCCCATCTGGAAATTGTCACCAGGCATTTGAACAAATGTCATTCCTTCGACTGGACCTTCTTGGATCACTATTAAACTTGTGCCACATCCGACAAGAGATAAAGAAATAATAGAAGCATAAAGTAAAGTCTTCATTGCCTTGCCTTTCGTAGATCACTGCTATAAAATCAAGGAGGTTGAATGTCCCAATACATCACCTTAAGTCATGTGAAATATTATATATAACAGTGAGCAATGTGTACATAACCGAACAAATGTCCTCTTTCATTCCCTTTGCCTATGAAGAATAGCTTCAGTTGGCACAAAGAATCTAACCTGCAAATGCTCCTATTCTAATGCTGAACCGTGAAATCGTAGCTCATTGAGCTTTGTGATCCAGGGGATGAAAAGTTTCCAAATGGCAATCAGGTGGGATACCAGCCTTATAAACCATTGCAAATAGATAAAAGGATTCAGCCACAGCATTGTCCCAGCAGTTTCCTTTGCGACTCATTCTCTGAACGAATTTCCTACCTACCTTCATGTAAGTGATGTCGCTTACCCAGGCTTTGTTCCGAGAGCCAACAGTAAAATTACGATCAAGAATATTCGGCGAGATGGGTTTGTTGTGTTTTGAATTTGTCGTAGTAGTAAACTTCTTTACTGTACGGCATTTCAGACCCATGGAGCGCATAAACCGCGCAACACGGGGACGGCTTACACTTGCATACTCAGCATTTTTCTGTAATCTAAGTGTTTATGCTGTCTTAAGCAGGTTGGTTGATTGTCTTGAGAACTGATTACTACTTCCTTGCAAGCATTCACTTGTTCAGAATCCAGCTGAATCCCCTGATTAAATGCAGGGTAGAGCATCCTTGCTAGGGTTGATGAAGGTAGTTATAGTCAATTTTACAGCTTAATTGTCGATATCACATTATCGGAGGATATTATGCGCTCTATTTTACTGTCTGGATTGCTCTTTTCAATGGTATTCGCTAGCACAGTAACCCAGACCGATTGGTCTGGCGGTGGGGGTGTAGAAGGCCCGGTTTCCGACTGGAGTAATTTCTTCTGGACTTCAGATCACATTGATTTCAATGGACAGAAGCTGAAATTGACAAATGAACTCATTCCATCACTTGAGCATACAGTTGACTCCCGATTTTTTGGTTGGAAAAGAATTTACGCCACCGATATAGATGGAGATGGAGATGCAGATGTCCTGGGAGCTGCGAAGAATCTTGATCAGATAGCCTGGTGGGAGAACACAGATGGTACTGGAATAAATTGGACTAGGCATATAGTTGATGGAGACTTTAATGGAGCCTGGTCTGTTTACTCAACCGATCTGGATGGTGACGGTGATGTTGATATTCTGGGAACTGGACACGGTGCCTATACCATAGCCTGGTGGGAGAATACAGATGGCACTGGAACAAGTTGGATAAAGCATACTATTTATGGGGCAGTTGATATAGTTCGTGCTGTTTCCGCAGTTGATGTCGATGGCGATGGTGATGCCGATATTCTGGCGCATGGAGAATATTCTTCTGACCTCTCATGGTGGGAGAACACAGATGGTTCAGCAGAAAATTGGATAGAACATGTCGTTGATTCGGGTGTTTCTTCTACCACATCACTTTTCTCCGCTGATGTTGATGGAGATGGAGATGCAGATATTCTGGGAAGCGTGAAGTTTTCCGGTACGATAAACTGGTGGGAGAATGTGGATGGCACTGGAACAAGCTGGACTAAGCATGAAATCGATGTACTTTGGGAAAGGTTTCGCTCTGTTGCTTCCGCCGATGTGGATGGAGATGGAGATGAAGATATCCTATCAGCTGCACACAATGCTGATGACATTATTTGGTGTGAGAATGCAGATGGTTCAGGATCAAGTTGGATTGAGCATGTAGTTGATGGAGATTATGATGGGTCTTACTCTGTTTGCTCCGCTGATGTCGATCTAGACGGAGATGTAGATGTTCTGGGAGCTTCATGTGAAAGTAGTCTCATCACCTGGTGGGAGAACGCAGATGGCACAGGGACAAGTTGGATAGAACATACAGTCGATGGAGCATTTTATGGAGCATGGTCTGTATACTCCGCCGATTTTGATGGAGATGGATATCCAGATGTTTTGGGATCTGGATTATATAATGGCTTCATCAGCTGGTGGAATATCTTTAGTTATCAAGCAACAGGCACCATTGAATCTTCCATACTTGATACCGGTGGAGTAGAGACTTGGGACACCTTCATGTCTAGCTCAGAGATACCTTCAGGTTCTTCTGTTAGTTATCAGTTTAGAAGTTCACAGGATTATTCAGATATGGGAGCCTGGTCTGATACGGTGTATTCTCCAGATACTCCTCTTTCTGGAATTCTTGCAAATTCCACGAGGTATCTTCAGTACAAAGCTATTTTAGAAAGATCTGATCCCACGGTTTCCCCGGAAGTGTTTGAAGTATCCTTTAGTTACTCTCCATTAGGAATTGCCGACACCGAACATTCCTGGTCATTACTTGTATCTGAGAATCCATCTCACGGTTTCTTTTTAGCTTTGGTATCAGTTCCAGAAACAGGGATGGTAGAACTTTTCGTTTATGATGTTTCCGGAAGAGTTGTTGGTAGTGTTTCACAGGAGTTTATTACTGGTACACATTCAGTGAATTTTTCCGGTCTTTCAGCGGGAGTTTATTTCTGCAACATGCAAGCTGAAGGGTTTGCTTCAACAGAGCGAGTTGTTGTTCTTAAGTAATTCTTAGCCGAATTAGAATCATTAGGCATACCATCTGTGATTTCGGCTTTCCAGCACGCTTACATCATGAATGCTTCGGAGTTTACATGAATTATAAACTAACCGGGTTTCATTGATTTTTCTGTCATGAGAATCGGAATTCATATGTGAGGTTAATTACAGGAACATCTGTACAAGAAGTAAATTAGTTTGATGAACTACTAATTCAATCGAAAATGTTTGTGATGAGTACCATATTCTGAGTAGATGCTTTCCGGATTGCATAGTCTCTGGACAAGAGATATAGTTCTTTCGAACAGCAGTATTCTTCCTGACGGTACAAGGTCTTCACTTCTTGACTAACGAACAGAGAAAAGAACTGGCTAGCTACAGATATTAATGACGGGATGTGTCACACAATGAGTAAACCCAATATTGTAGTATTCATGACAGATCAACAGAATGCTTCGACAATGCTGAAGGACTCACCAGCAAAGACACCCAATATTGACAGATTTCTGGAGAATGCAAAACATTTCACTGAGAGTTACTGTCCTGCTCCTCATTGCTGCCCCAGTAGAGCAACGTTTTTTACCGGTTTGTTTCCTGCAGAACATGGAGTCTGGAATAATGTATTAGTTGACAATGCCATCTCCAGAACAGTATTTGACGGGGTCAGGATGTGGCCTGAGGAACTGCAGAAAAACGGATATGAAACTCTGTTTGCCGGGAAGTGGCATGTGAGTGCGTTTGAAGGTCCATCGGACAGGGGATTCAACAGGGTTCTCCAGGAAGGCGTCAAGTATGGCAGTTTCCCTGAAGAGAACAAACCTATCGCCAGGGAATGGGACCGGGTTTTTGACGGTGTAACAGAATATGATAAAGAAACAAATGAGAAGTCGTTTGGCAGGATCATAAGAGAGGGATACCAGAAGTATGTTCACTTCGGAGTATCAGATAATCCGTATAATGACAATCAAAGAGTTGAAGCAGCATGTAAAGCAATTCGGGATTACAGCAGCGAAAAACCCATGTTCATGTTTGTTGGTACTGTAGGACCCCATGATCCCTACAGGCCGCCTGAAAGGTTCCTGAATCTATATAGGGATGTGGAGATAGAACTGCCTCCCAATTTCCATGATTCAATGGAAGACAAACCAGCCTTGTATCGAAGAACGCAGGAAAGATTTGATCTTACGGAAGAGGAGCATAAGGAAAGCATCAGAAGGTATTATGCCTACTGTTCCTATGAGGACTATCTGTTTGGGGAGGTTCTTGACTCTATCAGTGAAAAAGGGATTCAAGACAACACAATAGTCATGTACCTGACCGATCATGGTGATTACATGGGAGCACACGGCTTATGGACAAAGGGCCTGCCATGTTTTAAGGAAGGGTACAATATTTGCAGTGCTGTTAGCGGTCCGGGAATATCTCCCGGAGTCGTGGATGATCTGGTATCCTTGGCGGATTTCGGACCCACAATACTGGAATTGGCCGGGATTGAATCAGATATAGAATTCACCGGCAGATCACTTGTTCCATTTCTCAGAGATTCTCAACCTGATGATTGGCGAACTGATCTTTTCACTCAGACCAACGGTAATGAAATTTACGGGATTCAAAGATCTGTATTCAACAAGAAATACAAATATGTCTTCAATGCGTTTGATTACGATGAGTTATATGATTTGGAAACTGATCCCTACGAAATGAAGAATCTAATCGATGATCTATCTATGAAACCTGTAATCAAGGAGATGTGTCGAAAGATGTGGCAGTTTGCTTACGAAACCAAAGATGCAGCTACCTGCTCCTATATAACCATCAGTCTGGCTCCCTACGGACCGGGGATCATCAATGGTTGAGGCTGTATACCTGAATTCCGGACTGGTTGGTGGGTCTCGGTCCACATTGAGATGTAGCTTACAGCTGCAGATCGTGTTGGTTTGCTGATGAATATCAACATAAGCACGAATGATGAAGCGATAGTTTGCTCTGTTCTAAAAACCGAGTCGAAGCAAATCGTCGAGTATCAGCTGGATTTCCGGTCAGATGAGAAACTCTGCTACAAGAAAATGAAAATAGAGTTCTCCTTCCCTTTAAATGATGTACATGCTTATTGGACTCCGGGGCAATTCGGAGACAGAGGTATTAAGCTGCTCTGGACAGACTGGGGTGGATTTGAGTCAAAGGCAACAACATACGCTCCAGTCGGAACGCTTCTTAACTTGAATAATCAGAACAGGCTTACGGTTGCATTGTCTGATGCTCTGAATGCCCATCAGTTTGTAATGGGTGTAAGCGAAGAGGATAAAGTTGTAAAGGGCATGATATTCCTTTTCACAGAGAACACCCAGGCGAGAGAGAACTATTCAGTCCGACTACGCTTTGACACTCGGGAAATACCGTTTTACCGGTCATTGCAGGATGTCTCGAAATGGCATGAGAATTTTTATCCGCCACTGGAATCAACTGATGCCTGCTTTCAACCGATGTACTCAACCTGGTACAGCTTTCATCAGGAATTCAGTTCTGAAGAGATCGAAAAACAGTGTGAGCGATTTGTCCACTTTGGACTTGAATCTGTAATCGTTGATGATGGCTGGCAAACCGATGACAGCAACAGGGGGTATGCGTATTGTGGCGACTGGAAACCATCCCAAAAGAGGTTTCCTAATGGCCTGAGGGCCCACGTGGATAGAATACACAGCATGGGAATGAAATATTTGCTTTGGTATGCAGTGCCATTTATTGGATTTAAATCAGAGAAATGGGATCAATTCAAGGATAGATTGATTTATCAGATCGAGGAACTGGAAGCGGGAGTACTGGACATAAGATTTAAGGAAGTAAGGGACTACTTAATAAGTACTTACTTGGATTGTATTAGGGAATTCGATGTGGACGGACTGAAGCTTGATTTCGTGGATTCGTTCACATTAAACCGAGCTGAATTGAGCGAGAATAGCGGATATGATATTGGCTCCTTACAGATAGCTTTCGATACCTTGTTCAAGGATCTTGTTACTCAGGTTAAGGAACTCAAAGAAGATGCAATGATCGAGTTCAGACAAATCTATACAGGTCCGGCAATGAGGCAATATGGAAATATCTTCCGCGCAGCAGACTGTCCAGGGAATGTGGTTCAGAACAGAGTCAGAACTACTGATCTGAGATTACTCTCTGGAAGCACCGCTGTGCACTCCGATATGATCATGTGGTCTGGGGAAGACACTGTTGAAAGCGCTGCTCTGCAGATTATCAATATTCTCTTTAGCGTTCCTCAGATCTCGGTGAGGATAGATGAGATAACAGAGGCACAAGGAAAAATGCTTAGCCACTGGATCGATTTCTGGAAGGAAAACAGGGAGTTGTTCTTGAGTGAGGATTTCAGGGCTTTCCATCCGGAAAGAAACTACTCCCGATTAGAGGGAAGACAGGGAAGAAGAGGTTTAATAGTAACGTTTGCAAATGAAACCCTGAGATTGGATACTGAAATTGAGACCATCATTATCAATGGGGGAATGCTGGAAGAGGTAGTCCTGTTCTCAGATAGCATTATGCAGTGCGATGCGTTCAACGTTTTCGGAGAAGCTGTTCCTAGTGACGTAGTGCAGCACGGTCTGTCTGAAGTAAGACTTCCTCTGTCAGGATACATCAAACTTTCTAAGCGAGGTACCTGAAATGAAACAAACAAAAGTCGCTTTCCTCGGAGCTGGAAGTACCATATTTGCCAGAAATGTAATCGGGGACTGCATGGTTTCAGGCGTTCTGGAAGGTGCCGAATATGCCCTGTTCGATATCGATCAGGGACGACTCTCAGAGTCAAAACTGATACTGGATAACATACGAGCCAATCTGGGTTCCCAGTGCGATATTGTAGCATATGATGATAGAAGAGAAGCACTCAAGGACGCAGGATTCATAGTTAATGCAATCCAGGTCGGGGGCTATAAACCATGTACAGTTACCGATTTCACTATTCCAGCTGAGTATGGTTTGAAGCAGACTATTGCAGATACGCTCGGTATCGGCGGTATTATGCGAGGCCTGAGAACTCTGAAGGTAATGAAAGGAATTGCTCAGGACATCGAGGAGCTTTGTCCCGATGCCTGGTTCCTGAATTACGTTAACCCGATGTCAATCGTTACTGGATATATGCAGCGATACACCGCGGTCAAAACTATTGGACTTTGCCATTCGGTTCAGGAGTGTGTGAAGCACCTTCTGCGAGATTTGGGTTTAGAGGAGAAATACCCTCACCCCAGATCTGTCATTGCCGGTATCAATCATATGGGCTGGTTGCTTAAGGTAGCAGATCAGTATGACAACGATATCTATCCTGTGATTAAGAAGAAGGCATTCTCCTACCTCGACAATCCGGAACAGTATGAGAAATCATATCCCGACTTAATCAGGTACGAAATGATGCGTCAGTTCGGATACTACATTACTGAATCAAGTGAACACGCTGCTGAGTATTATCCCTACTTCATTAAGAGACAATACCCTGAGTTGATAGATGAATACCGTATCCCGATAAATGAGTACATTACAAGGTGTGAGGATCAGATCGCTGGCTGGGACGCTATGAAACAAAAAATTCTGGACGATGGCAAGGTCGCTCATACCAGAACCACTGAATACGGCTCCAGAATTATCGAAGCCATTCTCACTGGGGTATCATTCGAATTTGGTGGAAACGTGCTGAACGAGGGTGTTATTACCAACCTTCCCTACAACGCCTGCATTGAAGTTAAGTGTATCGCTGACGGCAACGGAGTTCAAAAAACTTTCTTGGGTAAATTGCCACCTCAGCTTGCAGCCCTGAACAGAACTCACATAAATGTTCACGAGTTAGTTATTCAGGCATTTGTCCAGAAGAGAAAAGATCATGTTTATCAGGCAGCTCTGCTCGATCCGCACACTGCCAGCGAGTTATCCATAGAAGACACCAGGGCAATGGTGGATGAACTGATTACCCTCCACGGAGACTGGCTGCCGGAAATGAGATAGGCTTTTTGGGAAAGACGATGAAGAATCTGTGTATGCTGATAAAGCCCAGCAGCAGCAAATGTAACCTTAACTGTACCTACTGCTTTTACAATGACATAGCAGAGCACCGCTTAAACAGAGACTGTGGTTTCATGAATGAAGCCACATTGCAGAGCATTGTTGAGAAGTCAATTGCATATGCTGAGAACGGCACTGTTATCTACATCTTTCAGGGAGGAGAACCTACTCTTGCCGGTCTTGAATTTTTTAGGAGTTTTCATAGTTGCGTTGATGAGAAAAAAAAGAATGTTAATGTCAAATTCGCAATCCAGACTAACGGGATACTAGTTAATCAGGAGTGGGCTGATCTATTCAAAAAGCATAATTACTTAGTCGGTCTATCACTGGACGGAACCAGAGAGATACACGACTTTTACCGCAGAGATTCCGCCGGCAAAAGCAGCTACCACAGAGTGGCAGGGGCTCTGAAGATTCTTCAGGAAAAGGGAGTTAGCTTTAATGTGCTGTCCGTTGTAACGAAGCGGATTTCAAAACGCATAACAGAAGTTCACAAACATCTGCAGAAGCTGGGAATCAGACACATTCAGTACATACCTGCGATGGCACTGGTGTCAGGCGATGATGCAGAGTATGTGATGAGTGTAGGTGAGTACACTACATTTCTTAAGACCCTCTTTGATGTTTGGTTCGATGATATTACAACAGGGAATTACATCAGCCTGGATTACTTCGACAATATTCTTAGACTGTATAGGGGAGATAATCCCTACGTCTGCCATATGGTGGGACGCTGTTCAAACCAGTTCGTTATCGAAGCAGATGGTTCTGTTTTCCCATGCGATTTTTATGCGCTCGATGACTACAGATTGGGCAGCATAAACGAAGACAGTGTGGAAGATATCCAGAACAACCCTCAGTTGACAGATTTCATAAGCGAATCCCTTCGTTACGATGACTGCTTGAAATGTCGCTGGCTTGATATCTGCAGGAATGGCTGCCGAAGAAGTAGAGTAAACGGCTTGAACAAGTACTGTGAAGCCTACAAAGAGGTATTCCCTTACATTCATGAGAGAATGCTGTACTTGGCGAAACACATGAAATAGGCGGTCTAAACCAGCTCTTCAGAAACCCTTTTAATATCCACAGCTGAAGTAAGGTCGGGAACGTGCTCGCAGACCGGGATCCCAAACATGAGACCCATATCTTCTCTCAACATCTGGTCCACTGCAGTAGACAGTTCCTTTTCATCTCTTTCTGGACTGAAGGGTGCGTTCTCCAGGAATGGGAGAACAGTATCGCGGTCGAGTCTGAAGAGGTTCATACTGACATATACTTTTCCATTAATTGCATTGGCCGTGACTTCAGCTGGTGAAGGCTTCTCGATTATCTTGTGGACCTTGAGATCTTCTGTCAGGGAGATAACAGCAAAGCTCCCTGTACGATCTTCAGGATAATTCAGCCCCTTTTTCCTGTAGCAGGGCATGGTATTGTTGGAAGCCGAGTTGCTGAGAGCTTTGAGGATGCTGACAGAATATAGATTGTCACTGTTGCATACCATGAAAGTGCTACCTTTCCAGGACGGTCTCTGATTGAGGACCTGGAGCAGCGCATCTGCAGTGCCTGCCGGTTTGCTCCTTCCTTCAGGAACAAGCTGATCCACATAAGAGATGGAAATGGACCCGTAGCTGTCTGAGAAGTAATGCTTTACTGAAGTGTCACCAGAGGCGGTAACAATCACTACCTCAGAAATACCAGCCTCTTCAATATTCATCAGAAGGTACTCGAGAAAAGGTTTGCGGGAGCCAGGAATCTCAATCATGCACTTGGTTATCCGGTCACCTTTGTAACCGGGCAGAGATCTGCTCATCCTGGATGACCTGCCACCGGCTAGTATCACGATCCTGTTACAGTTCAATTGATACCCCCTTGTCCGATCCTACTACCCATACTCTGTCTCCGAAGGCAGAAAGAGCATCAAACACCTTTTCCTCTGACCCTGACTCGGCAGTTGCAAACATGCATCCGCCTCCGCCTGATCCATTTATTTTTGCACCCAAAGCACCGGCCTTCATCGCTGCTTCTATCATTGCATCGATCTTCTCAGTAGAGATGCGCAGTTCATCTCTGAGAATTGACTGTTCCTCGCATAGAAGCTTTCCGATCTCCACACTGCTGGGTGTGCCCAGTGCTTCAGTGGTTATGTCACGGTTTCGGAGCGTTGCCATCAGAAGCCTGTGATCTTCCGGGGTCAGGATCCCTTTGCACTTATCGATCTCATGAATGGGAACACTGCTCAGGTCGAGCCCGGGCACTTGATTCAGAACAGATTCAATTCTGCTTCTTACCGCACCGAGCATACCCTGTGTATTCTTCGGCTGCATCGAGTCTGCAAGAATTATTTTTCCGGGATTCATATCTGTCGATTTGAAGCGTGTCTCAGGTACCGATTCCAGATAGATACATCCCCCTAGAGCAGAGGAGTACTGGTCCATGATGCCACCGTGTTCCCCGAATTCCTTTACCTCTGCCAGGTAAGCAAGTTTACCGGTTTCTCCGGGACTCAGTTCTTTTTTCTGATCACTCATCAGAGCCAGAGTGTAGATCCATCCAACTGTCAGCGCGGAGGAACTGCTTGTGCCTGCATTGATGGGGATTCCACTTGTAACTGTGCAGTGTATACCCCGGCTGAAGGAGTACCCTTTTCTAAGTAGAAGGTTGTAGCTACTTCTGAAGTAATCGTTAGTCCCTGAATAGGGAACTTCCCTACCTGTGAGTTCAAAGCTGGTATGCGAATGAATATCAGGCAGGTCAATTGTGACCGCAGCCTCGTCTGTCCAATCAGAGATGAAGTGCATTCGAAGAGATATGGCACAGGGTATTACAGGAAGACCGAGGTAATCCTGGTGTTCTCCAAAGAGACAAATTCTGCCCGGAGCGGAGACTATCATCTTTATATCCCTTCCATCGTAATGATTAATTGTTATCGGGTCTGCAATTCCTTAAAATACATCATAACAGTCAATTAATTTACTCAGCAAACATAGCTTCCAATGTCATTAAATTGAATGAGTAATATGCAAAAATTGAGAGTAGAATGGCTTTATCTGCGGAGTCAGAGCATAGGCAGGGAGGCGATTTCTGTTATCATGTACCTTCGAAGTTATAGATGGTAGTTGTACTGAGTGAAATATTTATGAATCAGGCAGTTTGATATCAATCATAAATGACCAATTGACAGCAAATCAATTCTGTGTAATGCTACTTATCACAGTGAAAGTATAAGTTAACATTTATTGACGAAAACAAACATTTGGATCGGGAACATTAATGAAAGTTAGAGAAATAGTTTCGATTATTCTTCGTAAAATTGGTCTTTTAGGATTGGTTAGGTGGTGCAAGCGTTTCATTGTTGGAGCCCTCAAAGACATTGTATGGTTTGCAAAAGGAGGTCAGCGCAAAAACACCACAACCCAAATTCCCATACCACCACCCAGTCTATGCTTTGCTGTCAGTGCCAATTATGATGTTGATTATTTTCTCAGAACCGGAGCTCAGGGCGCAGATTCCATAGAACGAATTCTTGCAAGAAATGATCAACCAATTGATAGTTTTAATAGTATTCTCGATTTTGGCTGCGGTTGTGGGAGGGTCATCCGCCATTGGAAACACCAGGGGAAATCTTCATTTACAGGAACTGATATCAATTCCAGCCTTATCAGATGGTCTAATCAAAATTTGAAATTTGGAAAGTTTTTTCCTCACACTCTCACTTCTAAACTTCCATTTGAAGAGGGAAAGTTTGATCTAATTTATGCGATTTCAGTTTTTACACATTTGAGTGAAGAGCTTCAAAAGCACTGGATCACAGAGCTAAAGAGAGTTCTTCAACCAGGTGGGTTGCTTCTTATAACAGTAAAAGGAAGTAACTGGAAAATTGAACTTGATGACACGCAGAGGGAGCAATTTGATAGTGGTCGAATGATAGTACTCGAACCGGAAACTTCCGGTAGCAACTATTGCGGCACATATCATCCAGAGGAATACGTTAGAAACGTACTTGCTTCTGGATTATCTGTGATTGAATATGAGCCCTGTGGCTCGCAGGATACTAGACAGGATTTTTATCTTTTTTCTAAATAGAGTTAGCCAGACAAACAGAAGCAGGCACTATGGGCAATCGGGTAGGTGGCGATATGTGACTCGGTTCCTAAACTCAAAGGTCCTTCCAGCAATCCTCTTCAGAATCCATTCGCGAGAGAAGCCCAATTCGATCGAATTGGGCTTCTGATAATAGATTATTTATTGAGTAACAAGAACCATTCGGGTGTCGTGCATCTGTCCTGAAGTTGCCCTGAGTCCGTAAACTCCAGCAGGAAGCTTACTGACATCGAATGTAGCCTGATTGTTTGACCCACTTCCCAGATTAGCAGTTGCTGCTTCTCTACCAGCCAGATCAAATAATGTAATCTCTACGGACCCAGTTGTACCAGTCAAATGTACTGCTAGATTCTTTGATGCAGGCACTGGTCCAACAAATGAAATCCCGAAATCTTCTCCCTGAAACTCTTCTTCAATACCTTCCGCCAAAGGATCTGCATACACAGCAACAGTCGCTATTGATGCTTTTACACAGAGAGTAGGGAAGGGGAAATAACCAAGGTAGTTTGCTAGAAGGTCAGTTTCCTGATGGTAGTATGGGTTACTGTTAATTCCATCTTCTATCCCAAGAAGAGCAGGATAACCCTGCTGCCAGAAAGAAGCGTGGTCACTGTAAGTAGTACCGGGAGAATAGATAACATTTAAATCAAGGTCAGGAACATAGAGTCCAGAAATAGCTTCCATGTTGTTCGCAAGATCTGTAGATATTGTATTGTAGGGCACAAAAAGAGTCTCCATGGACTCCGGTGCGTAGAGAATCATATCAAGATTTATAACAGCAATTATCGAATCACCGTTTGCAGCTGCCTCTGTTGCATAGATATCACTACCTATCAAGCCAACTTCTTCTGCACCAAAAAACAGAAAGCGAATAGTATATCTGAAATTGCACTGCGAAAGAATCCTTGCAGCCTCAAGAACAGTTGCCGATCCACTGGCATTATCATCTGCACCCGGAGCGGATACATATGGATTGCTATTTGTAATGGAATCCAGATGGCCGCAGATAATGACAATAATTTCAGGCTCTATCAGTCCCGGCTTTTCTGCAACAACATTATAGCTTTCATATGTTGTGCCGGAGTAAGTGAAGTTAAACAGTTCAACATTTGCAGTAAGGCCGAAGTCGAGCAGTTTTTCCTCTATCCACTCACAGGAGCTCAGAAACTCCGGAGTAACGCATAACCTTGTACCGAAGTCTTCCAGAGTCTGGATGGTGCTAATGAGAGTATCTTCGTTAACTTGAGCAACTATCTCAGAAACCAGAGGATTTTCCATTTGAGTAATTCGAAAGGGATCCTGTTCACTCCTTGAGTATATCCGCAGTGGCTGGATTAGATGTATTCCCGGAAATGAGTGAAATGAACCGGAGTCATTCAGGTTGGTGACAAGAGCTATCTGGTCTCTTATGAAAAGTACTTCTCCTACGGCCTGCGCAGATACATAATCATTGGATGTCTGAAGATGCACAATAGAGTAATCTTCAAGTTCTGCAAAGTCAGAAACCAGAATTAATGACTCGCAATTTATTTGATCACCATCTCCAAGTGCTAAAAACCAATCTGTAGATTCGTATACCACCTGTACATTTGAGAGGAGATCAGAATTCTCAAGAGTTCGGATATCATGATTGATTAAAACGATATCAGGGGTTGGTGCCGCGAGAAGACAAATTGCAAACAAGAGAAGACTCATTTTACACCTTCCATTTGGATCCACTGGAGTAATCCTGCAAAGAGAAATGCTGGAATTATCAATTTCCTATAGAATATATAGGAATTACTCGATTTCCTCCAAAAAGCCAGTGCAGATATTTTTCTCTGGATATTGTGCGTAAGAAGAATTTCCGTTATCATGTGTTTACTTTGCTCAGATAATTGCTTTACTAGCATTTATGAAAGTCGATATTGTATTGAGTCCAGCTTTGTGGAATCGATTCTGAGTATCGGATTGTTTTGTAACGCGAGCGTGATGATCGAGATAAGACAGGCCAGCAGTGTGAATTGTAGATCCTTTTGTTTGTTCAGCTTCAGGTCCACTCGAAGGTACTATGAAAGGTTTGTTAATGGGGAAATCAGTTTCTGAGGAATTGGTTAAAACTGATCAAAAAGTACGATATGCTCAGATTAAACTGCTTTATCAACAGACCGGGACCGGTCTCATTGGTGTTCTTATGGTCGTTCTTACTGCCTGTGTTGTTTTCTGGCAGGTTGTTCCGCAGTGGAAGCTCTCTCTTTGGGCTGGAATGTCAGTTCTTCTAACTGTTGCAAGAGGCTACATTAATCATTTGTTTCGAAGTAAGGCACCATTGGCAGAAGATATTAACCGATGGGCAAACCTTCATGTCATAGGGGTTACTCTTTCGGCCGTGATGTGGGCAGTTCCTTTTCTATTCTTGTGGCCAGTAGAACATTCTGTTTATCAACTTGTGTGGCCAATATTGATCCTACCTCTGAGTGCTGCAGTGGTTTCGACCTACCATACGTGGACCCCATCCTATGCACCATTTGTAGTCATAACAGCTGTGTCACTATCAGTCAGATTTTTTATTGATGGAGGATTTCTTTTCAATGTCCTGGGATTGATTGCGTTGTTCTTTGTAGCAGTTCTTTTGCGTGCAGGCAAAGTCATGCATAAAGCCAGTGTTCGCTCTTTTGAATTCGGTATTCATAACGAGTTACTCAATGAAGATTTACGAGAAATACTACTGATAAGAGAGCAGCTAAATGCTCAACTCAAGCAGGAAATCATCGAGCGAACTCAGACTGAAAAGCAAAAAGAAAAACTCATCAGTGAACTGCAGGTAGTTCTCAAAGAAATAACAACTCTTAAGGGCATCATTCCTATCTGTTTACATTGCAAAGGTATAAGAGACGACAAAGGCTATTGGACTAAGCTTGAGAAATACATAACAGAGCATTCCAGTGCTGAGTTCAGTCACGGTATTTGTCCGGATTGTGCCAAAAAATTGTATCCGGATGAGTACGAGGAACTATAAAATTTCTAATACTTAATATGCTGGAGTACTTATGAGTAAAGCGAATGCAACCACTGACTACAAAGAGTTTGCTTTCAATTATGACAAACAGATTAGACAGTATGACAGTTACGGGCATGATGTTCTTTTCGGAATGAGTTTCGAGTTTGTTAAAAAGAATGAAAGGTTACTTGATATTGGAATTGGGACAGGACTCTCGTCAATTCAATTTGCCCATCTTGGTCTCAAAGTCTTCGGTCTGGATTCGTCAGAGGAAATGCTGAATGCCTGTAAGTCAAAATCGTTCACTGAAGCATTGAACCTGTACGATATGTTTTTAGAAAAGATACCCTATGAAGATAATTACTTTAATCACATTGTTTGCTGCGGAGTTATGCATTTCGCAGGAGATTTAGAGCCCCTCTTGAACGAAATTAAGCGTGTGATGAAGCCGGGTGGAATATTTGCTTTTACCGTTGCACCGCAAAACACCGAATCTTCTTATACAAGGGAAAACACAGCCTGGGGAGTGCCGATATACAAACACTCCATTCCCTATGTTACAGAGTTGCTTGAAAAAAATGGCTTCGGGGTGCAAAAAGAGCAGAGACTGCTCATCAAGGGGGCTGATAAAGTCAACTATGATATGGTGTTTTCCGCTATGGTTGCCGGGTGTCAATGAATGTTCTAAGGTCTATATCAGTATATGCAACAACAATATAATCTTCCTGTGCGGATCAATTCATTTTTGACTTACTGGTGGAAACTAAGCAAACATGGGCGGGGTGCGTAAATCTAGAAATACCCGCAAGGGTTAGGTTCGGTGTATAGTTCTAAACAGTCGGAGTTTTAAGCATAGAGCAGTAATAGTCCAAAGGAGTGTTACATGAAAACTGAAGAAAGACAAAACCCAGAAGATTCAACTGTTTATCTAATCGGCAGCGGTATAGCAGGGCTTGCAAGTGCTGTGTATCTGGTAAAAGATGCCGGCATTCCTGGTGAGAACATCCATATTATAGAAAAGGATTTGATTCCCGGTGGAGCTACAGATGGTGCCGGTGATGCAGATAAAGGATTTGTAGTTCGTGGTGGAAGAATGCACGAGATGCATTATGAGTGCTATTGGGAACTCCTTTCTCACATTCCTTCGCTGGAAGATCCAAATGTTTCAATAAGAGATGAATCTTTCGATTTTAATAAACGATTTGTCTCAAATGGACAGGCCAGACTCTTGAAAGATGGGAAGATACTGGATGTATCTTCTTATGGGTTATCATTCAAGCAGCAATCAGATTTCCTAAAACTAACCTATGTCTCCGAGAAATCGCTGGGCAATAAACGAATAGAAGACTGGTTCGACAAAGCCTTTTTTGATACAAATTTTTGGCATATCTGGACTTCCATGTTTGCGTTCCAGAAGTGGAGCAGCCTTGCAGAGATGAGAAGATACATGAAAAGATTCATCCACCTCGTTGATGGGCTTTATAAACTAGGTGGTGTGATGCGCACAAAGTACAATCAATACGACTCTGTTGTAAGACCAATGAAGAACTTTCTTGAGGAAAAGGGAGTCAATTTTGATATGGGCAGAGAGGTTGTTGATATTGATTTCAATCTTTCTGCAGACGAGAAGATTGCCTCAGTGCTTCATTTTAAGAATAAAGATGAGATTGTACTGGGAGAAAATGACTTTGTGTTTTTTACAAATGGTTCTATTACAGAAAGTACGGATAATGGTAGCTGGGACAGACCGGCAAGATTGAAGGGTCTGGAAGATTCCGGTTCCTGGAAATTGTGGAAGAAAATTGCAAAAAAAGACACAGCATTCGGCAACCCTAATCCATTCTGTGATAATATTGACTTGCAGAAATGGTATTCATTTACAGCAACAATGAAGGACAGCACATTTCTCGATTACATGGAAAACTTTTCGGGCAATGTCGATGGAACGGGTGGCCTTGTAACCTTGACTGATTCCAATTGGTTCATGTCAATTGTGATTGCACGGCAGCCCCACTTTCCAAATCAACCGGAGGATGTTAAGATATTCTGGGGTTACGGGCTCTATCCTGACAGAAAGGGAAACTACGTCGATAAGACAATGGCGGAGTGTACCGGAGCAGAATTGCTAGAAGAGCTTTACTATCATTTAAAAATCCAGGATTTAATGAAACCGATCACAGAGGCCGGTAAAGTAAACTGTATCCCTGTAGCCATGCCCTACGTAGATAGTCTCTTTATGCCCCGATGTATTGGCGACAGACCGGACGTGATTCCGCAAGGAGCAACTAATTTTGCTTTCCTGGGTCAATTTGCTGAAGCACCTAAGGATTGTGTTTTTACAGTAGAGTATTCTGTGAGAACAGCACAAATGGCAGTATATGGATTGTTTGACACGGGCAAAAAAGTGCATCCAATGTATGACTCTGCTCACAATCCTAAATACTTGCTTGGTGCCCTTAAAGCAATTAGCAGATAGAACTCAGTTTTGATGATAGCTGGATGTGGTGCAGAATCGCAGCTCCAACGCTCCGATTGTAATTTCCCCACTTGCGGAGCTGAGGGATATTGAGATATTTGAGGTTGTCTATTTTTAGGGGAGGGTTGCATGTGCCGTACAATTCCGATTTTATTGGTTCTTGCCGTTGTTTGCCTTGCTGATTCCGCTATGATGTTCGAGTTTCCCGATGGAAGAACTGTAGCCATGATTTCAAACAATGAAATATCCATGGCTGCTGAAAGTGTCTACATAGAACCATCCGGGGGGATATTTTCTGAATACTCCGATGAAAACGGATGGCTTCCTCATATGGAAGTTAGATGCATTTTCGAGCTTGTTAACAGTTCGGACGAGGAGCAGTTTGTTACAGTTGGCTTTCCCTTCGATGCTAAGTTCGGTCATGCTTACACAGCAATGGATGAGGAAATGCTTGCTGAGGAATTGAGCAGGTCTTTCGACGGTGAAAACAGACCCGAATGGGAGAATCACTCCATCGTAGGTGGAATGGACGCTATGGAGGATGTTCCGGAAGAGCTTGATTTCAGAACTTTTATCGATGGCGAAGAGGTGGAAGTAGTCTTCAGAAAATGCGCACTTTCTCTTGAAGAGGGTCTTATCTGGCGTCCAGTAGTAGCTGTCTGGAAAATGAAATTTGCCCCGCGTGAAACAATCATGCTGGAAAACACCTACAATACCTCTTGGGATTACATTCGGAACGGTCCCTGGTCCTTTAATACTATCAATTATATCCTTACATCCGGTGGCACCTGGAGTGGCCCTATTGGAGACGCTGTTGTGACTCTAACTTTACCGGATGAAATGCCGGACCCTACTTTAAATGATACTCTTCTCTGTTACTGGCACTGGACAGGCCAGCCTGTTGTTGACGGCCGCACGATCCGTTGGCATTACAGAGATTTTGAACCAGATGAGAACATCAGCTTTTCTGTAGAGGAGGGGATGCAGCTGGGATTCTGGGAAAACTCCATTAATCCCGAGCGCATGTACAACACTGTTGTATGGACTGAGGATGAGCTTCTTTCCAGTGCTGTTGATTTTCTTAGTGAGGGAAATTTCTGGGGTATTCAGTCTAATACCAGGCTTACACTGAGAATTCTTGAGGCTTTACCCTGGTTGATCCAGGGTGCAGAACCCCCGAACGGAATAATGATTGGCAATTTTTTCATACCTGAAGTTTCTGGAGAAGTTGTTATAGCTGGTGAAATGCAAAGAAGGCTAGATCTCGTCTACACTCTTCAGAATGAGATGGAGAGGAACAGAGATTCAGCCTCAGATGCAGGATACCTCGAGTTTCTCCCTATTTTTGTATCAAACTACCAGTGGGATCTCGACGATCTTGGAATGTTTGGTTCAATGCCAGAAAGGGAACGGAGATATCTGGATCTTCTTCTGGAAATGGAAAAGGCTGTCGCCGGAGAATATATTGACAATCCAGCTGTGAGGTCTTTTTACGAGCTTACTGGCTGGTACTCCGAAGGCAGGGAAACCGGTTTGTCCGCTTTGTCAGAAGCTTCCGTTGGTGAGTACCGTGAATCTCATTGAATTGAGAAGAAATAAGATTTTGCTACTCTTTATGACTTGTTTCTTTTAATGATTACATTTATGCTCGAAATGTAAATGGACATTTCTGAAGAAAAAAGATAGACCGATGAGAAATAGGCTGGAGTCATGGATGTTGTAATTATTGTTCTCTCCCTTCTGATTCAGTGTATAGCTGCAGTTATTGCCATCGGTCTCATCCGGTTTACAGGACGGGTCTACGGATGGCTTTTCTTTGTTGCCGGAATCGTTTTTATGGGAATCAGACGATCAATAGTCCTTGCTTCCCTGATAAATGGAACCTCCTCCAGTACACTCACGGATGAGAGTATTACCCTTCTTATTTCTATTCTGATGCTTATAGGAGTTATGCTGATCTCCTCGCTATTCCGATCGTACAAGGAAAATCAGAGCGCCTTGAATAATGAGCTTCTCGAAAGAGAAAAGGCTGAAGAAGCCCTTAGAGCAAGAAATAGAGAGTATGCAACCCTAATAAATAATCTTCCGGGCTTCGCATACAGATGTGATAATGTGAGAGACTGGACGATGAAATACCTGAGTGAAGGCTGTCTCGAAGTTACCGGATACTCTCCCGAAGAGCTCGTTGATAGCAAAGTTATTTCTTACAATAACATTATTATTGAGAACTTCAGAGAAGAAATCTGGGAGAAATCGCAGAGGGTTTTTCCCGGAATGGATAATTTTCAATACGAATATCAGATAAGGACAAAAGACGGAAAAATAAGGTGGGTCTGGGAGAGAGGATGCGGAGTTTATGATGGAAAGGGAAAGCTACGCTTCCTCGAGGGTTTTATAACGGATATCACAGAGAATAGAAGAGTGGAAGAAGAGCTTAAGAAGCTTGAAAAACTCTCCAGCCTAGGCACTCTGGCCGGTGGTATTGCTCATGATTTTAACAACATTCTTATGGGTGTTTTTGGTAACATTTCTCTCGCCAAAGAGGGATTGCAGGCTGAAGATTCAGCAATGGCATTTCTCGAGGATGCTGAACATTCGATGAACAGAGCTACCCGTCTTACAAAGAGACTACTGACTTTTGCAAAAGGCGGGGCTCCCATAAAGGGAAACGTTAGTCTTCCACGTTTGGTTGAGGATATTGTACAATTCGATTTGTCGGGTAGCAATGTAAGATCTGTTTTTGAGTTACCTGATGACCTCTGGATGGTTGAGGCAGACAAGGGGCAGATGCAGCAGGTTTTCTCCAACCTTGCAATCAATGCCGATCAGGCGATGCCCGATGGTGGAATCCTGAGAATCTGTTTTAAGAATGTTACTATCCCCGGGCAATCTACTCTTCCACTACAAAGAGGCAGATACGTAAAAATTACAGTAATCGATAATGGAGGGGGAATTAGCGAAAAAAACATTCATCAAATTTTTGATCCCTACTACACCACCAAAGAAAAGGGGCGTGGCCTCGGACTGGCTACCGTTCACTCCATCGTGAACAGGCATGGGGGACACATATCCGTTTCATCTGACGAGGATAAAGGAACAGAGTTTGTTCTGTTTCTTCCGGCAATTCTCATTGAAAGTACACTTGCAGACAACGCAGTTTGTTCAGAATCTGTGGATTTATTTGATAGGAAACCCAAAGTATTAGTAATGGATGACGAACAAATTGTTAGAACAGTTGTCTCAGAGATGCTACAGCATCTGGGGTGTTTAGCGGATACTGCACCGGATGGGGAGGAGACTGTGCAACGTTACAGGAAAAACCTCCATTCAGAAGATTCCTTTGATGTTGTTTTAATGGATCTGACCATTCCGGGTGGAATGGGTGGAGAGAAGGCCGTCAGGGAAATTCTAGCCCTTGATCCCAATGCCTCGGTAATCGTATCTAGTGGATATGCAGAAAGTCCAGTTATGGCCAACTACAGAGATTATGGATTCAAAGGCATAATTTCAAAACCCTATACCATGGAATCACTCCGTAAAACAGTTATCAGTGCGATGGAACAGAGATAGATTATCAGTGTATCAGAGTAATCTTGAGTGTTTTATCGAAATCATTACCAGATGCTCTCAAAAGGTATATACCTTCAGGTTGATCTCTGGGAATCCAAGCGAAATTGTGTACTCCAGCTGCAAAACTACCCTCAAGAATGGTATCAACACATCTGCCTGAAATAGAGAACACCGAAAGAGTTAAGTTGCATGTAACAGGTGTTGTTAACTGGAAATCTGCCTGGGTAGATACTGGATTGGATAAAGAGGACAAGAGAGCAAATTCACCTCTGCCAGCATCCGGGTTTTCTGAGATGGACTGAGAGGTAGGGGAAATGTCCAGGATAATGCCTTCGATAATGTTCATACTGTAGGGCATTCCTGCCAGGGGAAACTGATACCAGGCATTGTTGCTTCCACCCCAGCCGAAATTGATATGGTAGAATTCGTCTGTATTGTATCCGTCCAGCACAACATTGTGACCGTACTGCGATGCCGCATCTATTATTGCGAGATGAGCAGGTAATGCATTTATCATGTTCTCTGAAAGTCGCTCGAAAAGACTATCAGAAGACGAATCGAGTAACTCACTCTCAGTGAACGCAAATCTCTGATAGGCATTGAAAGCTTGTATTACACCGAAAGTTCCTGAAACAGAGGATGTGTAAACCTGCTTGCAGGCAGCTCCACTTGCGTACACGAGGGCAGCCTTGTCTGTATCCTTGAGAGGAAGTTGATTTTCATACAGGCTGTCAAGTTCTGTAAGGTATTCATTCAGGATCGGCCATGATGGAAAATCATGTGCTTCGTAATCATCATCAATCCAGTAGTACTCGTTGTAATTGTGAAAATAGTCGTCACCATCATTGAATCTGGTGTTGTTTGTTGTTTTCAGAAAATTCAAGATCATTCCCATTGCCACTGCAGGGCATCCAGCTATGCTTCTTGAGGAGGAGGTGAGGTCCATTGGGCAGTAAAAATTATAGGGAGAGCTCTGGGACCAGTTCTCTTCCAGCCAACCTTCTGTAGGAGTTGAACCTGCCGGGGGCCACTGTTCAAGAAGTGTATTAGTAAAGACTCCGGAAACATATTCATTCCAGGAGCGGATATTTGCATTCTGCATTTCCAATGGTACTTCTTCGAGTGAAGAAATCCTCTGCTGCAGGTCTGTTCTTACCAGGTCGATCAGGATACTTTCTGATTCTCCTCTGATTCTGCAGTCACTGAGGTATGAATAAGCGATTACAGGTGAAATGCGAGTGTCAGTTGAAGTGATTACATAGCCGGTGGGAGAGAGTTCAAAGATATAGGCAATCGGCCAGCTCGAAAGAGTGCTTTGAACGGGAAAAAGGTTAGTAATTAGTCTTGAATTACTCTGGTTGTCCCTTGAAAGTCTAGCGAGGGCTGCAGCTTCAGCATCACTTGCTGAAACAGGATTTGCTATTGCGATTCCTCCGAAAATGATACAACAAAGAAAAAGTATTGCTGAATTTTTCATAACCCTCCCAGTTTTAGCTCGGACTTATTAATTGCAGTGATGATAGCGAAACAATTAAACACATGTCAATTTACCTATTAAATTTCTACACAGTGCGTTATGGGTTTTCTGTATAGAGAAGCGTATATATATGTATATGTAATAATCAGCCCATCTTTTCTTCTGGAGGTCTAAATGACTGTTTCTCCTAAGTTTATCTTATTACTTCTTGCTATTAGCTCTATGTATGCTGGTACACTCTACAACGAGCCCTCAGTTCAAAGAATTACCGAGGTAATTTCTTCTGATAACGATGGTATCACCGTCAAATTCAACCTTTCCACACTTGAATACGAACAATTCGGCTTAAACTCAGTCCTCAGGGTTCCTGGTGAAGGTTTAGCAGCTGTTCCGGGGCTACCTGACTTACCTGTCATCAGGAGGATGATTCAAGTGCCTTCTGCTGGAGATATGAGCGTTGAAATTATTGAATCATCACATTATACGATACATTTACCCGGTAGCATTTTTCCATTTCAGCCACTGCCTGTTAGGGGAGAATCCAGAGAGAGCGAGAGGATTGATGAGGAGTTTTACGAAGGAGATGATTCCTGGCCTGGCTCTCCCGTAGATATTGAGTCAGTTGAGATACTTCGAGATATAAGAATAGTACGGGCTTTGTTTTTTCCGGTTTCCTGGAATCCCTCTTCCTGCAATCTGGAGATAACTACTTCTGTTACTGTTAGGTTCTTTAGTGGTGAAGCAGATGGAGCGAATGAGCTTACGAGACCGGCAAATTCTCTTACAAGAAGTTTTATGCCATTCTACGATAGCGTTGTAGGTCTTGATTTACAGAGGAATCTTGTTGACGGTTGCTATCTTGTTATATCGACTGCTGAAGGAATTGATAAAGTAAGCCATCTTATCAACTGGAAAAACAGAAAGGGCTTTGAGGTTGTCACAGGAGTTATTCCTGAAATTGGTACAACTTCAACGGAAATTGATGCTTATATTGAAGAAGCCTTCAATACCTGGGCCGTACCCCCAGAGTACATCCTCATTGCAGGAGATGCAGATGTTGTTCCATCACCAACATACAATGGGCATTCTGCAGATAATATTTATGGTGTTATCGGTTCCGGCTGCGTGCCAAGTATTCACGTCGGAAGGCTTTCCGGGCAGGACACTGAAGATCTTCAGTATGAAGCTTGGAAAATAGTCCAGCATGAAATGTACCCCTATGAGGGCGAAGAGAGCTGGTTTCAAAAGGGTGTTAGTCTGGGTCATACAGAGTTCACAGAAAACTCATGGGAATACATGGAATACATGATGGCTGCTGGAATGAGTCCTCTCTGGCTGTGCGCAAACGGGGGGATAACTCCCACTGTTGCCAACCTCTCTGAAGTGATAAACGACGGTATATCCATACTAGGTCACTGCGGGCATGGTGATGTGACTACTATCTATCCACCTACATTTGATACTGGAGATATTGCCGCTCTTCAGAACGGGCGAAAACTGCCCTGGTTCGCACTTGTTGCATGTCAGGTCGGAATGTTTGACGGTAATTACTGCTTCTGCGAAGCGCTTATGGGTGAGGGTTCCATCGGTGACGCCAGAGGTGCCATAGGTGCAATGGGGCCAACAACAAACAGCCCATACGGTGCTGCGGATTCCTTAGTTAAATGGATTTTTAAAGGATACTTCCAGGAGGAAGTACGACACATGGGTGCAGTAACAGATTGGTCTAAGAACGAGGTTTTCAACTACTACGGCTCTTCCGCTGTCGATAACAATCACATGCATATGCTCTTCGGATGCCCCGAAATGGATATCTATTACGATACAGCTCCACTACCGCTCATTACTGTTGAACACCCTGATCCTATTGTTCCGGGAACATCAACTTACAATGTCAGCGCTGACGGAACTCCACTCGAAGGAGCCCTCATCGCAGTAAAGGTCTACGATTCAGCTTCTGGCTCCTGGATGAACTCCGATTATACTGATGCAGCCGGTAATGTTTCCTTTACCATTCCGGATTTCACCGCAGCTTCAGACGTTTATGTAACGGCAACGCAATTCAACATGTCTCCCTACCTCTACCAGTCTGTTACCTCAATTGAGGATCTCTCTGAAGCAGTGATTGCTCCTGATATTTCTCTTCGCATTGGGGCCTCTCCATGCGTTGGGACACTGAATATCTACTGCTCAGTTCTCGCTGGAGAAATTGCTCGCATTAATTTCTATGATACTTCTGGAAGAATCATTCAAACGATGCCTCTTGATACGGCTAAAGGCGGAGATATTCATGCTTTGTGGAACGGCAGAGATGCAAATGGGAGAGATGTACCGGATGGACTTTACTACTGCAGATTGCAAACTGAGAGCAGAAGTCTTGTTCAGCCTGTAGTTATGTTGAACTAGAGAAAGAAATGATTCGGTGTTTGTAGATCTTCTCAATTGACTATTAAGGTGTTAGGGGAAGGAATGAAAAATGGCTGTCAGTGATGAATTTCTAGAATACCTCAAAGATCAGCTGTCAGAACTTCAGGTAACTCACCGAAAAATGTTCGGTGGGGCAGGGCTTTACCGAGGTGGAAAAATCTTTGGTCTTGTGGCCGATGATACTGTTTACCTGAAAGTAGATGATTCCAACAGAATTGATTACGAGAATGAAGGTTCCTCCCGCTTCAAACCCTTTCCAGACAAAGAAATGTATATGCAATACTATGAAATTCCTCCCAGGGTACTCGAGGATTCTGCAGAGTTTTCTTCATGGGCTCTTATCTCACTGAAGATTCCGTCTTCAACCAAGAGGAAGAAAAAATGAAAATCTTCACTGTTTTGTGCATTGTTCTTCTCTCCATTTTTACCGGATGTGGCGAGGTTGAAGTGGAAATGGTTGAAGAAATTGACCAACAGCCAGTTGAAAATATCGAATATGCCTCTACTGTAGGAGAAATGATGGGAGACAGTAATTATGTATTCGGAGAGATAGCAAGTGCTCTTCCAACTCAGAATGGGGGAGTTGCAGTTCTTGACTTGTACAGCTGTAAGATCTCATTTTTTGATAGTAACGGATTATTTCTCCGGGCTATTGGAGGAAAGGGAGAAGGTCCGGGGGAATTCTTACTTCCACTTGATTTTGCCATTCTTGATGATGGTAGAGTTGCTGTTACCGACCTTGTTAAAAGACGCATCGAAATTCTTTCAGAGGATGGGGAGTTGCTGAATTCAATCGAAACAGGAAATGCGATTCTTCCTTTTTCCATGGTAGCTGTAGCTGACTCTTCATTTATGATATACTACTATTCAACAAGATCAGATGGGGAAGATTTCGACATGGGCTTCAACCTGGATATCTGGGATACGACAGGTTTCAAAGAGGAGATCTGGAGCTGGAGAAGCGCTTACACGGGCTTAGATTTTGTTTTTTCTCCCGGATACATTTCGTGCTGTTCTGGAAACGGCAAAATCTTTTTCTCTCTAATGGATAACTCCGATTTCTCTATTGATTTTGTTGACACGATGGACGGTTCTTCAGGATGCATCGTTGGTGAGGCAATTGAGGAAGTAGAAGTTGATTCCTCGGATGTGGGGTACATTGAACCAAAAGTTTATGTGAATTATTCTACCGGAGGTGCAGTTGTCGACCTCGAATCTGAATCAATCTCATTCAGACCTCAGGTTGGATCCCTTGGGTTTGATTACCAAAACCGCTTGTGGGTAAGAAAAGGTACAACCAATCAGGAAGAATGGCTTCTTTACAACCAGGATGGTGAGATTGCCTGCGAGGGAAGAATAACTGGCATACCTGAGAATGGTCGACTTAATTATGTGATTAACGAACATGGAGCAATTGCATGGGCACCATTCACTGAAGAATACCCAAGGGTGTTTCTTCTATCAGTTGATTGATTCAAGTATATCTGTGATTTTTCCGGTCTCCATACAACACCGACTTCTACATCCAAATACTGAGCTGAGTAAATCTGAGGAAATGAGGAAAGGTAACAATATAGAAAAGCCGACCTGTTAAGGCCGGCTAGTGTAGACTGGAAAGAGAAAGATTTATCTGTTGAATTTGAAGTAGTCATCAAAAGGTTCGACATATCCAACTGGAATGTATTCTCCAGTTTTCTTAACCACTTCATAATTTCCTTTATAGTCACCCGCGGCTACTTTTTTAAGCATTGAGATAAGATGGTCAACATCTTCCTTCGTGCTGTAGCATCCGAGGCTCATCCGTACCATCCCCGGCATTTGGGATTTGTCCCCTGCAAGAAATTCATCTCTCCAGGACTCTGCTTCCTCTTGAGATAGGTTGAGAAGACTGACAACGTATGGGTGTGCACAGAAACAGCCGCTTCTTACACCGATTCCACCCTCATAACCGAGAATTGCAGCGAGAAGAGAATGCTGAATTCCTTCGACATTGAATGGAATAACACCCACTCTATCGAGTTTGGATGGATCGCTTTCACCGTAGATTATCATTCCCGGGACTTCTTTTAGACGCTTGAGGGAGTATTGTGTCAGTTCGACTTCATGCTTCTCGATCTTTTCCATTGAATAGTTCATCAGAGCTAGTGCGGACGCTGCCATTGCTATTGCACCTGAAACATTGGGGCTGCCGGCTTCTTCCTTATCGGGAAGATCTGCCCAGTATACTTCATCAGGAGTAACAACACTTACCGTGCCACCACCACTGTAGTCTGGAGAACAATTAAGGAACGCATGGTGGGGCCCGATAAGAACACCGGTTCCGTATGGTGCATACATTTTGTGTCCTGCAAGCACAACAAAGTCCAGATGCTCAGGATGATCATCTGGCTTGACATCAATTTTACGGTGAGGAGCAAGCTGAGCAGCATCTATTAGAATTAATGCTCCAGCTTCATGAAC
>JADGDO010000001.1:0-328800 GCA_016744855.1 Candidatus Fermentibacteraceae bacterium | reverse complement strand
AACATTCGCAGCACCTGCTACCGTAACAAGTGCAAGGTTATCTTTGTGCTTCTCGAGTTTTCTATCGAAATCATCTTCATCAAGACGACCGTCTGGTAAAATATCAACATGGACAACCTTGAAGTGGTCACGCCACGGAAGATCATTAGAATGGTGTTCCATGCGTGTAGTCATAACAGTGCAATCACCGTTTCCTCCAAGAGAATGTGCAAGTTTGTTCAGAGCTTCAGAAGCATTCTTGCCGAATATCACTGTGTTTTTTGTGAGGTCAGCATTAACAAAATCTGCAATTATCTCTCTTGCTTCTTCGAAAGCTCTTGTACTAAGTCGTGACTTGAAACCGGTTCCTCTGTGTACACTGGAATAGTAAGGCATGAAATTGTCCAGAGCGTTTACCGAGTCAATCATCGGGGGAGAGCTGGCCCCATTATCAAGATTCACATAGCTTACTGTGGAGCCGTCAAGAAGAGGTGTCTTTCGATCAAGACCAAGAATTCTGTCTCTCATTTTCTACCCTTATTTCTAAAATTAACTTTTGATACTGAGTAATGACACAGTAATATAGTCAGTCATTTCATGAAACTCAATACTACATCTTGCTGGAAGAGGATATGGCTCTGTACACAGAGAGCAATCTGTACCTATGGAGCTAGTTAGGCTTTACATTTAAAATTTATGATACCTACATTGTTCAGTCGGAGATGAGTTGAGCACAGAGAAGAATGTCATAAACCTCTAGAAAAGCAATTATCGATAGATCTACTATCAACAAAAGCCAGCATTTACTGTGAAAAAGAGACTCAAAGATTGAAGATGTTCCAGAATTCAGGTGCTCTTCAAACGCCAGATTAAAGAGTACGAGGAAGATAGCTGAAAGCAATTGCCATTGGAGTGTAACGGGAGAGTTGGTTCCGTTGTGATCGAAGGGGATATCGATGTATTATCGGGTGATCCGTTAAGTGGTAGTTATTCCCTATTAAACTAGTATTAAATCATTGGAGAAAGTAATGAAAATTGGATTACTTGTACTTCTAGGACTTGCAGTTACCGGTTTTGCCGCACCCGAAGGTGTTGTTACCATGTTCCACGCCGGTAGTCTTACTGTGCCTTTTGAAACTATTGAGCAGATGTTTGAAGAAATGTACCCCGCTGTTGACATTCAGAGAGAAGCCGGTGGAAGCGTTGCCTGCGCCAGAAAAATCACAGAGCTTGGTCGTGAGTGTGATGTGATGGCTTCGGCTGATTACAGAGTTATTGATAACATGTTGATAGATGAATACACAGACTGGAATTGTGTTTTTGCGACCAACCAGATGGTTCTCTGCTACGTTCCCGAGAGCAGATTTGCTTCTGAAATCACTTCTGACAACTGGTTTGAAATTCTGGGTCGCGATGGTGTTGAGTGGGGACACTCAGATCCCAATGCAGATCCCTGCGGTTACAGAACACTTCTGACTCTCCAGCTTACAGGGGATTTCTATAACCAGCCCGGTTTGTTTGATGAGCTGATCAATGGAAGAAATGTAGCAAACATCAGACCAAAATCAGTTGAGCTTATCTCTCTGCTTCAAAGTGGCCACCTGGACTATGCATTTGAGTACCTTTCCGTCGCAGTTCAGCACGATCTTGAATATGTAATACTCGCTTCTGAAGTAAATCTCGGTGATCCTGATCTTGCCGAATTCTATGCAACAGCATCAACTGAAATTGCAGGAAGTGCACCTGGAACAACAAAAACTGTTACTGGTGCTCCAATTGCCTATGGAATAACTATTTTGAGAGATGCTCCTAATTCGGAGGCTGCTGAAGCGTTTGTTGCTTTCCTGCTCAGCGCAGAAGGCGGACTCGCCGTTCTTGATGAAATGGGTCAGCCTCCTTTCATCCCAGTTAGAATTTCACCGGAAACTACTTTCTCTGAAATTCCATCTGACATCGCTTCATTAACTGAATAAGATAAATGCTTAACAAAGGAGCATTTTTCTGGGTCAGTGTGGTGTCTGCCATAATTGTATTGGCATTTCTTGCGCTGCCGATGATCAGTATGATGACTGCTCCTGCGCCCTCTGCTATCAGGGAGGCTCTAGCCGATAAGCTAGTTACAGACTCTGTTCTTCTCAGTCTATATACAGCCGGGATAACCTCCCTGATATGCCTTGTTGTCGGAACTCCATTTGCCTATTTGCTGGCAAGAAAAGAATTCCCGGGAAAACGACTTCTTCTCAGTATTGTAGACATTCCAATTGTTATTCCTCATCCAGTAGTTGGAATAGCTATTCTGGGAGTGACGGGTCGAAATCATTGGTTCGGACGTCTGCTGATTGAGCTGGGAATTCGAGTTATGGGCAGCAAGGTCGGGATAATTGCTGTGATGGTTTTTGTTGCTATCCCGTTCTTCATTAATGCTGCTCGGGAAGGATTTGCTTCGGTCTCACCAAGGCTGGAAAATATTTCCATGAGTCTGGGCGCATCAAAGTTAACGACTTTCAGAAAAATCACCCTTCCACTTGCATGGCGGAGTATTTTGGCAGGTCTGATAATGAGTGCTGCCCGCGCGCTTAGCGAATTCGGAGCAGTTGTAGTTGTAGCCTACCATCCAATGATTGCACCGGTACTTATGTACGAAAGGTATGAGGCCTATGGTCTCAAGTACAGCCAACCGGTAGCGTTTATTCTTGTTGTGGTAAGCCTTCTTGTTTTCATTGCCCTTCGCTTTGCTACTGCGGGACAATCTGCACGAGTTGAGGAGCGTTAATGATAAAGCTAAGAGGTATTGCAAATACGTTTCCTGCTTTTCAACTGGGACCCGTTGATCTTGATATTCCCAAGGGAAGTTTTTTCATGCTGATGGGACCTACCGGGTCAGGAAAAACTCTAATTCTTGAAAGCATTGCCGGTCTTGCGACATTGAAGCAGGGGACTGTTACAATTTTCGGTAGGGATGTCACTGGTGTTAGATCCGGGCGAAGGGGGGTAGGCATTGTCTATCAGGATAGTGCGCTTTTTCCTCATCTCTCTGTAAAAGATAACATTGCCTATGGGTTGAAATGGAGCAAATCTAAAGGTCTCCAAGTCCCCGAAATAGTGGAAATGCTTGATTTGGGAGAATTGCTGGATAGGCTTCCAGGTAAGTTGAGCGGAGGAGAGAAGCAGAGAACTGCGCTCGCTAGAGCTCTTGTAACAAATCCTTCTGTTATGCTTCTTGATGAACCTATGAGCTCTCTTGACCCTCAGTTCAGGGGAAGGCTCAGAAGGGAACTGAAAGCAATTCATTCCAGAACGGGAACTACTTTTGTAATGGCAACGCATGACTTCACAGATGCTTTGTCTCTTGGTACCGGTGGAGCTGTGGTTAAATCAGGTACTATCGAACAACAGGGGAGTATCGACGAGATATTTTTTAAACCTGCCACCCCTTTCATGGCTTCATTTGTGGGGATGAAAAATGTTTTCGCTGTAAAAATTGCACGGGGAACTGCAACAACTCCTGATGGTTTGGAGATCTTACTGGTTGGTGGGGAAGAGTCCGGCTCCGGGCACGTGGCAATTTCTCCCGAATCTATCGTTCTTTCTACAGAATCAGGTAGAGGTCGAACGAGCGAGAGGAACCACTTTGAGGGAACCATTACTGGGATTGTTCGCGAAGGATATGGTTTTATTGTGGAGGTTCAATGCCGAACAACAGTTTTCTCAGCAGTTGTGACACCGGCTTCCTTGCGCGATCTTAAACTGAACCAAGGGTCTCATGTATGGTTATCGTGGAAGGCTTCTGCAATTCATACCTATTAACTGGGTTTTCTTTTCGTGAAACACAAGTTATCTTTCCCTACAACTTAGATAGACAATTCAATTATTCAGGAAGGGATCAAGTGGAAACTTTACGCTACAGTTTAATTTGATCTGAGTCACACTCGGGAACCCGCGGTCGGGTTCTTATAAACAATTCCGTGTGACTGTCCTTTAAACCGTATACCTTCTGCAGTCACCGGAGTGCAGAAAGGTAGGTACCGGATGATGGACCGTCTTGATTCTAAACAGCTACACGATATGTGGACAGATCTTGGTATGGAGGTGAAACTTCATGACCAGCTGCTTGAAAATTCCGACAAACTATTTAGAAGAGACTTCCTATGGCAGACTGATAGACCAGCAGGAATGAAACTTTTTGACCAGGCTCTTCATGACAGTCACGGTCAAAGAGTTGCAGAAATTGTAGAGTATAGAAAAGCCGGAGGAAAGTCGATCGGCTCTTTCTGTATCTACGTACCTGATGAAATCGCGATAGCAGCTGGTGTGTTAAATATTCCGCTCTGTGGTGGAACTGGTTTCACTGTAGACTATGCGGACAAAGTACTTCCCAGAGATATTTGTCCACTGGTACGTTCCACTTTCGGAATGGCAATCAGCGGAACCTGTCCTTACAAAACACTGAAGGATTTTGTTCTTGGAGAAACAACCTGTGATGCCAAGAAGAAGACCTGGGACCTTTTCGGCATCAGAGCACTCGAAGTTCCTCAGAAGAAAAAGCCGGCGGATAAAGCTCTTTGGCTTGGAGAAGTGAAGGACTTTATGGGTCAGCTTGAAGAACTCTCGGGTATCAAAGTAACTGCACCCAATCTCCGTAAGGCAATTGTAAAGCAGAACAGAAAACGAAATATTCTCAGTTCAATTTCTGCCTTCAGAAAACTGGAAAACCCTCCCATTAGCGGTCTGGATGCACTTCTTATTTCGCAGGTAGCACTGAACATGGATATTGATAATTTCATATCCTCAGGAGAAGCGCTGCTGGAGGAGCTTGAGAGAAGAGCTGATGAGGGCATTTCCGCCTACCCCAGAGAAGGAATCCGCGTTCTCATGGCAGGAACACCTTCCCCCATGGGTTATGCAAAAATTCATGCAGCAGCAGAAATGTCCGGACTGAGGGTTGTTATGGACGAATCGTGTACCGGCCTCCGTTACAGTAGAGGGAATATCGCAGAAGATCTCGATACCCTTGAAGAAATGATTGAAGCTATTGCAGAGAGATACTTCGATATTGATTGTGCCTGCTTCTCTCCAAATTCGGAGAGGATTGAGAATGTCAAGGGAATTATTGAAGAATTTAATGTTGAAGGAGTTGTTCACAACATACTTCAGTATTGCCATGGTTTCAATGTTGAAGCAGGGATGATTGACAACATGCTGTCAGATATTGAGGTGCCTTCCATCAAGATAGTCAGCGACTACTCTCAGGAAGATATGGAGCAGATCAAACTCAGACTTGAAGCATTCGGCGGTATTGCCGAAAATCTAAAAGGGGATAATTAAATGACACTTTTTATGATAGCCGCTGCATTGATTTCATCAGGAGTAGGACCCTACAACACAGTCCTTGAGGGTAATGATGTGTTCGAAGTTTTTCCCGAGAATCACATAGTTCTTATCGGTTGTGAGATTGCATACAATGCAGAGAGCCCAGGAATGGATGATTTCAGCGAGAGAACACAGGGATGGTCCGGTTGTACTGATGGTCGAAATGAACCACACTTCATTTTCAAAAGTGAAGTTTCATCCGCCGATGCTGATGGTGCAATGCAGGAAGCGGGAGCTGTTGCATACAACAATTTTCCAGTAGCAGAAGCAATCGAAAAGATTCAGTCGGGAGAAGAGTCCTGGGATGATTATCTCGACGGTTCCGTGGTAATGGCTGCCATCCGCTGGATTGACTCAGAGGGTGAGATCAGAGAGGTTGCTTTTGAAAGATTCTTCACACAATTGGACGTGGGTAGAAACGGCGAGGAAATTGAGAAGGAATTTACTCCTCACTTTGTCTATCATGGATCAAGCATGTTGAACGGTGAGACTATTTTCGGGTGTCTTGTCTGTCAGCAGGATTGTTCGGGCGGGCTTGTTTGTAACAATTCAGGTGCGTGCTGCAGACCTGTTCCTATGCTTAAGCCAGACTGGGATCTTATTCCCGCAGTCGGTACAGATGTTACTCTTGTAATGTACATAATGCCCGAGAGATAAATAGATATTTACGTCCGGGGCTCTTCAATTTGAGAAGAACCCCGGACTTTAATGAGTTTTCCTTCCTTTACATTTCGCGAAACGGCTATTATCATACGATAGCAGGTATCAAAGATCATGTTGTTCACTGAACATACAGGAAAGGATTCATTTTATGAGGAAAGCACTTTTCGTTATTGCGGCACTAGCAGTATCTATATATGCTGCAGATATTGAAATAGGTACAGAGGGCACTTCCCTTGGTTACCCATTCGGGTGTTGATCCACAACGAAACTAAACCACCAGGTGGTGGTACTTGAAAGCGAAATTGGAACTGCTATTGATTTAACCTCGATACAATGGCATAGGCATCCCGTTCCAGCTGAAGATGCCGATTGTGAGGGTTTTAAAATTTATATGGGTCTCTCCACTTCAGATGAGCTTTCTTCTGGTTCATTTGATGAAAATTACATTGCCGGAACGAAAACTCTTGTCTTCAGCACAGACTTGTTAAGTATTCCGAATACTGTCGACTGGGTGGATATTGAACTGGATACTCCATTTATCTATAACGGTTCAAACAACCTCATCATCGAGATATCATGGGACAATGGGACTGAAACCAATGAGTTTAATTGCCACAACTGGTTTGCTGGAAATGATAGATGCATCTACAAGATAAATGACTTTGGTATTACTCCATCCCAATTCATGCCACAGATGATTCTTTCCGGAAGTCCTCAAGCTCTTGAAAATTCCACTTTTGCCTCTATCAAAGTAAAACTGGGATTCTAGTTTACTTGGGCGGGTCGTTAACGCGATCCCGCTATTCCCCTCTTCTTCTCTGGAACAAATACAACCAGCATGAGTAGATTCAGAAAAGGGGGTTTCTATGATTTATGCACTCTGTTTTTGTATTTTGACTGGCTATTCCGGTTATTCTACCGGTGAGATTATGCTAGATAGTTTCCTGGCTGAAGACGGGCTTGCCTTCGATGAATTTCAGGATAGTTTCGAATTTTATCAAGAGAATAGAGATCAGTGGGGACGAGTTTCCAATCGTGGTTGGATGAACCGTATGTACCGCTGGGAGAATGAAGTACCGGCGATGAGCGGAATCTCCAGGCTTCTTACAACTTTGGATTTATCTCAGGATCAATATTCATACCTTGATGCTCTTACCTACTACGTTGATTTTCAACTGGAAGCACTGAGATCAACAAGCGGTTCCTCTGCTGACAGAATGGATTTCTTTGATGCATTCACGGATGATATGTACATGGAGACGTCTGTCTATTTTTCTTTCGGGGCAAGGCAGTGGTATCAGGATGAAATGAACGACTTGATGGCTTGGACCATGGGCATGGTTAATGATATGCTTTCAGATGATCAGCTTGCAGATGCTAGATACATAGTGGAACATGAAATGACTGGCTGGAATGAAAGAGAGTCACACTTCGGACGGTATGAGCAGTGGGGCAATGATTCCTGCCGGGATTACTCCAACCCCGGCAGAAGATCAATGAAGAACTGGTACTAACCTTTAAGGAATTTTCTCATTTCTGTCATGTTCTTTTTCATGTCCCTGTTGGCGACGGCGATTGTTGTAAAAGCAACGTCGATAAACTGGAGTCTGTTGATAAGAATACGTACCAGACTGAGAAGAACTTTGGTTGTAATAAGAGGTTTGGATTCGATTAGTTCCTGAAATTTTTCCCAGGATATGCTGTATACAACACTGTCTTCTGTAGCCCTTACGGTTGCAGAACGAGGGGATCCATCAAGAAATGACATTTCGCCGAAAACATCCCATTCAGCAAAGATTGCGAGCGGTACAGAATCTTCATCCCAGCTGTCGCTTGCCGTAGCGGAGCCTGTTTTGATAAGAAACATTACCCGCGAGGTGTCATCTTTTGTTACTATCTCGGATCCTGAAAGAAAAACTTCTTTTTTACAGATTGAAATAAACTCGGTTCTTTCCTCATCTGTCAGGTCATCCAGGAATTTGCGGTGCATATTTGCCTCCCTTTAGGTTTAATGGTTACAATAGCATGAAAACACCTTGAAGAAAAGGATGTGCGAAATGAAAAGTATTGTTCTTCTGTCAGCTCTAATTCTTCTTCTCGTAGCTTGCGGTGGTGAGGAAGCGGCAGTCATCTCAGAGAAGGCCGAATTAGCTGCTGTTGACACTCTTTACCTAACTGCTGTCGATACAATCGGCGTTGAAATGGGGGAGGAATCTCTAGTTTTTGCATTTCTTGTTGCCTCTGCATACACTCCCGATGGGACTATTGCAGTGTTAGATGCGCAAAAAGCCACTTTGCAAATATTTGATCCAACCGGTGAAGAACTCTTGAAAATAGGTAACAGCGGTCAGGGCCCCGGTGAATACCAGATGCCGTTAGGAATGGCAGTAACCGGGAACGGATATGTTTTATCTGATATGGCCGGCTCAAAAGTAATCAGATACAATTCCGATGGAGCTTTCAGAGATGAAATCACAGATTTCGGCATGATGCCCCCCACCCGTATTACAGGTACTGTTACCGATTCCTACCTTGCTCAGCATCTTATGCTGGATTTTGAGGGGGAAGAAGGTCCTCGGGCTGAAATGATGTTTGCTTCTTTCAGTGACTCATCAGAACCCTCAGTTGTTTATGAGAGTCAGTTACTCGATATGCAGGGTGGGATGCTTAGCTCCAGCACACAATTGAGTATGGCGGGAGGAGGGAACGGTGAAGCAATTCTTGCAGAGAAATCGGATTCTATTTTTAAAGTTGTCTCTTTCTCTCCCGAGGGCGATGAAATTTTCCGCATCGAGGAGGTATGGGATAGAATTCCACTCTCAGAAGAAGAGCTTCTGGAAGACCAACTATCAATCGCAATGAGTATCAGTGACGAGGGTAGTTCAATAGAGAGAAACAGAGAGCCAAGAACCGATGAATACCGCACTATTATTGATGGGTTGGGTGTAGACAACCAGGGAAGAATTTGGGTTGCTATGGGAGACACCGGAACACCTTATTTTAGAGTCTATTCACCGGAAGGTGAGCTGTTGAACATTGCAATACCTGACGGGTCTATTGCTGAAAGAGCTGATTACATGATTTCTCCATATGGTTTCCTTGCTTATGATTCTGATCCTGAAGACTGGCCGAAAGTATATCTGGTTGAGGTGAATGAATAATGATACAACTATTGAGTGCTCTCATTTGCCTTCCCTGTTTTTCATCAGTTCTGCAGAGTGAGGGTGCTCAATCTGTTGTTTATGGAAGAGAAATCGCTACAGGTTACCTTTCCGTTGCAGCTCTATCCTCCGGTTGGGGAGGGATTCCTCAGACAGTTATCTATAAACTGGATCAATACGGAATGGTTTCTTCAGAAGCTGCATCATTTTCCGGAGAACCAGTTGCTTCAGCAGATTTTCAAAATGGAATCGTAACGCTTTGCGCAGATACAGGTGATGAAACGGCTACGCTTGTTTTTATCGATAATTCCGGAACGGAGCAGTGGGAGACATCCTTTACCGGACAGTACCTGTCTCAGGTTACTCTCTGTACAGAAAACTCAACTGTTTTTCTTACAAGCAGTGGGAGAGGGTTTATTGAGGTAGTCGGAATTGATTCAAATGGCAATATACTCTGGGAAACAGATTACCCCGAGATAGATATCAGTGTTCGAGATATTAGTGTTTCTAACGATAATCTTTATATCCTGGGAACTTCTGAACAACCGGGATGGCAGAGCGATTTGTGCGTGCTTTTGCTTGATCTGTCAGGCGGGAACCCGGAACTTCACAGAATACTACCTGAGACCGGAAGGTATTCGCCGGAGGCTATTGTTGCAGACTCCAGGGGTGTATTTGTTCTTGTAAATACTATGACGGAAATGAATAACATGTGTTATGAAACTCAGCTTATAAAGCTCGACCAGGCTTTCTCAATACTATGGATGGAATCGCTGAGCGGCACAAGCTGGAACCGTGGAACGGATCTCGTTTCACTCCCGGAAGGTGATTTTGTTCTTTGCGGATGGACAAATTCCCTACCGATGAGCGAATCCAACAGATCCGATCTGTTAATGTGCAGATATACGGAAACCGGCGAACTCCTTTGGGAGAGGAAACACGGTTCTTCCTCTCCGGATTACGGCCTTTCGATTGCATCAGTAAGCGACGGAGGATTTGCTGTATCCGGGTGTGTTACAGAAGATGTTTATCAAGGATTATTGCTGAAAACTGACTCTCTCGGTCTGCTGGAGACACAGAGTGCAGGGGAGGCAGTTCCTACTCATTTTGAAGTCAGCATAATGAATAATCCTGTAAGGAATGCTCTTCTATCCATGAGTGTAGAAGCTTTAGAAACTGGATATCTTAATATTTTAGTTCATGATTTAACCGGTAGAATTGTTCAGGAAATATCATCGGTTGTTGCTCAGGGAGAAAATATTCTTAATCTATCAGTGCAGCTTCCAAACGGCGTTTATTCGGTAAGAGTCTGTAGCGAATCGGATGAGTCCAGTTTCAGGGTAGTTGTTTGCGGGGGTGGCAAATGACACCAATACTTGTTTTACTCGGACTGATCTCAGCTCCCAACATTCTATTTGTTGGCAACAGTTATACCTTTGGCAATGGCGGCTTGTGGGTTTATGTAAAAGAGATATACGATTCATTGGAGTCGGATACCCTTTCTGTAGATTCCCACACCTCCGGTGGAGCCACATTTGAAAATCATTGGAACAATCAGTCTCTTCTAGAGAAAATTGAACACGGTGATTGGAATACTGTCATTTTTCAGGAGCAGAGCTGCATGCCTGTGATAAATCCATCTCTTACATACCTCTATGGAGACAGCCTGGCCCTGCTGACAGCTTCATACGGTGCTGAACCGGTGTTTTTAATGACATGGGCAAGGAAAAATGATCCGATAATGCTTGAAGGGCTTCGCTTTGGATATTCCAGGATGGGTTTTATTAACAATTCGACTGTAGCTCCATGTGGCTTGGCATTTGAGAGGATAAGACGATTCCACCAGGAAATCGATCCCTACGCCGGTGACGGCGCACATCCCTCTGCCTGTGGTACCTACATTGCTGCATGTGTTATTGCCATAACAGTTCTTGATTGCGATGTTTTGGCACCTTCCGTCTGGAAACCTGAAGAGATAAGTGCTGAAGAGGCTGAAATTTTGCGTTTAGAGGCTGTGCAAACCTGCAGTAACTATTTCCAACCTTCTGAGGGGATTCAGTAATGCCATATAACACGGTAATTTTTGATCTTGATGGTACTCTGCTTAACACAATCCCCGATATTGTGCCTTCAGTTAATTCCATCTTAAGAAGAATTGGTTTGCCTGAAAAAACAAGAGAACAGGTACAGGCCCAAGTCGGCTATGGAGTTGAATACCTATTGAAAAATGTCGGTGTTTCTGATAATTTAGTAACTGAAGCTTCTCTTGAGATGGGGAGAGGGTTTGCTGAAATGAAGAATTCGAAAGCACTCCTCTACCCGGGGGTTGCTGAGATGATTGAAAAACTGTCAGCAAGAGGAATTGGAATGCTTGTACTAAGCAACAAACTTCAAAATGGTGTTGATAAGTCTGTTTCTGACCATTTGAATTTTGCTGCTTTCCGCGGAACCCGAGGCTCTCTGCCGGGTAAACCTGCAAAACCAACAGCTGATGTTCTTCTCGAAATGCTGGCAGAATTCACAATATCATCAGAGAGTGTACTGTTTGTGGGCGATGGGGAAGCAGATGTTCTGACGTCAGAAGCTGCCGGAATTGCTTGTATGTCCGTGCTCTGGGGATTTAGAACAAAAGAGCAATTGGAAGCGGCGGGAGCAGAGTTGTTCGCAGAGACTCCAGAAGACGTTGTTAGGTTTGTTCTGCAACAGGGGCAATAACTCTCAATTCATTGGGCATCGAAATCAGTTCAATGAATTCACATTTTTCACTCAGAATTACAACTTCACCATCAAGCTCAAGAATTACAGCACCCGGTTTAGATGGCTCAATTCTTATAACACTCCCTTTAGCAGATGTTGCCCATCTAGTCCTATGAAGAGTTCCATCAAACAGTTTTCCAATGTGTCTTGCCATTATAAAAAAGTTCATTGGAGAAAGAACTACGCTGTCCAGCAAGCCATCATCTGGAACTGCAGTTGGAGAGAGTTGCATGCCGCCACCGGAGTATCTACCCACGCCAGTTGTAAGTGTAAGATAGTCACCCTTATAGACAGGTTTAGAGTCAGAGTAGACAGTTGCTCTCCAGTGAGGTGGAAAGAGCGCAGAGGCTATCAGTGTCAAAAGATAGCTCAATTGACCTAGTGGAAGAAATCGACGTAAGAAAACCACTCTCTTCAATACCAGTGCATCGAAACCAATACCTGCTGAATTCAGAAAAAATCGACTTCCACCAGGCCATACACACATACCAGCATCAACTACCTTTGTGTTTCCAGCAGCAATTGCCTCTATGCATGAATGAACAGTAGGAGGATTAAAACCAATAGAGCGTATCCAGTCATTTCCAGAGCCTGCAGGGATAAAAGCGAGTAGAGGCTTTGTTTCAAGAAAGGAAATAGCAGCCGATGCATCCGAAATAGTACCATCTCCACCATATACTATTATTCCGTCAAATCCCAGAGAAAGCGCATTTGAAGCGAGGAGCCTTGTCTGGGCAGGGGCTTCAGTAAATTTAGAAACAAAATTTATACCTGCATTTAACAGGCTAGATAAAGTTTCCTTCCACAGTTTCCCTGCGGAACCTCCTCCGGCTTTTCTGTTGACGATTACGAGCCACTTCAAAGAGCACCTCCCTTAAGGTAATGCATTTCTAGCCTCATAGGGAAGAAAAGTCAATGGAACAGGACTTGACACAGGTTGAAACCTGCTTAGAATATAGGTGTTGTGAAATTAATAACAGCACTAAGTTTTAACATATTAAATATTGTTACAGATGGAGCAGGAAATGATTTCAGACAAAACTGTTGAGCGCTTAAGTCAGTACAGATGGTTGCTGGAAATGCATGTTGATGCACAAACAATCAATCTGTTCTCACACCAATTGGCATCGATGGCAAGCGTCAGCCCTGCTCAGCTCAGAAGAGATCTTATGGCTATTGGATATTCCGGAAGCCCCGGTAAGGGATACATGGTAAGAGATCTTACCGAGAGCATCGGCAGATTTCTGGACGGCAGTAAACCCACCAGGGTAGCTGTTGTCGGCATGGGAAACCTAGGTAGAGCAATTGTATCCTTCCTTTCAGGACGCAGATCACATCTGAAGATTGTCGCCTCATTCGATACAGATGTTACCAAGTCGGGAAGGGTAATCGGAGGATCCCATTGTTACTCTCAGGATAAACTTGAAGAAATAATTAAAAGGGAAAATATTTCAGTAGCTGTTCTTACTGTTCCATCTCCGGTGGCTCAGTCGGTTGCAGAGAAATTGATAGATGCAGGAATAAAGGGAATTCTAAATTATGCTCCTGTACCTCTTAAGGTGCCTGAGCAAGTCTATATAGAGAACAGAGATGTTACTGCTGCTCTTGAAAAAGTGGCCTACTTTGCAAGACAAACAGAGGAAAGGGAATAAATATATGAGTGTCGAGAAAATTAATGAAATCCTGAATCAGTATCCCGAAGCGGGAAGGGACAAATTGATACCCGTTCTCCAGGATGTACAGGGTGAGGAGGGTTACCTTTCGAAAGAGTCAGTAAGACTCATTGGTCGTCACCTCAATCTTCCAACAAGCAAAATATACGGAGTAGCAACATTCTACAATCAGTTCAGATTCGAGCCAATGGGCAAGTTTCATATTCAGGTCTGTCGCGGAACAGCCTGCCATGTAAAAGGATCTTTGCCTGTTCTTGAAGCCTTAACAAAAGAACTTGAACTTCAGCCTGGAAGAACCACAAAGGATGGGCTTTTCAGTCTGGAAATCGTTGCTTGTATCGGTGCTTGCGGATTGGCTCCGGTAATTGCAGTTAATGGTGAGTTTCATGCGAGACTTGAATCTGACCAGATTCCTGAGATTATAGAATCCTACAGAAAGAAGGCAGTGTAGTATGAGTGAGAGATTGGCATTATGCTGCAATGAGTGTTGGCATTCACCCGAGAAGCCCTGTCCCAGTGTAATAGAATGTTTTTCCGCGGGACCGAAGTGTCATGATAATTCGGATTGTACAACCGATCTTGTTAGCCGTAAAGAAAAGCTACTCAGATTGGATGTAAAAAAGCCTACCATTTTTATAGGTACTGGAACATGTGGTCTTGGTGCCGGAGCCGGTAAGAGCCTTTTGGTTGTGAAAAGTTGGCTTGAGCACCATTCGGTTGATGCGGAAATAATAGAAGTGGGTTGTGTCGGTCTTTGTGCGGTAGAGCCCATTATGGATATACAGATGCCTGGTAGAACCAGGATTTCTTTCCAGACTGTTACAGAGGAAAAGGTAACCGATCTTATGGATGCTTTCATTCTTAATGGTCAGGTTCCTGCGAATCTCGCTCTTGCTCAGTACAGAGGAGAAAAACTTAATAGCTGGTCTGGTGTTCAGTTCATGGATGAGCATGCTTTTTTCGGTCCTCAGACAAGATGGGTACTGGAGAACTGTGGTATTATTAACCCGGAAAGCATAAGAGAATACATTGCTCGGGATGGCTATAAAGCTCTTGCAGAGACAATCAGCTCCAAGACTCCCTTTGACGTCTGTGATTTCGTTGAAAAAAGCGGACTTGCTGGCAGGGGAGGAGGAGGTTTCCCGACAGGTAAAAAATGGAAATTCGCTCTTGCAACACCTGCTGACTCAAAATACATAATCTGTAATGCAGATGAGGGAGACCCCGGTGCATTTATGGATCGAGCGGTTATCGAGGGGGACCCACACCGTCTTTTAGAAGGAATGGCAATTGCTGCTTATGCTATCGGAGCCACAAAAGCTTATGTTTATATCAGAGCTGAGTATCCGCTTGCTGTTGAGAGACTAAGAATTGCAATCAAGCAGGCTACTGAATGGGGACTCATTGGTAACAATATCCTTGACAGCGGTTTCGATCTGGAGTTTGTCATAAAGATGGGAGCCGGCGCTTTCGTCTGTGGTGAGGAAACTGCCCTTATTAACAGTATAGAGGGTAAAAGAGGTATGCCTTCTCCAAAACCTCCTTATCCTGCCGTAAGTGGCTTGTTCGGAAAACCAACAATTATCAATAACGTTGAAACTCTTGCAAATGTTCCTTCTATTGCTCTCAGAGGGGCAGACTGGTTCTCATCGGTTGGTACAGAAGGAAGCAAGGGCACAAAGGTGTTCGCACTCTCCGGCAAAATTGCAAATACCGGTCTTATTGAAGTCGCTATGGGAACTTCACTGAGTGACATTCTTTTTAAGATGGGTGGTGGAATTCCTAACGGAAAGAAATTCAAGGCTGTCCAGATAGGTGGACCATCCGGAGGTTGTATTCCCAGCCAGCATATCGACATAAAGGTCGACTATGATTCTTTAAAAGAATTCGGAGCCATGATGGGTTCCGGTGGTCTCGTGGTTATGGATGAGGATACATGCATGGTTGATGTGGCAAAATTCTTCATGGATTTCATCCAGAGAGAAAGTTGCGGTAAGTGCATTCCCTGCAGAGAAGGCACCCGAAGAATGCTTGAAATGCTCGAAGCTATCACCAGAGGCAGAAGAGGAGAGACTGGCAGACAGTCTCTTGAGAGATTCAAGGGAATAGTTAACATGGAGAAACTGGGAGAAGTCATCAAACAGACCAGCCTCTGTGGTCTTGGACAGACTGCGCCGAATCCTGTTCTTAGCACCCTCAGATGGTTCAGGGATGAGTACGAAGCCCATATATTCGACCGCAAGTGCCCAGCAGGCGTTTGTACCGGTCTTCTTGAATACAGCATCATAGCAGACAAGTGCCGAGGCTGTACCCTTTGTGCCAAAAAGTGTCCTACCGAAGCAATCATGGGCGCTCGAAAAAGCCCCCACTACATCATTCCCGATAAATGTATCGGATGCGGAACCTGTCTTGAAGTTTGTCCTTTCGATGCAGTCAAGGTTCAGTAGAGGGAGAATGTGGAAAATATGAAAGTAACAATAAACAACAGAGTTCTAGAAGCCAGCCACGGGGAGACCGTTCTTTCAGTAGCCTCAAGAGCCGGAATATCAATACCCACACTGTGCCACATGGAAGGCCTTCCTCCAACAGGTGCCTGCAGAATGTGTGTCGTCGAAGAGATCGGCTCGGGAAATCTTATCCCGTCCTGTTCATTGCCTGCCTATGATGGTATGGATATCAAGACACATTCCCCGAAAGCTCTCAATGCGAGAAGAACTATTGTTGAACTTCTTCTTGCCAACCATCCAGATGATTGTCTTTACTGTATCCGCAACGGAACCTGTACTCTTCAGGATTACTCTGAGGAGCTCGGAGTAAGACAACGTAGATACAACGGCGAGAGATCTACCTACGATCTTGATGTTTCTAGCCCGTCACTCGTACGCGATCCGGACAAGTGTATTCTCTGTGGAAAGTGTGTTCGTGTATGCGAGGAGATACAGGGAGTAAGCGCAATAGATTTTGTTGGAAGAGGAAGTGCTACTCATATCGGGTGTGCTTTTGAAGAGGGCTTGAATGTCTCCAGCTGCATCAACTGCGGACAGTGCATAATGGTTTGCCCTACTGGAGCTCTTGCCGAAAAAGATGAGACCGCCAGAGTTATTTCAGCACTACGCGACCCAGACATAACTGTGGTCGCTCAACATGCTCCGGCAATCAGTGTTACGATCGCCGAGGATTTTGGTATCAAACCCGGTACCGATATTGTCGACAGAATGAACGGTGCGATGAGAAGGATGGGCTTTGATTACATATTCCCAACCTCGTTCGGCGCAGATCTTACTGTTATTGAAGAAGCAAACGAATTGGTACAGAGAGTTACTTCGGGGGGACCATTCCCGATGTTTACAAGTTGTTCTCCTGGCTGGGTAAAATTCATGGAACAGTTTTATCCTGAACTTGTTGATAACGTTTCATCATGCAAGAGCCCTCAGCAGATGCTCGGTGCTGTTGTGAAGAGAATTTGGACCAGGGACAAAAAACTCGATCCTAAAAAGGTATTTCATGTTTCAATAATGCCCTGTACTGCAAAGAAGTTTGAATGCGACAGGCCAGGAATGCGTGACGGTACTGTCAGGGATGTTGATGTTGTTCTCACCACAAGAGAATTTGACAGAATGATTAAAATGTTTGGAATAGATCTTGAGCAGGTTGAGGGAGAACCGGCAGACAATCCCTACGGAGAACGCAGTTCAGCTGGAAAAATCTTCGGAGCAAGTGGTGGAGTTATGGAAGCCGCTGTTAGAACTGCTTTTCATATGATTACAGGAGATGAACTTCCCAACCTTGAGGTTAAGGATGTTCGCGGGTTTGAGGGAATCAAAGAGACAGAGGTAAAAATAGGTGATCTTGTGGTGAAGGCTGCCGTAGTAAGTGGCCTTGGAAATGCTAGAAAGCTTATTGACAGCATTCTTTCGGGTGAGAAATCCTATCATTTCATTGAAGTGATGACTTGCCCAGGTGGATGCATCGCAGGTGGAGGGCAGCCGTTTACCTCCGACCCGAAGGTTATCAGATCAAGAATGATGGCCCTTTACAGCATAGATTCAGCTGCTCCTGTGCGAACAGCTCACTCAAACGCTTCTTTGATGAAACTCTATGAAGATCATCTTGAGAAACCCGGAAGCCATAAGGCTCACGAGATGCTTCATACTTCATACGCTGAGAGAGAGGTTCTGAAGTAGCATGAGTAAATCTCCTCTTGTACAAACCATTCCAGACAAATGCAGGATGTGCTACACCTGTGTAAGGGAATGTCCAGCAAAGGCAATAAGAATTACCAACGGTCAGGCAGAGGTTGTAAATGATCGTTGCATAGGCTGTGGAAACTGTGTAAAGGTTTGTACCCGGGGAGCAAAGAAACCTGTTGGTTCACTTGAGGTTGTTACAGACCTTCTTGCTTCCGGGAAAAAAATTGCTGCAATTATTGCACCAAGTTTCCCGGCTGAATTTTCAGAGGTGTCACCCGAGAGATTTGCAGGCACTATTAGAGCTATGGGATTTGATTATGTCTGCGAAGTTGCTTTCGGAGCTGACCTTGTAGCTCATGCATACAAAAAACTTCTTATAGATAATCCGGAGAAGAAGTATATAGGCGTTACCTGTCCTGCAGTGGTCAGCTATGTAGAAAAATATCTTCCTGATCTTGTTCCCCGCCTTGCTCCGATTGCTTCACCTATGGTTGCAGAGGCAAAAGTGGTTAAAATGTTGTATGGAGACGACACACAGATTGTTTTCATAGGTCCATGTCTCGCTAAAAAAGGTGAGGCAGAGGATGATACAGGCATTGATGTTGCTGCATCAATTACTTTCGCGGAACTTCGAACCCTCATTTCAATCAAGAACCTTGACCCGGAAAAGGTTTCTGAAAGTGATTTCAATCCGCCCACCCCTGGTTTGGGAGCTCTCTTTCCAATTAACAGAGGGATGCTTCAGGCTGCTGATTTAAGAGAAGATCTCGTTTCAGGAGAAATAGTCACAGCTGACGGTAGAAACAACTTTGTAGAAGCACTCAAAGAGTTCGAATCCGGTGATCTCGAGGCGAGACTGCTTGAAGTTCTCTGCTGTCAGGGTTGCATTATGGGACCGGGAATGACAAGCAAAACCCCACTTTTCAGTAGAAGAGCAAAAGTCAGTAAGTATGCGAGGAGTATTCTTGATAAGATAAATTTCAACAACTGGAATATTGCCATGGAGAGATGTTCTTCACTCAACCTGGACAGAACTTTTACATCCTCAGATACAAGATTGCAGGCTCCCAGTGAGGTTGAAATCAGTAGAATCATGGAACGAATGGGCAAGTTTACTATTGAGGATGAGCTTAATTGCGGAGCTTGCGGGTATGAAACCTGTCGAAATCACGCCATAGCAATTTTCAAAGGGCTTGCTGAAAGTGAAATGTGCCTGCCGTTCGCAATCGATCAGCTTAAGAACACTGTTGAAGAACTTGCCTTGACCAGTGATGAGCTTGCCGGTACCCGTGTTGCTCTCAAGCATGCTGAGAAGATGTCAGGTATGGGCCAGCTTGCAGCTGGCATTGCACATGAGGTTAATAATCCACTTGGTGTAGTGCTGATGTATGCACATACTCTTCTCGAAGAGCACGCCGGAGATGACAATGAAGAGCTTCAGGAAGATCTTAAGACCATTACAGTCCATGCTGACAGATGTAAAAAAATAGTAGCCGGTCTTCTTGATTTTGCCAGGCAGAATAAGGTGACCCGAGTCTCGGTCAATGTTTCCGAGATGGTTGAGAAGGTAATCAGCGTTATAAGCCGACCAGAAGGGATAACGCTTGACTTTTCAAGTGAGGATTTTGAGCCTTATGCTGATTTCGATGAAGATCAGATAGTTCAGGTTCTTACTAATCTGGCAACAAATGCATTTCATGCAATGGGAGAGAGCGGTGTTCTCTCTGTTGTTTGTGGCGGGGATGCCGACAAGGTAACGATAAAGGTATCAGATACAGGAAAAGGAATTCCAAGAGCAAATATCAAAAAGATATTCGAGCCGTTTTTTACAACCAAGGGCCGAGGTGAAGGAACAGGTTTGGGCCTTGCTGTAACCTACGGTATCATAAAAATGCACAGAGGGCAGATAACTGTGGACTCCAACGCGGATCCTGACAAAGGCGCTACTGGAACCACATTTACGGTGACTCTTCCCAGAAGAGGGCCCGAAAACTGATAGAGGAGATACACAATGAATGAAGTAAAGAAAGTACTTATTGTAGATGATGATTCAGACTTCAGGGATCAGATGGAAATGATGTTTTCTACAAGAGGATACCAGGTCGTTGCAGCTGCCGGAAGAAAGGAAGCTGAGGAGACATTCACTTCTTTCACGCCTGAAATAGCTGTTATCGATCTCATGATGGAAAACGACGATGATGGATTTGTGCTGGCATACCGCCTCAAGAAGAGTTTCCCGGAGTGTGCCGTGATCATGGTAACCAATGTGACCGGTGAAACTGGCATTGAATTCCCCGGTGCAAACGAATCTTCAGGTTGGATAACGGCTGATGCTATCCTCTCAAAACCTGTCCGATTCGAGCAGATTGAAGAAGAGCTACGCAAGCTGGGAAGCAACGGAAATGAGTGAAGAAATACTACTCACTCTCCTCATTGTTGATGATGAGGAAGGAATGCGTCTGGGGGTAAAGAGATCCCTCCGGAAATTTTCCATGGATCTGGATGATACAGACGAGGTTGTGAAACTGAATGTTGTGGAGGCTTCGTCAGGCGAGGATGCAATTCTTCTCATGGAGAAGTCTACGCCTGACATCGTCTTGCTGGATAATAAGATGGGTGGTATATCCGGAATTGATGTACTCCATTGGATTAACAAGAATGATCTTGATCTTATGGCAATAATGATAACTGCATATGCTTCAATAGAAACCGCTATAACGGCAACCAAAGAGGGTGCCTACGATTTTCTTCCAAAACCTTTTACTCCTGCTGAACTTAAAGTTTCAGTAAGGCAGGCGGCAGCTCATCTTGTTGCGCTGCGTCAAGCCCGAGAACTGGAAAAAGAAAAAAGAAGAGTAAGATTTCAGTTTATAAGTGTTTTGGCCCATGAGTTGAAAGCTCCCCTCGGAGCAATTGAGGGTTATCTCTATCTTCTCAGAGATGGAATTGGTATGGAGGACCCTGCAGTTCACGATAAGGTTGTCAAAAGAAGTCTTGTTAGACTCAGCGGCATGAGGAAACTTATATATGATCTACTCGATCTTACCAGATTGGAATCCGGTCAGAAGAAGAGAGAATTATCCTCTATAGATGTTCTTGAATCAGCCAGAAATAGTATCGAAACCATGAAACCTGAAGCTGACAGACGAGGCATTTCAATCAGTATGGAAATCAATCAGGATAAAATAGAAATGACAGCTGACAGTGGTGAATTAGAGATAGTTTTCAACAATCTGATCTCAAATGCTGTTAAGTACAACAGAGACAAGGGCAGCGTAACTGTTTCCATAGAGAATCTTTCGGACACAATTAGAATCGCCGTTACCGATACAGGAATCGGAATGTCAGAGAGCGAAGTTGAAAAATTGTTCGGCGAGTTTGTAAGAATCAAGAATTCGAAGACAAGAAATATTCTGGGTAGTGGCCTGGGACTTTCCATAATGAGAAAGATAGCATCTCTTTACAACGGAGACGTATCTGTTGAAAGTACTCCCGAAGTCGGCTCAACATTTATTGTTACCCTTAAGAAGGATATTGCTTAGTCTTTGTTTCTAAACTCTCCAGGGAGATCCGGACTATGTCAGCGCTCTTAGGCAGCCGATGTTTATTGCCTGAGTTTTCCCGGGATCCGTTCCCTCAGATATTTCGAACTCGAAGACAAGATCTCTGTCGGGGAGTTTGAAATAGTCTACATTCGATGGAAGATTTGAGTCGTGGAAGAAAATGTTTGAATATGGAGAGGCGGGATCTCTGTTATCTATCAACCACAATTCTCCCTGGAAAGTATCCAGAAACCTGAAGAAACCGAATCCTTTTTCGTGACTGACACACACACCTCTCACGAATGATCCTTTTGCTCCCCAGCTGGAGTAGTCATCCAGCCCTTTGAAAGGGAGAAGATTCGGCACCAGGAAACCTGAAATGTATAGGTCAGCTTCGTCCCTGAGTTCACGCGATACATTATCAAAACCCAGAACCTCTACACGACAGCCCTTGTTCTGTATTGTGCTTATGACCCTTACGAAATCGCCGTCTCCGGTTGCAATCAAAACCTTATCGAGCTTGTCAGACTGAAGAAGTGCATCTACAGCCAGATCAAGATCTACATTTGCTTTTCCAAATCTGGCACCGGTTTCATCTGTATACCATTTGACAATTTTTCTTATAACCTTGAAGCCAATATCGCGAAGAGCGCTGTGAAATCTTCTCTGCTTGTCTCTGTATTCAAAATCAGTTCTTGCTCTAACCTCATCAAAACTTACATAAGCATTCAAGCGGACTGGACGGGCTCCGTTTCGGCAGGCAAATTCTCGGAGAACTTCGTAGCGCATGCCGTATCCGCCATTCATCGTCAGATTTGAAACATCAACATAAACACCAACCCTTGTACCTACATTGCGATCGGGCATAATATTACCTCCATAATTGAACACAGGTCAAAACAATAATATTTTCGTACGGAGCGAATATAAATGAAATACACAGAGTGGTTAAGAGAGACAGGCCTAGTATGTGATAAGTCAGATGAAATTGAGAAGAAAGCTCTGTTATTGTCTCAGCCACTTGCAGATCCACAATCTCCCCAAATGGAATCAATCAGGAGAATTGTCATACATCATTCTGCAACTGAAACAGGAAATGCCGCTTTGTTCAGAGTATTGCATCGAATGATAAATGGTTGGAATGATATAGGATATCATTACGTAATAGGTAATGGGTCATACAGCGATGACGGGGAAATTGAAAAGGGAAGGTTGCTTCCCTTCAAAGGTGCTCATGCTAAGGGAGGAAATCATGATTCTATTGGGATTTGCCTTGTAGGGAATTTCAACTTAAATGAACCTTCTGCTCTCCAGCTGAGCTCCCTTTCTCTCCTTTTGCGAGCTCTTATTCTGGAATATTCACTGGACATAGACTCTATAACACTGCATAGATTAGTCGAAGGGTCTTCCACAGAGTGTCCTGGAAGCAAAATAAGCCTTGAGGACATTCGCTATCTTGCGGCTGCCAAATAGCTTGTAAAAAGCCTTGCCAGAGGGCTCAGCTTTTTGTATATATCGGCTTCGAAATGAAGGAGTGATTTTAAATGACAACAGTACTTACGTTTTTGCATTCAGTGATTTGTGTTCTTCTGGTAGCAGTTGTTCTGCTTCAGAAGTCAAAAGGTGACGGCCTTTCAGGGGCCTTCGGGGGCGGCGGAGCTCTTACGGCTTCTTTTGGCAGCAGGGGTGCAGCCAGTCTTCTCAGCAAAGCAACAACAGTGCTTGCTGTACTTTTTATGGTAGCATCATTTCTACTGGCGATATTTTAGGAATGAGTAATAGTGCCGGGGTGGTGGAATTGGCAGACACGCTAGGTTAAGGACCTAGTGGGCAATAGCCTGTACGGGTTCAAGTCCCGTCTCCGGTACCATTTATATAGAGAGGGAGTCTTAGGACTCCCTTTTTCTACATTTGTGTTTCACCCTCGATAAGTCTCAGTATTTCATCTGCGGTTTCATCTGTAACGACTCTGCTGGAGTAGAGGATTTTTCTGCTACTTGAAATCAGGAATACTGCTGGAGTCGTATGAACATTGTAATCGTCAGCTGCATCTTCACCGAAAACAAGTATCGGGAATTCTGTTTCCAGGGAATTCAATCTAAAACCAGGTTCAGATGTCTCGAGAATTGATATCCCGAAACACTGAAGCGAACCGGAATATTCCCTATAGATAGTTTGTAGTAAACCAAGAGCAGAAAGTGACACAGGATCCCAAGAGGAGAAGAAGCAAAGGAGAAGAAGCTTTTCACCCTGATCTGAAGAGCGTACAGTAAAGCCTTGTCTATCTGCAAGAAAGAAAGGTGGGGCATCTGTGTCTGTTTCCAGTAAAGAGAGCCATCCGGTAGAAGTATAGTTCTCCGGAACTGAGGGTCTGCACGGAATAGTGCTACTTAGATTCAGGTTACTCAACACAAGAAGCTGACCACCTGGTGCTGACGCAGTGCCATAGTAACTAATTCTTTCAACTGCGTGTGGTAGAAGATCCTCGATCCCTATGAACCAGATTGCTTCGTTTCCCTCCAAGTCACTATAAAAAACATGAAACACATGACACAGTGTTCCATCAATCTCTTCCGGTACAAGCACTGCGATCGAATCGGCAAGAATCTCATCTCTGAATGGTTCTGAGAGTGCATACTCCATTAGCAACGATGCTGGAGGGAAATCAAACATTTCCCAAGCGGCCCTGTTGTAAGAAGAGAAGTAAACCGTAGAATCAATATTGTCAACAAGGTAGACACTGTCTCTAGTGGCAACGTAGCTTGAAGGAATGCTTAGGTTCCTGAAAGTTCCTTCTCTTGTCATGCTTTCAAGATGATGATCCATCAGCGGGTGATCTAATCCTGGAACAAAACTGAGACATGTCTTTCCGTTAACCTCAGGTATTATGTTTAAGAGTGCTCCTGTACCGCTGAAAGTGAACTGGTATTCTATGGAGCTGATGCTTGAAAGAACAGAATCCGATTGTGAAAATATACTGTATGGATCAACCGTGTAAGCTTCCGGCAGGGTGGAAAAAATGAAAAAAATAATAGAAATCAAAAATAACCTCCATGTGTTTAATTATTCAGCTCTCAATATACTTATGACCGTGATTCTCTGCACTGCTATTCTTGTTTCATTTTCATGTGGAACTGATAACGAAGAGCAATCTGATCCAGCCTTGTTGTTTGCTACTGCCGGTGAAGCATACAACAACGGTGAGTTAAACACTGCTCGCGAACTCCTGATGGAGGTTGCAGCTCTTGATCCGGACAATCCGAATGTCTGGCGGAATCTGGGAACAGTCAATCTAGATCTGGGCATGTACGACCATGCGATTAGTGCTTATCAGAGAGTGATTGAAATCGATTCAACAAAAGTGGATGTTCTAACCGATCTGTCAGGAGCTTTACTCGGTGCTGGAAGGATTCCTGAAGCACTTCACACCGGTCAGCTTGCCACTCAGCTCTCTCCGGAGGATGGAATTGCTTTTAACAACTATGGAATGGCCCTAATGGAAAACGGAAATTTCGAGGAAGCGGCTTCCTGTTTTAACATAGCTTACAGAAGAGAGCCTGAAAATGCATCGATTCTTTACAATTGTGGAAGGATTACTCTTCTTGCAGGAAACCCCGAAGAAGCTCTTCTGTTTTTTCAGGGTTCGATCTCAGTCGCTCCCGAATTCCTCCAGCCTCAAATTGAAGCGGCAAGGACATTTGGAATTCTGGGAATGCACTCTGAGGCGGAAGAACAAATTCTTTCAGTGTTGGCGGTTTCTCCTTCAAGCTATGACGCGTTGAATATTCTTGCGCTTTCTTATTCTTCTCAGGGAAGGCAGGAAGAGGCCATTGCCGTGATGGAATCCATTCTTGCTAGTTATCCGGATGATAAAATCTGCAGGCTTGGTCTTGCTGAATGCCATTACCTCTACGGCGATCTGCCTCAGGCTTTGGAAAACTATCAGCTGTTTTTAGGGCAGATTGATGACACAACCGGCACTTCAGCCATTAGACTGAGAGTTACTGAATTGGAGGTTCTCTGTGACTAAACCGATCGTCAAAAAAGTGGTTGTTGGTCCCATCCAGACAAACTGTTATGTGGTCAAATGCCCTGAAACAGGAGCTGTTCTTGTGGTAGATCCGGGTGATGATTCCTCGGCGATAAATGAGTATTTCCAAAGGCTAGATCTTATCATTTACACACATGGTCATTTTGACCATGTTGGAGGAGCTTCCGATTTGATAAGTCGCTATTCACCGGAAACAATGATACACTCGGAAGATGTTGAAATGATGTCCTCGGCAAAACTCCATGCCGCAGAGTGGGGATTTTCAATTCAACAGCCTCCTACTGTAAACAGAATACTTACCAATGGTGATTCTATAAAGGTGGGTAATCTTGTTTTTTCGGTATTGCATACCCCCGGACATTCTCGTGGATCAATCTGTATAAAGGGTCATGACCTCTTTTTTTCAGGGGATACACTATTCGCAGGTTCAATAGGAAGAACAGATCTGCCTCAGAGTTCACCAGCGAATATGAAAACAACTATGAAGAATATTATTGCAGAACAAGAAGATAGTTTTGTCATTTTACCAGGACATGGTCCGGCTTCTACAATGAAAAATGAGAAAAAGAATAATCCTTTCCTTAGATTTCTATGACCCCTTGCGCTATTTTCTTCGACTCTTAATAATCAGTTGTCGCTTAGCAATTACAGGAGGTTAGATTTTTGATCAAAAATGCATTGCTCGAAAAGCTTAAAAGAGCAGAACGCAGAATTGCTTTTGTGTCCACTCAGACTTCCGGGGTAATGTCTACAGAACTTATTGAGTCCTTGAAGGAAATAAGACTTGTTATCGCAGCCCTTTCACCCGAAGAGATTCAAGCAAAATCTGATGCTTCTGTTTTGTTTGTTGATGATGAAGAGATTATTCGCAGAATAGGCACACAGATTCTCTCAAGAGAGGGATACGAAGTTCTTACCGCTGCTGACGGTGTGGAAGCTCTGGGAATTTATGAGCAGAATAAAGATGCAATCAAGTGTGTTGTTCTTGACCTTGTTATGCCAAGGTTAGATGGAATGCAGACTTTCAGACAACTCAGACGCTCTTCGCCCAAACTGGGCATAATTCTGACAACAGGGTATGGGGAAGAGGAAATTCGAAAACGTTTTGCCGGGCTTAAACTTCAAGGTTTTTTGAGGAAACCTTTTAGTGCCGGGTCCCTTTCTCAAATGGTAAAAGAAGCTATTGGATTTACAGACAGCAAAGGATAGGTGATGTCCATTTCTGAAACAGCAAATCACGCTCAAGACAAAACAATACACGATGCCCTTTTGAGCATTCTTGCAGATTCAGGAGTTTGCGCTTTAGTTGTTACTGGTGACGAGAACAGGATAGTAAAGGTTAACAAGCTCATTTGCACTGTTTTACAAAAACATGCTCAGGAAATTGTCGGCAGCACAGTAACCGAAGAACTGGGCACACTGATTGAATCAGGCATTGTTATCGATACGCACACTGCTGTCAAAAAAGATGACACATTCAAAATTCTTTCATTTGAAAATCCTAATTCCTCCGGTACTCTTATGAATAACAGTGATCTTCGAAGAGCTTTTAATGAAATGGATGATGTTTTTTGCCGGATTTCAACAGAAGGAATTGTGATTGATGTTTCTCCTTCTGTTTTCCCCTTTATTGGGTTTACTCGAGAAGAGATCATTGGCAAATCTGTAATTAAGTTCTACGCTAATCCAGTCCAGAGAGATAAATTTCTTTTTAAACTAGCTCAAGAAGGCCGCGTAAAGGGCTTTCTTGTTGATTTAATCAGAAAAGACGGAACTGCTTTTTGTGCACGCGGATCAATCCATTCAGTTCTTGATAACAATGGGAAGCCTAAGTATTGCGACGGTATTCTCACGGATATCACGGAAGAACTGAGACTTGAGAGAGAGATAAACAAACAGGCTTTGTTCTTTCAGAAGATTGTTGAAAGTGTTCCTGATGCTGTTCTTACCATCGATCAGAATGGTCTTGTTACCGCATGGAATAAGGCTGCTGTAGAATTGTTTGGGTGGACAGCAGAGGAAGCAATTGGTCGGGATGTTGATGATCTTGTAAACGCGAATGCTGGGAATGATTCCATACAAGCAGGTAAGATTATGAACGGCAAGGTAATCTGCGGCTTTGAGTGCTTGAGAACCGGAAAGAACTCTATCGAAAGAAGAGTATCTGTCTCCGTTGCCCCGATTGTTGTGGCTGGAGAAACCCAAGGAGCAGTCGCTGTATATACCGACATGTCCGACCGTGATTCAATAATGGGATTACTGCGTGAGATTGAAGTAAAATTTAAAGCGATCACAGAGTCTGCACAGGATGCTGTAATTATTATGGATTCTGAATCAAGGGTGACATTCTTCAGCAATTCTGCTGAAATGATGTTTGGATACGAAAGCTCTGAGACTATTGGCAGAAAACTTCATTCCCTTATTGCTCCGGATGCTTACAGAGAAATGATAGAAATGGGTATGGAGCAGTTCAGATCTACAGGGCAAGGTATGATGGTAGGCCGTGTGGTAGAGCTCGAAGGTATGAGAAAGAACCGCACAACCTTTCCTGTTGAGCTTTCTGTCTCTTCATTCTTTCTTAACGGCGAGTGGCAGGCTACTGGCATGCTTAGGGATATTTCTGAAAGGAAGAAAATTGAGCTTGAGCTCATTGAAGCTCGTGAGGCTGCTCTGAATGCGACTAGAACAAAATCTGAATTTCTTGCTAATATGAGTCATGAAATCAGGACTCCTCTGAATGCAATAATTGGAACTACCGACCTCTTGTCGGAAACAGATATGACTCCAACTCAAAAGAATTACCTGAGAGTAGGCAGAAATGCCAGCGATAACCTGCTTAATCTTATTAATGACATTCTTGATATTTCAAAAGTGGAAGCGGGTAGGATAGAGCTTGAAAAAATTCCTTTTAATCTCTACGAAGAAATTGAAAAAACATGCGAAACTCTTGCTCTCAGAGCCCATGAGAAGGGTCTTGAACTTAACTGTCGAATTGACCCGGCTACGCCAGTCTGGGTATCCGGAGATCCTTCACGATTGAAGCAGGTTATCACAAACCTGATTGGTAATTCAATCAAATTTACCGAATCCGGTGATGTTACAACCACAGTCAAACCCATAGATAATGGTCAGGTATTGTTTTCTGTAACTGATACAGGAATCGGCATTCCAGAGGGGAAAGTGGAAGCTATATTCATGAGTTTCACTCAGGCTGACTCCTCTCACACAAGAAGGTATGGGGGAACAGGACTTGGGCTTACAATCTGCACAAAACTGGTAGAACTAATGGGTGGCACTATCAGTGTGGAGAGTGAAGTTAACATTGGAAGTTCATTCTCTTTCAACTGTGATCTGCCGGAAGCGGACACACCTCATCAGCTCGATAGTTACGAATCCCCGGATTTGTCCAGTTGCAGAATACTGCTGGCTGCCGACAACAGTAACAACAGAAATATCCAGAAAGAAATTATTGAGCATTGGGGAGCATCTGTTGACACTGCTGAAAGCGGGGTTGCTGCTCTTGAACTGTTTAAAAAAACGAGCTATGATGCAATCCTGCTGGATTATAATATGCCGCGAATGGATGGTGCTGAGGTTGCAGATTACATAAAGCGCCAGGGTATCTCAACTGAAAATATGATACTAATGCTTAATTGTAACAACAGTAACATATGTATAGAAAAAGCCAGGCTTTCGGGTGTAAACCGTTTCGTTTTTAAACCGCTGCGAAGAAGAGAGTTAAGCAATCAGCTGCTTGAGGTTATCCATAACATTGCTCCGAAGCATAAGGCATCAGCCAGCACTGCAAATTCCGACCTTTCTATCGAGAAGATGAATCTTTCCATTCTCCTTGCAGAAGACTCTCCCGACAACAGATTTCTTATCATCAAATACACGGAGAAATATCCCTGGGAGATTACTGTCGCAGAAAATGGTAAAGAAGCTCTTGAGCAATACATGCAGAAAAAATTCGATTTTATTCTTATGGATATGCAGATGCCTGTCATGGACGGTTATGAGGCTACAAGATCGATAAGAGCTCATGAATCCATTTCCATGAGTGAACATGTCCCTATTGTCGCTCTTACTGCACACGCACTCCGCGAAGAGGTGCAGAAATGTCTCGCTGCGGGATGTGATATCCATATTTCTAAACCTGTAAGAAAAAAGGATTTGCTGGAAAAACTGGATGAACTTCTTAAAATAATGGGCCCCAGGGAGGGTACTCCTGAGCTCGCAGATCTTCCTGTTGAAATTGAAGCAGAACAGGAACCAGAGACAATTCTGGAAACCGAAGATGATATTTCTCTCCAGGGTCCTGTTGCACTGGTTCCGGAGGACCTTGAAGCACTGATACCCGGATATTTGAAAAACCGCCGCTCAGACATTGTTAATATCAGACAACTCGTGCTGGAGGATGATTTCAAGGAAGCACAGAGACTTTCTCACAGCATGAAAGGCTCTGGAGGAGGTTACGGATTTGACAGGATCAGCGAGATCGGCGCAGCAATGGAGATAGCAGCAAAAGCTCTAGACAGTGTGGAAATTCTTTTGGGAATTGATCAGTTGGAAAATTATCTTAACACAGTTCGAATTGAATATGTTGACGAAGAATAAAAAAGTACTGATTATCGACGATGATGAAGACACCAGATTACTGCTTTCTCATATACTCGGGAAATCAGGCTATTTAACTGAGTCTGTTGAGAGCGCCGCAGCAGCGATGAAAGTTTTGCAACTGGGAGATGTCTCCATCATTCTTCTTGATCTTCTTATGCCCGGTATGAATGGACTGGAATTCTGCAGCAATCTTCAGTCCGACAGAGTATTATCCAGAATTCCTGTAATTATGATTACCAGCAGAGCCGATGATGAAACCAGGCGTGACGCATTAAACGCTGGAGTTGCAGATTTTGTTCCTAAATCTGAACTGAATCGTAAGATTCTCTCTGCAAAAGTAAAAAAGGTTCTTGAAAGAGCTGAGAACTGGGGTCGACTTGATAGCCCAGCTCCCTCGGCCCGACTGCAGGATTATCAGGGGTTTATCGAGTTTCTGCGCGAGAATTCAACCCTATCAAGGGAAGATACAGCCACACTAAGTTTATCTCAGCCAAGGGAAATGTATCAGAAAACAAAAGACATTGGTCTGGATAGCATTGAAACAGCTAAGCTTCTCTCTTCCTATCTTCAGCTACCTAATTACCCGTATATTGATCCTGAGACTGTGGAAGGGGACATGTTGCCTGCTGCATTCTCAAAGGCGCACAGGGTGCTTGCTCTTAAAGAGGATAAAGCGATTCGGTTTGTACTGTCAAATCCTTATGAGCCACAACTTATTGAAATGCTGGAATCGCTTACCGGAAGAATCCCGACACTCGGAATCACCTGCCCGGACTGTATAGATGCTCTCCTTCGTAAGGAGGAAGCCAACGAATCCGACACCACATTTGCAGATATTGGCGAGGACGATGATAACGAAGAAGAGGCTGCGGAGAAAAGTCAGGATGAGGTAGAGGAGTTCAAGGGTACCATAGAAATACTTGAAAAACCTTCAGAGGAAGATATTAGAAAATTCCCTATCAGATACATCTCTGACAGTATACTCTTTTCGGCTGTTTCTGAAGGGGCAAGTGATATCCATGTAGAGCCTAAACCGGACAAAGTTCTCGTCAGATTTCGCGTCGACGGTGACATGAAAGATATGTTCACCCTTAAAAAGAAGACCGGTGCAGTTCTTATCAGCAGATTCAAAGTTCTTGGTGGAATGGATATCGCCGAAAGACGAAAGCCTCAGGATGGTCAGGCAGAGGCCAGAATTGGCGGAAAGCCCTTCAAGATGAGATTTGCCACTACATCTACTCCACAGGGTGAAAGTCTTATTGTAAGAATGCTTGACCTTTATGCAAAGCCCAGAGAGTTAACAGAACTCGGTATGACTGAGGAACAATCAGAAGATCTTTATGAGGTTTCCAGCCAGACTAGTGGAGCTATTATTGTTGTGGGACCTACGGGTAGCGGTAAATCTACGACTCTCTATAGCATGATTTCCCATCTCGATATTAAATCCAGAAGTCTTATGACTATTGAAGACCCAGTTGAATACAGAATTGAATACGCAAACCAGCAGCAGGTCAATGTTAAAGCAGGTGTTACATTTGAAGCATTGCTCAAGTCAGCTGTTCGCCAGGATCCGGACATTGTTTATCTTGGAGAGGTACGAGATTCTTTCAGTGCAAAAACCTGCCTTGATCTAGCAAGTACCGGTCACCTCACAATGGCTACTCTGCACAGCTCTAACACAACAACCGCCCTTTTCCGCCTAGCCCGACTTGGAATCGCAAGAGAGGATTCAGCAGACAATCTTCTCTGCCTCCTTGCACAGAGACTTCTAAAAAGCCTCTGTCAGAGGTGTAGAAGAATGAAACCCATAACAGCTGATGAAAGAAAAATACTGTTGCCATTCACGGATGACATTCCCGCTGAGCTCCCACATCCCGAGGGATGCCCCAAATGCAATTTCACCGGTTATGCAGGCAGGCAGGGTGTTTATGAACTCATGCGATTCAATCCAGCTGTTACTGAAATTATAAAAACTGCTGAATCAGTACCTGCTATGCGCATTGCCCTTCATGAAAAAGCAGGAGTTTTTCTTCTCTCAGATCATGCAATCATGAAAGTAAGACAGGGTCTTCTTTCTCTTGATGATGTTAACAGGCATGTTTTACTTGAAGAACTTCGATTGAGCGGTCGCACTGAAGTTGATTTCACACCAAAAACTACTGAAAAAGATGGAGTGAAACGGATTCTTCTTGTAGATGATGATGATGATTTCAGAAATCTCGCTTCAATTCTTCTTGAAACCAGCGGATATGAAGTTGACCAGGCTACTGACGGGGTGGAGGCTATCGTTACCCTTCAGACAAACAACTATGATTTGATACTCTCTGATATTGAAATGCCAGGTCTTGACGGATTCACAATGCTTCAGGCCCTTCAAAGCAAGAACATGGACACCAAGCTAATATTCCTGACTGCAAACGACAGTTTAGACAAGGAAGAAAGGGGATACGAGCTGGGTGCAATTGACTACATAAGAAAACCCATTAGAAGAAAAATGTTCCTGACAAGAATCAAGAGGGCTCTGGGAACAGACTAGACCGTAATCATATCATAAGGGAACACATCTATTCTTTAGTTGTTATGTTACTGCATGATTAACTCAAAATTCATTTCAGGAGGTTGTTCAGATGATGATTTTTCTTGTTCTGTCAGTCCTTGGTTCCTGGGTTTCTCTCGGTGGAGATTATTCTTCAGCATCTGAAGTAGTAGTACTTTCTGAGGACGAATCTCATGTAGTTATCCAACTGGATCTTTCCGGGTATACCCTTGAGGAATTTTCAGAATACACCCGTTTTGATGTTACTGAATTTGACTGGGATATGGATGCACCTGTGGGTAACCCGCAGCTACCTCTTATTCCTGTTGTTTTAGGTGTTCCTGCAGGCATGGAAGCTTCCGTAACACTTATTGCCGCAGATTGGCAGGGAGCCGGTTACGGAATACCTTATCCCGTTCAACCCGTTCTTATGGATTGCAATGAGTCCCCTCTATTTTTTACGGAACTCTCTTCTAATCTTGAGGGCGTCTATCCATCTCAAACAGTAAATCTTTTTAACCCCGGTGTTTGGGCAGGGGTAAATACTGTTGTTCTTCAGATGAATCCCTTTACATGGAATGCAGATACCGGTGAATTCCAGGTAGCATCTTCCATAACAGCAAGAGTGGACTTCACAGGTTCCGGAGCTTATCAAACTTCTGTGCGACCCGAAATTGCAAACATGCACCACTCACGGATAGTTAACTATGATGCTTTAAATATAGCTGTTGATTCTTCCCCAGTATCAGAGGACGATATTGTATACATTTGCGTTGTCCCACCGGAGAATCTAGAGACAATAACACCTCTTCTTACTATGGTAAATTCTCTCGGACACCATGTTAACATCATAGAGGCTGAAGAGAGCCTGAACAGCTACCAGATTGCCTCTCTTATTAAAGCTACTTATCAGGAAGGTGTAACCAGATTTGCATTGATTCCAGCTCGCCATCAGCAGCTTGAATCCAAAAATTATGGTACATTTGTTGGAGATTTTTATTACGAGCTTATGTCCCCGGACAACTATCCTGATATTGCTGTTGGAAGATATCCAGGCAATAGCACCCAGCTTGAGAATCAAACTGCTAAAACAATGTCTTACATAACTTACGAAGGAGTTCCAGGAGAGCCTTCACTTCCGGCCAGTGTTATTCTTGCTGCTCATCAGGAAGAGTACCCCGGCAAGTATACAGCGAATAGTGAAGCTGTACGCACATGGGACTATGATCTCGCAGATATTGTGTTTGAAACTGCTTATGCAGGCGAGGGTGGAACAGGGTATCCGGAACAGGTTGCAGCTGCAATTGATGCGGGTGTTGGAATAGTAAACTACAGAGGTCACGGATCTACTACTACCTGGCAATGGTTAGGCAGCTGGAATGCTGGAGATATATATGGGCTTGAGAATACCTTTTTTCCCCCTGTTTTCAATGTCTGCTGTAACAATGGTGAGCATGATTTAACATACAATTGCCTTTCAGAATCATGGTTGGATGGCCAGGGAATCGGTTCAAGCGGTACTCTTGGTGCAAGCGCTCCATCGGGTACCACTGCCAACCATAGAATGCAGAGAGTCCTTTTCTGGGAAATTTTTGATGAAGGAAATACCTGTGCTGGTGAAATGTTCGCAGCGAGTCAGACCGACATCATACAGACCCAGGGAGGATCAGGATTGAATAATGCCCGGATGTATCACTGGTTTGGTGATCCATCCATGGATATCCCAACAAGCGATGTAAGCGGAGCACCTTTTGGTATGGAGATCGATGTACCCTCGTATGTTAATTTCGGTGCCAATTCACTGAATCTTACCGTAACATCCGGCGGTTCACCACTTGAAGGTGCTGTTGTGACTGTAACAGATGGTGTCGGTAATCATCCTACCCTCACCGAATCGTTTTACGCCCAGCAGATCACAGATGCTTCGGGACAAGTACAGTTGGACTTCACTTCCCTTGAGGGCAAAGATCTCTATTATGGAATAAGACTTCACAACTACGCTTCTCTTACTGGTACCATTGATGTGGTTGCAACAGGCATAGAGGGCGGACAGTCTTTCTCAGCAGAGCTTTTCCCTATAAGCCCCAGTCCTGTAAGCGGAATGGCTAGCATTGCATTCACAGCTCCGGGAGCCGGCAATGTTAACATCAGCATACTTGATCTTGCAGGAAGAGTAGTTTCTGTTGTTCAGAACGGTACCATGGCAGCTGGCAATTCTTCCAGAACATTTGATTCTTCACAACTCACTCCTGGAGTTTACTTCGTGATGATGCAGACAGATGATTCAACAATTACACGGAAAATTGCTGTTGTCCGCTAAATACGCATTTTATCTGATTCTTTCTCTTCTCCCACTTGCTTCGTGCATTGTGGGAGCGGAGGAAGCAGTCACTTTCCCAACCTACAAAGCGGGAGAAGCGTCGTTCCCTGCTTTCGTTAAAATTTCTCCGGTTTTTTCCACCGACGGTAACTATGGGCTGATAGCTTCCGGTGACACTCTGTACCACATGGAATTGAGACATGGAAGAATTCACGGTAAAACTTCAGCAGGCGGTGAGATTACCTCTCTTGTAACCGGCTCGGATACTGGGATATTTCTAACCTCCTCCAACAAGCTAATCTCGATAGAGGGTTTTTCCATTACAAATTCCACTGAGCTTTCGGGAACAGCAGAAGCCTTGACTATTTGCGGGAATAATCCTGTTGTTCTTCTTGATGATGGTTCGATCTCACTCTACAGTGCAGCGGATTTATCGCCTCTTGGAACCTTCACCCCGGAAGTAGGTGACATAACGTGTATGCAGGGGTTCCGCGAGTTGCTGGTTCTTGGGTATTCCGACGGTAAAATGCTATCGGTTTCTGTTCCTTCATTTTCTAGGATTGCTATAGAAGACGTAAATGGAAATCTGCTTTTCATGAACAGAGCCGGGAATGAATATCTCGTATTCTCAACTGACGCCTGGAATGAGGTTGCGGTGAGTTCACCAGAGGATCTTGTCATTCAATCCATGTACACCTTTCCAGAGACTCCGATTTCAGCCGCTGCGGACAGTGCACTCTCATGTATCTACGCTGTATGCCCTTCACATGGAATCCAGGTATGTCTTGCGAACGGAGAAATTGGCTGGAGGTCAACCGAGTTCGGAAGTCATTCGACTGTAATTCTCTCTGAAGATTGTGAAGTTGCACTGGTTGCTTGGGAAGACAAGGTATCTCTTCTCATAAAGTAATCAGAGTGAGGGAATAATCACTTCAGTTGTATCCGAGTCTCGTTGAACAGTCAGTTCAAGTTCTTCTGAAGAATTCTGAATCATCGCCTTTAGAGCTTCTGGATGATAAACTCTTTCTCCATTAATTTCCATGATGATATCTCCCTCTTCGAGGCCGCAGATGTGGGCAAGTGAGTTTACTTCAACATCAAGAAGAAGGATTCCCTGAACGGCTGAAAGACCTGAAGTCGCTGGCATTGCAGTTACTCCAAATGCTGGTGTATCTAGACCAGCATCAGCTAAAAGTGTTCCTGCCCAGAAATACCAAAGGTTGCAGGGGAGTAGAGCCATAAGCTCACCTCTGCCGTCACCTGGGTCGAATGAGCCTGTTATTATTCCTGTCAGTCTGTCATAGGCATCAAAAACAGGTGCACCCATAAACTCTGATTCTGGTGGAGATGCAAGGAGGAGAGCACCATCCGAGAGCTGTTCCATTGGAAAGGTACGAATAACTGAGAGACCAGTCGGATGGTCCGCAACAACCATAAGCGCAGCTCCATTTGCCGGAGAGGTATTTCTCGGTTGTTCATATGAGGTGAAGACATTCTCGTAAAAAAGAAGCATTGAAAGCCCCATATCCCTGAAGTGTATTACCGAATCGGGATAAAGCCGGGAACCTTCATCAATAACAAAAATATCTGAGCCTTCTGTAAACGCAAAAAGAGTAACAGCATGGCTGGGAGATAAAGCAGCGCCGCTGCATACCTCCACAAAATCACCCTCGCTGGAGATTCTTCCTACTGAGATGGCAGGTGAATTCATCAGAGAGGGGAAAAGTCCTGAGGAAACAATAGCTGCTAGAATAATTGTTATCATGGGCTTTTAAAAGGTTGAGACTGAAGAGGGTCTTGAATAGGCTACAACCGGTGTTGGTGCATATTGCGTATCTGTTTCTCGGGCGGAGGCTGTGTTCACGGTGTTTCCATAGCTGTTTGAATTATCTCCTGCAAAATTCTGCAAAAGGAATACAAGAGCAGCTGCGAACGGTATAACTGCCGCTATTCTCCAAGTTGGGAATCTGAAACTTTTTTTAGTAACAACAGGAGAATGATCATAGTTTTCCGAAGAAAGTCTGAGTTGAATCTTGTCTAGCAGGTCAGAGGGAACTTCGGGTTCCTCGAGCTCTGTAATTTTTTCACTGATTGATCTGTTCAGAAGAAGAGTCTTACGGCACTCAAGGCATCCGTTCACATGGAATCGTAAAAGCTGTTCTTCCTCGGCGGTAGCCTCTCCATCAAGAACAGAATCCATTAAAAGCAGTGCTTCATTACATTTCATTTCCACATCTCCCATACATCTTCAAGGGAGTCTCGAAGACCGGCACGCGCTCTGTTTATTCTGGATTTAACAGTTCCTATCTTGATTCCCATGATCTCTGCAATCTCCTCGTAAGAAAAACCCTGTTTTTCGCGGAGCATGAAAGGCTCTCTGTAGTGCTCTGGAAGCTCATTGATTGCCTCTTCTATGCTTGCACCGAGTTCTCGTCGCCCCTCGCGGTAATGAGGAGTCATCTTGTGAGAACCTTTGAGTACCACTTTTTCAAGAGAGACCATAGACCACCGTGAACGTCGTCTCCATTCTTTCTTGGCCAAGTTGCTTGCGATGGTGTAAACCCAAGTTATAAGGGGACGTTCAGGGTCGTAGTTATTTCTGTATTTATAAACCCGGCAGAATGTCATTTGAAGCTGTTCCTCGGCATCTTCCTCATTACCCAGCATACGGATCAGATGGGAGAAAAGTGGGCGCTGGAACCTCTTAACTACATGACTGAAAGCATTTTCATCTCCGTTGCACAGATCAATCATCAACTGCGAATCTGACCTGGGGTCCTTCTTGATTTTGTTCGTCACGACATTTGTCCTTAACATGCTTCCTCCGTGGTTAATCATAATCTAACGATATCTACCCACGGATGCAGAATTTGTTCCAGCGAACGACAAGCTTGACCTAGAGCCACTTCATTCAGCAGAATAGGCACTATGAAGAATAACATATTTCTTAGGATACTTGCCATGGCTAGCCCCTATAGAGGTCGGGTTACACTTGCGCTTCTGTTCGCATTAATTTTTGCCGCCTCCAGCGGAGCAACCCTTGCTATGCTGCTTCCGATATTTGATGATGTGCTTGGAGCAGGTGGATCTCCAGATTCATCTATGGATATTCAAACTGCGATGTCCCAAACTTTATATCCAAGTCTTGCGGAATTGAAAACCGCATTTCTCAGTGGTGACACCTCTTTGCTCATGGAAAAAGCGCGAGCAGTACCCGGTGCATTTCTTGAAGGCATACACATTTCAGCACCCTCCCAAGCTCTTCTTGCAGTAATTGTAATAATCATCACTCTTATTCTTATAAAGAACCTTGCTTTTTTCCTTCAAACATTTTTCATTGCAGCGGTAGAGGAAGGAATGTTACGCGACCTAAGAGTGAAAGTTTATGCCCATATGCTAAGGCTTGATCTAGGATATTTTGCTAGAAGCCGATCGGGTGAGTTAACTACCCGTTTGACTGCAGATGTCGTAAGGATAAAAAGAACTGTTACTCAGTCTCTTATTACCCTTATCAGGCAGCTTTTTCTTCTTTTAATCTACTTTGGTATAACCCTGTGGGTATCCTGGAAGCTTACCCTTGTTACTATTGCCGTGCTTCCACCGAGCATGGCTCTGATTCTTTTACTTGGAAAAAGCCTCAGAAGGAAAAGTCACCGTTCACAGGAAAAAATGGCAGATTTTGCCAGTTTTCTGACTGAAACTATTACTGGAGTTAGAGTGGTTAAGGCCTTTGCAATGGAGAATTTTGAGGAAAAGAGATTCTTAAAGAGTGTGAATGCACATAGGAAGTATGAAATTTCCCTGCGCAGAATGAAAGCACTTTCTGGTCCAGTTACCGAATTCCTGGGTGCTGTGGCCGCCGGTGTGATATTGTGGTACGGAGGAAATGCAGTTATTGATGGTACCGGTATGTCTTCCGGGAAATTCGTTGTATTTCTTGCAGCAGCACTCAGCATGATGGACCCGGCAAAAGGAATCAGTAAAACATATGCGTCAATTCAGGCAGGTCTTGCTGCGGGGGAGAGGGTATTCGGAATAATTGATACCCCCCCTGCAATTGTTGAATCCACTTCACCAGTTGTTCCAGCACCTCTGGCTAAATCCATTCGATTCGAGAATGTTTCTTTCGGTTATGACCCGAGCAAACCTGTATTGAAGAATGTTAGCCTGGAAATCCGTACCGGTGAGATAATTGCCTTAGTTGGACCGAGCGGTGGTGGAAAGAGTACCCTCGCTGATATGATTCCGAGATTCTATGACCCGGACAAAGGGCGCATCCTCTTTGACGATGAGGATCTTAGAAATCTTTCAATCACCGGTCTCAGAAGCCAGCTGGGCGTAGTAACGCAGGAAACAGTTCTCTTCAACGACACAGTCATGAATAACATTGCCTACGGAGCCCAAGATATCTCTCTGGAAGAGGTAAAAAAAGCCGCAAGAGTAGCCAACGCTATTGAATTTATAAATGACATGCCGAATGGTTTTGAAACCGTTATAGGCGAACGAGGAGTTACCCTCTCGGGAGGACAGAGGCAGCGCTTGGCTATTGCCAGAGCTGTTCTCAAGAACCCTCCAATTCTCATTTTTGACGAGGCTACAAGTGCTCTCGACACAAAGAGTGAGAAACTTGTTCAACAGGCTATCGATGTTCTCGTTGAGGGCAGAACCTCACTAGTTATAGCCCACAGGCTCAGTACCATCAAAAAGGCTTCCAGAGTGCTCTATGTCGAGGATGGAATGATACTGGAGGAGGGAACTCACGAAACACTCCTTGCGCTTGAGGGTAAGTACTACGCCCTCTGGAAAATGCAATTTTAGATGAAGCAAAATCTTATTATTAGGCTTCACTCTCTTGGAGATGTTGTTCTTGCCTCTGGAACCGCCCATTCGATGTCTCAGGAAAACCCCGTTACTTTTCTATCCAGGCCTGTATACGAACCCGTAATCAAAAGAATTCCCGGTGATATTAAGTCAATGTCACTAACCGGTGGCTGGAGGGAATTGCGACAGATTTCAGCGGGATTTTCAACAATTGTTGATCTTCAGAACAACACGACTACCCGGCTTGCACTCACAGGCAGACGAGTAAACAGGTTCCGATTCAGTCGCAGAAAGAGAAGAAAAGTACTGCTTGGAGCTGATACAACTCTTCCCTGGCGCGCCGAAGAATATTTACATGCATGGGGAGGAAAAGGAAATCCTGATCCTGTCCTGGAAAGACTTTCTAAACCTTCCGGTGACAACTTTACAGTAGGTATCGTGGCAGGTGGTGGATGGCCGATGAAGACTATCCCACCCGGAGTTGTAACTGAACTTGCAAGGCTTTTTTGTGATGTAAAAGGAGCGCGCGTACTCATCTTGGGAGATTCAAATGATCTACCACTTTCAGAATACATAGTTGAACAGACTGGCTATCGTGATGTTGCAACTGTTGCGGGAGAGGGTGGAATATCAGAGCTGATAAATAGAATTGAGAATCTTGATCTTCTTGTTTCGCCCGACTCTGGCCCTGCCCACATCGCAATGGCTCTTGGTGTTCCCGTTCAGGTTGTTTTCACTTCAACATCGCCTGCTCTTGGTTTCTGGTCTCCGGATTTCAAAGGGTCTTTCATGGTAAATCCCATACCTTGCAGACCATGCCACAGGCATGGTGGCAAAAAGTGTTCTGCAGGGGATGAACAGTGTAGGAAAATGCTTGTTCCAAGAGAATTGTTTGAGGCGGCTTTGTGTCTACTTCAATGAACAGCCCTATGATGAAGCAGTACCTTGCGATGAAAGAAGACTATAAAGATGCAGTTCTTCTTTTCCGTATGGGTGACTTTTATGAAACTTTTATGGATGATGCTAAAAAGGTTTCTTCGATTCTCGGGATTACTCTTACTGCGAGACAGAGGAATAAAGAGACCGGAGAGGGGATTCCTCTAGCTGGTTTCCCGTACCATGCACTCGATGGTTATCTAACAAAACTGATTAAAGCAGGATGTCGTGTTGCCGTCTGTGAACAGACAGAAGATCCCAAAAAAGCAAAAGGGCTTGTGAAGAGAGATGTAGTCGAGATTGTTACTCCGGGAACTCTCGTAAGCGGCTCAGCTCTTGATGAAAGATCCGAGGCTCTTCTGGCATCAGCTGCAGTGCTTAAAGACCGTGCAGCAGTTGTATTTTGTGATTTATCCACAGGAGATATAAGAGCCTCAGAGCTTGAGGCATCTCTTCTATCGCTTGAGCTTGCAAGAAAAGCACCCAGGGAAGTTATTGTATCCTCTGATGATTCCGTCAATGTTCCTGCCGGATGCGAAACCACGACGCTCGACAGTTGGAAATTTGATCCCGAGTCCGGTCTTCGCGAAGTCACTCATACTTTCGGAAAAGCTTCTGCGGAAGGTTTCGGCATTGCGGACAGTCCAGTTCTTCTTTCTGCTATGGGTGCTCTGCTTTCATACATAGGACACACCAAGAGATCAAATGTTTCACATCTTGATTTCAGAGGCGTCTATCGACAGAGTGACTATTTGGTAATGGATAGATCAAGTTCCAGAGCTCTTGGGATAGTTGATTCTCCTCCCGGTGAAGAAAATGCAATTCTAGCCGCTAGAACAGACAGGACTCGAACATCCGGTGGTGGAAGACTCTGGAGGCAGTGGCTGGTTTCCCCGCCAATGGACAAAGCAATAATTAGCAGAAGACATCAAGTTGTTGAAGATCTTATAGCTACGGGTCTCCACTCCCACCTTTCAGGAATTCTTAAGAACTCTACTGACCTTGAACGGCAGGGAGGCAAGCTCGGTACACTCAGAGCATCACCGCGTGATTTGAGGTCGATTCAGCAGACAGCTACACTCATACCATCCCTGAAAGAGCTTCTTTCAAATTCGTTTTCAGCTCATCTGGAAAATCTATCCACCATCGACTCGCTTGCAGATATTGCGGATGAGATAGATAAAACACTATCGGATGATCCACCTGCCAGACTAACTGATGGCGGATATATAAGAGATGGATGCTCCACTGAGCTTGACAAACTCAGAGTAGTTAAAACGGATGGCAGGAACTGGATGAATGATTTATTGGAGCGCGAGCGAGCCAACACAGGTATTCAAAAGCTTTCTATAGGGTACAATAGAGTGTTCGGTTATTATCTTTCAGTTTCAAACTCATTTAAGCATCTTGTTCCAGAATACTTTATCAGAAAACAGACGCTTGTAGGAGGGGAACGTTTCATCACTCCCGAGTTGAAGGAAATGGAGGAAAAAATCCTTCACGCAGATGAGAATATTGCAATTCTGGAAAACGATATTTTCACTGCTCTTCTGTGCAAAGTGGCTCAGGGTGTCAACCGAATCAAACAGGTAGGACGTGCTCTTTCTGAACTTGATGTTCTCTCCTCTCTGGCAGGTCTCGCCGCTGAATACGGATGGGTAAAACCGATGATTTCCAGTGACCCGGTTTTAGAGATTACAGAGGGAAGACACCCCGTACTTGAAAGCCTGCTACCACGCGGGGAATGTGTTCCCAATGACACCACATTGAACAGCAGTAACCGGATTATTCTAGTAACTGGGCCCAATATGGCTGGAAAGTCAACCTACCTCAGGCAAGCAGCTCTTCTTGTGCTGTTGGCACAGTCTGGATCATTCGTTCCCGCCGAGGCTATGAAATTCAGTCCAGTTGATAGAATTTATACTCGAATAGGTTCCGGAGATCGTCTTTCAAGAGGGCAGTCTACATTTTTGGTTGAAATGGCGGAAGCTGCTGCCATGCTCAATGGTAGTACTCAGCATAGCCTAGCAATACTCGATGAGGTTGGCAGGGGTACAAGTACCTATGATGGTCTCTCTATTGCCTGGGCGATGCTGGAGTACCTTCATGACAACTCGGAGCACAGGCCATTGGTTCTGTTTGCAACTCATTATCATGAGCTTACGTCGCTTGCGTCGAGACTGCCTTTGTGCTCAAATGCAAATGTAGTTGTTCGTGAAGCAGGCAAAAGAATAGCTTTCTTGTATAAGGTCGAAGAGGGCGCAGCAGATCGGTCTTACGGTATTCATGTAGCCGCCATGGCCGGAGTACCGTCAGCTGTTCTAAAACGAGCAAAAAAAGTCCTGGGGGATCTCGAATCGGGTAAGCATCTTTTGCCGTCCAGTAATCGTGACGCCAGTGGCCAGATGACACTTCCATTGGCTAATCCTGAGCATCCTGTTCTGGAGGACATCAGAAAGATGGAGCCCGATACTTTAACGCCTCGTAAAGCACTGGAACTTATATACCTGCTTAGAGACCGTCTTGACTCATGAAACCTGTTTTGAAATAATACATCAGTCTTGTACATAATTAAAGGAGGTTTATTATGAAGTTTTGGGGTCTTCTTCTTTTCATTCCCACTCTTTTGTTTGCTGCAGTCGTTGTGGAAACATTTGATGCACCAGACACCGGAATTACCGGGCTTGCTTATGGTGACGGCAGTCTGTGGGCTATTGATGGTACTACTCAGAATGTTTATGAACTCGATCCTTCCGACGGATCAGTAGTTTCAAGTTTTTATGTTACGGATCAGACACCTACCTACAACCCTGCGACTGGTGGCCTTGCCTATGGAAGTGGTACGGTTTACGTACCTGTTTACAGCGGTACCCAGTACGGAAAATTCTACAAGTATGATGCTACCGGAAGTTATCTCGGAATGTTCGATGCCTACTGTTGAGGCGGAACTTTAAACTCGTCGGTGACGGGTGCAAGTCTCAATGGTTCAGTTCTTTACGCATTTGGTAACGCTTATGGCACAGACGTATATGCTGTTCACAAGTACAATCCTACCACGGGCTCCCAGACCGGTTCATACATGACATCTGTAGACTTTCCTGGACTTGCTCCGAATGTCTATGATATTGCCTACTCTTCAGAAGGTATATGGGTAGCAAGAGATGAATCAGACAGTCCTGTTTTAAGGTACAATACCAGTGGAGTTGTAACAGGGTACATAATGGGAACAACTGTTCCATGTGCTGCTGGGCTCACTGTGGACACTGATGGATTTCTCTGGGTAAGCGACCCTGATAACGATAAAATCTATAAAGTTGATACTTCCACTTCAGTTGAGGGTAGCAGCTATATAGATATTGATCCTGTCTCGCTTTCTCCTGTTTCAAATCCATTTACTTCAATGGGTATGGTAAACGCCTCAGGATACAGAGATGGTGCTCTTGTAGAGGTCTTTGATCTGAACGGAAGACTACGTCATTCCGGTCAAGTAACCAGTGGATCTTTTGGTTGGGATGCTTCAAACGATCCTGTTGGTGCTTATACTGTAAGGGTAGTAGATGGTGGCAATTCATCAACTACCAGATTAATCAAGATCTAGATATACAAGTTGGGGAAGTGCCAAATGCTACTTCCCCAACTTTTTACGCTAAAGGTAAACAGGTGTTTACATCAGGTGTAACTTTACCTATAATATGAGCGGAGGTGAGAAATATGAAAAGCAGATGGACTGTTCAGACAGAAAAGGGAGAGCACAGCACGGAAACAGTGTGGAGTGCGGTAGAGGAGAGAGCCGGAAGAAAAACAACAGCAATAGTGCTGAGCACAAATTCGAAAGCTGCAGAAGTAATTCTGGCTTCCGGAATGTTTTACCTGGAAGGCCCGGGAATGAAGAAACCAGTGTTGTTCAGAATAGAAAATTGCAACAGAGCAAGAATTGAGGGTTGTATGTTTATTAAAGCTGCTGAAACGGCAGACATGGTTAGAATTAGAGAAAACAGTATACTGCGGGAAATGAAGAAACTTCTTGAACTTGACATGATGGAATCGCTTGATAATCCAGTTCAGCATCCTGCTCTGCAAACTGTTGCATCCTGAACAGACAGGTCGCTTGTAGAAAAACACTTTTTAGCTAATATTCCTCTTTTGAAAAGACGTTTCAATTCAAGAGGGGGTCTCCGATTTCAAATGAAGGAATAAGTCTGTTTTTCCCTGCATTCAACGAAGAAGAGAATGTTGAGTTTATGGTAACTAGTGCCGTAAAAGTTCTCAAAAGAATTGTTGGAGATCGCTGGGAAATTATAGTGGTTGATGATGGCTCAACAGATAAAACTGCATCAATCACCAATTCAATGTCAAAAAAAGATTCAAGAATAAGACTGGTATCCCACCCATGTAATCTTGGGTTCGGCAAGGCTGTAAGAACCGGTATTGAGGAATCGGTCATGGAATGGATATTCTATACTGATTGCGACGGGCAGTTCGATCTTGAGGAACTCGACCTCGTATGGGAACGAAGAAATGAAGCAGACATTGTTTCAGCCTACCGACACAAAAGGAAAGACCCCGGTATGCGTCTTGGGTATTCTCTGCTCTGGAATACTCTTACACTCATGCTCTTTTTAAGAGGCTTCAAAGACGTTGATTCTTCGTTCAAACTTTTTAGAGCCTCTATTTTTAGATATGTTAAACCACTCTCAACATGTGGTGTTATTGATTTCGAAATCCTTACACTTGCAAGAGATCTCGGGTACAGAGTTGTTCAGATTCCCGTTAGTCATTTTGAAAGACGAGCCGGTACAGTCTCATTTGAGACTTCGCGAAGCGGTTTCTTTGCTTTTGTTAGATTCGGAGCTATTTATGAAATGTTTCAGCAAATCATCGCTTTCAGAATAAGAAGCTGGAAGGGCATTACCAGATGAGGAAAGCACTGCTGGTTACCCCATTCCCCCCGCAACCGACTGGTTTGGCAGACTATGCAATGAGGATTCTTTCTCTTACAAAAAACCATATAGAGTGGACTGTTGCATATCCCTCCGGTGCCGAAACTGCAAAGGGTTTCAATTGTTTACCAATCAAAGAACTCCGAGAGGAACACTTTAAACTTCCGGCAGTATATCAGGTGGGAAACTCTCCACACTGTGAAGAAGTTATTGAAACACTACTTAAACATGGGGGAACCAGTCTTTTTCATGAGACAAACATGCACCATGTGCTTAGAAACAGAGCAAATACTTCCGGTGACTGGGAAAGTTACAACAATCATATAGAATTTGACTACCGTGAAAATTCGGATTCCTTTCGAAAAATAATGAGTAAAAAAGCAAAAAGTCTTTCTGAATATGACACACGCCTAAGAAAATACCCTCTCATAGGCAAGCTGGTCTTATCAAGCAGGATAATTGCTGTTTTAAGTGATACAGCAAAGTATGAACTTGAAAAACTGGCTAGAGGCAAATCAGTAATCAGAATGGGCTTTCTTCCGGATTTTCTCAGCCCTGCAGAAAAGCCTCAGGAAAGAAGTCATGCTATTACTATCGGCATTGTCGGTACATTTCATTATGGAAGAAGCTGGGAGGATATGTTTCGCGCAGTGCAATTGCTTAGAAAAACGCTCGATTGCCACCTTCTAATAGCAGGTGGGGGCTGGCCTGAAACAGATCACCCATGGGTAACAGCAACAGGTCGTCTACCCGACAGAGAATTCAGGGACAAACTGGAAAAAATTGATATAGCACTCGATCTAAGGCATCATACTTGCGGAGAAACAAGTGGTTCAATGATGGATCTCCTGAGAAGCGGTATTCCTGCAGTCGTTTCATCGGAGGGGACATTCCGCGATATCCCTGCGGGTGCTGTTCTGAGAATACCAGCTGAGTCCGGGGCAGGTGGTGCATGCGCAGCCATTAAATACATTCTGGAAAACGATAAAATCCGCTCCTCCATATCAGAAGCAGCCAGTCAGTATTTTGCTGAAGTGAGCGACAAAGATAAATGCCTGAAGCAATGGCTCGATCTGATTGAAAGAAGCAGCAATGAATACTAGATATCTGCTCTTCTTCCTTTCAACTCTTCTTCTGCTCCCTTGGCTTATCTTCGCATTTGCCGGAACAGGCATTGTAGGCATGCCAGCTGAGAGGGCAGATGTTCTTTTTGCTGGAGACAGCGATGTATTTGACGGAGTATGGCACTTCTGGTCGGTTCGCACTTCACTGGATAATGGTCAGGACCCTAGAATTTCCGATATCGGATCACTTGTCTGGCACAACATAGGGTGGCCGGATGTTTTCCTTTCGTTCATTACCGGCTTCAGCTACAACATGGTACTTTTCATAGGAACTTTGTTTTCAGCACTAGCAGGTTATCTACTTGCCCGTTCCTGGGGGATAGGGAAAGCAGGTTCACTTGTAGCGGGGTTTATCATCGCATGGATGCCTCTGAGATTGGTTCGTGTTTACCAGCATTACATGCTTGCAAGTGCAGGATTTGTAATTCTCAGCCTGTTCGGAGTCCGAAGGGTTTTACTGGAAACTGATAAAAAATACAGCATTCTCCTCCTGCTCACATCTTTCCTTGCTCTGATGGAGAGCCTCTACTCTGTTTTGATTATTGCTGTGGGTTTTTTGATTACAGCAATTTTAACAAAAAATGCTGGTATGAAAAGGGTATTGTTTGCTGCTCTTGCATTGTCCCTTGGGGCAGCTCTTGCTCTGCTCTGGTTTTTTACTGCTCCTGAGGCTTTCAGCACCAATCCTTCCGTGGATTGGAAGGAGGCAGTGCACTGGGCAGCTGAACCACAGTGGTTTATTCTGCCATCATTCCTGGGAGAACCCCTTGTTCTGGACACAATGCCGAATCCCTTTGAAGGGGTTGTTTCTCCCGGGCTTACCGTAGCACTCCTGGCACTAATTTACACTTTCAGAAAAAAGTCATGGGTTGCTCTTCTTTGTGCTGGAGGAATTGTAATTCTGTCGATGGGACCCTTGCTAAAAATATGTGGTAGACCTACAGCTATACCTCTTCCGTATATGGTGATTACACGGTTGCCCTTCTTGTCCGCTGCCAGAAGCCCAGCAAGGCTTTCCATGATAACTGGCTTGATGGCTGCACTGGCAGCAGGAAAACTGATTGAGAGCAGGAAGTCAGTGCTTGCATGGGGGCTGATTATTCTGATGGCCGTAGAGCTAGTTCCACTAAAGCTCAGAACTATAGATGATACAGTTCCTTCATGTTATACTGAATCCTGGGAATCTCTTCCTGTAACTCTCGAGATACCTGCTTCCAAGGCAATTCGCAGATATTCCATGTTTCAGATTGCAGACGGTGCGCCCAGGTTGATAGGGTTTCTTGCACGTGGGGGAGAGTGGCAGGAAAAAGCGATTCCACCTTCTCTTCTCTGGAATAGTGAGTTTTTGCCGACTGAAGAAGATATGATTAACTCCGGTGCCCGAAGAATTATCTATAACAGGTGGATGTTTGAGGACTCAATACAGGAAAAATACGACTCACTTTACACTTCCCTTTTTACTGAAGATGACAAATCCGACAGTGTTTGGGTTTGGATGTCTCCATGAGGACTATTCTTGACGTTACTGTTTGTACGCACAGCAAAGGTGGAGTCGGCAGGTGGGTCAGGGGGCTTTCAAAAGGACTTTTACAGGCAAACAGCAAGCACCGGTCAATTGATCTCCTGGAGACCCATCCGGGACATTCTTGTACAGTACCCGGTGCAAAAGTTGTTGAACCACCGGCATGGATGAAAATTCCTCTTCTGAGAAGATTTTTCTTGGCATGGGGTATCCTTGAGTCCACCAGAGCAAACAGAATTGAAAAAGCTACCGGGCCCGTTGACATCATTCACCTTTCCGGTGTGCAACCCGAGGGAAGAGGGAAGCAAAAAGTTGTGACATTTTTCGATGATACACCTTGGGTATCTCCGGAGTCCCACACCAGGGACACTCTGTTTTATGCTTCAAAAATGCAAAATCTTATCAGTTCTGGAGCTGCTGTTCTGACAATAAGTGACTGGTCTGCAGCCGTTGCCTCAAAGTTGTTCAAAATTCCATTGGAAAGAATCGGTATAGCTGGAGGAGCAGCTGATGAAATATTCGCACCGGGCCAACCAGACAAAGAATTACTTGAAGCTCTTAACCTTTCACCGGATGGTTATTTTCTTCATGTTGGAAGCTATGTACCCAGAAAGAGTATTCCATTTTTAATTCGCTGTTTCAGTGAGGCTGGAACAGACAAAAAACTGGTTCTGGCAGGTGCAGAAAAATGGGGAGATGAGATTTTGGAAAACAATCGGAATGTTGTTTTTCTGAAAAACATTTCAGACGAAGAGTTGCTCACACTTTACAGAGGAGCAACAGCACTTCTTCTTCCAAGCTCAAGTGAAGGGCTGGGTCTTCCAATTCTGGAGGCATTCGCCTGCGGAACAGCTGTAATCTCTTCTGATGGAGGAGCTCTCCCTGAAACCGTTGGTACTAATGGACTTATTCTTCCGGTTCTAGAATCTGCTCCCTGGGTTAAATCTATAAGAGATATGGCTTCTGGTAGGATATCAGATTCCCTGAACGACATGGCGAAGTCTGCTCAGCGACCTTCCTGGAACAACACGGCAGAAAAGGCTATTGAATTCTACAGGAGCCTTTTGTGAAAATACTCCACCTTATTCACAGAACATGGCCATATCATGGCGGAGCTGAAAGATATGTATGGGAGCATGCACTTGCCGCTGAAAGATGGGGACACACCTCCACAGTTGTTGCTACAGATGCGTGGGACATGTCGTGGCTCGTTTCAAAACAGGGGAGGCATCTTCACCCCGGCACTTTTACCCGAGACCGCATCGAGATTATTCGTTTCCCCGTAACACACCCTCCTCTGCAAAACTTGGCCAGAGCAGTATTCAGGAGACTGAAAAAAGGTGGCCCTGACAGGTATTTCTACCCAAATCCTTTCATACCAAAGTTTGACAGCTGGATAGGCAAAGTCAGTGGTTTTGATCTTGTGCATGCTAATGCAATGCCCTTTCTTATGCATGCAGGTTACAGATACTCACAGAAATGGCGGGTGCCTCTGATCTCTGTCCCACATGCAAATATCGGTAGTCACAACCACAGAATTGAACCGCTCCACTATTTTGCGGGAGAGCAGCCTGAGGTCCTCAGGCAGTCAAATCTTGTTATTGCGCAAAACAGCTTTGAAAAATCTGTCTATATTGATGAATGCGGAGTTGACAGACAAAACGTTGTGGTGTCAGGTAGTGGAATAAATCCAAAGGAATGGGAAGGTGCAGACGGCAACAAGGCAAGAAAAGTCTTCTCGATTCCCCCAAAGAAAAAAATTGTTCTCAGCGTTACTGCACACTGCGAGGATAAAGGATCAAACACCCTTCTTGATTCCTCAATAGCCTTGTGGAAAAAAGGGGAGGATTTCGTTCTTGTTCTTGCCGGGCCCCTGCAGAAAGATTTTAGAGAGTATCTCGATGCAAGGGCGGGAGAGGTTCCTTCTGAGAATCTTATAGTTACAGGATACATCAGGGAAGAAATTAGAAAGCACCTTTTTGCAGCAGCCTCCATTATAGCTGCACCATCCCGACTCGATGCTTTCGGTATCGTGCTACTGGATGGATGGATCTCCCAAAAGCCAGTCATTGGATGCAATGCCGGTGGAATGCCGGATCTTATAGAAGCTGAGAAAAATGGCTATCTTATTGAATTCGGAGACAGGGAAGATCTATCCGGGAAAATTTCTTTTCTGCTGAACAACGAAAACACTGCAATAGCTATGGGTCGAGTGGGTTATGAAACTACCATGAATGACCATACTTGGCAAAAAGTGACTGATAAATTTTACAGTACCATTCAGGAGAGATTCAAGTGAACAGTGTAACAGCAGCTTTTGTTCTCTACAATGGTGAGAAACTGATACCACAAATCGCAAATACACTCTCCAGTCTTCCGGGGGATATGCCGGTTGTTGTTTATGACAGCGGATCAACTGATGATTCGCTTCGGCTGGTTGCAAAATTACCCTGTAATCCCCTAGTTATCAGGGGAGAGAATCACGGATTTGGTTTCGGCAATAACCGCTGTCTCGAGAAAGTGAAGACACAGTACACACTAATGCTTAACAGTGATGCATCGATTGATGCAGATTCTCTTGATAGGCTAGTTGATTTTCTAGATGCGAATCCAAACTATGCAGGTGTACAACCTCTGATCAGGCTTTGGGATTGGCCGAAAGTAACAGTTTCCAGCGGCGTTTTTCTTACTCCCTACGGTGAGGCCTGGGACTCCAGATTCATGCATCTTGAATTCTCCCCCCTCACAGATTTACAGGATGTTCCGGCAATAACCGCAGCAGTATCCCTTTGGAGAACAGAAGCTCTGAGAAGCGTGAATGGTTTTGATGAGAATTTCTTCATGTATTTCGAAGATGCGGATCTGTCACTAAGACTTCGTGCAGCTGGTTGGAAACTAGGAGTGCTGAGATCCTCCGAAGCGCAGCACATGGTTGGCGTCTCCAGTAGTAGACAGAGAGCTCTAGATTGGGAATTTTGCTCATCAATAAGAATGTTCCGGAGGTATCTGGGAAAGGGCAGACTGACAATTGACTGGTGGAGAAGAGAAGCGCGGATTATTTTGCATTCCATTCTGCATGGCAGATCTCCATTATGGAGGATTTCCTCGATTGTGAAATCGTTGAGAAACAAAGTGGAAACTGTTAATCTTCCTGAGGAAGTAAGAGCAATTCTCTTTGGAGATCCCATGGATTTTCCCCTTACGAGGACGAGTAAAAAGGAGAGAGGGCCGGGTTGGGTCCAGAATACAATTTCTCCATGGGGGGGAATTAGAACTGAAGGGAAATCTCTTGAACTTAGAATAACCGCTCTTAAGCATTCAGTAACCGGAGCTGTTTCAGATTCTGCTGGTAAGATGTTAGTCAGATTCTGTATTCCTGCAAAGGCTACTCGAAAGGTAAAAGTGGCAGAAACATCTTCACTTGTTTACATTCACTGTGATTCTTCAGCAGACAGAGTTAAGGTGGAGCTTCTATGATTATAAAAGATAAAAGAGAACCGGCTGTTCTTCTTGCCGGTTATGCACTCTGGGCGGCAGTTAACCTTTTCAGAGGTTTTTCTGTTGAAACAATACCCTTAATTGCTCTTTTTACCCTTCTCTCATTTACACTCAGTTCTCCGTATTTTCCCTTCGTACTGCTTTCTTCTCTCCTTGCTGTATCATCTCCTGTTCTTATGCCGTGGGCTATACTTACCGCATCTCTTCCTCTATGTGTATCGGGAGGACACACGAGGGAAAGGGTAACAGCCTTCACCGCACTTGCCTCCGTTCTGTGGCTTGTTCCGGTGTCATTTTCAATACCACTTGCTGTTGTGGGTGCAATGGGTGTACTGCTGGGTAGAAACCGATTCAAATACCTTCTGATTGCTGCGGGTTTTGTTCTTTCAGCATTTTTTACAGGCCTACCGCAACCACCAAGGGAAAATGCATGCATAGCAGGTTCAACAATTGATTCAGGAATCATCTCTTACAACATACCAGAGGTGAACACTTCGAGACCAGAAGTGCTTCTAGCTGCTCCGAAACAGGGAGTCTGGGCGGTCTGGATTGCCCTTGAAGCAGGAGGTGTCAGAGACAGTATTCCTCTCTTTGCTGTTCGTCTGGGAGAAGAAATGCTTCTGCTTCCGTCCGGAACTGATACTCTCAGTTTTACAATGACTCCCGGAGACACGCTTGCACTGACACTAATGAGAGATTTTCGACCATTTAATCATTCAGTGATTCATGCAACAGCCGGGGGGGAACGATTGTGAGAAATACAATTCGTGCCTATCGACATTCTCTGTTAATGGCGCTGTTCGCAATTTGGATATACGCTGTATGGCGTCTTGCCGGAATGCCTATTCCCGGTTTTGCAGGGCTTTTCATTCCTCTTGCCTGGTTACTTGCTTCGATCCTGAACGGTAGGAGTCAACGCCAAGTATGGTTCATCCCGATGACTTTAAGTTTCACTACGGGCAGTTGGCTCTGGATGCTGCATCCGGAAGCGTGGATTATTGCTGCTGCTATTCCTGTTGCAGGTCTAATTGCATGGGGAATCAGCATAGCTAAAAACAATTCCGGAGTTATAAGAGCCCTCCTCCCCCTGCTTTTTCTATCTCTTATTACAGCTGAAATAAATGGTGATGAGGTGAGATTTGCAGAACAGGCATCCAATTTGTCCGGTATTTCCAGCGAGCGCTTTTCTGAAACTCGTTTTCGATCTGGAGATATTAGCTCAACAGAAGGGCACCACACACCACTTTTTCCTCTTCTTATTTCTCCAGGCTTGTTAGCGGGTGATTTAGGTCTAAGAATTATTCCCGTAATCATCTCTCTTCTAGCGGTTCTGTTACTCTCAAAGCTTACCAATCCTGGAATTGCAGTAACCGCAGCACTGTTGTATCCCGGCTTCGGGATACTTGGTCTTGCTATGACCGGTTGGCTTGCTCTTGGTTTGTTTACACTCGGTGTTCTTCTGCCGGAGGGTAAGAAGTTTTCTCTTCTGAGGTTTTTGATCGCCCTCACTCTTGTTGCTCTGAAAATGAGGTATATAGGGCTTGCTGCTGGAATAATTGTAGCAGAATATGCCTGTATGACGGCTGGTAAGAAGAAATGGCTTGTTCCTTTGATATGGATCGGATCAGGGTTTATTCTTCTCGTCATTGATAGGTACATTTTGAACGGAATTGTTTTCTGGAGCAGATATGGAAACATAGGAGCGGTCAACCTTATCCGCATGAACTTATTCAGCAGACCCCTTGAAACTCTAGCACATGCCGGCTGGAGCTTGTTTGACCCTGAAGCCGGCCTGATTTTCAGAGCACCCTGGGTGATTGCAGCCATAGCAGGACTCGTTATCGTCAGGAAAAAGCAACCGAAAAGATTTAAGAGACTTTTCATTCCCTCAGTTCTCTACTGGCTTTTTCTTGTGTTGTGGTCCGGTTCTTCCTGGCATGGTCTTCCCGCTCCTGCAGGGCGGATGTTTCTTCCCATGCTCCCTCTCTTCGCTTCAGGACTGGTCCATGTCTGGAAAGAGAAGGAATCAAAGCTTCTAATCATTATTTCAATTGCCATTTCAGCTATCGTTGTTGCTTCTCCTTTCTGCAGATACAACTACGCCGATGGATCGGACAGCATTCTGACACTTCTGGGAGTTGTAAGTGGATTTTCTATGGTCAGGAGTGATCCGTTGCAACTCTGTGCAGCTATCTTCTTTGTTCTTTCCATGCTTTTCGTTTTTAGAAGCCTGGAAAAGTACAGAGTGCTTTCTTTTGTTATCATCTTCGCAGTAATTTTTGCTCTGGGGCTTCATCCAACTGGATACGAGGCCGAAGACCTTCCTGCGCATATTGCACAGGGAGTTTCTCTCTATCCTCGAAGTCCAGATCCTACCGAAAGATACTTTTGGTTCAACAGCAGGGAGAGATTGCTCGAACTAAAAGAACCGGGGCAGACAATCCTATTGCCGGAAGTGGAAACGGGTGACACCATTTATCTAGAGATGTCTGGGGGGGGAGGTTTTCTCTCTGTCGGATCCAGACTGATCCCTGTAGAAACACCTCTTATTGAAATGCCTGCACCTTTTCACTTAATGAGAGAAGAAAGACGAATGCTGCCTGACTGGCCTGAAAACAGGTTGATTCAAACTTTTTCGATTCCTCTCGACAGCATTGATACTGAAAGTGGTACTTTACTTATTCAGCATCACAGCGGACCACCTGTTTACATTGATAGAATCGACATTTCAAAAGGAAACCTACTTCAATGAATAAGCTCTCAGTTATCATTCCCTCTAAAAACGGGCTAAAGATTCTCAGGGAATTCCTTCCCGCAATTATAGAAGAAACCCTGAACGCTGGTGGAGAGATTATTGTTGTTGATGACTGCTCTGATGACGATACTTTGAAAGTTATCCCCAAACTATTCCCTGACGTTGTTCTTTTATCCAGAAAGCAGAACCCCGGTTTCTGCTATGCTGTAAACCTGGGAATGGAAGAGGCTGAAAGCGAGTATCTGATGCTTCTGAATAACGATACTATTCCAGAAGCTGACTCTTTCAAACAATTAGTTTCAGCACTTGATAAGTCCGGCTCCGATGTGGGTGTCGCTGTTCCCTCAATAATTAGACCGGACGGCTCCGATGACAGCCACTACAAGTGGTGTTTTCGTAATGGTCTCGCAGTTACAGGTGAGGACGTTGAGGGCGAGGAATATCCTTCAGGGGCATGTGCACTTTGGAAGAAGCATATATGGAAGGAACTAGGTGGGCTAAGCACCCTCTATGCGCCAATCTACTGGGAGGATACAGATCTAGGTGTAAGAATGCAAAAAGCCGGATACAAGATGAAAAGATGTCCTGAGATTACTGTACGTCATATACATGCTGCGACAATGGGAGCCTCTCTCGCAGCTGAAACTCTTAGAGAACGTAACAGATTTATATTCATGGACGAGAATTGTGACTCACTGAAGCAAGAGCTGGAGAGGGCTTTTTGGCTGCCGTTGCATTACATTGCAGCATTGCTACATAACAACAAAGCCTTTACTTGCGGTTACCGGGACTATCTTAAATTTAGAAAAGGTCTCCAATGAAAGAGAGTGGTAAACAATTTGTTCTAGGTGTAGAGGGTCTTACCGCCCTTGTCACGGGAGCTTCGGCTCTCGCAGCGGTGGTAGCATTCCTTGTGCTCTGGTTGGTAGTTTCAGATGCTCGTACCACATTGGAATCTGCCTCTTACGCAAGGGCAGAGTACATAGCTCATGCTTTGGGAGTAAGACCTACCCAAAGCTCTCTTGAATCTGTTGTAAGCTCATCTATTCCGGGAGGCGGTGTTACCGCTGCGGTAATTGTTTCTGATGATGATAATGTTCTTGCATATCCTTCGATTAGCCTGGAAGACTTTGATAGTGCACAGCGAATAACCTACACCTCAGCTGATGGATACAGAGTTTCTCTGTTTATGGAAATGCCTTCAATCCTTGGAGAGAGCAGGATTATTCTTTTCCTCTTTGCTCTTTTTGCAGCAGTGTTGACGGTTGTTGCAATACTGGTGCCCTCTTTCCTGAGAAGAACAGTTCTTGACCCTTTAAGGGGCATTTTAGGCGAGGCAGATCGGTTCGAAAGCGGCGGTGGGAGCAATGCAATAACTGCCAATGCTTCCTTTCATAAGCTTGTACATCTTCTTGGTAGAAGGGACGCGCAGCTTGATGAGTTAAGGGTTGAAGCATTGAATCGCGCACAGACTGCAGAGTCTAGATCAGGTTCAGTCTTAGAGGCCATGGGCTCTTCTGTGATGGTTCTTGATTCAGGTGGGATACCTTCTCTCTGGAACAAGCAGGCTTCAGAGATGTTTCATTTTAAAGCGGGATCAAGCAGCACTGAAAGTTTAAATGATAATCTGGCTCCTTTTCTGGAAAAGGGTGTAACAGAATGGGATGGCGAAGACAATGGAAGAATCTTCAGATTTAAGATTACTCCCGGTGAAAATGATGAACGAATCATCCTGGTAACAGATGTGACTGCTTCCGTAATGCTTGAAAGACGCCTTTCAGAAGAGAGTGCTTTAGCAGATCTTGGCGCTCTTTCAGGAGGGGTTGCCCATGAAATCGGCAATGCTCTCTGCGCCCTTGGTGGATTTCTAGAACTTCTTGGAAGGGGAGGGGAGTCTGAACGCACAAGGGGTATCCTCGACGAGGCCGGCCTGGAGCTTGATTCTGCCAGAAAAATGGTTGAAGCATTCAGAAACCTCGCACAGCAGAATTCCATCGAAAGTACCATAACATCAGAAACAGCCGTTTCCCTTATTGCTTCCATATCAGAGAGCCAATCGGTAAACTGTAAAATAGCAGACAAATTAGAAAGGGAACCTGATCTATCCATACCCGGCGGCGAGATACTGATTACCAGAATAATGGAAAACCTCTTATCAAATGCCTTTAGATTTTCTGCGGAAGTTGCAATAGATGTTGTAGCTTATAATTCTTCTAATGATGATGCGCTCGTCTTCAGTGTTCGCGACCGTGGGCCCGGTCTACCTGAACCGCCGGACATCGTATTCAGACCAATGTATACTACCGCAGAAGCTGAGGGAGGAATGGGCTTAGGCCTCACAATAACAAGAAGACTTGTTAGAGCAATGGGCGGATCAATCAAGGCTGCAAACAGGGAAGACGGAGGAGCAGTATTTACCGTAACTATCCCCTATCTGGAGAGTAGTTGATGAAAAACATACTTCTAGTCGAAGACAAGAGAGGGATGAGAGTAATGCTCTCTACTGCTCTTACCGAAGATGGATGGCATGTCACTGCAGTTCCTGATGGAGATTCCGCATTGAAACAAATAGAAGCTAATTCTTTCAGTGCAGTTCTTACTGATGTATGCATACCGGGCAGATACAATGGCATAGATGTTCTGGAAAATACACCTTCCGACACCCCTGTTATAGTGATGACTGCCTTCGGTACTATCGATATGGCTGTGGATGCCATGAAAAAAGGTGCTGCAGATTTTATCAGTAAGCCTTTTAAGCTTGATGAACTTCTTGAAAAACTATCATCAGCATCTTCTCACAGCTCTGATTCAATGTTGGGCAGATCATCAGCTTATCTTGAATCACTTGGCAGAGCCGAAAGAGCTGCCCCAAGCGGAATGAACATTCTTATCCTCGGTGAAAGCGGAACCGGTAAGGAACTGCTCGCAAGACGAATTCACAGCTGCAGCGGCAGAGAAAATGGACCGTTTGTTCCAGTGAACTGTGCAGCAATACCTGAAAATCTCATGGAGAGCGAACTTTTCGGTGCTGAAAAAGGTGCCTATACAGGCTCAACAGAGGCCCGTCCCGGAAGATTCACCATTGCAAATGGAGGTTCCATCTTCCTAGACGAGATCGCTGATCTCGACCTTTCGCTCCAGGGAAAACTTCTTAGGGTTCTCGAATCTGGCACCTATCATTCTGTTGGTGGTACAAATGAGCTTAAATCAGATGCCCTGGTGATTGCTGCCAGCAACAGAGATTTGCGCCAGATGGTTGAGAGAAAACTCTTCAGAGAGGATCTCTTCTACAGAATTAGTGAGTACCCGGTACAATTGCCGCCACTTCGAGAAAGAGGAGATGATATAAGACTGATTGCAGAGCACTATCTTAATCTCTATGCTGGCGAACTCTTTACGCAGGATGCTCTTCATTCTATCCACACTTACAGCTGGCCGGGCAATATCAGAGAGTTAAAGAATCTCATTAGACGAGCATGTGTCAATTCAGTCAGTGGAAAAATTACTTCCAAATGCCTCGAATTCCCTGACTCAATCCAGGAAGGCTCGCTTGTAGAGCAGGCAGCACATGCAGCAAGAAGTAGAGAAAAAGCACTGATTTCATCAGCACTTGCTGAGACCGGTGGCAACCGCAAGAAAGCTTCTGAGATTCTTGGAGTCAGTTACAGAACTCTTTTAACTAAAATCAAAGAAATGAAAATAGTAGTCTAATGAGCAGACAAAAAGCAATAGTTCTTTTAAGCGGTGGCTTGGACTCTACAACAGTACTTGCAATGGCTGTCAAGCATTTTGATGTTACAGCACTCTCATTCAGGTACGGGCAGAAGCATACACTGGAGCTGGAGAGAGCTGAAGTAATCGCGAAGTACTACGACGCAAAAGAGCATATTATTATTGACCTGGACCCGGAACCCTTTAAGGGCTCATCCTTAACAGGGGGTAGCGCGGTACCAGAGAACAGAACTGAGATCGAAAAAGAGATACCTTCCACTTATGTCCCTGCAAGAAATACAATTTTCCTCTCCATTGCTCTTGGTATAGCAGAATCAAGAGGGGCTGAACGCATTTACATCGGCGTTAACTCTGTTGATTACAGTGGATACCCTGATTGCAGACCGGAATTCATAAAAGCCTTTCAGAATCTTGCAAATCTTGCCACCCGGGATGCTGTGAACGGTAAACCTCCCGTTATCGAAGCCCCTCTTCTCTACCTGACCAAAGCAGAGATTATTAAAAAGGGAACCGAGATTGGAGTGGATTACGGAATGACAATGAGTTGCTATCAACCAGACAGCAATGGGCTGAGTTGCGGTCTCTGCGATGCCTGCACTCTAAGGCTCCAGGGCTTCAAAACCAACAGACTAACCGACCCAGCTAAGTATAGGCAGAGAGAGAAATGAATTCAGAATACTTAGTTAAGGAAATTATCCTTACTCTTCAAGGGGAGGGAGCTCAAGCCGGAACTGCAGTTGTTCTTCTCCGCTTTTCGGGATGCAATTTGAACTGTGAATTCTGTGACACCGATTTCACGGGAACAGACGGTGATGGTGGTGGCGTCTTTAAAACCCCAGAGTCTCTCGCTGAGAGTGTAGCTGATCACTGGACAGCTAAGCAGGAAAGGGTAAATGTTCTCTGCACCGGGGGAGAGCCTCTGCTTCAGATTGACAAGCCTCTTATAGATGAGTTTCACAGAAGAGGATTCAGAATATCTATTGAAACAAATGGTACGATTGAGTGTCCGGAAGAGATTGACTGGATTTGCGTTAGCCCCAAAGCAGGAGAGATGCCCTGCCAGAATTCTGGTGATGAGATAAAAATAGTCTTTCCCCAGAAGAACACCGATTTTGAGGCTCTTGCACAATTACAGTTTGATCACTTCTGGATTCAACCCAAGTTTGACCATGAGTATCAGTTGCATCTGAAGAACTCAGTTGAATTCTGTATTGCCAATCCTAAGTGGCGATTGAGCTTACAGACACACAGATTTATTGGAATACCATAAACAGGAGTAATCATGGAGATATACAGAGAATTCAAATTTGATGCCGCGCACCGGTTGCCCAACCTTCCCGACAGTCATAGATGCTCAAATCTTCACGGGCATACATTCAGAGTCTTCGTACACATTGAGGGGCCCACGGGTGCTGATACCGGGTGGGTAAGAGACTATGGTGAGATCAAATCAATATGTGCACCGATTATTGATCAACTCGATCACTCGTACCTTAATGATATCGGAGGTCTTGAAAACCCCACAAGCGAGCACATAGCAAAATGGCTCTGGACTGCTATCAAGCCACAGCTACCTGAGCTTTCAATGCTCGAGGTTAAAGAGACCGAATCTACAGGGTGTAGGTACAGTGAATGAAAGACATCCAGAACACACCCGACCACAGAAACATCGCTCTTCAGGAGGCCGGAATTAGAGATCTGGAGTACCCGATAACAATTCTGGACAAGGACCATAAAGAGCAGACTACAATAGGTAGAATTTCAATGTCCGTCAGCCTTCCGCATCACTTCAAGGGTACTCACATGAGTAGATTTTTGGAGGTTTTGACGCTCTCAGGATGCAAATTTACCGGCAGTACAATACCCAAAGTGTTGAACGAACTTAAAAGAGCACTGGATGCAGAATCAGCAAAAATTATAATAGAATTCTCATACTTTTTGAATAAAACTGCTCCTGTCAGCGGAGCTGTGGCAAAAATGGGTTACAGCTGTTCTTTTACCGGTGAGTCCCGGGATAACCATGATGATTTTGTTCTACGGGTAAAGGTACCTGTAAGCACACTGTGTCCCTGCAGTAAAGAAATCAGTGAAAAAGGAGCGCACAATCAGCGTGGTTATATCACAATGGATGTAAGAACACAAAAACTTGCCGATGGTGGATTTGCTATGCTATGGATAGAGGAACTTGTAGACATTGCAGAAGCTTCTGCCTCTGCTCCTGTTTACACCATACTGAAGCGCCCCGATGAAAAATATGTTACAGAACAGGCTTACAACAACCCCGTATTCGTTGAGGACATAGTACGGAATGTTGCTGAAAAACTGAGAAATGACCCTCGAATCACCCAGTTCACCGTTGCAGCAGAGAATCATGAAAGCATACACAACCACAACGCCTATGCCGTAGTATCCTGGAGGCGCAGCCATGACGAGTAAAACAATAGCTAATTAATGGGAGATTCTGTACTGTAGACACTCTGAAAGACAATCTGTATGATTTGTGAAAGGGAGTAACAAGTATGGAGCATTCCTTCTTAAATAAATCCTCTGGTTATTTGTGGTATATCAGTTTCATTGCTGCATTCGGAGGATTTCTATTTGGATATGATGTGATTGTTGTTTCCGGTGTTATTCCTCAGGTGGTATCTCAGTTTGAACTAACCTCATTTCAACTGGGTTTTCTTGTCAGCTGTGTTCTGTGGGGCTGTGCTATTGGTTCTGTTATCAGCGGTTTCATCCTGGATTCCTTTGGCAGAAAAAGGGTTCTTGTTACTTCTGCCTTTACCATACTCGTCTCAGCAATATGGAGTGGCCTGGCTAGTTCACCTGAGCTTCTAATTGTTGCCAGATTACTCGGTGGAATTGGATGCGGTATTGCAACGACAACATGTCCTTTATACATTTCTGAAGTATCACCAGAGAAAAAACGGGGCAAAATGGTAACTCTGTATCATTTTGCTGTCTGTCTCGGGATTGTTTTCTGTGTTTTTGTGAACTGGGCAATCTACCTTGTTTCCAGATCACATATCGGTTGTACTTCCCATTTCTTTCTTGATCAGAGCTGGAGAGCAATGTTTACAGCAGAAGCCATACCTGCATCTCTATTTATGATTTTTTCTTTATCACTTCCGGAAAGCCCACGCTGGCTTGTTCAACGAAACAGAGCAAAAGAGGCAAGAACCCTTCTTGAGCGAATTAATGGGAAAGAAAAGGCATTGTCTATCGCAACTGAGATACATTCAAGCATTCATTCCGAGAGAAAGGCTACATTCAGCTCTCTTTTTACAAGAGAAATTCGTAAACCCCTGGTTCTTGGAATACTTCTCTCTATTTTTGCAGAAGCATGTGGCATTTCAGTCGTGCTTTACTATGGACCACAGCTTTTCGAACAGGCAGGGTTGAACCTAGGTACTGCCCTTGGCGGGTTTTCCATAATTGCTATTATCAACTTGCTTTTTAACCTTGTTGCAATGCGCTATATTGATAGATCAGGGCGCAGAAAAGTGCTGATTGTCGGTTCAGCCGGTACAATGGTGTCGCTTATTCTTATTGGATTATTGTACCTTAACGGGCAAACAGGAATACTGATAATACTCTGTGTAATAGCTTTTGTTGCCTTCTTCTCTTCTTCAATTGGTCCTGTGAAGTTTGTTATTATTTCTGAAATCTTTCCGAGTGAATTTCGTGCAAAAGCCGTTTCACTGTGTATTCTCTTTGTCTGGCTTACAAGTGCAGCTGTAGCCCAGCTTTTTCCAATGATGCGTGAAGTGATGCATACGGGTTCTATTTTCTTTATTTTTGCGCTGGATACTCTTGCACTTCTTGTTGTCGCTGTGTTTCTTCTTCCTGAAACAAAGGGACTGACTATTGAAGAGACAGGTCTGCTCTGGTTTCCCAGGAAAGAATCGGAGGGTATTAAACAATGAGAAAGATAGTTGCCGATGCCGAGTCCATAAAGTATTTCTCAGGGACAGCACCTCTTATCGCTTTTGCAAATGAGAAACCCTCTTTGCTCGTATCTATCGTTATCGTTGTATTACTGCTGGCAGTACTTTTCGCTATTCTTTGGTTCAAAGAGAAGAAAACTCGCCTCCTTGATTCAAAGAAACAAGCAGATAGCGAAGAGTTGTTTAAAGCTGTTTTCGAGCAGGCAGGTGGATATTGTATGATTCTGAAGCCCACAGAAAACGGTATCCCTACCATATTGGATGTAAACCAGGCAGCCTGCTGTTCTCACGGTTATACAAGAGAAGAGATGATCGGAAAGCCGGTAGCTGAACTTGATGATGAGGAAGGGCAGAGATTGTGCAGGGAAAGAACGAAACTCATCATGTTAGGTAAAACACTTGCAGTAGAGAACTCTCATATTAGAAAGGATGGTTCTGCTTTTCCGGTTGCCGTGTATGCTAATCTTGTTGAGTTTAAAGACAAGCCTCCCTTGATAATATCTACAGAGTTTGATATTAGTGAACTTAAATTGGCGGAAGCCGAGAAATTGTCTCTCGAAACAAAGCTTCAACAGCGGCAGAAAATGGAAGCAATTGGAACCCTCGCCGGGGGTATCGCTCATGACTTCAACAATATTCTTTGCTCTATCATAGGGCTTTCAGAACTGCTTCTTGAAGATTCGACTCCGGGCACTCCTTTAAACGATAAAGCCTTAAGCATATTTACAGCCGGAAGACGCGGTGCAGACCTGGTAAAGCAGATACTGGCTTTCAGCAGACAGAGTAAACATGAGCTTGTTCCTGTAGACATAGCAAGGATACTTGAGGAAGTTCTAAAACTGAGCCGTTCTACAATTCCGTCCTATATAGAGATTACTCATGATATCCAAACTGATTGCGGTGTTGTTCTCGCCGATGAGATACAGATTCATCAGGTTTGCATGAACCTGATAGCTAATGCGTATCACTCCATTGAACCCGAGAGTGGAAGAATTCACATAGAGCTTAAGAATGTGTTTTACACCATTGATGAGTCGACAGATGCTTCGGCAGAAAAGGCAAGATGTATTTCTCTTTCCGTCTCAGACACAGGAATCGGGATACCCCCAGAGAATCTGGATAAAGTTTTCGACCCCTATTTCACGACTAAGCTTAACGGTAAAGGAACGGGTCTTGGGTTGTCCAGTGTTTACGGCATTGTCAGGGAAAACAAGGGGGAGATCAAGATAGTAAGTGAAGTAGGCAAGGGTACAGGAATCACTATATATCTCCCAGTACACATCAGTCATCAACGTATAACATCTTCAGGTAACAGCAATTATTATCCAGTAGGTACAGAACGAATTCTTCTTGTGGATGATGAAGTATCCGTAGCTGAAATTGTGGAACTCATGCTTACAAGATCCGGATACGCAGTTACATCATGCTTAAGCAGTATCGAAGCTTTTAAGATGTTTGAAGAGCGTCCTCATGAATTCGATCTAGTCTTATCTGACATGACAATGCCTCATATGACTGGTGATAAGCTTGCCGGCAAGATAAAGGCAATACGCTCTGACATCCCCGTGATTATCTGCAGTGGTTTCAGCGGATCATCCAGTGAAAGCAGAGCCATTGAGTTAGGTGTTGATTGTTTTCTTCAGAAACCGATGAGCAAGTCGCAATTGACTAAAACTGTAAGAAGTGTTTTGGACAGGCGAACAGCAGAATCTACGGAGAATTAAGGGGAACTACATGATGAGTCTTTTTCTTTTCTCTTTAGTGTTTGTTTTGTCAGCTTCAACTCTTCTGGCTAACGGTGGTCCTTGGCAAACATCACCTGTATTTGGCAGCGGGGAAGCTGGACCAGCCAATTTCATACAGCGGGATGTGGAGATAGTTTCAGAATTTCTAGAATTTACTCCCCTGATTAACTTTGTAGAGGTAAATGCTATCTATACTCTTTACAATTATGGAGAAGATCTGCTGACAGGATACTGTTTTCCTGTTACGTCAGTGATCCTTCCTGAAGAAAATTGGTATTCTGGGGAATTCGATCCCAATCATGACATTCAAAATTTCCGAATCTTCCATGACGGGATCGAACTACCAATCACTTTTCTAGAGGCCGTACAGAGCACTTCAACGGTTAATGAATATGGATATACGGTGCAAGCAGGCAATCACATGTATACAACAGAACTTGAAATCCCTGCAGGTGACACGACAGAAGTTGAAGTATCCTATTTTTTGCGAGCTACCTACGAAGACTTTGAAACTACGAAAGACTTTTTCCCTAGTTATGAGGACCGCAGATTCAGATACGATATGAGACCTGCTGCCTTTTGGGGGAATGGGACCATTGGCAAGTTTAGCATGATTATCAACTCAGCAGAGTTGCACGCATCGAACGGATCCATGCAGACCCTTCCGGAGGGGGGAGTTTGGCTTGATGCTGACCACTATTCTATTACAGAAGAGTATCTTAACCTCAACTCTTTCCCCCAGATAAACTTTGCATTTGAATCCAGATCAGCTCTATCTGCTCAGTTCCTTGAAAGAAACCGTGTATCACCAGACTGCTACACGGTTACCGCTTCATCAGAACTTCAGGGTGACTACGGCCCGGGAAATCTATCTGATTCAAACCTAAGCACAACCTGGGCTGAGGGGGTAGAGGGAACTACTGGTGAGTGGATTCTGCTGAATTTCGAAGCAGATACGCATGTTGCATGGGTAGGGCTTGTGCCGGGGTATGCAAAGAGCGAGTACACTTACACTGCAAATGCAAGACCACTTGAAGCTTTAGTAGAGGTAAGTATTGAAGGTACCCATGTGAGCTCCTATAAAATTGAGATACCTGAAGTACCCCTCGAAACAATACTGGAAGGATCCATTTACGAAGTGCTTCGCGAAGTTTACAACCGCGGTGAGAGTTTTCCTCTTAGCAGCATCAGGATCACTTTCGAGGGAACTGCTCCTGGTTCCGAGTATGATGATCTCTGTATTTCTGAACTGGTTGTAGCGAGTTTTTTGCTTACTGAATGACCATTCTCTCACCGATTTTCGGATTTCACATTCTCAGTCGGAACCTGAACGCTGACAATTCCTATCAATTTTTGACTCCATGTGTGCTCTACCGGTTGAGATAGGAATGTGTTTAAAAACCGGCAAAACTACATCACTCTATGATTCTATATTCTTCTATCAGAAACTCTAACACTGTTTTAAGAATAGATATAGGTTTATATAATTGCTATTATCTATTCTGTGTATGAGACATACATCTAGCAGGAGGTTTTGCTCTTGTGTCCAGCTGTGAAGGTTGAATCAGATGCCGAAAACATTCTTCTATCCTGGAGAAGGCGTCTCTTTTATGCAATTTTTACAACTTTCCTCATTCTAGTAACCATACCATTCCTGCTAAGCCTTCACACTTCTCTAAACGAAGGAAACTGGTTTCTACTCACCCTTCATTCTTTCGGTTTTCTCTGCTCTCTCGCACTCGTGTTTGTTCGAAAAATTCCCTTTGGTGTCGCAGCACCCACCGGACTGATATGTATGCTCGTGGTAGGTATAGCAGCACTTGCACATTTCGGACCTTTCGGGAGCGGCAAGATCTGGTTGTTTTCTTTTTCTATCCTGGCGACTCTGCTTTATGGTTTACCTGTTGGTCTCTTTACTGTAGGACTTAATACTCTTGCTATCAGTGTAATCGGTTCCCTCATGAGGAATCTGGTTTTTGGGTGGACTGATAATCCCGGGATGTCAATGCAGATGTGGATCATAACGGGAGTGACCTTCATTTTTCTGAACGGCATTGTTGTTGTTTCTCTGGCAGTTCTTGTTGATGCTCTTGAGAAGAGGCTTATAAGAGAGAACCAGTTGAGGAAAGACATATCAAGAACTAGCTCAGAACTAGCGGAAAGCGAGGAGAAACTCTCGCAAGCTATACAAGGCAGCGTTATTCCGACTTTTGTAATTGACAGAGAGCACATTATTACCCACTGGAATGATGCCTGTGAGAAAGTTACAGGTAAATCCCCCTCAGAGATGATTGGAACAAATAATCAGTGGGTGGCCTTCGGAACTGTGAAAAGAGCAGTACCTGCAGATGTTGTACTTCAGAAAGCAGCCGGCGAACTCCCTGACCGGGAGATACTTAAATTGCTAAGACAATCCCCACTGGTTGAAGGCGGACTCGAAGGCGATATCCGTGTTGAGACTCCGAGTGGTGAAGAAAAACTATTGCTGTGCACGGCTGCACTTCTTCGCAACCGGGCCGGCACTGCCGTTGGAGCTATTCAAACTTTTATGGATATGACTGAAAGAAAACAGGTCGAAGCTCAGCTTCAGCAGTCAAGAAAAATGGATGCTATAGGGAGGCTTGCTGGAGGTGTTGCACATGATTTCAATAACATGCTCGGTGTGATCATAGGCCATGTCGACATGATCATTGAGGGCATAGAAGAAGATAGCATGCTGAATAATGGTCTTCATGAGATTAAAAGTGCTGCAGTTAGATCAGCAGACCTTACAAAGCAGCTTCTTGCCTTTGCAAGGAAGCAGAGCGTGGAACCGGTACTGCTGAATTTGAACCTTGCTCTGCAGGACATGAGTCAGATGCTGGATCGGCTAATCGGAGAGGAAATTGAGCTTCTATGGACTTATGAGGAAAATCTATGGCCGGTAAAGATAGACAGAAGTCAGATTGATCAGATTCTAGCGAATCTTTGTGTTAACGGCAGAGACGCAATAGATGGTATTGGTGAGATAGCAATAGAAACATCCAACGCAAAGCTCGACAGCATTTATTGCGACAGCGTACCCCATACACTCCCCGGTGATTATGTGTTGCTCTCGGTAACTGACAATGGCAAGGGAATCGACAAAGAGACGAGGGAAATGATCTTTGAGCCTTTCTTCACTACAAAAGAAAGGGGAAGAGGTACAGGTCTGGGACTCTCCACTATTCACGGTATTGTAAAGCAGAATGGCGGCCATATAAGTGTTTACAGTGAATCCGGATACGGAACAACGTTTCGAATCTATATTCCTCGCTTCCATGGAGAATTTCCCTCGCCAGTTCAAAGAGAAATTTCAGCAACGCATTGTCCTGATCACGGGAATGTGCTTCTTGTTGAAGACGAGGAATCCATCAGGAGGATAACCTCAAATATGCTGGTGAAATTGGGTTACAAGGTTACTGAAGCTTCAACTCCGGAGGAAGCTGTTAAAATTGCGTCTAATCCGACCATGATTTTTGACCTTCTCTTAACCGATGTGGTTATGCCCGGAATGAATGGGAAAGATCTGGCAGACTTCCTTCTCGAGAGGAAACCCAACCTGAAAGTTCTCTTTATGTCAGGTTACACTGCAGACGTGATCGCTAGCAGAGGAGTTCTTGAGGAAGGCATGCATTTTCTGGGCAAGCCCTTTTCCTGCGAAGAACTTGCCTTGAAAGTCAGAGAAACTCTGATTATCTGATCTGTAAAGCTTAACTATGAACGGTCTCAGTTCTCTTGTTCTTGAATAAATTCGGCATCTACTTTAATTGCAACACCACCTCTGATTCCGAAATCAGCTTGCACGTGGCACCATCTTGGTTGAATAGCATCAATGAGATCATCAAGAATCATGTTTGTTACGTGTTCGTGAAAAACACCCTTGTTCCTGAATGACTGGAAGTAGAGTTTGAGAGACTTTGATTCAACTATCTTCTGGTCCGGTACATAACTGATTGTTATAGCGGCAAAATCCGGTTGGCCGGTTTTGGGGCAAACGCATGTGAACTCATCAGTGGTTAGTGTGACTGTATAGTCTCTCTCGGGGTTCTTGTTTGGGAAAGCTTCGAGCCCATTGAATTCATTGGTTGCACTGCCCAACAGGGAAAGGTCGCTCATATCTTTTGAGATTGTCATTTTGCTCCATTTCCAGTCATTTTGCGAATTACAGCAACAAGATCGCGCATGCTGTACGGTTTACTAATAATTTCGTGATTCCCCTCAATTGCTGCTAGCCTGTCTCCCGCATATCCGGTTGTGAAAACAACAGGAAGGGGATTGTCTGTTTTATTTATCATTTCGTAAGCATCCGGGCCGTTCATTTCAGGCATCATAACGTCGAAAACAAGCATATCTATCTCATTTTTTCTTTCGTGGAATATCTTGACTGCCTCTTTACCGTTAACTGCCCTTATTACTCTTATGCCTGCCGCCCCCAGCCCCTCTATCGCTAGATTCATTACTTGAAGATCGTCCTCTGCGAGCAGAACGCACAGTGGTGAAATGGTTTTATCTCGGGGGTGGGCAAATGAACTCTTTTCACTTTGGGTATTATCTGAAGTAGTTGCATCAACTGTCAGTTTTGGAAAGAAGACTTTTACTTCCAGACCCTTCTCACTGCTATTACCTACATTGATAAATCCGGAATGATCTTTTACAATTCCAAGAACCGTTGCAAGGCCCAAGCCAGTTCCACCATCTATCTCTTTTGTCGAGAAAAAGGGTTCAAAAACCTTTTTTTGCAAGAATTCAGGTATACCGGGACCGGTGTCAGTTACCGAAACAATTAAGTAGCTGTTTGGTTTTAACGTACCACTCGTCACGGTGGTTGGGTGGGTTATGACCTCTTCAGTAAGGAAAATGTCGATTTTTCCACCAAGGGGCATTGCATCTCTTGAATTCACACACAAATTCATTAAAACCTGCTCAAGCTGCCCCGGATCTCCGAATATCCAACAGGAATTACAAAGAACCTTCGTGGAGATCACAATATTATCTTCTATTATTCGAGAAAGCAACTTGCTGAAATCTCTGATAATGATACCAAGATTGATGTTTTGCAGCATAGGTTTCTTCTCGCGGCTGAAGAGGAGAAGCTGCTTCACCAATTCACTTCCCTTCTCTGCAGCCTGGACAATCGGCCGAGAAACATCGGTGATCACAGTGTCATTTTCCGCTACCCGATTGAGAATATCGCAGTAGCCCATAATGACGTGAAGAAGGTTATTGAAGTCGTGTGCAACCCCTCCGGCCAGGCGACCTATTGATTCCATTTTCTGAGATTGAATATCTTCAATCTCTTCCTGAAGCAAGGAGAGCTCATTTTCCTTGATTATTGTAGTGTCAAAGAGAATACCGGATATTTTTTCAGGTTTTCCAGCGGAATCTGTTCCATTTACGATAATACCTATATTGAACCATCTTTTTACAAAATCAGTTCCTGTGTAGCTGATTTCACCGAAGGTGCTTTCATTCCGACCCTCAATAACATCTCCGATATTCCTTAGCATTTCCTCCGAAATACACATTTCCCTGAGCCATACTGAAAACTGCTGTGGTAATTCCGGTGCAGAATATGAAAGTATCTCGTAGAATTCATTGCCAGCAACTAGCTTGTCTTCATTAATCAGAGCTTCCCATATAACTGCACCTGACGCATCAAACGTGAGCTGAAGCTGATCCAAACGTAGCTGGAGATTGTTTTCTGTCTCAATAAGTTTTGAAATATCGACAGAGACAATGAGCAATGATTCTTTACCTCTGTAAAGAAGCCTTCTTGCGTGTGTGAGAAGGTGGAGTGAGTTTTTGCCTTGAATTCCGATTTCCAAAGGGATTGATTCCCCAGCGAGGCTAGAAAAATCTCTTGAAAGAAATTGTAGAATACTGCTTCTGGTTCTATCGTCAACAATTTCCAGGAGATCGCTGTTGTCTTTATCTAAGTGGGTAAAGCTGAATTTCTTCAGAAGTGACTTGTTTACGTATACCAATGTAGACTTTTGCAAAATGACTATACCTATGTTTTCATCCAGAGAAAGTTCTTCATAGAGATCATTGATCTCTGTTAGGTTGTCAAGAAGCTTCTGGTGTGTATGCTCTCTTTCTCTGATGAAAAATATTGCAAGCATAGATGTTACGGATGTTAAAATCATAGGAATAGCAACAAGGTTTAAGACGGGGAGTGAATACGACTCAGGAAGAATCAATATCCATACTAAATAGATTGCAGCAGCGCCTAGCCCTGAAAAGAGCTGGAAGAAAAGACCTGATTTTTTCCCTCTGGATTTTTCTATGAATCGAAGTATCAATCCAAAAAGAAAAGCGGATATTATTATTCCAAAACCGGCTATCATTCCGTCTCCGCCGATTACCAGTCTGTAGACAATAAGTGGAATAATAGTAAAAACACCAACCACTGGCCCGCTGGTGAGGGTAGCAACAACAATGATAGGGGTGCGCATATCAATAAGAACACCGGGGAGAACTTCGACGCTGAACATCATGGCAAGAATGCCGCAAAGAGTATAAACAAGCCCCTGTACTAAGAAAACAGACAGAGGCTTTTTGAGTGCTTTCCACCTAGTGAGCCTTGTCAGGAAAAGATACACAAGCATGAGAAGAGTTGCATTCTGTATAAGGGCTTTTAGAATATCAACTCTCACATCAAGTTCCTTTGTCCTTTAATACGTTCTTGTTAAGCTGGCTTTACTGCCTTTAAGGCTTGCTCAAGCGTACTATCCGCATTCAGTGACATCCAGTCAAGAATGTGCCAGGCTCCTTTTGATGTAACTCCTTTGGTGAAGCACCAGATAATTGCCTTTTGAACACCGTCAATACCCAGAACCTTAATCCAGTCCCTGCCTGCTCGCTTCGAGCCTCTCATGCGATCTGCAAGCAAACTCGCAAGAGCTTTTGGCTTAAGATCTGTGCTTTCAAGAATGCTGTCGTACAGATCACAAAGTTCAAGGTTGAGAAGACGATCAATAAGGTGATCACTTAGACCCAATTTCTTGTATAGATCACGTCTTTCCCAGGGCTTGGGTGGAAGAAGTTTCTGTAGTCGCGTGAAAGTATCAGCTGGGATCGGTTGTGGGGGGAGATCGGTGTCAGGATACATTCTATCAGCTCCGGGTAGTATTCTCTCGAAATCTGTTGTTCCTCCAGGAAGAGCCTGCCTTGTTTCAGGCGGAATTCCCTGGAATGCTTCTTCGATCCTGATGCAGATCTCCTTGACTGTCGTTTCCAGGTCTTCTTCGGGGCCGGCAAAAACTATTGCAGCATCTTCTGGTGAAATGTTGTGGTTGGATCTCAGAAGTTGAGTTGCCTGTTCAAGGACAGGGTCATATTCCAGGCATGCAATTACCCTAACTCTTCCGCGAAGCTCGTCCAGAAAAGAGAGTTCGGGTTGAGTTGGGGTGGTGATAAACTTTTTGAATCCTTTAAGAACCATTACAGCTGCTTTGTGGTTTTTGCTTTCAAGCATGGCTGGATCAAAGCCTTCTCCCGCAGAAGCGATCTTGTCTAGAACTGTATAGATCGGTTTGAACGAATCGGGTGTTAAGTCTGATGTCTTTAACTCGTGTCGGAGGTCGAGAAGTGCTTTCTGGCGGTATGCTTCGATCCTTGAAAGAGGTTCGATGTAACCTATTTTTGCTACACCTTTTATCTCAATTCTTGTTCCACCTCTAATGGATATGTTCACGTCCTGTCTTACTGAACCGATACCCCTTCGAACAAGATGGGTAGATCTGAGCGTTTCTCCTATTAGCTTTGCAGCTATTGCCATCTCGCGTGGTGTATAGAGTTCAGGAGCAGTTACCGGTTCGACCAGAGGAATAGAGAGACGGTCTGTACGGTAAACAACATGGTGTCCTATATCGGACACTTCTCGACAGGCATCCTCTTCCATACTCATCTGAACGAAATGGAGATCTCTTCCCATAAATGGAATTTTACCGTTAACACCGACGATGGCTGTTCTCTGAAAACCGGTTGGGATAGATCCATCCAGATATTGTTTTCGAGTGATGTGTAACTCATCGACCAGCGACATATTAAACATCATTGCAAGCTGGAGAGCGGATTCCACCGCTTCGGGATTAGCCTGAAACGGAGGAGTATCATCCATTTCATACGTGCAGACAGAATCGTTGTAGAGTTGGTAGTGTACTTGTTTTTTGGTCTTGAATTCCATGAGAGCGGTTCCGTCGTATTCTCCGAATTCACTAAGCGTGGGCCGCATATGGCGAAGAATTTCCTGGTCGTGCTCATCATTTCGTATTTTTGTGGAACAACGGCAGAACAGCTTCCCTCTAGTGGCAAGCTGCTGATGGGTCTCAAGACCCCCCTTAAAGCCCAGTTCACGGAGTTCAGTGTAATCCTGCAAAGCTGATCCTTTCGGTACAAAGTATTTGAGAGATAATTGATGAGGGGGAAAATAACGATTGGAACTCTCAAGGTAAACAGGGATACCTATTGACCGACTGATGGTGGGGGGCTATTATCTAATTGTGAGATTGGAAGCAAAACCTTTTGTAACCGCTTCCCTCGTTAGTTCGAGGGTGGGCGGTATTATTTTAGGCTTCCGTTTAACGCGAAAGGAGTTACGATGAACATTGAGGTTAGCGCAAGGCACTTTGAACTTACCCATTCTCTGAAGGAACATGTGGATGAGAAGTTGTCTGTTCTTGATAAGTTCTATGATGGCATCGATGACGTGCATGTCATTCTTGAACTTTCATCGGGATTGAGCAGGGCACACGTGCAGTTGCGAGGTGACAGGCTTAGGCTTGACTCCAGATCCAAAGAACACGACATGTATGTTTCTTTTGACGACTGCGTTTCTTCTTTAGAAAGGCAGCTCAAGAAATTTAAAGAAACACACCATAATCATCCCCATAGAGAGAAGAACGGCAAAAAACTCATCTCCGGCGCCTGGTATATCGCAGCAGAACCTTCTGAGTTAACAACTCCTGTTTTACTGGAAGATGCTGCAGAGTTGAAGAAGCTTTCAACCAATGCAGCAATGACTGAGTTTGAGGTTAGTGGTACTGACTCAAACCTCATCTTCTTCAACACAGAAACTGACAGCTTCAGTGCGGCATACAGAACCTCCACCGGAGCTACTCAAGTGGTGGAGCTTGCCCGTAAGGAATAAAGGTGCAGGATCGTTACCCGGACCCGGAGACTTTTTCCGTTGGTGTCATGTATGAATGCCTCGGAAAGAAACTTGATCTGGAAAACAAAACCGATTCCCGGGGATACAATCGAATGGTTGTATCCCCGGATATAAGTCGTGCTGGACTTTGCCTTTCCGGATACACATACAAATTCATGCACGAACGCATTCAGATATTCGGTGAGACTGAGATTACACTTCTCAATCAACTTTCCAAGGAAGACAGAATTTCGGCTATTGCAAACGTTTACGATTTTCCGGTTGTGTGCGGTATTGTCACCAAGGGGCTTATCCCTCCGGAAGAGCTTGTTGCTGCCGCCAAAGAAACAGACTCGGCACTTTTTGTGTCTCCGCAGGATACCACTCCGCTTATTCATGAGCTAACGGATTTCCTAGGTGAGGTATTTGCCGGTTTTGTCTCCGTCCACGGTACTCTTGTCGATGTCTATGGTGAGGGTCTTCTTGTTATGGGAAGAAGCGCCATTGGAAAAAGTGAAGCCGTACTTGGCCTTGTCGAGAGGGGGCACAGACTTGTTGCAGACGATCTCGTCAGGGTAAGAAAAACTGCGAATCGTCTAATCGGTACGGGAGATTCCCTTATTGGATTCCACATGGAGATCCGTGGAATTGGATTTGTAAGTATTGCAGAACTCTTCGGTGTTGGAGCAACAAAAGAAATCCAGTCGATTGATCTCGTGGTAAGACTTCTCGACGCAGGTATTAACGACGAAGCCGATCGTTCGGGACTTGATCAAAAAGCATTTTCAATTATGGGATTTGATGTTCCTCTAGTGGAAATACCCGTTCTTCCCGGAAGAAACATCACTCTTCTTCTCGAAGTAGCGGCCATGATGAATATTCAGGCAAAAGACACAGGCTGTACGTCTGCTGAGCGCCTGAACAGAAAACTGATAGCTCGTATGGGCAGGAAAAGGCTAAGGGATAAATATGACAGAAGTGACGGTAACTGTTCCGAATAGACTTGGTATTCATGCTCGACCTGCTGCATTGATTGTAAGAGCAGCCGTTGAGTTTGATTGTGATGTCTGGGTAGAAAGCCCTGCCGATAAGGTAAATGCAAAAAGCATAATGGGCGTCATGACTCTCGCAGCATCCGGTGGAACATCCATAATTGTATCTGCAGAAGGTGACGAGGAAAGCGAAGCTGTTCAAGCAGTAGTAGAAGTTATTAGAAGTGGTTTCGGGGAAGAGATGATCTAATGCTTTTCAAAGGAGTCCCAGCATCTCACGGTATTGCAATCGGACCTGCATTTCTTCTTAAAGTAGAAGAGCTTAATCACGCCAAAAAAAAGCTTACATCCCAAGAAGAAGCTACCGCTGAAATTAAGCGTTTTCAAAATGCTATCAGTTCCGTACGGCATGATCTTGAGAACATCGCTGATTCAATGGGTGATGTTGTTGAAGGAAAGCAAATACTTGAATTTTTACTACTGTTATTGCAAGATCCAACAATAAAAAAAGAAGTTGAAAACACAATTCTATGCGGAATGGTGAACGCTGAATACTCTGTAAGCACAACTCTTCGCGAAGTGGTTAAAAAATTCGAAGTCATGGATGATCCATACCTGCGTGAGAGGGTTGCAGATGTAAAGGATGTCGGTAGAAGAGTAATTGAGAAACTTACTGGAACGGAAAATGAAGCCCTCAATAACCTTACGCAACCCGTTGTGCTTGTCGCGAAAGATCTGGATCCCTCAGAAACTGCCGGGCTTAAACCAGGTCAGGTACTTGCCTTTGTGACAGATATGGGAGGCAGAACCTCCCACACCACAATTCTTGCAAGAGCGCTCAGTATTCCTGCTGTGGTAGGGCTCCAACGAATTACATCTGAGATAAATCCTCAGGATATCCTGATAGTGGATGGTATACACGGCAGAGTTATTGTAAATCCGACAGAAGAGGAACTCAACTACTATCGTGAAGTCAGAAAAAGGTTCGACGAGGCAGAAAGCCTTCTTCAGCAAATGAATCCCGGTCCGGCTGTTACTGAAGATGGTGTACGTATAGAACTCGCAGCCAATATTGAGCTTCCCCATGAAGTTACACTGGTGAAGAAGCTTGAAGCAGATGGTATAGGTCTTTTTAGAACGGAGTTTCTACGCCTTGTTCAGAAAAGCGGAGAGAACGAAGAGGATCATTTTGAGATTTACAAGACAATCGTAGAGCAGATGAAACCAAAACCGGTCATTATCCGAACTTACGATATGGGCGGAGATAAATTTAGAGCAGGACTCGACACTGTAAGAGAAGCAAATCCCTTTCTGGGCTACAGAGCCGTGAGGATCGGTCTTGATAGACCCGCAGAATTTTCCGTGCAGCTTCGTGCCATTCTCAGGGCCTCCGTTCACGGAAATACACGAATAATGTTCCCCATGGTTACCCATATTGAGCAGCTTAAAAGAATACGGGACTTGCTTGTTCTTGTACAAAACGACCTAACTGTGCGGGGAATCCCATTTGATAAAAATATGCAGGTAGGAATAATGGTTGAAACTCCTGCAACCGTGATTGCTCTTGACCTTATGCTTCCATACGTAGACTTTGTATCGATTGGAACGAATGATCTGACTCAATACACTCTTGCAGTTGACCGTGGCAACCCGAAAGTGGCTCATCTTTATGATTCATTTCACCCTGCGGTTTTAAGGCAGATAGATACAGTTGTAAGACTCTGTCATTCCAAAGGAAAGTGGGTTGGCGTTTGTGGTTCAATGGCCGGAAATCCCCTTGCAGTTCCACTGCTCATTGGATTTGGTGTTGATGAACTGAGCGTTGCACCTCCTCTGATTCCAGATGTGAAGAAAATGATTGCTGTTGTCACAACCCATGCTGCCAGGCAAATGGCAGAGGAATCGCTTTCAATGGAAACAGGTCTTCGGATCAGAGCCCTCGTTCATTCTTATGTTATCGGTAAATATCCTGAGATTCTTCTCGATGAAAACGACTGGGAAACTGGAGGCTAACATATATGCACTGTATTATCCCCGCTGCGGGTAAGGGAACAAGAATGAGACCGTTGACATGGTCTACACCGAAGCCGCTCATTCCTGTTGCCGGCCGTCCTATGCTTGCACACGTTATAGATTCACTGCTTGATGCAGATGTGGATCACATTACTCTTGTAGTAGGCTACCTTGGTGATGAAATTGTATCCTGGGCGAGAAAGACCTACCCTGATATTAGAGTAGACTTTGCTTTACAGAGTGAAGCAGATGGACTTGCTTCAGCTGTTCTTCTTGCACAACAGTTTGTAGATGATGGACCTTCTATGATTGTTTTAGGTGATACTCTTTTTTCTGCGGACCTCTCTGTTTTAAAGGGAGAGAAGAGAAACATGATTGTCACTTCTATAGTCGATGATCCATCAAGGTTCGGCGTTGTACTTATGGATGGAAACTCTGTGGCTAAACTTGTAGAGAAACCATCTGAGCCAATCAGCAATCTCGCAATTGTGGGCGTCTACTATTTTGCAAGCGGGATAAAACTAATGCAATACTGCCGCGAGCTGAAGGAAAAACAGATAAAAACAAGAGGTGAGTATCAACTCACAGATGCTATGCAGCTTATGCTTCAAAACGGTGAACCTTTCGGTATTCTAGATATCGATGGATGGTTTGATTGCGGTAAACCTGAAACACTTTTACAGACTAACAGAGAGCTTCTGGAGAAAAGTGGTGGATCGGGTACCCCCGAGTTGGAAAATTCTATCATCATCGAGCCCTGCATTTTCGGTGAGGGAACTGTTATCCAAAATTCAATTGTAGGTCCCTGGTTTTCAGGAGGCCCCGGTGTTGTCATAGAGAATTCTCGAATCAGTGATTCAATTGCAGGTGCAGGTTCAAAGTTTTGTAACGTTGTACTGGGTGAGTCTGTTACCGGAGAACGAGCAATAGTATCTGGCTCATCAGCTAAAATCTATATAGGTGATGATTCTGTTGCGGAGATATAACAAGCGAATAGCACTTTATGCCTCATCCGCGGTTAATAGGGGTGGTACCGGTGTTTACACAAGAAGGCTTATCAACGGTTTTAGAAACGCTGGAATAGATGAAGTTGTTCCAGTTGGTCTAAATGCTGGAAGTGCTGCCGGTAAAATTGTTTCTGAGCATTATTCGCTACCCAAAAGAGTAAAGAAGCAAGGTTTCGACCTTCTGCATCTACCGGCTTTCGGTGGAAGTACCGCTGGCAAGATACCCTATGCCGTAACTGTTCACGACATGGCATTTATGGCGCAACCGAAATGGTTTCCTTTTCTTCGATCAATTTATTACCGGATTCATTTCCCCAAAGTTGCATCGAATGCTTCTGTAATTATTGCAGACAGTGACTTTACGGTATCAGAGATAAAAAAGTATCTCAACCTTGATGCTACAAGAGTTTACCTTTCGACCCCGGCAAACAATTCTGATGAAGCTCTGTTTCGAAGCTCCTTCGGAATAAGGGGGAAATATATTCTGGCAACAAGTACTATTGAACCAAGGAAGAATACTGATGCACTCCTGGAAGCTTGGCCCTCTATACGAAAAGTTCATTCCGATTTGACTCTGGTAATCGCCGGCAGATGGGGATGGGGCAGAAGAGAGACCAAACTAGCTCTAACGAATACGCCAGGGGTTATATGGGTAAATGCAATTCCTTCAGATCAACTGATGAGTGCCTTCTCGGGTTCCAGTTTGCTGGTCTACCCATCACTATACGAAGGTTTTGGTCTTCCTCCACTGGAGTCAGCAGCGGCTGGAGTGCCCTTTGTGATCGGTCCAGCAGAAACACTAAGAGAAATTTATGGTTCAGTTGCATCCGCAATATCGGATGAATCAGCAGCTTCTATTGCAGAAGCTGTTTTAAACTCGCTGGATAAAACTGTGGATAAAACGGAGCTTCAAGAATTTGCCAGCAACTTTTCAGATGAACAGATGGCTAGAAGCACATATCATGCCTACGGAAAGGCGTTTGAATGAAAATCCTTCAGGTCTACAAGGATGTTTTTCCTGAGGTGAATGGTGGTATCGAGAGGTATGTTCACGATCTTTCTCTTTTCCTTGATAGCAAAGGCCACTCTGTTCAGGTTCTCGTGGCAGGAGGGGGTACGAGGAGTCTAGGTGGGGTTCAAGTTGCCGGGGTCTGGTCTCCCTGTAGAATCCTTTCCAATCCTATAGTACCCGGTTTTACCCGTTTTCTTGAGGAGACAGATGCTGATGTCATCCATTTTCATCTTCCGTTGCCCTCGGCTGTAGTCGCTATGGCCGCAGTTAGGAAGAAACTTAGGAAGCCTTATATAGTTACATATCACAGCGACATTGTCCGGCAGGCCTTTCTGATGCCACTTTACGGACCTATACTGAAGAAATTTCTCGGAGGAGCTACTAGGGTGATTGCAACTTCAGACAACTATATCCACTCATCGGAATATCTAAAGAATCTCCAAAATTCTGAAAGTATACCTATCGGAGTCGACCTTGATTTTTTTAAACCAGATACTCGAGTAGAAAAGAAGTATTACCTTTTCGTTGGTAGATTCCGCAGATATAAAGGTATTTTTGTTCTTCTGGATGCATGGAAAAAAATGAAAAACCCACCCGACCTTATTCTCGCTGGCGGTGGTGGACTGATTGAGAGAGTCAAGGAGAATATTGAGATGAACAAGCTTCCCGTAACTATTATGTCTGATGTTTCCGACTTGGAATTGATAAGATTGTACCAGGGGGCTAAAGCATTGATTCTCCCTTCAATTCAGAGAAGCGAAGCTTACGGTATGGTTCAGGTTGAAGCTATGGCATGCGGAACCCCTGTTATTTCAAGTGATCTTCCCACAGGTGTTACGTGGATAAACGATCACGGGGAAACAGGTCTGCATTTCTCCACTGGGAATTCTTCGGAGTTGAAGCGAGCCGTGAACATGCTTGAGCAATCTCACAACTTAAGAAAAAAACTATCTGCAAATGCACTCTCGAAAGCTCATCGTCTTTTCAGCGGACCTTCTCTGTTCGGGAAAGTAGAAGAATGTCTGATAAAAGCAACAAAAACCTGACAATTCTCATTCTCACTGCAACTGCTCTCGGGGTGGTTGACAGTCTTATTCCAAGACCTCTTCCATTTATGAAACTTGGACTTGCAAACGTACCCGCTGTGATTGCTATTCACAGGTACGGTTTGTTGAAAACCCTCGAACTAAACATTGTTCGGGCTTTTGCAGTGGCTTTAATTACCGGTCTTCTTGCTACTCCTTCGTTCCTTCTTTCAATTTCTGGAGCAGCAGTAAGTGCCCTGGCGATGGGAGTGCTTAAATATCTTTTTAAAAACAGATTATCTTTAACAGGTCTCTCTGTTGCTGGTGCTGTTGCTTCCCTCTGGGTTCAACTTTTTGTTGCCAGCCTTGTTTTGTCAGGGCTTCCGTTGCAGAATATTGTATTGTTGCTTACTATCTGGGGAATCTTATCCGGTGCCGTCGTTGGTGTTGTTGCCAGAAAGACCCTGAACAGGACCTCTGAAACTGGAGCATTGCGCACGGCCGAGTGTTAAATTAAAATACACAGGTAGGAAAGGAAGTATATTGTTACACGGCAGGTCAACAAGTTTCTGGGTTTTCCTGACTTTTGCAGGTATGATGACAGGCACTGTTTTTGGGGAAGCGATAGGTGCTGTTTTACCGGATGGCTCTGTTGCATTGAAACAATTTTTCAGTGGAGGAGCTGAGTTTTCTCTGGGACCGCTGGGTTTTGATCTGTACATTCTTAGGTTCCACCTCGCAGAGATTGCCTTGAAGCTGAATATCATGTCATTTGCCGGCCTTCTTGCTGTTGGTGTACTTTACAAATGGTTCTGACCGTAATGGGGGTTGATTTTGGGCCGAATAGGAACCACTGAGCTTGTATTGATTCTTGTAGTGCTGCTTTTGCTCTTCGGGGCGAAGCGAATTCCCGATATTGCCAGATCAATCGGAAAATCTATGAGTCAATTCAAAAAGGGCATGCGTGATGTTGATTTAGATGTTGATAATAATGGGAAGAAGGAAGACGAAATAAAAGAGAAGAACAAGGAGTAATTCTGTATGGCAACTGTTAGCTACAGCGCAAAAGAAATCGATTGCAAAATTGTCTATGCAGGACCCGGCCTTTCAGGCAAAACCACAAACGTTAAGTATATCCACGGACAGGTATCATCCAATTCAAGGGGGAAATTAATCTCTCTTGCAGCTGGTAATGATAGAACATTGTTCTTCGACTTTCTACCACTTGATTCCGGTGAAATTAATGGTTTTAAAATACGCCTTCACCTTTACAGCGTTCCAGGGCAAGCAATGTATTCTGACAGCAGAAGGCTGATATTGCAGGGGGTAGATGGTATAGTTTTTGTAGCTGATTCTCAGGAGTCCAGAATGGATGCAAACATTGCAAGCCTGAGAGACCTAAAAGAAAATCTCCGAACTCAAAGAAGGAAAGGAGTCAGTCTGGTCTTGCAGTGTAATAAAAGAGACCTTCCTGACGCTCTTCCTGTCGCTGAAATTGTTCGTGAACTCGGATTATCTCGGGTTGCCTGTCTTGAAGCAGTTGCTTCTGACGGAAAAGGAGTTTTTGAGACTCTACGCAGGGTAAGCCGAATGGTAATTGGAAGATTGCATAAGCAATTCGAAATTCTGGAGGGAAGAGCCTGATGCCTGATTCTTTTGTCGATCTGCTTCTCGTAAGACTTGGTAGGGAAGAGGAAAAAAAGAAAGTCCTCAAACTTCTTATTACGAATCTTGATTTATCAGTTACTGATGCCGAGAATGCTGTAAACAATTCACCTTCTGTGATTAAAGAAGCCGTACCGATGAATGAAGCTCGGATCATACAGAAGGATCTTTACCCTTATATTGATCTACTTCCGAGACTTGATGACGAGGCTGTATCTACCGGTGAGCCAGTGGAAACAGAAGAACCAGTCCATGCTGATGAAAAACAGGACGCTCCTGTTCCCGAGAGTGATGAGGAGCAACCTGAACACAGACCTGAAACTGAAGCTGAAACAGAAGCTGAATCTGAAGCTGATGAACCAGCATTCACTCCCAAAAGCAATAGCGATTTCGATTATGAACCTATCGTGACAACAACAGCCGCTGAGGAAATTGTTGCCACAGTCAGATGTCATATTTGCGGCAGAACCCCGACTGATGGAGAGAGGCTTGCTCCCTGCAGAACCTGTGGCGATTTAACCTGCAGAAATTGTTTTGACAGAACTGCTCACGTCTGCAACCATTGCGCTACAGAAGGTAAAACTGTTGATAGAGCCAACGAGGGTATGCAGGCAAAAGCTGACGAAGGTCTGGAATTTGATTCTGAAGAGCCGGAAACTGAAGATGAAAACAAGAAGTCATATGCTATCAGAATTGCAGCCGCAGCATTTTTATTCATTGCTGCTCTTGCCGCAGTCTTCTACTTTATGGATCCGATGAACTTATTCGATGAGAACAATTCTGCAATAGTTCCTGATGACGTTGACATAACCGAGACAGATTCTGACACTCCTGACTCAATGAGCATTGATGTTCAATCTGATTCCATGGAGACTGTAGCTGTCAAAATCGATTCAACAGATTTGCTTGTGGATACTCTTTTACTGGAAGACCCTTTTGTTGTGCGGAATATTTCGCTGCCAGAGTCATGTATCCCTTCGGATCAACCTGCAGAAATCAGCTACCGCACAAGCCTTCCAAATGGAATATCTGCCGACATTCCAGAAGATGAAAGCGAAATTCTTTTTGCTCAAATGGAACTTTTAGCCTCATCGATCCCTGTGGAACTGGATGACGGTGCATTTGTTGTCTATCATGATACTACGAGTGTGCTAGTACTTGTTCTTCTTCACCCTGTTGATGCCGGGCTTCGGATAAAACTGATGCGGGAAACGGCTGCATGGTTGATTCCGACGGAAGTTGACCAGCTAGTTCTCATATACAGAGAGAACCGCTACCAGGATGCTATTCTGTTCAGTCTTGTTCGCGAATCATTTCCGGATGCGGAAGGCGTTCTCAGCCCAAGACAGTTTCAGGGCATTTTAGGTTACAGAGACGATTGCTGGGAATCAATCAGTGGCCCGCTTGCTGAGTGGCTTTCCTCCATCGAATAGGCTTTTCAATTTTGCGTAGTTGACGAATTTTGCGAAGTTTTGGAAGTTTACATAGTTTTGAAAACGGGAGTTCATAATCCATGTCAAGAGATAGTAAAAGAAAACTTGTTATTATAGAATCCCCAGCAAAGGCCAAGAGTCTTAAAAACTACCTTGGTAAAGGTTGGGATGTTATTGCCTCGTACGGTCATGTCAGAGATCTTCCACTTAATCGTATCGGGGTTAATACAGAAACTCTTGAACCTACCTATACAGTCCTCCCCCCAAAAAGGGCAGCAGTTGCAAAGCTTCGGAAAATAGCCGCACCCTACAAAGAAATCTATCTTGCTGGTGATCCCGATAGAGAGGGAGAGGCAATCTGCTGGCACATCTACAAGCTCCTTCAGGGGCAGAGTAAAGATGTTGTATTCAAGCGAATCAGATTTAATTCCATTACAAGAGAAGCCATTAAAGCAGCTTCACAGGCAACAGCAGACATCGACATGGACCTCGTGGACGCGCAGCAGGCTAGACGCGTTATGGATCGTTTAGTCGGCTACAAGATCAGCCCTTATCTGTGGAGAACAGTGGGGAAGGGGCTCAGTGCCGGACGAGTACAGACAGTTGCGCTGAGGCTGATAGTTGAACGTGAACTTGCAATAGAAAGTTTTGTACCGCATGAATTCTGGCCTGTTACCGCCAGCTTCAACCAGGAGGAATCAACCTTCAATGCTAAACTGTTCAAGTTTGCAGGGAAAAGAGCGGATGGAGACAAGTACTCTCCCGGAAACAAGCTCGAAGCAGATGGCATTCTTGAAAATGTTAGAAAAAGCCAATGGGAAATCAGCTCTGTAACGGAAAAAAACAAGAACAGAAAACCTGTTCCCCCCTTCATTACAAGTTCTCTCCAGGTAGCGGCTTCAAGCCGTTTATCGATGCCTCCTTCAGTAACAATGAGACTTGCTCAGGACCTCTACGAAGGCTTCGAAATTGATGGTGAAACAACTGGTCTCATTACATATATGCGTACAGATTCAGTTCGCATCGAGCCAGCTGCCATAGAAGAATGCAGACAGTACATTACTGATAAATGGGGAAAGAAGGCCCTTTCTCCCAAGCCGAGGCGCTACCGTTCAAGCGGTGGTGCGCAGGATGCCCATGAGGCAATAAGACCAACTGACATCAAGCGAACTCCAGAACTTATGGCGGGCATTCTTGATCCAAGACATCTTAGACTTTATTCTATCATATGGGGACGATTTGCTGCTACGCAAATGGCCGACGCCATCGTAGCGGAAACTGTTGTGCTTGTCTCGGGTACAGATGCAGTATTCAAAACAAGTGGGCAGAAAATTGTTGATCCCGGTTTCTCTGTTGCAGACCCGGCCCAGCTGAAAGTTACCAGCGAAATTCCATCTTTAACTGAAGGTCCGGTTAGCCTGGAAGAAGTTTCCACAGAACAGAAATTCACAAAACCTCTCCCTAGGTATTCAGAAGCAGCGCTTGTCTCTGAAATGAAGAAGAAAGCCATAGGAAGACCATCAACATATGTTTCAATCATAGCCACACTCAAGAAACGAACTTATGTCGAACTTGTTGAGAAGAAACTTCATCCCACTCAGGTTGGAATGGTTACAACAGACCTCCTTATCAAGCTTTTCCCACATCTTTTTGATGTAGGTTTTACAGCTGAACTTGAAGAACTTCTGGACCTTGTGGCCTCGGGTAAAAAAACCTATAAAGAAGCAGTTTCTCAACTTTATACTCCACTTGCCGCATCTCTGGAAGAAGCCATGAGACGTCTTCCAGAAATCAAAGCATCCATGATAAAGGAAACAACTGAGAAATGTCCGGAATGCGGAAAAATGCTCCTGGAAAAAATGGGTAAATTCGGAAAATTCCTTGCATGTAGCGGTTTCCCGGCCTGCAGATACACACGCCCTCTTGGGGAACCTGAAAAAGCGGTTGAATCAGGTGTTGATTGTTTAAAATGCGGAAAGAATATGCTCCTGCGCAATGGAAGATATGGTAGATATCTTGCTTGTCCTGACACTTCCTGCGGCAACACCCAACCTGTTCCAGTTGGAGTAAAATGTCCCGTTGAGAAATGTACCGGAGACCTGGTTGAAAGAAAATCAAAAAAAGGTAAGTTGTTCTATTCGTGCAGCAGATATCCCGATTGTGAGTTCGCAATGTGGAGTAAACCACTTGCAAAAGAGTGCCCCAGATGCGGATTCCCCCTTCTTGAAGAGAGAAAGAAAGGGGTGTACTGTCCCAGTTGCAAGAAGAAGATAGACTGATTCTGCAGTCATTCCAGGACGAGCTTCGCTACGGAAGAGGGCTTTCCCCTCATACCGTCAAAGCCTACGTTTCTCAAATTACTGATTTCATTGACGACGGAGGGTCTATTGGCAACGGATTCGGTGTAACCCCAATGCGTGAATACTTAATGAAACGTTCTTCGGCGGGTTTGTCTCCACGTACTATAGCTCGTATGGTCAGCTGTTTTCATACACTTTCCAGGTGGCTTGTGGAAACTGGGCGTTCTGATATAGATCATGCTCAATTGCTTCAACCCCCTAGAATACACAGAAGCCTTCCCGGCTTTCTTGGTGTTAATGAAGTAAAGAGTGTTCTTAATGCATATGATGTTTCCCTGCCGAAGGGAATCCGGGACAGAGCCATTGTCGAACTTCTCTATGGTGCAGGCCTCAGAGCAGCTGAGGTGGCTTCACTTCTGCTCTCTGACACTAGCATTTCGAACAGAACTGTTAAGGTTATGGGCAAGGGGAAAAGAGAAAGGATTGTTCCGATACCAGTGGGGACGTCTGAATATCTTGCGAAATGGGTTCAAATCCGCAAGCAATTCTCCTGTAAGGGCGACTCCGGTACTCTTTTTGTGAGCATAAGAGGACGAAAGCTTGACCCGAGGGATATTCGGCGTATTGTTTCAGCAGGCGTAGACAAAGCAGCAAGAGCTGCAGGAGCTACTCCTCACACGTTCAGGCATAGTTTTGCCACACATCTTCTTAATGGAGGAGCTGATATCAGAACCGTACAGGAACTCCTCGGCCATGCCGGGATAGGAACAACACAGATTTACACACACCTTACAACTGAGAAGTTGAAAGGTGTATACTTGAAGTCACACCCCAGGGGGAAAAAGTGAGTATTAAAGGTGTTTTCACTACTGATCGAGTTGTAGCAATTGCAGCAGCACTTACTGCTTTCATGGTTTATATCATTACACTGGCCCCGTCTGTAAGCTTTTGGGACAGTGGGGAATACATTACGTGTTCCTGGGTTGTTGGGATTCCCCATCCACCCGGTGTACCGTTCTTTGTTCTTCTGGGCAGAGTCAGCACAATTCTTTTCAGCTTCATTCCATCTATTGCTGCCAGAGTAAATCTTATGTGCGCTCTGGCTGGAACTGTTACAATAGGTCTTGTTGCAAGATTGATACAGAGATGGAGTATCCGACTTAAATTTGAGCCATGGCTCTACAGGCCAATTTCGCTTGCCGGAGCTTTAATGGCTGCTTTCAGTTACACGGTATGGCGAAACAACAATGCCACAGAGACCTACGCGATGGCAGCGCTTCTCTCACTTCTAATTTTATGGGTTTTTGATCTTTGGATAGAGAGACGACTTGGTGGAAAGCCAGCAGGTAGACAGCTGCTTCTCACAGGGTATCTGATGACTCTTGCTATAGGAAATCACCTGAGTGCTCTAATTGTAACCTTACCAATTATTTCAATGTATGTACTTTATGCATTCAGAAAAAAAGCACATGAGTGGAAGTCCCCTGGATTTATTGTGATGTTTTTCGGGCTGATGATACTCGCTTTCAGCATTCATCTTTATATGCCTTTGCGTGCTATACAGAATCCGGAAATCAATGAAACAAATCCATCGGTATGGAGCGAATTCAAAGAAGCAATCGAGAGAAAGCAGTACGGACAGGTGTCAATTTTCAGCAGGAAGGGACCTTTCCAGGAGCAGTTGGGGCTTTTTACTGAATACCTCTCATGGCAGGTTGGCAGACCCGAGGCGTGGACAAGCCCTATGGGCACACCCGGTGGCGTTCTCTGGGCTTTTCTCTGGATGGGAACCGCCATTCTTGCTGTTACAGGACTCGTTGCAATCGGTATGAGACGGCCCGATATGCTGCTTCTTATAGGGCTCTCATTCATAATGGCCAGCCTGGCTTTTGTGATCTATCTCAATTTTAAGACAGGGCCCGAAGGAACATCACTGGGGGAAGTCCGCGAAAGAGATTATTTCTTTGGCGCATCTTTCATCTTCTACGCTGTTCTTTCAATGATTGGACTAGGCTCTCTTTTCGCCTCAGCTAAAAGTAAGATTCTGAAAAATGCAGCATGGAGCATGCTTCTTTTTCCGATGATTTCACTTACAATGAATTGGCATCACTGCGACAGATCAGGTGATTTTGTAGCAAGAGACTACGGGATAAATCTGCTTGAATCTTGTCCGGAAAATGCTGTAATTATTACAAACGGAGATAACGATACATTCCCCCTGTGGTTTGCACAGGGCGTATTGGGTGTTCGCCGTGATGTTATCATTTCCAATCTCAGTCTGATGAACACCAGGTGGTATGTACAGCAATTGATGGCAAAAGATCCAACCCTGCTGAGCTACAGTCAGAACACTGTTGAAAACATGCAGCCTGTTTTTGTTTGGGGACCCAACTTCTTCCATGTTTCTTCAGAAGGTCTGCCTCTTACAAGCGAAATAGACAGGCAAACGCTGGATGAAACTTTCACAGGTTCATGGCCATGGTCCTTCAGTGAAAACTCCATAAGCATTCCGGTCCCCTCTATGGGACGCGGGAACCAGGGATCTGTTGCCATGCAGGATCTTCTCCTAATTAATATGGTAAGAAATAGGGATATCCATGGCAGAGATATCATGATAGCAGGAACCGTTTCAGGAGATAACCGAAAATATGTGGAGGACTATCTTCAGATGCAGGGAATTGCTTTTAGGGTAATGGACAGCCCTGTTAATCTCGAGGTTAACACCGAAGTTGGATGGGAATTGGCAGACAATTTCCTCATTACAGGGCTTCAAGATGCAGGAGTTTTTAAAGATGACCAGGCTATACAGATTGCCAGAAACTACGTCAGTGCATATAACCGATTGGCATATCAGTATATGGCTGAAGGTAACGTCGAGATGGTTCAGGTCTGCCTGGAAAGAGCAGAGAACCTGTTTGCCGCTATGCCCGAAGAATGGCTGACTATTATGCCCAGCTTTGTTCTTCTAAAGGCAAGATTTTTGCACGGATACCTGGGTGCTGATGCAGCGGGAGCCTATGTTGTGGAAGAAACAGCATACATGGACAGCATGGCAGTAGCCTACAGAAATCAAAACGTCTCAGCCGCAGCAGCTCAGCTTAGGGCTGTTGCACGTGAGTTTGAGCAGGAAGCTGCATTTGATGCTGTTATAGACATGATGAGCGATGGTTCACCCGCTCAGGAATGGATGAGAATAGAGAAAGATCTTTCCTTTGGGAATTACATAGCAGCCAGAAGAGTTCTCGAGCAATTGAGTACTGAATGGATAGTAGGCAATGAGCAACTTATCGATCTGATGGAGAAAACAATCGACAGATACACAATATACAGTCCGGTAAACAGCGGGCTCAGTATGATTGATACAGCTCTTGCAGCAGTTTTCTCACACACTGACCAGGCAAGTGAAACCTTGGAATGGCAGGAGGGTATCTCAGCTTCAGCAGTAATTGTTGAAATGGTCGGTCTGGCCTCAAGAGGTAGTGTAATGTCTGCGATTTGCCTGGGAAGTATAATGGCTCCAGCTCTGGAATCCGAAGATGAGGCACCGATTATTCTAAACCTCTGTGAAGCCTTCATTGCAGACCCTAATCGCGCAGAGGAGATTTCCCTTTGGTTCCTTCTTTCAACAGGAACATTTTCACCAGGAGCCAGGGCTGTTAATCTTGCAGATAACGGTTTTACCGGACTCAGTTACGCCATTCTTGTTAACGATATGGGTATGGTGCAGGAAGATGCTATGAGATTAAGTCTTTCCGGGCAGAGTCTTGCCGGATCGCTGGAGGATTAATGGATATAAGATCAACAACTGTAATTGGAATAGTTAAGAACGGTAAAGCCGCCATGGCTGCTGATGGACAGGTAACCCTGGGTGACACCATCATGAAGATGTCCGCAAAGAAATTGAGAAAACTTTGTGGTGGAACTGTACTTGTAGGTTTTTCCGGCGCCGGAGCGGACGCTTTTGCTCTTGTGGAAAGACTTGAGGAGAAGCTGGAAGCTTTCAGAGGAAATCTGCCAAGGGCAGCTGTTGAGCTTGCAAGAGAATGGAGAAGTGACAAGTACCTCAGGGAGCTCAATGCTATGATTGCTGCGGTAGATTGCAACCACGCTCTGATCATCGGTGGATCGGGAGAAGTTGTTGAATCTCCTGATGGTATTGTCTCAGTTGGTTCCGGTTCCCCGTATGCTATTGCAGCCGCTCGTGCCCTTATGACACACACACGTATGGGTCCTTTGAAAATAGCCAGAGAATCTATCTCAGTTGCAAGTGACATATGCATCTATACCGGAGGAGAGCTCCAGTCGGAGGAAATATGCAAAACACAAAAACGATGACTCCAGCTGAGATAGTTACATGGCTTGATAGACATGTAGTCGGCCAATCAAAAGCCAAAAGAACTGTTGCAATCGCTCTGAGAAACAGGTATAGGCGAAGACTTGTTGAAGAGCCTATGCAGACTGAAATATATCCCAGCAATCTCATTATGATGGGTCCCACCGGTGTTGGAAAGACAGAGATTGCAAAACGAATGGCTAATCTTGTCGGTGCTCCTTTTGTAAAGGTTGAAGCAACCAAATACACTGAGACAGGTTATGTAGGCAGGGATGTTGAGGGAATAATAAGAGATCTGGTTCGCTCTGCTGTTAATCTTGCAACCGCCAGAGCACGTGAGGAGAAAAAGGATGAGGCAGAAACCCGTGTAAGCAAGAGGCTTCTTGATGCTGTCTCTGCGAACGGAATTGATTACGGCTCTCCTGAAGAACTATCAGAGTTGATTACAAATGGCAAACTTGATGAGATAGAAATAGAGCTTACCGTTACAGAGAAAGCAATGGGTGTCGAGGTCTTTCCGATGATACCGGGCCAAGGGTTCGACAACCAGATGAACGACCAGATGAAAAAAATGCTTGACAAGGTAATAGGTAAGAAGCGGAAAAAGATACGGCTTACTGTAGCAGAAGCAAGAAAAAAGCTTTTCGATGACGAAATAAGCAGAATTCTTGATGGTGGGGATCACATTAAAGAAGGTCTTAAGCTTGCACAGCAAGAAGGTATTGTTTTCATTGATGAGATCGACAAGATAATTGGATCGGAAGGTGGAAGCGGACCTGATGTGTCCAGAATGGGTGTTCAGAGAGATCTTCTTCCTCTTGTCGAAGGCAGTACTGTTTCTACCAGGTACGGTCCAGTCAAAACAGATCACATCCTGTTTATAGCTGCGGGAGCATTTCATGGAAGCAGTCCGGCAGATCTTATTCCGGAACTTCAGGGGAGATTTCCCCTAAGGGTTTCTCTTGATCCTCTCTCAGAAACTGATCTTCTTCGAATACTGACTGAACCAGAAAGCTGCATCCTGGACCAGTACATAATGCTTCTTGCCGCTGACAACCTTGAGCTCGTTGTCGAGGAGCAGGCTAAAATTAGGATTGCAGCTACTGCAAGGTACTTAAATGAGGAGAAAGAAGACATCGGAGCAAGACGACTCCGGGCGGTTCTATCTTTCCTTCTGGATGAATATCTCTTTGGAGCTCCTGATCTTATCCGCGGCCGTGTTAGACTCACGGGAAAGAAAGCTGAAGAACGGCTTGGTGTGCTGGTTGAAAGAAAGGACGAAGAAGGTTATATTCTTTAACGTTCCATGGGGTGCCATCATCGATAGGGGGAGGGATGCACAGGTCGGGTAACGAAGTTGCTTACAAAATTGTTTATTATGGTCCTGGGCTTTCGGGGAAAACCACGAATCTCAGGGGCATAAGAGACATCATTGCACCGGAAAACAGGGGTAGGCTTGTAACTCTATGTACTAGGTGTGAGCGAACCGTATTTTTCGATTTTCTACCGGTTAATTTCGCACGCATTGGCGATATGCGTGTAAAACTTCATCTTTACTCTGTTCCCGGTCAGGCTTACTATGCTCTCAGTAGAAGGGTTATTCTTGACGGAATAGATGGTGTAGTATTTGTAGCCGACAGTCAGAAAGAGCGAGCTGAGGCAAATCTCAGTACTATCGATGATCTCGAGCATAATTTAAAGAGCTATGGTCTTGATATGTCAATGATTCCTATGGTCCTTCAGTTTAACAAGAGGGATCTGCCGGGAATAATGTCAACAAGCAGAATGAATTCAGAGCTGAACAAATTTGGCTGGCCTACAGTAGAATCTGTTGCTATCGGCGGAAGCGGCCCAGCTGAAACTTTGAAGATCATTGCTACTCAGATAGCCAAGCGCCATGCGCGCACGGGCTGATTTAACTAAAAAGTTTTCCATACTCCTCCTGCTGCTTTTTCTTGTAGCGGGGGGGTTTGTTTTCCGCACAGTTTTTGCGCAATCTGTAATGCAACCCCCTTCTAGAATGCAGGGAGAAACTACTCAGGCTTATAGATATACGCGAATGATATCCAACGGCGAGCAGATTCCTGAGATAGATACACTTGTAATGCGTCCTGATGGTTTTGCCACAACCGAGAACTCAATATTCGAAGAGTACATTGCTGGTGGAATCCACAGATTAATCGGAGGCGACGTGAACGCCTTTCTTATTATTTTCTGTCGTTTTTTCCCTCTGTTAACCCTGCCAGTTCTCTTCTTCTGGATGTATTACTCAAGATTTTCTCTTCAGGAGGCCCTCGCAGGAGCTGGGATTTACGCAGTATTCCTTCCCGCTTTACTTAGAACCAGAGGGGAGAGCTTCTACAGAGAAACGGTTGCACTTCCTCTCATCACATTGACCTTTGCACTGACTGATATAGGAATTAGAAGCAACAAGAGAGACAAACTTAAATATTCCATAGCTGCTGCAGTTACCCTTTTCCTCGCTCTTGCATCATGGAAAGTAACCGGTTTTATCTCATTTTTCCTTTTCACATGGCTTGCCTTCAGAAAACCAACCATTAGAACGGTCCTTCCTATGGTCATTAGCCAGATCGCAGCATCTCTTCTGCTTTCACATATGCGCCATGACGTGGCATTGCTCTCACCGGCTTCGTTTATGGCTGTTTTCGCCCTGGCTTCCTCTTATTTTAAAGGCAGAGTTCTTCCTTTATCAGGATTACTTGTTTCAATAGTTTCCGGTTTTTTTCTCAGCAGCTCTTCAAGCGGTCATGTGGCTTCTGTTATCGCAGCCAAGCTTAAGTTTATGTTTAGTCATCCTGAAAATCCTGCTCTTCTTTCTGATGATGCACGCCTTTTCTGGGTAAGCGGTTATACAAGTCCCTCTCCTGGTCAGGTACTTCTTCTCTTCGGGATAGCTCTTGTTATTGCTTTCATCGGATGGAAACCTTTTAGAGAAAAAGTGAGTGGTTCCATAATGCTTTTTCTCCTGCCTCTTTCCTTGGCCGGGTACCTCTTTTTTGATAGACTTCATGTACTTCTTGCAATAGCTCTGATTCCACCGGTTGTTGCAGCAACACGCGGTAGGAACTGGATTCTTCCTGTAATTCTCTGTATTTTCGGAGTACAGGCAATGTTTGCTCCGAAAATGGCATCCGCCCTCGCCGAAGCTGGGATGTCTCTGGGAAATTCTTCTTCTCTCCTGCATGATTCCGAACTCGATGATTTAATCGATTGGGCAGAAGGCAAAGAAGAACCTATTCTCTCATTCTGGCACATCTCAGGCTTGCTTTCAGCCTATGCTGAAATGCCTGTTGTTACTCACACATTTTTTGAAAATACCAGAAACAGAGAAACAATAATTGAGTACGCAGACAAAATCTTCTCTGATGAAGATAAAATGATAGATTTTATGGTGGAGAACGGTGCTGAATATCTTGCTTATCAGGCTGATTTCATTTTCGACAAATCACCCCAAGGCCTCCTCTACCTGGCTGAATTAATGGAAGTACCAGATGGGTCTCTAGCAATCAGGCTACACTATTACCCATCATCGCTTGAAAGACTTATTCTTGTATGGCAGGGACCTTCAATCCGGATATTTCAACTCGATGGAGATACTCCTGAACTCTTGAGACAGCCATTGTGGGAAGCTGCTTACGCTCCTTTTATCTATGAAAGTGAAATAGCTGCAGCCGTGGTGAACACACCTGTTGAAACCGGAATATTTTTTGCTGATCAGGGAATTACCACTGGAAATTATGAGAAGATTTCTGCAGCTCTGCTTATATTTTCAAACAACAGTGATGAAGTTCCTGCAGATGCTGCAATCAGTCTGCTTCAGGAACTTCTTATGGCCCATCTAGGGGGGCAGTATCCTGTGGATGAACTTGAAGAGGATTTCATTTCCTATCTTTCTGCATGGGGCCCCGACCCTCAGTTGCGCCTGGACCTTGTAAGACTACTCCGGAACAGCAATCTTAACGAGAGAGCTGACCACCATATGGAAATTATTGAAAGAATGGGAAGAAACAACTTATGACTATAAAATTTCTTAAAATGAGCGGGGCAGGAAACGACTTCATCATGGTGGATAACAGAGAGGGAGAATACACCTCAGCTCTGACTCCGCAGCGAATTGCAAACCTTTGCAGAAGGGGACTTTCTGTTGGAGCAGATGGTCTTATTGAGCTGAGGAAAGATGACACAAGCTCTTTTGCAATGAAATACTATAATTCAGATGGTGGTGCTGCTGAGATGTGCGGCAACGGCGCTAGATGCATCTGCCGATTTGCAGTCGAACTGAGTATTGTGCAGCAGGGAGAAGAATTCTCCTTCAAGAGTGACGCAGGCATTCACAGGGGTCTTGTAACGGGTAACGAAGAAGCAAGAATATGGATGACAGAACCTGTTCTCCACTTCACTAAAAAGACAATTGATCTTGGGGAAAAAATACAGGTTGGCTTTGCGAATACAGGCGTTCCACACGTTGTGGTTATGGTGACTGATCTTGAAGATGGGTGCTTTGAAAAGAATTCAGCCCTTTTGAGGTCGCACAATGAATTTGGAATTGAGGGCGCTAATGTAAACTGGGTCAGAGTGAACCCTGACAACTCTTTGCAGATGAGGACGTTCGAAAGAGGTGTCGAGGGTGAAACTCTTGCCTGCGGTACCGGAGCTGTTGCTTCTGCTCTTATTGCTTCAGAGAGATTTGATAACATATCACTTCCTGTAGGTATAACAGTACGCAGCGGCCTCGAACTTGTTGTTGGCAAAGATTCTTTCGGTTGGTGGCTTCAGGGTGAAGCTAGAATAGTATACAGAACGGAGATAGTTTCTTGAGAAGAACGAACTCGAATACGACCTCATGATTCTTCTGCTTATGCTACTGATTTCGGCTGAGCAACCACAGGTTCAGGATCTCTGGCAATTAAGAGCTGGAAATCTCACGGAGACTATTCCTGCTGTACCCGGGGCTCCGCTTTACTACAATGTAGTTGCTTCAGTAACCAGAGATTACTCCAACGAGTATCTCCTCGACGGAATAGATGGCGGTGATGCATCGCTTACCGTTCCACTTACTGCAATTCTGGTTTCACAGGGAAATACAAGCCTTGCTGAATTGTACTGGAACCTCGAAGGCAGGGATGTGCCTGCAACAAGAAATGATCTTCTTGATGCTCTCGCATGGTTTCAACGATACCAGCTCTATCCTTTAGTTGCTCTTAATCCGATCATTCCGCCGGACATGCAGGGAACTATGCACGCAGACCAGTGTGGTGCTGTCTGTGCCCTTGGATGGATGACAACTCGCTCTGACGGCTTGTTTCATGGTGAGGATCTGGTGTCGGTATCGGATATCCATATTTTATCGAGTTATTTTCCGACTATCTCGGATGAAATGAAAATTCTCACAACAGCTTCACTCGAGCATATCTTTCAATCTGAAACTGTTTTGCAATGAGGAATTTGAACGATACTCAGGAGTGGCGTCTCGAGCAATTGAATAGAGCCACCGATATGATCAAAAGAACCCAGGAACAGCTACCCATTCTCCCTGCTCTTGTATCATGGACAAGGATTGTTCTACTTCCTCTATGTCTATGGACAGGTTGGAAATCAGATTTCACAGCCATGTTCTGGCTTTGCCTTATAGCTGCTGCCAGCGACTATCTGGATGGGTGGTTAGCACGAAAACTTAGAAAATCAACGACTCCCGGAAAAACTCTTGATATTCTGGCAGACAAACTTTTTCTTTCCGTAATGCTTATTTTCCTAGCTAGGTTGGGTGCTGTCAATACGCTGCTTGCGTTGATTCCTGCATGGTATCACATCATTGTTGTTCTTGGGCTTCTCATAGTTTCCTGGAGCATAAAAATCCCTGTTGTCGCCATTACTACAAGCGAGAGACTAACCATTATTTTGAGCTATATTCTTGTTCTAACCGCGGCTGGCTCATTTGCTTATCCTGACAAGAGCATATTCCTCAAACTGACTGCAATTGCTCAGGTACTTACACCGGTTGCCGTTATTCTTGGGGTGATAAGCTATTTCAGGTTTTCAAGAAGACTTATACAGAGGTATATGCAATGACAACTTTATTCATTTTGATCTTTTTTGCACTCTCACCACTGGAGCTGGAGCAGGCCGGTAAATTACCGGAGGCCGGCGCTGCCTGGGAAGAAGAGGGAAACCTCTCTGGGCAGATTAGAGTAATGGGTCGACTGATTGAGGAAGCAATATATAGTGGCGATGGAAGGCGGGCTGCTGTGCTTTCTCTCGAACTACAGAGTATTTGCAGAGATGAGGACCTGAAAAATTTCTGGGATGCGAGAATAGCATGGATTTCAGGACTATCCAGCTATGCTTCAGAGAAGCTCAATGCAATGTCTCCCGATGACCCGTGGCTTTTCCATAGGGCCCATGGTCTCGCAGCACTTTTTAGAGATGATGCGGAAACTGCTGTTGAAGAGCTTACCCTTTCCATTGCATCTGCATCCACCTCCCGAAAAGCTTTCTGGAGTGCAATTGACCTCTGTTCTGCTTACCTGGCTCTAGGAAAATATGAGCACGCTCTTTATCTTTCCCGGTTGATTCACACCCATTTTCCAGGAGATGCTTTAGGTGATGTGATGTATGGTTTGTGTCTTCAGGTTACCGGGCAGTTTGCAGAATCATCCGGAGTCTTAGCCTCTGTAGATTCAACCAACACTACCGCAGGATTACTCGCCAGGAGTATTATGGAAGGATTTGAACAGTGAAATTTGTTAAAAAACTGTTCGGTAAGAGAAGAGAGACGAAAGTCTTGTCGAATTGGACTGATTTCAGATTCCCTTCGGATGTGTTGAAACCAAACTCAGTTGGTGTGTTTTGCTCGTCTGATGTGTCAGAAGCCTGGTCGGCTGTATATATGGCAAAAGCACTCCAGGATGCATATCCGAATATTCCGGTACACTTTGCTTCTCACCAGAAAGTAAGTGAATTGGCTGGTTTCCTTCCATGGACACCGGAAATGCACATATACTCAGGGACTCCGGGGTCAATTGAACCCAAACTGCCAGAAGGGGTCCTTTTCTTCTGCCCTGAACCCGGAGATGAATTGCTTAAATTTGTGGATAAAGTTTCTCCATTAGCCTGCGTTTCTTCAATAGAACACCCTTCGATAAATATCAGAATAAAAACTGCTACAACTCTTTTCCCTGAAAATATTCATGGAATTATGAGTGTACTTAAACTGAAGACAGACACCGCTTGGAAACCCGCTGTTCCCCGTGTGCTAGCTGACGAAGCTTCTTCCATCCTATCGCCGGTTTCCCACAGAACTTTACCTTACATTCTTGCTACAGAAGCAGCAGCAGCTGTTTTTGAAAAGAAAAGGGCAGAGGTTCCTCTGAAAATTGTCCTGATAGACGGCAAAGGCAGCAATATCCCATCTGATGCCAGCGAAGGCATAATTGCTGCGATAGTTGCTGGAGCATCCGCAGTGGCAACTACGAGAAGAGATTTGTGGATACATGCTCGAGCACTTGGAGTTCCGGTAATCGGTCTCGATAGAAAGAAAGCATTTTCAGGATGGGGTTCTGAGCCGGCCACTGGTGATACACAGTTCTTGGAACAATGGGCTACACTTATACGGGTTGGATGGTAGTGCAAATGAAAAGAGTAATCACATACGGAACATTTGACCTTTTCCACATCGGTCACTTGAATATTCTCAAAAGAGCCCGTGCCCTCGGAGACCATCTAACAGTAGCAATATCAACTGATGAATTCAATATAGGCAAACACAAGCAGTGTGTATACCCATATTCACACCGTGCACAAATAGTTGAAGCAATTAAGTATGTAGATGAGGTTATCCCGGAAACAAGATGGGAACAGAAAATAGAGGATGTTAAAAATTACTCTATAGATATTTTTGTTATCGGTCATGACTGGGAAGGTAAATTCGACTTTCTCAAGGAGTACTGTGAGGTGGTTTACTTACCCAGAACAGAGAAGATATCTACAACAGAGATTAAAAATACTGTGCAAAACGGCAAATCTATTTCAAAATGAAACTGCTTTTTTACGTATCAAAACTCTACTCTCTTCCCGTAATTGAACCTTTAGCCAAAGAAGCGCTTGGACGGAATATTGATTATGCTATTTTCGCAAGCAGTAAAGTAGAGAGAAATCTGCCGACCTCTCTTTCGAATGCAACGGTCTTCAGAGATCTCCATGATGCCATTGAATTTTCAGCTGACTATGTCCTTTGTCCGGGGAATTTTGTTGACTTTCGTCTTCCGGGCATCAAGGTTGAACTCTTCCATGGTATTGGAATTGAAAAACCGTCACACTACAAGATTCGCCATTTCTTTGATATCTATCTGACCTCCGGTCCGGTAGTAACACAGCGTTTTTTGAAGATTCAGAAAAAGCACGAATACTTCAGTGTGATAGAAACTGGGTGGCCGAAGATGGATCATATACTATCATACGACACATCCGACCTCAGAGCTCACTACGAGATACCTGACGGTAAGAAAGTCATCTTGTATGCTCCAACTCACAGTAGCAGAATGGAATCAGCGAATAGTATTACCTCAATAATTGATAGCATAATGAAAGAAGATGAGGTATGGTTCTGTAAACCTCATGAGTTTATAGGAAAAAATGTTCTAGATCAGCTTCGAAAAAACAATCTTGTGATAGTTGATTCTTATGACATAACACCCTACCTTCATCTGGCTGATGTCCTTGTTTCAGACACATCCTCGGTTCTCTATGAGTTCATGGCGTTGAACAAACCTGTTATCACCATGAATACACTTTCCAGAGAAGACAAAGGAATCAATATTAATTCTACAGAGCAGTTAAGATCAGCTCTCGATAGATCCCTTGAGTATCCTCTTGAATTCGCAGAGGAAAGGGAGAGACACCTGAAAGAAGTTAATCCGAGGCTGGACTGCAGCATATCCAGCACAGTTTTGTCACTGTTAGAGAACATGGCTGGGAAGCTGCCTGCCGGTAGGCGAAGAAAACCCATGAATTTGTTCAGAAAAATGCAGGTATTGTATCACAGCAGATTCAGGAAAGGTTACCTCAGGTAGCTGGAACAGCAAGTTTCTTTCTGAAAATCGCTTTTTTCGACACTTTTCTAGAATTCTCTTTTCTTCTGAGCTTTTTGATTTTGTGTATAATCGGAGCTGAAAAGGAAAGACTGCAGATGGTTTCAATGAATCAGGGAGATTGTTATGAATCCAGGATTTAACAGATGAGGAAAGAATGTTGGGGTCTTTTGTGAGCTACTCGACTCTAAATACAGGAGAACTGAAGGTTTGAAACAGATTTCTTTTCTCTTTCTAAACGGGTTACATCAACTCTATCACACCGCAATGACTGCTATGCAACTGGGAATCAGCTACAAAGATGCTGATGTAACAGCTCTTTCATGTAACAGAGAACACACAGAAATTCTTAATGAAATCCGGAGTCGGTATCCCAAGACCCAGACCAGAATTCTTACTCTTAAGCAACCTTTCAGATACAAGTATCTGAACTTCAAAAAGAAGAGTTACCCCTACGTGAATGCAATGGTTAAAAGAGCTGCTCCCATTCTAAAATGCTCTGACGCTGTCGTTACGACTTCGCATGGAACAGCTGGAATGTTTAACAAGTACGGAATTGATAAACCAGCAATCATTTATCAGTATCACGGGTGTGGGGACAGAAAATACGGTTTCGACCCGGCACTCAGCCGAATTGACTTAATGCTGCTCCCCGGTCATTATCACAAAAAAAGACTGGTATCGGAAGGTATTCTGCCTGAAGAAAACATGTCTGTAGTCGGTTGGCCAAAGTTTGATTATACCGGTTCAGCCAACCTGAAGCTGTTCAAAAACTCTAATCCTACAATACTCTACTGCCCTCACTGGGAACCTGCTTTGTCATCATACAATAAATATGCAGAGGGTATTCTGGAATTCTTTCGCAAAAACACAAATTACAATCTTGTGTTTGCTCCTCATGTTCTTGTAAAACACTGGCATGTACAACATGGGTATGATATTTCATATAAAAGATACAACTCAGATAACACGATTGTTGATTTCGGCAGTACGCTTAGTACCAACGGTGGTTATTTAAGACATGCTGATATTTACATAGGAGATGTAAGCAGCATGGTTTACGAGTTCATTGCAATGAAACCCCGCCCTTGTTTATTCCTGAATACCCATGCCGTAGAATGGGAAAACAATCCTGATTACCGTTTCTGGGAGTATGGTCCTGTTATAAACAACCTGGATACCCTGCTTTCGGACATCAGAAAGGCTCAGGAAAACACTGATTATGTTTCCCTGCAAAAAAAGAGAATTCCCGAATACTTTGACTTGGGGAATAATTCCGGATCTGTAAAGGCAGCAGGTGCGATAATGAGTTACTGTGAAAACAAAGAGAATCTGACATCAATAAAGCGAAGACAGAAGTAGCATATTATGAAAAACAAGCCGAAACTTAAGCTCGGAATACTGAAAAGCTATTGCAGAGAGTATCGACAGTATGTAAAATCATGTAAAGATCTGGGAATTCACTATGAAGTTATAGATATTATTTCACCTGATTGGATTCAACTAGTTGAGCAAAGCAACTGCGACGGTTTTCTCTGCAGGCCACCTTCTAAAATACAGGAACAGAAGACAATGTTTGATGAAAGACTTCTTGTACTAACAGAGTACATGAAGAAGACGATTTATCCAACCTACAATGAACTCTTCATCTATGAAAACAAGCGCATGATGAGTTACTGGTTGAAGGTTAACAATTTTCCACACACAGATACTCATGTGTTTTACAGAAAAAGAGATCTGTTAGAATTCCTAGATGGACACGATGAATACCCCATGGTTTATAAATCCAATATCGGAGCCAAGTCATCAGGAGTAAAGATTGTAAGAAATAGAAAGATGGCCAGGAGTATAGGTCGTAAAATCTTTGGTATCTACCGAAGTCCTGCGCTAACGAAGGGATATACTCCAGTTAAATCCGGTAGTTTTATCAAAGTCCCCGCGGTAGGTGTCATTGAAAAACATGTAATGCTCCTTCAGAAGTTTGAGAAGATAAAATGGGAATGGAGAATGGTCAAAATAGGAGAGTCCTTTTTTGGACATAAGAAACTTCTTAAGGGCAGTTTCGCCAGTGGTGCAATGCTGAAAGGCTGGGGTAGACCACCTGATAAGCTCTTGCATATGGTCAGGGAAATCTGTGATCAGGGAAAATTTGTCTCCATGGCGGTGGATATCTTTGAGACTATTGATGGTAGATTTCTTGTCAACGAGCTGCAATCCATATTCGGGCAATCTACAGAAGACTTGATGTATGTCGATGGGCTTCCCGGGAGATTATTGTACATTGACGGTGAATTTGTTTTTGAGAAGGGCAATTTCAACCAAAACAACAGTTTCAAACTCAGAGTTGAACACTTCTGCAAGATTCTGGAGGAAAACTCTGATGACTAAATACAGAATACTATTTGACCTCAAAAAGGAGTACTACTTCAACTCCCTTCAACCACTCTACTCTGCTATGCACAACGATCCGGACTATGACCTTTGGATCAGGGTAGGCAAAGATCAACATCGTTTTCTCGGTCTGTTTCTTGTCTCCAACAGATCACGGATAGAAAAGGACCTGTTGAACAAGGGCTTCCAGGTCACAGATGAAACAACCGGATTTGATGCAGTTATCTGCGGAGATGCTCTTAAAAATCCGGGGAGATACGATGACGTACCCAAGTTTCACCTCGACCACGGTGTGGGCATCAAGACATTGAGGATCAGGAACATTGTAAAACAGAAGAATGTACGATACAATGTCTTTCTGGAGGGCAAATACTGGTACGATTACATAAAAAGCATCGGGCATGAAGATAAAGCAGATTTTCACATCACTGGATTGCCGAAACTGGATCCTTTCTTCTGGCCGGGTAACTATAACAGTAGCGAGTTGAAGGATAAACTCGGACTTGATCCTGGAAAAAAAACTGTTCTCTTCGCACCCTCATACAAACCCAGCTGCATGGATCACATAGGTGACAGGATACTTGATGTCATTCCTGAGTTCAATCTCGTAATAAAGCTTCATCCGTATTCCTGGGGAGGCAAATATGCTCCTCACTCTCAGCACAAATTCTATCAGAAACTTGCAGAGAACCACAAAGAGGTCTACCTTGTACCCAAAGAAGAATTCGATGTTTATCCATACTTAAATCTCGCTGATACAATGATCAGTGATACTTCAAGTGTTGTTAATGAGTTTCTCGCACTTGGAAAACACGGAATAATCTATGAGTTACCCCATTCACAATTGAAACACTCTGACGGAATGCCTGTTCTTTCAATTGACCCCGTGGACTGGCTTATAGGTGCATTTCCACATATATCAGATCCGGAACAACTCAGAGGAGCGTTGAAGCAAGCCCTTTCTCCTACAGAATCAATGAAGAACAAACTTACTGAATACAGAAACTACTATTTTACCGGGTTGAACGGTAAAGCTTCACAAAGAGTTAAAGAATGCATTGACTCTATTTTGAGAAAAGAAAGGTAAAACTTCTACATGGCGGAAACTTATAAAATAGCATACTGGATACGAACTGATGTTCAGCACTTTGCTCACATCCGTCCTATATACGACAGTCTAGGGGGAGTGATTCTTACAAAAAACCCTACTGTTTTCAACTTTCTTAAAGAGAAGTTTCCTTACCTTCTGCAGGATCTCAGACTTGTTAAGAATTCCACGCATGCAAAATTTCTGCTGAATAAATTGAAAACTAAAGTAGTTGTGTATACAGGCTTTCAGATGATATTCTGGGGCTACTCTGTACAGGTTTTCCATGGTGCCTCGGACAAACACTATCTTTTGAAGCATCACCGAATACTACTGTATGATCTTCTCCTGCTTCCAGGAAGGAAGCACATGGATAAAATCGTCGGTGAATACCAACTCAAGCATCCTGAAAGATTTAAGATCGTGGGTTATCCCAAGTTCGATAAACTGTTATCAAATACTCTTTCCTATTCTCCTCTGTTTGACAATGACAAACCAACAATTCTTTACGCACCGACATGGATTTCTCAAGGTTCAGGGACAAGATTGAGTTTTTCCGAACACGGCGAGAGTTCACTTCCCATCTGGGGAGAGAAACTCATACGAGCTATTGCTCCAAGATGGAACTTGATAATCAAATACCATTCCCGTGTGAATCCGAACAGTAGAGAGATATATGATGAAATAGATAAATGTATTCAGAATCTTGGGGCTGAAAAAAACGTGAAAGTTGTATGGGATTCTGATATAACACAGTATATGCATCAGGCTGACATAATGATTTCTGATATATCAGCTGTCTGCTACGAGTGGTTCCATTTGAAAAAGCCAATTATTTTTGCCAACCCAGCACCGGACAAGTACAAGCCTTCATCTGAGCATCTTTCAAATACTTACGCCTGGCAGGCAGGTGATGTTCTTTATGAAGAGAAGGATATTTTACCGGCAATCGAAGCTAACCTTAATGAGGATAAGTACGAAAGCATCAGAAATGAACTTCTGGAGCACTCATTCCACCAGCCGGATGGCCATGCTACAGAACGACAGGTAGCAGAAGTGGTAAGCTTTTATAACGAGTGTAAGGGTAAAAACAGATTTCAGATGGCCTGTCATAATATTTCGGCTTTCATTATTGACAGTATACGACATAACAGCAAATTAATGAGAAATTAACCCGGTTTGCGACGCCAGCGCTTGTGGAACCATACCCATTGCTCCGGAGCATGTAGAATCCATCTGCTTATTCGTAGATTCAATAAAGTTAATATGTCTGTAACAGAATCACTTTGTGTAAAAAATAAGGGCTCATCAATTTCCAGGAGATATGTGTGATCCTTCTGTCTGGTGATGTGCATGGTCACCACAGGCACCTGAAGCTTCCTGGCAAAAACAGCAGGTGCAACAGGCGTTTGTGCAGGTTTACCAATAAAGCAGGCAGATTCGCTCTGTACGCCTCTGGTATCCTGATCAATAAGCATTCCAAGTGTTTTGTTTTCTCTTAGATAACGAATAATAGGAGCCGCACCGGCATCGCGGTCGATAGTTTTAATGCCGGGTTTTCCTCTCAGTTTATTAAGCACATCAGCAGCGCCCTTTTGAGAGAGCTCTTTGCCTACTACTGCTAAATCATAACCGAGAAGCTTCATTGCCCGAGGAAGCAGCTCCCAGGGACCATAATGAGCGGTTACCGCTATAATGCCTTTGCCGGACGCAAGAGCCTGTTCCATGTGATGGCTTCCTTTAATATCAATCACTTTTCTGAATTTTTCATCGCTGCGATATGAAAAATAGAAAAAATCGAAGAAACCTGATAAAACACTTGAGTATACGGTGGAAACCGAAGTGTAGATACCATTGTCTCGCATTACACCTCGCTGATGATCTCTGACTACTTTATTGGAAGCGAGTGGCAGAATAGAGAGGATCCAACCGAATGCAAACGCATTGATTCGCGATAACCACCTCGGTGAAACAACCGAGAGGAATATTACCAACCTGATTGCAGGATTCGTTAAAGCATGCCTGAAAGCTTTGAATGGTGTTTTCTTCATAGTGAAGGAGAATACTCTCAGGAGTGCTGATTTGTCAAGAAAGGGTGATGACTGCATTCGTTTCTGCATTAACTATATTTGCTCATCATTCAATGGAAGGAAAATAAAGTGCCGCAAAAACTGATTCTTGTAGACACACTGAGCGTTCTATATCGAGGTCATTACGCACTTATCAATAGTCCACTTAAGGGACGTGATGGAACCGTTACCAGCGGCTTGAATTTTCTTCTGAAAGAACTTTTTTCACTTGTAGACAATAATCCGGATTCACTTGTTGTAGCAGTCAGCGATGCCCCTGGACCGACTTTCAGAAAAGATCTTTTTCCAGAATACAAAGCAAACAGATCTACAACACCTGAAGAACTAGTTATCCAGACACAACTCGCAAGAGAACTCGTACCCCTTCTAGGTATTCCATTTATTGAAGAAGAGGGTCTTGAAGCTGATGATATTATCGCCGGATTTTCACTTGAATCATCTCTTCCTGTTCTTGTTCTATCTCCCGACAAGGATCTGCTTCAACTTGTCACTAGCAATGTATCTGTCCTTCGTCCGGGGAAATACGGTCGCCCTCCAACACTGGTTAAGGAGGGGGATGTTATCGGCATCATGGGTGTTCAAGCTGAATTTGTTGCCGACTACCTCGCTCTTACTGGGGACTCCGCTGATAATATTCCAGGAGCAAGAGGGATAGGTCCCAAGGGTGCAGTAAAACTAATAACTCAATTTGGTAGCATCTCCAGTATATACGAAAACCTCTCAGATATTAAGCCCGTATCAATACTGAATAAGCTAGTCGAATCAAAGGATATGGTTGAACTCAGCCTGAGCCTCACAAAACTAAACCTGCCTCTATCTGACAAGGTGAGAAAGATTGACTTGAACGGCAACGAACCGGATCTCCAGAAAGCCATGCCGCTTCTCTCCAGGCTCTCTCTCACAAAAATAGCAGATCGTTTTCAGTTGGATTTAACAAGTTTATCCGAAGCATCTCCTGTTGACGAACAGTTTTCATGCAAAGTCAACATTATCAACAACACTGATGAAGTTGTTTTACCGGGAGACGGACCGGTCTGTGTTGATACCGAGACAACATCTGTTAATCCTTTAGATGCTGACTTGATAGGTTTTTCTGTAACCACAATCGAGAATGAAAGCTGGTATGTACCCGTCTCTCAATCGGATAATAAAGACCGCATACTGAATTCTCTAGGTGAGCTTTTAAACTCAAGAGGATATATCGCTCAGAATGCAAAGTATGACAGTCGGGTCCTTCAGAGACACGGCGTACATCTACCGGTGCCATCTGATGATCCCTATCTCGCTGATTACCTTCTGAGGCCTGATTCCACGACTCACTCGCTCAAGAAGATTGTACCTCACTGGCTCGGAAAGACCATGAAAACATTCGATGAGGCATCTTCCGGAACCGGTTCTCTTATTGGTGTTCCCGTTGAAACTGTAGCAGAATACTGTTGCAGTGATTCAGCATCAACTCTTTCTCTCTCAAAGACCATGAATACAGAGTTTGCCAAAGACCCAGAACTGGAAAAGGTATACAGAGAGATTGAACTTCCCCTTTCCTCAGTACTTGCCGGCATGGAGAATACGGGAATCGGAATTGATCGTGACTCTCTTCGTGCTGAAGGTGATATGATAAGCAAAGAAATTTTCAGCCTTATGCAAACCGCATCGGATCAGATTGGACGATCTATAAATCTGGCCAGCCCAAAGCAAGTTGCTTCAGTTCTCTTTGATACTCTACAACTCAAGCCCGTCAGGAAAACTTCCAAAGGTGCCCGTTCGACAAACATGACCGTTCTGACAAAACTGAAAAGTGAACATCCTTTTGTGGAAACCCTTATAGAATTCAGAGAGCTTTCAAAGCTTCTCAACACCTATATTGAGAAACTACCCGGCTACATTAATCCTCAAACAGGTCTTATTCATACAAGTTTCAATCAGGCTGTCACTGCCACGGGCAGACTAAGCTCAAGCAACCCAAACCTGCAGAATATCCCTATAAAAACAAGCAGGGGACAGGAAGTTAGAAAATGTTTCATTCCCCCTGTTCCAGGCCACATTTTTGTTACGGCAGATTATTCGCAGATAGAGCTTAGAATCCTTGCCCATCTTGCTGGAGATGGAATACTCCGAGAAGCTTACAGTGAAAATGCTGATATTCATTCCCGAACTGCCGTAGCTGTCTTCGGTGATGCATCACCAGACAACAGAAGAAGAGCAAAGGAAGTTAACTTCTCTATCATCTATGGCATCAGCGCTTTCGGGCTTGCCCAGAGACTATCAATTTCCCGTGGGGAAGCAGCGGGTATTATTTCCCGTTATTACGACACCTACCCCGAAGTACAGCGTTTTTACGAAGAGATGGTAAAAACTGCTTCAGAAACCGGTGAGACTCGCACAGTCATGGGGAGAAAGCGCCTCTTTACCGGAATGAGTGAGGCAAAGGGAAACAACAGGAAGCAAATGGAAAGAGCAGCTGTTAACTCAGCCGTACAGGGCTCTGCCGCCGATATAATCAAACTGGCTATGATCAAAGTTGAATCAAGATTGCGAAAGGAACTTCCTTCAGCAAATCTTGTATTACAGGTTCATGATGAACTTGTTGTTACCTGTCCGGAAGAGGACAGGCAGAGAACCATGACAATACTGAAAGAAGAAATGGAGGGAGCTTTTAAGCTAAAAATCCCTCTTACTGTAGAAACAGGATCCGGAACGAACTGGCTGGATGCTGGTCACTAAGGACAAATAAATGAAAATATACATGTCATCACTTGTCGGATTTTTCATTCTCCTCACCCTTGCTTGCGCCTCTGAAGACAAGGTCAATGTTCTTCTTGTCCTCACCGATACGGTTCGAGCCGATCATCTCAGCTGTTACGGATATGGAAGGGAAACAACACCCTGTATCGATAGTCTTGCAGCAGCTGGAACTCTTGCTGAATTCTGCCAGGGACAAGGTTCCTGGACCCTTCCGACTATGTCAACCATTATGTCAGGTGTGACATCTGTAGTGCACGGTGCTGGAAAAACAGATACAGGTTTCCATGGTATATCACCTGATGCACCATGGCTTCCATTAGCTTTTCATAGAGAAGGATATCGAACTGCTGCATTCTTCAACGTTATGTTTATGAATGAAGATTTCGGATTTCATCGTGGATTTCAGCATTTTGACTGCCAAGGGGTAGCAAGTGGAAATAGTCTCAGAAAAGCAGGACCAACTGTAGATGACTTCCTCTCCTGGCTGGATTCGAGCGATGGGAATCAACCGTTCTTCGCTGCTGTGCATTTTTACGATCCGCATATTCCCTACAAAGCACCAGAGCCTTTCATGTCAATGTACACAGACCCCGGCTACTCGGGTGACTACGGTGATTCGTGGGGAGAGGGTGTAAACGAGATGATGGCAATAAACTTAGGACAAGTCGTTCCGGAGCCTGCGGATATTGCAAATCTTATCGCCCTCTATGACGGCGAGCTTACATATATGGATGCTGAGATTGGAAGAATGCTGGCCAGCTTAAGAACGAGAGGTCTTGCTGAAAATACTCTCATCATAGTTGTTGGAGATCACGGTGAGGAATTTCTGGAGCATGACGGAATAGAACATGGAAGAACTCTCTACGAGGAGACAACACACGTTCCACTCATTCTAGCAGGACCTGGTTTCAATGGAGGCAGAGTTATCTCACAATCTGTCGGGCAACTAGATATAGCCGGCACAATTGCTGCTGTAGCAGAAATTGAGTTTCCATCTTATGCCCCGGCTGTAATTCTTACAGGCGCAGTTGACCCTCATCGTGAGATTCCTGCCAGCGGAGTACTCTGGAGACCTGAATGTGACCTTGTTTCGATTGTATCAAACAAAAACAAGATTATTTGGTCAGTGGCAGATGATTCCTATGAAGCTTTCAATTTGCTTACAGATCCCGGAGAGCTTGAGGTTATAGAAGCCGAAGCGGATCTGATAAATGCAGCAGAATTCTATTGGGCAACGCCACCAATGGGGGAGGCTCCGGCCGTTGATCACAGCGCAACAGCAGAAAGAGAATTAAGAAATCTGGGCTATATCAGATAGAATAGATGAGTAAGTTCCATGAGAAGACTTGTGGGAGTCGATATTGATGATTATGCTGTCTGTTGTCTGTAAATAATTCAACCCGGAGTGTGACCGCATTATTACTGCTTCATGATGAGCTTGTTCTAACTTGCTCTAAAAACACAAAGAGGGCAGAGGTCATTCTTAAATAGGAGATGGAGGGAGCCTTCCATCTGGAAATCCCTCTTGCAGTGGAAACCGGCTTGGGTCTCAAATGGCTTGATGCGGGTCATTAAGGAAAAGAAATGAAAAAAGCAAATCTATTCCCGATTCTGATTACCTTTCTTTGTTTAATGATAATTTCATGTGGAAAGGATGAGGGACCAAATGTTTTGCTGGTTTTGATAGACACTGTCAGAGCTGATCATTTGAGCTGCCATGGATATCACAGAAATACAACACCTAATATTGACAGCCTTGCATTGCAGGGAACATTTGCCTTGAATTGTCATGCACAGTCTTCTTGGACTCTTCCAGCAATGACCACAATACTGTCAGGTGTAAGTCCTGTCGTTCACGGAGCAGGAAGACCTGACATGAATACTTATGGTGTTTCCCGCTCTATTCCGTGGCTTCCACTTGCCTTTCACAATGAAGGTTATAGAACGGCTGCTTTTTTTAACACGATGTTCATGAATGAAGATTTTGGTTTTCACTGGGGTTTCCAGCATTTTGATTGTCAGGGTGTTGCCAGTGGAACCAGCCTCAGGAGAGCAGGACAGACCGTTGACGATTTCCTGATTTGGCTCGACTCTGGAGAAGAGAGTAAACCATTCTTTGCAGCTGTTCATTGCTATGATCCACACGTTCCCTATAACGCTCCTGAACCATTCAGGTCACTCTACACTGATCCGGATTATACCGGTGTTTATGATGAAACCTGGGGTGAGACTTTTGAAAGCATCATTGATATTAATTCCGGTATACTAACGCCATCTCAAGCAGACATCAACAATCTTATTGCAATTTATGATGGGGAATTGGCTTATATGGATTCTGAAATTGGCAAGCTCTTCCAGGAGTTGAGATCAAGAGGACTTCACGAAAACACTATTATCGTTGTTGTCGGTGATCATGGTGAGGAATTCCTTGAACACGGTAGAGTCGAGCATGGGGATAATTTCTATCAGGAAACAACTCATGTTCCACTAATAATTGCAGGTCCCGGCTTCAATACTGGCAGAGTTATTTCTGAATCAGTTGCGCAACTGGATATTGCCGCAACAATTGTAGCTGCTGTTGGAATTGAATTTACAATACTTGAACCTGCTGTAAACCTGGCTGAAACAGTTAATTCCGGACGAGATATTCCAGCAAGCGGTGTTCTTTGGAGACCAGAGGGTCCTCTTGTTGGTATTGTATCAGACAACATGAAGCTTCTCTGGTCAGTTGAAGATGATTCCCTGGAGGCTTATGATCTCGCTTCTGATCCTCATGAAATGGACGTAATTGAACCTGAGATTTCGATGATAGAAGCTGCAGAGTACTACTGGGCTACACCTCCACTAGGAGAGCCCCCTCTCGTTAATTACAGCGAGTCAGTCACCAGGGAACTCCAGAATCTCGGATACATCAGATAGAAGTAAAGGTTGAAATACGATTATCCGATACGACAAGATATGCTCCTTCAGGTTTGTCAGACATGTCAAGCAAATATTCTCCCCGGCAGTCGGCATTGTCCTGAACAACAATTCTACCTGATTGATCTATGATCATAACCTGCGCCTGAGGGTAGAGTCCCAGTATGGTAACAGAAGCGCCAGTTACCGGGTTACAAGAGAAAGAGATAGATTCACCGACAGATTCTTCTTCTTCAATGCCCGTATACCATTCTTGAAAAATAGCATCTCTTGGGCAGAAGTGAACACAGTTTCCACATCCATCACACAGTTCAGGATCGATGTATGCATCCGGGCCCATCATGGTTAATGCACCCTGAGGGCAGTGAGCCAGACAGTTACCACAACCGTTACATTTCCCTTTGTCTACCACATATATCCACCTGATTGGGACAAGCAACAGAAATACAATAGCAATAATTTTAAACATTTCTTTCTCCTGTCAGTCTTCTTCTCTGTATTTCCCAGGCAATCATAGCGGCAGTGCTTGATACATTGATACATCGCCTCAAACCAGACTGGGGTATTATGATTTTCATCTGACACACATCTAAAATTTCATCAGAAATTCCATCAGCTTCATTACCAAGAATAAATGCTGCATCGAGTGGGAAATCTGCTTCATGGAGGGGAAGTGCATCGGCGGTGTTTTCCACGGCAATGACCATTCTGTTAGTTTGGCTGAATTTCACCGCATCAAGTGATGAAGGAAACCATCTCCATGGAACAAGACCATGGGTTCCTCTTGATGTACGTCCCACCTTTCTGCCACCAGGTCTTGCGGATATACCAGTAAGCAGAATTCCAGCTGGGGAAATGGATTCAACTGTGCGGAAAACTGACCCCACATTGAAAGCACTTCTTAAGGAGTCAAGTATAAACAGAGGGTAATTGCCGGTGAACATGGGTGCAATCCTATCATCAAATTTAGAAAAGGTCAATAAGGATACTAATACTATATGTATTAACCTACTGACCAGTTCCTTGAGAAGACTTGTCGAATCAGATATTGATGATTATGCTGTCTGTTGTGGTGATTAAATCAACAACTCTCTTTCAGGGTTGGAGTTATTCTATGAATAAGGTTGTGGTTCGGACAACAGGGGGAGACCTATACAAAGGATACACGGGGGATTTTTCCCGTCACAAACCTTCTTTCCTTCTTTCCAGTAACGACGGTATGGTCAGAACAAACCAGATTATAGAGCTGAAAGATCTCAAAGCCGTTTTCTTTGTCAAGTCACTTGAAGGCAATTTTCTTTCGAGGGAGAAAACTCCAGATATCGAGAACACAAACTCTACATCCTACGGAAAAAAAGTTATCGTCTCTTTTAAAGATGGAGAAGAGTTTCTTGGGAGAATAGAATCCAGGCACTCAAATCCAGAAGATTCCGGTTTTTTCATTTTCCCTCAGGACGAGGATTCCAATATTATTCGCGCTTTTGTTCTCAACGATGCCATTTTCGGAATTCAGGTTTACAAGTAGTTTACAGCACTTGAAAAACCAGTGTCTACTGCGGTTATTCGTGGTATGGAATTATCAAACAAATTAACTGCGGCTCTTTTCCTCATTCTTGCGATTCTGTTTTTTGCAATCGCAGAAGAACCTGAATCAAATGAAACGTCGCACGGTGTGTGGCGAGGTGAACTATCTACAGTAACAGCCAAAGGCGGGATATTCTCTACGACCGAGGGGAACTACTGGCTCTCATCCGTTCTTCTTGCTGGCAGCTCTCTAAAGGGCGACTCTGTACTTGTTGTTGGGTATCGCGTAGGAATGTTCATATCTCCCTTCAGTATCAGGTTGAAACCATCAATTACAAATACTTCCATCCTGCGAAGACAATATCGAAACAGACTAAATGCGACCATAGAGGATCCGGTAGCAAGAGGGCTCACGGGTGGTCTTCTAATGGGCCTAAGGGGATTGATTACTTCAGAGACTGCAACCGCTTTTAAAAACTCAGGTACATCGCATCTTCTTGCCCTGTCAGGTCTCCATACAGGAATCATTGCTTTGATGCTTCTCTTCCTCTCAAGATTGATAATCGGCCGGGGGATACTTTCCGGATGGAGTACTGTTCTGGGCATTTATCTCTTTGTGGTCTTGTCGGGAGGAAGACCATCAACCGTTAGAGCAGGAATCATGGCTAGTTTTGCTGTACTGTGGATTAGTCACAGGGGAGGAAAATTGCACCTTCTTACAGTATGGTGGGCCGCACTAATACTCTCTCTTCTTTGTCTGCCTGGAATTCTTCAGGACAAGGGTGCGCAGATGTCCTATGGTGCCGTTCTTTCTTTGATTCTTTTCGGTAGGAAATTCTCGAGCAGGTATTCAGCTCTTCTCTCGCCTTTTTATGCAGGAGTGGTTGTAACAGTGTCGCTGTCTCCATTGATAACAAACATATATGGAGGTCTTTCTCTTCTTGGACCAACAGCTACTGTGGTATCTCTTCCCTTTATGCTAGCCGTAATGGTACTTGGTTTTTTATCCTCTGCCGGCCTGTATGAAGTATCTGCTGTTCTTACGCCAGTGGCCGGTTTGTGGGTAGATATTCTTGGATTTTTCAGCCACACACCGCTTGTGCTCCCAAATTCGGTTCTTTATCCGGTATGGGGAGTTCTATTGATAGGATTAAGGGTTTTTTCCCGATGGAACGGTTTAAATCGGAGATTCAGATAAAGTCGAATCAGCAGGCAAGGTGTCTTCTTGAAGAGGAACAGGATCTGCATAAATGTCTTCCAGCAGTGCCGGCTCACTTATAAGTAGAGTGTCTTCCTGAATTACAACAGATGTATCTTCCTCAATGACCTCATCTATAATCTCTTCTTCAACTGTATCTTCTTCCTGCTCCACTAAAGCTTCCTCAGGTACATCAGACGCAGAGCCGGACTCGTCACGAAGGAATCTGATAAATATGGATCCTGTGTTGTCGAGAGCGCTCTCTAGCTTGTCCAGACCAACCGCTTCAAATTCTGCTCCGAGAGGAAGGTCGATGCTCATCGTATCTCCTGGGAATAGGGTCCAGGCGTCTCTCACATTTCCGGGGAAATGACCAATAAGAATTGTCAGACCATCATATTCTGAAAGATTATCATTCTCTACAATAATGGTATAACTACCCGCAGGAAGAGAGAGAAAACGTGATCGCTCAAGAATAGCAAGGTGATATGCACTGGAAACTGTAATTGTCGGAGTTACTTCCAGAATGACAGGAAGAAACCTTACTGTATCTGTTGCCGAAGGGGTGACTACAATAACCGTCACGCTATCCAGATAGCCGGCTGATGCCTGCCAGGTTACGCTTCTGCCAAAACCCTCAGATGAATCTGTATCAGTAAATTTTCCGGAACTGCAGGTCCAGACAGCCTGGGCACCATCAGGAAGAATTGTTGACAGGTATGCTGTTCCATCTCCGGAGGGATCAATTGATGCCAGTATCTGTACAGGATCATTCAACTGCCCAAGGCTTTCTCTGACAAGGTATGTCAAAAGAAGGGCCACGGGGAGAAGAATTGGGAGCAATATTGGTAACAGCTGTTTGATTTTTCCTTTTCTTGCCATAGTATTGACGAATATAATCGCTGAAACACAAGAAGGGAACTTTATGCAGAATACAATAGAATTTCTCATGCAGCTGCTGAGAACAAGAAGCGTATCCGGTAATACAGAGCTTGCTGCCGAGATCGTTAGAACTAGGCTGAGTTCACTTGGTCTCGAAGTCCGGATGACTAACAAGGGTTCTCTTATAGCGTCGATGAAGGGAACTACAAGTGACTCTGCAGTTATCAGCGCTCATATTGACACACTGGGTGCTGTCGTTTCACAGATAACTGACAGTGGTACTCTTAAATACAAGTGCGTGGGAGGTTTTACTCCCAACAGCATAGAGGGAGAGTATTGCCTTGTAGAAACATTCACCGGCAAACTGATTCAAGGAACAATACTCTATAAAAACACTTCCGTGCATGCTTATGGCCGGGATAAATGCAGCGCAAAGAGAACACACGAAGATATGTACATAAGAATTGATGAAAGTGCAGCTTCATCGGACGAGGTCAAGGATCTAGGTATCAGTGTTGGTAACTATGTACATTTTGATTCAAGAGCCCAGCATCTTGCAAGCGGCTACATAAAGAGCAGACATATTGATGACAAAGCTGGAGTCGCTGTGTTAGTAGGTGTTGCAGAAAGTCTGGTCAAACTAAAAGTGAAGCCCCAGAGAAACATTCATTTCCTCTTTACTGTCCACGAGGAAGTAGGGCACGGTGGCGCAGGATGGCTACCGGAAAATATTTCCGACTTCCTTGCTGTAGACATGGGTGTTTGCGGTGTTGATCAAACTTCAGACGAGAAAAAAGTAACAGTTTGTGCTGCTGATAGTTCAGGGCCCTACAACTATGAACTTACAAAGCATCTTATTAATCTGGCTGACATGAACGGTATTCCATATACAGTAGATACGTTCCCTTTTTACGGTTCCGATGCTGGTGCGGCCATGCGCATGGGACTCGATGCCAGACATGCCTTAGTTGGGCCGGGAGTTGATGCTTCACATGCAATAGAGCGAACTCACGAAGATGCAATAAAGGCCACAATTGATCTGATCACAATCTTCGCAATGGAGTAGAGGGTAGCAGAATTTCAAGAGCGGAGACCAGTGAATCGGTAACATAATCCGGCATCGCCAGGTTCTCCGCTTTTATCATCTCGAGTTGCACCCTGCCTCTTCCTGTAAGAACAAGAATTGTAGTAAGACCTGATTTTCTTCCCAGTTCGATATCACTGTGAGCATCACCTATCATCCAACCGCCTTCAGGAAGGCGTAGGTCAGTTTTTGCCCGATCTATCATTCCGGTCTCTGGTTTTCTACAAGCGCATTTGTTATCCGGATGGTGGGGGCAGAATAGAATTGGAACATGAGTTATTCCGGCAGAGCTGAAAGCATTCTGCATCACATCATGAATAAGATTAACATCTTCTGATGTGTAATAACCCCTACCTATTCCAGACTGATTAGTTACAACAACCAGAGGGTGCCCTGCTTTGGAGAGAGCCGCCATTGCTGAGATTGCTCCGGGAAGTGGGATCCACTCTGACGGGTTTTTTACGTAATCCGCCCTGTTTTCATTTATCACACCATCACGGTCAAGATATATTGGAAGCATCATTCAGATGATTTGCTTCTGTGATATTCAACAAGATCTTCCAGGCCATCCTCAAAGGCAATCTCAGCCTTCCAGCCAAGTTCGGAATTAGCTTTTGATGGATCCAGTGCGACTTTAAGAATTTCTTCCGCAAGGGCTGGGCCGTAGGATGGTTTCAGGTCTGTACCTGCATAGCCACGAATAATTCTATCCAGCTCTTCTACAGAACTTCCAATACCCCAGCCGATATTGAATATCTCACCTTCAATGTCAGACCTTTCCAGATCCATGGCTGCGATGTTGGCCCTAGCAATATCTCTAACATGAACGTAATCGCGCATTTGCTGGCCATCACCGTTTATTACTGGAGCTTCTCCTTTAAGATATTTTACTGTGAATATTGCGGTAACACCCGCTTCTCCAAACGGATTCTGACGCGGGCCGTAAACATTGGGGTAGCGAAGAACAACATACCCTAAGTTGTAAAGGTATCTGTAGAGGTAGAGATAGTGTTCCACTGTGTGTTTACTTATTCCATAATGACATATGGGATTAATCGGGTGATCCTCTTTTACGGGGATGTACTGAGGCTCACCGTAAACAGCTCCTCCTGTTGATGCATATACAACTCTTTTTACTTTGCCTTTTACTGCTGCTTCGAGAATATTCAGAGTGCCTTTTATGTTTACATCAGCATCAAATTGAGGCTCGCGTACAGATCTGCGAACATCCATCTGTGCTGCATGGTGACAGAGAATATCGAAACCGCCATTCTCAATTAGAGTTGCTGCCTCATCTGACCTGATATCCAACTCGTGGAGGGTGATGCCTTCGCTTATGTTTTTGCGGAATCCGGTTGAAAGGTCATCAAGAATGTGTACGTTATGTCCGGCTTCTAGAAGTGCGTCTGCGATGTTTGATCCGATGAAACCGGCTCCGCCAGTAATAAGAATCTTCAATTTACTACCTCCGTGAATTTTCATGTTGGCCAGTGATGGTTTTCGGAAATATAGCAAAGATAGACCTTTCATGTTCCACTCCTTTATAATTACAGCTACCGATGACGAAGGAGGTCCTCATGAAAGTTCTTGTCTTGTCAGGTGGAAGGTCAGCAGAAAGAGAGATCAGTCTTCTCTCTGCAAAATGGGTATCCGGTGAACTCAGAAGGGCCGGTCATACTGTAATTGATTTGATTATTCAAAAAAATGGACGTTGGGTTATTGACGGATCTTCAGAGGAAACATCCTTTGAAACCGGACCTGTTCCCTGGAAGATCTTTTCCGGAAACTCAGAAAAAACACAAATTCATTTCGATGTTGTTTTTCCTGTACTTCATGGTTCCTATGGGGAAGATGGTACTGTTCAGGGACTTTGCGCAACTGCTGGTTGGCCTTGCACAGGGGTTCCTGTTATGGGTTCATCTGTAGCCATGGAAAAGCACACACTGAAAAAACTGGCACAGAATGAATCTTTACCGGTTGTGCCTTGGGTATTTATAGACGAAAATGAGAACACTTCCCTTGAAATCCTAAGGGAGCATATAGATTTACTCGGATTCCCTGTTTTTGTTAAACCCTCACGTCTTGGATCCAGTGTCGGTATCAGCAGGGCAGAGAACCATGAAGAATTATCAGTTGCTGTTCAGACAGCATCGGAGTTCGATCACCTTATTCTTATTGAGAAAGCCGTCGACTCCCCGCGTGAGATTGAAGTCAGCGTTATCGGTAATGGAAATCGTATATTCAGTTCTCTTCCCGGCGAGGTCTTACCTGGAAAAGAATGGTACAACTATGAAGCCAAATACCATTGTGAAGACTCGAAACTTGCTGTTCCAGCTGATCTTTCTGCATCTGTAACAGAAGACATCAGAATTATGGCGGAGAAAGCATTTGCGTTGCTCGGAGGAAGAGGCTTCTCCAGAGTCGATTTTCTGATGAATTCAGAAGGTATCTGGCTTAATGAAATTAACACAATTCCCGGCTTCACAAGCATAAGCATGTTCCCTAAACTCTGGGCTGCTAGCGGGATGAAATCTGACGAGTTGTTAAACTTTATCCTGGAGGAAACTCTCTCTCGGGATGAACATGGTCTGGAAGTGAAATGAGCGTAAAACTCGAATTAAGAAGTGATACATTTTCTATCCCCTGCAGCGAAATGAGGAAAGCAATTGCTGAAGCTGAGGTAGGAGACGATGTCTTCGGTGAAGATCCTACAATAAATTCCCTCGAGAGACGTGTCGCCGATTTGATGGGCAAGGAAGATGGGCTTTTCGTACCATCAGGAACTATGAGCAATGGCCTTGCGATTAGAACACTCTCACATCCCGGAGAGCGGATACTGTGCGGAAGTAAAAGCCATATTTACAATTATGAAGGTGATCAGTTCTCCATGAATTGTGGTTTGCAGATGCACCGTGTTGACGAGCAGGTTAACGGAATGATTCCTATGGCTGATATTGAAAAGGTTCTAGGCTCTGGGCCTAACATTCATTGTGCACCAGTTACGATTCTTGCTCTCGAGAATACACACAATCTGCTGGGTGGAAGAATTGTTCCGCAGAATGACCTGGTTGAAGCCTGCAATTATGCCCACTCAAAAGGCGTTCACACTTTTCTTGACGGCGCAAGGTTGTGGCACGTTCACGCTGAAACGGGCACTCCGCTGCATGAACTGGCTGACCCTTTCGATATGATCTCCGTGTGTTTTTCCAAAGCACTTGGCGCTCCAGTGGGCTCAATGGTGCTCGGATCTAAAGAACTCATAGAAAAAGCACGTTGGTTTAGAAAGAGAATGGGAGGTGCTATGAGACAGGTAGGGATTCTGGGAGCAGCCTGCCACTGGGCACTCGACAACAATCTTCCACAGCTGAAAACAACTCATATCAATGCCCGAAAACTTGCCCAAGCATTCCAGGTTACAGGCCTGTTCAAAGTAGACCTCGAAGCTGTTGATAGCAATATTCTTTTTCTTCAGACAGACAATAATGGTGCGGATGAACTTGTATCCAGACTGAAAGCAATCGGTTTATCGGTTCTTTCTCTTGACTCGAGTTCAATTCGTATTGTAACCCATCTTTCCCTGAACCAGCAATCTATAGAAGAAGCAGTTAAACAAATAAAAAAGGAGATTTAGATGAAAGCAGGAGTGGCCGGTGTAGGTCATCTTGGTTATCACCACGCCAGAATAATGAAAACTCTGGCAGATGATGTAATGATTCATGATACAGACGCAGACAGGTTGAAAAAAGTGTCCGGTGAGCTTGGAATCCGTGCCGCTGGATCCCTTGAGGAACTCATCGAGTGGTCAGACGCTCTAGATGTCGCATGCACAACCTCTGCTCATTACGATGTAGTTTTAAAAGCCCTCGGAGCCAATGTACCGGTTCTTGTAGAGAAACCTATTGCAGCTACTGCAAAGCAGGGCACTGAAATGGTGGAGACTGCGGAGAGCAAAGGACTGGTTCTTGCCGTGGGGCATATAGAAAGATTCAACCCTGCCATGCTTGCAGCAAAAGCTGTGATTGATAAACCTATCTTCATGGAAGGCCACAGGATGGCCGGTTTCAATGTTAGGTGCACTGATGTTTCTGTTGTGATGGACCTCATGATTCATGACATAGACATAGTTCTTTGGATGGCCAAATCTCCTGTTGCTGAAATACATGCATCAGGTGTACCAGTACTTACAGAAACTGTTGATATTTGCAACGCGAGAATTCTGTTTGAGAACGGAGCTGTGGCAAATCTGACTGCGAGCCGAATCTCATCAGAGCCAATACGAAAACTAAGATTCTTCCAGAAACACGGCTATGTTTCAGTAGACTTTGGTGGCAGGACAGTTACAGCACTAACACTCGACAAGGGCAATATTCTTCCTGTGCCTGTTGCTGTTTCTGAAGGTGATGCACTTACCGCGGAGATAAGCAGTTTCCTCAGTGCAGTAAGCAAGGGCACAGCTGTTGCAGTTCCGGGTGTTCAGGGTCTCAAAGCTCTTAAAGCAGCAACTACAATACTTGAGAAATCTGAAAAGAGCCTTTTAGCTCTCCCATGAAAATCCTAATCTCTGCAGGAGAAGCCTCAGGAGATCAACGGGGGGCAGAGGTTCTTTCTGCCCTAAGGAGCCTCTCCAGTAACCCAGTGGAGGCTTTTGGTCTGGGTGGAAGCAGGCTTGCCGCAGCAGGTATGAATGTCACCCACAATCTCAGCAATTATGCGGTAATGGGGTTCGGAGAAATACTTAGATCACTCAATCGATTTCTGAAGCTTCAGAAAGAACTTGAAGATCTCTGTCTGCATCAAAAACCAGACTGTATTCTTCTTGTAGATTATCCCGGATTTAACATGCGCCTCGGTAGATGGGCGAAAAAAAAAGGAATCCCGGTAATTCACTATGTTGCTCCTCAGATGTGGGCATGGGGGGCATGGCGTGTTCGGAAACTCAAGAAAAGCACAGATATTCTTCTAACACTTTTCGCATTTGAGGAACCTTTTTTCAGGGAAAGAGGGGTTAATGCTGTTTTTACTGGGCATCCCCTAAAAAAAATGATTCCTCGGCAGAAAGAGAACAAGAAAGACTGCAGAGCACTGGGCCTTCTTCCGGGAAGCCGCCTTCAGGAAGTGGAGAAACTCCTTCCTGATATGCTTGCAGCTTTTGTTCTGCTTAGAAACAAGGGAATTGTCGAAAAAGCTCTTCTCGCGGTTTCTGATCACCTGACAACTTCAGTGTATTCAGAAGCTCTAACAGTTCCAGGAGTCGAGCTGGTAAATGGAACAGCAGAAGTTCTTTCATCTTCAAGAGCTGCACTTGTCTGTTCCGGCACTGCGACTCTCGAAACAGCTCTTTACGGTGTTCCTTTCGTGATTTGCTATAAAACAAGCGGATTCACATACTCTTTGGCTAAACATCTTGTAAAAGGAGTTGATAAGATAGGTCTGGCAAATATCATTGCTGGTGAAATGGTTGCACAAGAGCTTATACAGAGTGATGTAACTCCTCTCATGATGCAGAAAAGTATTGAACCTTTCTTTGTAAATGAAGCAGTAGCAAATAAAGCAGTAAGAAAGCTTGAGCTCGTTCGAAACTCTTTGGGAGATGGTGACCCTGCCATGAATGCGGCAAAAGAGATACTTAAAATCACAGGTTTAACTCAATGAAGGCACAAACTGCTGGAACTGCAGGAAGAGTATTGTTAAGCCTGCTGGGGAGAACCTGGAGAATAACCAGATTGCGTCCTGCGTCAGGAATTAAGGGAAATTCTATCCTTTTTGCATTCTGGCATGGTGTTCAATTGCCTCTTATTTTCACGCATCGCAACATGGGAATCAAAATACTTATCAGTCGTAGTAGAGATGGCTCTCTTGCATCATCTTTGTGCGAATACATGGGTTTTAAAACAGTCAGAGGCTCCTCAAGCAGAGGAGGCATGTCTGCTGCGAGGGAACTTGTTAATGCGCTAAAAGAAGGGGAACCCGTTGCGATTACCCCAGATGGACCTAAAGGACCTTCCGAAGTTGTCAAGAGAGGTCTTTCTGTTATCCCCAGGAGGGCCGGAACACCGGTGGTTCCATACGGAGTCAGTGCTTTTCCAGCTATAAGATTGAAAAGCTGGGACAAATTTTTGATTCCACTTCCTTTTGCAAAACTTGTTATCAGCGAGGGGAGACCAGTTCTACCGAGGAACTGCAACCAGGAAACCCTTACAGCAGCTGTTAAAGCTGAAAGCAGAAGAGCTGAACTTTTTACCTGTCCAATTGCCTCAGCACTGATTTCTTTTGCAAAACTTGCTGGCTGGATTCTGACTCCCCTGACTGAACTGATTCTTCGTTTCCGTTCCCCGGAAGAACGGAACGAACGAAGCGGTCTTATACCTGTAGTTTCAAGTAGACCCGTATGGCTTCATGGCTCAAGCCTTGGAGAGTTAAAGGGATTGCTCCCTGTAATTGATCTCTTGAAAACTTCCGGAATACGATTCTTCATCACATGCACAACACCCGCAGCCAGAGAGTTTATAAATCAGCAGGGATTGACCGGTTCCTATCAGCCTATCGATACACAAAAGGCTGTAACTCGTTTCTTGGATAGGCTTCAACCCGGAGCACTGATTCTTGCAGAAACAGAGTACTGGCCTGTTCTTCTTTATGAAACTATGTCCAGGGGAATTCCGGCAGGAATGGTGAATGCCAGACTCTCAAAAAAGAGCACCTCTGGCTACAAACTTATTAAGCCCCTATTCAGCAAAACACTCTCATGTTTCCGGGGTATTTTAACAAGATCACAAAAGGACTCGGACAGGTTCCTGAGTCTCGGTGTCAAAACACAAATTGCCGGAGATGGGAAAGCTGTTGTCAAACCAGCAGACCCACCGGAAAACTGGATAAAAAAGATCAAACCCGGCATCAAAGGAATTATTGTTGCGGGGTCTACACGGGCAGGTGAGGAAAAAGTAATACTAGAGATTGCGTTACAGACCGGTTTGACACCAGTGCTTGTCCCAAGGCACCAGAATCGTCTTAAGGAAGTTTATTCTCTTGCTGAACGCTACGGATTCAAGCCCGATCTCTGGAGTGATAATCCGCTAGATTCAACCTGTCTCATTGTTGATGTTAGAGGCGTTCTGGCATCTCTTTACGGCCTTTCTGACATCGCTTTTGTGGGAGGGACTTTGGGCAATCTCGGTGGACACAACGTCATGGAACCTCTTTCTCACAGCGTCCCGATAATCATAGGACCAAGCCACCATCATTTTGCAGATGTTGTGAAGATGGCTACTAAAGACAATATTTGTAGAGTGTTTTCTACCGTAGAGCAGGGTGTTGTATCCGCAAATGAATTGCTTGATCTCACTTGCGTATCAGAAAAAGTCCCCGCTCAATACAACTCTGATCTTTTTCTAACAAAAATGAAGGCTCTTTTAGGCAAAATGGAAATTTCTGTATGAGACTCGACGAAATTCACAGGAAGTTGTGCAGCAGAGAAGGATTCTGGCTGTGGGTTGCCTGGCTTCTTCAGCCTGTGGCCTTTCTTTATCTTATCGGCTCTTCGGTAAACAGATTTCTTTATTCAAAGAGAATACTGTCAAGACGAACTTTTAACACAGTTGTTGTAAGTATTGGGAACATCGAAGTGGGTGGTGTGGGGAAAACTCCTGTGACCATCAGAATAGCCCAAAAACTTGCTGCCATGGGTGTCAGAACTTCTGTTGTTTGCAAAAATCTGTCTGCTGGAAGAGGTTCACCTGTTGCTGTCAGGCAAGGTAATTCATCTGGTGGAACACAGCTGAGTGATGAAGCTATCCTGCTGGGTAGAGTTCTTGGAAACACTTGCTCTGTTTACACAGGGAAAGACAAGACTTCGGCGGTTGAAAGAGCAGTTCGAGAAATGAAGCCCCATGTAGTTATTGTTGATGACGGTTTTCAGCATCACAAACTTCATCGCGACTTAGATGTAGTTGTTTTGAATGCAGATCACCCTTTTGGACAGGGAGGAGCTTTGCCAGCCGGCACGCTAAGAGAATCCTCCTCAGCTCTTGCCAGCGCTGATTATCTTTGGATCAATGGGGTTACATCAGACACGCAGTTGTCCCTTGCCAGACGACTTGTATCCGGGAAGAACTGGAAATCACCATTTGTTTCCAGCAGTGTAATTCCTGGAAAACCACTTAAGCATGATGGAAATCCAGATAAGGTTGGCAAAGTTGTTGCATTTTGTGGAATAGGAAAACCATACGGATTCAAGCGCACGCTTGAAAAAACCGGGTTTGAGATCACCAGATTTCTGATTTATCCTGATCACTGGGCTTTCACGGATAGCGATATTGATCATTTGATGGATAGCTTGAAAAAATCAACAGCAGACTACCTCATTACTACAGAGAAGGATGCTGCAAGACTTGGTTCAGGATTACTTAAAACACTGAATGCAAGAGTTCTTCCAATCCGACTATCTGTTACCGAACAGTCCGCAGAAGATGAGCTTCTAGGTAAAATCCTGGAATTGGTAGAAGGAAAAAAATGACAAAAGCTACAGATATTCTGATAATCGGTGGGGGAATGGCAGGACTGACATGCGCTCTCGAAATTCCCGATAATTTCTCCGTTACAATACTCAGTAAAATCGAGTTACCCACTGGAAGCACTTTTCTGGCACAAGGGGGGCTGGCTGCTGTTACTTCAGAGAATGACAGTATCGACAATCACCTTAGAGACACCCAAAGAGCCGGAGCCGGTATGGTTAACGAAAAAGTAGCCAGACAAATTATTTCAATGGGAGCTGAGCTCGTGCACAGACTTTCCGGATGGGGAGTTACCCTGGAGGGTTCCAATGGCGACGGGGGAGGAATGGAAGGAGGGCACTCTTTCCGTAGAGTGCTTCACTATTTCGATCAGACTGGCAGATTTATTGCAGAGCATCTTGCAGATGAATGCAGAAAACGCAGCAATATCACGATTATAGAAAATGCTTTTGCCATAAATCTTATTCCAGCGTCGAGAGAAGCTCTATCTCTCCTTAGAAAAGGTTGTGACAGATGTCTTGGTGCCTATGTACTCATAGAAGACAGGGTTGTCACTTTTCTAGCCAGAGAAACAGTACTGGCTACCGGTGGGGCGGGTAAAACCTACCGTTACACATCCAATCAGGATTCCTCTACAGGCGACGGCATAGCAATGGCATTCAGAGCTGGGCTTACGGTTAGAAATATGGAGTTTTATCAATTCCATCCCACCTGTCTGTATCATCCGGATAAACGCAACTTCCTTATAACAGAAGCTCTAAGAGGCGAGGGAGCGAGGCTTATCAACGGAACCGGGAAGAGATTTATGAAGTACTATGATCCTGAACGGATGGAGTTGGCCCCCAGAGATGTGGTTGCCAGAGCCATAGACAGTGAAATGAAACGCAATGGAACTGATCATATGCTTCTCGATGCCACCCACCTCTCCAGAGATTTTCTTGAAGAACACTTCCCGGAAGTTACTTCAGGAGTTACCTCTGTTGGAATCATGCCCTGGGAGGAACCAATCCCAGTGGTCCCCGCTGCACATTACTGCGTAGGGGGAGTGGTGGCTGCAACAGATGGAAGAACAGAGATGACCGGTCTCCGGGTTATCGGGGAAGCTGCATCTACCGGGTTTCACGGTGCTAACCGACTAGGTAGCAACAGCCTCCTTGAAGCAGGAGTCATGGGTCTGCTGTGTGCAAGATCCTTTTCCTCCGAGATGCCCGGGCAAATTCCAAGTACAGAGATCAGGGACTGGTCTTTTGGTAGAGCAGAACCTCTCGAGGAAAGCGTCCTCGTTGATCACTCCTGGGCTAGCCTTCGAAGTGTGATGTGGGATTATGTCGGTATCGTAAAAACAGACAAAAGGTTAAGACGAGCTCTTAAGCTTCTGGATGTACTCGCAGAAGAGGTCGAAGAAGACTACTGGACACTTATGCCTACGATAGAACAGCTGGAGCTCCGGAACCTTACCACGGTTGCAAGGATAATTATAAGAAGTGCTCTTAAGCGAAGAGAAAGTGTCGGGCTTCACTTTCTGGTGGACTGCCCCTACACATCACACACGAGAACCGATACGGTGCTTAAGATAAACATGTAGCACAGGGAGTTTATGAACAAGATTTTTGCCCTGACTTGCTTTCTAATACTTGCGGGTTGCTCTTCAGCTCCAGTCTACCGCGGAGATGGAGTTAACTGCAGAGGACCGATGCCGTCTACTACTGGATCGTCCGGTACCTCTGGTACATCAGGTGTTACTGAGATTACAACGCCTCCAAACCCATCTACCTCTGTTGAGCATAGAATACAAGGTGAAATAGATAGCTGGATGGGAACCCCATACGTGTATGGAGGAGTTTCAAAAAGTGGGGTTGATTGTTCAGGTTTCACACAGGCTGTTTACCGTTCAGTGAATATTGAGATCCCCAGACGCGCCTCCAGGCAGGCTGCAGCAGCCCAAACCGTAAGCAGGAATAATCTCAGATTCGGTGATCTCATCTTTTTCAACACCTCAGGTTCGGGTATCTCCCACTGCGGTATTTATCTGGGAAATGGCGAGTTTGTTCATGCATCCAGCAGCAGGGGAGTAGTCAGAGATATTCTCAGCCATCCATACTACTCCAGTCGCTATGTCTCGGCGGGAAGGTTCCTTTGAGAGTCCTTGATATCAACAACCTTTACTCGCCTTCTGGTGGTGGAATAAAGATCTATCACCACGAGAAGATGAAGTGGTGTAAAGCCAATGGTATTGAAAACATGCTTCTTTACCCTGCTTCTGAAAACAGATCTATTTCTCTTAATGGCAGCATTGCAATGGGATTAAAATCACCGGCCCTGGCAGGGAGCGGATACCATTTTTTTACCAGAGGAAAGCCAATAAGAAAGGCACTGGAGAGTTTCAACCCCGATGTTGTTGAGCTTGGAAGCGGCATGGTTGTTCCCGGAATGGTCCACCGGTCTATCACGGAGATACCTGGATTCGCATTTTTTCATTCCAACTGGCCCGAAACTCTTCCAATGAGCGTACTTGGAATAAGTAAAGGCGTTCTTACCAGCCTTTTCCAAAGACTCTCAAATCCTCTTCTCAGAAGAGCCTATGAGCCGCTTAAAAGTGTAATTGCAGCAAGTGACTACTCAATCAGCAAGCTTCATAAAGCTGGATTAACAAATTTGCACAAGGTCCCCCTTGGTACAAACCCTGACATTTTTCACCCGATGAAAAGATCTGATGAATTAAGAAGAACTCTCGGAGTTCCCGAAAACGGAAAGTTGATTCTTTACATGGGTAGACTCGCCCCTGAAAAAGGAATTCACGTTCTCCTTAAAGCTTCCAAGCACCTTTTCAAACAGAGTAACATTGTGATTGCCATAGTAGGCTCCGGCCACTGGAAGAGACAAGTCAGGAAAGCAGCCCGGCTCAACCCCGGAAAAATAAAACTCCTTCAAGCCGTCAACAGTAGAAACAAGGCAGCAGAACTTATGGCAAGTGCAGATGTTTTTGTATCAGCGGGACCACTTGAAACCTTTTCTCTTGTTACCCTGGAAGCTCTCTGCTCTGGAACAGCAGTTGCGGCCTGCTCAGCAGCAGCAGCTTCAGAACTCGTTGCAGGAGCTGGAGGTAATTCAACATATGCACCATGGGATTCCGGCAAAGCACTTGCAGATGCAATTCTCACCGCATGTGAGGCGGACCAAAGTGCTCAAGACGATTTCAGGCATTTTGCAGAAAAGTACACCTGGGATGCTTGCTTCAGGAAAATTTTTCAGATTTATACCGGGTAAGCTTTCAGGATCTAACGTACTTGCTCCAGAGGTAAAAGTCACATATATGTTTTGAGAAGCCTATGGTGTTCGCGACCACCCCAAAGAAAGTTTGATAAAATAATGCTGTCAATTGAAAGCTGGGCCCCGAGTAAATACATCTACAGAAGAAGCGCGCTTGCTGCTTCAAGAGACTGTACTGAGGTTTCTCCCGGGTCAAGACTGGTAACTGACATTACAGCCGGGTATTACGACAAGAATCTCAAAACCTATGCGGTGGGACGTCTCTTGGACTTGGGGTGTGGAAAGGTTCCTCTATACGCAGCCTACAAAGAGTATGTATCTGAAAATACATGTGTTGACTGGGGAAGCACTCTGCACAAAAATGAACACCTTGATTTCGAGTGTGATCTCACAAAACCACTACCGTTCAAAGAAGCTGAATACAATACAGTTATTCTTTCTGATGTACTGGAGCACATTCCACAGCCTGAATTGCTAATGAGCGAGATATCTAGAGTTCTCTCTTCCGGTGGAGTTCTTTTTCTGAATGTTCCCTTTTTCTACTGGTTGCACGAGGAACCCCATGATTTTTACAGGTATACAGAGTTTGCACTGCGAAACCTTGCGGAATCCTCAGGGTTTGATGTTATCAGCCTTAGTCCGACCGGGGGGGTCCCGGAAATTTTGACGGATATCTACTCCAAGAGCATTCTGAGAATACCTCTGATCGGCAAATGTCTTGCAATTTCTGCCCAATGGTTAACATCTCTCTTCATTCAAACAAAATTCGGCAGAAAAGTCTCGAAGACGACATCAGCTAGATTCCCTTTGGGTTATTTCATGATTGCAAAGAAAAACGAAATTTCTAAGATTGGTAGCCCGAGCAGGAGGTGATGTGCTCTTTAAACTGAAACGTATTTCGTTAAGAAAAATGATTGTTGTGCCGATCATTCTTCTAATTCTGGTATCTGTTTTTCTTGTGGGGTACTTCTCACTGGAGAATGGTAGAAATTCAGTTTCCAGTGCATCACTAAAATTCAGAGAAGAAATTGCTTTCAGGGTTCAGGCTCGTACCAGCAGCTTCCTTGAAGCACCCCAAATCATCTGTAATTTAACCAGTCGACTCGCTGCAGGAGGATTACTTAATCTGAAAAATCCCCATGAAATGCAGCTGGTGTTTCTTGAACTGATTCATGCTTTCCCTCAGATAAGCAGTATCTATTTCGGAAACATGGACGGAGGGCTTATAAACGCCGGGCGGGAGACATCCGGAGAATTCTATACAATCGAAACTGAAAACTACTCAGCAGGTTCATTCTACAAACATCGTGTCGACAGCCTTGGAAACAGAGTTGAGCTGCTAGCCGAAATCCCGAATTTTGACGCTAGAAGCCGTTCTTGGTTCACGATGGCCCTCCTGGCTAATGGTTCTCCAGCAAGAACAGATCCTTTTCAGGTTTTTACAGGAGACAATGTTTCTATTTCAACGAGCGTTGTTGTTTTTGATGACTCCGGAGATATAGCAGGAGTAGTTTCCTGCGATGTATTTCTCTCATACATGGGTAATTTTCTTGAAACAATTAATATTGGAGAGGAAGGGGTTATTTTTATAACTGACCCCGAAAGCAATATTCTAACCTCCTCTATAAATGAGGATAGCAGTCATGGTAGTTCTCTTTTTCCTGCAAGAGAGCACGAAAATCTGGTTGTTTCCGAAACAGCTCTTCATATAGACAGCTTGTACGGAGGTTTTTCAGGAATTGATTCAACACTTGAGTTCGCTCTTGAAGAACCGGGTCTGAATTCTTTCGTACAGGTGGTTCCTTTTCAAGATTCAATAGGCAAAACCTACTTTATCGTAACTGTCATTCAAGATTCTGATTTTCTGAATTTTCTTGAGAAGAACAGAAGAATTACTCTTCTTCTCCTTGCTGTTTCTCTTCTTGTTGCCTTGCTAACTGGAATGTTTGTTGCGAAACTTATCTCAAAACCTCTGCAGGATCTCAGGGTCACAGTCAGACAATTGCTAAAAGGTGAAGAAAAGGATTTCGCTTCACACTGGATGGAAGAAGTTAATGAGTTGTCTGCAGATTTCAGTCGGCTAACTCACCGGTTGAAATCGACAATGAACGATTTGAGGCAAAGTGAAGAAAGTATGGATCTGGCTCTCAGAGGAATCGGCGCTGCAACCTGGGATTGGAACCTGGTTACCGGAAGGATTATTGTAAATGATCGCTGGGCTAAAATTATAGGTTATTCCCTTTCTGAGATATCACCGGTTACAGAGGAGTTTTGGAAAGACCTTATTCATCCCGAGGACATCGACGAAACATACCTGCAGCTGCAGGAGCATTTTGATGGTGTCACAGAATCCTATGAGGCTACCTTCAGGTTAAAACACACTGATGGTAACTGGATATGGGTGGTAGACAAAGGCACCATTCTGGAGAGAGATGAATCAGGGAATCCACTCAGAATGACCGGGATACATCTGGATATTTCTCCCCGGAAACACGCAGAAATTGAACAGAAGAGATTACAAATCCAGGTCGACAAGGCACAGAAACTTAAGTCAATTGGCCAGCTGGCTGGTGGTGTAGCACACGATCTCAATAATCTATTGACTCCCATAATAGGATACGCTGAGATGCTGCTTTCTGATTTGAATGAGGATACCAATCCTCAACCATACAGCGAAATACTGAGGGCAGGGAAGAGTGCACAGGGGCTGGTGAACCGGCTTCTTGCTTTCGGGCGTAAACAGGTACTCAAACTCGAAGTAATTGATTTGAACCTTGTTGTATCCGACTACATGAATCTGCTGCGCAGAACAATCAGGGAAGACATTTCCATAACTTTTGATCTTTTAGAATCACCTCTTCCTATATACGGAGATCCCAGTCAGCTCGAGCAGGTTTTGACAAATCTGGCTGTGAATGCACAGGATGCGATGCCCGGTCGTGGTAATATGTTGATTCATACATCATTATCAGCGAGCAATGTACTCAATAAGAAATGTGCTGTTCTTCAGGTTTCCGATGACGGAACCGGAATGGACGAGGACACCATCAACAAAATTTACGAGCCTTTCTTCTCTACAAAGGGAGACCTTGGGACCGGTCTCGGCCTGGCAACTGTTTACGGTATAATTCAGCAGCATGGAGGCAGTATCAGCGTTGAAAGCGCCCCGGGAGAGGGCTCCTCGTTCACCATTCTTCTTCCGATATCTGACAAGACAATAATCGAAACGAAAAAATCACATTCTGCAGAGAAGACTTCTTCCAATCAAACCATTCTGGTTGTTGAAGACAGCGATGAGGTAAGAGAAATCTCTGTTATCGCTCTCAAGCGATTCGGATACACAGTTTTTAATGCATCATCCGGCCAGGAAGCTCTTGGAGTGATTGAAGCAAACAGAGACAGCATAGATCTGATGCTTACCGATGTAATCATGCCGGGTATCAGTCTAGAAAAACTGCACATGGAAGCTCTAAAACTAATTCCTGACTTAAAGGTTGTATACATGTCCGGTTACTCCGGAGATAAAATTAAGGATAGAACAGGATCCGATAATCGAGTTCCCTTCATCTCTAAGCCATTTTCCCTTCAAGACTTGTCGGACAAATTGAGTTCTGTTCTGGGTGAATCAATTCCTGAAGTCAAGTAATCGGTAACGGCATTTAACCCGATTGTTATTATTTGCACAATTGCACACGAATTTCATATCATACCAATGTACTCAAGAATTTAGAGAGTAAGCTAAAGTAAGGATTGACATATGAAATACTTCGGAAAAAACACTACTCTGCAGGAAATTACCGAGAAATATCCCGAGACCATCCCAGTATTTGCTTCCAATGGATTTCCACAAATGAAAGACGATGAGCAGAGGGCTAAATTCGCCGGGTCAATCACTCTGGAGACCGCTCTTACGCTTAAACAGATTGACATGGACACTTTCGTCAAGCTGATTGTAGAAGCGATAGAACACGATGATTCTTCCATAGATGTTACTCTTGCAAAATCAGGCAAAAGGAACAAAGACGGGGAAGCTGATGCTCTCAACGTGGTAGGACTTCTTCCATGCCCAGTCAGAATTCCCTTGCTTGAGAAGTTCAATGAATTTGTGAACAACTGTGATGTTCCGATCAACCATGAGCTTAAAGCAGCGTCCATGGGGCTGGAATGGGTAGAGGAGAACATAAAAGGACTCTCCGATCCGGAGGATCTTCCAGATCTGTTTATATCAGCGGGTTTCGATATGTTCTTTGACGAGGAAATGATAGGCAAATTCAAAAAACAGGGTGTTTTTGCAGATACAACGTCTCTCGATACATTCAATTCCCTTTTTGATGGATTGAATCTCAAGGATCCCAGGGGACACTACGCTTTGATTGGTGTTGTTCCGGCAGTCTTCCTCATTAACAAAGACGAACTGAACGGAAGAGATGTTCCTCGAACATGGGAAGACATTATGAAACCTGAATTCGAGAAGAGGGTTTCTCTTCCAGTGGGTGATTTTGATCTGTTCAATGGAATTCTTCTCAACATATACAAGAAGTACGGCGAAGAAGGTGTAACAAAATTGGGCAGAAGCCTGCTACAGTCCATGCACCCCTCACAAATGGTAAAGAGCAATCGCCTTAAAACGAACAAGCCAATTGTTACGATAATGCCCTATTTCTTTACCAAAGTTGTAAAAGAGGGAGGACCTATGATTGCTGTCTGGCCTGAAGATGGAGCTATTATCAGCCCCATTTTCATGCTCGCAAAGAAAGAAAAAATTGAGAAGCTCCAACAGGTTGTCGATTTCTTTGCTTCTGTTGAAGTTGGAAAAGTTCTTTCACACAGTGGTTTGTTCCCAAGCGTGCATCCCGACCTGGATAACAGAATTCCACCAGAGAACAAATTTATGTGGCTTGGCTGGGATTACATCTACAGTAATGATATCAGTGGTCTTATACATAAATGTGAAACACTCTTTAATAAAGCGATTGGATAAATCATGAATCTGGTCACAGTTTCAGGACCGCCCTCCTCGGGGAAAACATCAGTTATACTGAAAACTATCGATTCTTTAAAAAAAAGAGGATTAAAGGTTGCAGTAGCAAAGTTTGACTGCCTCTATACCGATGACGATATCCTTTACGAAAAGGCGGGTATTCCTGTGCGCAAGGGATTGTCGGGAGCCCTGTGTCCCGATCACTATTTCGTGAGCAATGTTGAGGAGATTACAAACTGGGCACTAAAAAATGATTTTGATATTCTGATTAGTGAGTCTGCTGGATTGTGCAACAGATGTTCACCCTATATCAAGGGAATCAAAGCGGTCTGTGTAATAGATAATCTGAGCGGAATCAATACCCCGAAAAAAATTGGCCCAATGCTGAAAACAGCTGATATTGTTGTTATCACAAAGGGAGATATTGTCTCTCAAGCTGAGCGTGAGGTGTTTGCTTCCAGGGTAAACACCGTAAATCCCTCGGCCGTTATCATGAACATCAACGGGTTAACCGGTCAGGGTAGTTTTGAATTGAGTACACTACTCTATGAAGAAGAGCTTAATATCAACTCACTAAAGGGGATGGAGCTACGTTTCCCAATGCCTGCTGCTCTCTGTTCCTACTGTCTTGGTGAAACAAGAATTGGAGAAAGCTATCAGATGGGTAATGTCCGCAAGATGAAAGTTGAAGATTAATGGACAGTATCAGCAACAGAAAAATTTCGGATCTCATCTCCGAGTTTCCTTTTCTGACTTCATTTTTCAATGACAATGGATTGGAAATAGCAGGTAAAGAGAAAAATACTCTCAGTGAATACTTTGCCGGGTTTGATGAAGATGAGATTGAAGACAAGGCAATTGACCCCGAGGTACTGACAGCCCAGATAGGTGAATTCATTAAACAGATGATTGCTTTCCTTGGAAAAGAAGATGAAGTAGTGAAAACTGTTACAATACTTCCGGGCAAAGACAAATCAGGCGAAGCTGAGAACTTCAATGAACTTGTGATAAGACAGGGTGAAATTATCTGCATCGTGGGTCCCACAGGCTCTGGCAAAAGTAGATTGCTCGGAGACATAGAGTGGGTTGCACAGGGTGATACGCCCACAGGCCGCTCTATACTGATCAATGAGGATGTACCTGACAAGAAGTGGAGATTTTCTTCGGCAGATAAACTTGTGGCCCAGTTAAGCCAGAATATGAATTTCGTTATGGATTTGTCCGTATACGAATTTGTTGAACTTCACGCAGAAAGCCGAATGGTTGAGAACAGAGAGCAGGTTATCGAACGAATCATTGATAAGGCAAACAGTCTGGCTGGAGAATCATTCACCCCAGAGACTCCAATCACAAGCCTTAGCGGAGGACAGAGCCGTGCTCTCATGATAGCTGACACTGCCATTCTCAGCAAATCTCCCATCATTCTTATCGATGAAATTGAAAATGCCGGGATCGACAGAAAAAAAGCTCTGGGTCTTCTTCTCTCTGAAGACAAGATCGTTCTAATGGCAACTCACGACCCCGTACTTGCTCTGATGGGTGACAGAAGAATTGTGATTAAAAATGGTGGTATTTTTAAAGTCATAGACACAACAGATGATGAAAGAACAATTCTTTCCACCCTTGAAAAAATGGATAAAACACTTCTCGCTTATCGTACAAAGTTGCGCCAGGGTGAGATAATCACGAAAATACAAAACACATAAAGGAGTTGTATCATGCATGACGGATGCGCTGGAAGCTTCGAGAGTGACAGGCAGGTAGTAGACAAGGTAAGACAAATGGGATTCGATTCGCAGCCGCTTCCTGTTCCACTCGATATTGAGTGTGTAGAATGCGGCAAAACTTTCGAGATGGCCTCATTCGAAGACAAGTGTCCCGGGTGCGGCATGGTTTATGGAGTTACACCATGTCATGCTTTTGATGCTGCGAATGTAAAACCTGCCGGTATAGGTTACTAAAAGGGAAATCACCAGGTATATTTCAGAGCAGGAAATACTCTTTGCTTTGGGAATTTGCTAAAGATAAATCTCATGTAATCTCGTACTCATTGGAGAATGTCAAATGCTTATTGCGGTACTTCAAATGGATGAATTGGAATTTCTTAATTCAGCAAAGAAACACCTGGAAGAGCATGGATTCAAGGCTGAAGTCGGTTCTTTTAGTGATCTCTCCAAATCGGACCATCAAGATTGGATGACTCCTGAAAATGGAGCCTATATCCTCTATCTGGAAAAAGAGAAGTACACTCCTGCAATGGACAAGTTAGGTAAGTTCTTTGGATACAAGGGCTGATCCTCTACATGAATTCGCTCTACATAACAGATCTTGACGGCACATTGCTTAGTGATGACGGTACGCTCTCTCCACGAACTGCTAAAATTCTGAGAGAGGTAATTTCTAATGGGGCAATGGTTACGACTGCGAGCGCAAGAAGTGTAGCATCAATCCAGGACATATTCAAGGGTTTGAAACTTCCTCTTCCCGTTATTGAATTCAATGGTGCTATCATCTCTGATCTGGAAACAGGTAAGCACCTTTTTGTAAACAGCATTGCCCGTCATCTTGTTGAAAAGCTCTCCAGCCTCATCAGCAAACACGGTTGTTCTCCATTCGTTTCCACCTTCACCGGAACTGAAGATCGTCTCTACTACAGCAGTGTAACCAATGAAGGGGTGAAGTGGTATCTGAATGACCGCCGTGCCCACAACGATAAACGTCTCAGATTTGTGACTGACATAGCTAGCTCATTCAATGATACCGTGATCTGTCTCAATGTGATTGGCAAGCTCGATGTTCTCTCGAAGCTTGAATCTGAATTGCGGGAAAAATTCACAAACTTGCTTGAGATTCACTGCTTGGAAGATACGTATTCACCAGGGTTCTACTGGTTGACAGCTCACGACAAGAATGCCACCAAGGATCGTGCTATCATAAAACTGCAACAGATGATGAGTCTTGCAGAAAGAGAAGTTGTTGTATTTGGTGACAATGCAAATGACCTCAGAATGTTCCAAGCAGCAGACCGATCTATTGCTGTATCCAACGCAATTGAAGTTGTGAAAACACACGCAACAGAAATTATCGGAAGCAACAACGATGACAGCGTAGCGATGTATATTCAAAGCGACTTCAGCCAGTCTCTCATAAAGAGCTGATTGCTTAGTCTTCTCCAAGCATGAGAGCATACTTAAGGGCTAGTACTCTAAGATCAGATGGGGCATCCGGATTCTCCAGGAGCTGCCTGATAATATTGCCTGCTCTTTCCCTGTCTCCGGTAACAGACCATGCAATCCCCGCGGCGGCTAAAACGTCAGGTGTCGGAGAAGATGTAGCCAGTGCTTCAGAAAGATGTCTAAGTGCGCATTCCGAGCTTCCCCGGCGCCATGCCAAACCTGCCAGGACAAGAGCCGGTGTATTCTTGTGGGACATTGGTTGAAGCATCTCCAAAGCCTCATCGGTTCTTCCGTCTTCGATCAGCAAAACTGTAATATTGGTAACAGGGACAGACCATGATGGATCAGTATCAATAGCTTCTTCAAGGAGATCCATGCACTCGTTGCGGTCTGCCTGGCGAGCATCAGTTGCTCTTTGTACCAGTCTTGCTGCTGCCATCCGGTTAGAGGCAGCCTCCTCGTACTCCTCAGGAATAGGGATTTTTATCTCTGTTCCGGGTGATGGAAGCAGTTCCGGTGAATAGCCTGAAGTAATGGCAAGAACTGAGGAAGCTGAAACATCATCCAGAAGTGCCCAGGCAAGGAACTCCCAGTAGTCCCCCGACTGCCAGATGTATACGCAATTCGATTCCGCAGTTTCCGAAGTCTCAGCCTGTATCACATAGCGGGATTGAAGAACTGTGGAACGGGTACAGGAAGCCGACAGTAAAACAAAAATTGCAAGTGTGCATATTGTTGATTTCAAAAGTCCTCCGCTGGAGTGTGCATAGCAATATCTGCTTCTCGGGCAACGATGTCCACATCTTCAAGAGAGACTGTTCCAACAGCACGCTTTCTAAAAGCAGCAGCTCCGTGAAACCCTCTGAAGTATTGAACCAGATGCCCTCTGAAAATATGAAACACCTGCGGTGAGGGGATGTACTCCATCATCATGCTCAGCTGCTCCATAATTGTGTCGTGAAGTTCACCGGGTTCTGGAGAAGCCTTACCACCTGCAATTCCTCTGAAAATCCATGGATTACCCCAAGCTCCTCTTCCTATCAGCAGACCATCTGATTCCGTATCATCGCGAAGGCTTAAAGCCGCTTCAACAGATGTTGAGTCTCCATTCGCAATCACAGGAACAGGGGAGAGCTCAGCGATTCTCTTGATACCTTCCTTGTTAACCTCACCTGCAAAAAAATCAGGCCTGAAGCGTCCGTGTACTGCAATGCAGCATGCTCCAGCTTCGGATACAAGGGTTCCAATATTGTCGGGAACAGGATTTTCCCGGGTGAGACCCAGGCGTATCTTTACAGTAACCGGAAGATCAGTGTTCTGTTTTGTAACTCTGATTATTTCTAGAAGTCTTGGGATGTCTCCAAGCAGGGAACTTCCGCTTCCACTTCTCAGAACCCTTTTCACCGGGCATCCTGCATTGATATCTATGAATTTGAATCCCAGCGGTGTAACCAGATCTGAAGCCCTCGCAAAATCATCAGCCTTTGCCCCGAAGAGTTGAACACCAAGAGGTTGTTCGTCAGGGTGATACCTGAGCATTTTCTTTGTTTTTACACTTTTCCGCGACAAGCCAGCAGCTGTAACCATTTCTGTAACAAGACAGGTCGCTCCAAGTTTAATACAGATTCTTCTGAAAGCGGAATCAGTAACACCGGCCATGGGTGCCATGGTAATACCATGTGTGTAGAAAGGGATTAAGCTTTTTTCCTTGTTCATCCAGTTTCCGCCAGAAGGTCAGCATGGAAGGAACTTCTAACGAGAGGGCCGCTTGCTACTCCGGTAAATCCCATCCCGAGAGCAGTCTTCTCCCATTGTTCGAATTCAGCGGGTTCAACATACCTTACAACAGGCATATGCTGCTTTGTTGGCTGCAAATACTGTCCAATAGTAAGAAGAGATACTCCTTTTTTCCGAAGGTCAGAGAGTGATTCCTCAATATCTTTTGCAGTCTCACCGAGACCAACCATTATTCCACTCTTCCTTGGAATGTTCGGTGCGATATCTCCAAATTTTTGAAGAACGGCGAGGGATTGCTCGTAAGATGCGATGGGGCGTAGCAATGGAAAAAGCCTTCTTACTGTCTCAATGTTGTGATTGAATACGTCTGGTTTTGAATCAGCAACAACCTTCAGCGATAACTCGGAACCCAAAAAGTCCGGAGTTAAAACTTCAACACGAACTCCTTTTATCGTATTCTTCAACCTCGTTACGGTTTCAGCGAAATGTCCTGCGCCTCCATCCATCAGGTCGTCCCTGGTTACAGATGTAAGAACAACGTATTTGAGCTTCATTGCTTTCGCAGCCTGAGCTATTCTTTCCGGCTCATCTTTTTCCGGAGGGGGAGGAGTCAGCACGTTCTTTTCAATGGCACAGTATGCACAGTTCCTGGTGCATACAGACCCCAGTATAAGAAATGTAGCAGTGCCCCTTTCATAACAGTGGCCTCTGTTCGGACATTTTGCTTCATTGCACACAGTATTAAGATTTCTGCTGGAGAGAATTCTACGAACTTCTCCTGCAGATTGATTTCCAATTGTGGGCATTTTCAGCCAATCCGGCTTTTTTTCAACTTTCAATGATTCTGCGCCTTTCATAAACCGCTTCCTCCAAATCCGGCAAATCGGAAGAGAGGAATGGGGTCGGTTTTTCAGCAACACAGAGAGCAAACTGATCATGGAGGTTTTCTGCAAGAAGGCCGGGAGTAAGTTCAGGATTGTATTCAAGAACCGTTCCAACACTACCCAGAAGTATCTCCTTCATTTTCGCTTTCAGTGCGCTTGAAGCGGCATCGGGAAGATAATCAACCGCTTTTATCTGCTGATTCGTAAATAATATAGATCCATGTTCAATGAAAACACCATGACTTCTTGCCTGAGCACTTCCAACAATCTTCCTGCCGTCGGGTGTCATTATCTCAGATCTGCCGTGAGATGTGAAACAAGGGTTAAACTCCCTACCTGTTTTTGCAAGCTCCCGAGTCCTGTTATTCAGTGCAGCAGGAACGCCGGATTGTTCCAACCCCTTAACAAGTAACGAAGCTACTTTTTCAAGACTTTCTGAAATAGATCCACATACCAGAGGATGATCTTCGCTAGCCACAACAGAATATGTCAGTTCATGTCCGTGCCAGACTGCTCTCCCTCCAGTCGGTCTTCGTACAATATCGTATCCGTCTGCTATAAGTCTCGCAGTATTAACTTCTTTTTCCGGATTCTGGAATCGGCCTATCGAAAGACAATGAGGTTTCCATAGGTAAGTACGGAAGATAGCCTTTGCCTCTCCACTCCTTACAAGCTTCATTGCACAAAGATCTACTGCCATATTTACATAACCGGACTGATAGGAATCACGGATGGCCAGAGTTTTCATTATCTTTATCCTTTCGTGAGAACAAGTAATATAATTCTCCTGCCGGAAGTTGTCCGGCGAATCATCGTGATAGGCGGTTTCCTTGGGAACCTTAAGCTTATTTTTGTGTATAGGGGTTGTATGAAGAAAACAATAACAATACTTTTACTACTCGCCGGAATTTCTGCTGCGAGTGTTTACAGAGATGCTGGTATGGGCCTTTACCCGTTTCTGAAGATGGATACCGGTGCTAGGATAGCAGCTCTCGGCGGTACCGGAGCAGTTAATGGCGGAGATCTCGCTGTTTTCTCCAATCCTGCATTACTTGCCCGAAGGGAAGCTTCTGTTTCAGCAGGGCACAATGAATGGTTCGGAACAACTACTCAGAACTATGTTGCCGCTGTCTCCCGACTGGGTAGCAGACTTATCGGATCACTCGGTATGCAGGCAGTGTCAACAACAGGAATAGAATACAGAGAAACGCCATCTTCTGACCCGGTCGATACATTTAACGCCAGTGATTTTTCTCTTAATGCAGCTATTGCAGCAAAGATCGGTCGTTTCGATGCAGGAATAGGCTTCAAGGTAATACACGAAAAGGTGTGGCTTGAATCCTCAGACGCCTGGGCAATAGATCTGGGTTTCAACTACCATCCTTTTTCGTCACTGATTTGCAGTGCAGCTTATCTTAACTCAGGTCCTTCTGTCAGGCTCAACAGTGAAGAATTCAGAATGCCAAGAACTTGGGTTTTCGCCTCGAGGTGGAACTCTGATCTTCCTCTTGGTAATCTTTCGCTCTCCGGCCAGGTAATGCGCCCCCTCGATAACCGTACTAAAGCAGGTTTCGGTATTGAATACAGTCCTGTTCAATGGGCATCACTGCGCGGAGGTTGGAAAATCAATGATGACAGCGGGGATCTAACTGCCGGTGCCGGTCTCACTACTAAAGGCTGGACACTGGATTATGCTTTTGTTCCCGGTAATTTTTCTCTGGGCACTACCCATCGTTTTTCACTTTCTCGATCGCTCTAGTTCATGAAAATACTTCTGGTTAACGATGACGGGTTCAATGAGCCCGGACTTAAAGCACTTGAGAATGTTTTGGCGACACACGACACATATACAGTCGCTCCATTTCATCACCATAGCGGTGCAAGTATGTCCCTTAATCTTTATTCCTCCCTTACTCTCAGAGAACATGGACCACAAAAGTATTCTGTAGAGGGAACTCCAGTTGATTGTGTAAAGCTGGCCCTCAGTGAAATTATCACCGGCACTCCTCCGGATCTTATTGTTTCCGGAATTAACCCGGGCGCGAATGTTGCAAATAACACATGGTATTCCGGTACTGTTGCAGCAGCAACTGAAGCTGCATTCTGGGGAATTCCGGCTATTGCCATAAGCCAGGAATACACATCTTCTCCTGATTTCACTCTTTCTTCTGAAGTTATCAGAAAAGTTATTGATGAAGAGCTCTACAAGATGATTGAGCCAGGCTATCTTCTAAATATCAACGTTCCGGAAGGAGCCAGCGGAAACTACAGAATAACAACAATTGGGAGTTTTTCTTCTGAAATTCCCTTCACCCGCGACGACAGTGGTGATTCATTCAGATACGGCCCATATGAAGTACAGTCTGTAACGGAGAAGTCCGGTACCGATGTGCACGCCTTACAGGAAGGGCATGTAAGTTTTACACTTATTTCTTCATTTCGCTCCGTGGGAGAACCTGCAAATGATCTGAGGCACTGGTGTTTACAGCAGTCCTGACGCTGCTGTTCCTTTTCAGTTCTCCCGACGCGGTCCATCTTGTTCACAAAGTTACAGTATCATTTGAACAGGATGGGTCAGTTACAGAGCACACAGAAGCTGTGATCATTCCTCTGACCGGCAGAGGTGTCAGCAGATTCTCAACAATGAGCATTGCTTTTAGAGATGGTATGGAAGATGTAGAGGTATTGCTGGCTTACGTTGGTCACTGGCGCGGTGGGCGGGGAAACTCAACAGCAGAAATTTCAACTGGACCTCACAGAATTTTGTCCAGAACCAATAGGCTTGAATCCTCCCTTAGAGAAACAACGATGCTGATGCCCGGTCTTGAGGTCGGAGATACGGTAAAGGTTGATATAGTAAGAAGAATTAACTCTCTTCCTCTCTCTGATGTTTACAGCTATTCTTACTCACCATCACTGACAGACAGTGTTGTACAGTCCATTTTTCAATTAGATAACAATTCTAACGTGCAACTCTACTTCAGCGAACCGGGGAATTATTGGGAATTTAGAAATCTTTCACCTGCTCCCTCGCATATGCTGGCCGCCACGTCGCAGGATGCTGTTTCAATAGCTACAGGCACTCCTGAAACACTGTCTGCAGAAGCTTCCATTGCTCTTGATATTCCGGAACACGCAGAATGTGATAGACTTGATGTAATTTTAGATCAGACAGGTTCGGATCCGGGCGCCATGAGAGAATGGGTGGCTGAAAACATAAATTACACAGGAGCTGACGCTGGTGTTTGGCCAGGATGGTCTCCAAGATCTCCTGCTGAAACACTTGAAGATGGCTCTGGTGTCTGTAGGGATAGAGCAGTTCTGCTTACATGGCTGTTGCGTAAAGCCGGGTACGATGCCTATCCTGCGCTTGCCAGCACAACAGGGGAAACCACCCCCGTGGTAGATGCAAGAAGCTTTGATCACATGATCACCGTTTACAGAAGCCCGATTGATAACTCATGGATAATTCTCGATCCTACCCCTAGAGGTATCCCTCTGAATGCCGGGTTCAGCTTCGGTCTTAGAGGATGCACATACCTGCCAATGATTCCAGATGGTACAGGTCTTCAGACCATTCCACTCCATGGCTGGAATGACACTCTGAGTATCAATATTTCAGGGGCACTTGATCTTGAGGAAAACTTGATAGCCGGAAGACTGACTGCACAGGCTTCAGGAGCTCCGCTTGAATTGATTACTACTTTGTTTACCAGATCCAGCGTGTCTAACAGAAATGAAATGTTCAGACGGTTTTTCGGAGCAGTAAGATGTGATTCTGTCAGTTATAACGGAGAAATGGTGACTATTCAGGGGCAATGGAAAGTGATGAGGAACAACGATTTGCTCTTGTTTCCCGGTCTCAGAGAAATATCACTTCAGGGTTCGAGAGTTGCTTCAATGCTGATCCCTTGTCCACCTGACTCTTTTGTAATCGATGCTCCAGCTGTAGAAATCCTCACAGTTTCAGTATCGCTCCCAGTACCCGTTCTCAGCACTCCAGACTCGGTACTCTCGCCCGGGTATTCCTGCGAAATGTACTCTGACTTTGGAAGAATATTCTACACAGAAACAGCCGACGTTACTAACTCCAATGACTTTGTACTGGAAACACTTCTCGCCCGTTCAGGCACATCTGCAAGAACCGTGAGGTTACAATGATTTTTACCAGCCTTCTTCTTTGCTCAGCTCTATTCGGAAGCCCTTCCAGATACACTTCAGTGGATGTTGAAATAGACTGGAACGGTTCAGTGAAGGAAACAACTGTATCCTACAGAGCAATAGCAGGAGATGATGGAAGATTTCTCAGAGTTACCCGGGATTTTGATCCGGATTACATGGAGATATATGTACTGAACTCCACCTATGGCTTTCCCGGTCAGTCGAGAGAGGTTCCAGAATGGGCTGTCGATACCCTTACAGGAAGCACTGGATGGCCACTTGCAGTAGTAGTCGCTTTCCCTGGGCTCCGCCCCGGAATGACAATGGAATGGACATTCAAAGTGATAGAGAGAGGCAAGCTGGCAGAGAGCGGTTTGTTTTACGCATACATAGCAGGGGATGAACCGGACACAATCACAGTCAGCTGCCCGGATGTAGACAACCTTTCTGTAGGTTCTTTAGGGTTTACCGAAACTGAAAGAAGGAATAGAAGAATTTATTCTTCCATTGATCAGGAGTCTAAAGAACTATGGCTCTCAACTGCGACCGACTGGGCAGAAGTACAGGACATCCTGCTTGAATCTTCCAGAATTTCTTCAATGGAAACACCTCCCGATCTCCGGGAAGCTGCTATCGAGGCAGGAGCTGCGGGTGCCCTTCCGAGAATGAGGGTTTCCAGAGGACGTGTTCTTATAACAGAATCACTTCAGTTACTTCCCTTTCCAGGAGGCGACGCCGGATTTACTGTTCGCTCTCTTCAGGAAATACTCGATTCAAGAAGAGCTACTCCTATTGAAGCTGCAACTCTGCTTTCAGCAATGTGCAGAGTAATGAGCATAGAGGCCCCTGTTATTCCCGCAACCGATATCCTTCCGCTTGTACCGTCACCACTGGGATTCTATAGATCATTCATTTTAGTTGAAGGGGAACTTGAGGAGCCTTCAGAATACCTTTCACCAGCTGGATGGGTGGATGCTCCCGATACCCTCTGGTTACTTCTGCCGGGAGGCATGTTGGCAGAATTACCACCTCTTCAAGAACCCGAGCATGGCACAGAGACATGGGATATATCACCATCCAGTGGCACATTCAGCCTTTCTATTCAGACGGAGGGTGGTTTTGACAGGGAGTTGAGAAGGAAATTTGCAGGGATGAATAATGAAGATCTTCTTCTTACCGCAGCAGACTGGTTTCGTTCCTCTTCTGTTTACTTCTATCCTGATAATGTACAGCTATCTGATTTTTTCGACCTTACTGAACCCGCGTGGATAATAATAAGTGGAGTACTTTCATCGGAAGCCGGTGAGAATTGGTTGGAAAGAGCTCCATCTCTCAACTGGAGCCGAGAGGGTGTTATCACAAGAGAATACTTGAATGTTCTCCATGAAAACGGAACAATAAGCAGATGAAAAAACAGAGCATTATTTTCTGCCTGTTCCTACTTGCAGGTATTACAGCGAGAATCACCGTACTCAATCAACTCGACTGGTTTTTCGGTTCAAACCTTCATGTAGATGAAATCACGTACACAATGGGAGATTCTCCTCCATTTGAGAGACCGCCAGGCACCTATCTTCTTGCTGCTGTTTCATCGAACCCCGATGTACTGAGAGCCGTTTTCAGTGCAATTTCACTGATACCTGCTATAGCTCTTTTTTTCTTTCGAAAGAAAAGCATCGGAAACACTGTTTTTGCTGGAATTCTTGCTATAGAACCAACTCTTCTCTTCTCAGGGTTGCAAATCCTACCGGCTGCACCCGCCGCGGCCTTCCTTGCTCTAGCGCTTACGGCAGGCAGGAACAGATCTCTCCTTGCCGGATGGCTTATTGGTTGTGCGGTTCTTTTCAGGGGAGAAATTCTTCTTTTTTTACCAATATCTGCTTTTTTCATTCGTCCCTGGAAGAAATATCTCACTTCTTCATACGGCTTATTGATTGCTATTCTGCCTGTGCTATTGATAAACTTCTTTTCAAACGGTTCCTTTGCACTAGCTGAAAACGGCCCAATGAACCTCTGGCTTGGTTCCTCATGGGAACTCCTTCAAACTCCACCAGGTATTGAATTTGAAGAGCTTATGGGAGATGACTCATTTACGGACAATGCTTTCACAGCAATCAGAAATGACTTTCCCGGCTGGCTTGGGAGAGGTGCACTAAAAATAGCTGCCTTTGTTTCCGTTCCTGGACCGGGGCGCAACATAGAAGCTCCAAAACTGCTCGCTTCAACAGTTCTTAAGTATTTGCTTCCACTCACATTTCTTCTTCTTGCTCTTGGACTTGCGGCGGCTGGCAAGAATAGAGAAACAGCCCTCTTAGTTACCGGGCTCGTTGCAGCTTTCCTCTTCTTTCCGTCAATAAGACACAGATCGATCTATATTCCCATTCTAGCCCTATCTGCCTCAACGAGATTTAGCTGGAAAATAGCACTACCAGTAGCTGTGACAATCCTTCTGACATCTGTTCTAATCAGTTACCCCGGAAGGGTACGTTCGGGTCTTACACAAGTTCAAATTGCTCAGAATCAGCTTGAATCGGGTGAACCTGAAGCAGCTCTTGAGAGTCTTAAAAAAGCAGAGATTGAGGGTTACACAGGAGCAGACATTCATTCGATAAGAGGAGCATGTATCGCCTCTTCCGGTGGCGGTTTCAATGAAGCTGCTAGAGAATTTGGTTTAGCGCTTGAATCAGCACCTGAGTCACCCACTGCCTGGAAAAACATGGCTGCACTGCTATGGAATTATGGGTATCGCCAAGATGCTTTGTTTGCTGCAGAAAAAGCCGTTTCTCTCAATCCTCTTCTGAGAGATGAGCTCAGTCCAATTCTTTCCTGTCAAGACTGATGTAGGGCTTGATGTCCAGAAGCGGTGTTCCGTCCAACGCACTAAGACCCGAAGTAAAAACTTTGTTTCCCTCTATTCTCAGCAGCCTTGCAACATCAATTCCAATTTCGTTGGGGCGGTTGGGAGACCTTGAAGCAAAGAGACCTGTAGTTCCACCATTCATGCTTGGTGGGTGGGCAATGTTTGAACCGTTATAGCCTTTCGCCCGATCGATATGAAACAACACTATTACATACTTGTATTTATCGAGATTTTTCAATCCTGACGCATACTGTTCGTCTAGTTCAACAATGAAGGGACCTTTGGGATCATCTTCAATAGCCTGAAAAGGGGCCATATCAAGATATGGTGAGTGAATGACCCCGATTGAGTTGTATACAATTTTCACTTTATCGTCCTACAAATCCTTCCGAAGAAAGATTCTGTACCCGATGAAGAACAGGATTGAGGCCCATACTAAAGGGTAGATAACCTCCCACATAGGGATGTCTCCTCCGAATCCTAGAAAGGCCAGTGCTTCTTCCAGAAGACTTGCCTTCGGCAGCAGACCCATTTGAACAGACCTGTAACCTCTTTCAAAAGGCAGTATAAAAGTCACTATTCTAGCGACGGTGTAAAAAGTGGATTCATGGAGTTCCGGGACTCCCTTGGCGAGCTCAACCATGTTACCCATTCCCACGGCAAAACCCTCAAGAATAAATGTTATCAGCATGGCTGGAATCTTACCGACAATCATGGAAAACAGAATAACAAAAGCCCATGTAGCAGAGAGCCAAATCGGCATGCTTATTACTGCGAGTGGAATACTGTTGGGAGTGAAAGGAGCATAAAACGAGGTAATCAGTGCCGTAAAACCGAAAAGAATGTATCCGACAATCACGGAAACCAGTAAAGGGGCGAGAGTGGTTGAGGCGTAGATTTTGAATCTTGATTGAGGGAGAGCTGCCCATATCGACATTCTTCCAGCATCCATTTCATCCGGAAGAATACTCGCACCAAGTATTATCGTAAGACCCCAGACCATGACAGAAAGCATAGAGCCAGCAATAGAGAGTGCGGCAAAAGCCATATCCGCATTGGAAGCAGGAACTCCACTCTCGGTTCTTAGAGATTGCGGGTCAGCTGAAGCGATTCCGCGCCAAAACAGAAGAAGGTAACACAATGACAGAATTCCAACGATCAGAAGCAGTTTCCTTCGAGTCATGTGTTCAAGTGCATTAAGAAACATCTGTTTCTCCTTCAATTATTCTCATGAATATGTCCTCGAGGGATTCTTTGTGAAGCTGTATCCCGGTGAACTCGACTCCGCTGGCTGCAATCTGTTCAGTAAGCGCTGAAAATCCGATTTCTTCAGCCAGAGGATAAACCAGGGAACTGCCCTTAACCCGTCCGGAACCACCGAGAAAACTGTTCATCTGATCGGGATGAGGAGTTTCAATAAGAACACTGCCCTTAAAACGTGAAAGATCCTGAAGCCTGTCATGAGCTACAAGAGCTCCCTTGTGGATGAAAGCTGCCCAATCACAGACCTTCTCTACCTCTCCCAGAAGATGACTGTTAAGTACTACTGTGGAGCCCTGATTCACCAGTTCTGCCACGGTACTTCTTACAAGCATTCTTCCGGCCGGATCCAGTCCCGAAGATGGTTCATCAAGAAAAACAGTTTTAGGTGTGCCGCAAGTCATTAGAGCAACTGCAACTCTCTGTCGCTGTCCTTTGGACATTTTGCCAAGTTTTCTGTTCAGAAGATCGCCACAGGCAAGGCCTTCAGCTGTGTGGATAAAATCAATTTCTCTTCCCTCATGGCGGACTCTTTCAAATTGTCGATACATCTGCAACGGGGTTGCCCATTTGGGGAAGGATATTCTTTCCGGAAGAAATCTAACACCCGCTCTGGAATTCGGATCAATAGGGGAAAGACCATTTAACCTGATAGTACCCGAGTCCGGAATAGTGAGGCCGAGAATTGCGCGCATAAGAGTTGTTTTACCAGCTCCATTTGCACCGAGAATAGCCAGAGATTGCCCTCTGGATACTTCAATATTGAAGTTTTCTGTAAGAGCCTTTGTTTTTCCGAAACGCTTAGAGATACCTTCGACGCTTATTGCCTTGTTCGTCATATCCTATATTACCTCCTGCATTCATTTAGGAGGAATATTTGACAAAACGTATGCGTAATGCAAGGATGATCGCTTTTCTTATTGCGGGAGCGCTACTTACATATTACCTGTTGTCTAAATCAGGATCAGCAGAATCTACGGTCTCAAACATTTTTTCAGCGCTGGGCAAAGCTGACCCAATGTGGTTAATCGTTTCTCTTCTGTTGTTTGCAGTAACTCAACTACTCCGAGCATGGAGATGGCAGCTGCTCTCCTGGGACCACATTATTGAATTAAAGCAATCTCTTCCGTTGACGGCTGTACATGTCGGTCTTGGTCACATCTTGCCAGTTCGTCTTTCAGATGTTGCTCTTGTAGGTCTCTTTAAGAAATATGCATCCTTGCCTGTCGGTAATGGAGCAGCAACGGTGATTCTGGCAAAAATAATGGATGTTATAGCAATGGGTTTCGTAGTGGGATGCAGTTTTGCTGCCGGGCTCTCTGGGCCGGTAGTTTATGTTGCAGTTGCTGCTTCTCTTGCGGGTCTCCTTTCGCTCTTCTTCCTGCCTTCAATCTTGTCTGTTTTTACGAAACCTATACAGGCTCTTTTCGGTCCAGGAAAACTAACAGACGCATGGAATGAAATGAGAGAAGCCACAGAAATCACATCAAAGCGCAGATCCAATGTTGCTCGTGCAATGGGTCTTAGTATTGCTGGGTGGGCCTTCAAGCTTCTTATGTTTTATGCTCTTCTTCGGGCAGTGGGTGTAACCGGTCTACCTATGTGGCAGATATTTACTGCTAGTGCAATCACCGACTTAACTATGGCCCTTCCCGTTCATGGCCTTCTCAGCCTTGGAACAGTTGAAGCTGGGTGGGTTGCCGGTTTTGCACTCACAGGCGTTTCAGGAACCCTACCGGGCGGTCTATCTGTAGTGGAAGCTGGATTCAGTGTGCATCTGCTATGGCTTTCCATGGCTGTTTTGCTAATGTTAGGCGGAACTGCTGCTCTGCTTGTGTCTGGAAGAAGGAGAAACATTTGAAAACAGTTATTGTTGGAGCCGGCCTCTCAGGTCTTACCCTTGCTGAGCGCATTCTATCGTCAGGAGCTGATGATGAAATTATCATTCTTGAAAGAGAAAGTGCACCTGGTGGATTAGCAAGAAGCTTCCATGTAAACGGATATGATTTTGATATCGGACCACACCGTTTTCATACATTCAACAAAGAAGTAGACAAATATCTTCGCGACATTCTTGATGGTCACTATGTTAAGATCAGCCGCAAAAGTAGTGTTCACATGGCAGGCAAATACAGAAACTGGCCACTTACTATTGGTTCAGTAATGGGACTTCCTTTTTCTGTCCTCTGGAAAAGTCTTCTCGATCTTTTTAACAAACCGAATATTCCTGTGATAAAGAACTTTGCAGATTTCATCAGATCCAGATATGGAGATAACCTCTACAATTATTTCTTCTCCGGATACACGAGAAAATTCACCGGCATTGATGCAGAACAGCTTCACATTGACTGGGCTCAGGCTGGAGTAAACCGTGCTGTGATCGACAAAAGGGTGAAGGCAGATTCTCTGCTCTCTCTTGTTAAGGGCTTACTGCTCCCCAAGCCAGTTGAAACAAAATTCTACTATCCCGACTCCGGTGGAATCCAAACTTTTTGTGACATGCAATGCAGCAAAATCAAGGACCTCGGTGGAACCATACTCTATGACACCTCTGTAGAAACGCTTGTCCTTGAGAACGGTTCTGTTTCCGGTGTTAAACTGATAAACGGTGACGTAATTCCAGCGGATCGGGTTTTCTGGAGTGCTCCGATTACTCTTCTATATCCAGAAACAGGATTAACCTTCATAAACACTTTGATAGTAAACATTGCGCTCAAGACTGAAGTTCACCAAAACGACTACCAGTGGTGCTACTTCGGTCACGAAGACCTCATTTTCAGCCGACTCACAATTCCCCGCAATTTCAGACAAGATTGCGTACCTGAGGGCAAAGACAGCCTGATTGTTGAGATAACATGCAATTCTGAAGCAGAAATGTGGAAGAACCCTGAAACCATAAAGCAACGACTGATCAATGACCTGAAGAGTGTCGGTGCCATCAGGGGAGATGATATCGAATTTATAGACTGGCGACGAATAGCAGAAACCTATCCAGTCTACACTCTCGACTACAAAGAAAAGCTTTCTTCCATAACTGTTCCCGATGGACTCTTTCTTACCGGTAGATGTGGTGCCTTCTGGTACAACAATATGGATCATTCTATAGATCAGGCACTTTCTATCGTGAAGGGTGCTGAATTCAGACAGGACTTCTGGAACGAAAGATAAACCTGCTCCGCTAACCATTGACAGTACCTTCTCTTTCCTTATATTCCAACGCCCCTAGGAATGTTGTAATGATTTAAGGAGAAGATATGGAACGATCCCGTCTCTACGATTGCCTGTCCCGAATAGGTAAACTTGTTGAATCCCCGGAAAGAATCCGGATTGTCGATGCCTTATGTCAGGCCGACCGATCTGTCGAAGCTCTCTCCAGAGTAACCGGCCTTCCGGTAAGAACTGTTTCACATCATCTTCAAAAATTAAAGAAGGACTGGTTTGTCGTCTCTGAGAAACAGGGGAGATTCGTCATTTATTCTATTGCCGGTAAGGAAATTGCAACCTTTTTAGATCAGATGAAACAACTCTCGGAATTGATATTCCCGGAACTCGCTCTTTCTCTCCAGAAGATGAGGGCCGACAGAATCTCATTAGACGAATCTCTGCTACCGGTAAACTCCATTGTTATCGATGTTCGTCCTACGGAGGAATACAACAAGGCACACATCCCCGGAGCGGTGTGTATTCCTTTCAAAAATTTTGAAAAGAATATAAAATCCATCCCCGAAGGCGCTTCTGTTATCGCCTACTGCAGGGATAAATACTGCGATATAGCAGACAAGGCCGTTAAAATACTCAAAGACAAAGGTTTCAATGCATGGCGCCTTGAAGACAGTGTTTCAGCCAGAATGGCTACAAAAAAACCACTAGTAAAAGGAAAAGAATAATGAAAATGAACAAGAATTATATTTTTACAGCTATTGCCGGGATGCTTATGGGGGCTGTTTTTATGGCAGTATTCGGCTTTCTGCGCGCTCCCAATGCAATGATAACAGAATCAGAAAGCAATTTGTCACACGATGAAACAGTAGCGACCATTATTGCAAATGCTGAAGAAATAGGATGGAAAGTACCTGCAACGCACGAAATTCACAATTCAGTTGCCCAGGGGGGCTGGGATGTTGAAAAAGTCACTGTTATCGAACTTTGTAATGTAGATCTCGCTGGTGACATCCTCACCGGAGACGAAAACAGAATAGTATCGTCAATGATGCCATGCAGAGTCGCTGTTTACGAGACTTCTGACGGTAGAGTCATAGTGTCAAGAATGAATACAGGTCTCATGAGCAGCGTATTCGGTGGTAAAGTTCAGAGTGTTATGGCTATGGCCACAGACCAGACAGAGAGTATTGTCAGCTCTGTTATCAACTGATGAAATACTGATTTATAGTGGGGTTGCTTACAGCAGCCCCTTTTTTAATGTCTCACGGGGTTAGATCGACTATATTACCCGAGTCGCGGGCACAGGAAGTGCGGTGAAATTCCGTCACGGTAGCGCCACTGTAACTGGAACACTTCCGGGAGTCAGACACTGTGCCGCGCATCATGCTGATCTGTATCGCATAAATGCAGCTATGCTTAACGATGTCCCGCGACTTTCACTCATTCCGTGAAAGGCGGGATTTTTTGCTCTATCTCATTCTTCTTTCCGCAGTTTCATCTGGCTTTTTTGTTCAAGCTGGCGGTGAACCGATTGCCGGTGCCTGGATTGGCGACGGGGCTTCATGGTTCGGATTTACTGACACCGCTGGTTTCTACCAGTATTCGGGTTCTGAGCCTGATTCTCTAACGGTTCATTTCACTGGATTTGAAGACTGGAAGGGTTTGAAGCCTGAGAATGACAATATTGTACTTCTTCAGAGCACAGTAATCAATTCAGGAGAGACAATTACCGTTACCGCAACCCGAGGATCACTCGCAGGACAAATTCCATCGACTGAAACGCTTGATGAAAACACCCTATCAAAACTCTCTACAGGAGGGATGAGTTCCCTCAACGGGAGAGTCTCTGGCGTTACTGTAAGGGAATATGGAGGGTCTATGCCGATTGTCTCCATTTCTCTCAGAGGGGGAGACTCCGGTCAGGTAGACTACATGATCGACGGAATTTCTGTAGTCTCTCAGCGCGATGGTATGCTCACTGGACTTTTTGACCCAGCAGTGTTTTCCTCAGTAGAGATCGCCAGGGGAGGAGCTGCTCCGGGCGGCAATGGCACCGGAAGTTCCGGCGCTGTGAATTACCTTCCTCCGCTCTCATCTCAACCTTTGTCCATCAGAGTCTCAGGGTTATCAGACGGCGCTTCTTACATTGCAGCCAAATTCAAAGAAACAGGATTTTCCCTGAGGCGGAATATAGGTAACAATGGAACAGAGGGATACAGCTCAACTCTCCTTACTACGAAGAATTACAGGTTCTTCAGTGCAGGTTTTCTGGGTTCCTGGGCTGTTGGAGAAACAGAAGGGCCCGACTGGTCTGTACCCAGTGACGGAGAGAGAAAACAGGGGCAGATAGAGGGTTGGAGTACTATCTACGGAGACCAACTCGAGGCTGATATCAGTGCTGGAGCCAGCTTTATGTCCTTTGATCAGAGTGAACCTTCTGCAGTTGATGACACACACAAAGATCTTTCTTTGCGCACATCACTTCTATGGAAGGGGCCACTTGCTCTAAGAGGAGGATTTAACACCACATGGCTTGAAAGCACTTCAACTTCTGATCGTTCAGTTTCTTTCGGTTCTCTTCATGCAAACTGTGAAAGGTCCATGTTTCGTGCCTCTTTAGGCTGCAAGATCGACTCTTTCAGCGATATCCACTTCTCTGGTCGGGCAACTGTTTTCAGAGACTTCAAAGAGAGTATTTTTACAGCAGAGCTCTCGGCATACTCAGATCATCGTTCTCCCACTGTAAATGACCTCTACTGGCCAACAGACGCATTCGCAACAGGAAACCCATATCTGAAAAGTGAGAGAACCAGCGGGGGGGAAGCAGGAATTGATTGGAACACCGGTTTTTTCAACGGTAGAGTCTGTGCGTTTGCTACAACAACCTCCAACATGATTCTCTGGCTTCCCGATGAATCGGGTCTCTGGTCCCCTTCTAACCTTTCTTCAGCTTTCTCAAGAGGTCTGGAAACATCAACAGGGCTCACTTCCGGCAGTTTTTCCATTCAGAGCACATTCACATGGAATCTTGCAACGGATGAAACACAAAACACCCCGAGAGAGGGAATGATAATTCCTTACAGACCAGAGTATACCTGGGGTATCTCAACTTTTGCAGAGCTTCCTGGAAGTTTACTAGCCAGTCTTTCAGCGAGGGGAGTGGCAAAGAGGTTCACAAACAGAACCCAAACAATTTTTTTAAAAGAATACTGGATCGCAGGCGCATCCATAGAAAGGGATATAGCAGCTGGTGTTTCCCTGGAAATTGCATTGGAGAACATCCTTGATACCGAATACAGCGAGTCAAATGGTTACAACGGCAGAGGAAGAACTCTCCGTATAACAGCTGAATACACAGGAGATTAGAATGAATAGATTTATCTTTTTTGCGGTTATTCTGCTTCTCACGGTCTCATGCAGAGATGCCATAGGTCCAGTTGAAGGTAACACTCCGAAGGGTCCCTTTGTTGTCTGGTTCAACGGTCTTTCCGGTAATGCAGATGCTTACTTCCCGGAATCGGATTCTCTTATTCAAATTGCCTGGGTAACAGGTGAAGTCCCCAATCACATCCTTCACACAGGGGGCTCTAAATTTGCAGTTCTTTCTTCCGCATCAGCCGAGTTGCGGTTTTTCTCCGGAGAGGAAACAGGTACAACGGAAGGGACGATATTTCTCCCACAGGGAAGTAATCCCTACAGTTTTGTTTTAGATAACACAACCGCTTATGTGGCATTACTTCTGGAAGAAAGGATTGCTGTAGTAAACACTGAAACAGCTGAGATTACAGCTTTCCTGGACTCAAGAACCAATCCCAGCGGTATTGAATACAGCCAAGGCAAAATCTTTGTAAGTTATTCCAGTTATCCTGATACACAATCTCCTGGAGGTGTTTCTGTGATTGATCCATCCACCGGTACTGAGATTAGCTGGATAGATACAGGAGTGAATACCCACTGGCTTAAATTGCAACCTTCCGGAATGCTTCACTGCTACTCAACGACCTATACCGATGATGGGAAGATCACAATCATAGACCCCTCCAGTATATCGATTGAAGCGGTGATTGAATGCGGAGGAGCACCGGGAGAGGCCATCAGAAGAGGAAATTGGTACATCAGCCCCGATGGCTGGGGAAGTGGTGGAATCATCAGATTCAAAGAGTCCGGTGAGTTCACCGAAGTAGATTTGCCAATTGCTCCCACTAATTTAGCTGTATGCGAAAGCACCCTTTACGCCAGCTCCTTTACTGCGAACAAGGTGTACATGATTGATGAAGTATCCTTAACCGTCATTGATTCCCTTGAAGCGGGTGGAGAGGGACCTCAGGGGATAATTGCTATTGTTCCCTCAAACTGAGTATCTTCCTTTCTGGTGTGGCAATATGTATCTGAAGGGAATTTAGACTAATGAAGAATACAAAGTGCGATCTGCATGTTCACTCTTCTGCTTCCAAACAATCAGCTCGCTGGATACTCAGAACTCTGAAAGCCCCTGAGAGTTTCACACCTCCTGAACTGATATATCATCTTGCAAAAAAGCAGGGAATGGATTTTGTTACCATCACAGATGTTAATACAATCGAAGGTGTCCTAAAAATAAAGGATCTACCCGGTGTGTTCATCAGTGAGGAAATCAGCGCCCTACTTCCTGAATCAAAAAAACCAATTCACATTCTTGCCTATGATATTACAGAAGAGAATCATGCTGAAATGGCAAGACTACGAGACAATGCTTTTGAGCTTCTCGATTACATGTCCGACAGGAAGATCGTCAACTCACTCGCCCATCCATTTTACTTCGCCGGGGAAGACCTCTCATCTGCCGAATGGAAAGAACTGATTAATCGGGTTATGCTGGTAGAAGGACGAAATGGTTCACGAGCAATCTGGGAGAATCAGGCTTCTCTGCAAACTTCTAAATTGATTAGAGGCAATGAGTTCAATGGTTTCACCGCTGGAAGCGATGATCACTGTGGAAGATTCATCGGAAGAACTTGGACCGAGGTTGACTCTGACGGCACTTACAAGGGCTTCCTGAGGAATGTCGCCGAAGGACGGGCCGAATTGTACGGTGAGCACGGAAGCGCCGTAAGGTCCGCCTATGCGGTCTACTCGATAGCATACTCATTCTACAGAGACCGGCTGATGTCTAAAAGAGTTCCTACAGCAGCCACCATAGCAATAGATAATTTCCTCGGCCCCGGTTCGAAGGATGAACCGGAGGAACCAACTCTTTGGCACAAAGCTGACTTTCTATTCCATCACATTCTTAAGAAAGCCAAGGGTAACAGTAACGACCTCGAGAGCTTCCTTGCAGATGAGCTCATTGAAATAGGTAAGGATCTCAATCTTCGCAAAGGCAGCCCTGAAATGGAGAAGGAGGGGATCGAGGAAAGAACCTACGAGATACTCAACAGACTCACAAACAGTCTGTTAAGAAGATCATCTGAACTCCTCGCCACCCGATTGAGCAATGGCAAGGTGCTTGAGGCCCTTGATGCATTAACAGCGATGATTCCAATACTTATTATGAATATTCCTTTCCCAGTCACTTATATGGATCGGAAAAGAGGTAGAGATCAGGTTAACCGCATGTGTCTCGAACTTGGAACAAAATCCCCTGCAGCACGAAGATCCGGGAAAAGAGCATGGGTAACAGACACAATTACTGATCTTAACGGAGTATCCAGAACCATACAGAAATTCGGCATGCTCTCTCTTGAAACAAATCATGAGCTGGCGATACTGGCCTGCCAGGAGAAGGCTGTCTCCTTCCCGGGTTGGGTAGTTAACTTCAAACCCATTAAAGAATTCAGTCTTCCGGATTACCCCACTAAGAAATTCTCAATTCCTCCTTTCCTGGAAATGCTCAGGTTTTTCGAAGAGAATGACTTTGAGATGATCTACCTCTCGACACCGGGTCCACTCGGCTTTGCGGCTCTCGGTATAGCAAAACTGCTGGGAATTCCAACTGTTTCCGTTTATCACACAGACTGGCCGAGGCATGCGAATGATATCGTTGAAGATTCAAGAATAGCTGAAATGATAAGTGGTGGAACTGGTTGGGTTTACTCCCTTTCGGAAATTGTTATGGTTCCAAGTAAATTCTACATGGATGATCTCGAAGCTCTTGGTGTCGCCAGATCTAAAATGGTTCATTTCCCTCGAGGCACCGATCACGAAGCCTTTTCTCCTGATTGGAAAACACAAAACTTCATGTCCCGTTTTGGTGGAAGCAACAATTCACTGAAACTGCTATACACCGGAAGGATCTCGAGGGAAAAAGACCTTGATGTTCTTGCTGAAGCCTTCCTCAAAGTCAGGAAAGAATTTCCCGGCGTCGAACTTTTCCTTGCTGGTGACGGTCCATATATACGAGAACTGGGCAAGGATCTTCTCGGCAATGGTGGCTACTTCTGCGGAACCCTCTCAGGAGATGACTTCTCCAGAGTCTGTGCCTCGTGCGACGTGTTTGTTTTCCCTTCAACCAAAGACACCTATGGCAATTCAGTCCTTGAAGCTCAAGCATCGGGTATTCCATGCGTCGTAACTGATAAGGGTGGTCCTCAGGAAATCATCATTCCTGATGAAACCGGAATTGTATGCAGAGGATTGGATTCATCCAGCCTAGCTGAAGCGATTCTGACGCTGCTTAGGGACGAGGAGTTAAGACAGTCGATGGGGAAGAAGGCAAGACTGCGCGGCCTCGAACACGACTGGCACAGTGCCTTTGAAACAATCTGGCAAGAGGGCAACAAAATTCTGAAATAAAGTTGTGACTTTCATCAAACGAAAAGAATCAACCAACGGGAACCTTTAACAGGTGATCCGTGTTTTGTGGGTGAAGATTATTTTGTTTTAGGGATGAAAAGAAACTGGAAGTTTGATCTTTCAAAAAAAAAGATGGTCGGGGCGACTGGATTCGAACCAGCGACCCCTTGGTCCCAAACCAAGTGCGCTACCGAACTGCGCCACGCCCCGACCGCAGCCCGATACTAATCAATCCTTACCCCCAATGGCAAGGTTGACCATGAAGGTCGTGTTAATGATAATCGCGTATCCCTGCATTTACAAATAACATATACCTCTTAAAGGAAAGAAAAAATGAAGAACACAGTTTTATTGCTTGTTTTTATCGCTTCTATGGCGGTAGCAGGATGGCATTCAGTTATAGTGCCTAATGTAACTGCTATTGATCTCGACTACTTCCACAACAACGGTTACGATATTGAAAATGTTTTCGGGACCAAAGTGAGACTCTTTGTAACAGACCAGCAGGAAAGAACTCTGACTAACCTCGGTTACAGACCAGTTCTTGAAGAAACACCCGTTGCTCTTGTTGCCTACCCGTCAATAACAGAAATTACCGCATCTTTGAATGCAGTAGTCTCTGCACACCCTTCCATTGCCAGAATGGAGCAAATCGGTTCTTCTGTTCAGGGTAAACCTATTTATGCAATGATCATCAGTGATAATGTAAATGATGATGAAGCAGAGCCTGAGATCCGAATAACCGGTAACATTCACGGTGATGAGAAGACAGGTGGAATGTCCTGTCTCAACTTCATCGAAGTTCTTACCGATAATTACGGTACAAGTGACATGTGCACCTATGTAGTAGATAATTCCGAGCTGTGGGTTATTGCTTTCGTGAATCCCGATGGCTATGCAAGCAGCTCACGCTACAATGCAAACGGAGTTGATCTGAATCGTGATTTCAGTTACATGAACACTTCTTCCTACTGGCAGGGTCCTGAAAGCGTTGCAATCAGAGACCTTACCATGCAGGACTGGCCGGCTCAGAATAATTATATCAATAACTTCGCAACCGGCCTTTCTTTCCATAGTGGAGCCGAATGTGTGAATTGTGTGTGGAACTACAGCGCTTCCGCAACAATACAGGATCTTGAGCTTGTAACAGCACAAGGTAATGCATACGGCAATCACCCTTCAATCAGCACATACTATGGTAGCGGTGCCTGGGACATCTGGATCCCCGGCGCAGACTGGTACCCAACTGAGGGTGACGTTAACGACTGGTCCTACGGCGAAGTAGGTACAGTTGACCATACAATCGAAGTTTCAAATGTAAAATCAGATCCCGACTGGCCCGGAATTGCCAATGCAAATTACATGCCCATTCTCGAGTTTTGCGTAACAAGCACATATGGCTTCTACGGAACAGTCACAGATGGAAGTGGAAACCCGCTGGACGCTCTTATTGAAGTTGAGGTAGTAGACGCTCTCGATTCTTCACCTCTCAGGTTCTGCAGAACAGATGTTGTAGATGGGGGATACTCCAAAGCTCTAGTTCCAGGGACTTACAACATAGTTGCTACTGTTGACGGTATGGGCTCACAGGCACAGAATGGTATTTCTGTAGGCTCTGAAGAGATGGTTCCGGTTAATTTCACATTCAGTACTGGAATTGAAGAATCAGGTTCAAATGATGTGTTTATAACGATGAGCGTTGCACCAAATCCGGTAAATGCATCATGCATATTCTCACTTCCGAACACAGGTATTGATGGAAGCATCAAAATTTATGATATTTCCGGCAGAACTGCATACGAGAAAAACATATCTGCCGGAGTTGTTTCTCACTCATTCAACGCCGGTTCGACACTTCCTGAGGGCGTGTACCATGTAGTGTACACATCCGGCGGGCACTCTGCATCTACCAGGATGGTTGTTGCAGATTGATACAGAGTTTTATAGAAAGGTAGTGATATGGCACATAAAAAATCATCCTCGAGTTCCAGGAATGGAAGAGATACCGCTGGACGGAGACTCGGCGTAAAAGCACCATCCGGTCAGTATGTAAGTGGCGGAACAATTATTATTCGCCAGAGGGGTACTAGAATCCATCCTGGTCTCAATGTGGGCAAGGGAAGCGACGACACTCTTTTTGCAAAGATTGAAGGTCGTGTAAAGTTTCACCGCATGGGAGCCAGAAAGGTTGCTTCCATAATTCCAGAAGCATAGTACCCGGTGAAAATTAGAACAGATTTTGTTCTGAATGATATCGGACAGCTTCTTACGATTGATGGTAGCGGCTCTTCAGGAATAGGTGTTTTAGCAGATGCAGCTCTTGCCATGGAAAATGGTAAAGTAGTCTGGGTCGGTTTTAAAAATGATCTGGATACCTGCTGCAGTGTTAGCGACACTACTGAAATAGTATCAGCCGGGGGTTTTATTGTAACCCCCGGCTTTGTTGATTCTCACACACATCCTATTTTCGGAGCTACTCGTCAGGCTGAATTTGCAATGCGTGCTGCCGGTGCGGATTATGAAGACATAGCAGCAGCTGGCGGAGGAATTCTGAACAGTGTAAAAAGAACCAGACTTGCCTCTGATGACCTTCTCCGAAACAATATGATGCATCACCTTTCTCTGATGCTCTCCAACGGTACAACAACTGTTGAGGCAAAAAGCGGCTACGGTCTTGATATCAGTACAGAATTGAAATGTCTTGAGATCGCCGGTGAAGTCGCTGCAATTGTCCCCCAAACTGTAATTCCCACATTCATGGGGGCACACGAAGTTCCAGATGAATTCAAGGGTAGGGCAGACGATTACATAGATTTCCTTATCAATGAAGTTAATCCCCTTGTAAGAGATCAGGGTATCGCACAATTTGTAGACATTTTCTGCGAAAAGGGTGTGTTCACTCCCGAGCAGGCAACCCGATATCTTTCCGCTTCTGCTCAGCAGGGATTCTCTCTCAAAATACACGCTGATGAGTTCTATGACACAGGAGGGGCAGCTGTTGCCGTGAATACCGGGGCTGTGAGTGCAGATCATCTTCTATCAATCTCTGAAGAGAATATTGAACTGATTGCAAAAAGCAATACAGTAGCTACTCTGCTTCCTGGAACTGCTCTATTTCTCAATAAACCTTTCCCGCCCGGGCGTAAATTGCTTGATTCCGGTGCATCGGTAGCTCTCGCTACAGATTTTAATCCGGGAAGCTGCTTTTGCGATTCAATGCCACTGATCGTAAGCCTTGCTGTATGTCAGTGTGGATTTACTGTAGAGGAAGCATTGGTTTCAGCTACCGCAAACGGAGCTGCAGCACTGGGATTGGGAGCACAAAAGGGAAGACTTATTCCGGGTTTTGATGCTGATTTTGTAATATGGAATAGCAATGATTTCAGAACTATTCCTTACCATCTGGGTAATCCGGATGTAGCGGTGGTGTACTGTGCCGGTCGAAAGGTATATAGTACCTAAAATACATCAAAAATGGGGGGTCTGTCTGGGATGACGGAAAATGTCACTTCGCTGAAAAAGAAAGCTCATGATCTTGTTCAGAAGGGCCGACTTGAGAGTGCTCTGAAAATATTTAATCTTGTTGTCGAAAAAGATCCTGAAGATGCTTCTGTACACAACAAAGTTGGCGATATACTCCTGAAGCTTAAAAGGGATGACAAAGCCAAAGAGCATTTTCTGATCTCTGCAAATCTCTACAACAACGAGGGACTTCAGATGGTTTCTCTCTCTATTTGCAGAAAAATCATAAGATCTTTTCCGAAAGAGATTGAAGCAAATCTCATAATGGGTAACTGCTTCTATCAGCAGGAAAAGCATGAACAGGCAAAGAAGGAATTTGTCAGCTATCTTAAAGGAAAGCCTTCACTGGACTCACCTGATGTAGCTAACGCTCTAAAAATTCTGACAGTTCTTGATCCTGATTCTCCCAAATGGGTTACTAATCTCGCAAAAGTTGCTTACAAGCAGAGTAACGAAGCATTCCTAGACTATGCAGTCTCCACTTCCATGGAAAGAAATCTTGCAGGACACGACAAAACTGCAGCAATGCTGAAAAAGCTTCGCGCAAAACTGCATCCAGCACCAAAGAAAAAAGCAAAAAGCAAATCTGAACAAGATGTTGACAGCAGCGCTCTTCTCACAAATCTTTCATTTGATCAGGGTGATGTGCTTCAAGATGATGATCAGTTCAGTGTGGAAGACGATCTCTTAACTGCCGCTCAGGAGATAAGCAGCAGTGAAGAAGTTGCAAAAAACCTTTCTTTCGATAAAGATGATATCATGCGGGGAAGAAGAGAATCTTCTGACAACATTCTTGAAGATATTACTTCAGAAGACGGTGAAGATTGGAGCATTGCTGAACTTGAAAATACCGGACCTCAAAGAATAGGTGAATACTTCGTCGCCTGCGGTCTCCTCAAGGCCGGTGATGTTCTCAGAGCTCTAGACCAACAATCGACAGAATACAAAGACGCCAGGCTTGGTGATGTACTTGTAGCAATGAACCTTGTCTCAGTCAGACAAGTCCGTGAAGCTCTGTCCCGTCAGGTAGCTGATATGCGTAATCGCCTTGACAGAGACCCCGGCGATGCACTCGGGTATATAGAAATGGCTAATCTCCTTCTTGATGTGGGAGATTTTTACGGTGCCGTAGGGGCCTACTTGAGAGCGGCTGAAATCTATCGTAACGATGAGAGAGACTATATGGTTTTCGAGCTTCTTGAAGGTGTTCTGGATATCTGTCCTGAATCCCTTTCAGCAGCTAAGGAAATTGTCCGAATCAGGCACACAATTGATAAAGAAGGACAGGCAAGGGCTTTTTACAGGCTTGCTGTTGCATATCTTCTCAACGATAGCCAGTATGAGGCAATAGCTTCACTTGAGGCTGCGGTTGATGTTTATCCTGATTATTCAGATGCTAGAGATCTTATGAATGGCTTGAGGCCAGAGGAGCACAATGAAGAGGGTGTCTCCGGTGTTGCAGATATTCTGGACGATATTGACAATATAAAAATGGATACGTCAAAGAAAGCCCTTGCTGACATAATCATGGAGTTCAAACAGGGTGTTGATTCCAGTATTTCATCAGAAGATTACTCAACTCATTTTGATCTTGGAATTGCTTACAGAGAGATGGGTCTTCTGAGAGAGGCAATTCAGGAATTCGAGAGGGTTCTCGTCAGTCCTAAATACAGAACCAGATCAAGAGAGATGCTTGGCAGATGCACTTTCGATATGAAGAGATATGATGAATCAGAAGATCATTTCCGCAAAGGACTTGTTCTTGCCTCTGCTGAAGATAACAAAAGCGCAATTGTCGGTTTTCATGTTAATCTTTTCAGAGTATATGACTTTACTGGAAGAAGCGGTCATGCCGAAGCCGAGAAGAAACTCGCTATGGAGCTGGATCCGGTTATGGCAAAGGCGCTTCAGCTCGAATAAATGTCTGTCTCCGGAGCATCAATCCTCAAAGTAAAATCAGCTTCCCCAGCCTCGAGGGCTGGGCTTCGCTGTGGTGATATAATTCTCTCATGCAATGGAACGCCTATCAGAGACTGGGTTGATCTTCTATCTATGTCTTCCGAAACTGCAGTTAATCTTTCAATCATCAGGGGCCCGTTACGTAGAACAGTTAAACTAAGACGAAGACCGGGAGTAGGGTGGGGATTCGAACTATCAGAGTCAACAGCAAAAACTTGCAGAAATAAATGCATTTTCTGCTTCATTGATCAACAGCCTCCCTCACTGAGAAGCTCTTTGGCAGTGAAAGACGATGATGTGAGATTTTCATTTCTAAGCGGAACATACATCACGCTGACTTCTCAGCAGACCGATGAAGCCATAAACAGAGGCTTTTCTTCGCTTCATGTATCTGTTCAAGCAACAAACCCTGCCTTGCGTGGAAGAATGCTTGGTTTACCACATCCACTTCCTATTCTTCCCAACATAGACAAACTAGCTGAAGCGGGAATTGAGATTCAGGCTCAGATTGTTGAAGTTCCGGGCTGGAATGACAGCGATGAACTGGACAAAACAATCGCTGACCTTTTTGGTCGAGAAAATGTTTCGATTCTGGGTATTGTGCCAGTTGGTCTTACCAGGTGGCGTGACAACCTTGAACCTCTCTCAAGAGCTACATCTGAACAGGCAAAAGAAACTCTGAGAATAATAATGAAATGGCAATCCCGAGCCCTTAAGGAAAAAGGAAGTCGCTGGGTATATCCTGCAGATGAGTACTACGCAATTACCGGAATCCCTGTCCCTCCTTTGAACTTCTACAATGGGGGATCTCTTGCTGCGAATGGAATAGGTCTGTTGGCTAAAATGATTGATGAATGCAGAGATAGAACATTTCACGGCACTGGAACGGTTGTCACTGGTGTAATGGCTGCTCCTTTCATAAGAAACATTCTTAAAGATTCTCATTATACTGTTCTTCCTGTTGGAAACACTTTGATGGGCCCACTGGTTAGTGTTGCCGGTCTTCTGTCCGGCATAGATGTGATTGATGCCCTAAATGAAAAACAATTTCAAGGTCAAACAGTCTATCTGCCTTCTGCAATGTTTAATCATGACCACGTTACACTGGACGAGTACACCACACTCTCAATCTCGCAGCAAACTGGTAAAGAAACATTTACCATGAATTCGATTGGGGATTTGTTGTAATGCCTCTACCTATTGCTGCCTTGATATTTACAATACTGATACTTAGCATAGGAATAATTCACTACAGACTTGACAAAAGGATAAGAACCGTCCGCAAGCTTGAAAAGCTCCTTGCTGATTCCAGCCGTGAGCTTGCATCACTGGAGATACTCAAGTCTGAATTTCTCGGCAGAATCGGAGAAGTTCTCATAACACCATTGAAAGCTATTGAAGCCTCCTCGAGCAGATTGACAGCAACAGGTTCCGACATTTCAAAAAAAACTCTCAACGATCTGAATGATCTCTCTGATGAGGTTAGGTCTTTGATAAGAATTCTCGGTGTTTTTGAAGAATTGTCAACAGAAGAAGAAGGTTCATTAGAAGCAGAAGCAGTTGAAATAGATGATATTGTCTCAGAGATAGCAATGAATATTTCAGAAGATGCTGCCAATAAAATGATTTCTCTTTCAGTAGCAATCTGTGGAACCGTTATAGTTTCCGGCAATAAAGCACAGCTATATGAAACGGTTTCTTCAATCCTGAGGATCGCTCTAAAATTTGCCGAACCCGGTACCGTAATGACAATTCAGCTTCAAGTTGAAAACAACATAGAGTTTATAGTAAGCTGGGACACTAAGAAACAGCAGACCTCAGAAGACCAGGATCTATTAGGTCTGGGGTTTGTAAGGCTCGTAGCATCCTCTCACGGAGGTTGGCTGAGCGAAGACACAGCTAATGGGCATATCACTCTGATTCTTCCCATTGCAGGAGAAAACTGATGAATAAAGCAATTTTCAGAAAATACGACATTAGGGGAATAGCAAAAACAGATCTCGACAATGACACAGTTTCAAAGCTTGGATACGTTCTTGGCGAAATGGCCGGTAACGGTGTTCTTGCAATAGGCAGGGACTGCAGACCAAGTGGAATCAGGTTGAGAGACCAACTTGCAAAGGGTGCTTCTGCAACCTCTTGTACTGTTATTGACCTTGGCGAACAGACAACACCGATGACCTACTTTGCTGCTTATACCCTTAAACCGGAAATCACCGTAATGATCACAGGAAGTCACAATCCTGCAGAATACAATGGTTTTAAAACAATGAAGGGGCTTCACACCCTGTGGGGTGAGGCAATCACCGACATTCAGGCACAGGTTGAACAGGCTCCATCGGTAACTGAAGCAATTCCTGAGATTGAAAAAGTCAGCATAAGAGCCTCCTATATGGACAGGTTAAGAAGTGAATTTGCACCACCTGTTTCCCTGAAAATAGCTGTAGACGCTGGAAACGGAACAGGAGGGGATTGCGCAGTTGAACTCCTCGAGCAGTTGGGGCACAGGGTTGTCCCACTTTTTTGCACACCTGACGGTTCTTTTCCCAATCATCATCCCGATCCGACAGTTCTTGAAAACCTGGAGATTCTACGTAAAACTGTTGTGAAAGAGAAATGCAATCTTGGAGTCGCTTACGACGGTGACGCGGACAGGATAGGAATTGTGGATGAAAACGGGGATGTTATTTTTGGAGACAGAATCCTTTGTGTTCTTGCAGACGCGCTTCTTCTTGATAATCCGGGAGCTACTGTCATAAGCGAGGTTAAGGCTTCAAGCGTCTTTTTCACTGATGTTGAAGCTCATGGCGGAAAAGCCCTGATGCTACCAACCGGACACTCGATAATCAAAGAGGGAATGCTTAAAGAGAATGCTCTGCTAGCAGGCGAGATGAGTGGTCACATATTCTTCCGGGACAGATATTACGGCTACGATGATGCTCTATATGCTACCCTGCGATTCCTTGAAATTGCTGAGAAAGCCAAGGGACCTGTTTCTTCTTTAACAGATCATCTGCCACCGGTTATGGCTACCCCTGAAATTCGAGAAAACTGTGATGATTCAATAAAATTCGATCTGGTTGAAAAGGTGAAGCAGATACTGTATAAACAGGGATACACTGTTAACGTAATTGATGGTGTGAGAGTAGAATTCCAGAATGGGTGGGGTTTGCTCCGAGCTTCAAATACACAGCCGGTTCTCGTGATGCGTTTCGAAGCTGGAACCCTTGAACAGCTTGATGAGTATGAAGGTAAAATGAGAGCTATTCTTGATAAAGCCAGGGAGGAATTGTGATGGCAAAAGAAAGAGTTGAACAGATAGAAAGAGAAGTCGCTGAAGCAGCTGGAGTTCTCGAAGAAGTGAGAAAACAATTCTCATCTGTTGTGGTCGGACAGGAAGAATTCAGAATAGGTCTGATGACTGCCCTTCTTTCTAATGGACATGTACTGATTGAAGGCGTTCCAGGCCTTGCAAAAACCCTTGCAGCACGAACACTTTCTAAATGTCTGAATGCTGAGTTTAGCCGAATTCAGTTCACTCCGGACATTCTTCCCGCGGACATAACCGGAACAATGATATACCAGCCATCAAAGGGGACATTTGTTGAAAGAATGGGACCAATATTTGCCCAGATGATTCTTGCGGATGAGATTAACAGAGCACCGGCAAAGGTTCAGAGTGCACTACTCGAAGCAATGGAGGAAAGACAGGTCACATTTGGAGGGATAACACATCCCCTTCCCAAACCATTCTTTGTGATGGCTACTCAGAATCCAATTGAGCAGGAGGGAACATACCCGCTCCCGGAAGCACAAATTGATCGATTCATGCTGAAACTCATTGTTACATACCCAACTCCCGACGAGGAGATTGAAATCCTGAAACGAATGGGAGGGTCTTCTAAGCCTTCAGCATCTCCTGTACTTACCCCTGAAAAACTTCTGGAGCTTCAAAAACTCTCAAAAAGAATTCTGGTGGAAGATGACATTCTTGATTATACAGTCAGGCTTGTCGACGCTACCAGGCACCCTAAGCTTCACAGACTCCGTGATCTTGAAGACCTAATAACTGTAGGGGCCAGTCCGCGAGGATCTCTCTCTATTCTCGCAGCAGCAAGATCAAGAGCATTGCTTACCGGCCAGGCATTTGTAACACCTGATTTGGTAAAAGAAGTTGCTCCTGATGTTCTCAGACACAGAATAATGAGATCATTTGAGGCAGAAGCTGAGGAAGTAACCGTTGAGGAAATGCTTACAAGCATCCTCGACAAGGTTCCTGTTACAAAAAGGTAATTTACATGGAAACTACTCATAATCTCTTCAAGCGGGTGCAGAGAATTGAAATTCACACAAGAAAACTTGTTGATCAACTCGTTGGAGGAGATTACCGCTCGGTTTTCCGTGGTCAGGGTATGGAATTCAGTGATTACAGACCCTATGTAGAGGGCGATGACCCTAGGCTCATAGACTGGAATGTAACAGCACGGTCAAACACGCCCTTTGTAAAGCTGCTCACCGAGGAACGGGAGTTGCTTGTTATGCTTGTTGTAGATGTTTCCGGAAGTCTTAATTTCGGCTCAATCAATATTACAAAGGCAGACAGGGTGGCTGAAACTGCAGCTGTTCTAGCACTTTCTGCTGCCAGAAGTAATGATAGGGTAGGCTTACTGACATACGGGGACAAAGTTCATGATTACGTTCCCCCTGATAAGGGTAGAGCACACTCTCTTGCACTGATAAGAAGGGTTCTCCAGGCCAGTGATTACGAGGAGAAGGCAGATGTCGAAACTGCCCTCAAGTTCCTTGGAAGAGTGCTAAAGAAGAGGGCATTGATCTTTCTTGTAAGTGATTTCCGATTCGGAACAAAAGGGGAGAGGCAACTAAAAGTATTCTCCAGGAAACATGACATGGTCGGTATCCACGTGTTTGATCCCAGAGAGCTCAGGGTACCGGATGTTGGCAAAATTAGATTCAGAGATCCCGAATCAGGGAAGCAATCTATTGTAAACACCTCTTCTCCTTCCTGGCAGAAAGCATTTGCAGCTAAGGTCCAGGAAGAAACTGCACGAAGAGAGATGCTTTGCAAACGAAGTAAAATGGATGTCGTCAGTATTTCCACAACTGATGATTTGATTCTCCCGCTAAGAAGGTTTTTCCATCTAAGAAAGAAAAGGAGAGCACACTGATGCTTCATCTCCTTTTAATTCTTTCAGCATTTTCCACTTCATTTCCGGGTGTTCCTTTTGAGATTAACTTAAATCTCCCGAATGGCTATACCTGCACCGAGACGCTTTCTGATTCCCTCTTTGAGGTTATCCCGGAAGAAAACGGCACCTTCACAATAATACCCCTTGGTTTCTCAGACAGTCTTCCTCTTCCCGATTTTTTTACAACGCTCAATGAAGACGGTGATACACTGAGAATCTACCTTTCAGAGCAACCAATAGTTGTTACCGGTTGGTTTCCAGATTCAATAATGGTTCCCTCTCTACCGCCTTTCCCTGGCTTTATAAGTATCCCTCCGGGCTTACCTGAAGATTACGCCCGAAACCTTTCCTTCTGGCTCGTATGGGGCAAACCTCCCGGATTTCCCTGGTTATGGGTAATCGGTGGCATTTTTGTTTTAGCTGCACTTGCTTTTTTCATTGTTAAACGGATAAAGAGAAAAAACATACCAGAATCAGTACCAGGCATAGGAGCTCCAGCAGGTAAAGTTGCTGAAAACGAGGCACTTGCCCTCCTTGAATCGGAGAACTTCCTACACGGTCACTGGCCCGAACTGTACTCCGAAGTTGATGCGCTTTTCAGAACTACAATTGCAGGGAAGTTTGGAATTATTAACAAGGCACTTACTTTAACTCAGATTTCGAGGTCACTCGCTTCAACTGGAAAAGGTCGCAAATTTCTTGAACAGGCGTCACCACTTATCAAGGAAACTACGCTCCAAAGGTATGCAGACTGGGGAAGTTCTCAGGAACGTGCGGCTGGTTATATCAGACGACTTGCAAAGCTCAGAAGGGAGTGGTCATAATGATCAGATTTGCCTTCTGGCCAGTTTTATTTCTCTACCCTGTAATTGTTTTGGTAGCGCTTCTTCTGAAAAACGCTTCTTCAAAGGTGAGAAAAGGTGCTGTGTTTACAGGGCCCTTTATAAACACGCCTACTGTAACATCAGGTGGGTTCTTCACCGTCTTTCTTCCCTGGACAGGGCTTCTTCTTCTGATAATTGCTCTGGCAAGACCTCAGAGCGGGTTTGAGAGGCTGCCTGATGCGGGGGAGGGCGTAGACATTGTTTTAGCCCTCGATGTTTCTACAAGCATGCTTGCGGAAGATTACAACCCAAACAGGTTGGAAGTGGCAAAGGATGCTGCTCTGGAGTTCATTGAAAACAGACCCAATGATAGAATCGGTCTTGTTCTTTATGCAGCAGAGCCTATAACGATCTGCCCACCTACGTTTGACCACGAGACACTGACCAGATTTATAGAAAATGCTGAACTTGGCTTTCTGACAGATGGAACTGCTATAGGGTCCGGGCTTGCAACAGCTGCCCGTGGTCTCGGTGCTTCAAGCACAGACAGGCGTGTGATTATCCTGCTTTCTGATGGGGTTGAAACGGCAGGAGTAGTTGATCCTGTAACAGTTGCCGAAGCCGTAAGTACTCTTCACGGAGACAGTATTGCAGTCTACACAGTTGCTATAGGACGAGAAAACAGCGGTTACGAAGTTGACAGAGAAACACTTTCTGACATTGCCCGTCTCAACAACGGCAGATTATTCAATGTATACAACAAGAATGATCTCGAGGGGGTATACGCTTCTATCGATTCTCTCGAGGCCTCAACACTTCCTGCAAAGGGTCTCTTTGTCTATAAAGATCACTACCTTGGTTGGCTCATATGGGGACTGCTCCTGCTTGCAATCGGTGAGTTCTCCCGGTGGAAAGCTTTCCGGATCACAGGGGGAGGGCAATAATGGAATTTCAGAGATCATGGATGATCATTTTCGCCCTTGCCGGACCTCTCTACTGGTGGTTACGACTTCACTGGCTAAGGGATGACGAGAAAAGACTCCGCCGATTTGTTCGACCTGTTCTTTGGGAGAGGGTGAATATCACGCCTCCTGCACAGCACAAGTTGTCCCGGTTGTTAATATCAGTTGCAATAGTCTTTTTGGCATTTGCCGCTGCTGGGCCGGTTTGGGGAACTTCCGAGGCATACATTCCAAACAGTGGTGAAAATGTTGTAATTGCCCTTGATGTCTCCCGTTCAATGTGGAGCGATGACGAAGCTCCAACTCGTCTTGGACGCTCAGCCATTGAGATAAGAAGATTGATAGACTCAATGCCGGGAACAAGGTTCAGTCTGGTGCTTTTCAGCGGCCACTCCCGACTTGCTGTGCCCATTACCATGGATAATGATTTCATACTTACAAGAATTCCCTCGAGTCCGTCTGATGGGGTTTCACTTCCGCAGGGAACAGCCCTAAGCAACCTTGTTGATGTTATGGCTACCGCTCTTCCTGATATGGACATGGAAGGCAGAGTTGGAATCATCTTCTCTGACGGTGGATTCCATGACTATTCTCTAAATGAGGCCATTGATGAAGCAATTGACCGCCGAATGACCCTGATAACTGTGGGAGCTGGTGGCGACACACCTGTTTCCGTCCCCGGCGACAACGGTCCATTAATCTGGCAGGGAGACACAGTCAAAACAGTACTTGAAGAGGATTGGCTCACGGAGATTGCTGAAGGAACTGGCGGTTTCTATACAAGAGTGTCAGAGGCCGGAGACCTTGCGCAACCAGTCGAAGAAATGCTTCATCGTAGTTCTGCACAGGCAGATGCCGATATTGCAGGAGCTTCCGGAGCACGACGATTTCAGTACTTCCTCGGAGCTGCTCTACTCCTGATACTGATTGCAGCTGCACTCGAGAGGAGGGAGTCATGATGTACATCACAATGCTCATATTTTCAATTACACTTTCAACTCAACGCACTCCTCTTCTGGACCTATACCTTCAAGCAGGTGAACTTATTGAAGCTGGTAACCACGAGGACACTGCAGAGATATTCAATGAAATCTACTCTCGAATGCCTGATAACCGGAGAGCACTCTACAATCAGGCTGTTTCCAGAATGATTATGGGTGATTTTCCAGCAGCAGACAGCCTGCTTTCTATGATTCCGGATGAAGTTTTTGATGGTGACACACTCCTTGAAGCCCGTTCTTCTGCAAGACTGGGCACTGCCATGCTCAACACTGACTATGCCGGAGTGGAAAGTGTTGTAGAAATGCTCCTTCCAAAAATAGCAACTGGAGAATCTTCAGAACGAATTCGTCAAAATTACGAAGTCGCCCTCAAGTGGCTGATGCAAAATGAGCCTCCTCCTCCGGAAGAAAATCAGAATCAGGACGAATCCGAGGACGAGAGTGATAATCCGGAGGATGAGTCCGAAGACAATGAGGACCAGCAGGAACCGGAAGACAACAATGACGATCAGGAAGAACCTCAGGATAACGAAGATCAGGAGGAACCAGAGGATCAGGAAGAACCGGATGACAGCGAGGAAAGTCAGCCTCCACCACCATCTGAATCCGAGATGACTCCGGAAGTGGCTCAGATGATACTTGATATGGTCGAGGAGGCCCCTGTTGATACAACTGAGGCATCCTCCGGAGAAGTGATTGGAGTTCCTAATTGGTAGGGTTTTTACTAATACTACTTCTTGGATCCGGTCAACCATTCAGCTGGGAGTGTCCTGACTCAATTCAACCGGGAGAAACTTTTTCGCTGCTTATAAGTTGTTCAGAAGCCGGATGCGCTGGTATTTCTGCTGGCCGTGTACCGGTGTCACAGGGTCTTACACTTCTTGGAACTTCTTCATCAACCAGTATTTCAACAATAAGTACACCTAGCGGCAGACAGCTCACTCAAGTTGTTGTACTTGAGATGGTTTACTCTGCTTCCTTGACCCCTGGCGTTCAAGCAATCGGCCCCATTCAACTTAATCTCCATGGAATTGGTTCCTACACTATGGATGAGATCACTCTGGTTATCGAATCCTCCAGCTCAGTCAGTACATCAAGTACAAGCACTTTCCCACAACCAACAGAAGATGTATGGCTCGCTGGAGACCTTCATGATCCCGGTGGGCGTATCTATCCAGGAACTAGACTCTCTATAGACTATTATGTCTACAGCAGGGTAGAGGTTGAAAATGTTACCTACTGGTGGGAAGCTCCTGAACTCGGAGCTATACTTGATATTGAAACAATCCCGGACAGCAACTGGGAGTCAATTGATTCAAAACATGACAGTATAACTCGTAGCCTTCTTGCCAGGATTGAGATGGCTCCAGCAGCTGCCGGCAGCCTTCTTGCAGCAGGCTTTAGAGCAGATATTACCGGAACAGATTACAATCGTTGGGGCAAAGTTTCAGAATGGACTATAGAAAGCACACCCATTGTTTTACCAGTATTCCCATTCCCCGATAACCCTCCTGTTAACTGGGACGAAACTCTCCTTGACAGTGTTTCTGTTAGAATTCAGCAGCTTCCTGCGCCACCCGGGCAGGGGGGAGAGCTCTCTTTGAGAGTCACATGCCTTGGCCCAGGTAGCATTTATATGCATGAATCACCACCTCTTACGATACAGGGGAACGCAACATTGACCGAAGCGGACCAGGGTGTCGCCGATAACAAGAAATGGTGGGATTTCATTCTTGAGCCGGAGGAAACCGGATTATGTATACTTGGACCTGATTCAGTTGTGTGGCTCGATCGCAACAGTTACACATATCAAACTGAAGTTGTTGAACCATGCACACTTGAAGTCTCTGTTATCCCATGGGCGGACAGGGTAATAGAACTGGATACGGTAAACTCCAAAGGTTCACCTCTTTGCTGGGTAACAATTGGTGTGGTAGGAGTTCTCGGTATGACGGTTCTTTTCGGAACCGCAGCTAGAAAAAAAGACAAAAGGCTGGCATCAGTTACCAGTGCTTCCGATCTTGATGAATTGCTTTCAGGACTTGAGAGTGAGCTTTCTAAAATGCTCACTGGGAAAAAGGAATATCTTGGTTATGAGGAACTTGATGAATTCCTTAATAAGTGCGATGCAGACAGTTTCCTCTCAAGAAGAATCTTACGATTCTGGAGAGACCTTGAACAATCGCTTTCGGATAGAGAGATAACTGGCGAGGCATTTGAAAAACTTAAAAATAATGCAGATGAACTTCTTGATAAGCTCCGAGAAGATCTTAATTCAAACGACGAAAAGGAATAATACTTATGAGTGGAATTTTATCCTGGTACATGGAAACAGTGACCCAGTATCCCTTTCAGGCTGCATTTGTGCAGTTTGCTGTTCTTGGAATGGTCGGCGATTGGATAGCTGCTACTGTTATGCGAAAGAAATTTCACTACACACCCGTTAAGTTTGTGCTCAAAATGCTCGGCTGGGGAATACTCGGGATGCTTATCAAGGTAGGATTCGCCGGTATGCACGGTTTTACCGAAGCAATCTTCGTAAAATTTCACTGGTCAACTACAAGCCCCATATTTGTTGCTTTCTGCATGAGCACATTCACAAATGTTATTTTTGGCCCCCAAATGATGTTCTTTCACCGTTGGGAAGACAATCTAATGCAGGGGACTAAGGGTTACAAAGGTATGGATATAGCCATGAAGAGCTTAATTTTCTTCTGGATTCCAGCCCATACCCTGACATTCAGCATAGCAAACCATGATGTTCAGGTTGGTCTTGCAGCTGCATGGTCACTCGCACTCGGCCTTATTCTCGGGATTGCTAACCGGAAAAAGTAGCTTAGAGAGTACCCTGTGCAGTAGCCCCTTCAGAACCGGAACTCAGTGCTTCGTCAAGAAGTACTCCGTCTACATATATAGCAACGGAAACGGTTCCGGTTTCACCAATGCGCTTAGCATAAAGATAGGCTTCGTCTCCATGATTTGCCGAAAATGAGATCTCCCAGGGACTGTCAATATTTGTAAGAATTGCAAGATCACCATTCGAATCGAAGTAATCAATATTCACAGTTTCTGCTGTTCCGGATACTTTGTACCTTAGAGTAACAGAGGGGGAGAAAGGATCTTCTTTACATCCAACGAGAACAAGCAGAAGTGAAACTACTACTAAAACCCATTGCAATCTGCGCATCGTAATCCTCCATAAAATGAATCGTGTTGATAGTCTTGAATTGAAAAGTGAATATAAGTCACCCTACGATGGGGAACCAGTTTCAGTGTTTTTTTAAAAATATCAAATACTGCCTGTTTTAGCCTGTTGTGGATATGTGGATATTATGTAATATTTCCTGTTTTACATAATATCCATTATCGGACATTGTAGGTTAGAGAAAAGCGGGCCCTTTCGGACCCGCTTACACTCTATATACCGCTGTTTACCGCTGCAAGTCTTGCAATCTGGTATGCTTCGAATAGTGTAGTATCCGGAGACAATTCAAGCGCACTGCTAAGAGCATTCTGGCTTTCAGTAAAATTATTCTGAATAAAATACACTCTTGATAATCCGAGAAGTGCTTCAGCTTCAACGGCATCATTATTTTCTGTTAGTTCAACGAGTTCAAGATAGGATGCAACTGCATTTGTTAAATCCTGTTCACTACCGCGGTTTTCAAGAACGATGCCCATGTGGAGTAATGCAGGAACCTTAATTGCTTCATCAGGGTTTGTTGCTAGAACTGCAGACAAAGTTGAGATTGCCGCATCATGGCTGCCGCGAATGATATCAATTTTCGCTGCAAGAACTGCTGATTTTCGTGCCCAATCACTCTGGGGGTTGTTATTCCATGTCTGCATAGACATCGAATAAGCAGCATCCAGGGCTTGGAAAGCCTGCTCAGCTTGATTTGAACCTGCAGCATTCATTGCCTGATCGAAAATTTGGCTTGCAGTGATAAAGCCTGCCATTGATTCCTCGGCCGCTGCGTTTCTTTTTCCACCGATGTACTGCATTACAAGAACAATTATCAGCAGAGCAGCAAGCCCGCCAAATACTTCCTTGTAGTGTGTCTGCATGAAAACTGCCGCGAACTCCAATTTCTCTCCGATTGGATCCCGCTCTATTTCCTTTTTAGTTAACTTTTGTCTCGTCCTGTGTGCCATGGACCTCCTCCATTCTTTGTATTACGGATTTATAAAAATTATCTGCTTTCTTCTTCAATACGTCCTGAGTCCCAGAGTTACTTATCACAAAGTGAGAGCAATTTGCCTTCTCAACCAGACTTAGCTGGTTTTTCCATCTTCCGGTAACCGTTTCAGTAGATATGCCATCGCGCTCAACAAGTCTCGTCACAACTCTTTCAAGATCATCTGTAACTGTTACCACAAAATTGAAACAATGCTCGAGACCAAGCTCGAATATAAGCGCTGCATCGAGAACAAAAATGCCTCTTCTTTTCCTTAGCAACTCTGCTGAACTTGAAACCCACCTTGATAATCTTGGGTGGAGAACTCTATTGATCCCAGAAAGAATTTCAGGAGAAACAAAAGCTCTTTCCCTCAGTTCTTCCCGAATTTGCTGCTGTGTTTTCCCAGCTAGACCTCGGACACCAAGTTCATTTTCCAAAGCAAATTTGACAGAAGATTTTTCCAGGAATCCGTGCCCTTTCTTATCCAGAGAACAAACTTCAGCACCCAGGGTCTTCCAGACAGATGCAACTGTAGATACACCTGTTCCACTGCAACCGGTAATACCAATAAGCATTAGCGTTGCCCCCAGCAAATTGTTTCCTCTGTGAGGAATACTTCAGTGAGTTCACCGGCTTCTGCTGTTTCAGGTGCAAAAACAGGGATATAGTTATCGGTAAGACCGATCATTCTACCATCAATCTGTCGGCTTTCCACCAGCATTGTCTGTTTCGTGGAGAGATTACTTTTCCTGAATTCTCTCCTGGAACTGGAGGAAACCCTTCTCAACTCTTGTGATCTGATCGTAATCTTTTCAGTATGTAGCGGTTTTAGTTCTGCAGCTGGTGTCCCCTGTCTTGGAGAAAAGGGAAAGACATGCAGGTAGTTAATTCTTTTGTCTGTAGCTAAAGATAAACTCTGCTGATAGTCCTCTTCTGATTCCCCGGGAAAACCTGCAATAATATCACTGCCTATACATGCTCCTGGAAAGAGAGAAACAACAGCATTAAGAAGATCATTCTCCTCTTCCCTGCTGTATCGTCTACCCATTTTGCTTAATATTGAGTTCGAGCCGCTTTGAAAGGGAATATGAAAATGTCGACAAAGACCAGGTATAACGAGTTCCTCCAAGGTTTTCACTGTGAGGTATTGAGGTTCAACTGAACCGATTCGAAGACGGAAACCTCCGATATCTAGAAGATCTTTAACCAATTGTGGTAGGCCGTATCCATTTGAGTAAAGCCCTCTGCCGTAATCTGCTATATCTACCCCAGTAAGGCATATCTCGCGATAACCAGCTGAGGCCATTTCACGGGCCTGACTCAATACCAGCTCTCTTGGCTGGCTTCTAGAGTCACCCCTTGCAAGAGGAACAATACAGTAAGAACATCTGTTACTGCATCCATCTTGTATTTTAAGAAAACCCCTGGTTTTTGATGTTGTAATCGGAGCAAATACAGGATACAGATTCTTATCTGAAGCCTCTTCATGCGCTCCGCTGACTATTGAAGCAATTAACTGCTTCTTGTCGTTCGGGATAACAGTTACGCGGTCCATTTCAGAAAAATCACCAGGCGATACTACTGCAACACAACCTGTTACAATAATAGCAACGTTCGGACATCTTGCTACGTATGAACGAACAGCTTTTCTTGATCTTGCTTGGCTCCGCCCCGTGACGGCGCAGGTATTCACAAGAATCAAATCAGCTTCCTCAGGGGAAGTGACCCTTTTTCCAGAAATTTTCTCAACTATTTCCCCAACAAGTGCTTCTGTCTCATATGAGTTAAGTCTGCACCCGAGGGTATAACCGAATACTGCTGTATTTTCAGGCAGATTCATTGTGTCTCAGTGGATTGAATTGTATCGGGGCGGAGTGATCTCCGCCCCGATTTCTCAATCTATTCTTCTGTAGATTCTTCGAGAATCTTTGGTTCTTCTTCGACTACAGTTTCTGCCGGTTCTTCCACTGGTGTTGCATCAACAGCTTTTTCGACTACTGTTTCTTCAACAACTTCTTCAGCAGCTTCTTCTACTACTGTCTCTTCAACTGCAGCTTCTTCTTCAGTTGGATAGTCGCTAAACTTATCCTCTGAAACTGTCTCTTCTACTTCTACCTCTTCAACAGGGCGACCCTCAAGAGAGGTTCTGAATTCCTGAAGCTCTTCCATTGGACGGCCGTTGAAATAGCTTCTTACGCTGAGAACGATTCTGCGGCTGGAAGGAACAACCTCAATAACTCTGAGAGGAAGATTGTCTCCTTTGCGAAGAACACCAGCAGGATTTTCAAGTTCATCCCATCCAAGCTGACTGAGAGGAACAAATCCCTCAATTCCATCTTCAAGATCAACAACAACACCTCTGTCGAGAATCTGAGTAACTGTACCGCTTACTTCTTTGGTTTCAGGGTAGCGATCACTCATAGAATCCCAAGGATTCTCGCCTGTCTGCTTGAGGCCGAGAGATATTCTGTGGTTTTCTCTGTCGATACTGAGAACAACAACTTTTACCGGCTGATTCTTCTGAACGATTTCGGAAGGATGGCTGATTCTTTTGGTCCAGCTCATGTCAGAAATGTGGATAAGACCATCAATACCATCTTCAATCTCAACGAAAGCACCAAAGTTTGTCAGATTGCGAACCTTACCATCAACAGAAGACCCGATTGGGTATCTTTCTTCGATGGAATTCCAAGGGTTCTCCATAGTCTGCTTCAAACCGAGAGAAATCTTTCTCTCCTCTTCATTCACGCTGAGTACGATAGCTTCAACTTCATCCCCAACATTAAGAATCTTGGATGGATGACGAACATGCTTTGTCCAAGACATTTCAGAGATGTGAATAAGACCCTCTACTCCTGGCTCGATTTCAACAAAGGCACCGTAATCAGTTATAGATGCTACTTTGCCATTTACAACTGTCTCGTGAGAATAACGCTCGGCAACACCTTCCCATGGGAATGGCTGAAGCTGCTTGAGACCGAGAGAAATACGCTCACGCTCTTTGTCAAACTTAAGAACCTTAACATCAATTTCCTCACCGATGGTGAGAAGCTGAGATGGGTGACGAACTCTGCCCCAGCTCATGTCTGTAATGTGAAGGAGACCGTCAATACCGCCGAGATCAACAAATGCGCCGAAATCGGTGATATTCTTAACGATTCCCTTGCGTACCTGCTCCTCCTCGAGCTCCTTGATAAGATTCTCTTTCAGCTCGCTTCTTGCTTCTTCAAGAACCTGTCTGCGACTCACTACAATGTTTCTACGACGTTTGTTAAGCTTGATTACGCGGAAGTCAAGCTCTTCTCCGCAGAATTTTTCCAGGTTAGGAACCTGGCGAAGTGCAACCTGAGAACCGGGAAGGAATGCATCGACACCCATAATTCTGACTGTGAGACCACCTTTGATACGCTTGAGAACTTTACCCTTAAGGATAAGATTCTCATCGTAAGCAACTTTGATGTCATTCCAGACAGTATGGAAGTGTGCTTTTTCTTTGGAGACGGTAACTCTGCCGTCTGTGTCTTCGAGACTCTCAACAAAAACATCAACCTTGGTACCAGCCTGAGGAGCGTCATCATCACGGAATTCCTGCAGAGGAATAACACCCTCACTCTTGTATCCAAGATCAACGATAACCTCATTGTTTGCGGTCTTCAAAATTGTTCCGGAAATGATTGTACCGACCTTGACTGTGAAGTTAGCAATTGTGCCTGCATATGCAGCCTCAAAATCACTTCTTTCACTGGCAGTATAATCGTGTCCTTCTATGGTTTCAATTTCTTCGGCTGTAAGGCCAACCACAAACTCTTTCATTTCACTCATTTACTTTCCTTTCTTCTTTGTTTTTCTACTTATTTCTATACTATCTTTTAATTCTTTAACTCTGGCTAAAATAAATTCAGAAGATTTTCTGGCTCCACCCTCTTCATGCTGAGTTTCAAGCTCATCGGCAGTAATTATCGTACCGAATGTAACTCTGAATCTGGATTTAAAAAGCAGTGTGCCAACTGGATCATCCATTCCCTCGAGAAGAAAGGGCTGCACAGGGGCACCTGTTGCGTGTGCGATGTAACCCACTCCGGGTTTGGCAGGTAGCATTTTACCATCATGACTTCTTGTTCCCTCGGGAAAAATAACAACTGCAGCGCCTTCATTAACAAGCTCAATAGCTCTGTTAAGCGCACCGGAGTTAACTGTTGATCTTCTGTAAATCGGGAATGCACCCAGTTTCTGCATAAACCACGATAAAAACTTAGTTTTAAATAAGCTTGACTTGGCCATGAAGTGGACAGCTCTAGGAGTAGCAGCCGCGATGAATGGTGGATCCCAGTTGGAAATATGGTTACCGGCAAGAATAAGATTCCCCTTTGGAAAATTCTTGCGGTTCGATACCTTCATTCTGAATACTACAGTAGCGATTGTAATTATTATAGGCCTTAGAATTATGTCTACCAGGCGTGATCTTTTCATCAAAGGCACCGCTGTCTGTAATGGTCGAGGATGAAAACTACCTGCTGATTCACAGTCATATTTGTTCCGTCAAGCCAGAGGGCTCCTGGTGAAAGGCGAAGAGGACTTTCTGAGCGATTTCTGTCTCTGTAGTCGCGCTTGAATACTGAATGAACCATTTTGCTCATATCGTTATCACCAAGATCTTTTAATCGTCTAATAGCTCTTATAGCAATATCTGCAACAATATAGACTTTGAGGGTAGCATCAGGAAAAACAACAGAACCCATATCTCTTCCCTCTGCAACTGTGTTGTGCTTCAGCCCGAAAGCCCTCTGCAAGCAAACCATTGCTTCTCTAACTGAAGGGTGTGTGGATATTATGCTTGCCGCTTCACCTACAGCAGGTGTTCTTATCAAACCGGAAATGTCCTCGTCGTCGAGAAAAACACCTCTGCTTGATACATCAATAGTGTGCTTCAAAAGGAGTGCGGATGCCGCTGAGCCGTCCTGAATATCAATTCCTGATTCAGAAACAAGAAAAGCCGACGCTCTATACATTGCGCCGGTGTCCAGATACTCAAAACCTAATTCTGCCGCTATTCTCTTCGCAGTAGTACTTTTACCGGAAGCAGCAGGACCATCTACAGCAATTAATTCAGGCAGTCAAATTCACATCCCCTCTTTCAGATGGTGCGAATATCCTGTAATACAAGCCGTTCGTCAAGTCCTGCAATCGTTTTCCGGGAATCTATCTGTTAAGTCTTACTGCCCTGCAAAGTGATGCTACCTCGTCGGGATCGAGTACTCTCCACTTTCCTCTTTCAATACCGGTAAGATTTATGGGTCCAAATCTTGTTCTTTCCAGTCCGATCAGAGGAATGCCGGAAAACTTGGATAATCTTCTGACTTCTCTGTTTCGCCCGGTTGTAAGGACAACACTAAGGCTCTTCAACCCTGTTTTCTCTACTGATTTTGGCTTTGAGAATTCTCTTGGTGCAATGTATACACCTTTGCGCATTTTTTCCACTGCTTCCCTCTCGGGAGGTTTAGCAAGGATAAGCGCGTATTCTCTTTCAATCCGCCATTTGGGATGAGTCAGCCTGTAAACAAGTTCTCCATCATTGCTCCAGAGAATCAGCCCTCCGGTTCTAATATCAAGACGTCCCACCGGAGCAGCTCCCCTTGGCATTCCAACTGAAAGCTGTGAAATTGGTCTTGAAGCACTTTCATTCATTGTTGTTTCGTATCCGGAAGGTTTATTCATTGCAGCCACAAAGATGTCTGGTAGAGTTACGGCTGCACCGTCCCATAACACAATGTCTCCCTCAGAAATCTTCTCTGCGGGGTTAACAACAAGTCGTCCATTAACAGTAACCATACCATTCCTGATACCTGTATCACAGTTACGTCTGCTAGCAATTCCTGATCTTGCAACAAAACGATTCAGTCTCATTCCATCAGCGTTTGCAGATGCTGTTTTCTTAGATGCTTTGGTCACTTTCTTCCCCCGATAACTCAGAAGCCATCCGCTCTATATCATCCACTGACAGCTTAAGAAGGTTCTCCATCTCATCCATCCTGGGCAGATGCTCAAGATTACTGAGACCAAAGTACTCCAGGAATCGCGAAGTTGTCCCGTATAGAAGAGGTCTTCCCGGGGTCTCCTGTCGTCCTGTTATTATTATTAAATCTCTTTCCAATAATGTGCGCATTGCACTATCGCTGTTCACTCCACGAACAGCTTCGACCTGCGCACGAGTTGCTGGTTGTCTGTAGGCAATTACTGCAAGAGTTTCCAGAGAGGCTCTGGAAAGCCGACTGTGCCTTCTTCCCTCAAACAACTGACCTACTATAAAGCCAAGATCAGGATCGGTAACAATCCTGTATCCTCCAGCAAGTTTTGCTACTACAATAGCGTGTCCACCTGACGCAAGCTCGGCTTCTATGCGCTCCACTGCCTGTTCTGCAGATTCGGTACCGCAACCGGTTAACTCACAGATACGGCTTATCGTTACCGGTGTTTCGGTGGCAACAAGAAGGGCTTCTATCTGCCTTGCAAGCTGATCAAGCATTCATTTCCCACCTTTTCTCTTTTCGTTTCATGATGATATCTGAAAAGGGGTAGCTTTGCTCTGTAGAAAGCCATCCCCGCTTTACCAATTCAAGAACTGCAACAAAGAAAGATACTACGACAGCGTTATCAGGGTGCTCCCCTACAGCAGTACTGAAACCCATTGTGCTCCCAGTGGGTAGAAGAGTATTCAATGTATGAACACACTCAGAAAGAGAGAGAAGCGGTTTGCGCACACGGTGCTGTGGTGGTGGAGCGTTCTTCTCAGTCATATTCTCCAGAGCAAGAAGCAAATCCATCAGAGAAGTCTGACCGGGGTCAAATTCCACAATTTCTTCCTCATACCTATCTCGTTCTCCTGGTGGAGTGAACACCTCGCGCCAGACTGATTCGCTGTCCCTCAGCTCCAGTGCGACCTCTTTAAAAGCTTTGTAAAGAACCAGATGCCTCATCAAAGATTGCATAGGATCCTCGCTGTCCTCCATCAGGGCTCTCTCGACAGGAAGAAGCAGCCTGCTCTTCATTCTGGTAAGGGTGGCGGCCATTACCAGGTATTCACCGGCAATGTCGAGATTAAGTTCTTCGGTCTCTCTGATGTATTCGAGATACTGATCTGCAACTTCAGCAACATTAATTGTCGTAACATCAAGTTCATCTCTTCTGATAAGAAAGAGAAGAAGATCAAGCGGACCTTCAAAATCTTCTATGTTAATCCGGCATGTTGTGCGACCGTCAGCAGACATATCCGAACTCTAGCAGATCTGTCTTGTTTTCTGTCCATGCTTCACGAACTTTTACCCAGAGGTCAAGTCGGCAATCCTCCCCGGTAAACTCTCCAATAGCCTTCGATGAAAGTTTGTTGATCTGTTCCAGAGTCTGCCCCTTGCGACCAATAAGCATTCCCTTGGAAGTGGTTCTGGATGCAATAAGATTGGCTCTGACGTATAGTTTGCCATCTCTTTGAGAGGTTTCCTCAACCTGTACAGCAGTTTCACCTGCAACATCAAGTGAAAGCAGACTGAACAATTGAGTACGGATCTGCTCTGATATAAGGAAGCGCTTTGAGTTCAGTGTGTTGATACTTCTTGGGAAGAGACGGTTCCTGATAGGGATGTTTTTCAAAACTGCATTCATCAGATCTTTTATTCCATAGTCGAGCATCGGAATTACAGGTACGATACCATTGAATCGATTAGTATGCCTTGCTCTTGCAACGTAGGCTGCACGGTGCTCAGGTTTAACATAATCACTTCTTCCCATGGCGAGAACAACAGGTTTTCTGTTTGTTCGTCTCAAAAAGTGTTTTACTACAGGTTTTTTAAGATCCTCATCAAAAGTTTTTATATCAACCACCAGAACGACAACATCTACCCAGTCAATAATAGACCAGTCATAACCGCTATCGAGTGGTGGAGTGTCCACGAAACAAATCTGAGCATTTCCTGGTGTGCATATCGCTGTAATGGGCATTCTTGTTGATGCAGGCTGTAATGCAACAGGGGAAATTCTGGTATCAGTCAGGGCATTCAGCAGGCTTGATTTGCCTGTATTGGATAAACCCGCTACAAGGGCGTATCCGCTGGATATCATTCCACTGGGCATTTGTCTCCTATTCTTCTTCCGCAGGCTCTGGATTAACCGGCAATGCGCCGGTAACAGCCGTGAAATCACCATCGGAATTACCTGTATATAGAACTCCACCCAAGAGTACAGGTGGTGTTCCGGAATATGATCCTGTTTCCAGAGTATCAATTGCGATTCCTGTATTCAGACTGAGGGTATGGATCCTGCCGTCATCACAACTTGCATAAACGATTGTATCGCAAACTGCGGGAGCAACAGCAATCCAGTTATCGAGTTCTGTTTCCCACTGTAGCTCTCCAGCTACTGTTTCAAGACAAAAAACTCTACCGTCACATGTTCCGGCAACAAGCAGAGAATCATCCGTAATGGCTGGTCTGGAAAGAACAGTTCTTCCATTCACATTATCCAGAGAACTTTCCCAGAGCGTTTCTCCTGTAAAAAGCGATAAGGCAAGTACCTTTCCACTTGAAAAACCGAGGAACACGACATTGGATACTATTGAGGGCGCAGAGGGTTGGGTTGTAAAACCTCGTGACCATAGTGAGTTCCCAGAGATGTTCCAGGCCCCTACTGACCCAGCTTCAGATGAGAATACAGCTATGCTGTCAGTAACAGAAGGTCCCAACAAAAGCCCATCCATTGTGTCATCCCAGATTAAAACACCTGTTCTCTTATCAAGAGCAGCGATTGAACCCATCGAGTTTCCCGCAAGAACAAGGCTGTCACCGAAAACACATGCATCTGTAAAAATGTGGTATCCGAGACCGGTTTTCCATATTTCTGAACCCGTTTCGAAATCCAGGGCATACATATAACCATCCTGCCCACTGAAATAAACAGCAGAAGAGTCTGCAGCAACTCCACCGGAAAGCCCGCATGTAACACTTCTTGTCCATATCTGCTGACCCGAATCTTTGTTCAGAGCACGGAGAACCTTGTCATTGCCTGCTATAAACACAAAATCTCCGACAAAGGCCGGCGGGGAAAACAACTCTCTATCAGTGGAGAAATTCCACAGTGTATCAAAGGGAGCAACTACAGGAGATCCCCATGCTGCATTACCGGAAGATGAGCCGTAAGCCTGAAGCCACAAGTCGGGAGGAAGAGATGATTGATTCGATGAGTCAGGGGTAACAGCAGGAGCAACCTGGTTAGCTTGAACTGGGGCTTCCTGCCCAAACATTGGGGTTTCTGTTTCTGAATCGTTAAGGAAAAATATTACAGTGAGTACGGCAACCAGTGTAGCGGCTATCAATACGATGCTCCTGCGAGAGCGTTTTGATGCTGTTCCAACAATAGCTGACATATGAAAGCCTCTCTTCTAATAAATTAAAACAGGAGCACCCACGGGGAGAGCTCTGTAAATAGCTTCAAGATCACTATTACCCAACCGAATACAACCGTGACTGACATTGCGTCCTCTGCCCACACCGTAGTGAAGCAGAATTCCACCACCGAGATCAACTTTGAAGTTACCAAGAGCTCCCGGTACGGCTCTTACCCAGACTCTTTCCGTTGAAGTAAGAGAATCATTGTAAAAAACAATCTGCTCATCCCATGATAAACTGTCCGGAATAAGAACGTCCTCTCCCGGCCTTGGTGGACGAAGATCCTGTTCGAGCCAATACCAGTCAGGTCTATACCAGTAGGGGTTCTCCCCCTTTTTAACCACATATCGAATACCTCTTGGTGTGCTGAAATTCCACACGAGACCGCTATCATTCTCGGTCCAACCTTTACCGGTTCCACAGTATCCACTTCTAACAAGAAGACCCCCGCGACGAAGGTGGAATCTATTCTGATTAGTGTCTATTATTAAATAGTAGCCTAAATAATTACGAACAAGCTCTGCCTCATCCAGACGAACCTGAAGTGAATCTGCTGTGTGCCTAAGAGCGGGTAATGAATCAATTCTTGCCGTGAAGGCAGAGTTAATCCGTGAAAGCGTGTCCCGCTGAGCAATAACCAGATCGGTTCTGGCACTGTGTTCATCAACCATTTCTCTCATCAGAGCAACCTTTTCATCCATACGGTAAACGGTTGTCAAGCTGATTCCAAGAGCAATAATTAGGGATGAAACTAAAACAATAATAGGTATCTTCATTTACACACTCCGATTAGATAACTGGATTCTCAACCAGACTTCTCGTGGTCTGCCATACAGCAGCGCTGCCCCTCGTATCCAGATGCACAAAGGGACCGTGAGAGGTAATCCAGCGGTAGGCTGATCCACCCCCAACAGCAACCCTGCCTGTTGCTTCCAGTCGTCTTGATGCTTCCACAATGAACTCACCGTCAAACACATCAATCCGCTTGTTTCTGTCAAGATCATCAATTAGATCGTTTGCCGGCCAGCCTTCTATCCAGAAATCAGAAGCTGCTCCGTAAAGATGAAGACTGAAACCAGTCTCATTTCCGATTTCAGCATTGTATGCTGGTGTTCTAAATCCGCTGATGCAATGCAAATCGCGCGCCTCTGGGTAGGAAAGTGCAACTTCCTCAAGGACACATTCAAGTTTATGCACAAGCCTGAGATCAAGAACCATATACTGCGGCCAACTGCCTTCTGTGTGACCAAGAAAATCTGAAAAGCTCAAATGAGTTGAGATTCTTGCATTAAAAACGTCTGGCCATAGTTCAATGAATCCTCTGTCGGGAAGATGATCCCTTGTATTTCCATCACCGTAAAACCCTACTGGAAATGAATTTATAGTAGCTGTTCTGAATTGGTTGCTATTAAGAGGGACTATCATTATCCAATGCTGTACAGATGAAGAATCAGAAGCTACAACTTCATAAGTACCATGAGATCTTGGTAGATCAAATGTGAATTCCCTACCGGACCCAGTGACAGCCAGAGATGGAATAGACCAGCTCAGAGAATCTTCGCATGACAAACGATGCTGCTCACCAGGTGAGGCAATAAATGCCATCATATGGGGCTGAATAGGAACATTATCTACCGAAATTGCAAAAACAGGACCTGGAGGAACAGGATCATCTGCTCCGCTGAACAAAAGAAAAACAAGAAAACTAACAATGATAGAACTCATAAAAGCAAAACCCCCCTCCGGTGTTACCGCACAACCTTGGAATATACTGCTCTTCCCTGAAAGTGGGATTTTACCGCTTCTGCATAGATTATATGTTCCTTTTCCAGTATTCTTGCAGCCAGGGAATCTCTGTTATCTGTAGCGAGAACAGGAACGGCTTCCTGAAGAATAATTGGTCCTGTATCGGTCCCACTATCTACATAGTGTACAGTACATCCTGCTACTTTTACAGCGTAGTTAAACGCTTGTCCCTGAGCATCAAGACCGGGAAAAGATGGAAGAAGAGAAGGGTGGATGTTCAGAAGTCTTCCCTGAAATGCATCAAGAAGAGGGCCCTTAATTATTCTCATAAGTCCGGCAAGACAAACAAGCTCAACACCCCTGTTCAGAAGATATTGGGCCCATATTTCCTCTTCCTTTATCCCGAATTTTGTTCTGAATTTCCCGGGATACATATATCGTGACTCGATGCCAAGCTCACGGGCAAGGTTCAAGGCACCTGCATTTTCATTGTCAGTGAGAAGAATGTCGACTTTACCTTCTCCGGTATCACCAAGTGCAAGAGCTTTAAAATTCGATCCTGCTCCTGAGGCAAGTACTGCTATTTTACTCTCCACGCTCGCCCTCCGTTTCCTCAATTGGGGTCACCGGTGGTTCATCTGTAAAGGCCCAGGTAATTCCAAATGACCAGTTTCGGTTGGCATCATGAGTAATGTCTTCTACTGCACTTTCAAGAGAAAAGGAGGCAAGAGTAAAACCCAGGAGTGCATCGACTGTTCCCTCCCAGCTTCCGGTAGAATCCATAGCCGCGGTAAATCGTGGTCCGGCTTCAATGCGTGCCATATACCAATTAACACCGAGAAGTAACCATGATGTTGTTGAGAGGGATTCATTTTCGAAATTCCAGCAGACTGCTCCCTTTCCCCGCAAGAAGCCTCTTTCTGCTTGTGCATCTGCTGCAACAGCTGTCTCATCAAAGAATCTGGCGACTATATTGAAGTCAGGATGCCTTATTGCAAGAGTGTGAAACAATTCACCACCAGCAGGCTTTGAGAGAGCCGTTGAGAGCTCAACCGGCCCTGCTGGGAGTTTGATGCCACCCCACACGCTTTCCCCCTGATCATTGTATTCAAAGTATCCTGAAGCCTGTGCCTTTCCCAGAGCAGATGATATGCCAGCGACTCCTCTTCCCTGCAAAGTACTGTCTACGTATGAACCTGCTGCCCCCAGTTCAAAGGAAATAGTCGTGAGACTAGCAGTAAGTCCAGCAAGAAGCTCAGGGCGTCTGTCTCCCGGAGTCAGTCGGGAAAATCCAGCTCTGGCATACCCATACTGTGATTTCCACCCAGCCCAGGAACCCCATCCATAACCAACACCTTCCCAGCTCATGGTTCGCATGTTGAAAGATCCTCTTTTCAGAATCGCTTCAGCCAATCGAACTGTGTCTTCGCGAAGAATCTGGAAATTACCTGACATACTCCATGGGAGGGGTCTGTCCAGTTGAAAAATGTATCTGCTATGGTCCATCGTGTTTTGTATAAGACCAATCTTTGAATTGCTGGTGGAATCCTGAAAGGTTCTCTCTCCAACAGTTGTATTCCATCTTCCACCTCCCCAAATGCCGCTGTTCAAAGGATCAAGAGTGTGTGCCTCCGGCCAGGGCAATAGAGGCGATGATCCAATTGCAACCATTGGAAGGTCTCCAGCTAGAACACCGGTTTCATTTTCCCTTGAAAGCAGGTAATCTGCTGAACATCCCAACTGATATCTGCTTTGAAGCAGAGAGTACCAGTCTTCAGTTTGAGTTGTCGGGAAAAGTGCAACAACAGCGAGTATCAGTATCAATATCCCTCCCTGCCCATAGCTTTGTATGTCAGGATTTTACCGATTTCAACACCAGGCTGATTCAGAGGGTCAACATCGAGTGCAAGCCCTGAAAGAGCTGTGGCGATTTCGAGAGACATAAATATCTGCCCCAGATAACCTGATGAGATCTCGGGGATATGAATTCTGGAAACAGGAAGTCCTCTTTCTGAGAGTGAAGTCGCTGTTGCCACGGCTTCGGCCATTCGTAACTCATCAGGGCTTCTACCCTCAAGATAACCCATAGTGGAAATACTCCTGAATTCACCAGCTCTTTTAGAATCAGTACACTGAGGAGAACCTTCGGTCATAATAGTGACTGTTTTATCTGATGGACCCTCCATAAAAAGCTGAACAAGGGAATGCTGATCGGCGGGGCCCCTGCAGGCGAGGGGGGTCTGACCTATGCTTATGGAGTTTCCAGAAAGGCTTCTCCCCTTTCCAAGACTTTCTGCCCACAACTGAGAAAACCAGAGTGCAGTGTCGTAAAGGAAGTCAGAATAGGGCATGAAAACATGAACGGGATGCGAAGAGAATCTGGAGAGGAATGCTCCAGTTATTCTTCCGGCCAAGCTATCTTTTCCGTTCAAGTCAAAGTCATCCAGAACCTCTTCAGCACCTGAGAGAAGTTCAGCTGTGTCAATTCCAGCAAAAGCTGCCGGGAAAAGTCCCACTGGGGAGAGAACACTGAATCTTCCGCCAACGTTCGAGGGAACCGGTAAAGTGTCCCAGCCCTTCGAAACCGCGAGCTTTCTCAACTCACCCTTCTCCGGATCTGTTATGGCAACAACGGGAACATCAGCACCCAAAGTTTTCCTGAGCTCCATGAAAATGGAAAGGGTTTCTGCAGTTCCACCAGATTTGGTGATAATGGTGATAACTGGATCAGAGTGATCTTCAGAGGTATAAGAATTAACAGCTCGATTTATTATCCTGGAATCAGGAGAATCGACTACAACAACTTTCCCCCCCGAGTTTTCATCAAGAGCAGAAAGGATTGCCCTGAGACCGAGAGATGACCCACCAATACCCGCAACAAAAAGGGTATCACATTTCTGCCTGTATCTGTCCGCCAGTTCAACTGTTTCAGAGTGCAGCCGGCGGTTCAAGGGAAGATCAAGAAATCCGAAAGTGTTCTGACTTCTCCATCTACTGAACAGACTGAATGCTTCTGAAGCAGGATCACTCCAAGTGTAATCAGTTTCAAATGTGAAAAGGTTATCGGACAAATCTATCCCCTCTCTACTGCAAAAATAGTTTTTATACACTGCTAATATAATCCAGCACCAGGAATGCGGAACCTTTGCCCTAAGTTGGGTATTGTTCAATGATGGAGGTAATACAATGTGGAAATTTGCAACAGGGTTAATTACGGTAGCAGGATTGATAATGCTTACGGGTTCATTGGCGAATGGAGAAGAGACAATGGGATACAGGGAACTAACTGCCGAGGAAGAAGCAGTGATTGTTCACGGTGGAACTGAAATGCCCAATTCCGGTTTGCACGTAGACAATTTCCAAAATGGTTTATACACATGTAAGCGTTGCAACACACCTCTTTACAGATCTGAAACCAAATTCCAGTCTCATTGCGGATGGCCTTCTTTCGATCAAGCAATCGAGGGGGCAGTTAGATCTATTCCTGATGATGATGGTGTAAGAACAGAAATTCTCTGCAATGCCTGCGGTGGGCATCTCGGACATGTCTTTACAGGAGAGGGTTATACCGATACCAACACCAGACACTGCGTAAATTCCATTTCAATGAGTTTCATTCCGGGCGATAGAATAGAAACAGCTTACTTTGCCGGTGGATGCTTCTGGGGAATTGAGTACATATACGATCACACAGCTGGAGTACTCTCAGCAGAGTCTGGGTACATGGGTGGCACACGCTCCAATCCCGAGTACGAAGAGGTATGCTCAGGGTCAACAGGTCACACGGAGACCGTTAAGGTTGTCTTTGATAATTCTGCGGTGTCTTACCGAGAGCTTGCCATGACATTTTTCGAGATTCATGACCCAACACAGGGTAATCGTCAGGGATTTGATACAGGTACACAGTACAGATCAGCTGTTTTCTACTCAACCCAGGAACAGCTCGAAACACTCAATGAACTGGTTGCCATACTTGAGAACAATGGACTTCAGGTTACTACCCAGATCAATCCTGAAGAGAGTTTCTGGATTGCGGAGGAATACCACCAGAACTATTTCGACAGTCATGGGGCAAATGCTTCTTGTCACAGAAGAACAAACAGATTTACCAGGGAGTAAGAGGGAGAGAATCCAGAGGAAAGGTCGAATAGATGATTCTGGATGTTTCGGTAGTACCTATAATAGAAACAGGAAGGGAGTCCCCTACTGAAATAAGAAATGAATTCAATTCATTTTCGAAAACATACTGAGGTTTTACAGACCACACTCCCGGGATCAAATCTGTTGCGCCGGGTATCGGTCCGTAACACTGGAGACCCAGGTCAGTCACTGTGCTACCTGGAAGATTATCAGGCCACTTTATATGGGAATAGGTTGGAACAAGAATGTACACAGAATCAGGAGGAGAACCTTTAACTACTGCGGCAGTGTCTCCGGGTTGAAGTACTTGATCAGAAAATGCGAGGTTTTCTATGGCTCCTGTTGAAGAAGAGGTAATGTATGTATAGGACGATGAATCAGTCAGTATGGTGTAAAGGCTGTCTATCGCAGAGCTATCTCCTATAGCCTCTGCAATGTTCAAAGCCATACCGACTCTCTCCATTTCCACAGAGAAAAAAGGATCAGTTCCCATGAGAACTGTGTCACCCTTTTCAACAGATTCTTCGACTGTTACCCAATGTACCAGGAGAGGAAAACTTTTGCCCCAGAGTATTCCAGTAAGAAGAGAATCGGGAATGATTACTTCATATAGCGGAGGTGCATGCACATACCCAACTTCATTTGAAGCAGTAATCATCACTCTTGCGGGGGTTTCTTCCCTACACCCCAGCGCGAGACCCAACACTAGACAGCAAGCAGAAAATACAATAGTTTTCAACACTATTTTATCGCCTTCACAAAGATGGGAAAACTTTATTTTATGATGAAAATATACTTGATTGTTTTTGGAATGCTTGTCATGGCCTGTGGATCAACAGAGCAGACCAGTGGTTTTTTTGTGGGTGCCTCCAGCACATCCAGCACAGCGGGTGCTTCTGAAACAGTATCAGAGGCTATTGAACAGATGAGCGCTGAACAGATCGCCCCTGCTCCCGATGACACCCTTTTAAACTGTACTTTCGGGAGTGTTCTTGATAAGCCCTTCGGGCAGAATCTCACCTATGATGTATACAATGGTGCTCTTCATGTTGATAATCATTACTTCAACGAGCCGGTGGTTTTGCTCAGTACCTCCGGTCTGCTAAAAGATGGTCTTGTTCAGGCAGTTTTTAACCTCGTTGAAGCACAGTCACATTCTGTTGTAGGTCTTGTCCTTAGAGCAGATGGAGCAGATAACTTTCTTCTTCTCGGGGTAAACGGCAGAGGTCAATACACAATTCAAAGGTGCATTAACGGTCTCTGGATTCCGGTAATGGGTCTGGATGCGTTCGAATCATCAAGGCTTCTCCCCTACAGACTTACAGAAGTAGAGCTCACAGCTGAAGTTCACGGGAACTACACAGACTTTTCCGTTAATGGTCAGCTGATACAGGTGGTGAGAACCACTGTACCCCCTACCGGCCAGATTGGTGTATTCATCGACTCCAAAGTCAATGCAGACCTTGATCGTATTACGGTGATGCCGCTATGACGATACTATTACTTGTCCTCGCAGGTTTCATTCCATCAACTGGCACTCCACAACCGCTGGATTACGGAGTAACCCCGGAAGCTGCTGATTATGCAAGTGGAATTCCTGTTCTCACATACCACCAGATAACAGCCCATCAGAGCGATTACAGTGCAACTCCCTTCAAACTTAGAGATGACCTTCAGCGCTTGTATGATGCCGGATTCTTTCTCATCCAACCGACAGACATAGAGGATGGCCTAAGCAGGGTTCCCCTCGACAGACGACCTGTAATGATTACCTTTGATGATGGCTGGGAAGATAACTTCAGATATCTTGAATCTCCGGACGGTCAACAACAGATAGATCCGGACTGTGCCGTCGCTATAGTCAATACATTCATTGAAGAACATCCTGATTTTGGCAGAGGTGTTGTTTTCTTTATCAGCTGGGACAAAATTCCTTTTGGCAATAATTCAGAAGAGAAGTTAAATGCTGTTCTCGATATGGGCCATGTTATCGGAAATCACTCAACAGATCATCTTTCATTCACTAAAATACCTCCATCCAGATACTGGGAGCAGGTAACACCTGCACTCAACCTGTTCCAGGGTAAACTTGGACTCCGAACCAGCGGAATTAATGCATTCGCATACCCTGGAGGAAGAATTCCAAGAGGCGTAAATGCTGAAAGCACAGTAGCATCACTCGAGTATCAGGGTCGACCTTCAGTAGTTCAGGCGTACCTCGTTGATGGTGCAGTTGGCAGTTTTAATAGAATCTTTGATCCGGATGGACTGGGAGAGTTCAGAATAAGCAGGATTGATATGGCACTCTACAGCGTCCCGAGACTTCTAAACTGGTCAAACATAATGGTTGAGAGCGATGCCAGACCTAGTCTTCACGATGATCTCCCCTGGCGTCCTGTTTACTCCGACTGACATCTGATCTATTCCAGGTCCGTTCAGGAATTTGCTGATATCTCTTCAAAGCCGGATACCCTACACAAAGAACTGCTTGACTTCTTCTTACTCTCAGAATCGGTGAGATTATCTGTACAATTCCGTTCCATAGGGAACCAAGTCCCAAAGCTTCTGCTTTAATCGATACCATTGTAGCAGCTATTACAGAATCGGTTTTTCCCGTCACATTTCTTGCTGGTGCTCTGAACAGCAGGACACAAGGAGCATTCCAGCAGATTACATCTTCTCCACTGCGGAGCTTCTTTATGATTTTTCCAGCGGGGCCAGCGAAAAGGGTCAAGAGACGGAAGCAATCCAATACCCTGACAAGTCTTACAATAGGATTAAGAATGAGGCTGTCAATATTGTCTCTCCCGATAAGGACATCCACAGTTACTCCCTGGGCATTCTGCCCAGTTGGGGAAAACCCAACCGGTTCAAGAAGCGACCTGAGAACCTCTTCATCTATTCTTCTGTCTAAAAACTTTCTTGTAGATCTCCGAGCCTCATAGAGGTTCTGTATCTGATCTTCCTGAGGCAACATATCCGACTTAGCCAGGGGAAGATCAAAGCAATTCAGTGGACAGTAACAACCACAGTGCGCGCAACCGATACATGCAGACGTGAATGCTGTAATACCATCCGAAGAATCAGTTTCTATCGCTGACTCCGGACATGCAGAGACACATATTCCACAGCTGTTACACTTAGCTCTATTAAACCTGTCTTCCGGCTTAAAAACCATCATGGAAGAACCTTGATAAGAATGTCCGGAGTTTCTATTCCAGGGAAAACCTCTACAACTCCTGGCCATGCACCATAGGGTTCTCCGGGATTCCAGACATTGTCTGAATTCCAGTCTACGAAAGCAGAAACGGTGTATCTTCCACCAGGGATATCTGGAAAACTGTAAGTTCCGCGCGTATAATCTCCAGTAAGAATCTCTCCGGAGCTGCCAGCAGGGGCAAAGACCATTGTTACAACTGAAGCGCTTGTACCTGATATCGAACCACTTACAATTCCGGGGCTTTCGCTCCAGGCGGGAATAAATGCCCAGCTCGCTCCGGCCAGTGAATCACCCTGAAGAGAGACAATGCCGGGAAGAAGATCTGTACGGTATTGACGGTTTCCAAGGAGTTCATCAAATGGAGTGAAAGAGAAGCCCAGGGCCGACATCCGCACAAATTCACCGGAAACAACCACACTATCTGCAACCCTGGAAATCGAATAAAGAGAATCAACAGCTGTTTCATCAACCCAGTCTGAAAAAGTAATGTAAAAAGGTCCCGTTGGTGGTATGTCAATTCCACCGTCAATAGGAAATGCATATTGAACTGAAAGCTTTGAAGCGGGAAGTGAATCTGTTCCCCAAAACTCTATGGTATCAGGTAATGAGGGGTTGCCCGCAAGATCTGTAATTCCTCTAACAGTAATGGTGTACATTGTGTCAGCCATCTGTTCTGTGTAGACAGTCATTCTCCCGTTGGTGCTTCTTCCCGAAGAAGTTCCAATACTGTAAATATTAACCGGCAAAGAATCCGGCCCGGTAATCGAAACAAGTTCGGAGTCATCAAAATCTGCACCGATCTGTTCATTCCAGATAACCTCCAGATGCCATCCATCAGTAACGAGAAGCTCAGATATACGGGGTCCAATGCTGTCGATGATTGTCATGGTCATAGCGAATTCAGCGTAATCACCCGAAGCCAGAGAAATTTCACTTGCTGTTCCCGGCTCGCGTTCAGGGTCCCAAGTTCTGCTCTGGTCAAAGTCCTCGTAACCGAGAACCATATAATCACCGGGAGATAGCCATCCGGCGTCTATCACACCAAGTGTATCAGGATAATGGGAGATCGCCGGAGATACAGTATCAGGCAGAAGAAAGAAATCACACCGTGCATTGGCTGTCACTATGCCTCCACCGTCACGAAGCAGGGAAACTGAGACAGAGGCAAAACTGTCTTCAGGGATACTGTTCCAAACAAAAGTCTCGGGGTTAACAATCTTGTTCCCTCTCATATCCTCAAGAGTAGAGGATAGATTCACCAGAACTATCGCACTTTCAACACCAATTGTAATGTGTGCCTCATTACCCTTAATAACAGCAATGCCGCCGCTTTCTGGGTACAACTGTATATCAGATTCAGATGCTCTGATCTTCTCTGAAAAGTAGATTGTAATTTCAGAAGGTGTTTCCTCCACAAAGCCTTGTTGCGGAAAGACTTCAGTTACTTCCGGTGGAGTATCATCAACAGGACCTCCAGAAGGAGCAACAACTTTTGCGCATGAGATCAAGATCAGTAGAGAAACAAGAAAAGTAATCAGAGGCTTTCTCATTTTCCAGTTGCCAGTGCTTTTCTCAGTATAGCTGATTTTCTATAAAATGCTTCAGCCTCTGTGTGTCTCTTCAGCTTCTCGAGTACAATAGCCAGCTCAACCAGATAATCAGGGTTGTCAGGGTGTCTGGAAACCGCATTTCTAAGGTACTCTTCTGCCTCCTGAAGTGAGCCTGTAAGGTTGCAGCAGCGCCCCAGGTAAAACCATGCCAGGTGGTGATCCGAATCTTCAGAGACGACCTCACCGAGTAGATCCAACGCTTCAGAATAAAGACCTGTACGCATTTTAGAAACACCATCCAGAAAGATCATTTCGAGAGGAGACAGAGTTCGTACAATGGACTTCATTTTCCAGTCGTTTTCACGAATATTACCAATGTCCCTCAAAACCTCAGCCATATCAACTCTCGGTTGTTTCACTGTTCGCTCTGAGAGGGTATTCTCTTCCTCTTCTATTATGCTTTTACTTGAAATGCCTTCATCTTCTTTAGTCAATTCTGTCGACTCCTCCATTAGCTCATCACCGGCAAAAACCCCTTCCAACTCGGCAATAGAATTAACCGGATCATCAAGAGTGATTTCGAGTGGTGTTTTTGTACTCTCTGGAGTCTCTGTGGCGGTTTCGAATAGATCAGAGTTAGCAAATACAGCCATCTGTCTACCTGAAAGCTTACCTTCCATAAGTTTCTTAAATCCCATTTGCAGCCGAGCATCATCATCGAGGAATTTAAGAAGAGGTCGGAGTTTGAATTCACTGACATCATCTGTAATGAGAACTCTTTGTCTTATGTTCTTGGGAAGTTTAAGCTGGTTTAGAAGCTGTGTGATCCTTGCTCGGGAATACCCCAGCATATCAGCAAGACGGCTTCTGTTGGGTACAATATCCCTTCTAAGAAGAGCTTCAAACAGCATTGCTTCTTCAGTGCAGTTGCTTATCAGAGAATGAGCCGGTTTCACATGAACAATGCTTCTCACGATAAGACATTTTACCATGCTCTTACCGCTTTTTTTCAAATGCCATACAGTACGATGATTACCGACTAGGGAGAATCCTCTGTTTTCTTCAATAACGACTGGGGGTACTTCAGGTGAATCATCCTCTGGGTCTCTTGACCAGTTGAGAGGAGCCTCGATTCCATCAATATCCGCCAACATTACCTCTTCAAGAGGCAGATGCTCGGTAATAATGTTTTTATCTCGATCCATCATTTCTCCTCTCACCGAAAAGTGCAGCTTCAACCTGAATTGGATCACTGCTTACTGATATTACACCCGGCAGACGCCTGAACATGTTTCTCTGCTTTCTGGCATACTGCCATGTATGAGTTTCGATAGCCGACTGCGCATCTTCAAGAGAGCAAAGCCCTTCCAGATGATCAAGAAGCTCTGAGTATCCGATTGTAGCTCCCAATACCGGCTGACGAGTAAACCCTTTCTCAACAAGACCTTTAACCTCTTCAAGAAGACCATCTTTGAGCATGGCTGAAGTTCTTCTTTTGATACCTTCACGGAGAACAGTGTTGTCCTTCTCTATGAAAACAAATCGAAATCTTTTGTCCGGTGTGCCACCTTTTTTAAGAACTGAGGGTTTGTTTCCGCTTAGAAGAGCAATCTCAAGCGCTCTTACAAGTCGTACCCGGTCAGAGATCCCTGTACGCCCGGCCTCCTTCTCATCCAGACCTTCAAGAAGACGATGAAGAGAACCTGGAACAGTATCTTCCAGTGAAATCAAAGAATTACGTATGCTGTCGTTTCTGTGTGGAAGTGAATCAAGAAGCCCGGCAAGTGACATCACATACAAGCCTGATCCCCCCACAACAAGAGGAATTGAACCTCGCTTTAGAATGTCTTCGATTATCTCGATAGCTTTTTCAGCAAACCAGTTCGCTGAAAGAAGATCATCAGGATCAGCCACATCGATCATGTGATGAGGAAATCTTTTCAACTCGTCCGTAGATGGTTTTGCTGTTCCAATATTCATTCCTCTGTACAGCTGTCTGGAATCCGCGCTGATTATCTCCACATTGCCTCTCCGCTCTGCAATGTAGAAAGCAGCAGCCGTCTTCCCTACTGCCGTGCATCCGGCAATTACCGGTATTCTATCTTCCAAAACGATTCTCCAGTTCACTGAAAGGAAGCTCAATCATTGTAGGTCTTCCATGAGGGCAATGAAAAGGATCGTTCATTGTAAAAAGGGTGTGAAAGAGATGCCTGGCTTCTGTGAGGGTAATCTTGTCTCCAAACTTAATAGCTCCTGCACATGCACTTGCAGATGCGATTCGCTCTCCTTCAGACTCTGAAACATCTACCCCCTTTGAGAGAGCTTTTATTACTTCTCTAAGAGCTTCAGTTCCTCGTTTAATACCAACAGGAACACTGAGAAGCTCAAGAGTATCTCCGATAATCTGAAAATCATATCCAGCTTGCGTTATCATGGATTTATAGATTTTCAGAATACTCTTATCATTGTCATCGACACTGATTTCCTCTGGCAGAAGCATCCTCTGCTGACCGGCAGACATAGCACCCTTAACAGAAGCAATGATTTCCTCGTATAAAATTCGCTCATGAGCGGCATGCTGATCAACAATCAAAAGGCCTGTTGCGGTTTCTGTTACCAGGTACGAACCGGAAATTCGAATCATTTCCAGAGAATCTTCCCAGGAATTACTGTTGCTCTCAATCGTTTGAAAGTCGTTCTTTCCGGGCATTCCGAAATCCATCGCAGTTTGGTAAGCAGATGCTGTAACGGCTTTTTCATTGCTTCTATATGGTTCTTTTGAATAGGAAACATGAGAGGAAGCAGAGTTAGACGTGAAGTTGTGTGCTGAATAAGGTAGTGATACAGTTGAATGGGTCCTGTGTGCTGCAATTCCCGGAATTGCAGATCGAACAGCTGATTCAACCTGATAAGGTTTCCTGAAGCGTACCTCTCTTTTAGCAGGATGAGCATTTACATCCAATTGAGAGGGATCAATAGTGACTGAGCAGAGAAGCAGAGGCTCTCCGGCAGGTCCTGAGAAAGCATCCCTGAGTGGCATCGTAACCTGAAGAGCTGTAACCAGCCTCCCATTTACAAGAGTATACTGGTGACGTCTGTTTGCCCACCTCTTTTCCGGAAAAATATACAGGAGGGCTTTAACGCCGTCGCTTTCACCCGATGACTCTGCACAACGCTCAGTAGAATCAAGACCATATCTGTCGCGCAATCTCTGAATTGGTGAATCAACTACTGGAAGATTGAATATTTTTCTTCCATTATGCTGAAGCGAGAAAGAGCATTCGATTCGTGCGAGTGATGCTCCGGTTACAATTCTTTCAATCCAGGTGAGTTCTGTTGTTTCGGATTTCAGAAATTTCCTTCTGGCCGGTTGATTAAAAAACAGATTCTCGACTGTTATTGTTGTGCCTTTTGTTCGTCCGGCTGGTTCGAGAGAATCCATTCTGCCACCTGTAATAATTAATTTCCAGCCCTCATCTCCCCGACTGGTCAAAATAGTCATCCTGGAAACACTGGCAATACTGGGAAGTGCTTCACCGCGAAACCCGAGAGTAGCTATATCATTTAAATCCGAGGGTGATGAAATTTTGCTAGTAGCATGACGCTGAATTGCAAGAAGAATATCGTGCTTGTCCATACCACCACCGTTATCACGAACGGTAATCAGCTTTCTACCACCGGCTTCCAGATCAATCTCGACAGCAGTAGCACCGGCATCAAGTGAATTTTCAAGAAGTTCTTTAACCACAGATGCCGGTCTTTCAACAACTTCACCGGCTGCGATAAGGTTAACAAGATGGTCAGGTAGTTTTCTAATTTCGGACATTTTCCTCCAAAGTGGTGCCGAGAGAGGGACTTGAACCCTCACGCCCTTGTGGGGCAGCGGATTTTAAGTCCGCTGTGTCTGCCAATTCCACCATCCCGGCACCGCTTGCATTTGTTAACGCACCAAATATACTAATTTAGAAATGAAGTGACCGCTATCTGATCATACCAGTATGAATCTGAAAAAACTGATTCATCCAAACTGTTGTATCCCATATCTATACCAATGCTCACTCCCCAGCTGAATTCATCAGTTGAGGACCTTAGAAACTCAATTCCAGCTGTAAAACAAGAGTACTTACCCTGTAGCTCTCCTTGAAACCAACCCTCTTCACGCTGAGAAAGAATCAGAAGAACATCATCATCGACGCGGCAGCCAAACATTATTCCAGTGTCAGGGTACGATGCCATTGCAACAAAATTATTTCTCTGATAAACGAGATGCCCAAAATAATCCATGCCGTCCCATCCGCATATGAGCTTCGATTCTTTGTATTTATAAGCTCCATGAAACCGCCTGTAGCTGTTCTCATCATCAATTGAAGGGGCGAACTCTATCGTTAACGGACCGCACAAGGTCTCAGCCAATATCCAGAAATCTCCACCATTCAAATCTGAAGAATATGCAGGGCCGAAAGAGAAAGATTCTGTCAGAGGGAAAGAGACACCGAATGCTGTGGTATTATCTGTGAGAGCAAGAAGAACATATTTATCTGAGTATTCGAATGTCGGACTCAAGCTATTGAAGGAATGTCCCCTGAAATCAAGTAAAGCATTTTTATAAGCAATAGCGTAACTCATCATATTTTGGCTCTTTAAACAATTTATCCTAGAATCACCGAGAATCATCTGAAAGCTGGAAATATCTTCAGTAATCCTTGATGCAATCAAAGGGTGAACACCGGCGGTTTGCCCGGATGAAACAACACGGAAACTATTTCTAACCCCATTTTGCAGGGTGATTTCGGTAAATGTATCTGAATGATTAGCTGCTATTTGAGGTACAGACATCCACTCCTGCACCGGGATTAGACCGCTTTCTATTTCAAAAGAAAGCTCTCTTCCCCCAGAAACAACTCCTGACACCGGAGTGAAAAGCAGAACTGATGAAATCAAACAAAAGATCATGTCAAAACCTTTTTAAGAACAATAGCTTTTTTCCTCCCAATACCAGGTACAGATGCAATTTCATCTTCGGAAGCAGCTCCGATTCTTGCTACACTCCCGAATCGCTTGAGAAGTGAGGCCTTCAAAGCAGGTCCGATACCCGGGATATCGTCTAGCGCTGAATGGAAGTGACTCTTCGCTCTTTTTGTACGGTGAAAAGTGATGACAAACCTGTGAGCTTCATCTCTCATAGCCTTGAATAACAGTAAAGGTGGAGCATCATCCCGCAGTTTTATTGTTTCTTCCTCCGGTGAGGTGAGAAGTGTCTCCTCTTTCTTTGCTATTGAAACAAACCTTGTTCCTGGCATCATATGTCCGCCGGCCTGCCAGGCAGCTCTAAGCTGAGTTATTCCACCATCAATTAGAAACACATCAGGATGCTCATCCTCAAGATGAGAAGCAAATCTGAATACGGCGTTCCCGATCATTGCAGGGTCGTTCTGAGCTATTTCTTTCGGCATTGAAAACCTTCTGTAGCCATTCTTGTCAGGCTTTCCATCACGAAAGCTGATCATTGCTGCGACAGATGCATGACCCTGTATTGTAGAGGCATCCAGACAAACCATCCACTTAGGTGGTGCATCAAGACCTAGAATATCTGCCAATGCCTCAAGAGCTGCTTCCAGCCTCTCGCCACGTCCAGCAGGATGTTTCCATTCAAGTTTGGCCAGAAAATGCCTGAGATCACGCTTTGCAACGTCTGTAAGAGATTTAAGGTCTCCCCGCTCCGGAATAAGAATATCAACAGCGCTTGCCCTCTTCTCCCGGAGCCACTGAACAAGAAGCTTTGGATCTTCCGCTTCAGAGGCAAGAAGAACCTGCCTTGGAATATCACCGGTTTCAGAATAATATGATCTAAGTAGAATAGACATTCTTTCAGGCTCTGAAGCAAATTTCCATTTGGAACTGAATGGCAGCCTGAGACTGCCCATAAATCTTCCACTTCGCACCTGAATAATAATTCCCCAATTCCCCGAGATAGCCATAACATCTCTTGATATCGTGTCTCGTAGGGTTTCAGGGGTCGGCCAACCAAAGGAATCAAGACGTTTAAGAAGATCCCTTAACTCTGCGGCACGTTCAAACTCCAGAGTTTTTGAAGCATCCTTCATTCGAGTGATAATTTCATTTCGAACTTCGTCCCAGTGCCCCTTCAACATAAAAATTATCTTGTTCACACGCCTTGTGTATTCTTCCTTCCCATTCGTGGAGCATGGTGTAGGGCATCTGTCCATCTGCCCCATAAGACAAGGGCGATCGCGCATTTTAAGCTTTGAAGACTGGCACTTTCTCAGAGGATATAGTTCCAGAAGAAATGATACCAAAGACCTTAGATTTCCCGCGTCGGGATATGGTCCGAATCTTGGAATATCAAGCGAACGATCCGGGCTTCTGGTAATAACCAATCTGGGGTAATCTTCATTTGTTGTCACTTCAAGCCATGGATAACGACTGGAACTCCTGAGATCGACGTTCAAGGGAGGTTTGTGGGTTCTTATAAGCTCCGCTTCAAGCAGAAGCGCTTCAAGCTCAGTCCTTGTTACAGTCCACTCTACCGTAACCGCCTTATCAAGCAGAATTCTGTGCCTAAGGTCTCCTGGATTTGAGGTATGCCCACGCAAGCGGGTTATGAGGCTCTTAGCCTTGCCTATGTATAGAGTTTTGTTCTTCTCATCGATAAACCGGTAAACACCAGGCAGATCTGGTGCTGTTGAAACTGATCGCTTAAGTGAATCAGCGGCCACGTCTGATAACTTTCTTGATGATCACTCTGACCCCGTCCCCTCCTGTAAAGAAGAAGAGAGCAATAGAAAAAAGCATAACCAGAAGACCCGAGCAAATTATTGCCAGAGCGCCATTGAGTATTCCCGCCTCTGCGAATTCTGAAACTACCGGTTTTATATAGAGCAGAAGCATGAGAGTGCCGACACCGCTGAAAAGAAGAGCAATCCAGGATTTTAGCGGAACCCCGGATTTACCGACTTTCCCTTTAAGTTTTTTCTTTAAAAGAAGAAGGTTTACTATCGAAGAAACACTGCTTGCAAGGGCTAGTCCAGCCAGGGGCTCTGCAATACCGGTTTTAATAAATGTATAGGTAAAGGCGGCGTTAAGCAGAATGTTTAGTCCCATACATCCGATGGCTATTTTGACTGGGGTTTTCGTATCTTTAAGAGCATAAAATACTGGTGCTGTTATCTTTACAGAAGCATAGAAAACCATTCCCATTGAATAGTAACGGAGTGCTGCGGCTGTAAGACGGAGAGAAGAATCGGTAAATTCACCTCTAAAAAACATCACTCTTATTACCGGTTCTGCCATTATAATCAGATATAGAGAAGCTGGAAGCATGATACCGCTAATCACCAGAGTGGAGAATCCCAGAGTTCTACCTGCCTCATCAAGTTTTCCGAGAGCTGTCTGCCTACTCAGTGTCGGAAGAAGAGCGGTGGCCAGTGCAACAGCGAAAATGCCCTGGGGTACCTGGGTTACTCTTAAACCATAAGAGAGGGCAGCAACACTTCCTCCGGACAGAAGAGATGCTATCAGCTGATCAACAAGAATGTTCACTTCAGCAGCAAGAAGACCGATGAGAGCCGGAACTGCAAGTTTCAATACCCTTCTGAACCTTTCGTCTTTCCAGTAGAAGTCCGGCCTGAAGTTGATTCCACGACTTTTCATGAATGGAATTTGCACTGCAAGCTGAAGTGCTCCACCTATTAAGACACCAGTAGAATAAGCCCATACAGGCATATCTGCCCTCCACATACCGGCGAGAACAAAGAGACCCAGGAGTGCGGAGAGATTGAAAAGAATGGGAGCAAGAGCTGGTGCAAGAAAATGTCTGTGACTGTTAAGAATTCCCATACATATCGAAGCAATACCTACAAAAAGAATGTATGGGAAAAGAAGACGAAGCAGTTGTGTTGTAAGCTCAGATTTACCCGGATCACTACTGAACCCGGCAGCGAACAGATCAACAAGTGCAGGAGCAAGGAGCATTCCCAGAAGAACAACAACAAGCAGTGCAGCTCCGGTAAATGTAATAATCTTCCCGGCTAGTTTACCGGCTTCTGCTTTTCCGGATTCAAGAAGTGTTTCTGTATAGGTTGGAACCAGAGCAGAAGCTACAGTCGCTTCACCAAAAAGTCGACGAAGAATGTTGGGTATGATAAATGCGATAGTAAAGGCGTCTGCGGCCATTCCAGTACCAAGAATAGCAGCCTGACCAATATCTCTTGCGAGACCCAGCATCCTGCTCACAAAGGTTAGAACCCCAAGAAGAATAGTAGCTTTCGCTACACTTCTACCCTCCTGTGCGGGTGTTCCCAGACCATTCAAGGATTTATTCACTGTTTTTTAAATACTCCAATTTCTGCAACAGGAAACCAAAGGCTGAAGATAACAGGATACTCCCCGCTAGTCATATTCTGTAATTCCTCTAGCTTACTTAAAAAATCTGTAGCAAAAGAGAGAACCGCAGTAAATGAGAGATTTCACTTTCATTTTCTGCGGTTCTCCTGGACTTCAGAATTAACTAGCGGAGGATAACAAACTTTCCTCTTGCAGTTCCTCTTTCAGTAGTAACAAGTGCAAAATACATGCCATTGCTCAATGTTGAAGCTCCTATGTCAACAGAATTGAGTCCGGCTTCAAAGTCGCCAAGGTCATTGTTCTGCACCATGCGGCCCGAAACATCATAGACTGTCAGCGAGGCAGATGATGGTTCTCCGGTTATGAAATTTGCTGAAAGCATGTTGCCGGAACAGGGGTTTGGAGTGATATTGAGAGTTGATTGCATCGATCCCACTCCAGAACCGTCTTCAATCCCAAGCCCGGGGCCCCATACAGAAGCTCTGTAGTAAGCATCTAGCATAAGATCCGCATTCATCCGTAAACCATCAAGACCCAATCCCATTACCCATCCACCTATTACGAACAGTGAATCACCATCACACAGTTCAACCGGTGCTGTTGTAATAAGAAAGCGGTAATCGAAAGTGGGATATCCTAAATTTAAGGGAGAATCATGAACTATCGGGAATGGTCCCGGGTTGGCTACATTCATTGCTACCGGTGTATTTGGATTTCCAACCCAGTCCGAAAGATAGAGCGGACCGCTTGTGGCTCCGCTTGCATCTGGATTTAACCCCCATGAGTAATGGTACTTCTCGGTATCTGAGCTGGGATCACTTTCCCAGTTCCACCAGGTATGGCTGAGAGGAATCGGATATCCCCATACATCAGCAGGCCGTTCTATCGTCTGGTCTGCTTTTACCACATACATATCCAGAAGTCTCCAGCCAATAAATCCATTACATGGATCAGAAATCATCGGTTCTCCAGAATCATCTTCTGTAGAACCGGCTGCATCAGAGTCCCACATGTAAGAGAGATTCCTGGGTACTACAAGGTAAGTCGTGTCTGCAACTGTATGAGTGTAGTGGTAGTAGGGCATTCCAGCGGAGAACAGCTCAATGCCTGACACGGGATCTGTTAGGTAAAGGGTATCACTCCCAACGACTTTAGCAAGAATTGTGAAATGATCACTAACGCCGTTCTGATCTACATCATTATCAGGTATACCGTCGGAAGAAAGGTAATTGTAATGATAGAAGATGTTTTGCGGATCAGTAGAAGGAAGTGGATTATCCGGATTCTGCTGATATGTGTAAACATCCTGTTCGCTGGCGTTCACGCCACCGTCAAAAATGTACTCGAAAGAATAACTTCCATTAGCCCAGATAGCATGACCATCGTAATAGACCATGTCATCTAAAGCACAGGAAAGTGTATCACTTGTGGAAATATCGCAATCACCTCTGATGGAAGATACGTAACCATCGAGAGGATTACCATTTCCGAATTCACTGTGATGTGTGATAGCAAATTTGTTAACTATAAAATTATCATACCCGGAAGCGGTCCATGTGTAGCTCTCCTGCCACACTCCAAGTCCGTATGGATTGTCCTGGGCCCCCTCTGTGTACCAGTCATCATAACCGCATTGGATCTGTTCGTCTCCGATATCACCTGGTACAAGCCTCTCCATTGGATAACCGTCGCTTGGTGTAAACTCATAGTCACCGTAATCTGAACAGCTTGCCCATTTACCGGCACTATCCGGCCAGGTCGAAGTTATCTCACCGGCACATGCGCTCCAGAAATCACCGCTCCATAAATAGTAATTTCCCGATCCCCCGGGCCACTCCATTGATGAGAAATTGCCATTCGGATCAGCAAATGTACCGTTGTTGAGAATAGCACTCCAGAGGTTTCCCAGAATGTGTACTTCCCAGGATAGTTCAGGCCTGTCATCGGTACCGAACTGTGTAAAGTTGGATTCCCGGAGCTCGTTCCCTAAACCTTCTAGTGAAAAGAGGAAGAGAGGAAGAAGGAAGAGTAAGCATTTGGTTGACACTTTCATTCATTGACCACCTTTCTGCATTTATATTACACCTAAATGTAATGATAAAATACTTGTATACTTATGTCAATATACGAATGTTAGCTATATTTCAATCCTTTTTTTCCTCTCTTTAAGTACTATAGGGTGTAACCTGTATGCTTTCGCAAATAATAACGAGATAAAAAAACCGGACCCGCTAACGCGGATCCGGCAATGAATCAATAGCTGAGACTCTAGAATGTAGCCTTGATGGCCGCCCATGTGTCTGTAGAGAGATCCATGGAATAGGAAGGTGTGCGAATCTCTGCAGTTTCAGGAGCTGTTATTGTAAGGTCATCAATCCATACTGTTGCACCTGGTTCTGAGTAGGTTCTAACCTGAATAACAAGACCAGAATGTCCACCCTCAACAATCCATGTGTATTCTGCAAGATCCCAGCCTGTGCCTGGCCCGTAATCAGACTGTCCACTGGCGCTGCCAGCATAATTCATAATATCATTAGGGTCATCATTCCATCCCCCCCAGATTCTACAGGAAGGAGCAGCAGCAGGTGTAACATCGTATCTCCAGAATGATGCAGTAACCTCGTCCCCATCGGAAAGACCTACAACCCAACCAACATATGCCTGTGGAGTTCCTGTTGCATCATCATCGACAAGCTTGAGAGACTGAGAACCACCGTGAACAGGATCAGTATCAATAGAAGCAATAATATCGCCGTAGTTACCGAGAATGGTCTCGGTGCCCTCCCAGCCAAATGTTACTGTTGTAGCAGCCAAAGCAAAATGAGACGCTGCAAACAGCAGTGCAAGAACAAGTAAACTCTTCATTGGGTCTCCCTTATCTGTTTTTTGTAACTGTGTAACTTCCCATCCTCCCCAAAAACTGTAACACCTATAATAATCCGGATTGTATTTCGCGGCAATAATGAAGAGAATTTGAAAAATATACAATGGGCCATTTAAGCCTTATTTTGTAACTATAGAACAGCAAGTTGACTACGTTCATTGTTTTATTTATTTAATTGGTACACCATACGAAAGGAGTTTTCATGAAATTTGCTTTGATCCTGTTTTCTCTCCTGCTGTTTACCGGGCTCTCTATGGCTGATTATCAGATAGTCGCCACGATTGATGCACCGGACACGAACATCTCGGGACTGGGTTTTGGAAACGGTGCATTGTGGGCCGTTGACGAGGTTACTGAATTTGCCTACAAGCTTGATCCTGCCACAGGTGCAGTGGAGCTTAGCTGGTATCTTGCTGCAAACGGAACAAAGGTACCGAGCGGTCTCACTTTCGCTAACAATACAGTTTACATTTCCTCCGGCGCTCCACCCAATCTTACATCATCCTACTGCTACAAGTATAACGACCAGGGAATCTATCAGTCTTCGTTCTCACTGGACTGTTGAGGAAGCGATCTCGACCAGGAGGTAACTGGTCTCGCAACTGGAAACAGTAAAATTTACGGTGCAGGTGTTGATACACAGACGATGAAAGAATGCCTCGAGATCTATAACTACTCAGGCTCCATTCAAACGGGTCCTGAATTCATGCTTGAACTCGGTATAGATTTCTACGACATAGCATACAGTAACAACCTCTGGTGGTATGCATGCAACGACTCAGAGTTCCCAGTAAGAGTGTACGACGGTAACGGTGCCCTTGTGGATTCTATCAGCTCTTCTGTGCTTCCAGCTGCACATGGAATGACTTTCGACAGTGATGGTTACCTTTGGGTAAGCAACATGGATACGGATGAAATCTACAAAGTAAACACAAATGCCACAGCTTTGACACGGACAACATGGGGTTCTATAAAAACTACTTTCTAGCCAATGGTGTCGTTAACGATCCCGGGTAACCGGGGTCGTTTTTTTATAGGTTTGAGATGATGGACAAACCCTGAAAGGAAATGTGATTATGAGGAAGAAGCTTCTTATTACGCTCTCTATAATTCTTGCTGTGGCGCTTCTGGCTGGTGGCTGGTTTAAACTCAGATTAAACAGAATGTATGATAAATTCAACTCCGAACAGATTACAGACATGGATCTGAGCATCTTAGAGGATGGAACCTACCTGGGAGAAGCGGGTGATTTTGTTGTTGGTGTCAAGCTTTCTGTAACTGTGGTTAATCAAGAGATAACAGATATTGAGATACAAGAGCAGAGAGGTGGAAAAGGTTATGAAGCACACGACATTCTACCCCGCATGATTGAGCAGCAGAGCCCAGACGTTGACGTTGTTTCAGGTGCCACAGGCAGCAGCCGCTGCATAATGATTGCAGTGAAGAACGCTCTTACTCCACAGTAATAGCCGGAAACCTATCGTAAAGAGCGACGAAACTGACTGAGTCTCCTAAAAATTCGTACTCATAAACGAAGTTTTCTTCAACAACACAGGCTGGGAAGAGAACAGTTTCACCCATTTCATCAGTACCTGCGGCCAAGAAGACAAACTCGTCCCCGCGCTGCTCTGCGTACTCCGTTCCATCAAACACTCCGGTTCTGAAAACATTGAAAACAATCCCGCTGTCTGCTTCCAGGTAACCTGTTGCATCAACCAGGAAACCTGCCATGGGTGCTTCAATACGGGTAATTTCACACAAGTTAATGTTTTGAATACCTCTCTCCCCCATATGAAAAACAGTAACCCAGCCTGCAGCTGCCTCATTGAAGGAACCTGACTCTAGAGTGTTTGCTATTTGAGAGTCGGAATGTGTGTAGTGTGACAGAATCATAGAACACAATTCAGGAGAGAAATCCATCAATCGGAGAGCTAAAGCTACACAGACACTAGTTGTTGTCATCATCGCTATTTTCCCCTTCCTTCAGTTCGGTGTACTTGAGCCTGCTTCCCCGAGAAGCATCAGCTGGATACTTAACAGCATTCTTCAAAATCTTTTTGTGTGAAGCTTTGACCGGATCAATTCCCAGCCTGTCTGCAAGATTCAATAGATAAATAAACACATCAGCTATCTCGTCCTCAGCCTCCCCCATGGCCTTTTTATCCGGTTTCCAGCTTTCTTCCTCTGTGAGCCACTGGAACACTTCTGCTAACTCAGCAGCTTCAATAAGCACACATGTGGCCAGATTCTTAGGAGAATGGTATTGATCCCATTCTCTTTCACTGTTAAACGCTCTTATCTCATTTACAAGTTTGCTAAGCATAGCCGCCCTCTTTTCATATATCATCGCTGTTTTCTTTTGTTGCTGCGGGAGTAATTCTCTTTATTTTTGTTGTAAGAAATGGAACTGCTATATAGAGAATTATGCTCCATTCAGGTGAGATGAATGATAAACCCATCGCGAAAAGGGAAATAACAGGAAGAACAAGGTTAATTCTGATAACCCTGTTTATGGCTGATTTGTCAAATGAGTCAGCAATAGTGTCAGGGTTAGCGAGCAACACTCTGCACTGAAGCAGGAAGAACACTGAAACAAGGAAAATATTGAGATGGAAAAAGAGATTTGCTGTGAAGGTGTGATTGTTGTAACCCATTAATGAAGATGAAAACGGGATGAGACAGACAAACAGCAAGCCACCCAAGTTCACCCATAGATGAGAAACGCAACTGGCCTTGATGTATTTGAAAATCTTCAACTGTATTATCCAGAAATTACCAAGAAGAAGAAAAGTAATTGCGTAGGAGGTGAAGAGGTCAGAATAATCTCCCAGATGATTCACTATGTCGCTCTCTGTAGTGGCTCCGCCCATCTGAGGCAGCGGAAGACTTAAGACAAGAAGAGTCATCGCGATAGCGTATATTCCATCGGTTAATCCTTCCAACCTGTGCAAAGAAAACTGTCGTCTACTCTCCGGCATTTCATTTCCTTTCGAACGCTCTCCCATATTCCTTTGTAAAACCGGTATTGTGGGTAACAATGCATGAAAATACCTGCCGTGTCTAGCGGGTACAGCCAAGGGAATAACCATCTGGTTCAGAGGTACTACTTGTGTTAGTATGCATAAAGAATCAATAACCGGAAGGGTTAGCATGAAAAGATCACTTACATTTTCGGCCTGTTTTTTGATTGCAGCCAGCTGCTCTGCAACTCCTCAGGCTGAAGAAGAACTGGTATTTCAGAAGGTGGTGCTTATGGAAGAGTCATTTTCAAGATTCTACTCCCCAGTAGAATACACATTATCCCCCTCAATGCGATCCCTAGATCTTCCCCTCGAAACCGAAGAAGTTATTAATCTCATAGAGGTTCTGCTGATTGCCGGTCAGTCAAACCCGCCTGCCAACATTGATCAAACAGGCTTTGCTGTCTTCCCCCAGCCCTACCCTACAGATAATCCAGTAACGGCATTTGAACGTCTAAATGAGACAAATCAACCGATATTTGTCTCGAGCGGAATACCACTGCATATGCTACATATTTTCTTTGACCAGATACTGCAGCAGGTTGAAACAGATCACCTCAACCCAGACCTGGGGATAATCTGCAGAGAACTCTACAACAGCAATTTGAGCAGAAACAATAGTCTCAATGCAGCATTCTTCGCTGTACCGCTCATGTTTCTCGACAAAGATTTTCAACCGCACAGCTCAATCGCAGAACAGGTTGCAGAGGAAGTTTCTCTGATGAGAGCTCATATGGGCTTCGAGCTCAGTCCTGTTTTCGGTTACAAGGAAGACTATTCCCAGTACGTCCCTCGCGGTCACTACACGGCAAGCGAGGAGCTGGAAAATTACTTCATGGCAATGATGTACATGGGGAGGATAACATTCCTTCTTAAGGGAGGATCACCCTCGGGGTCCGATGAAGAATTTCTCGTCTCCGAGGAAAGAGCTGCAGAGATGACTCAAGCAGCTTTGCTTGTTATTTCCGACCTCAATACTATCACAATTGAAGAGCTCCCTCTAAAGTATAAGTGGCAGAGAATCTATGAAATCACTGCTTTCTTCGCCGGCTTCGCAGACGATCTTTCCGTTTCACAATACCAGACAGCAGCAGAATCTATCTTAGGAGAGTCCATAAATTCAACCGATATCTATTCAGAGGACTTCACTAACAGTTTCAAACAGTTCATCGCAGAAAATTATGAAAGCCCCGCTATCTACAGCGGAACGGGTGAATCTGTTGTGATGCCGGATGAATCGGGGGAATTCGATCCCGCCCAGTTAAATGCACTGCTCTCCAAGACCACAGGGTTCAGGTTTTTCGGCCAGCGTTACACCCCCGACAGCGAGATGCTTGGTAAGTTCGTCTTCCCCAACATCACCCCCAATCCACGTGGAGAGCAGAGATTCATGCCTTCCGGTCTGGATGTAGCAGCATCTTTCAGATGTGAGGCAGCTCTTCAAATTATCGATGGAAACGGAACTATGCTTTTCGGTAAGTACACTGAAACGCTGGAAAATATGCAAAGCATGGTAGATAACTACTCCCCGGAAGATTGGCATGCAACCCTTTATATGTCTTGGCTGCATTCTCTTCGACTTCTATCAACTCCTCGGGGAGAAGGCTACCCGGGCTTTATGCAGACGGATGAATGGAACCGCTGTACCCTTTCAACCTTCCTGGCCTCATGGGCAATGCTAAGACATGACACAATCCTTTATGCGAAACAAAGTTACACTCCAATGGCAGGCTGTTGCCCCGGCATGGATGAACCGGTTCCCTCAGCGGGTTTTGTTGAGCCTGTTCCTGAGGTTTATGCTGAACTCAGAGCAACCCTGCAGATGGCTGAAAGGGGTCTTGAGTTCTACGAGCTCACAGATGAGAACATTACGAATCGTTTCAGCAATGCAGAGTCCCTTCTGGGACGACTTCAGAACATTGCATCAAGAGAACTGTCGGGTGAAATTCTGACTGCTAGTGATGCAGATTTTCTAAAAGGTTTTGCAGAACACCTAGAAAGCACGATTTCATGGGGTGCCGTTACAACTGAGGGTCTCGAAACGAGTCTGATCGCAGATGTGCATACCGATCAGAACTCTTCAAGGGTACTGGAAGTAGCTTCAGGTAATCTTGATAACTGCGTAGTTATCTACAGACGGGCAGACGGTGTCATAGAGGCTGCAATCGGCCCTGTGCTCAGTTACTACGAATTCACACATCCAATGTCAGACAGACTCACGGACGAAGCCTGGCGTGAGATGCTTCGCAATGACCCGCATCAGAGGCCGGAGTGGACAGGTAGCTACATCTCCGAATAACAGGATACCGGATTCAAATGCAAAAGCCGTCGTGTTTTACCGGCGGCTTTTGCTTAATCTTTTAGGGAAGGTAGGGTTCCAGAATAACAGCAACTCGCTTGTACCCACAAAAATCTTCAAGAGGAACTGCATAACCCGGAGCCGTTTCAACTATAGCTTCAAGAAGTTTCTGGTCCTCCGAAAAAACACTGATAGCAGTCCATGCGCCAAAGGTTCTGGCCCATTCAATGTTTTCTTCCGCATTTCCGTCTGTGTTCCGGTAATTGTAGAATGTATAGCTAATATCCCAGTCTTCATTATGCATATTCATATTGAAACCTTGAGGCAAAAAACCATTCTCAGGATAGTATCCATTTTCTGCATGAAAAACTTGAGCCGCATTCAAAATTACTCTGGTATCACTAATTATCCTGGCAGCTCTGGTGTTCGTTTTTGCAGTGTTGTATTGAGGAATAGCAATTGCTGCAAGGATTCCAGTTGCAGCAACAGCGACTATTAACCCAGAAATTCTAAAGACTTTCTTCATGTATTCTCCTCCTCCCAACTTCTGAAGTATAAGCAGAAACCGAAGAAAACAGCTGCACCGGGAAGACGACTTTCCAAAGACAGTAAAAAGAAGTGATATTACTTCCTCAGAGATTTGGATTTATCTGATTACCAATAATAAGGGAGATCTTCTTGTTCAGGCTGCTGAACCTGCTACTGCTTATCTGCATTACCGATGGATACGCTTCGACCGGGAACCACTTCACGTGTAATCCGGCTGATATTACTGTAGACACTATACAACTGTCGGGAACAGAGTATCACCTGATCTCACTCGATGGGTTCACCCTGCCTGCAGATGGGATTACAGAAGCAGGTTACCCCACCTTACCCCTCAAATCAATAACTATCCTGATCCCGCCCGGTTGCCAGATAAACTCAATCAATATCATAGAGGAAACGTGGATTCCCCTACCTGGAAAATACTTCCTATACCCTGCCCAGACCGGACTTCTCTCGGATACTACTTTCACAACTGCAAATCCCATCGTATACAACTCATCTGAACCTTACCCTACCCAGCCAGTTGAAGTCTCCAGACAGGGTTCTGCCATGGGATATTCGGTGGCCACTCTTTCCGGCTCACCTGTTAGATATTTACCTGCAGACAGTACTGTCCTTCTGCTTACAACACTGACACTTGATATCAGAACAGGTCCATCAGAGTTTGAACAGATCATACCCCGCCGAGAAACAGACTGGAGTTCTAATACAAGAAACCGGGGAATTCTTAATCTTGTCTCAAATCAGAGTGAGATTTCATCATATCCAGCAACTCCGCTTGTTAATTTCAGCGACAGAGTATCACCTCTTTCCATCACTCAGTCTCCCTCATCAGCGGGTGATGGCGTAGACATGGTGATTATCACTTCAAGTGAATTTGAGGAGAATTTCGAGGAATTCGCAGATTACCGTACCCAGCAGGGAATTGTAACAACTACTCGTACTGTTGAATGGATAAATCAATACTACTCTGGATGTGACACCCAACAGAGGATTAGGAATTTTATCAGAGATGCTCACCTCGAATGGGGAATTCAGGCGGTAATTCTCGGGGGGGATGATGCTGTTGTACCGATCAGAGAATGCAACGGGTGGAATTACTCGCCTGGTCCTTTTCCAGCGTATCTGCTCCCATCAGATGATTACTACTCTGACATAGATGGCAGCTGGTCTTATGACGGTTCCAACTGGCGTACAAACCAAACTGGAGGTTACATTGATCTCTGTCTCGGCCGATGGCCGGTAAACAATGTTGAGGAAATCGAACTTTTCATCACAAAAATAAAACTATACGAAGAACCAGATGTATTCCCGAGTGATTTTGCCAGAAAAATCCTGCTTATCGGATCCAATAATCCAGCAGGGAACGGTGCAGATGATATGAATGCTCTTCTGTACCAGCTGAAAGACTCGGCAGCCTATCCTGATCATATAGACCCTCCCGGTACCCTCTATTTTCCACACTCTCTGGCAGGTGGAGATCTTGATCGTCAGTCGGCTCTAAGTGAATTTGACAGTGGTTACAACCTCATTATTCACGCAGATCATTCAGAAATTCATAAGCTTGCTACGGCTGGTAACGGCACTCTTGGTCAATACATGTGGGACTCTGACTTTGCAACCATGAACAACACCGGGAAACCCTCAATTCTCTGGTCACTCGGCTGTGAAACGGGCCACTTTGACGGTGCCTACTGTTTTAGTGAAGCCGGTCTGCTCACTTCTTCCAATTCCGGTCTTGTGGCAGTAATGGCAAATTCTCGCGGTGGGCTTCATTCTCAAAAAATCACCGCTTACGCTCTTTGCGATGCACTTTATAACACCGGATGGATAGCTGAACAGTTCCAACTCCAATCGCTGCATTGGCCTCTGAGTTCCCTCGGAGCGGCCTATAGATGCTCGAAAAATATGACTAACCTTCCCTTTCTTCATCTAAATCTTCTTGGATCCCCTCTGATGTATGTATGGCGTGACAACCCTGAAAGACTATCCATCTCTACACAGACTTTCTTTCTTCAAGAGGGTCTTCCGGGAGACGTTACAGTCACGGTAACTGACGGCACTTATCCTGTTGAAAACGCAGTGGTTTGTCTCTGGAAAAAAGATGAGCTCTTTTCGCTAACGGAAACAGATGAAGAAGGTAATGCAACATTCACAGCTGTGTGTGTAGCAGACGGAGATAGTGAACTGGTGCTAACAGCAGTCAAACGTAGGAAGCAGAAGAATCTATATGAAACTACCACAGCTGACTATATCCCGGACAGAATAACTATTGATGTTCTACCCGCCTCAATGCCGATAATTTCCCTGCAAAGCTTTACTGTAGATGCAGAGGGTGATGGCACTGCGAACCCCGGAGAATCTGTCAATATCAATCTTACAGCAATAAACACAGGAGGGGAAACAGGATCAGCTGTGTCAGTGCAAATGACGCAGACATCTGGACAGGAGTATGTAGATTTCATTTCGAACAACTCCTCATCATTTGGCGACATATCCCCCGGAAGTTCAGCAAATTCGATAGTTCCCATTTCTTTACAATTGATTCCTGATGTTCCTGGTTTTACTACTCTTGAATTCAATCTTTCTTTTTCCTACACATCTTCAACTGGAACCCTCAACTGGAATTCACCCCTCTTTCTTACCGTATTCTCAGAGAGTTATTCTCTTACTCTTATGAATCCATCAGCAGACAATTCCAGTGGCAGAACTGCATTGATCAACCTGAGTGATTTGCTTCTGGTCAATACAGGACTTGGAGAGGGTGAAAACCTGGAAATTACCCTTGATAATCTTGTTCCTCCTGTTCAATATCAGGTTAATACACTCTCCCACTCTTCGCTCGAATCAAACAGAGCTGAAAATCTGAGTGGCGAGCTGAACCTTACAGTTTTACCGATGAGTTCCACTTCGTCCTGGGTCAAACCGGGATTCCCCGGTTGTTCCTTCGATGTTACAGTTAACAGTGATGGTGGAAGCTTCACAGCACGAAATATCGATGTTGAGGAAATAGTACTTCTACAACCCTATGGCCTGGAGACTCCGATTGATCTGCAAACCTATGAAACCGGTGAAGACTACCTTAGCCTTGTTTGGGAACACTTCAGCACTAGCGTAGATGCTGAAGGTTTCTATGTTTATCTGGACGATGGAATTGAACAAAACAGAGTATTCCCTCTTCCAGTTCCTGCGAAGCAAATTACTCTGGAAGGACTTCTTCCAGGCATGAGTTACGGTATTGAAGTTACTGCGGTTGATGCAATAGGCAGAGAAAGCGCACCGCTTGAACTCTCAGCCAATACGACTTGTCCTGTTGTAGAAGGCTGGCCGCTTCATCTTGAAGGCTCCCCGGGTGCCGGTGCAGTAATAGCAGACATTGATAATGATGGAAGTGATGAGATTATAGTCGCTACAGCATTCGGTGTTGTAAACATTATCGAGAGAAATGGATCCTGTATAAAGCTTTACCCTCCAGCAGGGTTCGAGTTTGACAGATTTCTTGGCTGCGCTGTGGGTGATGTGGACGGAGATTCAAATCTGGAAATCATCGTCTCATGTCAGAGGAAAATAGAGGTTCAGAACCAGGAGCAGATAGCAATACTTCTCTTCAACAGGTTCAGTGGATTTTGGACTTCTTCTGAAATAGCTTCAACCGGTGTGAATGAGGAAATTGCATCCCCAAACATTGCAGGAACTCCTGTTCTCTTCCAGGCAGACAACAGCACTTCTCTTGAAATTGCTCTCCGGACCAGAGGAAGCAATGGGGGCACACCTCATCTCTATGTATGGCGGCTTGATGGGCTAAAAAGCAGCTGGATTAACTACAGTAGTGAGTTCCCAGTTCAACTTCAGGGATATTTCTTCAGTTCTCCAACAGCAGTCGATTTTGATGAGGACGGATTCGAAGAACTGATTACAACATCCTACGGCTCGAGCGGTATCGGCACAAATCTTCTCATCGCTGATTTCCAGCCAGCTGGTGCAGTATCTATCTCAGAACACACTCTTCCTGAACTTGATACCTCTGGTGAAATGGCAAGATCATACGGGACACTTGCAGCTGCCGAGCAGAATGGGAACTATTACATTGCAGGTGCGGCAAAGATGGATGACACTAGCTCTTCTTATAAAAAAGTTTGGGTCTATCGCCTGGATTCAGAAACCGGTATTGAACTTTCTCTTGTCTGGCAGACAGAATGGCTGACAGGTCTTGATTCCTATGGAAACATGCCGGGACCATCTTTGGGAAATGTGGACGATGACTCCGGTCTTGAGGTTATTTATTCCTTAAACGGTGGGTTGTTCAACGCAGAGGGATACGTTATCGGATGGGATTTGATCAGTGGTAATGAAGATTTCAGGAGTAACCTGATCCCCTTCAACCCTATAGTGGGTGGAGGTGGTGCACGAGTAAAATCTCAACTGGTTACCGGCCTTACATCAATGCCAGGTTCAGATGATATGACAGTTTTCTGTGGCTTCTCCTCGCTATGCTGCGGATTTGATCCACATAATGGAACGGCTATGATTGATGGTTTCCCTGGAGGAAACAGGGAGAGTTCCTGGCCTGCGCCGGCACTGTGTGATCTTGACGGCAACGAATCTGCAGAAATTCTATACATTGATTACTCCGGTGTTGCTACATTGTTCAACTGGCAACAGGGAAGCTACACCGATGATGGCTGGCACATGTATCAGGCAGATCCTCATAGAAGCGGTTTCTACAACCAAGGCCAAAACAGAGCAAGCCTGGATATACTAATTTCAAACAACCCTCGAACTGCAGTGGCAGGAGCAGGTAATGGCAACCTTACAGTTTTTGTAGATATAGAGATAAAAGGAGTCGAGCAGATACGCACGGCATCTACTTCTCTGTCAGTAGATGCTGCTGAATTCTCGTCCCTCTGTGAGAAGGAAACTGTGGAAGTCTCTGTTTTCCTGCATGGTAGAATTCTGGGAACAACACTGATCAGCCTAGAAAATGGCAGATATACTGTGGAGATTCCCTTGAGACAGAGATTTGCTTCAGCTGCCGAAACTGAGTTTACCGTAACAGCCGACCCTTTTAACAAACACACAGAATCAGATGAGACCAACAACACGGCTAGGGTTGATGAGGTACTTTTTCCTGAAATGGAAACAGAAATTATCATTCCAACACCGGCAGAATCAATTCAACTCACGATGAATCTGCCCTCTCCTCTTCCCCTTGGTCTAAACATCACGGTCTATTCCATTGACGGCAGAGTGGTGCTCAACAGAGAAACAGAACCTCTACAATCAGGAACTACAAACCTGATCTTTGATTCTGAAACAGATTGCAGGCTTCCCTCTGGAATGTATACGATATCTATCCAAGGATCTGATTTCGATGCTTTGACTAGGAAAGTAATCATCTTGAACTGAATGTAACTCGTCTTCTGCAAACATGTTTGATGTCGTGCAATCCGCAGCAGTTCTGCTTCTGCTAGTCTGTACCGCTTTTCTTTATATGCTTTGCAAGGGTTTTGGCGACAGCCCTCTCGAACTTTTCTGCCCTGACTGATCCCAGGAACGAATCAATAAAAAGAAGCAATAGCTTATACAGGAAGAAGAGCATTCCCAAAGGTATGACTATAACATCAAGAAGCCATGTAACACCTGTTCGAAGAAGAACTTCGGGCAGTACACCGATAAGATCCTTCATGTCAACCACGATACCTGCAATAACCTGATACTGAGGAGAAGTTACAGATCCAAGATCAGGCCACTGAATATCGTAATTAGGGAAAGATCCTTCCAGCCTGGGGGGCCAGCCTTCCATTTGAATCAAACCGGCACTCTTTGCCTCTTCCAATCTTGAGGAAAAGTCTTCTTCAAACTCTCCAGTTATCAAGTCAAATTCATCCTGAATCCCCTCCGAATAGCTACTGGAAATCTTCCCTGAAAGGAAGAGTGAAACGGGGATTGCAAGGTAGAAGGAAAAAGCGAGTACCCCAAAGAAGTAAGCAAACTTTTTCAGAAAATCATTCCGAGAAAGCTGCATAGCTCCAAGCAGAATAAACAAAACTGTCAGGAAGAAAGATCCGAGATAACCGCACAACTTCAAAACAACTTCGAGAGTGTATAGCGTAGCAAGGCATGCAGTAATCAGCTTCCAGGTGATATCCACTGAGTCATAAAGAGGTTGAACAATATCACCAACCTCAATTCCAACAACATCAGAACCCTCTACTACAGCAACCAGCCCTTTCACAACACTGATTGCTACAAAGGCTGCTAGAGCTTTTTCCTGAGATTCTGCAACATATTTTTCGGCCGGAGGTAATATGAGTTTCTTCTGCAATGAAGACATCACACCTGTCACCGATAGAACTGTGAAAATAAGAAGCGCTGACATTACAATTAGTTTTTGCCTGTTAACAGTTTTCATGGTTAGCTTCCCAGCAAATCTGGAATTCTATCTCCTCAGAACCACCTTCCCTCTCGTGCTCTACGTTGTAAACAGCACGAACCGGTACATAGATTCTCTCCCCTGCGATCATAATCTCGAACTGTTTTCCTTCTTCCAGGCAGTCAGCAAGCCTACGCAGTTTTGCTGCAAAATCCCGGGAGGAATATGTTTTCTCTACATCCACGTCTTTTTTCATAATTCACCCTCTTTCAGTCAAATCTGAGATAGCATTGATTAATCAAGAATTAACTGCATGTGCCGATGAAGAATCTTCACCTCTTTAAACGGTTCACCATAGGTAACAAATCCCAGTTTCCGGTAGAAATCCACAACATTCTCCCGTGAATGGCATACAATTCGATGATAACATCGAAACCGTGCAAAATGAACCAGTTCATTAACAATATCTCTGCCAATACCCTTTCCCTGCATCCACTCAGCAACAGCCATCTGCATCAGCTGAACATCCACCCTGGAATCCGGAAGAGGGTATAGAAGGGCACATCCGACAACAGAATCCCCATCCATAGCAGCAAAATGAAATGATTCTGAATCATGCATTTCCCAGCCGTAATCAGGAATACCGATCGGCCTGAGAAGTGTTTCATTCCTCAGCTCTCGTGCTTTCTGGTACTCAATTGTGTCCATTTCAATTCTTTTGTGGGTAATCACTCGTGTGTCCCTGCTTCGTGAAAATGACTGCTAGTGTGCTTCTGTGTTTCAACTGTATTCATGAATCTGTCAGATCGGGCTGCTATCAGTGAAATGATAGACAAAGCAAGAAGCAGAACTCCCATAGTAATAGGAATAAGTCCAAAGGAGCCCAAAAGACCACCTCCGGACTCAGCACTGCGTCTCGCAGCATCCAGACAGTGAAAACCGTACCCCAGAAGCTGGACAGCTACTAGAGCAAGAAGCCAATGGGTCAGCCTCAAAGCTGAGCGAACGGGATTGTAACCGATTATCAGAGCGATCCCCAGAATGACAAGCCATATTGAACCGGGAAGTACTATTGGGATAGTTATGAAACCAAGAGAAAAGGTTAATGGAAGAAGAATAAGTGCGGCACCAAAATGAGCTAGTCCCCAAACAACAATAAATGCTCTTTCAAGATGTTTCACTATACCGAGATCTCCCCTAGATCGTTAATTAGACAATGTATCCTTCTCGAAACATGGAATGCAAAATGATTTTCCATGCAGCCTCCTGATGCGGGAATCCATGACACTTTCGCCGCAAATAGCACAGTCTACAGATCTACGTATTTTCGCAGGTTCAGGTTCTGCAATGGAAACGGTGTCAACTGTCAGCATTGAATCCTTTGGTGCTGTAAGAAGCCAGCGAGTAAACTCATTCCTGTTTTCGCGCACCCCCTCAGGGATTCCTGCTCCATGGAACACAACACGAACACCTTTCCCGGATGAGCGTGAGTAAATTGTATAAACCTGTTTTCCATAATCGCGAAAAATCAGGTTACCTTTCCCGAATGTGCAACCTGTGATACACTGAACAGCATCTACACCGCAAGCATCATTCTCTACTATTGCCACCAGCTCCTCATCCTCAGCGCGAGTCAGAGAACTGTGTTCCACTGCGGCTGTTGCCATTCTGTATCCAATTGCTATACCAGGACACTCATGTCCGTGAAACTTGAGGATTTCATTATAAGTCATACTGCCTCCGGTACTGGATTAACTGAAGATGCTTCTAACTCTTTACACTCTGACTATAAGCAATGCAAATTGCTTCGGTAAGTCAACAGATACCTTCAGCTCGCAATCATCACACAGCACTTCTTGCTTCAGTCCTTCCTTAAAAGCTATACTTCCAGAGGAGAAAGAAGCTCTAACACTGTCAATCAGAACCGGGAGATTGTTATGAACAGATGCATCTGGTGCGGTGATGATCCGCTTTATGTGGCCTACCATGATAATGAGTGGGGTGTTCCTGTTCATGATGACAAGCTTCTCTTTGAATTTCTTATTCTAGAAGGGGCTCAGGCCGGCCTGAGTTGGATAACCATCCTGAAAAAGCGAGAAAATTACAGGAAAGCTTTACACAACTTCAACTGTGAAAAAATCGCCGCTTACAATGATGGTGATGTTAAGAGGCTACTCGCAGACGCAGGTATAGTAAGAAATCGCCTCAAGATAAATTCTGCCGTTAAGAATGCAGTAGCTGTTCTAAAGATCAAAGAAGAATTCGGTTCTCTCGATTCTTATTTGTGGGGCTTCATGAATGGCACCCCGAAGCAGAACGAGTGGAAAACTATGGCAGAGATTCCTGCAAAAACTGATATGTCAGATAAAATCAGCAAAGATTTGAAAAATAGAGGACTCAACTTCATCGGTTCAACTATTTGCTATGCCTTCATGCAGGCTGTTGGAATGGTGAATGATCACACCACAAACTGTTTCAGATACGAAGAGATCAGGGAACTTGGGTAACAATCCTGAATTCCTTACTCTAAAACAAGCAAGAAAGCTTGTTCTGCTCTCTACTGGGTTGCCACCCAGGAAGCAGGCAGGCAAGGCAATAGAGAGCACACTGAAGGTTGTTGAACAGCTGGGTTATGTTCAGATAGACACAATCTCTGCCGTTCAGAGGGCTCATCACCACACGTTGTGGAGCCGCAATCCCCGTTACAAAAATACTCACCTACAGGAACTGATAGTCCAAAAAAAGGTTTTTGAATACTGGACTCACGCTGCAGCCTTCCTTCCGATGAGAGATTACAGATACAGTCTCCCTCTTAAGCATGCAATGGCACAAGATCACCAAAATCACTGGTTCAGCGGGAATGAATCCCTGAACGAAGAGGTACTCGCCAGAATCGCCGCTGAGGGGCCACTGATGTCAAAGGATTTCGTTCACACTGGGGCAAAAATCCAGAAATGGGATAGCAGACCAGCCAAGCGGGCTCTTGCAATACTGTTCATGCAGGGTAAGCTTATGATTTCCCGAAGGGTTAACTTTCACAAAGTGTTTGACCTGACAGAGAGAGTTCTTCCTATCGGGGTTAACACCTCTTCACCTTCACCCGAAGAGCATGCCCGTTTTCTGATTACTCAATTTCTAAAAAGCAATGGAATTGGGCAGCTATCTGAAATCACCTACCTTAGAAGACGCTTCAAAACACTGATTGCAACGACCATTAGTAAGATGGAAGCATATGGTGAACTTGTAGAGGTGATTACTGAAGGAACAACCTATTTTACTCTACCTTCCTCACTCACTCTTCTGGGGAAGCCTCTTAAAAGGTCGAAGCTTAAAATACTCTCCCCCTTCGATAATCTGCTTATTCAGCGTAGAAGAATCCGATCTCTGTTCGGTTTCGAGTATCTACTTGAGTGTTATCTTCCCAAAGAAAAGCGTCTTTATGGTTATTTTTCTCTTCCCCTTCTGTGGGATGCAATGCTGGTCGGCCGGATGGATTGCAGAGCAGAGAGGAAAAAGTCTATCCTTCATATCAACAATCTGATCATTGAACCTGGAGTCAAGCGAAAAGAACAGCTTCTAGAAGCCCTCTCTTCTGAATTGATTCCATTCCTGAAATTCAACAATTGTGAAAGCATAGTGGTGCACCGGATGACACCGGTTTCTTTGAAAACACCATGGGAGAAAATGTTGAAAGAGAAGTTTCCCAAATAGAAGTGCTCTTATGCTTAAGGGAAAGAACAGCAGGTTGACCTCGTGCTCTTCCCCGTTTTCAAACTATGACGAACATCTTAAACAGTATTTGATATCCAATTCTCTAGCACAGACTTCAGTACAGAATATCTTTCTTGCATCTCCGTGAAGTGAGATTTCAGAGCTTCTAGATTGCCATCCTTTGAGAACTGCTCCATTTTGAATGCAGTTTCTACAACTAGTGAAGCGCTAAGGTTTCCTGCAGACCCCTTCAATGTGTGGGCTGAGATTCCAATTTTTTCTGTATCTCCCACCTCAAGATACTCCTTCATAGCAGCGAGAAGAGGAGGTGTATTTTCAAGAAAGCTTTCAACGATGAGGTTGGCAATATCCATATCTTCCATCATCCGATCCATGAAGTCGTCCGGATCAAAAACCTCATTCGATTTAGGTAATTCAGCTTTCTCAGAACCGGAATCTTCAGGAGCATCTGAATCTGAATCATCCGTACTAAACCATTTTCTGAGAACAGCAGCCAGTGCTGCGGGAACAATTGGTTTTGATACATAGTCATTCATTCCCGCCTCAAAGCATCTATCCTGGTCTGATTTCATTGCATGGGCTGTCATGGCAACAATCGGGATGTTTCTGTTTCGTACCTTTGAGGAAGGGTTTCTTATAGCTCTGGTTGCTTCCAATCCGTCCATGACAGGCATCTGCACGTCCATGAAAACAAGATCGTATGGAAGCTGTTCTAGAGCAGTCACTGCCTCTTGGCCATTTGCAACAGCATCCACCCGGACTCCGGTTTTTCTTAAAATGCCCATCGCAACCTGTTGATTGGTAATATTATCTTCAACAACAAGTATTCTGTAGCTATCAAGCTTCAATTCATTTAGAGAATGCCTCGTTACAAGTCCTTTTCTCTTGGTATTCTGGCTGCTTATTGAAAGAATAGAAGCCATTGCTTCAAAAAGCTCAGACTGTCTAACAGGTTTAGTCAGGTAAGCGCTGAAGCCGATTTCTTTCATTCGTTTCGAGTCTCCCCGTTTACCTAGAGAAGTCATCATAAGCAGACAAACATCCTTTATCTTGGGATCTGATTTCATCACCCGACCCAAAGTCTCTCCATCCATCCCAGGCATCTGCATATCCAGAACTGCAATCTCAAAGGGCTCACTCTTCTCATAAGAGTTATAGAGTATTCTGAGGGCTTCGGGGCCTCCCTCAGCCTCCACTGTGACCATACCCCATGCTTTCAACTGAAGACTGAGAACATCTCTGTTTGTCTTGTTGTCGTCTACAATTAATACCCTGATTCCTTTAAGCTCACTTTTAGGTAGCATCACATGATTCGCCGCAGAGCCAATAGAGAACTCTGCAGTAAACCAGAATTCAGAGCCTTGACCCACTATACTACTGACGCCGATGGTACCTCCCATCAATTCAGAAAGCTGCTTGGAAATTGCAAGGCCAAGACCCGTTCCACCGAATTGTCTGGTAGTACTGGTATCAGCCTGGGTAAAACTCTCAAAAAGCTGCTCCTGTTTATCTGAAGGTATTCCTATACCACTGTCTTTGACAGAAAACCTTAGTACAATTGACTCTTCGTTTCTTTTCTCGACAGTGGCAGTTATGGATACCTCACCTTTTTCAGGTGTGAACTTGATAGCATTCCCACAAAGGTTTACCAATATCTGCCGTAACCTGCCAGGGTCACCACAAAGATATGAAGGTACATCAGGCGAGGCAGCACAGATGAACTCAATATTTTTCTCATCTGCCTTGACTGCCATAATTTCCGCAAAATCCTCCATTGTAAGGGTAAGATTGAAATCTATCTCCTCTAATTCCAATTTTCCCGCTTCAATTTTTGAGAAATCAAGAATGTCATTGATAATGCTGAGAAGTGCTTCACCGCTTGATCTGACAGTGCTAACGTACTTTCTCTGCTCTTTTGTGAGCTGTGTATCAATCAGAAGGGTATTCATACCCAGAATTCCGTTAAGAGGAGTACGGATTTCATGGCTCATGTTTGCAAGGAAATCACTCTTGGCTCTGCTTGCAGATTCTGCTGCAAAGGCCATATCCTTTGCTATGCGGGATTTATCCTCAAGAGATTTGTTTGAAATCTCCAGTTGCTTCCTGGCTTCCCTCGTTTCATTCAGAGTTGCTCTGAGTTCTTTATCCATTTCTATACGTCTGGAAATATCCGTGTGCGTACCGATTACGCCAATCATCTCTCCATTATCGCCGTAAATAGGAGCTGCACGAAGAAGTACTGGTTGAACACTATCATCAAATGCTCTTACAGTGAGTTCACCCTCCCAGGGTTTACCTGAAAAGACGCTAGACATCATCTTAGCTGCTGTATCTTTCTCGAGATACATCGCAGCGAGCCCATTTATCTCAAAAAATTCTAAAGGATAGTTGAATGTTTCATCAAATGCTCTGTTCGAGTAAATCAGGTTTTGCTCCATATCAGCAATACCAATTGCGTCGCTTGAACTGTCTACAGCTTCTTTTATCCTGAAAAGTTCCTCTTCCATACCAGTTTCCCTTGAGATATCCATAAAGTTCTCAAGAAGAACTTCCCGTCCTCGTATAATTACTTTTCTAACTGTTTTGAGGATAGGCAATTCTTCGCCCTCAGAAGTTATCAGAACAGTTCTGACCGCATGTACTTCCTCGTTTTTATCGGTAACTGGACAATTCCCGAGCTCATTCGGAGACAAAAAACGATGACAAACATTACCCTCAATTTCCTCTGCAGGTTTTCCAAACATCTCAGCTGCTGCAGAGTTTACCTGCTCAATAATATGAGTCTCGGGATTGATCAACAAAATTCCAGAGTTGATCGTCTCGAAAAGTGATTCAGCAACTTGTCCCTGCAAGTAGAAGTGACAGTTCTCCGGTCTGTTTAGTCCGTTGAAAATTGCTTTCGCCATTTCCTCACATTTTCCATAGCCGCATGCAGCGCAGTTTTTTATATCATCTTCAGTAAACTTGTGCATCCTCACATAGATCTCGGCGAGTTGACTATTATCAGGTGTGACAACTTTTTCGACTTCCGAGTGTCTGTCTATGTATTCTCTGTTATAAAGGTTTCGCCTCCATCTTTCTGAAACCTTCTTCTGTATTGTCTCTTTTGTGTCTTTGGAAACTGCGCTGTATCTCTTCTTCATTTCCTCGGCTCTTCTCCTAATTCTGCCTTCAAGCAGATCAGGATGCGCATTCTCATAATATGGAGTACCAGTTCCCCCATTACAGCCGAGTTCACAGTTAAGACAATCAATAAGGAGAGGAGCATTACCTTCTTCTACCTGCTCTAAAAGACCGTCAAGATAGCTGTAAATTGAATGAGGTCCTTCTATCTTTCGGGTAAAGGAATCTGCATCTGGGATTTCTCTTTTAACTGTGTTTAAAAGCCCACCGGGAGATGAGAAACCAACTGCTCTCTCAGCTTGAGCACCGGAGAATTCTATCTCAGGGAAATCTGTAATTTTTTTGTCATTACTCACAAGCCACTCGATTATAGAATTAACGGTTAGGTTGAATGCATCAGCGTGAGTTTCATCAAATTCTCTTGCCTTTGCAAGACAAGGAGAAACAACCACAATTTTCTTATCACTATGTTCAGGGTAGAATTCTCTGATCATTTTTATTGTATGCAACATCGGGCTGTCTGCCGGGGCCAGGTACTGAAGAAGCTCTGGACGGTATGTTTCAATGTAGGAAACTATAGCAGGGCAAGGCTGAGCAATAACACATTTTGGATCGTTTGCTCTGATGTGTTCAATGTAACTTTTTACGGTGAGCTCTGCGCCGAAACTAACATCAAAAAATGTATCGACTCCGAGAGACTTCAGAAGACCATTAACGCGGAGAAAATTACCACTGAAACTGGAGGCTGCCGACGGGGCTACAATAGCAACTGCCTTTCCCCCAGCTTGCAGATAGGAAAGAGCGCTCTCAAAATCATCGATAATCTTTCTGGCATTGTGAGTGCAAGCACTTATACAGCTACCGCACCCCACGCAAAGCGCACTGTTTATGCTTACATGATCTCCACTACCGTCATTACAGAATTTTACGGGACAGGCAGCAATACACATGTGACAGTTCACACAGTTATCTGCTACTACCTCAATGACTTTTCTCAAGGGCTCCTTCATCCGGGGTCCTCCGTTCAATCAGATATCGATACAAAAATTACCGAGTGCAGCAGTGTAGACGTGTCAGACTCATTCTGTCTGTTTCAAAATGTGTTTTTGAATATATAGCATGAAGCCCTTCCGGGGTATAAGATCAAATACTCCGGAAGGGCTGTCAGTTTTCAGTATTCCACAGAAAGGTTCTACTTAGTACGTGGCTTATTCCTTAAGATACATATTGAACCACCTGAGCTGCTCCCAGATAACATGTTCAATGCTCTCGCAAGCTCTGTACCCGTGATCCTCATGAGGCAGTAATACAAGCCTTGCGGTACCGCCCGAACCTCGCACAGCCTCATAGAAAACCTCAGATTGACCAGTGCGCGTGCCAGGGTTGGAATCATCATCACCATGAATAATAAGGATTGGTTCATTCACCTCGTCAGCAAAAAATGTTGGGGAAAGGTTGATGTAAACATCTCTTGCTTCAAAAAGAGAACGGCGCTCTGACTGGAATCCGAAAGGCTGGTTGGTCTTGTTGTATGACCCGCTTCTGGCAATACCTGCCCTAAAGAGATCAGTGTGAGCAAGAAGATTAGCAACCATAAGGGCACCGTGGCTGTGCCCGATTATTCCAATTCTGTCAGGGTCTGCTACACCTATCGCAACTGCTTTTGCAACAGCTGCCTCGGCATCTGCAATCAGTTGGGGTACAAATGTGTCATATGTGGTTTCCGGGTCACCAATCATAGGCATTGATGTTTGTGCAAGAACGGCATAACCCTGCAGCAGGAAGTAAAGGTAAGAAGAGCCGTAGAGACGCATGAATCTTTGAGTTGAACCTCTTATCTGGCCTGCTGTACCTGCACCGGAATACTCCATCGGGTAAGCATCAAGAACTGTAGGCAGCCGGGTACCCTCTACGTAATTGGGAGGAAGATAAAGGTAAAAACTCAGAGGCACTCCATCTTCACGCTCGAATTGCACAATTCTTTTCTCAATTTCTCTCAATTGAGGGGTGGGATCCTCAAAGTATGTAAGAGGTTCTATCGTATTTGCTCTAGTTGCCTCACCGTCAGGAGCTTCAATCTCTTCACCTATTGAAACAAGGTAGTAATTAGGCACCTCAAGACTCGATTCAGAGCGGAGAACAAAACGGTCTTCAGAACCGGTAAAGGCCTGGAAAGATTGGTAATGGTCGGCATCTGAGCGGAAAAGCCTCTCAGACTCTCCGGTATCAAGGCTTCGTAGATCCAGGAAAGGTCTGTCACCATGTTCAGTTGACCCGTTGCCTGTGAAATAAACAGAATTACCACGCTGACGCATGACATTCTGACCGTTCGATAGCATGCGGTTTTCAGGTGAACCAGGGTCACCGTATCTGTCGCCCACATCTCGATCAAACCAAACCCGTGATGTTCCGGTATTCAAATCCAGAATTTTTACATAGTACCACCGGCGCATTCTTTCATATTCGCCCAGTACCAGCATACCATCCTGTTCCCCCCAAGCAAATTCAGAGGTAAGAATTCGGTGCTCTGCACGATAAACTTCTTCGGCTACTCTATTAAAAGGAGCATCCAAACGCATCAGTTTATCACGGAATGGTACTTCAGCGACAGGGTCACCGCCGTCGAGAGCTTCTACCCAGAAAAGCTCATGTGGGGCTGTAGCTCTCCATTGAACGGCACGGGGTCCCATAGGTACACCATGGGTTGGTACAGCATCAGCAAGAGGCAGAGAGGTAACAGTGGCAACCCGCTCTCCCTCAGATGTCCATACTTCAATCTCTCTTGCAAATCGCCACCAGGCAACTTCGTGCGACCATGGACCGACTAGTTTCTCTACAAGGATATACTCACCATCAGGAGAGAATTCTGCATTGTAATAGTGTGCAGCCTCCCCGATAACGTTCAGGCTGCCGCTTGCAGGATCTACAACTGTAATCTCGGACTGGCAGTAATAATCGAAAAGAGCATCATCATGAGCTGTCTGTAAAAGATCGCGAGCCTCATAAGTAGATCTTGCTACAGCACCATCCCCTTCTGACACCTGTGGCCCTGAAGGAATAGCAGGTGAAACTGGTTCTGGACCCCTTTCAGGTATGGACAACACCACAAGGCGCTCCTGATCAGGCATCCAGCGAACGGATTCACCCATAAGTGGATTCAGACTCAGATCATCAATTCTATGAACGTCCCCTGCGACGGAACCTGTCCACAATCCAAGGTGATCTCCCTCATCAACCATAAGTGCAAAATGCTCACCATCTGCAGTGAATATTATACGGTGAACCTCAGAACCTTCAAGTTCTTCAAGTTGAATAACATCACCACCATCGACAGACATTATCCGTGGAGACTTACCTCCGTGTCGCCCGTGAACAGAATTCAGAACAGGGTTAACTCGAATTCCTGCAAGTTTGTACATAGGAGCGGAAAGCTCAGCCAGGGAGGGATAAAGAAATGGCTCCAGCATAAACAGGTTCTCACCTGATGGACTAGTCCAAACCCATGGCAGTTGCGGTGCATATAGCACATCCAATATCTCCTGGGGTGGAGACTGCCATTCAGTAAGCAGATCTGAGTTAGCTTCTGTTGCAGAAGCATCCGGCAAAGTGCAAAAGGCTAGAGCAGCGATTGCTGTAAAACCTGTCGCTGAAATGAAAATATTTTTCACCTGTACCCCCTAAAATGTTGCTGGTGGTGTTGTTTATTTGAGCACAAGGTGAACATACATAAATGGATACTAAAATGTCGACAAATCAACTAAGGGTAAGCTTGTAAAGCGCAACGGTGCCACAAAGTACCTGATTGCTGATCTCTCAACAAGTCTACTGTGAAAGTAATGTCAGCTAGCTCCCCGCAGGTTCCCATAACTGAATTGGATTGCCTTCGGGGTCATAAAGAGTGGCAAACCGACCATTAGGGTACTCCTCGGGATCAACAATAACCTCAACACCTGAAGAGTGCAGTTGAATTATCATTGCATCAAGGTTGGCTACACGGAAGTTTACCATCCACATCTGGCTTTCTCTTCCGAAGTAATCTGTATCAGAAGGGAATGGAGCAAATACAGTTGGTCCTGCCTCTTGCATCCAGGGCAATTCATCATAGCTGTTAGGTGTAAGCTTTACCCCAAGATGCTTGTCGTACCAAATACCAAGTGCTTCAGGATCTTTCGATTTAATGAAGAAACCACCTATCCCCTTTACCTTTTCCATAACCATCCTCCATCCTTCAGAAATACCTGCAAATCATACCGGATATAGTGCCTTACTGTTACACAATCTCCCCCAAGCTATCTGAAGCAAAAGTATACTACAACAAGTTAAAACCCCTGAGGTCAAAAAGCAATATTATCTGGATTTTAAGCAATCAGCCTTCCTGCACTCGATGAACAGAAATGCTGGTTTACGTGAAAGGTGTTCAAATGAATCCGGAGCAATTTCTTTCAACACTTCGGAAGGAGCGCCCTCAGAAAGAGATGTTACACACATACCCGACGATGAAATCACCCCGAAAAGCTCCGTCAAAGAACGCCGGTAAAACTGTACCGGAACGGGCTGACCTATGGTGTTCCACGCTTGTTTCAGTAGCTCTCGGCTATAGTAATTACCCGAAGGTGATGAGAGGTAATCCACCATTGGATGATGTGTTGAAAAGCAGAAATATCCATCATTCTTCAATACTCGTGCAACATCCCTGAAAAGAAATGAAAGATCTTCTATGTAGTGGATTGCTAGGGAAGAGACTACAATATCAAAAGACAAATCTTTCTCTGAAGGTATCCCGTAACTAATATCTGCACAATTGCATTTAACTACAGAACCGAACTTATCATTCAGAATATCAATCATCTGAGGTGAAAGATCATAAGCTGTAACCTCTGCCCCACTGTCTACAAAAAACTCTGCATAAACTCCGGGACCACAACCGAGATCAAGCACTGATTTCCCTTTCAAATCAGGCAGCATGGAAAGCATGGTTGGTCTCTCATAATGCGCATTGTAAATATTGTTCAGAATAGCCTTCTCGTATTCACCTGCATGAGTTGTATACAATGGTGCTTTCATTCTTCGAACCTTTCTTCTGTGTAAATGATTATACAAGAGGTGCCAAATAATATCAGTTAACGTATTGAAAAGAATTAGTGGGCAGTTCGCTCTTTCAGGGCTAATTCTGCTTTGTCTATTTGGGGTGGTTGGTATTGATTGAACTGTCTCAGAATTCCGATTGCAGAGTTGTCAGTAAGAATCATATTTCGGTGTTCCCTAGCGATGAATTTCTCTCTGACGGAGTGATCGACAAATTCAATAAGCTTATCAAAGTATCCTTCTATATTCAGAAGACCACACGGTTTATTGTGAATACTGAGTTGACCCCATGTAAGCACTTCGAAGAGTTCTTCAATCGTTCCCAGACCACCTGGTAAAGCAATAAACCCATCCGATAGCTCTGCCATAAGAGCTTTTCTCTCATGCATAGAGCTTACTATACGGAGGTCGGTCAGTTCAGTATAAGCCACTTCCCTCTCGGCTAGGGCATTAGGGATTACACCTGTAACATCTCCACCACATTTGAGCACTACCTGGGCTATTTTGCCCATTAACCCAACTCTACCCCCACCGTAAACCAAGGCAATATCATTTCTAACCAGTTCTTCACCAAGTTTTACAGCCGCCTGGCTGTACTCCGGTCTTAATCCGGCACTTGATCCGCAAAAAACACATATTCGTTTCATAATTATCTCCGATTAGGAACCAGAAAAGTATTTAGCACTCTATACTGCTTCACGAACAATAAACTAATTTGTATGAGGGTGAAAAGACTAGTGCGTTGTTTTCATCCGAAGCAGGCTGTTTTGAATGAATTGTACTGCTTCTGTTTCAGATAGTGACTGATCAATAATTAACTCCAATGGATGATTAAGCCTGCTGGATGAATCATACCATCTTCTCATATCTGCAACTGTGAAATCTGCAGCACTCGCTCTCGTCGAGTGCCTTCTGGCTGTCTCCATGAAGGATACATCAAAGTAGAAGATACAGCACTGGCCACCATGACCCGATATAATTCGCTCAAGAACATCCTCGTACGATTTAGATGAAAGAATCCCTTCAAGAATAACGTCATATCCCGCCTCAAGGGCGGAAACACAGTTCTGCTCAATCATCCTGTGAATAACTGCAGAGTTCTGCTTGCTGCCAGCTCCCGACGGGTTAAAAATGAATCTGTAGTAATCCTGCTGAATCAGTACAGTTCTAGAGACAGCAGATTTAAACACCCTCTCTGCAACTGTACTTTTTCCAGCACCAGAAGGTCCCCTGATAACAACAAGACAGTTCGGATTTACACCACCCATGATATCTTTCCTTTAGTAATACTACAGAATAGTGGATTTCCAACTTGCAATTTTTCCAGCACTCTGCAGAACAAGATAATAAGCACTTCTGCTGACTGCACGGATTAGGAAAAATGATTCTAAGTCTCATTATCAGAATCAATCCCGAATTCTAGCTCCGACTGCGGGCAATTGGAGGAGCAATCTACTTAAAATCCTCGGGCAAGTTTTCACAATTAAGTGGAGCCCACTCAGAAGCCCTTACTGATCTCATACATCTGAATTTCACCAATCTGTGCATGAAAATAAAGCTGATCTGAATCCCGATCTACCCTGACAAGAAATGCTTCATCCCTCCCCGAAAAGGAAAGCACGGCGAGAGTTGTATTGTCTTCAATGTTTTCTATTTGCTCATCCGAAGAAATACGAATTTCATATTCAACCCTACCCGTTTGTGCATTTATGAAGGAGAAGCGGTCGCTCATCCAATCCGGTACTTCAGCATCTGAAGTCGGTAAGTAGCTGTAGATATACCCTGAGATTAGAAGCGTTCCTATCTGGCGAACTCCTCCATCCAGCTCTTGCACACCCACAAACCATTTGCCGTCAATACAGTTAGCAGCTGTAACACTCTCGGCAAAGCTTATGCTGCTCACCCCTAGAAGCAGAGTGATAAGCATCAAGGTTTGCAAGCACTTGTTTTCACATTTCATTACTGTTTCCTTTCATATCTCTGAATCTAAGAAATCAGCTGGAAGGTTAGTCCGACTATGGAAGATCCTATTGGCCATCTGCTTTGAATCCATCATGAAACATCACACTTCCCTGCGGGGTCTCCCCTTCAAACAGAAGAGTAAAGAAAACTTCCGGTGGAATGCCTTCATGAAATAGTTTCTCAGAATTCTCGAATCCGAATTGTCGATAGTATTCAGGATGCCCAACCAGGCAACAGCCCTTCGCTCTGAAGTCTTTCAAGCGTGACAACCCTTCTTGAATAAGAGCCTTTCCGATACCTCTCTTCTGAAAGTCCGGGTGGACAGAAACAGGACCAAGTCCGTACCAGTTTAGGGTACCATCTGATAAAGTTACAGGAGAAAATGCAATGTGTCCGAGAATACGGTCTTCAACTTCAGCAACCAGTGATATTGTCAAGGCATTCGCATCTCTAAGAGCATCAATGATGAAATGCTCCGTGTGACTGCTGATTTCCATTGATTCAAATGCTAACTTGGTCACATCCGATATATCTCGAAAATCCGACTTATTTTCATCTCTAATGAGAACTTTTCGTGCTTCCATATCGTTTTTCCTCTCTAGCAGTTCTCATGGGTTCAGCGTAGCAATTCTGACCTGGGAAAGGCATTACTAAACACCGAAAACTTCATTCTAGTATAGCTTCAACTAAAACCAGCTGATCTGAATCATAATCGTTAGCAACTATTAAAAACTCGTTATCTCCCTCGTTCAATTCGACTATAATGAAAAAGTTATCGGCAAATTCGGGACTGTACACAAAACTTTCTTGAATTTCTCCCAGCTGATCAATAAGAAGAGCAAATGGCTGGCTGGACACCCAACTACCGGGACCACGGTTTGGTGTTTTTTTGCGGAGACCTGTGGAGCCAACTGCAACAAAAGAACCGGATGAGGTCTCTATTACGTCATTTATTCTCACCATTCCAAGTCCGTAGTCATTTACTTTCCATTGGATATCACCTGTTTCTCCATCCAGAAGACAAACGAAAGAAGACTTTGGGTCGGTTAAGAGTATAGCTGCACTGCCAGTCACAAGAATATCACCGCGGGAAGTCTCTCTGAATGACCCAATAAACGGGATAACTTCACCTCTATCGTCCTTGCTATCCAGTATGAAAGTGGTTTCCAGAACTGTTGAAAAGATTTCAACTCCAGACTCTGACAATTTGCTAACAAGGTTTTCTGCAGCAAAGCAATCAGGGGGATTATCCACCATGTACCCACCATCTTGAAGTTGAACTAGACTGGGAGAATGAACCCACTCCAGCGGTTCTCCCTCGAATGAAGTTACCCAGAGAGTATCTCCGTATTCATCTGTTGCAATGAGCGCAAGATCTTCTGATTCCCCGAAGTCAGGAATACTGAATCGCGGACTATTCTCCTGAATTGTTTCGCTAACAGATAGAGAACTGCCCTGCGAGTCAAAATTGATTGACCAACTTGGACCCAAAGGCACTGGATCCAGAATTACATGCCTGCAATCCGAAAACCTGAAAACTCCTGAATTTTGCTGATCTCGGTAAATCGTGGTCATATGTGTTGTTGGAAAGGATTCTATCGACAATAATTCTTCCGATAGAAGGGTAAGTGGAACATCGCTATCCGAAGTAACAAAGGACAGGTGAGTTCTCTCATATACCCGGGAAGGTATCTCACTTATCAGCCCACTGCTTGTCATCAACCCGAGATACGTTGAGTAAAACCTTTCTGCATTGGATAGCTCACCCTGTATCCATGAGATATCAGCGATGCTCAAGTAAGAGATCGTGTGTGAACAATCCAGTTGAAGCACATGCCTTAAAATGGAAGAAGACTTCTCGAGATCTCCGATTTTCTCAAGGAAAATCGCACGGTTACTCATGATATTTACAAATTCGCTTTCTTCCATGTAATTTGAAAAGTTACTTCCAGAGTAATCCAGGCTGTCAAAGATATAGAGATACCTGTCTGGAGATACATGAATATATGCGGACAGACTTTCAAAGATATCTACTGCTTCTGTGTAATTGCCATCCTCGCTTGCAATCAAAGCAAATCTATTCGCTGCTCTAAGAAGCCTTGTTTCCATTTCTGTTTCATCGAAATAGTTACTTGGGTACATAATGTCGTTTAGCTCTACAATTGCTTCCTCAATTTGCCCGATTTCAAGATATTCTTCTACCCTACCCAATGCATCAAGAGAAGGATCACCAGTTAAATGGTCCGTTTCTACAAGAACATCAGTAGCTAAGTCCCAGCTGTAGCTGGACATTGAATATCTTGCGGAATAAGGCATCTGAAAGTAGATGCAAATCTCACCTTCTTCGTATCTTGCCAATGACTTTGCGAAATTGTACTCTCCTCTGTATCCTCCTGTTGCTAGCAGAAATGGAATACCATCTTCTTCTGGAATTCCGAGCAGATAAATGTTGAGAGAGTCTGACGTAACTTCAATACCTGTAATACACAACTCATCAATGCCCTTATTTAAATGAATGGACATAGCAGAGTCTAATGAAAGAACTGATGTAGAAGCTGCCCCCTGCCAGTGTTCAAGCAAATCTCCCGTTATCCGAGTCGGATTTTCCAAGCTCCCGGAAATGGAAAATGAAACAAGAAAAGCGACGAAAAACAGCCCTTTCATACAACCCTCCTGTACTGCGTGTTAACAAGAATTATTGTTGAATATTAAGGGATTGTTACGAAATAAACAGTCTCTCTCAAAACAAAAGTGTTCCAGTATTGATGGAGAGCAAAATAAGGTGTAATTTCTCTTCTGAATAGAGCAACACAAAATCAACCTTTATCTACTTTCCGTCGTACTGGAAAACTTCATCAACAGGCACGCCGAACACTTTGGCAATCCTAAAGGCAAGCAAGAGAGATGGGTTGTACCTGGATGCCTCAAGAGCAACGATAGTCTGCCGTGTTACACGAGCCAGTTCAGCAAGTTTTTGCTGAGTCATTTCTCCATGTTCAAACCGTAAACGACGTATTTGATTTTGCAGTTTAGCAGGTTCCACAGTTAGTTCCTTTACGGTATTGTACAAGGATAGTTATGGAATAAGCAAGAATGTAGAGAGCCCATCCCACCCATACAAACAATGGAATCAAATCAACAGAGACAACTCCCGCGTCAGGGTTGCTGTAGTAAACTACCAAAGAACCTATGATGAAGTACACAAATGAGGAGTATAAGCCTGTCGCATTAGCTTTCAATTTAATTGCCTTATCTCGTTCATCATCAACTATCTCAGAGGGACGCTTCTTGCGGAGGAATAGCAAATGCCCTAAACCAATAAAACCCATCAATCCGAATGCACCCTGTGCTTGTGGTAACCCCATAACAATTAAGAATAAGAAGAAAAGTAAAACAGCAACCATCAGAATAGTAAGATTGAAAACTGCAAATTTCTCATGCCTATTGAGCATCACTAGCCTCCTTAATTGAGTGAACCAGCACAAAATCAATAGTAATATTTTTCATACTTATTGTCAAGTTATTCTTACCTACTGTACTCTATGACACCCGATAAAACTGCTATGGTCTTCTAGAAGCTCATATTTCTCATTGTTACTTGAAACCTTTATACGATTGTTTGAGTTGCACTCAATCCTACCGGTGTTTGACAACAGTAAACCTAATGGTTATCGTAAGGAGTGTTCACTAATCTAGGAAGGATTTAGTATGAAGAATTTAGCGTTTATTGTTTTGCTACTTGGTCTCACAGCAACAGGATTTGCTGCAAATGATCTTCTAGTCTTGCATTGTGAAGGTACAGGTACGATGAACCTGTTTCATGATAACTTTGACACCAATGCATTCTACGGCTCTGTTGACTACGTTGACGGATCCACAGCTCTTGTGCCACTCACCACTCTCGAGAGTTATACCTGCGTACTTACTTGGAACAACTATCAGTACACAGCAGGACAAGGTGATATTCTCGCCGATTACGTAGATGGTGGCGGAAAAGTTGTAATCTGTGGATGGGCTATTACACAGTGCGCTGGTCGCATTGTTGATGATGCAGCCTATTGTCCGTTAGCCGGTGGCGCTAACCAGAGTACACCAGTCAATCTTGGAACTACATACACTCATGACATCCTTAACGGTGTTACTGCTATTAATGGTATAGGCTATTGGGTAGATGCTTCTCTGGAGTCAGGGGCTACACTTATCGCCGAGAATTCCGCAAGCCAGCCGCTTGTTGCTATAAACGAAGGCACGAGCGTTGTCGCAGTTAACCTCGTTTGTGGAGATTATATCTCCTGGTCAGGCGATGGATGGCTTCTTCTGAACAATGCAGTAGAGTTTCTCATGAACAATGTTGCACTCTCGAGAACCTCATGGGGAAGTATTAAAACATCATTCTAATCTTCTGAACTAGATCTGATAGACTGCCCCCGATTTTCGGGGGCAGTTTTTTAATCTAATTCGCTAGGTCTGGATGTTGAAGCTGCTTTTTGGCTTTAACATGTGAAATTATGAGTATCCCAAAGAGCAGTGAGACGACAACTGATGCATAGCTTAGCAGAAGCAGATTTGAATTAGGATTCTTAGTGCTTAATCCGGCTTCAACCCAGTAGCTATATTCTTGCAGTATCGCAGTTATGTGAACAAATACACCAAAGACAATTCCAGAAAATCCGACAACCGACAATAGCCAAGAGAACAACTCTCTCCCTTTAGATGCTGCAATATGGAAAATGCCCACGAGAAAAAGAGGAACGAATAAAATCGAACCAAACAGTGGATCCACTGCAGAATGACCTGAGGTGTTATAGAAGCAGTAATACCACCCAATAGACAAAGAGACGATTCCAGCAAAAAAACATATCCTAATTGTGCTTTTCATAAATCTCCCGGAAGTGTATTTGCCAAAGATCACCTTGTTGCTTTAACAACTGTTGCTATCTGCTCCCCATACGTCTCCGTCTTCTGCCCTGTTGGTCCTGACCAGTTGTCAATCAATGGAATGAATTCGTTCACCTTACACCCAAGTGAGCTAAGCTCCTCTGCATATTGTTCAGGTGTCCAGGGATGGAGTGGAACCAACCAATCTCCAAAATCAAACATATCGGATGCCTTGTCGATAGAAAGGATAATCTGGCCACCCTGACGAAGGGAATCCACGAGGTTCCACAGTGCTTTCCGTTTATCCTGCACATGCATGAAGGTGAGAACGCTGTACACTACGTCGAAACTTGCAGGTCGGTTAAACTCTGTAACATCAGCCACAAGCAGGTTTAGATTAGAGAACTCGTTTAGTTGGGAGCGAGCCGCTGCGATGCTCTTTGGGGAAATGTCTAGCCCGGTTAGACTGCTGCAGCCGAGTTTTAAAAGCTGGCCAGCTATCCGACCACAGCCGATACCAACCTCAAGAACATCTTTCTTCGTCGTGTCGCCAAGAGCATTCCAAAACGGAGGTCCATCCCATCGGGCCATAAACTCCAGTAGAGCAGGTGGGTCGTTAAGACCATTACCCATCTCGGCTAGTCGATCATAGTGTTCCCGGGCTGTAAGAGTCGGTTTCATTCTGCCTCCCAGCATCATGTATCAACAGTTTGAAACTAGCTGAAAACCAATAATCCAATGAATTCAGCTTGCGATTAACTGCTATATAAATGCAAACTTTTAACTCTAGCCTCAATTCTTATCTTTATCATCTACCTTTTTAAAAATATACCCGGAAGGGGATTTCGTGTAAGCTATTCCTTTCATCGTTTTTGCAAGCTGATCTTTTGTAGGCAGTACCCCTTTTTTAGGTATTAAATAACTCTCCATATTTTTATCTGATATACTGAATCTCTCATCAGAGATTCTTCGATAAATAGCTACGAGTTTATAATCGGGATCAATTGAAGCCATTGAAGCATCACCGTGAGAATTATTGCATACCAATAATCCACCGTATCTTAAATAGCGCTTTACTGACTGACCAACAAAGCCAGCGTATTGGGAAATCACAAGGTCGAAATCATCCTTCAACCCAATAAATGGTTTGTTGTAATCCTGCTGGTAAAATTTCAGCATAGCCTCATCAGGGTATTCTTTGCTTTGCTCAATGTACTCATGAGTATCCGGGCTATCAAAAAACTTATAAGTGCTCCTAAAAGAATCGGCATACGTAACATTGGCAAACACTAATGATGGCGCGATGTGTACATAACAACCCGGATAGAAGACTTTGGCGATATCATATCTCTTCCTTAATTCTCGGAACAATCCGATGGAAGTGTAGTCTTTATCAACATTGTTTTTTCTGTACAGCTCTGGAATTTTCATTTCTCCTCCAGCGAAACTCATGAATACGATTCCATTTCTGAAGATCAAAGAATCCTAAAAAAATGATAATACAATTATGATCATATAACAATATCGGTTTATATAGGTTCATTGTTTGGGTATGCTTGTAATAATTTACTCATAACTAATTTTCAGGTCATACCTTTACCCCATATGACGAAGCAATTCAGGTTCGGCATATTGCTTTGTTATGCCTTTTTGTCTTTAGCTTTTCTAACACGAATTCTGTTAGCAGCAACTTTCTTATTATTCAAGTTTTTTATGGCGAACTTAGCTTCTCCAGGCTTAGGCATTTCAACGAAAGCAAAACCCTTGGATTTACCAGTGGCTTTATCCAACACCAAATCACATGATTGTACGGAACCATGCTCTTCAAAGAGAACTACTAATTCTTCTTTGGTAGTACTACGATCTAGATTAAGAATAATTATTTTCATTTGCATATACCCCTTAGTTGTCTAGTGATTCTACAGAATTCTATTTCAATATTTTTTGCACATTAGATACAACAAAACGGCAGGGCATTAAGCTGATGCGATGTTATCTCATCAAGCAATGTCTGGAAAGATTTGAAAGTGCTCGCCCTTGTCAATCACTATATCTCAATCTGATCGTCAACATGAGTAACAGTACCGTTATCAAGTGTTACTAATATATGACCCTTGTAACCACCTTCGAAATAGCACTCCACACGAACAGTTGTTTGTGTCCCATCAAGATCAACAAACTGAATTTCAATGCGTGATTCACCAATCGGGTTCACAATGGTTTCCACTGAATTTCCTGAAGCTATAGTTCCCAATGAATATGTCGCTCCGGTTACGATCACTATGGTCTCCCTCATGGTCTCTGAGCCAACATTAGAAACTACAACTCGCACACCAGACCCACTACATCCCAACAAGGAAAGTACAAATAGAAGCAATGTAAGCTTGATCCTCAAAACTTTCACTCCAGTCTAGCTGCCAACAACAAAAATCAGCGAACGCCCTAGAGTTGCCTCATTTTGTTGTTAGTGAAATACTTACTATAACGAATACGCAACACTCCATAATCCGAAATCAGGGTATCTCAAATACTGTAGGTCCCGTGCAACTCTTGAAAGTGCTTTCCTGAGTTCATGCTCAGAGGGGATATTCTTAATAATATGATAGACTCGAGAGTCTGCTTTTCTTAAAGCAATTGTGTTTCCATCTGAATCCTGTCTGTGGTTTTCTGAATCAAGATCTTCCAGTTGGCAGATATGTAAAACTCTTGAGCCGGGCTTCAGTTTACTGTGAAGAGCATCGAGAAAAATGGCTACTTTTCCCCTGGGGATATGACACCACCAAAGAACTGTAATAGCTCCAGTAAAGTGATTTGGTATACTCTTCAAAGAATAAGCATCGGCTTCCTTAAAAGTGACATTTGGGTGGCCAGATAAGAGTTTCCTAGCTTGCGAAATCATTGATTTATTTATATCTGTAGCCAGAACAGACTTGGCAATCCTTGAAACTTTCCCAGTCCAATATCCAGTTCCACAGGCTACTTCAAGCACATCACAGTCAACAAACATATCTGAGATTAAATGTCTGATTTCGTTGTATTCCTCTAGATCATTTTCCTGATCATAGCCAAATCGCTGGTGATAATCCCGAGCAAGTGCATCGTAATACTTAACGACTTCCTTAACCAAATGCATCCTCCTCCATATCAGCAATACTCCATATCGCTATAAATCAGCAGACTGCGAATATATTACTTTCCATTTCTCTTAAGCAGTTCTGCTGCATTTTGTTGATATGTGATTCATTTCTATTCAGGTGCTTCAAACGGACTCCAGAGTGGAATCCACTCTTCCCCATCAAACTGATATGGTTTATTTTCTGGTAACCAACCGGGAGTACTGACGATAGCAATCTTATCTTTAGGATCATATTTTTCAATTGTTACGCTATACTTACCGTTGGCAGACACGGCAACGATGAGCGACACCTCTGATGGCACGTATAAGAGTTCAGCGACAATATGCTCTTAGTGGTTCTCTCTTACTCATTGATACAGTTCACCTGGAAATAACTGAGAACGTACTTTCCAGGCTCTACCTCGGAGCTACGTGGGATCCGTATGAAACCACAGCTCAGATTAAGAGCGTCACCGCTCACCATCTTTGACAAGAGAAGGTTCACAAAAGATGGTCCAGTGAGTACTACATCTCGTCTGCTAATCATCTGATCCGGTGTTACGATCACACATATACCATCCAGATTGTCCGGATGAAACTGAAAAGAGAGGGTTGGCTCATTGTTGAAGAAAAGGAGATTTGTCTCTGTGGCTGTAGTGAGTGACATAGAAAGAGTGACAGAGAACTCTCCACCCTGCACATACATCACTTCAGTCACCTCCACCATGCCCAATCCATGAATGTCCTCATCGGCTGTCAGCGGCGACGAAAGTAATAGGATCACAACTATAAAAAACAAGAATGGTTTCATGTCTCCTGATTCCTTTCCAAAGGTATAACGCTTCCAAGGAGCCGTTAGATCACCTCTAATCTGGGAGAAAAAAAAGTAGGTTCTTTTCGATTGATCGAATCCAATCTAGTAATATCTGGCAGATCACAGAAGAATACTTCCGTTTTGGGCCTACCTCAACAGACACAAGCCTGTCGTCTCAATAGCTCCACCTGAGTTGATTCTGCAAAGATAAAGACCAGCTGATACTTCTTCCCCACTCTTGTTGTAACCGTCCCATTGAACACTGTGATTCCCCTGCAAAAGCTCAGAATCAAATAGTGAACTAACTAGTCTTCCAGAAAGATCGAAAATCTCAACGGAAGTATATCCAGCCTCAGATAGTTCGAAGGATATCGAAGCACTGGATGAAAACGGATTAGGAGCTACAACAAGATCAAATACGCAAGAAGATTGAAGATTGATTCCGGTACCAGTTACAGTAAAACTAACGGTATCCGCGGCAACAACAACTCCAGCGTCGAATGAAGTAACTACGAGTTCATTCAGTCCGACCTGTGCATACAGGTCATCAAGATAGGTGAACTTCAGTTCTGTGCCAAAAGCATACAGATTCGAATCCATACCTGCAATGTACACAACACCGTCTGTTATGGCCGGACTTGAAAAAATTTGCGTTCCTGCGGTCTGGTAAGACCAGATTTCATCTCCGGTTTCACACGATAAAGCAACAACTCTCCCAAAGTCTCTATCCGCTCCCTCTCCGAAAAACACCTTTCCATCTGCTACTCCTGAAGATCCATGCTGAACCCCTGGAACTGACCAGACGGGAATACCGGTAAGTGCATCAAGACAGTGAAAGGAATCAACCTGATCAGCGAAAAACAGCTCTCCGTAAGCGTAAGCCGGAGTGGCAGCGATGTAATGCACACCGGCGGTGATATCTTCTGCCCAAATAGTAGTACCAGTTGAGGAATCAATACCTCTGGCTACTCCATCATTACCACAGATATAGATCACGCCGTCAACAACAACTGGTGATGAATCCCAGTAGCCTGATGGTGAGTCTGAATTCTCCCAGATTATCGAACCGCTACTTGTATCCAAGGCATACAAATTGCCACTGTAAGTGGGGACAAAGAGTCTGCTACCTTCCAGTGTTAAACAGCCTGTAGAGTAGAATGGAATCTCAGTAAACCAGAGCGGTTCTCCGTTCTCTGCATCCAGTGCGTGGACTTCAAGAGAGGTGTAATTTGGAGCAAAGCTGAAGTAAGCTACTCCATCTCCAAGAGCAGGAGTTCCGTTCATTTTAAATGACTGGGTTGGCTTAAATGCCCATATTCTTTCACCCGTAAGAGCATCAAGACACCATGCTGAATCAGCCGCCAAGTAGACTTTACCTTCGCAGACAGTAACAGCATCATCAACATGATTCACCACATCATATTGCCAAACAATCTCTCCTGTAACCGCATCTAAGGCATAAGCAATCGACTGTTCATCAGAAACGAAGTAGACAATACCATTCACGACAACCGGGCTGCAGAACTCATGGGTGTTTCCTGTAACGGGTGCTGTCCAGAGGATTGAGTTATCCGTGGGTGCGGGGGACTCTGAAAAGCCGGTATGCAAATCATTTGCCATGTATGTATACCAGTCTGTATTAAGTCTGGGAATTTCAACGGATGACTGTGCATTCAGAGTATAACGGACATTCTCTGGAATCTCGTTCTCATTCTGTACAATAGCATTCACTGTGAGCCAATCACCATCATATGTTTCACCGTCGACAGGCTCAGTTATAGTAACACCTGTTGTTAGCAGGATGAAGCAAGTCAGAAAGGTTGAAACTAGCATACGTTCTCCATTCTTAGGACTATCAGCGTAAAAAGAGTAAGGAGTAGATAGTCAAAAATCTCGGTTGATTCCATTTCTTCTCCAACTCATTATCACCTGAATGTATTTTTCCGTCTCGCCCGTGGATCAATACTCCTTCTCGAGGGTCTATCATCCCACTGCTCGCGGTCAGCTGCCTTATTTGCTCGTTTTTCCCTTAATCGCTCAGCGTCATCAAAACTCAAATCTTTGGGCTCCCTGTGCGCTAGTCCTTCTGGAATAATCCGCTTTCTTGGAGGTAGTAAAAATTGCTCATTAGATGCTCTGGGTAAGTTTTTATACTGATACAAATAAAAGATTTCAACTTTTTGACGAGCCCATTCAGCTTTCTTCAAAAATTTAACGCTGGATTCAATACTTGGATTGGTCTTAAAACAATTGAGGTTTAAATATGCAAAGAGTATCTCAAAACCATACTGATCTACTATTTCAATCAACAAACTTTTTAAACTAACACCGTGTAATGGGTTGTTCTCGAAATTGATCTCATTGCTCATACTAATGCCATCCTAAAGTAAGTGATTAACGATATTGTACCTTAAGCAGTGAAAACAAAATATAGCACTGCGACTTTTGTAAGGTACGAATATCATGGAAAAATTTCAATTTAGCTATCAGCAAACTGTGAAGGTTGCTCATGGCTCTACCCCTATGCGCTGCATCCTGGTGTTATATGTTTTGTTGAGTTTTCGTTTTTCAGCAAGCATGCATTACATTTCAGAACATCGTGTAGCCAAAGAATCTCATAATCATGTTCAGAAATCGTTCGTTAGTATTTTCTGCCCGGATTTGCATTGATGCTCGCATATTTTACAATCAAATTAACTAGACTCTTGGGATAGTGGCAATCAGGAAGCACCTAGCAAATAAAAAACATGGATCAGTTGAATACCATACATAAATAGACGAACCACAAAGACCATCCAATATGAAAGAATCGTTGCTTCAGTCCAATGTACTTGCTTAACACGCGGGGAAAGAATACAAGAAGACCTAGCAGCATAGTCAGCATGGACAAAATTGAGATTGGAAACATTCCTATTGGTGAAGACCCTTGTTTCCACAAGATACTTGCTAAGCCTGGAGAGAGGAAAAGCGCTATAGAAGGGGAGCCAAGGAGACCATGCAAACGGTGTGGTAAAGGAAAGATTGCTGCACCAGCAATAGAAAATGAGAATGTTAGTATGAGTAATGCCGGTATAATACTCATCTGCAGCTCTCTTAGCTCTTGGATCAATCCTACAACGAAAACGATACTCAAAGCAGAGCAAAGTAATAATCCGATAGCAAATAAAACTCTAGTTTTTGAACCGGCAGCACCAAGCTCGCTTACAATGTTAGACAAATGATTATAGTTCTCATGCTTTGACCCACACAGCGCAAGTGTTGACCAGAACACAAGTGGCACGAAATAACCAGCGTTAATAAGTAAGTGATTGTACATATCGAAACATCATCTCCTTTATCTCCTGAAATGCCTACCAGCGTTATTACCTGAGTCTCAATCCCCTAGAAACGTCTGGTTCATGCCGTGGTTCAGTGATCAATCATTCCCCTGAAAGCAACCTGCAATACTTCTTTATTATCTAAAGAAATTAAGTATGAAGCAAGATTTGTCTTTATGACTTGATACATATTTTTATCTATTTCTAGATGCTCACCGTTATTGCATGAATCAGTTAGTTTTTGCAGAATTGTTCGGTACACCAATGAATGTGTTGGTCTTCGAAGCTGGACATTGGTTTCACATATGAATTTATGTTCGAGAAAGGATTCACCCAGCTGTCTAAGTTCAACGGTTGTTGCTTTCCTAGCATGAGCTTGAGAAAAAAGATTCCTCATCTCGCGTTCAAAACAACCATGACAGATTTCTGATGTCGAGCATTGGTCGTACTTCTCCGCGATTGTCATTAAATCTTCTTCAAGAATTGTCAGGTTTTGATTTTTAACCAAGGCATCTTCAATATCACCCAAGGCATAATCCAATCTGCTGTTGATAAATCCTGCAGTTATGATTTCAGCAATGGTTGAAGGAATTTGTGGGTTAGCTTTGCTAATAGATGTTTGGAAATCATTACCTTCGGCAAGATAAAGAATGATTGATCGTGCACATCGATTTTGCTGTTTCGAATCAGCCTGACCAAATGCTATAAGTGATTCCTGAAAACCAATTGTGAGTACCCCTTTATGCATTACTTGTATCAGTGATAAACATTCCTGGTGGGACAGCTTTTCCATTCATCTCCTGAACAATATCTTGTTACACTGAACACCCTGAACAACCTGCACGGGTATTACCGAAATCACCGTCTTAACGCCTGTGGCTGGTTCATTCAGTTGCTAGAGCCTTTATTTCTTCTGTATCTCTGCTCAAATCCTGGCGATTATCCAAGCATAAACTGCTAAACTTTGATGCGTGGGTCATTTAGTCTTCCTTAGCAAATAACATCTAAAAGGTAAGAGATGTTCGAGCCGGTGTACTGATGAGTAGGCAATCGCAGCACCGGACAATTCATCTCCATGGCGTAAGAGACGAAGTAGAACATAGCCATTGGGTTTCTGGGCAATGTCAGGCGCTGGCAAAGTGGTTTCGAATGTGGCCACAAGCATATCATCATTTACCAGAGCTGGAAATGTCACCTGCTTAGGAAGCAGGCTGCTTGAGGTGTGCTGTGGAAACTCAGCGAAAAGTGAGCCATCAGCTTTAAAAGTCAATGTCCAATGCAAATCACTTGCTCCAAGGGTGATTCTTCCCTCCCAACGCCCAAGCAATTCAGTCTGATCAGTATATCTTTCGAATCCTTCAGTTGCATCGAATGAGATGGACTGGTTACTCGGCTCGAGTACTTGAATCAAGGAGTTAGCAATAGTCTGCGCCTGGGGATTTGCATCTGTTGCATTAATTACCACGCTTGCGACTATGTCTTGCTCGGGAAGAAGCAGGATGATCGCACTTGCACCTGGCATGCCCCCCTCGTGCCATACGATAGTGTTTCCATGTGAGTCAGTTCGAAAATACCAGCCAAGACCATAGTGTGATGCGTTGTAGTACGAGTACCTCGCCGTTGGTTCAACAAAACTCCGCATTAGCAGTTTGTTTTCTTGACTGAGCATAGATTGCGAGTCTCCAGAACTGCTTAGATGAAAAAGACCAAACAGAGTGAGATCATGAGCACTCGCAAACACATTACCCGCACCGGGAGTGTCATTATACGTCTCAATAAGGGGCAAACCACTCGCGCCGTACTTCCTAGCTGCCTTCACTGGGGATGAGAAATTCTCAACCATCATCGAGTCAATCATTCCTAGAGGATTGAATACCTCGGTGTCGAGGAAATCAGCCAAGCTTGTTCCTCCCTGGTTTTCGATGATATGACCAATGAGACCGTATCCAAGATTCGAGTACTCAAAGACTTTTCCGGGGGGCTGCGCTAAAAAACCATACTTGTGAAAAGAGTCTTCCAGATTTTTAACTGGTAGATCCCGGTCATTCCAATAGATACGGCCGTATGTCCCAAGTCCTGAAGTGTGATTGAGAAGTTGTCTTAGAGAGTAGGCAGGATGTGCTGGAGCCGATGTTGCACAAGAAAACCAACCACCCGCATAATGACTTGCTGGGGATTGAATATCGACGATACCACGCTGGTGTAGCATCATCATTGCGGTAGCAACTATGGGTTTAGATGCAGAGGCCAATGGGTAGGGTGTCCCTACTGTGCTGGCAATCTTTTGCTCTCTATCGGCCCAGCCAAAAGCGTTTTCGTAAACAATCTTTCCATTTTTAGCAATCGAGAATGCAGCTGATGGAATCTTTCCATTCTCGATTTGAAGAAGAATTTGTAATTCTACAGCTTTGAAGTCGGAACTGGCGTACCTCGTTATTCGGTTCCTCTCTTTAGATGTATTTATATTTTCGTGTGTATGGTTACTGGATCTATTCCTGCAAAACCCTTTGTCTTCATCTCTTGCCTTTGCTTGCATTCAGTCTCCTCAGCAGTTTATCCGAAGTCCTTTGAGAAAGTAACTGAAATCCTATGCTCATCGAGGTAGGACTGCCAGTTACCCAACAGCCCCCTCGCAGATCCCTGCGTGCGGTACTATCGCACAGGGCTCCTCGGTATTACTCGCTTCGTACATGAACATATCAATTCAATGTTCTCTTTGCTATTCCATGCAGTGAGGTTTGCATATGTTTATCAGCCTATCTTAACTGCATATGTTTCCTTTGCATGCTACTAATACCGTCATCCCCTTCCCCTGCTAACGCAGTGGGAGCGCTTTGCCTATGCACAGCGGCTTACCCCATGTAAACGGCCCTACCGTCTCAGAGTACTATGAGATGATCTGACTCCCTTACAACCCTTTGAGCATCCTTCTTGTGGTTGAAATGCTCTACCCGTTCAAGCGGGAGGTTGCAGGGCCTCCCAAGTTCCTGATGCTTCTCTCACTGCATGCCACGCTCTTGGACCCCGGCAGTCCTTCAAGAATCTCACCATATCGATTCTCTTGTGCTGGCTTCCGGTATGTTAAAGTCGTTGCCAACTGCTTCTATCACTTTTACGGGGCTGAATTGCTTTGGGGAAGTACGCTTCCCTATTTTGTTCACCGGCCGTACACCGGCTCCGCCACAGGCGCAACACTCGATACGGGCTGCTGGTTAGGCTTTGCCCGACTGGGACTTGTTGCTCTCTGAAAGAAAACAACTCACCCGGTAAGAAGCACCAAGCTGAGCTTGGCGCACTAACGGTGGAACTGAGCCGCCGCTTCAGCGGTCGGTTCTAGTGATTTGTTAGGTTGCCTGCTTCACTGAAGCTTTAGAAATAAGGCTTTTAGGCTTGGAATGTCTTCTAATGCTGTTTTCCAAGTGAAGTAAACTCATTCAATTCTTCTCTGTATTTTCTCAAAAATGTTATTTTGTTTACTCTTAAAAATTGTGATAACCACATAGCGTTTAAGTTAACTGATGTGCGATGAACTTCCACCATTCTTAGGTGAGTACATAGTCAAATCTCAGCAACCTGAAGTGAAACCTGTTTTGTTCCATTCGCAACCCATTGAGTTGCAAGTTCTTTAAATCCAAACTTATCATGAAACGCACGTGATACAATATTGAGAGGTTTAATGTTGTACTCACAAGTGATGGTTTTGACGCCATGAGTTCGCGCATTCTCGAACATGTCATTGTACAACTTACTACCGATCTTTAGACCAGAAAAGACTACACCAACAACAATGCGATCAACATACAGAAATTTTTGGAACCGAGAGGCGAACCAATTATAATTGTCATTTCGATAAGCCTCTCCTTCTCGAATGGCAAGCAGAAATGCAGCTACGTGCCCATTAACAATTGCAACTTTGTGATAGCTGGCCACCCCATCAAGAAGACGTAATTTTTCCAGATCCATTGGACTGGTTTGCTGAACCTCAGCTTCATTTAGCAAAATGATACTGGTGAAGTCTTCTTCAATAGCATCACGAATCATCATTTCTTTCATAAAACAACCTAACGCTCTGAATCAGCAGACTGCAAAAGCATGTCTACCCGATAGTATTGACCGCAGTTCTGCTGAATTCAGCTGTTAAAATCCTATCTGCTTTGTCTTAAATCATTTTCTCTGAAGTAATGATAGTTATATTTGGGATGAATCACAAGACTTATTTGACTTTGAGAGTAATTCAATTTTTCTTTTCAGGATGTATCAAACATTACTTGATGCGTGACGTAAGGCGTCTTATGTATTGATATGATAAAATCTTTTAAATGCAGAGATACTGAGAAGTTGTTTGCTGATCTTGATGTCCGAAGATTTCGGAATATCAACAGAACAGCCAGAATCAAGCTTGAAGTTTTGAATGCAGCTGTCTCTCTGCAAAGCTTGCGTATTCCACCGGAGAACAGACTTGAGCAGCTTAAAGGAAATAGGAAAGGTCAACACAGCATAAGAATCAACAATCAATGGCGTATCTGCTTTGTTTGGAAGGATGAAGGAGTCATTGAAGTTGAAATTGTGGATTACCATAAGGGGTAGCAACATGACAAAAAAATTATCTCCGATTACACCGGGTGAAGTCCTTTTGGAAGAATTTCTCAAACCAATGGGAATTTCACAGAGCCAGCTTGCCAAAGACATTAGTGTACCAGCAAATCGTATTAGTCAAGTTGTTCATGGAAAAAGGGAAATCACAGCTGACACAGCATTGCGTCTTGGCAAATACTTCGGAATTGAACCTGAATTTTGGTTAAATCTACAGGTTCGATACAACATGAAAATAGCAAGAAGTAGGCTGGGACAGATAATAGAAGAGGAAGTAAAGGTTCATTTTCCCCAATCACCATCGCACTCTCATGTCATTGCATGACATGGCTGATTTTACTGAAAATTCTGATAAGCAATGCTAGGCACAATTGCCATCTGAAAAAGCTATATCTGTCATACACTGATAATTATCGTCGGTCCGTTTTTTCTTCCGGATATTCTTTGGTGCTCATATATTTTAACAATCTGAATCAGCAGACTGCGATCCCATGAATACTCGGTCTCATAGCTGCAGTTCTGCTGCATTTTGTTGTTGTCACCTAATTTCTGTATGCATCCTTCCGCAAGTCCATGGTTAGAAAATAGATGACCTTTTCTTTAGGATTTACAATGAAAAACAATCTGTATTTACCAATTCTATATCGCCAAGTCTCTGGTGTGTAATTTCTTAGTTTCTTAATATTTTTTCCAAAAAATGGTTCAACCCGAAGTTGTGGGAATACATATTCCTTAAGTTTTTTCTCAAGGAATTCTACTTCAGTAGCCTGTAGCTTGTTAAATTTCTTCAGAAACTCATCTGTTTGGAATATTCTGAAGTCAGGCAAATCTTCCCTTTCCGGTTTCGGCATCCTTTAAACCTTGAGTAAGACTATCATTTAGATCTTCATTTTCTTTGATTTCGGACATCTCAAACTCATCGACATATCCTTGGTCTTCAATGTATCGGAGGACAGCGGTTTCAATGAAGTTTGAAAGTGGCCGGTTATCTTCTTCTGCGAGCTGTCGAAAACGTAGATAGCGTTCCTGATTAAGCCTCAGAGTTATTGTCTTAGTCATGTCTTTCTCCTTTTGCATACATTACTTTGCTTATAGAATACAAAAGAATACATACGAATGCAAGCCATGCCTTTCATTTGTAGTGACAACAATGATTGGAACGAGTCGCGTTATACCGACAATACTGCGTTTTAGATGGTATCAAAGTGGTTTCAAGAGGAGGAGGTGGTACTGGAGGAAGAAATGCGTAATCTGAAAGAGTTCGGTGAATACCTCAAAAAAAGGGAACTTGTTTGTGATAGCAAAGTCCCTTTTTTTATTTTATGGGTGAAGAAATACCTACAGCTTGGCTCAGGGGTTGGTGAGCATGAGTTTTCCATTTTACTGGAAACTGAGCGTAAGGAAGATTGGAAAATTAGACAAGCTTTAGATGCTGTAAAACTATACATGCGCTGGTGCGGATCTGAGGTTGAAGAATGCGTTTCCAGTAGAGATAGTATCGATACGATGCAAAGAGCGTTACGAGTAAGGCACTATTCATTAAGAACAGAGAAAAGTTATCTATATTGGAGCAGAAAGTACTTGTTGTACTGCGATGAAAAGAACCTGGATGAAAAATCATCAAATTCTTTTACAGACTATCTTACTCACCTAGATCTAGTAAGACATGTTGCAGCCTCGACACAGAACCAGGCATTCAACTCTCTGTTATTTCTTTTTAGAAATACCTGGTCGATTGCACCTGAAGGAATTGATGCTGTCAGGGCTAGAAAGGCAGTAAAACTCCCGGAAGTGCTCTCCCCTAATGAGGTGCGAGCCGTTCTAGCAAAAACATATGGCGTTCCGGGACTGATTATCCGCTTGATCTATTCTTCTGGAATGAGGCTTTGTGAAGCACTATCCCTTAGAGTTAAAGATGTTAAATTATCTGAATTATCCATTCTGATCAGAGGCGGGAAGGGGTACAAAGACAGAGTTGGTATTATTGGGCGTAAAATTGTTCCAGCACTGTCCCTCCAGATTGAGCTAGCCAGAAGCCTAGGTGTGCTATCCGAATTTCCTGTGTCTCTTCCAGGTGCTTTGGCCAGAAAATACCCAGCGGCAGGATTCGAATTGGAATGGAGGTATGTGTTTCCAGCCAAATGTCCTTCGGTGTCTCCCCGGACAGGCAAGCCGATGATTCATCACATGCATCCATCAACAGTTCAACGTGAAATGCGTCGGGCTGTTGGGAAGTCAGGAATTAGGAAAAGAGCAAGTGTACATACTCTAAGACATTGCTTTGCAACTCACCTGCTTATGTCCGGAGTAGAGCTTTGCGAGATTCAGGAACTACTTGGACATAAGAATCTTGAAACTACAAGAATCTATATACACATAGCAAAAAGCCTGAAGAATTCTGTTTTGAATCCACTGGATATGCTCTCCAGTGAAGCTTGAAACATGCGGAGTCTCTCCATGGAAAGTTTGGCAAGAAAAGGTTTCTAAAGAAATGGAAGGTGATGGTGGCAGTCATTGGGATGCTTCATAAACTCTCTGCCTGCTTCTTGTGACAGGCAGATTGGCTTGGTTGTCTAAACGGGTTTTAGTATAGCGCTTTTGTTGAATGGGATTTGGGGGCCACTTGATGCTGTGAAACCTGCTATCTCAGCAGTTTCCAGGGTTTTGCGGAAATCTGCTTTTGCTACATGAATTGGTGGCTCTACTATGAGAATTGAGCCTGTTGGTTTTATGATTGTTTTTATCTCATTGAAGAAGCGGGTTTTGTCAGGAATCTCGTGAACCATGTAAAAGAGAAGAATGAAATCTACAGGTTCCGTGATGTTGATTTTGTTGCTTCCACATTTGTGTAGAGATATTGTTTTTTCAAGAACTGTGCCTTTTATTTTTGTTCTCACTTTGTCCAACATGCCCTGCTGAAGGTCTGCAGCTATTACTCTGCCTGTACTGCCGGTGAGCTCTGCCATGGGTATAGTGAAGAAACCCGGACCGCACCCTAGATCGAGGGCTATTGTTCCTCTTTGAATGAAGGGTTTCAGAATCTTTTCCGGCTTATAGAGTAGTCTTCTTAATCGATTGTCGAGACCGCCTGAGTACTCAACCGGGCAAACTTGTGTTTTGCTTAGCGTCATTTTTCTCTCTGTTTCTATCTGTCTACTGTTTTACTTGTCTTGAGAGGTACTGCCGGTTTCCCTACCGGCAGTAACTTCATCTATCCTTTCTGTATCTTCATTCAGGAATTATCTTGCTTGATTGTTCTCTTCTGGTTCGCTACTCTTCTTCGTGTGGGTGAGGATGGTTTCGGTTGAGCCAGCTATCGAAGGCTTCACGGCCGTAATCGTTCCAGAAGTCTCTAAATGAATCCCATTCCTTGTGGCATCCTTCTTTAGATTCAGGTCTTTCGTTATCAAACGTTAAGGTCTGACCGTCTACCTCTGCCCGACCCCTAATCTTGGGTCTTTTGGACTTCTTGCTGGATCTCTTGTTTCCGTTGTGATTGTGACTGTGGCTCCCGAAAAGAATATGAGAGAGTACAACTAAGCCAACTGCCTGCCAGTAACTGACCTCAGGAAGGCCGAAGATCTCGGGCATCAGTGTGTTCCAGAGCCACTGAATTACCAGGCCGAAAATAATTGCAAGTGCAGCAGCTCCTACTATTCCCAGTATTACAAGACCTGTTACCTTGAAAACCTTAGCGATCGGACTGCCCTGAACCTCCCGGTTGTTTAGTCTAACTGTTGTAAAGAGCATTGTGTTCCTCCTTTATGTGATTGAATTTGGTCTGGATGGTTTTGATTCCTCTGTGCTTCCTTGCAAGGAGTGTTCCCTGAGGAGTTTTTGTGCGCCGTGCAAGCTCTTTGATTGAAGTACCGTTGAACTCGGTCTCTATGATTACCTCCTGCTGACTTTCCGGAAGAGACTGAATGGCCTGTTTAATCTCTTTAGCCAGATTCGCTCTTTTGTACGAGCCTGCAGGCTCGTACTTGAAATCGGGGAGGATATCATACAGAGTAAGATCTTGGTGATTTTCCTCATCAAGTGACTGAGTAAGGTATTTGGGTTTACGGTACTCATCTATGATTCTGTTCCGGAGTGCACGGAACACATAAGAAGAGATATTCACAATTGAATCGGTGATGGCTGGAGCATCCAGGAGACTGAGCATCACATCCTGTACGATGTCTTCACTGTCTCTGCGGGATGATTCACTAAGCTTGCCCTTCACAAAACTTACAAGGCTTTTATGATTGCCCTCAATGAAATCAGCCAGATGATTCTTAGTCATTGTGTTCTCCTTTCATCTCTAAAGACGAAAAAAGAGTAGAAATATTGCATAGGTTGTATAAGTGGATGCCTGTGAATGCTTAACATAACTTTATTTAAATATATCTGTTTTCTTCAGGGCTCTTCAGTTGCTTGTTTCCCAGTTTCTTTATCTTCTTTCTTCCTTTTCTTCCCTTTTCTTAGTTGTTCTTCGTTTGACTGCTCTGCTTGCTTTATTTACTTGCTTTCTTCTGCCTATTCAGTTGCTCTGGTTATTTAGACCTCGTCTGCTATTGAATTTGCTTTACTTGTTAGCACTAAGAATGCCGAATTGCCATGAAAGTCATGTCAATTCGGCAAAAACATAATCTTTCTTGTCATTTTGTAAGTTGTTAACGGGTTTGATTCGCTTGGAAATCTGATTCAGTATATGTTTTTCTGTCTTCACCGAAGACAGGATACTAGCATCAACCGCCTCCGCCACTGCTGCCGCCCTGATTGATCTCTACAATCTGTATGGTGAAGCCATTGTACGTAGCGTCGGGCAGGGTTGTGGGGATATCATATTCGGAGTTGTTGATAATATCGAGTACAGTCTGGTCTGTGGTTTGGAGAAGCTGTTGGGTGTTCAGTTTCCACTCGTTTTTGATCTCTTCATATCTACCGGGATAGTCCTGAGCACCAAGGTTGGATGTTATTGCCCAATAAAGGTACTCGGTAATCTGACACTCATAATTACATGTTGTATCGTAATAGGTGAACCATGCTTCATCCGGGTACAGAGGTGGAACTTCAGGGAAATACCCCCCCCGGGCTTTGTCCATTGCATTTGCTATTGCAGTACCCTGATTCTCCCCAAACACCTGGGGCCAAGCATTGGCATATCCATGTGCTGTTATAAGATGCAGTATCTCCTCCAGCGAAGCATCGAAATAGCTGTTTATTGCATCAGGGTTGAAATCGGGGTTGGTCTCACTGTTGTAAAGATCCTGAACTGCTGTAACATTTGATGGAAGCGTAGAAGGATCAAAGTTCTCCGCCTCGCTCTGTGTACCGAACATAACAAGGGTGGCGTTCCTGGATGTTAGCTCTGATACTACAGCAGGCACATCGGCAATACCATCTTCATCATTATCGAGATACTGAGCAAGAACTCTGCCGGCATGAAGGAGTTTCGCATCAGTTACCGATTCCGTGGCCCAGACGGTTACCCCGAAAACTGTTACTTCTTTAGTGAATTGTTCAGGTACTGGACTGGTTACGCTACTGCATGCAACCGCTGCCAGAAGAGTTCCAAGTGCTACTACGGTTAATAATCGCTTCATAAGTCTCCATCTGTGCTTTTTTAGCTTCTAATTGCTTCTTTATACTTTGCACCTACGTTTTTTCTATGCTATATAGGTATTCTATAGCTTCCAGTGCATGCTTTGTTCGGCTTTGCATTTCTATGAATTGTCCTTGTTCTTCTTTGCACTTTTCTGCTTTTCTTGCTTTTCCTGTTTAGTGTTTTTTCTACTTCTGTGTTTACTCTGTAAGTATATGTATTAGCTAGCTCGGTTGTTCCATTTGATTTATTGCATAAACCGCCTCCCTGTTGTATATCTGCGTATGGAGGTGTGGTTTTGAAGAGAAAGATTCTCACTGGTTTCATGATTCTTGCAACAGTCTTTGTTGTGGGCTTCTGCTCTATGTTCACTTTGAGGGAAATGACCAAGGTCAGAAACTTCTCAAACATGAGTGATATGTGGAGTCTTTTCCTCTTCAACGATTCAACCAAACATGCAATCTTCCACGAGGTTAATCTTGACGACTTCCAAAGTCCACCCTACCCCGTTCGTGGAGATTCACTAATGGCGGTGGGCGGCCTTACTGCTACCGCTGAAAACTACTTCAGTATTTTTGGTGAGGATACTCCACAAGGGGAAGAATTCGTAATTAAATTCCTGCATGAAGACAAAATGTACACAACTATTATTGCAACACACACCATCCCCGGTGCTCTTGAGGTTCAAGTGTGGGTAATGATGATTCTAAAAATTCTCATAGTGTTCGGTCTTATTGTTGTTGGCTTGTGGGGTTTTATAAAGCAGCCGTATTCCTCTGCAGTGCTTACACTCGCTTTGTTCTGCTTCACGCTTGCACTGCAGGTAACTATATCCCTTTCCTCAATAGCAGATCACTATGCAGGGTTCCGGGTACCAAGATTAATGATAGTAATAGCAATGTGGATGGGAGCAAATACGGCTCCTCTATGGCTTAAGTTGCAGTTGCTCTTTCCCAGAAGAAACACATTTTACCACAAACACAGTCTACTTATTAACCTTTTGATATTCCTGCCTGTACCCCTGGTTGCCCTTTCCTCCAGGTTTGTGCATTTCGATATGGGTTTTATTCCAAGCATTATCTCAACAATAATGCTGATTCTGGGTTACATCATTCTTTACAGAAGATACCGAATGGCAACTGTATTCCTTGAAAAAAGACAGACTAAGCTTGTTCTCATGGGTGCCTTTCCAGGCCTCTTCGTACTTGTGCTATTTGGCTGGTTCATGCAGCTGTTCGGGAGCTGGTACGTAGACATTCCGGTAGTTCCAAGACTTTTCGTAGGAAATCTTTTTTTCCTGACAATTCTTACAATTCCAGTATCTCTCGGATATGCCTTTGGAAAATACAGACTGCTCCAGGTTGAGGGAAAACTAAAGCGGGGAACCCGGTTCCTTGCTGTTAACATTCTACTGCTGATAATCTTTGCCGGAACTCTATGGGCCACGGGAGAGCTGGTGCTTGAGAACATAGGAATCGACTCCAGAACACCCGTACTTGTGTTTGGAATTGTTCTGGCGTTTTTCTTCATGAGCCTGCAGAGAAAAATGCGACTCAAAATAGAAGAACACTTCTACCCTGAACGGGCAAAGCTTCGGGTAATGATGAAAGACTTCCTTGCGACAAGCATGGCCCGAACCGAAAGTGCCAAGTTCTGGGAAGAACTCGAAGAGAAGCTTGCTGATGGCCTTTCAGCTGAGAAGATATACCCAGTTCTGCGGGTGACCGGTAAAGATCATTTCACCGTGGATGTTGATGAACCCGCTCCCTTCTCCTTCCGTGATAGATTCATTCGCAGTCTGGAATCTAAGGACAATCCGCTCTTGTTCGATGAAATGATAGCCAGTGGGAAGATAATGCTCTCCTCTGAACAGAGAGACTGGTTTATAAAAAGGAAGAGTGCAATTCTCCTTCCTCTTGTTACTACCAGTGGCCTGCTCGGATTCCTCGTTATAAGCTCAAAGACCAATGGTGAAGATTTTACATCGGAGGAACTTGAACTCCTTGAAAGCTTCTCTACACAAACAGCAATTGTCGCTGAAAATCTTGAGTTGCTCGGTGAAAGACTCGAGAAAGAAAAATTAGAAGAACAGCTGAAGGTTGCCAGAAATATCCAGCAGGGGCTTCTACCGGGAAATATCCCTGCAATACCCGGTCTTGAAATATCCGCTCTTATAAGATTCTGCCTTGATGTTGCAGGTGACTATTACGATATTATTCAGCTTGAAGACGGTAGAGTGGTTCTTTCCATCGGAGACGTAGCCGGAAAAGGTGTCGGGGCTGCACTACTGATGGCGAACCTGCAGGCATCGCTGAGAACCACGCAGGCTATGGGTGCGAGGTTATCTGAATCGGCAGCTCGAATCAACAAAGTAGTTTATGAAAATACTCCTTCGGACATGTTCATTACTTTTTTCATGATCTGTATTGACCCGGTTAATAAATGCATGCGCTACGTGAATGCCGGCCACAATCCACCATTCCTTATTGAGAATGACGGCCATGAGAAAACATTAACAGAGGGTGGATTATTGCTAGGTGTGGTTGAGAATGCTGAGTATGATGAAGGTGAAATCAAACTTAGGAACGGCGACATGATTCTTATGTATACAGATGGTGTATCAGAGGCTATGAACAACGATGAAGAGGAATTCGGAGAGAAACAGATTGCTCATATCGTATCTCGCAACAAAGAGTTACCACTTGATGAACTCCTTGGTCTTATCGAGAAAGAAGTAAGCATTTTCCACGGATCAAGTTCATATGCAGATGATTTCACCCTGCTTGCGGCAAAAATACTGAAATAATTACCAGGTTTTACAACTCATAGTAGTAGAGACCTCTGCCTGCACTGAAAACAATACCTTTGTTTTCGTTAGCAGATAATACTGTTCTACCAATTGATAGATAGCCTGCAAGCTGGTCGAGTAGCACGGGCTCTGTAACCTCAAACGACGACCAATCTATGCGACCGTCATAAATGGTTTCCCCGTCATCTCTGCTGTAGATGTATCTGCCCTCTTCAATCCTGCAGATGATTGCAAAATGTTCACCCGGATTCTGAGAAGAAATACCATCTGCAAATCTTGCTGACTGTGTCAGTATCGAAGTTGAAAGACCCATGTCAGGTTCAATCCATTGTTCAATGATGGCTGAAGTTGTTGTGGAGTCCTGATAGATTGTGGAAAGGGTTGCCATGTCAGCTATTTTGTTCCCCAGTGCTGCAAGATCAGACCATGGATTGGCAAGAAGTATGTCTTCAGCCATCTCGTTTGCGGAAAATTTCAGACCCTCTTCAAGATCAATGAGATGATAGGGTTGAATCAGATCTGTTTCATCTCCCAGGTGCATTGCAAAGTAAGCTTCAGGGTCGGGATCGCATGGGAGAAAACCCCATCCATAAAGTACTCTGGAATCCTGTGTGAAATAGAAATCCTTTGAATCCTGAGAGGTGTCTGTTATTCCTACTACCCGCGCATCTTCACCGGTTATACTGCATGTAAGTACTAACACGGGGTCGGGAATCGAAATAGATGTTGTAAATATGCTTTCAGGAAGAGCAACCTGAATTGCAATGCATAGAGTGTTTCCATCCGGACTGATTCCGATAAAGTTTATCTCCTCAGGTCCATCCCATCCATCATTTCCAGCTTCCCAAGTTAAAAAAACAGGTTGAAGAACAAAGGGCTCATTTAGGTTTACAGAACTTATTGTACCGTTTGAATTTACAAAGATGATGCTTTCTTCAGATGCAACAAGGAATTCAGAATGGGTTGTTGATAGTGAATCAGTGAGCATAACAGGCTGGGCAATACCCAGCGAGAAACCAAGAGCAAGAACAAGGTAGACTGGGTGTTGAATCGTTGGTAGAATGCCTTTCATATTCGTCATGCCTCCCTCACAAGAACGAATCATCCTTCAAGCATCACATCACTTTCAGAGAACTTCTGCCGTATATCGGTGCTTAAAACGCTTATTAAATAGTATAGTGCCAGTTAGCATCAAGGGCAATGGTAGTTAGTGCAATGTTCTTAATTAATAATATTGCGGTACTCCCCTCCCGTTTCTTCCAGATATTCGTGCTCCACAAATAATGGTTCCTCCAGTTCGGCAGCTCCGAAATGGTCATCAAATTCCTGTTGGGCTGAAATCCCAAATTCACCCAAAACTGAAGCGTACCAACCCTGATATGTATCCTCGTCCGTTCGTGCATCCATAACAAATGCACATACAATATCTCCCGCTTCCGGGATGTTTGTCAGTACATTGACAACAGTTATCTTAACAACCTCTCCCCTATGTTGAAAAAGGTAATTGCTCAGCCCAGGAGTTCTGGCGGTCGGAGCCCATGCAGTGAAGAGGTTTCCATTTTCATCGGTAAATGCTGCATGGTAATAATCACCCAGAGAGTAACCCATAAAAGTGCCTTCGATTACAACAGAATTCTCTGGACCCTGCTGGATTTCAAATAGAAATTCCTGTTCAAGGGGAACCAACAGCATTAAGCAAAGAGCCAGTAGATACATTTTCCCTCCAGATCCTTAAGTTTTTAACGATATGCCTAGAGTATAACAAACCCAAAGTGCTGAGCAGTTACTCTCCTATAGCCATTATATGAAGAATGCTCCCGGACTGTAAGTAGCCGGGAGCAAGTTTGTTTCAAAATGCATACAGAGTGTTTGCTTCTTGAGTCAGTAGACAGGTGATTCATTTCCTCACTCTGTAGGCAGGGTATGACAGAGAGGAACTTCAGGGCCAGATTTTCCTTCCTCAATCTTTGCAGCAGCACTGCGCAGGGCCGCTCTAAGCCCTTCTTCAGTTACTGGATGGTAGAAGTTCAACTCAAGAACCTCAAAAACGGTAAGTTCTCTCTGTATTGCCCAGGATAGTGTGTGGGCTAGGTGTTCCCCATCTGGAACGGCCATTTCAGCTCCAATGAGTTTCCCACTGCTTTTTTCAGCGTAAACTCTTAGAAGACCGTGATTCCGAGCAGCAGTTATTGCTCTGCTCTGTTTGGTGTAATCCATAGAACCGATAACTGTTTCTTCCAGATTCAAATCTGAATATTTCTTTCCCGTAGCTGCAATATTCGGGTGAGTGAACACTATGCCCAGGAATGTTCTCCGGCAGAATTGGTGGTTCATCCCCTGGGTACTGTTGTATCCAGCGATATGCCCATCATCGGCAGCTTCTGAAAGAAGAGGAATTCTGGTGTTCACATCTCCCGCGATGAATACAGGAAGATCTGCAACCTGCATGGTGTTTTCGTTGAACTCAGGTATTCCCGCCTTGTTGAGTGGAACGCCCAGGTTTTCCAGACGGAGGTCATCTGTATTTGGCCTTCTTCCTACTGAAACAAGAACCTTATCGACAGATACCGATTCATTGTTTGAAATTACTCTGATCCTGTCGGGTCCGTCCTCTTCAAGGGAGACCATACTCTCGAGGTGAATGGGGAATTCTTTCTCCAGGACAGATACCGCAGATGCAGCCACCTGGGGGTCTGTGATACCGCCAAGTGTATTCAGGGCATCAAATCCTGTCACCTTTACACCCAGCCTGCTAAACGATTGTGCCATTTCAAGGCCAATAGCACCTAGCCCGACAACAGCCATTGTTTTAGGGAGATCTTCAATCTCAAAAAGAGTTGTGCTGGTAACTACCCTGTCGCCAAATTTTTTCCAGGGTCCGGGAATCACAGGAGTGGAACCTGTAGCAATAATCAGTGCTTTGGTCTTTATCTGTTCACCATTAACTTCAACAAGGTCAGGAGCGAGAACCTTAGCCCTACCTGAGATGCTTTTCTCACCGAGGCTATCTGTAGCCATGCGAACATGTGAGACAAAGTTGTCTCTGATCCTTCTCACCCTCTCAAGAACTGCCTTCCCATCGACCTCCACTGTTCCATTTAGATTGAAGCCCATCTCATTATACAGATGCCTTTTATGAAAAACGTCTGCAGCCTCAATCAGCAATTTAGATGGCATGCAGCCAATCCTTGCACAAGTGGTGCCATATGGACCATCGTTGATTATTAGAAAATTGTCGGTACTCTTTCTTACATGACCGAGCGCAGAAAGCCCCGCTGTTCCAGCACCGATTATCAGTACATCAACTTCTCTTGCCATAAGAAATCCTTTCTGAAAGAGGTATTTCCAGATTATAACAGTAAAGGGCAGCCGGAGCTGCCCTTTACCTTTATACAACAGAAGCCTGTTATCTGACTACTACGAATCTTTCTGTCAGCTCTCTGTTTCCTGCTGTGCAGTGAAGCATGTAGGTGCCGTTTGGAAGGTCATTGGGAACAATGACTGTGTTATGGCCAGCTGCAAGTGAGCCTGTCGTATGCGTCATTGCAACTCTTCCATCCATCGTGTAAACAGTTAAGTCTGCGCATGCAGCTGCTCCGAGGTTTACAGATATGGAAAGATTAGAAGCTACAGGGTTCTGATTCATTCGAAGAGAAGCAGGGGTAACGAGTCCGGAAGTATTGTCTTCGATTCCTACACCATCATGGGCGAAGTAAAGATATACATCCAGTTCGTAATCTCCTGCGACGATGTCCAGATAGCCGTCTTCATTCCAGTCACAGATGTCGAGTCTGCTGTCACCGTTGTCAGTAAGAATGTCTCCGCCGGATTCGTACTCGAGTGGATCATCAGCAGCGAAAGAAGGATTGCCAAGAGTTCCCGTGTTCTCATAGTAGTGGAACTTCTTGTTCTGGGCACCCATGAGAACATCAAAAAGACCGTCGCCGTTCATGTCGTAAATACTTGGGATCGAGCGATACCATGTTACGGTTGAACCACCGGCGATGAAGTTTGTATAACCATCAAATGCGTATGCGGAAGCTGAACCGGTGTTCTCATAAACCCTGACTGCACTGGTCAAGTCGCTGCCAAGAATCATGTCAAGATCACCGTCATTATCCCAATCAGCAAAATCTGGTGCTGAGTTGGCCCCTACATCGATTATTGTACCACCGCTGAGAAGCTTAACACCAGCATCGAGTGTTCCGTCTGAATTTCTTTCAAAGAAGTTTACAAAACCTTCTCTGTCGCCTACGATAATATCTGTGTACCCGTCGTTATTCCAATCCACAGCCTGTGGATTTGTAGCACCGGTGCATCAACCGTAAGGCAGTGCAATAGTCGTGCCTGCGGCCTCCATAAACCCACTGTAGGTAAGAATCGGTGAATCATTCGTACCATCATTCGTGTACATCATGATATTCCCGTTGGTATACCGTCCAACGATAAGATCTTTATCTCCGTCGCTGTCCCAATCTGTTACAAGCGGGGATGCATTGCCCAAGTTCAACTGGATCTGCTCGCCGTCTGCGTAGAGATACCAATAGCTCTCATAGGTTGGTGCCTGCGAAAGTGCTGCAACTGAGATAAGCAGCAGCAGTAGAAAACAGGTTTTCATCTAGCCTCCTCCAATATTTCATGAAACGTAGCGGGGACTCAAGTATATCATTTTATTGAACTATAAAAAAGGGGTGTCTGGATGACACCCCTTTTAATCGTTATTTACACACGACTACCTTACAACTACAAATCTCTCAGTTAGTTGGAGATTGCCGGCAGTACAATGAAGAAGATAGGTTCCGCTTGGAAGACTGTTCGGAATAGTTACCGAATTGTGCCCTGCTTCAAGCGATCCTGTTGAATGGGTCATTGCGACTCTTCCATCCATCGTGTAAACTGTTAAGTCTGCAGTTGTGGTGGTTCCGAGGTTAATGGATATTGAGAGGTTAGAACGAACAGGATTCTCGTTCATTCGAAGAGCTGAAGGTGCAAGAATTCCCGTGGTTGTTTCTTCAACTCCAACTGGATTATGAGCGAAATAGAGATAGACATAATCGTCGTAATCTCCTGTTACCAGGTCGAGGTATCCATCTTCATTCCAGTCGCAAATATCGAGTCTGCTGTCACTATGGTCTGTTAGAACATCCCCGCCAGCCTCGTACTCGAGAGGGTCGTCAGCTGCAAATGAAGGGCTTCCAAGAGTTCCTGTGTTTTCGTAGTAGTGGAACTTCTTGTTCTGTGCGCCAATTACAACATCAAAGAGACCATCACCGTTCATGTCGTAAATACTGGGCATCGAGCGATACCATGTTACGGTTGAGCCCCCTGCAGTGAAGTCTGTATAGCCATCGAATGTGTATGCAGAAGCCGAACCTGTATTCTCATAAACTCTTACAGCACTGGTCATATCACTGCCGACGATCATGTCGAGATCTCCGTCATTGTCCCAGTCTGCAAAATCCGGTGCTGAGTTACCACCGGCATCAATCATTGTTCCACCACTGACAAGTTTAACACCTGCAAGAAGTGTTCCGTCAGAACTTCTCTCGAAGTAGTTAATGAATCCGTTACGGTCTCCCACAATAAGATCTGTATATCCGTCATCGTTCCAATCCACAGCCTGTGGATTTGTAGCACCAGTGCATCAACCCGATGGGACGGAAAGATTGGTTCCACCCGCCTGGAGCAACCCTGAGTAGGCAAGAATTGGCGAATCGTTTGTGCCATCATTGGTGTAAACCATGATGTTACCACTCTGAAATCTTCCGACAAAAAGGTCTTTGTCTCCGTCGCCATCCCAGTCGGTAACGAGAGGTGAAGCATGGCCGATTGGAAGATCGATTCTCTGGGCATCTGCATAGACATACCAGTAATCCTCATACGACGGTACGTCCGCAAGGACAGTTGCAGCAGTAGCAAAAAGCAAGAGCAGGATCAGTTTCATTTCTTTCCTTTCGTGGTTCGTGAAACTTTACAAGAAAGAAAGATACCGGCTTTATATCAAAAAAGAAAGAGGTAACCGAAGTCACCTCTTTCTTTGCTGTTTATTTAATTAATCATCTAAGTTAAGGCAATACGTCCCTCAAGATGAACCTTCATGCAGTTTATCATATTTTCGTGGTCGACAGTTCCAGCCATCTCACGGATGGAGTGCATTGAGAGCATCGGGCTGCCCACGTCAACAGTCGGTATACCTGTACCTGTAGCTGCTATGGGACCCAAAGTGCCTCCACTTCTCCCGTCAGCACGAGAAACAAATTTCTGGATAGGGCTTTCCACAAGCTCAGCACACTTAATGAAGTAAGCGGAAGTTCTTGCACTTGAAGCATAACTGCCTCCCGCTGACATTTTTATTGCAGGACCCTTGTTCAACTGAGGCTTGGAAAGTTTACTGTGCTTCGCTACCCAACCCGGATGTACGGCATGAACACAGTCTGCACTAACGTTTATGCTGTGGCTGCAGGCTCTGAAGAAGTCGTCTCTGGATCCGGAGAGTCTTTCCAGAACTCTCTCCATAAATGGAGATGCAGCACCATTCACTGTTCTAGAGCCTATTTCCTCGTTATCAAAGAGGAAAATTACTGCCGTTGAGTCGGCTTTTTCAGCTGCTGTCAATGCGACTATTGCAGCGTGAGTACTTGCCTGATTGTCTATCCCAGATGATACCAGATAATTATCCTTTATGCCGTTCAAAGCAGGTGCCTGAACATCAAAGACTTCACCTGAAAAATCTATAATCTGCTCTGGAGTGATTCCAGCTGCATCTGCTATTAGCGTCCTCAGAGTGTCAAAATCATCCTCTTCGTCTCCAAACACAAGAAGTAGCTGCTCCTCGGCATTCGCCTTGAAACCATCCTTGTTTGCCGTACGGTTTAGATGAATTGCTGGTGAGGGGAACCTGAGAACAGGTTGATCTATTCTGTAGAGCCGGGTAACAAGGCAGTCATCTTCCATAAATGACACATTACCAGCAAGACCAAGATCACGGTCAAACCATGTTGCAACAGTAGGTCCACCGTAAATTTCAACACCAAGAGTGGAGAGACCTTCTGTATAGGCATAAGGCTCTGGTTTTAATCTGAAGCCAGGGGAATCTGTGTGTGTTCCGATTATTCTAAAACCGGATTCTGAAGCGGGTTTATCACCCACTATGAATGCTGCTATTGTTGAGGCCGAATCAATAACGAAACACTTGTCTCCATGATTCAGTTTCCACTCCTCACCCATTGATATCTCCCTGAACCCGTCTTGTTTTAGAAGGTCGGCAGAGATCTCAACGCAGTGGGAAGCGGTTGGAGAATTCTCAAGAAATGTGATCAATCCCTTTATTTCTTCTTTCATTCTTCTCTTCCTTCCATTTCTTTTGCTTTACCGTGATGTAGTCTGCGCACCTGATCCATAAAGGCTTCAAATCTGGACGTGTTGTCTGTTTCCTCCTGGCCGTCGAAAGCTAGGTTCAACCATGGCAGTCCAGGTTTATCGCGCTTGATTCTTCTTGAGATGGCTGATACTATTGTCCCGGGGAGACAGTTGAAAGGGTACACATTGACAGCACCGTCAATCCCCCCGTGCTCCAGAAGGGCAATTGGAGTACCGATACAGAGAACTGCTTCTCCACCAATATTTTCAGTCATATAGGGTGCTGACGCCTTCATAATTTGTGAAGCTGATGCGTGTGGAGTACCCTTAAACAGTTCATCAAAGTGCTTTTCCACAACCCTCTTCACTTTGGTTATTACCAGACCGATAGCTTTACCTTTTATCACTGAAGTAGTTTTTTTGTTCTCTCTGGATTTCTCGATGTAGCTGTGATTCACATAGTCGAACCATTCAGTAAGCGGAGTGTATATGACCTCGGCACCGAGTGCTTCGAGCTTTCTGATAGTGTTGTCATTCGCGTAATCGTCATTTCTCACATATATCTCACCAAACACCGCAACGAGAGGCTTTCTGGGAATATCCTGCATAGGGAACTTCCTGAACTCGGCAGCAGCTTTCCTTGCGGAAACGGAGAGAGAAGTACCCTTCTCTAGGGCTTTCTCAAACTCACGGAGCCACTTCTCAAATAACAAGTCTGCAGAGCCCGGTGTCACTTCGTACGGGCGCACCCTTACGAGAGCCCTTTTCAGAACATCAGCTGCGGCAATGCCCTGTAGCAGGTCTTTTTGAAACTTTCTTGATCCAAGACCAGGGACACTGGAGTAGGAATCACTGGAGGTTGCTGTAAGTACAGGAACCCCGGAATAACCCTTCTTCTCCAGAACCTGCCTGTGGAAGTTGCAGTACCTACCGAATCTACAAGGACCGGATGCTGTAGCCATAAAAAATCCTGTTTTCTCCGGTTCATTCGTTTTGAGTATTTTCAGCATATTTCCAGCGGTGATAATAGCTGGATAGCATTCCCTCCCAGTAGTTACAGTTCTTCCGAGAGCAACAGTTTCCGAGTCGGTGGGAGGTAAAACTCTAGCATCGATCCCTCTGTTTCTAACTGCAGCGGCCGCAAGATAGCTGCCTTCGCTCATCAGAGGAATCCAGAGAGTTCTTCCTGTAACGTTTTCGACTGAATTCTCAAGCCCCTTATAGGTTCCAGTACCAGTCGTACCTGCACCTTCGAGCGCATCAAGAAATGCTTCACATCGTGTGATAACACCAGCATCGGCTGCATGCTCATCTATCTCAATTGCCAGGTAGGGTTTCTCCCCCATGATTTCTCTGAAGGAATGCTCTATAAAGGAATCCGGGCCGCACCCAAAATTACTTATGTAAACGGCATGCAGATCTTTATTCTCTTTGACCGCAATAGCTCCGGCGAGAATTCTCTGCCCGTAGTGCCAGTACATATTCTGATAGCTTTCAGAAGCCCGTTCTATAGGAAGAGGAAGCATATCCAGAGGAATAACTACTCCACCCAATTTTGCCAGTTTAGCCGGAAGATTGGTGTTCACCATCGGATCAGAACCATTGTAAGGGCGACTTACAACAACAAATCCACGTCGTCCATTGAGATTCCTGACAGCTCTCGCACCGATTTCTCTGTTAACTTCGGTAAACTTCTCCTGGGCAAGTTCCGCTGCCTTGAGGGCTCTTTTAGCGTCAGCTGTGCTAAAACCGAGTTCAACTGCAGTATCAATCAACGAGCTCATCCATTCCTCACCAGGCAGTGCGAAATTAAGTACCGGTTTGAGAACTCTGATGTTTTTCTTAAGGTTCAACATAAGACCTGCATCCAGAATGTATGGTGACCCCTGTATGTACGGGCAGTTGTAGGATTCAGCGAAATCACCCTGTGGCTTATTTCTCAGAATAGATGGAAGGAAAAGTGTTTCCACACCCTTCTCAAGCAGTTCTAAGACATGCCCGTGAGCGATTTTAACGGGAAAACAAGTTTCCGCTGCGACACTCTCAACACCGGAATGAACAGTAGTCGAAGTCGATTCACTACTCACTGCAATTCTACAGCCCATTGATCTAAAGAATGTACCGAAAAATGGAAAGAGCTCCCAGAACCAAAGTGACCTTGCGATACCAATTACAGGACCGCTCCCCCACTCCTCTCCGGAATTCTTAAAGAGATTATCAACTCTCTCCAGAAAGAGGTTTTCACCACCGGGTGTGATCTGCATTGAACCGGTTTCGTATTTTTCACAGCGGCCACCGTAAAAAAGCTTCGTACCATCAGAGAGTGTGACCCTGTGAATCTCACAATCATTAGAACAAGCCTTGCATATAAATGAATCCTGCAAATAACTGTTTTCAGAAAGGCTCCATCCTTTGAATGCAGAAGGTTGCCCGAAAGTCATCGAATCTCTCGCCATAAGAGCAACACCTATTGCACCTGTAACATCATGGTGCGGAGGAAGAATAACCTCTTTGCCATCTCCGAGAACAGAGTTGAATGCAGCAACAACACCTTGATTGTAAGCTGTTCCCCCCTGAAAGAAAATCTTTTTTCCTATTGCTCTTTCACCGACAACACGGTGAAGATAGTTTTTTACAATAGAATAACAGAGACCGGATGTTATCTGTTCAACTGGAGTACTGGCAGCCTGATGAGAGACAACGTCACTCTCCATAAACACAGTGCATCTTTCTCCTAGGCGACATGGATCGGAAGCAGAAAGAGCCATCGGACCGAACTCCCGTATATCAAGGCTCAGTTTTTCTGCCTGCTCCTCCAGAAATGAACCGGTTCCAGCGGCACAGACCTTGTTCATTTCGAAATCAACTACACGACCATTTTCTATGGAAATGTACTTGGAATCCTGTCCACCTATTTCAAAAATTGTATCAACTTCAGGATCAATTTCAATAGCAGCTCTGGCTTGTGCCGATATTTCATTCCGAACAACATCCGCTCCTACAAAATCACCTGTCATGTATCTACCACTACCGGTAACACCGACTCCAAGAACTGGTACTGAGGAAACTCTTGGTCCCATGGTTCTAAGGCCGTTCTTAACTGCTTCAAGAGGCTTGCCTGCAGTCCTGAGATACAACCTATCAATGACTTTCCCATCGGTAGAGACAGCTGCGAGATTGGTGCTAATTGATCCGACATCTATACCGAGGTAAACACCCTCTGGTGGAAGTTCATCAGAAATAGAAAAATCTGCTGCTTCCAGAGCAAAAGGCTTCAGAGAGGGCAGAGTTTCGATACCGGACGCGGTAGCATTTATCAATTCCTGGATCTGATCACCAGTAAGAACTATGGGTTTTCTAGAGAGTGCAGCGCCAGCTGCAGTAAACATGCTGAAGTGTTCCGGTACTATTACTTCACCGTCAAGAACATCTTCAAAAGCTTTGACCATACCGTTGTTTGCAGCAACACCACCAACAAAAACAACTGGATATCTGAAACGCCTTCCTGCGGCGATAACGCTTCTGAAATTTCTTGCTACTGCAAAACACAGACCACTAACTATCTCTGCAACAGTTGCGCCAACCTGCTGAAGGTGAATCATATCACTCTTAGCAAAGACACTGCATCGGCCTGCGATTCTAGGAGGGTTTTCGCAGGTAACTGCTAGGTCTCCCATCTCCTCTGGAGAAAGACCGAGCCTTCCAGCTTGTTGATCGAGGAATGATCCTGTACCTGCGGCGCATATTGAATTCATTGAGAATTCGTCCATAACAGTTTCCCCGGATGCATCATATCGCATAAGAAGAAGTTTTGAGTCCTGTCCACCCATTTCAATAACAGACCCTGCATCTGACAGATATTCAGAAATTGAAGCAGAAAGAGCTACTACTTCATTCACAATTAAAATGTCTGTAAATTCAGCTATTCTTGTTGAGCCAGAGCCGGTAAGAACTACCGGTGTTCTATTCAATTCAGGATACTTGGTGTAGAGGTGTAGCAGAGACTCAAGGGGTTTTCCCTGGTGTCTGTGGTAAATGCCTCTTGTAATTTTTTTATTCTGCAGGAATGCGACTTTAATAGCAACAGATCCTATATCAATACCAGCAACTATTTTATTCATTTGTACTCCCGGTTCCAGTTGAACCGGGAATATGCCTATTTATTCATGATACAGGCACCCCTGTAGATGAAGCAGGTCGCCTCAACTTACTTAAAAGGAGTAATTTACGCTTATTTCCTCAAACGCGAAAAGAATGCTTATCCTGTCCGCAATACTGGCTGAATCGATAGTTACATATTCCATTGACCATTCTTCTCCGGCAGCTTCCCACTCTATAAGAATAGTTGCAGCTTCACTTGGAATGGATATGTCTGATCCGAAAGTTTGATCTGCCGCAATATTGCTCCAGGTCTCGGAATTTCCTGCGATAGACAGGGTAACCGATGAGAGATCCATGCCTGTCCCGTTATTGAGTTGGATCTTCGATCCTCCACACCCGGCCAACAGAATTAGAACTAGAAAAAACAAAATCCTTTTCATGGTTACTCCTTACATTGGAAGTTTCTGGAAGTTTTTCGAAGTTTTGGAACTTTTTCCTTTTACCCCAGTTTGATTAAGAAGTATAATTGCTTTTAACTCTGGACGGGAGGAGACCTCTGAAACTGATATTCATAATTGCTCTGCTGATTTTTCCATCCCTTGCAGATGCATACATAGGACCGGGTGCCGGATTCGGTATTCTTACATCATTTATGGTATTTCTGAACGCTATAGCAGTTTCACTGCTTTCTTTCCTCTTCTGGCCTATCATGGCACTGATTCGATCTTTGAAGAAGAGAAAGCTTCCAAACAAACCTATAAGCGACAAGGTTGTAATTCTGGGCCTCGACGGTCTTTCACCTGAACTTGTTGAGAGATACTGGGCAAACGGGGACCTCCCAAACCTGAAAAAACTTTCTCAACAGGGCTCCTACCACCGTATGAAAACAACTACTCCGGGAGTCTCCCCTGTTGCATGGTCAAGTTTTCAAACAGGAGTTAATCCTGGAAAGCACGGAATTTTTGACTTTCTTTCAGCTGACCGCAAAAGATACCTTGCGGTACTCAGCTCCGTAAAGACAAAAACATATACTAAAAGGAATTTCTTGGGTTTCAAAAAAGAAGAGGTTTCCTCCACTCTGCTTCGAATGAGTAAACCTTTCTGGAGCCTTCTTGGAAAATACGGAATCAGATCTACTATCATAAGAGTCCCAATTACATATCCACCTGAACCTCTTGATGGAAGGTTGCTTAGCGGTATGTGCGTTCCTGATCTTAGAGGAAGTCAGGGAAGCTACACCGTGATGTCTGCTTCAGAAGACGAGGCTAAATTCACAGGTGGCATGGGCTGTGTTCTCGTTAAAGATGATAAAAACAGGTGGGTAGGAGCAGTTCCCGGACCTGAGGGATGTGATCCTGTTGATGTTCTTCTGAAGGAGATCAAAAACGGTTACTGGGAGATACGCTCCGGAGATGAGACTATCAAGGTTCAGGGAGGAAAACTCTCGGGATGGCTAACAGTTTGTTACAGATCGGGGCGTACAAAAGTAAGAGGCATTGCCCGTTTCCGGATTACAGAAGGTCCACTAGTTTATTGTACTGCTCTTCATGTCGATCCATCCAGCCCTGTTGTTCCACTTTCTCACCCGGTTCACTACTCCAGATATCTTGCCGGTGCTGTCGGGCAATTTGCCACTCTCGGTCTTGCTGAAGACACATGGGCATTGTCAAATGGCCACCTGGACGAGGAAAGCTTTCTTGACATGGCCTGGGCTTACTACCACGAACGCAAAAGAATGTTCACCAACGCTCTTACCAACGGGAAAGACGGTCTGACTGTATGCGTTTTTGACACTTCAGACAGGATACAGCACATGTTCTGGGGTGACGGGATTGAACCGGGAACTGTTATCCACAATATGTACCAGGAGATGGACAAACTTGTGGGAGAAACCATGAGTGGAATGAAGAAAAACCAGAGACTGGTAGTTATGTCTGATCACGGATTCAATTCTTTCCACACTTGTATCGACTTCAATAAATGGCTTGTTGATAATGACTATATGGTGCTTGAAAAAGGCGTTGAAACCATTGATGCTTCTTATCATGGTGTGGACTGGTCACAAACAAAAGCATACGCTATGGGTCTGTCCGGTATTAATCTCAACATGAAAAACCGTGAGGGCAAAGGAATCGTAACCCCCGAAGAGGCTGATTCTCTTATGGTTGAGATCAGAGGAAAGCTTCTTCAACTCGCAGATGAGGGGAAGCAGGTAATCCGATCCGTTAAATTCGCCCGTGATATCTATTCGGGAGGATATATAGACAGAAGCCCTGACATTATTCCGGGTACTGAATCCGGATACCGTGCAGACTGGGGTTGTGTTACAGGATGCGTAGGCAAGCGTGTGATTTATCCCAATGACAGACACTGGAATGGTGACCACTGCCATGATTCAGAACTTGTAAAGGGAGTTCTCTTTACAAGCTGGAAACACGAGTCAGACTCTCCTGCCATTATTGATGTCGCACCGACTGTACTGAAAATACTAGGCCTTGAAACGCCGGGATATATGGATGGAAAAGTATTGTGAAAAGAAGAGAATTTCTTAAAAAAGCAGCTCTCACTCCCGCTGCACTCGCTGCACTGAGTGCCGGTTGTGGAAAAACAACAGGCCAATCAGGTAAAAGAATGATAGTGCTTGCTGTAGACGGAATGGATCCCAATCTTCTTGCAAGTTTTATGGAACGCGGCCTTATGCCAAATACCAGTCGCTTGAAGGAAATGGGTTCTTTTAACAAGCTCGGAACATCCAACCCACCACAGAGCCCTGTTGCCTGGTCAAATTTCATCACAGGAGCCCCACCACCCGTCCATGGAATTTTTGATTTCATCCACAGAGATCCGGCAACCATGAGACCATTTCTATCAATATCAGAGGTTTCTCCTCCAGACTCCACCCTAAATCTAGGCAAGTTGCGCCTTCCCCTCTCCGGTGGCGGAGTCAACTTACTGAGAAGAGGAACTCCCTTCTGGAACGCACTTCTGGAGAAGGGGATACCGGTAACCATGGTGAAACTGCCGGTTGATTTCCCCCCACCCCCTTCAGACAGCAACGGATTATTTCTTTCCGGATTGGGCACGCCTGATGTGCGAGGAAGCCAGGGTAGCTTTACCTTCTTTACTGATGATCCCCGCTCCATCTCCGACAACACAGGTGGAGGAGTAGTGATTCCGGTAAGGGATTACGGTGATGGATGTTACACTTGCCGTGTGGATGGCCCGGAGAATTCGCTTATTGAGGGTAACCCAACTATGAGCGTCGAAGTAAAAGCATGGGTCGACAGAGAATCAAAAGCTGTAAGAATAGATATGGGAGATGCCTCCGTTGTAATCGGTGAAAAGCAGTGGACACCATGGATGCATTTCAGTTTCCCTGCACTTGGTCCTCTCTCGACAGTACATGCAATAGGAAGGTTCTACCTCAAGGAGATAACACCCAAACTAAAGCTCTACCTGACTCCTCTGAATATTGATCCCGAAAACCCGGCTCTTCCCATTTCAAGCCCGGATTGGTACTCAAGAGATCTCGCCGAGGATGCTGGTCCATTTTATACGCAGGGATTCCCTGAAGATACCAAAGCCCTGTCGCGCGGCATTTTCGATGACGATGACTATCTATCACAGGCTGATCTTGTTCTTGAGGAAAGAATGAGTCTTTTTCATTCTGTACTCTCAAAATACCGCGAAGGACTGATGTTCTTCTATTTTACAAGCCTAGATCTTAATGTTCACATGTTCTATAGATCTATGGACCCTGCAAGCCCTCTCTACGGCACAACAGATCCGAAATTTGCCGGGGTTATAGCTGATCTCTATTCAAGAATAGATATAGCTGTTGGCGAAGCAATGGAGCTGCTCGATGACCGAACAGAAATAATTCTGCTTTCCGATCACGGTTTTGCACCTTTCAGAAGAAGCTTTAACCTCAACACATTCCTAGCTGCGGAGGGTTTTGCTGACATATCATCTCCCTATGAGCGGAACAATGATATGTATGCCTGCCTGGACTGGAGCAAGACTGGTGCTTACGGACTGGGTCTTAACGGTCTTTACATTAATCAGGCCGGAAGAGAAAAAAATGGTGTTGTAACCCTTGCCGATAAGAGAAACCTCATGGAAAACCTTAAATCCTCCCTTGAGGGGGCGGTTGACCCGCTTACCGGTGAAAAACCCATAAAAAATCTCTTTATTCTTGAAGACACATACCCTGGTTATGCAATGCCCCCCTGGGCTCCTGACATGCTTGTTGGGTACGCACACGGATACAGAGCAAGCTGGGAAACAACCCTGGGTGCGTTTCCGGAAGATGTTATTTCTGATAATATGGATCCCTGGAGCGGAACACACTGCATCTCACCAGATGTTTGCCCGGGATCACTCGTAACATCACTTAAAAACATACCCGTGAATCCGACACTAACCGAAATGGGTTCACTGATCAATGCCGTTCTGCTCGAGGAGGATGTATAACATGAACACTCTCTTCGATCTCTTACTGAAACCTTTTCAATCATTGCATCCCCTCTGGGGGCTGATGTGGATAAGTGCTCTCGCAGGAGTAATGATGATTTTGGTCTTCAAGAAAACATCAAACCAGCAGGCTATTTCCTCCCTTAGGCGTAAAATGGGGTCACGTGCGCTGGGAATGCTTTTGTTCCTTGAAAGTCCCCCCACTGTTCTGAAACTTGCTTTCAATCTGATAGTGGACAATTTCATATACCTGTGGCACCTCCTGAAACCGATGCTGATAATCACGATTCCATTTATCATCATAGCTGCCCAGCTTGATGCCAGATATTCTCGCGTACCTCTGAACGCTGGCAACCTCTCCACAGTTACTGTTCTCTGGGAAAACTCCATACCGGAAAATGAAACTGGAGAACCGGAAACCGGTACTTTGGCTTCCCCCATAGTTACTATTGCTGATTCCCTTGAGCAGAGCTTCTCCTTTTACGGAGAGAATGGTCTCTTCTCTTATAGCTCGATGGGTTTAAAGCTCGGTTCAGCAGGATCATCTGGTTCAATTCAGATAAGGGGAGCAGAAAAAAGCGGATTGATCCAGGCTCTACTCCGCCCATGGAATAGCAATGCAGAAGGAGAAGTTCTTAGCATCCACTCTCACATAGAAGAGATTAATTACGTAATTCTTGGTGGAAGATGGGGATGGTTTACTGTTTTTCTGGTTTTCTCAAGCCTCTGGGCAATAGTTGGGGCTGTAGTATTCAAAGTAAAAGTGTAAATTGGTGGAAGGTAAAAAATGGCTAAAATCAAAATGAAGATAGACGATGAAATGAAGAACAGGCTTGAAAAGGTTTCTGAAGCCGGTGGGTATTCTTCAACAGAGGAATTCATTCTTCAGATTATTGAAAGAGAACTCGACAAGCTTGACCCTGATTCGGACGAATCAGAAGAGGATATCAGGAAAAAACTGGAAGGTCTCGGATACCTCGGCTAGTCGCAAGACTAACAATAGAGCTGAGCACGCTGTAGGATCAAATCGAAAGTCATGGAGATTTAATGATAATACTCATGAATTGAGGTTGATGATACGGTACTAAATGCCAGTGTCTTGTTTCCTTGCAACAGAGGAGAGTGTTTGGCTTGCCTAAACTCTGTTATTTAGGTCAGCTCCCGAACCTTGCTTCTGCATACATTTCAGCATATTTTGTCTTAACTTATAAGATAAACGACGGGAGACCTCATGGCTGATACGCATCCTATTCAGGTAGTTAATTTAAGAAAGCATTTCCCCAGAAAAAGGGGACTTGGCTCTGTGAAAGCTATCTCGGATATATCTTTCAATGTAGAACAGGGCGAAATAGTCGGTTTTATAGGGCACAATGGGGCCGGTAAAACCACCACAATAAAGTGCATTCTCGGGCTTCTCAAACCTTCAGAAGGCAGAATAACACTATGGGGTAACTCCCCTGCCGAATCAAAAGTAAGAAATAAAATCGGATACGTTCCGGAAAACCCTGATTACGATGACTCGTTCTCTCCCATGGAATATCTTTCAATGTTTGCCGATATGCGCGGATTATCGGGCATGGGGAGTGATTGGCTAAAGCTTCTCAAAAGAGTTGGCTTGTCAAAGTGGGAAACAACGGGCATAAGACAGTTCTCCAAGGGAATGCGGCAGAGACTGAGCCTTGCCCTTGCTCTTCAATCAAACCCAGAACTCCTTATTATGGATGAACCGACCGGTGGACTTGACCCTATCGCAAGGAAAGAATTCAGAGAGATCATCATCGAAGAAAACAAGAGAGGGGCATCAATATTTCTCTCTTCACACATTCTGTCGGACGTTGAAACTATCTGTGACAGGGCAGTTATTCTCGCTGGAGGCAAACTGATGGCAGAGGGCTCAATGGCCCAGCTGCTGGGAGAGGAAAACCTCTACAGGATAACAGTTCTCAGTAGAAAAACCGGAGAAGAAATTGAGGAAACAATACCGGAGGCCGACCTTCAGAGCAGAATTGACCATCTGAGGCGGGATAATCTGCAAATCACAAGGGTAGAAATGGCACTGAAGTCACTGGAAGATGTCTTCATTGACGCAACGGCAGGTGATTCAAAATGAAAGCAGTTTTCACTTTTTCTCTTATGACTCTGAGAATGCTTTTCCGAAGAAGAACAATCTGGGGAATCCTTTTAGTAATACTACTTGCTCTTGCAGCAATTGCTTCTGTGCCAAGTTTTGACGTATCAAACCAGGGAAGATTCATTCTGGACTTCGGCCTGTTCGGTATAGAACTGGGAGCGCTTCTTCTTGCATTGGGCCTGGCGGCAAACCTTTATCCGAGAGATAAAGAAACAAGAACTCTGATGCCTCTGATAGCTGTACCTCTATCCCGCTGGCAATATCTTCTGGGAAGATTCTTCGGAGCGGCGCTTGTCCAGGCAGCAGCTCTTCTAGTAACATGTCTCGGGCTCATGCTTATTCTTCTGTTTCACAAACTTCCTATCCCGGGCGACCTGCTTCCTGCAACTGTTTTAATAATAGTTGAAGGATGGTTCCTTCTTTCAACCGTCTTTTTCTTCAGCTTCTCCACCTCTCCTCCGCTGAACTGGCCACTGACTACAATGCTTTTTGTTGTAAGTCAGATGAGTGTAGTTGAATTTGTAAACATCCTCCCCTCCGCCCCGGGACTCATGAGGGCTGTGAGAATGCTGCTTCCTCATGCTGATGTCTTTCACATCAAAGATCCTATTGCGCACGGCTTTGAGATTGAGCCGGTTTACTTTTTCATAGCTATTTTTTACGGTCTCTGCTACTCAGCTTTCATGCTTTCTCTGGCACTGGCAGTATTCAGAGGACGTGATCTGAAATGATACGATGCATCATCTCGATGACTCTGTTATTCGCATTGCTTGTTTTTGCGAGCTGCCAAACCGACTATGATGTTGCTGAAGTTGCGCCTTCTGAACATCTTGATGTAGAGCATCCCGCCGGTCCTGAACAAGCAGAAGATGAGACCTGTGAGGAGTGTGACAGCGAACATTCAATCGATGAACAGGTTGAAGACTCACATGCTGGTCATAACCATGCCCAAGGATCCAGGAATCACGGTACTCAGTGGTTTTTCAATCAACCATGGGCAGCGCCTTTCATATGGGGCAAATTATTCAGAGATGCTGCAATTTTTCTAGTACTTGCTGTTGCAGTATTTATTATCAGCGGAAGGAAAAGAAGAAAATGAAAACAGGTTTTCTTCTTACAGCCTCGGCAATTCTATTCCTATTTCTAGCTATAACTGCAGGAATGGCAGTATCGAAGCGAGCAAGTGTTGATACTTTCCAACATATCCAGGTTTTAGGTTCTGGCTTTCAAAGACTGAAACACTTCGCAGCCAGCGCACTCTATCTTCAGCTGGATGATTATCATCATATAGAGCAGTTTCAGGGAACCTCCTGGAAAGAGGTAACAGACTATCTTCCTCAGATGTGGCTGATAGCAAGGCTTGATCCCTCTTTCACAAGTGTTTACACAGATGCAGCCTATCACCTGGCTATTAACTTGGGCAATGTAGAAGAGGGAATGGATTTCATCAGAGAGGGAGTTCGAAACAATCCTGATAGCCTGGATGTTCTGTATGAATTCGCATTTCTACTCTGGGAAACAGAAACCGGATCATCTGAAGAGATAATCGAAGAAACTCTCGTCTACAGATCCCTACTGAGAAGAGTGGGGGGAGACATAGAGAATTCATACAATGAGCCTTCCTCGTCCACAATCCTGGCGGAAGTCTTTGAAGCAAGATCAGATTCACTCAACCCCTACAGTCTCTTTTACAGAAGACGTAGTTTCTTTCTAAGAGAGGCTATCAGAGAAGGACTTTATTATCCCGATTACTTCTCTCCCCCCCCTGAATACTTCAGCAGGAGTAAAGAAGTGGATGACAAACAATGAATGTAACAATACCGAGGGAACTAGCGGCAAGAGTAGTCTGGTTCTGCAGCAGAAGGAATGTTCAGATCGGGAGCACCGTTATTGAGAAAGAGAGCAATGGCAGAGAAATCTATATAATAACTCGCGGTGAGTTCCGGGTTCACGACGATTCAGCCGGAGAGGATTTCGTGCTTGCTCTTCTGAAACGTGGAGATATCTTCGGCGAAATGTCTTTTCTCGATGGATCGGCAAGATCTGCTTCGGTAACTGCTTCAAGCAACGGCTGTCTGTTAATAATGGGTGAAAAAGAATTCTCGAAAATGCTTCACAAGGAACCGGAAATTGCTGTTCTGTTCCTCAAGTTTCTTGCAGGTGTTGTAAGCGGCAGGCTCAGAGTAGCGAATGATGCTCTGCTTCAGGTAGCATTCGGTGACGCGGAGGAAGTTTCAGGCGAATTGTCGCATTTGAAAGAAGCTATCCACGAGATGCACGCAGCGGTCAGGATGGAACTCGAGGGTAGCTGAGGTTTCCGGAAGCAGGCTCAGTCGGCATCTTCGTGAATCGGTAAAACCTCCCAGAGAAAGCTTGTCCCCCCTTCAATGGGAATGTTTGAAAAGGAATATGTTCTCCAGTCACAATCTTCAATCCTGAAATCATACCATCCTTCAGTTACCTGGAAGACGGCGGAACTGTCCGGTGGTAGAATTGACAATCCAAGCAGATCGATCCACTTTTCTCTTCCGGATTCGGTAACCCAGACAAAGTAGAATTCGGTCGATGTACTGTTCTTTATTTCGACGGTGGCACTTGAACCATCAGCCCATGCAAACAGTGCCAGAATACTCAGCAGAAGCAGGGAAATTTTCATTTATTCTGAACTCCTTTCATCTGCATCTACCCCTTAAGGGAGTTGTAGTTCCTGTGCCGGACCCAGAAGTCAGATCATAGAAAGACTGATTCTTTTCCTCGACTTCTCAACACCTGTAACGGTAACATCTACTTTCATTCCCACATGAACAACCTCTGAGGGATGCTTGATCCACTTTGTACTTAATCGACTTACATGTACAAGCCCGTCAGTATGGACCCCGATATCGACAAATGCACCGAAATCTGTCACATTAGTAACCAATCCCGGTAGTTTCATACCGTCGCTCAAATCGTCAATAGTGTGAACATCAGCAAATGAGAAAGTCTCAAAGACACTCCTGGGATCTCTTCCGGGTTTCTCCAGCTCTGCTACAATGTCCCGAAGTGTCGGCATTCCCCTGTCAGCTGTAACATAGTCGCTCAGTTTTATAAGCTTTCTCTTGTCTGCGCTTTCCATAAGACCCTTAACATCAGTTTGAACATCTGTCGCCATTCTTTTAACAATAGAATAACTCTCCGGATGCACTGCACTTCTGTCGAGTGGGTTGGATGCTCCTGCTACACGGAGGAAACCTGCACATTGCTGAAAAGCAACAGGACCAATTCCGGCAACTTTCTTCAACTGGGCTCTCGATACAAACCCACCGGAATCATCCCTGAATTTTACTACGGATGAGGCCCTGGCAGGGCTCAGACCCGAGATATAAGAGAGGAGTTTTGCACTGGCAGTATTAAGATTAACCCCCACAGAGTTAACACAAGACATCACTGTATCATCAAGGGCCAGTTTCAATTGCTTCTGATCTACATCATGTTGATACTGTCCGACACCAACACTACCCGGGTCGATTTTAACAAGTTCAGCCAGAGGATCCTGTAATCTTCTTCCGATGGAAACAGCACCTCTTATCGTAAGGTCCAGGTCAGGAAACTCCTGCCTGGCAATCTTTGAAGCAGAATATATAGAAGCGCCACTTTCATTTACCATCACAACAGGAATTTGCAGCTCGAGCGCTCTCAGAAAACTCTCGGTCTCACGGCCGGCAGTTCCATTACCTACCGCGATGTATTCGAGGCTGTGTTTCTTTATGAGTTTTTTTACCTCAGCTGCTGCTGAATCTGTTTTACCTATTGCCGGGAAAATTGTTGAATACTCGAGAAATCTGCCCTGTTCATCCAGGCAAACTGTTTTGCAACCGGTGCGGAAGCCGGGGTCAATCGCCATCACTCTTTTCCCGCCCAGAGGAGCAGCCATGATTAGCTCACGAAGGTTCAGAGCGAAAACTGAAATAGCTTCCCTGTCTGCTTTTTCCTTGGAGACGAGTCTAATCTCGGTTTCCATCTGGGGTCCTAGAAGCCTTTTGAAACCGTCTTCCAGAGCCATATGAATCTGTTCACCACATCTGTTTTCCATAATCGGGAAATGCCTTCTCATAACAGAAGAAGTAGTTTCCTCATCAACATGAATGGATAGATTAAGGAAAAGCTCCCTTTCCCCTCTTCGCATAGCCAAAACCCTGTGGGACGGAGCAGTGGCAACTTTTTCCGACCAGTCAAACCAGTCTCTGAACCTGCTTCCTGCTTCCTCTTTGCCCTTTATAACTTTGCACTTGAAATAGCCTTTATTCAGAAAGAGCCTTCGCATCTCTGCTCTTACTCCGGAATGCTGAGCCATTCTCTCTGCTATAATGTCTCTTGCACCGGCAAGTGCTGTTTCAACATCCTGTACAGAATCACTAACAAAGGGTAATGCTAGAAGCTCGGGATCATCTTCCCTATTCTGCTTGAGAAGTAAATCAGCAAGAGGTTCCAGACCACTCTCAATTGCTTTTGCTGCTCTTGTTCTTCTCTTAGGCCTGAACGGAAGGTAGATATCTTCCAGCTCAGTAAGAGATTTCACATCACTGATCTTCTTTTTGAGATCATCAGTAAGCAGTTCCCGCTCTTCCAGGGAAGAAAGAACTGCTGCCTTCCGTTTATCAAGTGCTTCCAGCTTTTGCCATGTATCGCGCAGAGATGCAAGAACAACTTCATCCATTCCACCGGAGGCTTCTTTTCTGTATCTTGCAATGAATGGGATGGTTGCTCCCTGCCCCATAAGAGCAAGTACTTCTGCAACTTTGCTTGAATCCAGCTTAAGTTCAGAAGCAATTCTTCCTTGAATATTCATAAATTCTCCTTTGTATATTTAGTCTGGAATATAATTTTTTTGCACAGTGTGTTGCAGTTAGCGTATATTCCACCCTTCAAACAAATCATTCACGAACGGAGATGGATAGATGGCAGGCGAATACAATCTCGCTAAAATTCGCAATATCGGAATTATGGCTCATATTGATGCTGGTAAAACTACAGTTTCTGAAAGAATTCTCTTCTACACAGGCAAATCACACAAAATAGGTGAAGTTCACGATGGAGAAGCAACACTCGATTGGATGGCGCAGGAACAGGAGCGCGGAATTACAATCACAAGTGCTGCAACAACAACCGAGTGGAAGCAACATCAGATCAACCTGATTGATACCCCGGGTCATGTTGACTTCACGGTTGAGGTTGAGAGAAGTCTCAGAGTTCTCGATGGAACCATTGCACTCTTTTGTGCTGTTGGTGGAGTAGAGCCCCAGAGCGAGACTGTCTGGCGTCAGGCTGAAAAGTACGCTGTTCCAAGAATCGCATTTATTAACAAAATGGACAGATCAGGAGCAGACTTCTACGGAGTTCTCAAAGAACTTCACTCTCGCTTGAATGCCAACGCTATTCCGATAACAATCCCGATACTTGGTGAGAAGAAGGAATTCCTTGGAATAGTTGATCTGGTCGACAACTGCGCAGTCTACTATGACGAATCAACAGGTGGAATGAAATTCGAGGAAAAGCCTATCCCAGCTGATATGGAAAAAATAGCTGCAAAACAGAGACTTATTCTTGTCGAAAAGGTCAGTGAAGTCGATGAAGCACTTCTTGATAAATTCTGTGCAGATGAAGAAATTTCAAAAGCAGAACTTTCTCTCGCTATAAAAAAAGCCACACATGCTGGTCTTGTCTGCCCTGTTCTCTGTGGAAGCGCTTACAAGAACAAAGGTGTACAGAGACTTCTTGATGCAGTTATAGCCTATCTCCCATCACCTCTTGATCTTCCTCCAATCAGCGGAAAAAGCAAGACCGGCAAGCTCGAGAAACGCGCTCCGGGTAATGATGGTCCACTGGCTGCTCTGGCATTCAAAGTCGTTACAGACAGACACACAGGCAAACTCATCTACACAAGAGTTTACTCCGGTGTTCTGGAAGCAGGAACGCACGTTTTCAATTCCACAACAGGTAAGAAGCAGAGAGTCGGCAGGATTCTCAGAATGCATGCAAACAAACGCGAAGCTGTTGAACGATTGAATACCGGTGAGATTGGTGCTGTTATCGGGCTCTCCGACACAATTACGGGAGACACCATCTGTTCAATTGATGAACCGATAATTCTTGAGGCAATCGAGTTCCCTGCTCCAGTTCTGAGCATCGCGGTTAAACCCATAAAGAGACAGGACAGAGACAAGCTTACAGAAGCTCTGGCCAAACTCTCTGAGGAAGATCCTACCTTCACTGTAGAGACCAACGAGGAAACCGGTGACACTGTTTTATCGGGTATGGGAGAACTTCACCTTGAAATTCTGGTTGACCGGATTAAGCGTGAATTTTTCGTTGAAGTTGATGTAAATGAGCCTCAGGTTGCATACAGAGAAACAATAAGCAGTTCAGTAGACTGGAATGAAAAATACAAGAAACAGACCGGTGGAAAAGGACAGTATGCCCATATCGTCTTCACTGTTAAACCACTTCCTGCAGGCACAGGGTTTGAATTTGAAAACTCTGTAAAGGGTGGAAACATTCCGAGGGAATACATTCCTTCAGTGGAAAAGGGCATCATCGATGCAATGAAAGACGGTATTTACTGCGGTTTCCCTGTTGTGGATGTTCGCGTCACTCTGAAAGATGGTTCAAGCCACGCGGTTGATTCCTCCGAAATGGCGTTCCGTATCTGTGCAAGAAATGCTTTCAAAAAGGCCTTCTTGAAGTGCGGTCCAAGACTTCTTGAGCCAATGATGTCTGTTTCAATCATAAGTCCCGAAGAATACTCCGGCGGAGTATCTGGAAGCATTTACGAGCGAAGAGGAATCATTGTTTCAATGGAAGCCAGAGGAAATGCAAAAGAATTCAAGGCAAGAATACCTCTTTCAAAAATGTTTGGATACGCAACAGACCTCCGAAACTCTACTCAGGGAAGAGCAACATTCTCCATGCAGTTTGAACATTATGAAGCAGTACCTGTTTCTGTTGCTGAAGAGGTTCTTAAGGAACACAAAAAAGGGTGAAACTGACCCTTATCTATGAAGCTGCAGCTGTCGGCGCCGGCGGATTTGCCGGTGCCGTTGTCAGGCATGCAGTAGTCAGTCTTACCGGAAGCACATTCGGAATAATAGCAGTTAATCTCGCCGGCTGCCTTGTAATGGGATTACTTTCACACGACTCAAAGTTCGCTCTATTTGCGGCAACCGGATTTCTCGGTGCCCTCACTACCTTCAGCGCATTCAGCGGACATGCTGTGAAGCTCTGGAACTCAGGTGAAGTTTTAGCTGCCGGTGGGTTCATTCTTGTCAATGTTATTGCTGGAATCTCGGCCTTTGTCCTGGGCATGTACCTTAAATCAAGCTTTTCAACGTAAATTAAAGGCTGCTGTAGAAGGCGTGCTTGCCTTTTCTTGAAGCGCTTAGTCTGCCGTTCTTTACCATCTGTCTCAGTGCATTCTTCACCTTCAGATCACCGAACTGTCTGAATTTTCCCAGTATCTTTGACTCAGTCTTTCCATTGATGCAGAACTCGTAAATCTCACCGGTGAGAATTCCTGCTCCTCCGGGAAGCTTTCCGATAGGCATAATGATTGTAACACCTGGATTCACGGGAGTAGTATCTGTTACTACCTCATCGGGGAAAGCTGCAAGGAGTTTACGAAGAGCTGTGCGTATCTTTCCTCCGGTACCTCCAGAACCGTAACCGTGAATCACTGTGAACCTGGATGTGTCTCCCCTGCCAAGCCTCTCGTTGTAATGGCTGACAAACATTGTCAATGCTTCAGAGACCGTGTATCCGTGAAGGTCAAGAGACATATTTGAATCCCGAACCAGAAATCCCGGTGCTTCCTCTTGCATACTCGACAGCAAAGGGAACACCTTCAATTGATGAAGGTTTCATAAAACGACTTCTGTTTCCAGTGTCAGCGGATATTGCATAACTTCTCCCGTTACAGCCCGGTGACTCCAGCTAGAAAATCTTCCCAGGCAATGTACATCCCGGGCAGAGGGCTGAACCAAAGTATTGTGCCATCGCTGTACACTCTGAAGCGGTCAATAACCGGGGAGGTGTTCGGATCTCCAGGCCCCCCTGGCTTGTGGTTCTCTCTTAAGACAAAATCGAAATAGTGATCATCGCTATCAATACAGGTACTTGTATCCTCATCTTCAAGCATGATAAGCACATCCTCCGGAAAAGGATCCGGATAGATTGAGTTATACTGGAGAGAATCAAGAAGACAATCGACCGGAGAGAAATCATCAGGTAGCGGTTGGAGTATCAAAATAAGCAGCAAAATCATTTATTTCTCCTCAAGATAGAGCGTAAGAGCTTTCATGGCCCTGGCACGGTGAGAAACTGTGCCTTTTTCTTCAGAGGTAGATTCGGCAAATGTTTTACCAAGTTCAGTGGAATAAAAAACAGGATCATACCCGAATCCACCACCACCCCGTAGCTCTTCCGTTATTAACCCGTCAACTGAACCCTCAAAAACGTGTTCTTCCCCTTCCGGGGTTACCATGGCAATTACAGTCTTGAAAGAAGCTTTTCTGTTAGGGGGTTTTTCTCCGCTTAGAGCATTAAGAAGTTTTGCGGTGTTGTCACTGTAAGAACAACTTTCACCGGCATATCTAGCTGTGTAAACGCCTGGAGCCCCGCCAAGGGCCCACACAAAAAGACCGGTGTCATCAGCTATGGAAACCCTGTTTGTTGCCTCAGCGGCGGCTCTAGCCTTAAGAAGAGCATTTTCTTCGAGGGTTAGGCCAGTTTCCTCAACATCCCAACCGGGAATAATCTCCCCTATAGCAACGATCTCACCATGATTGATAAGCTTTTCGAGCTCTTTGAGCTTGTCTCTGTTTGCAGAAGCCAGAACTATTTGACTCATAGCTCTCCCGCAGCTGCTTTCTGTGCTGGAATTACTATCTCTCTAATTGCTTCAATCGCACTTGCTGCCATACTGAAAACAGTACCGTGTGCTACTGGGTTTTCCTCCGCTGAAGCTTGTATCTCAATGAGCATTCCATCTTCTCCTGCGACAACATTCATATCCATATCTGCCCTGCTGTCTTCCTCATAGCACAGGTCAAGAAGTGTATCACCCTTAACAACACCCAAACTCAAAGCACCGATGTACTGCCGCCAGGGATCTTTTTCCAGCTTTCCACTCGAGAGCATTCTCAGGATCGCCAGGCGAAGAGCAACAACGCTTCCCGTTACACTTGCCACACGGGTACCTCCATCGGCAACGAGCACATCACAGTCTACTGTAATGGTTTTGTCCGGCATGTCTGCCATGTTTACACACTGCCTGAGTGAACGGCCGATAAGCCTTTGAATTTCCTGACTGCGACCCTTGATACCGTTACCCGTTCTGTCGCGTCTGATCCGGCGGTCTCCGCTACCGGGAAGCATATCGTATTCAGCGGTAACCCAACCTTTGCCCTTACCTCTGAGGAAAGCGGGTACTTTGTATTCCACTGTAGCGGAACAGAGAACCCTGTTCTCTCCCCAAGAAACAAGAACACTTCCATGTGGACCCGGCTGGTAAGCTGTTTCGAGAGAAATATCTCTCAAGTGATCCCAAAGTCTGCCATCAATTCTCTTTGTTTCTGTCATTATGCTACCAATCCTGTTTTGCAATTAAACTCTATCTGATGGATGGTACTCCCGCAACAGGAATACCTTCTTCAAAACCTTCAAGCATTTCTCCGGCGACAAATGGGTAAAGCACAGTATATGATATAAATCTGCTCTCTATTGTTTTTCTGACTCCCTGCCAGTCTGCAGATCTTGGTAAATCGATAAAACATGTGTCACCACTTGCAAATACCCAAACCCTCTCAATTTCAATTGCTTCAAATCCGCTGTAACCAGCCCAGAGTTCAACAAGAAGCTGAAGCTCTGTATTCCTTGAAGCAGGAGAAGGAGACTGCTGAAGTGAATCGAAAATTGCTTCAGATCCCTCAGAAATATAGAGTGAACATGGTGTAGTTTTCCAATCAGGGGCCCAAATGGCTGAACCTGTCCCAGTCACTGTTGTGGGGTCGAATTCCGGCATCACAGCAACTTCCAGGTTTTCCTCAGTCAATGTAGTATCAGCAGACTGAGAAGTCTCGTCTGTTTCAAGACCCATTTTCCTGTTCAAAGTATCCATAGTAACCTTGGCAGTAACACCCATAAGCAAGGCAGCAACAGCAACGATTATGAGTGATCTGACAAGTCTCGAAGAACCCGGTCCAGCAGATTTTTTCTTTTTAGCAACCACTAATTCTCCCTTTCGGAATATTCAACTATAGACTCAACAATAGCCTGTGCAGTTTTAAAACGGAAGTCCAGTGAAATCAGTTCCTGTTCTTCCTCCAGATTAGATATGAAACCTACCTCAACAAGCACCGCTGGCATATAGGCTCCTCTAAGAACATAAAAACCAGCCCGTTTCACACCTCTGTCTCTTCTTATCGGAAAAGCCTCACTGAAACTGTTCTGTATTGCTCCAGCGAGGTGGCTTGATTGATTTTGGAAAATAGATTGCGACATGTCTGCAAGCAGGAAGGAAAGGGGATTCTCTGGAGTTGACATTTCTTCATCAAGTTCAAGCGCGTTATTCTCCAGCATCTGAACTGCTCTTGCATCGTCTGTCCTCGCTCTTGAGAGAAAGTAGGTTTCAAAACCGTGTGCAGAACGATTCGGTGCTGCGTTACAGTGAATACTTACAAAAAGATCGGCTCTGTTTCTATTGGCAATTCTTGTTCTTGCACCCAAAGAGACATAATCATCTGTGGTTCTTGTAAGAACAACTCGCAATTCAGGAAGCCTAATTCTCAACAAATCCCTTATCATGAGTGATATTTCCAGGGTTCTGTCTTTCTCCTGACTCCCCGATGCGCCTACGGCGCCCGGATCTCTTCCACCGTGACCGGGATCAATCACAATGCAATCGAAATCAACAAGCCATGGTGAACCCTCGCCCCGCTCCAGTGCAGCGAAAACAAGTGAATCAGACCAGGTACTCGTATCGGGTGGAGCAGGAGGAGCCTGCCATGAAACTGAAGGAAGAAGTATCTCCTCCTCTGCCCTGGCAAATACAATCATTGCCATTGAATCACCGCTGAGTGCCCAGTCGGCAGAATCAATCAATTCATCAAATTCAATAGTAACACCGGTGGAATCTTCCACCAACCTGTCGATCCATATGGGCAAGGATTGTGCTTCAAACAGGTTGACCGGTTCGTTGAAATCGATTCTGATAGTATTTCCTGAGGCGCTGACAACAGGCTCAAGAATCTGCCCTGAGATAAACTCAACGATAACACCGTCATGTCGGGGAAAAAGATTGAGGTTAACCACTGCTAGAGCAGAAAGAAGAAGAAGATTGTTCATTGCTCTCTCAGAGCATGTTTCATTGCAACATCCATTCTTCTCTTGCTGTCGCGGTCTGCAATATCGGATCTTTTGTCATACTTCGTTTTTCCTTTGCAGAGGCCAATCTGTATTTTTGCCCGACCACCCTCTGAAAGATGAACGTCGAGGGCAATCAGCGTTACGCCCTTTTCTTCAACTTTTCTTCTTATTTTTTTTAGTTCCTTACCGTGGGCAAGAAGCTTTCTGCATCGATCAGGTTCGTGGTTATCACGGGCTTCAGGGTATTCAGCAATGTGAACTCCGTGAACCCAGAGCTCCAGATTGTCGTCAAACTGTGCATAAGCTCCCACAAGACTGACTTTCCCGCTTCTGATCGATTTAATTTCGCTACCGAGAAGAACCATCCCCATTTCGATGGTTTCCATTATGTGATAGTCGTGTCTGGCTCTTCTGTTTCTTGCAATTGTTCGTGCTTTTTCAGTCATTTCCGTCCCTTCGGTAGGGGGAATATATCAGGGGGGATTGACTTTTGCACGGGTTTTAGCATAATTGCGCCTGTGAGAAACGGAGCCGTGGTGGCGGAATTGGCAGACGCGCTAGGTTCAGGACCTAGTGAGGGCAACCTTGTGGGGGTTCAAGTCCCCCCCACGGTACCAGAGGGCTGTAACGAAAGTTACAGCCCTTTCTCTATATTATCCTTAACTGCAAATGAAAGGATTTATTCATGAGAGGAATTCTATACAACAAGGAACTGCACTTTGAAAACTGTGTTACCATCTGGAAAGATGCAGGATGGCTTGAAAAAGGTCAGGAAAAAGTTGTAGAACACCTGTTTAACTCGGGTGATGCTCTCGTGGGTGAGAACAACGGTGAAGCCGTTGCACTTGCAGTATCCCACACAGGTACATTCAACCACATCTCCCACTCGGAGAAACTTCCCTTTTGCGCAGTAACAGCAATTACAGTGGCTTTTCACGGAAGAAAAAAAGGATTTGCGGGAACACTAACAGCTGAACTACTGGCCCGTGGAGCCGACAGGGGTGAAGTTGTTGCAGGTCTCGGAATGTTCGAGCAGGGCTTCTACGACAAAGTGGGTTTTGGAAACTATCCCTACATGAGGGTTGTCTACTTCAGACCATCTGAGATATTGATCTCGGGTTCACCCCTAAAACTCCCCCGAAGACTATCGAACAGCGATTGGGAGATAATCCATAAAAACCGCTGCGAAAGGCTTCGCTGTCACGGTTCTGTAAATCTTCCACCTCTCTTTACCCGAACAGAGATGGAACTGAATAAGAAATCGTTCACAATGGGCTTTTTCAGTGAAGAAGGCAGCCTTACACACCACTACGTGGTCTCCTCTGTAAAAGGAGAGCATGGCCCGATGCGCATAGCTTGGGCAGTTTTTAACACACCTGAACAGTTCAAAGACATTCTTCTTTCCATAAAGTCATTCGGTGACCAGATTGATCTAGTCAGTATCCATGAACCCTCTGGTATCCAAATTCAATCTCTGCTTGCAAAGCCCATGTCATCAAACAGACAAAGCTCTGATTCATCAGGTTCTAAGGTGGGAATCAGAACAGCAAGTTGGACACAGTGCAGAATTCTCGACCTGGTTAAATGCACAAATGGAATGACTGTTCCCGGCAAGCCATGCAGTTTCAATCTTATATTGACTGATCCTGTAGAAAACTACCTCGACTCCTCCTTCAACTGGAGGGGCTGCGCTGGAGAGTACACTGTCAGGTTCTCGGATTCATCAACTGCAGAACGGGGTTGCACGGAAGGTCTTCCTGTAATGAAATGTTCAGTAAACACCTTTACAAGGCTGTGGAACGGCACTTCATCGGCCTCAATGCTTCCGTATACAGACGAAATTGAAGCCCCGACTGACCTGCTCAGGGAGCTTGATGATACCCTTAGGTTGCCAGAGCCCTCATATGATTGGGATTTTTAGCCTTTGAATACCGGTAGAAGCCCTTGCCCCTGAAGCTCTCTCACTGTTGGGTTGCTACGGTCTCTGTCTGAACGAACAGGATCTCCGATTTTCCAGTTTATAGCAAGATCCGAATCGTTCCATGCAACTCCCTGCTCATCTGCCCCGTCGTAGTATCTGTTTACAGCATAGATGAGACAGATATCCTCAAGAGCAAGAAAGCCGTGAGCAACACCTGGAGGGATAAGAAGACAGACTGAATCACTGCTTCGGAGTTCCAATGACTGAGTTTCCATATAGGTTGGCGATCCGGTACGCAGGTCAGCAAGTGCGATCTGGAGAGTACCCGATACCGGAATCCACCAGTCACTCTGGTTATGATGAAAATGGAGACCCCGCATAGCACTCTTATTGGAACGAGACAGGTTAAGCTGAATTTGATCTCCATAGTGAACATCTTGTGGCCATTCAGAACGGAATACCTCTGTAAAACTGCCTCTACTATCAGGAAAAGTTTTGCATTCCCTGAATTCAACACCATGGATTTTTTCTGCAACATGAGAGAGAATGACTGGCATAATTTCCTTTCAGTAGCTATGATTATCTGTCAATTATTGCACAAAGAAATTCAAATGCAAAGGGAGTGTCCATAGTGAATATCTCAATTATCTCTCTGATAACATTTGCATTTCAGGGGGCTATCTCATTCCTTGGCACATACCCCACAGAGTACAATGATTTTGTCAGCAGTGTCATTGTCCTCCCCGAAAATGACTACATACTGTTCGGTTCAACTGATTCTCCTTTTTCACAGGGATCAAGAATGATGTGGACGAATATGTTCGGTGATTGTGTTCAAGATTCCATCTCACCCCCGGCAAACATAAATGGATGTCTATCTATGGATTCTTGTCTTGTTACAGTATCTACTCAGCAGAATGCGCTTTGTCTCCAAAAGACAACATTAGATGGAACTCCTTGCTGGACTGTTGCGTTTCCAGAGTATTCTGAACACTTACCTCGGGAAATCATCTCCTGCAATGATGGTGGTTATGTTATTTTGTCTCAGCTTGAGAATGCAAGAACTACATCCTCTCAAATTCTAAAAACAGATGCTTTCGGTGAGTTTCAGTGGCTTACAAGCCACGATGACAGTTCACCTATCAGGATATCACAAGGTGCGTACGGTAATTTCATAACCTGTGATATTCATGGAACTGGAGGGAGAATTTTCACACTGAGCAGTTCAGGGCAGCTTCAGAATCAATTTGACTTCCCTGATCATATTTTCAGGGATGTGATTTTCTGGAATGGTGTTATTGCTGCTGCTGCAGTTGAGGATGGATTTATATGTATTGATAACTCCGGATCAATACTATGGAGCTATGCCCATTTCAGCTCTGTTGAAATTTACAGCATTATAGAAACTTCTGATGGCAATCTTGCTGGGACCGGCAGCATAATGGAAGGTTCTCAAAGAAGAACTTACCTGGCCAAGACAGATCAGAATGGAGGGCTTTTATGGAACAACACTTTTGGGTTTGGAGACTCTTTCAGATCCATTTTTATGACCGCATGCCCCGATAACGGCTTCTGTTCAATTGGTGGATATATCAGTGATGGTTCAATGAATTCATTTTTCATAAAAACAGATTCCCTCGGAACAATTGAACCGCAGGGAATTGAATCTGAATACTCAACCATGGGACAAAACAGAATACTTCGGATAGCCAATCCTTCATACGGAAATACTGTTTCTCTTTTTGTGCAGCAGACTGCTGGAACTGGCATCACCCTGATAGTTACAAATATTTATGGACGCATTGAGGAAACAATCAGTGTTCTTCCGGAAGAGTCATTTGAAAATCGGATTGATATAACCGGGCTTGAAACTGGTTTGTACTTTGTAACTGCAATAACTTCAAACGCGCACAATACCTTAAAACTTACTGTTATGAACTGAGACAACAATTATGAAAAATGAAAAAAACATTTGTATCATTCTTGATTCACTGAAAAAGCTTTATCCGCATGCGGAATGTCAGCTTAAGTATGATGGAATCCCGGAAAGACTTGTTATTGCCACTATCCTTTCTGCACAAACCACAGACGCGGCCGTGAACAGGGTAACTCCAGTTTTATGGAAAAAATATCCGACAATGAAGGACCTTTCTCATGCCGATAAGCCCGATGTGGAAGAAACTCTTAAGACTATCGGTCTCTTCAGGAACAAAGCAGGATTCATCATCAAAGCAGCCGCTTTTATGGCCGAAAATGGGCTTCCGGACACAATTTCAGAGCTGGTGAAAATACCCGGGGTCGGAAGGAAAACCGCAAACGTGGTAACAGGTGAAATATTCGGTAAGCCTTCAATAACTGTAGACACACATGTTAAAAGGCAATCTCTACGATTGGGTCTGACCGAGAGCCAAAATCCTGACAAAATCGAGATAGAATTGAAAAGACTGATTCCTGGAAGTCAGCAGACAATATTCTGCCACAGGTTGATAACACATGGTAGAAAAGTTTGTAAGGCAAGAAAACCTCTATGCACGATCTGTACACTTGTCAATCTCTGTCCCTGGTTCAGTGCTCAAAAAAAATGAGGGAGCCGATAAACGGCCCCCCCATTATTAATTTATCCTGGATTAATCCATGTCAGAGAGCTCTACGCTCCAGTAGAAACCATCCTCATCAACCCATACTTCCCAGAGGGTGTATGTGTCATCATCTTCGTCAACACACTTGAAATCGTAGTAGTCACCAGCGGGTACGTAGAATGTAAAAGCCTCGCCCGGAGAAAGAAGCTCTGAACCGAGACGGTCATCACCCCATGGTGAATCACTTGGATCACCATATACATACCAGATAGTCCAGCTGCCGAGTTCGTTATCGATAGTAACAGGAGCCATATCTCCGCCGTAGGATGATGAAGAGGAACCACTTCCCCAATTCTGCTCTCCAAGATCATCGAGATCGACATACATACTAACAGTGCCGCTTACGTCAACATTCCAGAAAACGTATTCGTCTCCATCTTCGTCTTCAATCTTAACATCGTATGTGCCATTACTAAGACGGAATGAGCGGGTATCACCGGGGCTGATAGTCTCGCTTGAGCCCAGTCTGTCATCACCCCAGGAATCTGCTGAGGATAATGAGATCTTCACATAGTAAAACGTGTAGCTGCCGGTATCATTTGTTATTTCCAAACGAGCTGCAAAAGATGCAGCAACACAGACTAGCATAAGAATAAACAAACTTCTTTTCAAAACATTCCTCCCAGTTTTCCAGCAACCCAGCTGGCACTAAATCGAACAGAATATTCGACCATTAACATCAAAAGATTCTTCACCGGAACATCAATGTCAATGCCCAGCTGTATATCTACATCACTCAACCGAAGATTATTCCATATTATATTAGAGCTTCAAAAGACATTGAAAGAGGAAATAGAATGAAAGTACTTTACACTTCAACCGAAGCAGGAGTAGACAGGGCTGTCGGAAGGCTGCTTGAGAACTTTGCCTGGCGTGAAAAACTCGAGCAGGGTCAGGACGTACTGATAAAAGTAAACCTTACCTGGGACTATCTTCGCCCGGGTGTTAACACCTCCCCATGGGTTGTTGAAGCTTTATGCAGTCGTTTGAAGGAATACACCGGACAGATCTATATAGGTGAATCCAGCCAGATACTCGTTGACGCTTCAAAGGCTCTTCGTGTACAGAAAATGGATGCAGTTATAGAAAGACAGGGGCTGATCTGGCATAATTTCAGCGAAAACCCCTGGAAGGAAGTCACCGTTGATGGTCTCACCTTTGGAATACCAGAGATATGTACACGAATGCCGGTAATCTCAGTTCCGGTAGTAAAAACTCACTACAGATCTGTGATCTCTGTAGCGATGAAGCATCTTTACGGTTGTCTAAACGATGGAAGACACAACTATCACGGCAGACTATCTGATTACATAGTTGCTGTGAACAAGGCGATACCTGTTAAATTCATTCTGGCTGATGGCACTGTAAGCCTTGAGGGTAATGGCCCCAAACCCGGAATCTCCAAGCAGACAGACTTCGTTGCCCTTTCTACAGACCCGGTAGCCATGGATCACTCAATTGCTGAGGTTATGGGTATTGACCCACTCAGTGTGGAATGCATACAAAAGGGAAACGGACAGGTTGGATCCCTTGATGAACTGGAAAATGTATGCATCCCCCCTCTTGAGAAACTTCCGTCCTTCAACTTCAAGCAGGCTCAACCCAACTTTGTGGCTAAGGTGGAGAAAAGAATACGCGGAAAGAATAAGGAAAAAGAATCTCAAAAGGATGGTCCTCTCATTGGTGTAATGAAAGCCGGTGCAAAGCGCTGGTACAACTTATCTTATTCCATATTCGGTCAGAAAAAAGAAGCTGATGAATGGAAGAAGAGCCTTCCCTACGGCCCTCAGTGGCTCGGTGAACCGGAGGAGAAATGAATTTAGCAGGACAGGCAAAAATGGGCATCGGTGCTCTTAAGTGCCGATTCGGCGCGAGAACCCCGCTGAATGTGATGGTTTCAGTCACAGATCGCTGCCCAAGCAGATGCTCTTACTGTCAGATTCCTTCCAGATGCAGACCCGATCTTTCGACAGAGCAATGGAAAGACATTTTCAGACAGATGGCTGAAGCGGGCACAATGAGAATTGGTGTATGGGGCGGCGAGCCACTCGCCAGGAAAGATATTGTTGAACTGTGTGCATATGCCAGGGAACTGGGAATGTATGTGAGCCTTGATTCGAACGGCTATTTCATACCATCACAACCAGAAATCCTGAACAACATTGATCATCTTGTTCTCTCTTATGACGGACCGAAGGAAGCTCACGATGCAAATCGTGAAGAAGGGAGTTGGGATAAGGTCACAGCTGCCTTTGAAGCTGCTTCAGGCAAAGTCCGGCTATGGTCAATCAGTGTTCTCACAAAAAACAATATTCATCTTCTTGATGAAATCATGATCACTGCAGAAAAGTATGGCTTCATGACAACATTCCAGACTCTTCACCACAATGACACACTTGGTGGAAATACTTCTGCTATGATGCCGACCGCTGAAGAGTATTCGAATGCTTTCAAAAAATTGATCGCAATGAAAAAGGCAGGAGCTCCAATTCTGCTCAGCAACAACTATTTGAATGCAGCTTCTAAGTGGCAGGATTACTCAAAAACCAGAATTCAGGAGCGCTTCTACGGGCCCTCATGCATGGCCGGAAGAGCATATTGCAACATCGATGTAGATGGAACTGTTTACCCTTGTTCATTGCTTATCGGTGAATATGAAGGTGCGAAAAATGCACTGAATGGAGGCTTCAAGGAAGCGTTTCATTACCTCTCTGAACGTGATCTACCCTGCAATGCCTGTACAGCTTCCTGCTATCCGGAATACAACTATCTTTATTCCCTCAATGTTCCCGTAGCCCTGGACTGGGCCAAAGGAGTTAAAAGAACTGACAACCTTCTTCTTAAGATGAAGAAAAAAGGAGAATAGCATGCCGGCTCTGCCCGAGTATAAAACCAGAATTCTATTGGAAAATCATGATGTACCTCTGGTACCGGCCGTCTTCCATGATGCAATGCCGGAAATCCTTCCCGAACCTGTAGTCTTTCTGAAAGCCCAGATTCCGGGGGCAACCAGTCGCGCTGGAAGAGGCCTTGTAAGACGTGCGTCAACCCCTGATGAGATAGCAAACGGGCTCAGGGAACTACTGGCTGAAGAAAATTGCCAGGGAGTTCTTTCAGCCCAGGCAGTGGATATAAAAAAAGAGTATTATGCAGCCTGCCTTCTAGATTTCGGTGATGGAGAAAACCTGCCGGGTGGCGTTATTCTATTCAGCCCTGACGGTGGAACAGGAATTGAGGGAAGAACTTCATCTTTGATCAAAATCAAGTTCAGCCTCCTGAATCCCCCCTCAACCGATGATATTGAAAAACAGCTTGAAGGAATTCCAAATTCAACTGAACTGGCTGAATTTCTGAAGAAAATGACGAGAACCTTTATCGGGTACAAGCTCACAGTTCTCGAAACAAACCCCATTGCAGTCCTTGCAGACGGTTCACACATCGCAGTAGACTGTCGGGCAGAATTCGAGAAGCATGCAGTATCCCGTAAAAATGCAGAACTGTTTAAAGTGCCCGAAAGCTCCACAAGTGACAGTACTCCGCTTGAAAAAGCAGTAGAGGCTATCAATGCAGATGACCCTGCCGGAACCGGATTCTTCCGCGCCTCAAGAGAAAAGGCCCCTGAGGGTACCATTGCAGTTGCTACAAACCTCTGCGGCGGTGGGGGCAAAATGCTTTGGGAAATGACTACGGGTGGCAGGGATGACATTTTCTCCCTGAATGAGAGTGATACCTCCGGTGGTTTAAGTGGATTTAAAAGCTACAGAATCCTGAGAGCAATCATGAGCCAGCCAGAGGCACAGGTTCTTATTCTTACAGGAAGTGGAATGGCCTTCCAGAACCAGTATCATCTGGCCTCGGCAGTCTGGAAAGCATTGAAAGAATCTGCAACTCCCCTCCCCTCTCTTCTCCGTTTCGGGGGAACAGATCAGGTAAAGGCGATGGAACTTCTGGAACAAGTATCACAGAGTCTTCCTGTAAAGATTAGAACATTCCGACCGGAGATTTTTCCCAATGCAATGGTTGAACATTTGAGCGAGATCGCAACAGATCACAGAGTGCAACAGAAATTCACTCCTGAGGCCGGTGAACTTGCTTTTGAAGTGAAAACTCCCCCAGCAAGATTTATCTACCATCCGGATAAAAACCCTGATAACATTGAACCTATCTGCGTAAAGGAATGTCCGACAGGATTCCTTCTGTGGGAAAACGGAAGAATCGTTGCAAACCCTGAGGCAAAATGTATTGGATGCCTAGTGTGCGAAACAGTTTCAATTCTTGAGGGCAACGGTGAACTCACAATAGAGCTTGATCTTCCCGGGGAGGTACTATAATGGCCGGCATTCTCAAACACCTTTGTGATATCGATACTCCCAGAGTTCTTGTATTCGGGATTACCGGTCGTCAGGGTAAAAGTAGATCAAGATTGATGAGGGGCTTTGGCACCGAAATAGTAGCGGGTACAACACCCGGTAAGGGTGGACAGGAAGTTGATGGCGTCCCTGTTTACAACACTGCTGCTGAAGCAGTAGCTGCTCATCCCGATATAAACAGCGCTGTTTTCTTTGTACCGGCTGGTGCAATCGCAGGAGCTGCATATGACGCCATGGACGCAGGAATAAAATTCCTGGTTCTAACAGCAGATGGTGTAGCAACACAGGATTCGATAAAGATTAAGGAAAAGGCATTTGAAACAGGCGCAAAATGCTTGGGACCAAACACTGTTGGAATGCTCGACACAGATGGTTACCTGTTCGGTCTTATCGGTGGAAAAGCTTCCTGGGCAAAAAAGAATTACCTTCCGGGCAAAGTCGGTGTTATCAGCAGATCTGGCGGGTTAAGCCAATTGCTTGCAGCATTTCATTGCAGACCAGAGCTTCCGGGTCCTAAACCCGATGGTTCCTTCGGCCCTCTCTGGGGAGAAGATTATCCCGGTCTTTCCGCAGTTCTCTGTGTAGGAGGAGACCCTGTACCCGGAATTACTATTCTTGACGCTGCAAGGGCATTTGAAGCCGATCCAAGGACAGAAGTAATGGCTATCTATGCCGAAACCGGAACAACTCAGGAAAATGACCTAGCCCTGGCTGTTAAAAACGGAGAAATTAAAAAACCGATTGTTGTTTTTCTCGGTGGCAAATTCACAGAAGCCGGAGTAGCTCAGAGTCATGCAGGTGCGATGATCAGAAACGAGAGTGAAACATATTCGGCCAAGAAAGCAGCTCTGGAGGATGCGGGTGTGACAGTTGTCGACAGACCGGATTCAGTCTTTGCTGCTACTTCAGAATTCATCAAGTAATACACATGTAACAAGACTGAACTTCGGGGGCACGGGTAATCCGTGCCCCCGCTTTTGTAACACAATATCCGCTCTCTCTATCCTTACATCTAGCGGTATTGAAAATTACAACAGACTGAAGGGAGTAACATGTTGAAGTATCTAGTGTTTTTATCGACACTGCTTCTGATGAATGCAGGTTGCAAAGATGCAAATCAGCAGAAATCAAGTGATGAAACACAACAGACTGAAGATTCAGCGGATTACATTGTTAAAATCGACTCTATGGGAGTTGAACTGGGTGATTCTTCAGAGGTGTTCGGAGCTGTGGAAGGGGCAGTAAGAGGCCCAGATGGCAACATCGCCGTTCTCGACAGAGCTGCCTGCTGTATAAGAGTTTTCTCTCCTGATGGTGAGTTTCTGAGGCAGATAAGCCGGAAGGGCAACGGCCCCGGAGAACTGATCACCACAGCATTCCTAACTATTACTGAAGATGGAACTCTTGTTGTTACAGGCGACGGTTCGGAAATACTGGGTATTCATGCTTTTGACTACTTCACCGGACAGTGGATTGGATCAGATCCATGCTATACATATCCCCCGCCCACTTGTCTGGAAGGAGCATCGGGTTCAACATACATGCGGAAATTCCTTGATGTTGATACATCAACCGGTGAACCTGAAGTTGTGGTACAGATAACTCTTAATGAAGTAGGTATGGAAGAGCCTCTGGTTACATTCCATGAATATCGGATACCGTTTGAACAAGACAATATTTCAGATCTGATCAGTCTGATCTGGTTTGGATATGATCTTGCATGCGATTTTTCAGGCAGATTCTATGTTTCTCCCAGATCCACGGAAGAGGCAATTGTCTATGCATATGATTCTACCGGAGAAGAACTATTCACAATTGAACTTGATATACAACCTGTGCTGAGAACGGAAGAAGAACTGGAAACTGAAATGCTTATTCTCACAGCAAGAGCAATGGCCATGGATGCAGCGGAATTAGTACCTTCAATTGAAGCTTCCGAATTTAAATCTATGATAAGAGGTCTTGAGGTGGATTTCGCAGGAAATCTGTGGGTACTTCTAGGAGGGCCCTCACAGCCAACATTCCAGGTCTTCAATAATCTCGGTGAGTACCAGCGCAGTGTAGTTCTTCAAGGGGACCAACCGGACGGTAACTCCTGGAACTTCAGTTTCAGCAATTTCAGCAACAGCATTCTTGCATACGCAGAAGACCCTGCCGACGGTTTCCAGAAAGTATGGACTCTTGAAGTTGAGTGATTGATTAGAAACTGGAACCCATGGTGAAGCATGGGTTTCAGTCTGCATAAGCCACTGCACCGAAAGTGTCAGAATGAGTAGAGCAGTTACCTCTCTGCTTTATGAGTGTGTTAATGTATCAGCATACAGTCTGTTTTGCACTTTCGGAACAACCACTATTTTCAGATTGTAACGGCTTTCAATGATTCTCTGTCCTTCTACTGACAACGCAAAAGAACGAAAGGGGAAAAAAATGAAACATTTTCTTTATCTGAGCATAGCAATCCTTTTAGCTCTAGCCTTTGCTTCAGGTTGCAGTGAAGCTGAGTCTCAGAATGATTCCGATGAAACTCTTCAGGAAGCTGAAGAGACACTCAGCATGTTCAAAATTGATTCAATCGGGGTAGATCTGGGAGACCCCACTCTGGTTTTCGGTGCTATAGAAGGGGCAATCACCGGTCCTGATGGAAACATCGCAGTTCTCGATAGAGCAGCGTGCTGTATTAAGGTATTCTCCCCTGAAGGTGAATTTCTGAGGCAGATCAGCCGAGAGGGAAATGGTCCAGGTGAGTTGATAAGCACCGCTTTCCTTACAATAACAGAAGATGGAACATTGATTCTTGTTGGAGATGGTTCTGAAACACTCGGTATTCATGCTTTTGATTACTACACAGGAGAGTGGATTGGTTCAGAACCATCGTTCGGTTCTCCACCGACCTGCCTTGAAGGCGCAGCCGGTAGAACATATATGAGAAAATTCCTTGATGTAGAAGTTATAGACGGAGAACCAGTGGTTTTGATTCAAATCACCCTGAATGAGATCGGAGTGGATGAACCACTTGTTGTTTTCCTTGAAGAACGTATACCATTTAATCCTCAGGATATGAGTGCAATCATAAGCCTGGTCTGGTTTGGCTATGACCTTGCTAGCGATTTTTCCGGCAGATTCTACATTGCACCCAGATCAACAGATGAGGCAATAGTCTATGCCTATGACCAGACAGGTCAAGAGCTATTTGCTATTGAGCTTGACCTTGAGCCGGTTCTAAGAACTGAGGAAGAACTGGAGTCTGAAAGACTGGTTTTAGTAGCAAAAGCTCTTGCTATGGGTAGCGAAGATGCTGTATCCTCTCTCGAGGCAGCTCCTTATAAACCAATGATCCGTGGACTGGAGATCGACGAAGAGAAAAATCTCTGGATTCTTTTGGGAGGCCCTGCACAGCCCACATTCAAGGTTTTTAACTCTGAAGGGGAATACCTTAAAACTGTAGTTCTTGAAGGTAATCAGCCGGACGGACACTCCTGGCACTTCGATTTCACCAACGGTAACATCCTGGCATATGCAGAAGACCCTGCAGAGGGATTCCAGAAAGTCTGGCTACTTGAAACAGAGTAGCTGAAACTACAAAATCCCGGCTTGAACTATTCAAGCCGGGATTCTTTTTTTTTATGAATCGACCTATTAATTCCAGTTAAAACTACCGTTCCAGATGTATCCGTGAACAGGCCAGCAATCAGAATCAGAAGCCCATGAGCATAACTGGTATGTATCACTGTTATACGATTTGTAAACCTGGAAGGCGTATTTACCGCCACCTTCCTGGCAGGTCAGATTCTGTGGTACATAACCGTCGAGATACCAGTCCACCCAGGCTGATCTGTTAAGCACAGGGTACTCCTGATTATCTGCGAAGTACATGTTCAGCCCTTCAACAACAAGCCTCTGATTGGAGCGGCAGGCAGCTTTCTTTGCGCTTGCAGAAACATCCTGGAATTTCGGAATGGCTATAGCAGCAAGAATTCCGATAATAACCACAACTATCATCAACTCAATAAGAGTGAATCCTTTTTTCATAGTTAGATCGCTCCTAATCCGTTTGTCTGTATTCCATAACAAATGTGTAATTTTTATTGAGAGACCACATGAACTCACCTTGATAAACTTCAGCTATGGCATTAACCAGCGCCATATCATCAGTTGTTACAGAAACTCCGTAAACTATCACCCGATAGCCATAAGGAACCCAGTTCTCCCAGTCATACCTGACATCAAGGGTGGGTCGAAGATTGAAAGAAAAGCCATCTGCAAAATATGGCCTCAGCTCACGTGGAATACCGCCGGGATAGTAATCAGGAGGGTACTCTCCGGTTTCGCCAACATACATCTGAACAGCGGAAGCGATTACTCTGAAATCAGAGATTACCCGTGCAGCCTCGGCTTTCTTGGTAACGCTAATGTATTTGGGTATCGCAATAGCTGCCAGAATACCGATGATAATTACAACTATCATCAGCTCGATCAGAGTGAATCCTTTTCGCACAGCAACACCTCCCATTTCAGTAATTTAATAAGCATAAATCTTGCCACAGCCCACAGTCACTTTAGTTCCTATTGTGGCTAATCAGTTACTATTCCCATTCCTCTGAGCGCGTCTTCAGTAAGCAGTTCTGAAGGATCATCACCCGATTCAAAAGAAATCACAGTATCCGCATATAGAACTGATAGGATAAAAGACTCTCCTGAAGTAGAGTATTCAATCAGCGGGTCGTCCCACCCGAGAAGCTCCTCCTCGGTAAGGGGGAGTCTTGCATTGGTTGCCTCGTATGAGAGCAGCTTTGAAACAGAGACAAACAAATAGCTGTTCATTTCCTCAATCAACTCTTGTTCTGAGAGTTCGGGAGGCTCATACATCCTTTGAATCTGCTTCCAGCTGTTGAAAGCCACTGCGACCAGAAGTATGAAGAGAACAGCAGCAGAGATCAGCTTTACCCTGCTATTCCCCTTCTTAAGCCTCTTCTGCTCTGTGGGATCTTTCTCTTTTACATTGCTTTCAGCCATCTCGATCAGGTTATCACTCATTATCACTCCCTGTAAAATTAATCACCAAGTATAACAAGCCTCGCACTCTGCCTCATGTTACCGGGCGCAACGGCATCAACGATATATGTTCCAACTGGAATAGAGCTGAGATCAAGTGATCTGGAAGAGGGCTCAAGAATGAGTCTCTCGACAACACGGCCAGAGAGATCGTAAATCCTGATCTGCAATGTCATCTCCCCTGTTCCCTGCCAATTAATAGTGGAATTCAGTGATGCCGGGTTCGGACCAAGATACATTGTTCCAACCCCTCCCATGGGAGGATATGTCTGTTCTTCTACTCCGAGAACCGATGTACTGAGAATTTTCGTGTCTGGATCAAACACTACTGAGGAGGGCTCGAATGGAAGTATGAAAATCTCCTCCTGATTTTGTGTATCATTCAGGAATGTGAGAAGGGTATCCTGTCCGGTTCCCTCAACAAGGAACTCTACAGGCATCGTGAAGAAATTGCTGACTGTTTGCATTTGCCCCAGATTTATGGTAAGTCTCCAGTCAGAACCCTGCTGAACCCAGCCTGTTTCTATGTCGTAAATGGGGTATCCCTCACCGTAAACCCACTGATCGAAGAACCAGTCGAGATCTCCTCCATACTGAACTTCCATGTGGTCGATAAAATCAACAGTAAGCGCAAGTGCATAACTGTATTCAGCGAAGTATGTATCATAGCCATCGAAGAAAGCGGTATCACCAAGCAGCTGCCTCAGCATATGGAGCACGGAAGCGCCCTTCTCATAGGTCGTATTGCTCCAGAGTTCCGAAGGGGTTTCTGCTCCCACAATCGGGAAGAGCTCTCCGCTGTTCAGATAGGGCTTCATGATGTTGTTTTTAACATAATCCATGTACTCATCCTGACCGTAACTCTCCATCCAGATGGCCTCGCTGTATGTTGCAAAGCTCTCAGAGAGCCATACATCTGTCCAGAATCGCTCTGTTACACAGTCTCCCCACCATTGATGGCTCATCTCGTGAGCAAGCAGCCAGTCATAGTTGGTATTCCCGTTTACCGCGGAAGCAAGGTGATACACCTGAGATAGGTGCTCCATATCACCCTTTGGTGTCTGTACAAAGCTGAATTTGCAATCCCATGGATAGGGGCTGTAAACAGCCTCGTACTGTGCCATCATCAGGTCAACATGCGCATATGAGGCCAGTGCATCGTCGACGTCCCATGAATAGACGTAGTAGTAAATCCTGGAATCGGTGGAATCGTGAAGAACTGTGTAGTCTGCAATGCTTATTGCTGCCAGGTAGGAGGACATCTCCTGCTCAAGTGTCCAGTGGTAAGTCAGAGTACCGTCCGCATTGTCAGTAACTCCAGACGAATCACCGTTTGCAACTGCATAAAGTGTATCAGGAACTGTGATATGGAAATCGTACGATGCTTTGTCTGCAGGCCTATCATGACAGGGGAACATGTATTTTCCCATTGAAGGGTCGCTAACAAAACCTACACCCATGTGATAGGTGGCATGCTGATGGAAGTGAAATCCTCCCCACGATTCTTCTGGCGGGTTACCCGAATAGTCAATTACCAGATCAATTGTATCAGATGTTGAGGCAGGACTCGGAAGTGTTATAAAGAGGGAATCCGCAACATGACTGAAAGAAGAAGCACCTGAAACCTGAGTAACAGTGAGCTGCTTCAGATAGAGCTTGAATTCTGTAAGATTATCTTCTGTTGGAACAAGGGAAACTTCTGCCGTGGCATCTATTGTTTCAGCGTCAATATCTACTGCAATAGAAAGGTCGTAATGCAAAACATCCACAGGTTCCAGTTCAAACTCCTGGTAAAGGGGCTGAAGGGCTGGACTGAGGGGGCGGGTTAAAACCATCGGGCTGAATCTTGGACTGTACATCGATAACAAAATCAAAAGAATATGCATTACTCACTCCAATCAAGTAGAAGCCCATCAATGAATTCCCTCAGGATACTCAATCTGGGTACAACACTCTCGCTGATTGGTTCTACACAGTCAAGAAGCCTGAGAAGTCTGTCTGCATCATAAAACGCATCAGATCCCTCAACCACATCTTCAAGCAGTGATACAAGATACGGTTTCAAGACTGGTAGCTCGTAGGGAAGAGCTGAGTTAAACATCATATCAGCTTTCTCCTGATAAGGGAAAATATTCTTTCTCTCGCCTCTCCGTACACTGGGCCACCCCAGGATTGTATCGGTGGCTGAATAACCTCTTCTAAAACTATCTCTGACTATTCTTCTAAGAAGGCGGCCGTCAGAAGTAGACATTCTTGTCAATCGATCAATATTCAGGGTAGTAAGTGCGCTAATGTAAATCTTGAATTTGTCGCTTACATCAACTCCTGGTGTTAGGCTGTCATTAAGGCCGTGAATGCCTTCAATAAGTAGAAATTCATTCGATGCCAGAGTCATGGGAGTAACATCATCTTCCCTGACACCTGTATGAAAATTGAAAACCGGAAGTTTTATAGTTTCACCGTTTACAAGCCGCTTAACATGATCACCGAAGAGCTCTGTATTGAGAGCTCCTATGCACTCAAAGTCAAAACTTCCATCCTTGTTCTTAGGGGTTTCAGATCTGTCTCTGAAATAGTTATCAACACTGATCATTTTTGTGCCGAAACCTTGAGCGCGCAAATAGGTGGCAAGCATTCTTGTAAAAGTTGTTTTCCCACTGCAAGAGGGACCGGCAACCATTACAATTCGCTTGGCGGGAAACTCGTCGCCCAGTCTGCTTACTATCTGAACAATCCTTCTGTTCTGATAGAAGTGACTCATCATCACTGCCTGTCTTCCCCCGTCTTCACGAATTCGTCTGTTCAACATGTCAACAGTGTGAACTTTCATTCGGCCTATGTGCTTCTCCTCAAGATCAAGTTCCTTCGAAAGAGTTGGACTTTCAACCCAGGGAACTATCTCAGGCCAAGCTTTGCTTCCTGGAAAACGGAGAAGGAAACTTTCTTTCGAAGGTCTGAGGTCCCAGACTGTAAGCCAGGAGGTATCAGGAACTGTTGGACCCATCGCGAATGCCCAGGAATCCCCGAGAACATTAGTTACGTAATCATCGCGGCCCATATGCCATCTAGGCAGAAGGGAGTGTTCTCCCACAAGGCTTAATGCCTCTTCGGAAGTGAGTTTACGAAATTCGATAGGAATTGCTTCTTCTGTGATTTTTTTAAGTTCAGAGTTCAGTTTGGAACAAACTTCTGCCTCCGACCCGGCATTCATACCCTCTACTCTGCATCTGTATCCGAGAGAAATAGAGTGTTCCACCCAGAGTTTCCACTCTGGATATGCCCTTTTAACAGCAAGATCGAGAGCCAAAATCAGCCCTCTGCGGTAAACCTCTCTACCCTCCGATGTCCAAGGTGGAATGGGCTCGCCACTTGAAGTTCCAAGAGGAAGTATCATCCCGTTCGAATCTTTTACTGCTATTGAGGTTCTTTTGCTAAGGCTCTCTGCTGGCATGTAACTGTTCCTTTCTTCTGTTGATTAGAGATAATACACTAATTTACGGCAAATAGAAACCCCCCACCGAGACAGATGTCGCAGAATTAAGCTACGGATATATCACCACCTTGTGGTTACTTACGCCATGCTCCATTACTAATGTTTTCTCCCCCCAGTTGCTTCTGGAGTGCTCTATCAGGCAATCAGCAGAAGAGAGGAATCGTCACCTCAAATGATGTATTTTGTCTCTATTCTAGTTTTATTTTCTCATTAAATGTGATTTGTAAATTTCATGGGATTCCAGCCCTTTTTTATGGGATGCGGGATTCAAGCAACTGCAATCATCCATCTATCTCCTCTTTATGTGGCGCATTGAGCGGCATGGGATTAATCATTTTTGAAACAGGGGTTTTTCCTGCTTGACTGTGACGTAAATGTTCACCATTTTTCAAGTGAACAGAATGGAGAAAACATGATTTCTATTTGCACAGTTTTTTTAATACTCGCAGCCTCTTCTCCCCTACTCGAAGTAACTGACTCTATGGACCGGGGAGGAACTGCGGTTTACACAGTCTCACTTGATAACGATACGGTTTACTGGGTAATCCTTGAATCTGTGGATGACCAGACAAACTTTGATATTGTCACTGCGTCCGATGAACTGGATTTTGATGTTTTTATGAACCTCCCCTATGGTGAAGATTTTTTGTATGCGTTGGAGTTTGCCATAGTCAGCGGTTTAGAAACTGGGAATGAATCCGTTACTCTGCCCTCTCAGGATTCCGGTCCGGTTTATGTGATTGTTCACGATGCCGGAGGTAACGGCGGAATGTTTTCACTGAAAATTCATTAGCAAAATCCATGCAGACAGATCTCACCGTTCTGGAGTTAAATCAAAGCGTAAAATCATCTCTGCAATCCAGCTTCCCGGCACCAATGTGGATAAGAGGCGTGATAACAGGCCTTAGAAGAGTTTCAGGCAGAGGGCATACATACTTCCAGCTTGCAGACCCTGCAGCCGCTGGAGAACAGTCCCCAGCAGTAGTAGATTGTGCCCTGTTTGCAGGAGATCGTTCTAGAATTTCACTGGAGACAGGAAGAAAGGGAAAACTATTTGATCTTGTAAACGAGATCGAAGTGAGAATTCTTGTTTCTGTAAGCTTCTGGGATCGTTCGGGACGTTTTCAGCTTCTCATGAAAGGATTTGATGCCGATTTTGCCGGTGATTCAGCGGCTATTCATCTCCAAAGACTGATTAAACAACTTTCACAAGAAGGAATCCTCGAAGAGAACGGTACACTCCCTCTTTCCCAGCTTCCCCTCAACATCGGTCTCGTTACCTCAAAAGGTTCAGCTGCTGAAAGAGACTTTGTGAAAACACTGGAAGAGTCTGGTTACCCATTCAGGGTACATGCAGCATGGGCCCTTATGCAGGGTTCGGAAACAGCAAATTCTGTCTGTTCTGCATTCAACAAACTGATGACCCACAGAGGTGATTCGCTCGATGCTGTTGTGTTAACAAGAGGTGGTGGGTCCACCACAGATCTATCCTGGTTCAATAACGAGGGAATAGCCAGAACAATAGCTCAGCTTCCCTGGCCGGTGATTTCCGGGATCGGTCACGAGATTGACACGACGCTTCCAGACTATGCAGCACATACAAGAGCAAAAACCCCTACTCATGCCGCATCCATCCTGGTAGACAGGGTTGCACGATTCGATGACAGTGTATCAACACTCAGTCAAATTCTTGTTTCAAAGATTTCCCCACTCATTCAAATCGAAAACCTCAAACTGACAAATTTGACAGGAAATCTTACCCTTTACCTTGCCTCTCTCCCCTCGCGGAAAGCAGAAGTTCTCCAAAAACTTGCTTCAAAGCTTAATCTGGCAGTTGTAGGTAAACTGCATCATATCGAAACCCGGATTTCTGAATCAGAGAGACAAATTGAAATGCGCGATCCTTCAAAAATGCTCAAGCTGGGATGGTCAGTAGTTCGTGATGAAAACGGTAATCCATTGCGCAGCGCCAACCTGATAAGCGAAGGACAGATGGTGAAAATTACCATGAATCACGGTTCACTGACGGCCCTCGTAAAGGGAAAGACTGGAGAGAAAAGTGACTGAAAACATGACTTATTCACAAATGCTGGCAGAACTGCAGGGAATTGTAGACGCAGTCAGCCGGGATGACTGCCCTGTTGATGATCTGGAAGAAAAAGTACAAAGAGCTGGTTTGCTAATAAAGACTCTTCGCGCGCGATTGAAAAAAACTGAAAAATCAGTTTCTCAAATGCTTACAGAGATTGACAGCTGACCGTCTACGGTATGAGAAAAATCAGAAAAATAGTCTCTGCGCACAGGAAGAAAGTAGGCCTTCCCCCGGGAGAGCCTGTCTTTGTAGGTAGTCGTAAGGTGGAAAAAGTCAGAATCGATGTTATTGACTACACACAGTCGGGTTTTAATGAAAAGGTAGACTGCAGCATTACCGAAGCAGTCAACTTCGCGGCAGGTGAATCTGTCACCTGGATCAATGTAATCGGTATTCACAACACTGATATTGTAACAGAGATAGGCAGAACGCTAAACCTTCATCCTCTGACAATAGAGGATATAGTAAATACCGGGCAGAGACCGAAAACGGAAGAGTTTACGGGCTACATTTTCCTGGTTATGAAGATGATGACATTCAATGAAAAAATTCGCGACATAGATGTAGAGCATGTTAGTCTAATACTTGGTAAAAATTATGTAATATCTTTTCAGGAAAGAGAAGGTGATGTTTTTGATCCTCTTCGGAAAAGGATTAGAACAGGAGCTGGAAGAGTACGGACCTCAGGCTCAGACTATCTTGCTTACACTCTTATGGATTCAGTAATTGACAACTACTTTGTGGCACTTGAATTTATCGGGGATTACATAGAAGAAACTGAGGACCTGATACTGGCGGAAGCAGAACCAGAGCACATGAAAGAGATATACAGACTCAAACGAAGTGTTCTCCTGCTGAGAAAGGCTGTCTGGCCCCTCCGCGAAGAACTGAATTCCCTGGGAAACAGCCAATCAGTTCTTATTCATCAAGAGACGGATAGATACATTCGAAATCTTTATGACCACACAATTCAGGTAATTGATATGGTGGAAACCCAAAGAGACCTTCTAGCGGGGATGCACGATACATATCTGACCGTAGTAAGCAACCGTATGAATGACATCATGAAGGTGCTGACCATTATTGCTACTATTTTCATTCCCCTAACCTTCATAGCAGGAGTTTACGGAATGAATTTTCACTTCATGCCGGAACTGGCATTGAAATGGACTTACCCTGCTGTTCTCTTAATCATGCTTCTTGTTGCTATGGGAATGATATGGTTTTTCAAGAGAAAAAAATGGTTCTGACTGACCATTATCGCTCTCTTATAGAGTTTTCTGATTCTGCTTTTGCGAACTGTCTTTCAATAAACGATTGATCGATTAATTCTTTTTCAACAGTGTTGATAGAGGTTCGCCGAAGTGTGTATAACCGTCTGCTCTTGTTATTCTGACCTGCACCATCTGGCCTGGCTCATAGCTCAGTGATTCCAGAATAACCAGTCTGTTACCCATTGTTCTTGAAGCCATCTGCCCTTCCCGCCTGGCAGGACCCGTAACAAGAACTGTCATATGCTTACCTACTATTTCCCTTGATTTCTCCAGAGTAATCTCTGCCTGCAGATCCTGCATTCTTGAGAGCCTGGCAAGTCTTTCTTTAACTGGAACAGGAGGAGATATCTGCAAGGCAGCTGTTCCTTCCCTCTCACTGTATCTGAAAAGGAAAGCATAGTCGTACCTGACTTCTTGAAGAAGGGAAATAGTCTCTTCAAATTCTTCAGTTGTTTCCCCAGGAAAACCTGCAATCATATCAGTTGATATAACAATATCAGGCATAAGCTCCCTCAACATAACAACTTTGGCGATATACTCATTTCGGGTATATCCTCTGCCCATAGCTTTCAGAACTCTGTCATTTCCGGACTGTGCTGGAAGGTGAAACTGATTGCAAATGTTTTCGTGAGATGCCATGACCTGAGCTAACTCCAAGGAAAGATCTCGAGGATTGCTCGTTACGAATCTTACTCTGCATTTGTTACCCGCCTCTATGGAAACCATTTCAAGAAGTTTCGGAAAATTTATACCAGCATGTATATATGAATTGACATTCTGCCCCAGAAGGGTAATTTCTTTGTAGCCGGCCTTTAAGAGGCCTCTGACTTCATTTATTATCAAATCGGAGGGCCGACTGCGTTCTCTGCCCCGAACATAAGGTACGATACAATAGGTGCAGAAATTGTTGCATCCACGCATAACGGTAACGAATGCTCTGGGAAACTCTTTTCTATCTGGAGAAACAGACTCGTACTTCTCTACTCCCTGTTCAGTAAGAGATAATCGTCCGGTTTTCTCCCTCAGAAGATCAGGAATCCTATGATACAGATCGGGGCCAATCACAAAATCAAGGAGCTTCATTTTCTTAAGTAGTCTGTCACCATGTTCCTGGGCAACACATCCGCAGATAATCATAAGCGGTTTTTGGTCAGGCATGCCAGCCAGATGTGTTATTCGACCCAGGGCCCTTGTTTCCGCGTGTTCCCGAACAGCACAAGTAACAACAAAGATAGCTTCAGCGATGGAAGCATTTTTAACAACAGTATGACCTGCTGATTTAAGTATTCCTGAAAGAATTTCTCCATCATGAGCATTCATTTGACAGCCGTAAACTTCAATGTGACATATCATCCTGGTATCACCAGTTCCATTACGAGCCCGGCAATAATCGGAATTCTGAGATTGTCATCAAGAGGAATCTCAAAAAGCTCTGCCAGGGTTGCAGCAATTGCACCGGCTGCAAGAGCTGACGGAGAAAGACTCCAGCCTCTGGAGGCCGAGATCTGAATAAGCGGTAGAGAGACCAGCAGACAGCTGAGCAAAGCTGCAAGGCTTCCTTCGAGAGTTCTTCCCGAAACAAGGACTGTTCTGCCGAATTTTTTTCCGATAAGAGCTGCAAAAGTATCACCGACTGATAAAAAAACGAGTGCTGATACTGCAATCTCAGTTCGAAAAATAAGTATGGTTAAAGCAGCACTAGCCATGAGAACAGTTGAAGCAGTCATTCCTCCATCCTGTTCCTTACCGCGAAGAACTTTACCAAAAAGACCGAGGAAGAATTTGCGAAAAACTTTGTTACGTGAGCGAATGATGTCGACAATTAACATCCCGAGGGCAAGAGCCGTAAGGATAAGAACCATTTCCATTCGCGGAACAAATATTGCAGAGGCAGGAATAATCAAAGATCCGAAATGGACCCCTTTGCGTAAAATTTCTTTAGCGTAACCCATATTTGATTTAGAGGCCTACTCCCACTGAGATCCTGTGGGTGCTATCGAGTTGATCGTGCGTCAGCCATGCATAATCCAGAGAAACAGGGTGATTGCTAAATTTGATGGTGAACCCGAGACCTGCTGTCATGTTTCCCTCGTTTGAACCGATTCTAAGACCTACTGTGTCTTTAATAAGAAGTTCAGCTCCCATATGTGTATCGAGACTGATTCCGGCTTCAGGGAGGCTGTACTGCGTGGCGAATTCTCTTCCTTCGAAGCGGAAATCTCCATCTGCAGTAAATGTAATAACTGAATGGAACTTGGATATGGGCCAGACAAACGATGCACCCATTTTGGCAGTAGGTAAAACACTCTCGCTCACTCCAGTGTCCCAGAACATGTAGGTTCCAAACACATCCTGAAGGTTCAAACCTAAAGCGAATGATTCCGTAGCATTCCAACGAAGAGCTACATCAAAACCGACACCCCATGCCGAGTAATCCATAAGTTTTCTGTATATAAGTTTTGAAGATGCACCAAAAGATAACCTGTCATTCAAAGATCTTCCCCACGAAAGGTAAAGAGCATTGTCAGAAGCACTGTTCCATGTGATTCTTCCCTCGTCGTAAATAAGTTCCTCGCCGGGATCCCATTCACCATTACCCTCGGTACCGGATGGATTACTACCGTTTTCGTAGTCGTCATTACCACTATCACCAGGCGCACCTGTTCCGTCTTCGCCGAAAACACCATCACTTCCGGTGTCATACCATTGAAGATTGCTGGTGTCTGCTATTTTACCGGCATCTGTTCTAAAGAAGCTGGCCGCATACACATCACCATTGAATTCCTGAGAATATGCCAGGTAATCATAAGAAATGAGACCGCCGAACCGTTCTGAATGCATAAATGCGACAGATTTCATTCTGCTCTGAACAAGGCCTGCAGGATTCCAGTATCCTGCTGTTATGTCATCTGAAACTGCAGAAAAAGCACTACCAAGAGCGAGAGCTCTTGCCCCTGCTCCAATGTACATAAACTCTCCGGCGTACTTGTCTGCACTGGCAGAAGAAGCCAGCACCCCGATAACGGCAAAAGAAAGCAGTGCTTTTTTCAAAAGATCACTCCCCGTTTACATATCTTGCGAAAAACTGTCTATCCTCAAATCGAATTCTAGTAAAGAATAAACCTATACCCCATTTGCCATCAGGAAGTTCCTCCTCGCGGATAACCACGGCTCTGGCCATTACCTGATTTTCATCCAGATTCACCGAAACATCGACTCTGGTGAGGTCACCAAGAGGATTGTCGCAAATGCAATACAAACCGGAAGCACTCAGGTTCAGTGCTGTAACAGGCTTCCCCGGCATGCCGTGAGTACCTATTACTACCTGAAGTTTGCCGCCGTATCTCTTCTCTCTGCGTTTCTCGGAAACAGTGTTTTTGATCAACTGTCTCTTCCTTCCTTACCCCTCAAATTGTCCTGCATTCTCTGGCTTCATTAATAAAACTAACCCAAATATACCCACAATAGTTCCCAAAGGTATCATCATACATAATATGGAGTCAATCACAATGCAAAAAGTACGGTTTTTTCTTTTCCTGATATTAGTGCCTGTTTTTATTGCTAACAGACCTATTGTCAGGAAAACTAATGTAAAAACAATACCAACGGCACCAAAGATCCATCCAATTTCAGCTGGAGGGGGTGTCCCTTTTGCCGACTCAAGTTCTCCGGAAGCGATAAGTATGCCCATCCCGAGATAAATCAGTCCAATCAGTGAAAAAAGCATCTGGAAACCACCGAGAACAAAATGGAAAATTGATACAATCGATAACAAATCATTGTCTGGTTTAACAACTTCGTTCATACTGCCTCTTTTCTATTCACGAATATAATGCAGTCTTAGAAAGCATGCTGCAAGGGGTGAGGTTGACATGGGGGTCTCTTTACTGAATGTTGCCATGTGCTGTTGGGTAGTAATAGTAATAAGTGAGTTTTATGGAGGGAGTTTTTAATGGACAACAACTATGGTATCACACCTGCTGAGATTGAAGACGGAAAAACAATGGGCGGAATCGCCTATTTCGGTCTGCTCGGTTTTCTGATTGCATTCCTGACCAAAAAAGACAACAAGTATGTAATGTACCATGCTCAGCAGAGTCTGATCATTGTTATCTGCATGTTTGTTGTAGCTATTCCGGTTATCGGTTGGCTGATCGGTCTTGGAGCATTTGTTCTTTTTATCATTGGTATGCTCAACGGTTTCAAGGGCGAGATTAAACCTCTCCCCGTTGTTGGTGAGTGGGCTTTCAAATTTGGAATCCTGAAGCCTGCAGACGGTGGAACACCTCCTCCAGCTGCTGATGGTTCTCCAGACGTAGAGTAGACTTAGGTTTACATTGTTTGTTAGGGGGCGGTATCTATCGCCCCCTTTTCAGTAAGGAAAAATTCCATGCCCGAAAATTTCAACATCAGTTCCTCCGACATAGAGAGTGGCAAGGCGATGGGTGGAATCGCATACCTCTTTGAGCCTATCGGTTTTCTGATTGCTCTGATTTCCAGCAAAGACAACAGATATGTCATGTACCATGCTCAGCAAGCCCTTATAATCATGATATTCTGGGTTATCGGAAACATTTTCTGGGTAGCCTCTGTGATTCCAATAATAGGGTGGCTTATAGACATAGTTATAATTCTCGGTGACATAGTATTGTTGGTATTGTGGATAATGGGAATGGTTAACGGGTTTACTGGCAAAGTTGAGCCGGTTCCACTAATTGGAAAGCTGGCTTTCAAGTTTAACCTTTGCAAGCAGGATAGCTCCGCTCTAATCGAGTAGGTCAAGGAGAAAAAGAATGACAACAGCATTCAACATCAGTTCAACAGACATTGAAAACGGCAAAGCAATGGCAGGTATCTCATATTTCGGGATCATCGGGTTCTTTATTGCCTTGCTCACAAGCAGAGAAAACCGCTTCGCAATGTTTCATGCTCAGCAATCTTTAATCCCGATAATTCTGGGAATTGTGAGATTTATACCAGGAACACCTTTTTTCGTAGATTCAATTGCAGGTTTGGCAGCTTTCGCCTTCTTTGTGATCGGTCTGATTAATGGATTCAGTGGAAAAGTAGAGCCTCTTCCACTCCTAGGAGAAATTGCTTACAAGTTCGGTTTATGTAAACCGGAAAACACATTAATGTAAAAAGATTCGTCTAGAACCTTTCAACAGATCCTTTTGAGGAGAAGCTAGCGTGGCTATTACCCCTACCCAGATGAATTACATACGCAAGCTGCTTGCACAGAAAGCAATGGGCAGGGCTGCAGTTGCTATTAGTAAAATACACCCGGCTGATATTGCAGATCTGTTTTCGGTAAACCTGACCCCTGCGGAAACCAGAATGCTTGTTGATATGCTCTTCAGTCAGCTAAAGGCAGGAGATGTACTCGCTGAACTTCCCGATTCTCTTCTAACTGAGGTTCTCGAAGATATCAATGATGAGAGTATTGCCAGGATTCTAAAGAGACAGGACCCCAACGATGCTCTTCAAGTTCTTGGGCAGATAGGTGAAGATCGTCACGATAAAATCCTTAAACTTCTCCCAGACACGAACCAATACCGCATAGAGCAGCTGATGATTTATCCGGAAGACAGTGCCGGACAGATAATGGCTTCAAGCTATATGTCTATAAGACCAGACTTCACCGCCAGCGAAGCAGTTGAACAGATCAGAAATCAGAGCGAATCAGTAGATGTTCCCTTTTATGTCTATGTGGTGGATGAAAACAACAGACTTATGGGCGTTGTCCCTCTAAGAAGGTTGGTAACCTGCCCCCAGGACACCTCGATTCGCCAACTGATGGTAGAAGACCCCTTTACCGTCGACACCGATGCTGACAGCGAAGAAGCCGCTGTAATAGCTCGCAAGTATGACATTATGGCAGTACCGGTGGTCGATGCCAATCATCACCTAATGGGTGTTATTCCCGGTGATTCACTCTTTGAAGTCATGGAAAAAGAAGCGACTGAGGATATGTACCGTATGGCAGGCCTTTCTGAGGACGACAGTGTTTTCACTCCCGTTCCCACAGCATTTAAACAGAGATTTCCATGGATACTTGTTAACCTTGTAACCGCATTCATAGCTTCAACTGTGGTAAGAGCTTTCGAAGGAACAATAGCCCAACTGGCTACCCTTGCTGCATTCATGCCGGTTGTTGCCGGTATGGGGGGAAACATCGGTAATCAGTCTCTCGTTGTAATCACGCGCGGTATAGCTCTCGGTGAGTTGGATTTCACGAGCGCAAAGAAAGCCCTGTTTAAAGAATCTGCACTGGGTACTCTGCTTGGATTGGTTGCAGGTTCTGTCGCAGCTTCGGTAGCATTCTTCACAGCAAGCGATCCAACGCGAGCTTTATCACTGGGCATAGTAATTTTCATCTCAATTGTCGCGAACATGGCTCTCGCTGGGCTTCTTGGTGCTGGAATTCCACTGGGTCTCAGGGGTCTGGGAAGAGATCCTGCTCTAGGTAGCAGCATTCTGCTTACAGCCTGTACTGATTCAATAGGATATCTTCTACTTCTGGGCCTTGCGATGAAGATAATAACGTGAGACACTCTCTTACCAATCTGGAAATTGAGAAAATAATCGATGGACCCTGTGCTGATCCCCATTCAGTTCTTGGAATACACTATAATCAATCAAATGGAACAGTTTCAATCAGAGCCTTCTGCCCCGGTGCTGTATCAATCAATGCCATCTCTCATGGAAAAATCCTTGAAATGCATCAGATCGATCACCGAGGTCTATTTGTCTGGAATTCATCCGAGGCAACAGATTTTTTTAACTATGAACTCAGGATTGAACAAGAGAACGGAACAAGCTGGCAGACAGCTGACCCCTATACTTTCCTGCCTCAGTTCGGTGAGATTGATCTTCATCTTTTCAACAGCGGAAAACATCTGCAACTGCACAAGAAAATGGGAGGCAGGATTCACCGTGCTGGCGATGTAAATGGAACACTCTTCACAGTATGGGCCCCCAATGCTCTTGCTGTGAGTACAGTAGGTTCTTTCAATAACTGGGACCGGCGACGTCACCCGATGAGAAGCCTTGGAGAGAGCGGGGTCTGGGAGCTATTCATACCTGGTGTCTCATGCGGTGATTTTTACAGGTATATCATTACCACGAAAAATGGAAGCCGAATTGAGAAGTCAGATCCCTATGCAGTTTCTTTTGAAAAGAGACCAGGTAATTCATCTCGTGTTGAAGATCCTTTTTCATACTCATGGTCTGATAGCGAATGGATGGAAAAAAGAAGTAAAAGAAACTCTTTCGAATCACCGATGTCAATCTATGAACTGCATCCCGCATCCTGGACTCGCAAAGGGGATGATTTTAACTCATGGAACGAATTGGGTGACTGGTTAATACCTTATGTAAAAACCCTCGGTTTTACACACATAGAACTTCTTCCGATAATGGAGCATCCACTTGATGAGTCATGGGGTTACCAGGTAACAGGTTTTCTTGCCCCGACAAGCAGGATGGGAACGCCACGGGAATTCTGTAGGTTTATTGACAGATGTCACAATGCAGATATCGGCGTTCTAGTTGATTGGCCCCCGGCACATTTCCCCTCAGACGCCTGGGCACTTGCCGAGTTTGACGGGACATTCCTTTATGAACACGAGGATCCCCGGAAGGGATATCACCCGGACTGGAACACTCTGATATTCAATTACGGAAGGAATGAAGTTAGAAATTTTCTTTATGCAAGTGCATTCCAATGGCTTGATACATTCCACGCTGACGGAATCAGAGTCGATGCGGTAGCCTCAATGCTCTATCTAGATTACTCCCGCTCAGAAGGTGAATGGATTCCGAATCAGTTTGGTGGACGAGAAAATCTTGAAGCTGTTGAATTTTTGAAAGAGCTTAATCACTATACAGGATCAATGTTTCCCGGTGCAATTATGGTTGCTGAAGAAAGCACCGATTGGCCTGGCGTTACACTTCCACCGGCACAGGGTGGTCTTGGTTTTCACTTCAAGTGGAATATGGGCTGGATGAACGATACCCTCGAATTTTTCCAGGCAGATCCTCTCTACAGAAAGCACATGCTGAATAAAATCACTTTCAGCGCTATGTATGCATGGAGTGAAAACTTCATTCTACCGCTCTCTCATGATGAAGTGGTACACGGGAAGGGATCTCTTTTAAGCAAAATGCCCGGAAACAGAGAACAGCAGGAAGCCAACTTGAAACTTCTACTCTGCTATCAATGGTTCTTCCCAGGGAAACAACTTCTTTTCATGGGTGGAGAAAGAGCTCAGGAAACAGAGTGGAACCCAGGTATCAGCCTTCCTGAAGGTACCGATGAGATGAAAGAATTTACAGCTTCATTGAACAATTTTTCAAAGAAGCACCCTCAATTCTTTAAAAGTGACTGTAGTGGTAGTGGATTCCAGTGGGTTGATTTCTCTGACACCGATTCAACCATTGTTTCATTCCTCAGAAAAACAGAAAACCATTGTCCCATGCTGTGCATTTTCAATATGACCCCGATAGATAGAAATAACTACAAAATAGGTGTTCCAATTGCCGGCGAATGGAAACTTGTCTTCAACAGTCTACTTCCATTCGAGGAAGTTTCTCGTTCGAAACCTGTCCCACTGCACGGTTTTGACCACTCGATTGAAGTAACTCTCCACAAGCTCTGTTGTTCAGTTTATTCTCTCGGGTAAGCTCTTCTTACAAGGTCATTTTTTTCGTATAATGCAACGAAAGAGAGGAATGGCTAATGAAATCACACAAAAAATATCTATGGTTTAATACTCCAGAACGAGTTGGATTCCTGAACATAACCCGTAAAGTGGAAGAAGAACTGCATTCAAGTGGTATACAGGAAGGGCTCTGTTTAGTTAATGCTATGCACATCACAGCAAGTGTGTTCATAAATGATGATGAACCTGGTCTGCACAAAGACTACAGAAGATGGCTTGAGGAACTGGCTCCGCATGACCCTTCGCGTTACAGTCACAATCTTACGGGAGAAGACAATGGGGATGCGCACCACAAGCGACAGATAATGGGCCGTGAGGTGGTTATTGCAGTTTCTGATGGAAAGCTGGATATGGGTCCCTGGGAACAGGTCTTCTACGGTGAATTTGATGGCCGCAGAAGAAAAAGAGTGATGGTCAAAATAATCGGAGAGTGAGGTACCGGGATGAGGGGATTACTTTTTTCAGCGGCTGCAGCCATACTGTTATTGGGCTGTGCAGATACAGGCAACACCGGAGTCAGTGACCAATTTCAACCCTATCCGCCATCGATAAGTGTTACCGGTATTGGCACCGCGACCGGAGTGGCAGATATGGCAGTACTCAATTTCAGCGTTGACGTATCAGACATAGACGCAGGAGTTGCTGTCGAAGAAGCCACAGAACTCGCTGAAGGAGCAATAGCTGCGGCTGTTGAGCTGGGAGTCGACGAGAATGATATCGAAACTGTGGGCTACAGCCTCTACATGGAAGAAGAGTACGACTACAATACCTACGAGTACACAGGTGAAAACATCTACCATCTCACACATTCATTTACCCTGAGAGTTTCAGACATCGAACTGGTGGGCGTGGTTCTTGCAGCAGTTGTCAACGGCGGTGCTACATCTGTCGGTGGTATTCAGTTCACAGTAAGCAACAGGGATGAACTTGTTGCAGAGGCCAGAGAGGCTGCTCTCCTCCAGGCTAAAGAAACTGCTGAACAGCTCGCAGAAGGTCTCGGTGTTTCTCTGGGAGACCCTGTCAATGTCAGTGAATGGATAGACTACTACGGAGGCTACGACAGTTACAATTACGGTGGGTATGCAGAAGATTACTATTACGACTCCCCCCCTATTTCTCCGGGAAATTCCTCTGTTACACTCAATGTATCAGTCTCTTACGAGATTGATTAGCAGATGTTCCTGATTTTTCTATTGCTGGCGGGGCTGTTCTCAGCCCCCCCGGCAGACATGAATTCAGCACTGGATTCTCTCAGAACAATTATGACAGAGGCAACCCCGCAGCAGCTTGGTGAATTCTTTTCTGAAATCGGCCTCGAAGCTGCGCCGGATGAGGTTTTTCTGTGGGGAAATGATAACTTCTGTGAACTCCTGCTGGAGTTTTCAGATACTGCGCCTGAGTCAGGCACACCTGATTCTCTTCTGCCCTTGCTTGAGGGCCTTCCATTGGAGCTTCTCACTCCCGCACCTTGAAAATAGAGGAATAGTGCGGGTTACTATCGTGTATGGAAGCAATAATTCTTTTTTCTGCAATTCTTTACCAGCAACCTGTAATATCAGAGGTGTGTTCTAACCCTTTCAACGATATTTCGGGTGAATACATTGAAATCTATAATTCAGATACCGAAACCCTTGATATCAGCGGCTACTCTGTCACAGATGGTGATGCGCTCGATTACCTTCTTCCCTGGTCTGGAGCATTTCCACAAGCAGGCGTAGTCACAGAAACTTCAATTATTCCTTCAGGGGGATTTGCAGTTCTTCTGGAAGAAGATTATCCGAATGATCCATGGCTTTCTTTCCCGGACGGAACTGTAATTCTCACTACCGGTGATCACTCCATTTGCAACGGTTTGGCTTCCTCTGATCCGATAACCCTTTATGCTCCTTCAGGTTCATCACAGAGCGATGTTGTTTCCACATTCGGTACTCCACTTCAATCAGAGGAATGGACCAACTGTGACGATGACGGGCTCGATTCAATTCCCTTCGATCCAGGGGAAGGTCTCTCCTTAGGAAGATACCCCATTACTGCACCCGACAGCGAACCAAACTGGTTTGTAGGCGAACCTGGACCGGGTGTATCAACAGAAGCTCCTCCTGACACTTTTTTTATATCAATCGATTCCCTCTTTCTGGAATGCAATGATCCAGACCCCGGAAGCTCGAATCTTCTTACCGCCTACGTTTCATGTCATGGCACGGTTTCACCTGATTCGGGCTGGGTTGTACTTTACCTGGATGCAGATGGAGATTCCATTCCCGAGCCGGAAGAGGTTCTTTACAGTACAGAGGCATGGAATCTGATTCCTGGGGAAACAGACACTCTAGCTGTAATTTTCATCTCCCCCGAAAGAGGATGCTATCCCGCAGTCTGCTCTGCACCCGGAACAAGCTGTAGAATCCACTTCACAACCGGAGGAGGGATTAATCCGGTTATCACAGAACTGATGGCAAATCCTCTAATAGAGGACCAGGAGGAATTCATTGAGGTCTTTTACCCCGGCCCCGGTGTTTTCCCCCTGGCTGGTTGCAGTTTCACCGACGGAGATGCTGTAGATTGTATTGTTTCATTAAATGGGCAGGCATACGTCGGATCAGAACAGGCAGCACTAATTCTTGATCCAGAGTATCAGGGTACACTAAATATCCCCCCTGAAGTTCCCCTTTTCACTCCTGCCAACACAACAATCGGTAACGGGCTCACAACAGACGACCCGATTCTCATTTATTCCCAAGGAGAACCATCTCTTTCTACTCTCCTCTCCACAGCCGGGACTCCGCTTCTGTATGAAGACCCGCTTATGTGTGATGATGACGGGCTCGATAACATCTCGTTTAACCCTGGAGACGGCTACTCGATGGAAAGGATACTACCACTTGGACCCGACGCTGAATTCAACTGGACACAGTCAGAGCTGGGTGGTTCACCGGGAACTGTTGAAAGTTCAGAAGGTTGGATCGACCTTGCAACCGATTCAATTTTTTCTGAAGGAAACGGCTCTTTCAAGGTTATCCTTAGCAACCTGGGTGTTTCAGATGCGGAAGGTTTGTGTACCGCCTTCTGGGACCTTGATGGAGATGTATCGCCATCTTCCACCGAAATATTCCATCAGCAAACAGTGCCCCTTGCTGTAGGGCAAACCGATACTCTGGAAATTCATTGCCCCCTACCGGACAGCGGTCTCTTTGTGGCAGCAGCAGAGATTAAAAATTCAGCGGATACACTCACCGGCAACAACACAGGTTACTGCACCTATGTTTCTGAAAATCCATCATGGCCGGTTATTACTGAAGTTCTCTGCAACCCTTCGAATGAAGACTGCGATGAATTCATAGAGTTGTTTTTTCCAGGCCCGGGCATGGCTGACATCACATTGTTTTCAATATCAGACCTTGATGCAGTAGACCAGCTTACAGCTCCTTCAAATCCATTCATAACACCGGGCAGCTATGCACTAATTCTGGATCCGGAATACTCAGAGGGAAGTATGCCTTACGACATTCCCGCCGGGGCTCCAATTTTCTATCCGGCAAACACAACCATAGGAGATGGTCTTTCTGGTACAGATCCTCTGCTACTGCTGCTAGATTCTATTGTCGTATCAACATATGGAACTCCGGAAATTCAAACCGACAACATCCCCTTCGATCCTGGTTCAGATCTGAGTATCGAAAGAATCACACCAGAGCACACCGACTCCGAAGAAAGCTGGATTTCATCACAGACAGGACCGACTCCCCTACTGCCTCCAAGCGGAATCATGGAAGGTGTAGACTTTTCACTTGTTTCTGCAAATTTCCTGCCACCGATGGGAGAAAAGGGAACAGAGACACAGTTCGAAGTAAAACTGTGCTCAGCAGGAACTGATACCGTTTCTCAGGGAGAGCTGTCAATAACAATAACCATTGATGGGAATGAGATTCACTCTTCTAGCCCAATTCCCCCCGCTCTAGGAGACACCGTCTCAATAAGTGCGCAGTGGATGGGGTCAGAAGAGGAAACAGTTGCAACAGCGGAATTGTTCTGTGAGCATGATGTAAATGAATCAAACAACATTGCTGAAACCATCTGGAATCGCCCACCATCCCTCTGTATCAATGAAATTTTCTACCATGAAACTGAATGGATCGAGCTTTTCAACGGGACAGATGCTACTATAAAGCTCTCCGACATTACATTTTCAGATCCATCGACTTGTACAACCATACCCGAAGGACAACTCACACCAGATGAATTCCTGATTATCACTGAGAGCGCAGATGAGTTTCAATATAGCTGGGGAACGGTAAATTGCCCGGTAATTGAACTTTCTCCCTGGCCCTCTCTGAACAACTCATCAGATACACTTATCGTTTCAGAGGGCTTTAGAGCGCTGGATATGGTTCCGTATACCAACTCTTGGGGTGGTAATGCAGCAGCCAGTATAGAAAGACGATCCCAAACCGAAATGGGTTTCATTTCGGGCAACTGGGGAACATGTCTTTGTCAGGCTACTCCAGGTGCACCGAACAGTATTGTCGAGGCTTCCACAAATGAATTCCTCTCTTTGACCCCGAGCGTTTTCAATCCACCCAACACGCCTCTAAGAATAGAGGTAAACCTTCCAATGCAGGCCTGCGATGTAACTGTCAAAGTGTTTGATGTGAGGGGTATGGAGCTGGAAAAACTCTATTCATCAATCGTTCCAGGTGAGGTACTTATTCTTGAATGGTTCGGCAATAATTACCCGGTTGGAAGATATATTGTTTATGCAGATGCACTATGTGCCGGCGAGCACATCACCGATGCACAGGTTGTAATACTGGCAAGACCTCTATAAAGTCTTATGAATAAATCACAACCATCCTTCAACTAGCTCAGACTCTATTCGAACTGTTTCAAAAAGTGTTGCGATGAGTTCGAGATTTTCTCCTGCACGATAAGGATTGTAAAACTCCCAGACAATTTCCCCTTGCGATGTAACTTCAAACGCCCTGCCCATCATTGATTCGGTGATCAATGTATTACCATTCAATAAACGTTGGCAAGAGCCGGAGCCGATAGAGTAAAAGGGATTTTCTTCATCTCCTCTGTACAGCCAGATTACTTCAGTAGTAACAGGGTCAAACTGAATAATGGTGGATATTTCACCGAGTCCCTGATTATCAAAAACAAGTATGCTTCCATCTGGCATAACAGTCGGCTGATGCTGCATATGCCAAAGCTCGGATTCTGCCCAGTAGGCTGTCTCCTCAACAAGATCTACAGCACAAACTAGATCGATAGCTCTAAACGAAAGAAGAACACTTCCGGGACGAAGAGGACCGGAATACCCTTCTGGAAGCATATCAGGTCTGATATACTCAATTGTGTTGCAGTGAAGAACATCACCACCATCAGTCATTCTGCGCAAAGTGGGAGCATATTTTGAATTTCTTACAACATCAAGTGTTGAAATCCAATGAGTCCTGTTTCCAAGGGAATCTAGAACACAGATATAATCTTCTGAAATATAATTATCCGGAAAATAATCTGCATTGATGTGAATATCTCTTCCAATAGTGTAGACATTATTATTCTCATCAACATCAATGTCATGATGCGCCCCAAGATACTCACTTGCCCAGAGTAGTTGTGAGTCTTTATCAACCTTAACGACTCCACCAGCTTCAATCAAAACAGTCAAATCACCATTGTCAGAAAGATAAGCTCTTCTCCAGAAATCTATGGGAATCTCCTGATCCTGAGCATGAGGCCAAATACCGTACAAGGAGACTTCACTGTTGAACCAGTTATGAACTACATTACCATCCATATCAATAAGATCAACACCCGGGCCATGGCCGGAAATGATAATATTATAACCGGGGTCAGCTTGCGCGGTATCATATACAGTTACACTCATCTCAAGAGGAGCTTCTTCATATCCAGATAGGTAACCAAGAGATCGAAGCAGCTCTATCTGCTCTCTCTCGCTTTCAGTAAGGTCACTTAAGTCGGATTCCACTAAAGCAGTTTCTCTCGCAGGCCACCAGGCACCGGGAGGCATAGTATCAGCAGATTCAGCAGGTGCATCGTCAAAGGAATGCAAAACAGCAAGCATTTTAAGCCTGATTAGTCCCCTGTACTTATAACCTACGATGCTGAAAATGAAAAACAGAATTAGAGCGAGAACCAATAGCTTTTTAAATTTGCTTTTATCTAAACCCATAAGATTCATCTCACCTTCAAAGCTGTAATACCCTCCAAGTCAAACCATATCACTTCAACGGTTTACGACCACGGTGAAAATGAGCTTCTGAAAAGAGAAGGCAACAAAGATATGCTTAATATTGTTTGAATATACACTGTATTCTAAAACTCAAACAGACCCAAACCCCAACTAAAAAAAATAACTCGATCCATTTCTAACACAACAAAACAAGCATATTTAACAACATACCGTTTTTTCCTATCCTCTTTTTCTTAATCCATAATTAATGTATTTTAAACCCAAGGATTTGAATGATGAGTGGAACAAAACAAGAAGAATTTATATCAAGATGATTCTCAGATTCGGGGGAAGATTGAATCTTACAATTTCAGTAATTATTCCAGCATGGAATGCAGAGGCCTCAATAAAGGACTGCCTTGAGTCAATAACCAATCAATCAAAACAACCTTATGAAATAATTTTTGTTGATGATGGATCAACTGACAATACAACAACTATCGCGAGAGAGTTCAACATTACCCTTCTCAGCACCGGAGGCAGAAAAGGTCCGGCAATTGCAAGAAACATGGGAGCATCTGCCTCAAAAGGCCAGGTGATTCTCTTTCTTGATTCAGATGTAATTGTGCCCGGTGATCTTATCGAGAAAATGGCATCTCATTTTGCAGATGAATCGATCTGGGCTGTACAAACCCTTTACACTCCTATCTGCCCTGCTTCTGATCTTGTTTCACAGTATCAGAACTATTACTATTATTACAGCTTCAGCAGGATGCCGGAAACTGGAAATGCTACTTTCGCAACATGGTGTTCGGCAGTAAGGCGAGACAAATTCATTGAAATCGGAGGATTCAATGTTAGAATCCCCGAACCCACTGTTGAGGATGAAGAATTAGGTTACACTATTGTTGATAACGGTGGGATCATCATTCTGGATAAATCCATTTTAGTTAATCACTTGGCAGCATACAATCTTGCTCAATTCACCACAAGACGACTGAGAATGGCTAGGGCTCAGGCGAAAAGTGGTTGGAGACAGATCAGGAGAAGACTGTTTGGGCGATACATTAATGTACACGAATCCGGTACACACCACAGCAGATGGGTTGTGCTTTCAATTCTCTTGGTGCTTAGCGCTCAGCTATGCATTCTCTGTAGTTTACTCTCGCTTTCAATAGTTCCTCTTATCACTGCAATGTTGTTGCTCTGTGCAGCTCTGTTGTGTCACACAAACTTCCTTCGGAAATGCAACAAGGACCTCAAGAGGAATGTGCGTTTCGCTTTTTCATTACTCTGTCTCTATGACATGGCAGTTCTTAGCTGGGGAATAGTTCAAGGGTCAATTCAGTACGCATTTGGGAAAAAATACTGACCTATGGGAATGTGGTGACAATGAATCATCAGGAAAAACTGGGGTATTGCGGAATCTATTGTGGCAGTTGTAAGAATTTCAAAGAAAATGCAAACTGCATGGGGTGTCGTGATGAGCAGGTCATGCTCAATGATTGTCCAACACGAGCTTGTGTAACAAAAAAAGGTCTTCTTTTCTGCGGGGAGTGCGCTGAGTTTCCATGCTCTCTGCTTAATGAATTCTACAAAGATGGTAATCCTCATCACAACTTAGCTTACAAGAATACACTTCGTATACGCGAAATTGGAGCTGATAAGTGGCTGCTGGAGCAAATAGCCTTGTGCTCCTGCAGTTGGGGAAAGTGAAGTTTTAGTTTAATTACCAGCTTCTGGAAGGTTTTCCGGTGCCCAGTCAGGCATAAGTTCCCTTTCAGGGGTAAGTAACTCTGAAAGGCTGTCTGACCACTCTTCAATGACAAATTCACTTCCAACATCATGGAAAAGATACGGATTCCTGCCTAGAAAAATTCCGTTGATGTGGTCTCTGTCCTCAGCCGTGGTCTGGTGGGCACAGAAAATAATGTCTCCCCGAAGAAAAGGATCAGTGGCAAGCAGACCGCTGAGTATATTGGGATAGCCGTGTTCACTTGCCTCCATGAATACTACAGCAGGGGGATCTACAGTTTGTTCAGCAAGACTCATGGGAATCGAATCTATTGCCTGCCAGGGACCACTTCTCAAGCGGATACCATCTGGCAGGTAGATCATCAGTGTTGACACAAGAAACAGTCCTGCCACAGTTACAAATGCTTTTTCCTTCCATTTTCTTATCAGCACAGTAATCCCTACTGCAGTAAGAAGGGCGAATGATGGGAGTGTTGTGTAGTAATGTCTGGGCCCGTATGCGATAGCAGCGGCATAATGAAAAATCAAAAACGGAGCTATAAGCAAAATGGACAGATAAAGAGGCCAGGTTTTTTTCAATACCTTTCTATCAAAAATCACTGCCATCGCTGGCAAAAGGGAAAGCAAAGGCCAGCCAAGAAGAATTGTGCTTCCGGCTCCAGCCTGTCTGAGAAGGTTCATCATACCCCTGAGTGGAGTGTGGGTGTGGTCCCCGTATTCCGGAAACCAGGCCTTGTGCTCACCGAAGCCGATCAAACCCCCTCCCCTTGCGAGATTGTATGCAGGTGAAAAAGCGTCTCCAGAATAGCGGTAATTTGTAAAAAGAAAAAACAAAACAGGCAAAACAGCACCAGCAGCAATTCTAAGAATTACTGCAAATGCTCTTGTTTTGAGCTTTGCAAAAAGCACAACAATAATGGTGAAGGACCAGGGTATTATCGGATAGGGCTTAGTGTTAAGAGCAAGGCCCAAAAGAAGTCCACATACAAGTTGACCGGAATACCTGTTTTCCTGTACTCCCTTTACCAGATAAAAGAGAGCCCATGTAACGAGCATGAGACTGGTATTGTGAGCCATATGGGTTGAGCCCATAAAAAGAAAAAATGGAGAAATTGCCATTACGAACACACCAAGCCTGGCGGTCTTATCTCCTGCCAACCGTCTCATGAGTAAAAATGCTCCCAGAAGGGATAGAAGCGACTCCAATGGACCCAGCAGCCACGAAGTACCCACTGCAGTAAAAGGAGCCATAAGAATAGAGTGGAGTGGAGTGTACATTACAAACCATTCATCATTACGGAAAATGAAGTGTCTGAATGGGAAAAGAGAACGAGGGTTAGCAACACTCGGTTCTGGGGCAGTTAGTTCTCCAGCTGCAAAAATCTTGCTTTGGAACAGATAAGCTGCCTCGTCACCGCCCTTGGGAATTCCTTCAAAGGGGACCAAGCTCATATAAATCATGAAGGCAAGGACAAGGAGAGAGAGAGAGAGAAGAAACAATCCAGTAGAGATTGAAGCAACGAATTCAACAATCTTTCTGAATGGATTATGGCCAGACAGACCAAAGAGCAGAACAGCAGGAAAAATGGTAAACAATTGCACTGCTTTGTCTGCCGAGCCATGTAGTCGGATTGATGAGTTGGCATAAACGAAAAAACCTGCCAACAGCAAAATGGAAAGCAGTGGAAAAAGCCTTCTTCTCATTTGATCTCCCGGATTACATCATAGAATGCATAAAAACAAATCAAAATATCAATTCAACATCATTCAGGTGGTGGGTAAAATTCAACGCTGGGAGTTTTCATCTTCTCTCTTCTATGAAAGATGGGACGAATGAATCGGTCTTTCAGGTCAACCATAAACCGATATACTGTCATATCTCCCTTTAATCGGAACTGGCGAGTCAAAATACTGATAAATACCTGGAAAAATTTCACTGGGTGGTAGAGGAATTTGAGAACAATGAACTGAGTGTATATCCATAGTCTGGCCCGACTAATCACGTTGTAGTTTTCTCGCCATGTGGGAGAGAAGTTAATTTCCTCATACTCAATTTCCTCTGGCATAAGATACGACATGTCTGTTCCCGGGAGAGGAGTTAACATGAAAGCCACAATCTCATCGAGACCAAGGCGGATCAGCTTGCGTATGAAACGGTAGGTTTTCTTTCTGTCCACTTTTTCTTCCCCTGGGAAACCCAGTACAAAATTACAGTTGATTCCTATGCCCAGGTCAAAACACCACTTCACAACTTTCTCAACATGCTCAAGGTCGACAATCTTATTCATTCCCTTAAGAATTCTTTCAGAAGCTGATTCAGGGGATATTCCCATATAATAGCAGCCAGCTTGTTTAAGAAGTTCAAGTTCCTTCAGCCCCAGAGTCTCAGCCTTAACTCCTGATGGAAAGCAGAAGGTGTATTTTCTTCCCCGTTTGATCAGTTCAAGAGCAAAATTCCGTGTTCTTTCACTTGATAAGGAAAAATTCTCATCCTGTATATGAAATTCGGTCACGCCGTATTTTTCATGATAATAGTCCATCTCATCCACAATACGCCCATAACTTTTAGCCATCCATTTCAATCCCCACATCTTGGGAGTCTGGCAAAATGCGCAATTATAAGGACAGCCCCGACTGGTAAATATGCTTAGATATTTATCTGCTTGAATAGGACCATGGGCGAATCGCAATCCCCAATAAGTTTCAAGGGGAAGTGGATCGAAGAATCCGAAAGGGAAGTCTTCAATGGGACAAACCTCCGGGGTACGCTCGCTACTGTAACCATGACCGTATATCCCGTCCATTGTGAACTCACGGCCTGATTCCAGCATCTCTAGAAGCATTGGAAATCTGTGTTCTCCTTCTCCCTGAAGAACATAATCAGCCCCGGCCTTAATAAATGGATCTACTGCGAAGGTGGTGTGATACCCCCCCACAATCAGCGGAACTTTGGGGAAAAGCTTTCGGCATTCGCTGAGAATGCTGACTGCGAGTCCATGCTCCAGCGTGCAGTGAACAGAAAGGCCGATTACATCAACATCTTTGGGAATAACTTGAACTATTTCTTCAGGAAGCAGACCTCGTACCTCGAATTTGCCCATGTATGATGAAAAATCATGAGGAGCCAATCCATAGGCATCAACAATAGCGACAGAATGGCCGGACTTCCGTAGAACTGCAGCAAGATAAGCAAGATTTGTGGGGATGCCCGGTACAGAACCAAAAGGACTATTTCTTAAATTGACAACAGGAGTTTTAACAAGGACGACTTTCATTGAGGCTTCCTTCTTGTAAAAAGTTCACGGAGTGTTCTGTAAATTAACTCCGGATAGAATCTGAAATTGAAAATGATGTTAGTTGACATGGCACATTCCCAGGCACAGGTGCATTTATCTTTGTTCATATCTCTAATTGTTTTAAGAGAAGACTTCGAGCGAAGAATTTGAACAAGATTGTATTCGTTTTCCCTGAGATCGCCAAGTATATCATCCCGGATTTCACACAATTTAACCTTGCCGTATTCATCAATAACAGTGAATTTGCTTCCAGCCCTGCAGGGGCCTGTCCAGGTTCCCCGGCAAAGGCGATTCATTGCTCTGAGAAATGTGTTGTTTATTGAGCGGAAAATGGCACTGAGGGCTCTTGTTTCTTCTACTCGCCCCTTCTCTCCAAAAACAGCGAGCTCCCTAAGAAATAGTTCGAGATCAATAGAATCAGATGCCCCACCGGGTCCATCTGCTCTAAGTACATGGAGTTCATGATTATTGGGACGAACATTGTGATCTGCAAACTCCCTGAGATTCTTCAGATCCTCTTCCGACTGATCTATAAAAACAGTGACAAGATCCATAGATAAATTAGTTTTCTTCTCGCGCAGTGCAGCAATACGCTTGGCAGACTCTACTAGAGAATTCCTGCATCCTTCAACTCCCCGAACCTTATCATGGCGTTCATCGGGGTAGTCCAAGCTGAAAGCAGCCCTGAAATGAGTACCAGGATATCTGGATGTCAGGGTGTCAAACAGTTTGTAAGTCTTTTCAGGGGAAAGTCCATTTGAAGGTATTGTTACAAATTTTGATGAAGCATTTTCAACGAAATAGCCGATTATCTCAGGGAGATCGTTCCGAAGTACGGGCTCGCCACCAGAGATTAGAAGGTATGGTATATTACCTGCTGACTTCGATATAAGCAAGTATTCTTCTGCTGAAAGCTCTATGCCTTTGTGGTGATCATTGATGTTATCTGCGTAGAAACAGAAAGAGCATTTGGCATTACACTTTGCTGTAACAAACAAAATGACAAATGAAGGCCTTTTCATATTCAGGAGCCAAGGCAACATCTTTATCAACTTCAACAATATTAACAACAACCTTTCCGGAAGGGGAACTAAAAACTCTGCTATTTTTTCTTAACAAAGATAATTTTCACAAGTGATATAGCCCCACCAAAAAGAGTCTTAACATCAAACCAGTTTCTGATGGCAAACACTCTCATCAGTATAAATCCCGGGTTGATATAAACAGCTTTATATGCAAGCTTCCGCAACTTTGCTATCTGTTCTGCATCCATTGTGTATGGTTCAAAAGGGATCTCTTCTTTTAGCATTCCAGTATCAGAAAGAGGTCTAAGAACTTTGCCGTATTTCTGGGAATTATCATACAGTTCTGCACCGGGGAAAGGAGTGATAGGGAAAAATTCGGTGTAAAAAGATTTCATTTCCTTGGCAAGTTTTATGGTCTGAAGACCCTCTTCATAAGTTTCCCCGGGAATACCGAATATGTAAGTGCCGAACGTTCTGATTCCCACCTTATGTGTTAACTTGATAGCATCTATAGTCGTTTGAACTTTGATGCCCTTTCTAAGGGTATTGAGATTCTTCTGAACCGCAGATTCCACTCCAAAATTGATACACCAGCAGCCAGCAGCCTTCATTGCAAGAAGTATTTCCTCGTCAACAGTATCCCCTCTCGCTGAGCACCACCAGGTAATATCCAGTTTTCTCTCTACGATGAGACGACATATTTCAATAATCCGAACTTTGTCGTGTGTAAATAATTCATCCCAGAATTTGATTTCCTTTGCACCGTATTGCTTCACGTAAAGTTCGATTTCGTCTACAACATTTTCAGGGGAGCGCATTCTCAGACAGCGGTCGCCCATAAGTCTGTAGCAGTAAAGACACATATGCGTACAGCCCCTTGAACTGATAACCTGCATAACAGGAAGCCGAAGAACTTGGCCTGCTGAGGGTTGATACAGTTCAAGATCTATCAGGTCAACAGAAGGGAAAGGTAGTTCATCAAGGTTTTCGATAAGCTTGCGGGAAGGATTCTTAACAACCGTTCCGCTGCTGTCTCTAAGTGTGCACCCTTCAATTTCCGTAATATCAGCACCGCTACTCCAGGCTTCAACGAGTTCCAGTACAGTGTATTCCGCCTCACCACGTACAGCTACATCAAGTTCTGGTGAATCAATAAGACACTGCTCCCCGAAGGCAGAAGGACCATGTCCTCCAGCAATAATTTTCAACTCGGGTTTCCTGGTTTTGAGTAACTTGAACAGTTTTGCTAAACGTTCCCAGAACATAGCTATCGAAAAAGCACCAATGATATCAGGGTTATGGTCAAGGATTCTCTTTATCAGCTCTTCTTGGGTCCAAAAGGCTCCATCCTCGATGAAAACCTCATGACCTGCCTTCTGCAAGACAGATGCTACATACATCAAACCGGTTGGAGGCCAGACTCCTGCAATACCCTGGGTATCCTTCGACCTCATATCCACAAAAGTCCAGTTGGGTACAAAAAGAACAATTCTCATATCAATCCTTGCCGATTATGATAAAACATCTGGGTGTACATGCTCCGCATACAGAGGGGATTTTTTTATACCCCATTGATGAAACTTGTAAGAAGCAATCCTCTTAAGTATACCCAGTCCGTAAATAACACTGGGGAAAAAAGCAATTGATGACGCTTCATCGAAATAGCGGGCTTTTATTGATATCTCGTTAATCCGGAACTTCTTGTGAAATCCCTGAATTATGATCTCATTATCAAAAATAAAACCATCTGAGTTTTGATTGTAATTTACTGCTTCAAGAAAACCCCTTGTGTATGCTCTGAGTCCAGAATGGTATTCGGTGAAATGAGCACCAAGACAGAGGTTTTCAAACCCAGTGAGCATGATGTTAGCGATAAACTTGTAAAATGGCATTCCACCTTCAAGAGCATTCTTCTTATAGATCATTCTACTTCCAAATGAAGCATCTGCAGTTCCCTCTATAAGAGGTTTAACAAGCTCTGTCAGGTATTTAGGATGATATTGAAGGTCGGGATGAAGCATTACCACTATATCAGCACCTAGTCTCAGGGCTTCGTTGTAACAGGTTTTCTGATTGCCTCCGTAGCCTAGATTTTGGGGGTGAACTATCACCCTGAGTCCCAGTGATCTGGCAAGATCAACTGTATTATCCCCGCTTGAATCATCTACAAGAATTACTTCGTCAGCCAGTCCCTCTGGAATCTCTGAAAGAGTCTCCCTGAGAGTCTGCTCAGCATTGTATGCGGGAAGAACAACAACGATTTTAGACATGGGCCCCCTAATACTGAAGATGAATAACCAAATTTGCTCAAGTATACACCACAGAATGCAAGAATGGAAGAGGAAAAACACTTACTCCGCTAGCACTATGCACGCTTAGTTATGATCTGCCAAAGGGAAAACAGGGTTGCAGGCACGAACAGTAACAAATCCGGAAAAGTTACTGCTGCAGCTTTCAATCCGCGCATCTGCCCGTCTTTCAGCATAGCTGCCCAGAAAAAACCGTGACTTAGTGCTACAGAGAGAAAACCTACTCCTGCAGCAGGAAGTCCCAATGGGTTACCAAGAAGCCGGAGAAGAAGCCCGACAGGTATCAGCCAGATCAATACTCCTGACAAGAGAAC